>NZ_VOHD01000016.1 GCF_007859395.1 Planomicrobium sp. CPCC 101110 | reverse complement strand
TTCCCATCCCGAACACGGAAGTTAAGCTCTTTTGCGCCGATGGTAGTTGGGGGTCTCCCCCTGTGAGAGTAGGACGTCGCTGGGCACCAGAAAGAAAGTCAGAACCGTTTCCGGTTCTGGCTTTTTTTGCGTTCTTTAATTTTATTCATTAAACTTAAACATTTTGGCTTTATAGTTACCGTTTATCATAATGATTGAATGTTATTTAATAAGGGAAAAGCAAAAATGAGGTGAGGAATATGAAAGCAGGATTATATAAAGTGGTAACAATTGATAAACGAACTGCTTTACTGACATCAGAGGATGAGCAGCATGAGCAGTTTACGTTTCCTGTAGCTGACTTTACGCATAATGTATCGGTTGGTGACGTGGTAGAAATCTGGCGAGAAGGCACCAAGTGGAAAACGAAGTACAAAGAAGAAAAAACTGAATCCATTTCAAGTCATGCAAAAGATTTTATGAAGCGTATGCTTGATGAGGAATAATTAAGTAACTACCTCAGCTTTTTTGTCTTGCCCTTTTTTGGAGCCTTCTTTTTTTTTTCGAACATACTATTTGAAATCTCTAAAATAGTTGGTGTATAATTAAGTCAAATATAGTCAAAGTCAATTTTGGCATATTATGTATCGAAGAGGTGAAGGCGATGCGGAATATTTCAGATGTGATTGAAGGTTATTTGAAGCAAGTTATCGAATTAAGCGAGAGGGACCATATTGAAATTAAGAGAAGCGAAGTCGCTGAAAAGTTTCAATGTGTCCCTTCTCAAATAAATTACGTCATCAATACAAGGTTTACCGTTGATCGTGGTTATTTAGTGGAAAGCAAACGGGGAGGCGGAGGTTATATCCGCATAAAGCGAATACGCCTCCATAAAAAATCAGATGTTTTAGCAGAAATTATCAATCGTTTGGAACATGGGGCATCACAAAGTATGGCAGAAGATATAGTATTTCGGCTGCTGGATGAAGAAATTGTTTCTAAACGTGAAGCGAAGTTGATGTTAAGTGCAGTTGATCGTTCTACATTGCTTTTGCCTTTGCCTCTTCGAGATGAAGTAAGGTCACGAATTCTTATTGCAATGCTTTTTTCATTAAAATTTCAGTCTAACGCTTAAGAGGTGATAAGATGATTTGCGATCAGTGTGGAGAACGTCCTGCTTCAGTTATAGTAAAACAAACTCAGCAAGGGCAGACGATAGAGCGCCATTTATGCCATGTTTGCGCAGCTGGAAACCAAAGCATTAATATTGCCTTTGAACAGGACCCGATGGCTATTCATCAATTATTGTCTAATTGGTTTCCTGTCCACCAGACTACGGTAAGCCCTGTCCGTAAAGAAGTGGCAATTTGCCCATCCTGCGGGTTTACGTTTACGAAGTTTTTAAAGCTAGGCAAGTTCGGGTGTGTTTCTTGTTACGATACATTTGAACCGCAACTCGATGAAATTTTTAAACGCCTGCATAATGGGAACAAAGAACATACCGGTAAAATTCCTGCATCTTATGGGAATACGTTAAAGATAAAAAAAGAAATAGAAGAATTGCGGAAGCAAATGAAGACGTCAATTGAAGAAGAAGACTTCGAAGGAGCTGCAAAGTTACGCGATGAAATTCGCGTATTGAATTCGCAGCTTGAAGGGGGTGTTTCTAATGGCAATTGAACGTTTCCTTCAGCCAAGAGCAAGCAGTTGGATGGCTAATGACGGAGAAAATGTCGATATTGCGATGAGCACACGTATTCGTTTAGCGCGAAACTTAAGTGATTTTCAATTTCCATATGCTTTTTCAGAAGATGAAGCGCTAAAAGTAGACAAAGCAATTTCGGCGGTTTTATTGGACAAAGGAAGAGAATTGGATTATAACTTTACTCATATTGACATACAAAAGACGTCTCAGTTGGACCGGGAGATTTTGGTTGAAAAGCATTTAATCAGCCCTTATCTGGCTAGAGGCCAACATTCAGGTTCTGTTCTTTTGTCAGATAATGAAGAATTGAGTGTTATGGTCAATGAAGAGGACCATTTGCGAATACAAAGTTTGCAGTCCGGTTTTCATCTGCAAGAAGCCTATCAAGTAGCCAATAGGCTCGATTCACTGCTTGAAAAGCATTTGTCTTATGCTTTTCATGAGAAATTCGGTTATTTAACAAGCTGTCCGACGAATACGGGTACTGGGATGAGGGCATCCGTGATGCTCCATTTGCCGGCATTGACAATGTCGCATCAAATCAACCGTATTATTCCCGCTATATCACGCCTTGGCATGGTTGTGAGAGGGAGTTACGGTGAAGGCAGCGAAGCACTTGGAAATGTTTATCAGATTTCAAACCAACTTACACTTGGGAAATCTGAATACGAAATTCTTAAGGATCTTCAAAACATGACAGAACAGATTATCCAACAAGAACGCCGGGCAAGGGAAGCCATTCAAGAAAACTCGCCGCTTGTGTTGGAAGACCGGATTTACCGGTCGCTTGGAACGCTTACCCACTCCCGCCTGCTGACAACAGAAGAGGCTGCGAAGTGTTTGTCAGACGTCCGTTTGGGTATTGATTTAAAAATGATCAAAGATATGGATATGTCCATATTGAATGAGTTGATGATTTTCATGCAGCCCGCTTTTCTCCAGCAATATTCAAGTAAACCACTGGAGCCGAAAGAACGAGATTATGCACGAGCGAAATTGTTTCGCGAACGCTTGAATAAAGAAAGCTTAAATGATGAAGGAGAGGATTTTATATGATGTTCAACCGATTCACACAACGCGCACAGAAAGTTCTTCAATTAGCTCAAGAAGAAGCAATCCGCATGAAACATGAATCAATCGGCACAGAGCACATTTTGCTTGGCCTGATTCGTGAAGGCGGCGGCATTGCTGCTAAAGCTCTTGAAGCGATTGAAGTGAATACACAGTTGATCGAAGAAGGCGTAAAAGAACTTGTTGGAGTCGGCGAGAAAAACGTCGGGCCGATCGTCCACTATACACCAAGAGCGAAAAAAGTTATCGAGTTGTCTGTAGATGAATCCCGTAAATTAGGCCATTCTTACATTGGCACAGAACATTTATTGCTTGCATTGATTCGTGAAGGCGAAGGCGTGGCGGCACGTGTATTGGGAAATGCGGGCGTCAGCTTGAACAAAGCCCGTCAGCAAGTGCTACAATTGCTCGGAAGCAACGAACAGGCTTCTACCGGCAGCAACCCGAATGCATCAGCTAATACACCAACATTGGATGGTTTGGCACGTGATTTGACTCAAGTTGCACGCGAAGGCAGCCTGGATCCAGTTATCGGTCGCAGTGATGAAATCACACGTGTAATTGAAGTGTTAAGCCGCAGAACAAAAAACAACCCAGTCTTGATCGGTGAGCCTGGTGTCGGTAAAACAGCAATTGCTGAAGGATTGGCACAGCAAATCATCAACAATGAAGTGCCGGAGACATTGCGCGACAAACGAGTTATGGTTCTGGATATGGGTACGGTAGTTGCAGGCACAAAATACCGCGGTGAATTTGAAGACCGCTTGAAAAAAGTGATGGATGAAATTCGCCAAGCAGGCAATATCATTCTCTTTATCGATGAGCTTCACACATTGATTGGAGCAGGTGGCGCTGAAGGGGCAATTGATGCATCGAACATTCTTAAGCCATCTTTAGCACGCGGTGAATTACAGTGCATTGGCGCAACAACACTTGATGAGTACCGTAAATACATTGAAAAAGATGCGGCTCTTGAACGCCGTTTCCAACCAATCCAAGTGGATGAGCCGACAGTTGAAGAGTCGATTCTGATCATTAAAGGATTGCGCGACCGTTATGAAGCCCATCACCGTGTGAAAATTACTGATGAAGCGATTGAAGCAGCAGCGAAAATGTCTGACCGCTACATCTCTGACCGGTTCTTGCCGGATAAAGCGATTGATTTGATCGATGAAGCAGGTTCTAAAGTAAGACTTCGCTCTTACACAACTCCACCTGATCTTAAAGAATTGGAAGCAAGACTTGAAGCTGCACGCCATGAGAAAAATGAAGCTGTGCAAAGCCAAGAGTTTGAAAAAGCAGCTTCCCTTCGAGATGTTGAACAGAAATTAAAAGATCAGCTAGAGAAAACGAAAAAAGAATGGAAAGAAAAGCAAGGCAAAGAAGAATCACAAGTGACTGTAGAAGATATTGCGAAAGTTGTCTCTATGTGGACTGGAATTCCGGTTTCCAAACTTGCGCAAACCGAATCTGATAAGTTGTTGAACTTGGAGCAAATTCTTCACGGCCGTGTCATCGGCCAAGAAGAAGCGGTCACTTCGATTTCAAAAGCGATCCGCCGCGCACGCGCTGGATTGAAAGATCCGAAACGTCCGATCGGTTCATTTATCTTCCTTGGACCAACTGGTGTTGGTAAAACAGAACTTGCTCGTGCTCTTGCTGAATCTATGTTTGGCGATGAAGACGCAATGATTCGTATTGATATGTCCGAGTATATGGAAAGACATTCCACTTCACGTCTTGTCGGTTCACCTCCAGGATACGTTGGTTACGAAGAAGGCGGCCAGTTAACTGAAAAAGTACGCCGCAAGCCATACTCGGTCATTTTGCTCGATGAAATCGAAAAAGCTCACCCGGATGTCTTTAATATCTTGCTTCAAGTGCTTGAAGATGGCCGCTTGACTGATTCAAAAGGCCGCAGAGTCGACTTCCGTAATACCGTCATTATCATGACTTCAAACGTCGGTGCGGAAGAGCTGAAATACAACAAATATGTTGGCTTCAACTTGGAAGATGCAAAAACTGATTATAAAGATATGAAAGATAAAATGCTTGGCGAGTTGAAAAAAGCATTCCGTCCGGAATTCTTGAACCGTATTGATGATATGATTGTCTTCCATTCGCTTGAAAAAGATAACTTGCGTGAAATTGTAACGTTAATGACAAAACAATTGACTGATCGCTTGAAAGAACAGGATATTGATCTGGAATTGACTGAAGCGGCTCTTGATAAAGTGGCGAGCGAAGGATATGATCCTGAGTATGGGGCACGTCCACTTCGCCGTGCGCTTCAAAAACATGTTGAGGACCGCTTGTCTGAAGAGTTGCTGAAAGGTACAGCACTTGCTGGCCAGCACATTATATTTGATGTAGAAGATGGGGAATTTATTGTCCGCACAGACCAGCCGACTGTAGAATTACAGAAGAAGTAAGTGAGGGCGTTCCGCTCGCCGGATATCCGGCGGGCGGTTTTTTATTGAAAAACAGGAGGTACCGTATGGCTAAGAAGAAAACAAAGTTCATGTGCCAATCGTGCGGCTATGAATCGGCTAAATGGATGGGGAAATGTCCAGGCTGCGGCGCATGGAATACGATGGTGGAAGAAGTGGAAGTGGCGGCGCCTAAAGGACCGCGCGGAGCTTTTCAACATTCTGCAAGTGTGGCGCAAAAAGCGACACCGATCAATTCAATTGAAACCCAGCAGGAGCCGCGGGTAGAAACGAAGCTTGGAGAGTTGAACCGGGTGCTTGGCGGCGGTATTGTGCCAGGATCTCTTGTGCTGATAGGCGGAGATCCAGGGATAGGGAAGTCTACGTTATTGCTGCAAGTTTCGGCGATGCTAGCAAACAGCGGCAGCCGCGTTTTGTATATTTCTGGTGAAGAATCCATCCGGCAAACAAAGCTTCGAGCTGAGAGGCTGGATGCATCCTCCTCAGAGTTGTATATTTACGCTGAAACGAATTTGGAATTGATCCATCATACAATTGAAGAAGTAAATCCTGATTTTGTCATTGTCGATTCAATCCAAACGGTACACCATCCGGAAGTAACGTCAGCACCGGGCAGCGTTACCCAAGTACGGGAAAGTACGGCTGAATTAATGCGTATTGCGAAAACTAAAAACATCGCAATCTTCCTCGTGGGACACGTAACGAAAGAAGGGCAGATTGCCGGGCCGCGTATTCTTGAGCACATGGTAGATACGGTGCTGTATTTTGAAGGCGAACGCCATCATACGTACCGCATATTGCGGAGCGTGAAAAACCGCTTTGGTTCTACCAATGAAATCGCAATTTTCGAGATGCTGCAAAGTGGGTTGAAGGAAGTGCTGAATCCATCCGAACTGTTCCTGCAAGAACGCTCGAGTGGAGCTGCAGGTTCGACAGTCGTAGCTTCAATGGAAGGTACGCGCCCGATTCTTGTTGAAATCCAAGCTCTGGTGACTCCTTCGAGCTTCAATTATCCAAAGCGCATGGCAACGGGCATTGACCAAAACCGGGTGTCACTCCTAATGGCGGTATTGGAAAAACGCGTTGGCATGCTGCTCCAGGCGCAAGACGCCTATATCAAAGTTGCAGGCGGCGTAAAGCTTGATGAGCCGGCAATTGATCTTGCGGTGCTTGCAAGTATTGTGTCGAGTTTCCGGGATACTGCACCAAACGTTTATGACTGTATTATCGGAGAAGTAGGATTGACTGGCGAAATCCGCCGTGTATCACGAATTGAACAGCGCGTCCAAGAGGCGGCAAAACTTGGGTTCAAACGGGCAATTGTGCCGGCTTCCAATCTCGGGGGCTGGGATTACCCGGAAGGCATTCGAGTCGTCGGCGTTGAAAGCGTCAATGATGCATTAAAAGAAATTTTTCCGCAGTAAGGAGGCAAATTTGCCTCCTTTTTTCTTTGGCACAGGGTTGATAAGGGTCAAAAAAGCGTTTCCTTAACAAACAGTGTATAATTAGCAAAAGGAGGTGGAGTACATGTTAAGGAGAATTATCCAGATTTTATTTTTATTGATTGGCGCTACTGTCGGAATTATATTTTTACCTTATGTTTTTGAACTTATCCCTTTTCTCGACAACCCTTGGAGCAACAATGCTATTGTAGCTGCTTTGATCGGAGCCATTGTTTTCTTTTTGTTATCTCTCTTGTTTGCAGATTCAATCGTCAAATTTATGAAATGGATGGAAGAAAAGTTATTGCGTGCCCCAACCCCGGATCTGCTTTTCGGGACGGTCGGACTGATTTTAGGTTTGGTTGTGGCATTTTTGATCGGCTTTGCCCTCAGCACCATTGATATCCCAGTGGTGGCTACTGCAGCACCGATTGTTTTATCGGTTGTGCTCGGCTATTTAGGGTTTCAGGTAGGGTTCCAAAAACGGGAAGAGATGGTGGCAATGCTAACGCCGCGAATAGGAGCAGCCAAAAAAGCGGAAATTGAAGAACCGATTCAAAAGACTACTTATAAATTGCTGGATACGAGCGTTATTATCGACGGCCGGATTGCCGACATTTCAGCCACCGGATTTATGGAAGGAACCTTTGTGGTTCCACAATTTGTCTTATCTGAGCTGCAGCATATCGCAGATTCCTCCGATACATTAAAGCGGACCCGCGGGCGCCGAGGCCTGGATATTCTGAAGCGCCTGCAAAGCGAGCGCGAAGGTGCCATTATGATTACAGAAGAAAGCTTTGATGAAGTTAGTGAAGTGGACTTGAAGCTTATGAGAGCTGCGAAGAAAATGGGCGGACAAGTAGTAACAAACGACTTTAATCTCAATAAGGTCTGTGAACTGCACAACGTTCCGGTATTAAATATCAACGATTTAGCAAATGCAGTGAAACCAGTTGTAATTCCAGGAGAAGATATGCATGTGGTCGTTATCAAAGACGGAAAAGAACAAAATCAAGGAGTTGCGTACTTGGACGATGGTACGATGATTGTGATCGAAGATGGCAAAGGCTTTATCGGACAGGCAATTGATGTTACTGTAACAAGTGTATTGCAAACTTCAGCAGGGCGCATGATTTTCGCGAAACCGCGAGACGGCCGCCAAGCTTCAATGAATGGATAAAGGATGTCGCAAAATGAACTATACAGTCGTCTTGCCTGCTGGCGGAAGCGGGAAACGAATGAAAGCAAATAAAAACAAGCTATTGCTGGAGCTTTTGGGCAAGCCTATTTTTCTTCACACATTGGAAGTGTTTCAACATGATCCCAATTGTGACGCAATTTGGCTTGCTGTAAAAGATGATGAGCGCCAAGTGATTGACAGCTACGTAAAAAAGCATAAAATCACAAAAGTTCGCGGCTATGCAGAAGGCGGAATGGAGCGGCAAGACAGTGTAAGATCTTGTCTTGAAGCGATTCCGCCTTGTAGCATTGTCTTGGTTCATGATGCGGCACGCCCGTTCATCGACCGGGAAGTGATTGAGCGTCTTGTGGAAGCAGCCCATTCTACGGGCGCTGCCATTGCAGGGGTTCCTGTTAAGGATACGATAAAGAAAGCAACAGGCGGCGTAATAACAGAAACGGTGGACCGTAACCAGTTGTGGATCATCCAAACGCCGCAAGCTTTTAAATATGACCTGATTTTAAAGGCTGCAAAAGCGGCAGTGAAAGACGGCTTTCTTGGTACGGACGAAGCGATGCTCGTAGAACGCTTGAATTACCCGGTACAAATTGTAGAGAGTACCTATGAAAACGTGAAAATGACGACACCGGACGACTTGATTTATGGGAAAGCCATTTTGGAGAGCCGGATACAGGAGGAAAAACGATGATGCGAATTGGACAAGGATACGACGTACATCAATTAGTGGAAGGAAGACCCTTAATATTAGGCGGAATTGATATCCCTCATGACCGGGGCTTGCTCGGGCATTCCGATGCAGATGTCTTGCTTCACACCATTACCGATGCGGCACTCGGCGCAATCGGCGGAGGAGATATCGGCAAGCATTTTCCGGACACTGATCCGGAATTCAAAGACGCTGATTCGAAAAAGCTGCTGAGCCATATTTGGGAAATCGTTAAAAGTGAAGGATATGAACTAGGAAACGTGGATTGCACAGTTATCGCACAGAAGCCGAAACTGGCTCCTTATATCGAACAAATGCGCGAATCGATTGCCGGATTGCTTGAAGCAGACGTTTCCCAAGTGAACGTTAAAGCCACTACATCGGAGCACTTGGGCTTTACAGGACGTGAAGAAGGAATTGCCGCGCTTGCGGTCATTTTGCTGGTGCAACGCCCACTTTCGTTAGATGTTCCAGAGTGATAGAATAGCAGAAGGATATTTTTTAGGAGGAAAACACATGACACAACAAGTACGCGTACGCTATGCCCCGAGCCCGACTGGACATTTACATATCGGCGGAGCCCGCACAGCGCTATTCAATTATTTATTTGCCCGACACAACGATGGGAAATTCATCGTCCGCATCGAAGATACGGATATCGAACGCAATATCGAAGCCGGTGAGCTGTCGCAGCTCGACAACTTGAAATGGCTTGGCATTGACTACGATGAATCGGTTGATGTCGGAGGCGATTATGGTCCATACCGCCAAATGGAGCGTTTGGACTTGTATAGCGGTTATGCACAGGAAATGCTGGAAAACGGATCAGCTTTCAAATGCTTCTGCTCGCCTGAAAAATTGGAAGCGGAGCGCGAAGCGCAGAAAGAAGCGGGAATTGCTGCTCCTCAGTACAGCGGAACGTGCCGCAATTTGACGGTAGAAGAAGTGGCCGAAAAAGAAGCGGCAGGTCTTCCTCATACCATTCGCATGAAAGTGCCGGCTGACGTAACGTATGAGTTTGAAGATTTGGTGCGTGGTCCAATTTCATTTGAATCAAAAGACGTTGGCGATTGGGTGTTGGTTAAGACAAACGGCATTCCGACATACAATTTCGCTGTTGTCATCGACGATCACTTGATGGAAATTTCCCATGTATTCCGCGGGGAAGAGCATTTGTCGAATACACCAAAGCAGCAAATGGTATTTAACGCACTAGGCTGGGAACACCCAACTTATGGCCATATGACCCTCATTGTCAACGAAGACCGCAAAAAACTATCAAAACGCGACGAATCGATTATTCAGTTCATCTCGCAATACAAAGACCTTGGCTATATACCGGAAGCGTTGTTCAATTTCTTTGCGCTCCTGGGCTGGTCTCCAGAAGGCGAAGAGGAGATCTTCTCGAAAGAAGAATTGATCCGGATTTTTGATGTAAATCGCTTGTCGAAATCCCCTTCAATGTTTGATAAACAGAAGTTGACATGGATGAACAACCAGTACATCAAAGCAATGCCGCTCGAAGAAGTGGTGAAACTAGCGCTTCCGCATTTGCAAAAAGCCGGAAAACTTCCTGAGGCGCTTACGGAAGAACAAACTGAGTGGGCAAACAAATTGATTGCGTTGTACCATGACCAATTGAGCTTCGGTGCAGAAATTACAGAGCTGTCAGAACTGTTCTTCGCTGATGAGCTCGCTTATGGCGAAGCAGAACAAGAAGTGCTGGCCGGAGAACAAGTACCGGAAGTCATGGCTTCGTTCAAAGAACAGCTTGAAGGGCTTGAAACATTCGAACCGGCAGAAATAAAATCGGCAATCAAAGCAGTCCAAAAAGCGACAGGCCATAAAGGGAAAAACTTGTTCATGCCAATACGCGTCGTAACGACTGGGCAAACGCACGGTCCGGAATTGCCGGATTCGATCGCCCTTTTAGGAAAAGAAAAGACGATTGCCCGTGTAGCTGGTTTCGCAAAGGCATAAGATTGACTTATAACTTAAAAAGTGTACAATAAATTTACCATTACGAAATCGTTGACGAGAAGAAGTATATGCAGCATGCGCAAAAGAGAAGATCATCATCGGCTGAAAGTGATCCGCGCCCCTGCAGCATAGAAATGCCTCTCTGAGTGCTGAGTCGAATCGAGTAGACCAGACGTATTGCCTGCGTTAAAGGTGTTCGAGAGAAGAGGGACCAGTCCCTTTTAATCAGAGTGGAACCGCGCGAACATGCGTCTCTGTCATATTAATGACAGGGGCGCTTTTTATTTTGGCAGAGAAAGGAGCTGAGCAGCATGTGGAAAAGAATAAAAGACGACATAGACGTTATCTTTGAACAAGATCCGGCGGCACGCAGTTATTTTGAAGTGATGTTGACTTACTCGGGCTTGCATGCCATTTGGGCGCACCGCATCGCGCACCTCTTTTTTAAAAAGAACTGGTTTTTCTTAGCTCGTGTCATCTCCCAAATCAGCCGATTTTTCACTGGCATTGAAATTCATCCGGGAGCGGTCATAGGCCGCCGGTTTTTTATCGATCACGGCATGGGGGTCGTAATTGGCGAGACTTGCGAAATCGGCGATAACGTTACTCTGTACCAAGGAGTGACGCTTGGCGGTACGGGGAAAGAAAAAGGAAAACGGCATCCGACCCTTGAAGACAATGTGCTTGTTGCGACAGGTGCAAAAGTATTGGGCTCGATTACGATTGGCGCCAATTCAAAAGTTGGGGCAGGTTCAGTCGTCTTGAAAAATGTACCGGCCAATTCGACTGTTGTTGGAATTCCTGGCAAGGTAGTCATCAAAGATGGTATAAAAGTGAAACCGGATTTGAACCATCAAGATTTACCGGATCCGATCATGGATAAAGTAGAAGCGATGGAGTTCAGACTGGCTGAATTGCAGAGGGAAGTCGAAGGGTTGAGAAAAGCTAAAAAGGAAGAAGGGAAGCTGTCATGAGCATTCAAATATTCAACTCATTATCACGCGAAAAAGAAGCGTTTATTCCGTTAGAAGAAGGAAAAGTAAAAATGTATGTGTGCGGACCAACTGTCTACAATTACATTCATATTGGAAATGCGCGTCCGGTTATTGTCTATGATACGGTCCGCCGCCATTTGGAATATAGAGGATATGACGTAACGTATGTGTCCAATTTCACGGATGTTGATGATAAATTGATCAAGGCCGCAAACGAATTGGGCGAAAAGGTGCCGCAAATCGCGGAACGGTTTATCCAAGCTTATTTTGAAGATACGAAAGCGCTCGGCTGCGATGAAGCGGATATCCATCCACGCGTTATGGACCATATGCCGCAAATTATCGAGTTTATCGAAGCGCTGATCGAAAAAGGCTTTGCTTACGAGTCGCAAGGAGACGTCTATTACCGGACGCGCAAATTCGAGGGCTATGGCAAGCTGTCGCATCAATCGGTCGATGAACTGAAAATTGGCGCCCGCATTGAAACCGGCGACAAAAAAGAAGACGAGCTGGATTTTGCCTTGTGGAAAGCGGCGAAACCAGGCGAGATTTTTTGGGAAAGCCCCTGGGGCAAAGGGCGTCCGGGCTGGCATATCGAGTGCTCCGTAATGGCACGCGAACACCTTGGCGATACAATTGATATCCATGCCGGAGGGCAGGATTTAACGTTCCCGCACCATGAAAACGAAATTGCTCAATCTGAAGCGTTGACTGGAAAAACTTTTGCACGTTATTGGATGCATAATGGGTATATAAATATTGACAATGAAAAAATGTCGAAGTCATTGAACAATTTTGTGTTGGTCAATGACATCTTGAAAGAGCTTGATCCGCAAGTTCTTCGGTTCTTTATGTTATCAGTCCACTATCGCCATCCTATCAATTACTCGCGGGAATTAGTGGAAGATGCTCGTGCCGGGCTTGAACGCCTGCGTACCGCTTACAGCAATCTAAAACACCGTCTAAGCGCATCGGCTGACCTGGGCGACCACTCAGATATTTGGCTATCAAAAATTGAAGAAATCAAAAATGAATTCATCAGCACGATGGACGACGACTTCAATACAGCAAATGCCATTTCAAAAGTATTTGACTTGTCTCGCCTGTCGAACACATACCTGATGGAAAAGCAGACGTCGACAAATGTGATTCAGGCATTTATTCAGACATTCGATGAACTGGTTGGAGTCTTGGGTGTGCCGTTCAAGCAAGAAGAGGAATTGCTTGATGCGGAGGTTGAGGCTTTGCTTCAGGAGCGCATTGAAGCCCGTAAAAACCGTGATTTTGCAAGAGCGGATGAAATCCGTGATTTGTTCAAAGAAAAAAACATCATTCTGGAAGATACTGCACAAGGTACGCGCTGGAAGAGGGGGTAATAAGGTGAACGTTTTACGAAACAGGGACGTTGACCAGTTGAATGCACTGGCCCTCGCTTATATGGGAGATGCGGTTTTTGAACAAGCTGTACGCGAGCATTTATTGCGCTCGGGACATGTCAAACCCAATATGCTGCATCGCCAGTCCACTACATTCGTGTCAGCAAAAGCGCAAGCGATGGTGCTGAAGCGGTTGACGGAAGAGGAATTTCTAACAGAAGCGGAATTGGCGGTCATGAGAAGAGGACGCAACGCCAAATCGGGCAGTGTGCCTAAAAATACTGACGTTCAAACGTATAATTTCAGTACGGCGTTTGAAGCGGTGTTAGGCTGGCTTTACTTGAAAGAGCAGCAGGAGAGGCTCCACGAAATCGTTTCTTATTCGATTGCTATCGTGGAAGAGCTGAGAGGAGTGATCAAATGAGCGAAGAAACAACATCAGAGATAATTGGCGGCAAGAATCCAGTGCTTGAAGCGCTTCGGGCAGATCGTGATATCAACAAGATCTGGGTTGCTGAAGGCGTACAGAAAAAAGGCATCACGGAATTGCTGCAGTTGGCAAAAGATAAAGGAGTTTTGGTTCAATTTGTACCAAAGAAGAAAATTGATGGGTTGACTGATTCGAACCATCAAGGCATCGCTGCAGCGGTTGCGGCTTATAACTATGCAAGTCTTGATGATTTGTTCGATGCGGCCGCTTCCCGTTCGGAAGATCCGTTCTTTTTGATCTTGGATGAACTAGAAGATCCCCATAACCTTGGATCGATCATGCGGACAGCCGATGCAGTCGGCGTCCACGGGCTGATCATTCCGAAACGGCGGGCTGTCGGCTTGACAGCGGTAGTCGCAAAAGCTTCGACTGGTGCTATTGAGCATATTCCGGTAGTGCGTGTTACAAATCTATCGCAAACGGTAGACGAATTGAAAAAACGGGGCGTTTGGATTGCCGGAACGGATGCAAAAGAGTCAGCGGACTACCGACAAATGGACGCCGCATTGCCGCTCGCCGTCATTATTGGCAGCGAAGGCAAGGGGATGAGCCGGGTTTTGCGTGATAAATGCGATTTCCTTTACCAGTTGCCAATGGTTGGGCATGTGACATCGCTGAATGCATCGGTAGCTGCAAGCCTCTTAATGTATGAAGTTTACAGAAAGCGCCATCCGCTCGGATAGGGGTAAAGGCCATGAACATTCTGCTGGTTGATGGATACAATATCATTGGTGATTGGATGGAGCTGAAAGAATTAAAAAAGGGCAAATTAGCGGATGCCAGAGACCGTTTAATTGAACAGATGGCCGAGTATCGAAGCTTTAAAGGATGGCGCGTTATCGTGGTATTCGACGCACATCTTGTCCCTGGAATCGAAGCAAAAAACAAGCATCATGACGTTGAAATCATTTTCACGCGAGAAAGTGAAACAGCGGATGAGCGGATTGAAAAACTTGCGTCGAGCTTGAAAACGCGGCGCGACCAAATCCATGTCGCGACTTCCGATTCAACGGAACAATCGGTGATTTTTGCCAAGGGCGCATTGCGTATTTCCGCGCGTGAGTTAGAAATCGAAATGGAAGAAATCCAAAAGAAAATAACAAAAAGAGTGAAAGAAATTCAAGAACAACGGGCGTCATCCAAAATTCCGCTGTCCGGTGAAGTTGAAGAAATTTTCGAAAAATGGAGGCGCGGACAGAAATGAACGGTTGACGCTCAAAATTTTCTTCCTGTATACTGATGTTTAAGAGGCTCGCGCAACCGGAGGGATACCCGTGGGAAATCATGAGCAAGTTCAACCCCAACGCTTTACCGATATGACAGATGAAGAACTTGTTAGTTTAGTCCACAGCGGAAATACTGAGGCCTTGGATTATTTAATCACGAAGTTTCGGCACTTTGTACGCATGAAAGCCCGCTCTTATTTCTTAATCGGTGCCGACAAAGAAGATATTATACAAGAAGGCATGATCGGCCTGTACAAAGCGATCCGTGATTTTCGGAGTGATAAATTGTCTTCGTTTCGTGCATTTGCCGAATTATGCATCATTCGGCAGATTATCACGGCGATCAAAACTGCGACAAGACAAAAACATATCCCTTTGAATTCTTACGTATCGCTGGACAAACCTATTTACGATGAAGAATCCGACCGTACATTAATGGATGTGCTGACCGGAAACACGATAGACGACCCGGAAGAATTGATGATCAACAACGAAGAGTTTCTCTTTATGGAAGAAAAAATGGGAGAAGTACTCAGTGATTTCGAGCGCGAGGTATTGACTTTTTATTTGGATGGCCAATCTTATCAAGAGATTTCAGAGAAATTGGGCCGGCATGTCAAATCAATCGATAATGCATTGCAGCGGGTAAAGCGAAAGTTGGAGCGCCACCTGCAAACGAACGAGACCGGCACCTCTTGAGGTGCGGTTGACAGGTTAGTTTTAAGGTGATACGCTTGGAAAAGCTGCAAACTCGAATAGGATGAGGGAAATGGCTAAAAAAATCGTTTTAAGCTGCTCGAAGTGTGCATCACGCAATTATACGGTTCCAGCGAAAGCAGAGCCTAGCACCCGTTTGGAACTCAAAAAATTCTGTGCTCGTTGCAATGAGCATACCGTGCATAAACAAACGATATGAATTTTACTTGAATGCCGGACGATATAGAGTGATTTTGAAATTCGGAGGTTTTTTAAATAATGGGTAACATTGGTGGGTTCTTCAATAATGTTCTTTCAGAAATGAGAAAAGTCAGCTGGCCAAAACGTAAAGAGCTGACACGCTACACCGTCGTTGTTCTGTCAACATGTATCTTCATGGCTCTTTTCTTTGCTGCAGTCGATGCAGGCATTTCAGAATTGATCCGCTGGTTCTTAGCACTTTAAGCCAACAAGAATAACGAATAAAAATAGCCCGTCATTCTATTCGAACGGGTTTTTTAATTTGGGAAAAAAGGAGGGATGGACGTCTAGTCCGCGCAATTATGGAGAAAAATTGGTATGTAGTTCATACTTACTCTGGATATGAAAACAAAGTAAAGGCGAACTTGGAAAAGCGTGTTGAAACAATGGGCATGCAAGATAAGATCTTTCGCGTCATCATTCCAGAAGAACAAGAAACAGATTTCAAAGATGGCAAGAAGCGCACAGTAATGCGCAAAACTTTCCCGGGATACGTATTGGTCGAATTGATCATGACGGATGAATCTTGGTATGTGGTCCGGAATACACCTGGGGTTACTGGCTTTATCGGCTCATCAGGCGGTGGAGCAAAACCGACTCCGCTTTTGGATGAAGAAGTAGAGTTCATCTTGAAACAAATGGGTATGGCAGGGCGCAAACTTGATATTGACTTTGCGGTCAGCGATACGGTTGAAGTGATGGAAGGGCCGTTTGCCAACTTCCAAGGCAAGGTAGAGGAAATTGATGAGACAAAAGGCAAGGTTAAAGTATCGATCGATATCTTCGGACGGGAAACAAAAATGGAACTGGATTTCGAGCAAGTTCAAAAGGTGTAAAAATTACTTGCTATTCTGTTTCATCAGTGTTATTATTTCATAGGTCAGACTGTCAGAGTACCATCTGTACATTTTAACTAATTCTATCAACAAGGTTGATAGACGGATATTGAGTGGGAGGGGAAACCCTATTACCACATCACGGACTTAAGGAGGTGTGTTTCGTGGCTAAAAAAGTTATTAAAGTTGTAAAATTGCAGATCCCTGCAGCAAAAGCAAATCCAGCGCCACCGGTTGGTCCAGCATTGGGTCAAGCAGGTGTTAACATCATGGGCTTCTGTAAAGAATTCAACGCGCGTACTGCAGAACAAGCAGGACTTATCATTCCAGTTGAGATTTCAGTATTTGAAGACCGTTCATTTACTTTCATTACGAAAACTCCACCCGCTGCTGTTCTTTTGAAAAAAGCGGCTGGTATCGAGTCAGGTTCAGGCGAACCGAACCGCAATAAAGTAGCGACTGTGAAACGCGATCAAGTTCGCGAAATCGCAGAAACTAAAATGCCAGATCTAAATGCCGCTTCAGTTGAAGCTGCAATGTTGATGGTTGAAGGTACTGCTCGCAGCATGGGCATTACAATCGAAGACTAATTATTAGTAGTTGTTTTTGGATGGGTTGCGTTGAGTTCGATAGTGAACAACGCAGCCCTTAATCGTGGGAGGCTTACACCGTTAGACCACAACAAGGAGGACGTTTAAAATGGCTAAAACAAGCAAAAAGCTGCAAGAAGCAGCAAAACTTATCGACCGTTCAAAACTTTACAATGCAACAGAAGCGATCGAACTTGCGAAAAAAACTAGCACAGTTAACTTTGACGCAACAGTAGAAGTAGCTTTCCGTCTTGGAATTGATACGCGTAAGAACGACCAGCAAATCCGTGGAGCAGTTGTGCTTCCGAACGGTACTGGTAAAACTCAAAGCGTATTGGTTTTCGCTAAAGGCGAAAAACTTAAAGAAGCTGAAGCTGCAGGCGCTGACTATGTTGGCGATGCTGAATATATCCAAAAAATCCAACAAGGATGGTTTGACTTCGACGTGATCGTAGCAACTCCTGATATGATGGGTGAAGTTGGTAAACTTGGACGCGTTTTAGGACCAAAAGGCTTAATGCCAAACCCTAAAACAGGCACAGTTACTTTTGACGTAACAAAAGCTGTTCAAGAAATCAAAGCTGGTAAAGTGGAATACCGTGCAGACAAAACTGGTATCATCCATGCTCCAATCGGAAAAGTTTCTTTCGATGACAGCAAACTAGCTGAGAACTTAGCGGCAATCTTCGACGTAGTGCAAAAAGCGAAGCCATCGGCTGCTAAAGGTACTTACATGAAGTCGTTGAATGTTACAACTACAATGGGGCCTGCTGTTAAAGTAGACACTAATACTGTAATCGCTAAATAATCTATTGACATACTATTTCTCCTTTGCTATAATAGCGAAGTTGTGAAATATCCATTTGTACCGCAGACAGCAGGGGCGCCAGCCGCTTAATTTATCCCTGCCGAGGACATGATGAATTCAGTACACATCTTTTTGATGCTGACTTTATGCCTCTGTGTCTGTTAAAAGACCAGAGGCTTTTCTTATGTGTGAAACCGGTATAAGTGAAAAAATCTACAGGAGGTGCCAAAATGAGCAAAGCAGTTGAAACGAAAAAAGTTGTCGTACAAACAATCGCTGATAAATTCGGTGCTGCAGCTTCGGTTGTAGTTGTTGATTATCGCGGATTGAATGTTGCCCAACTTACAGAACTTCGCAAACAGCTTCGTGAAGCAGGAATTGAGTTTAAAGTCTACAAAAACTCAATGACTCGCCGCGCAACAGAAATGCACGGACTTGAAGCGATCAACGAACACTTTGTAGGTCCAAACGCCATTGCATTTTCAAACGAAGATGTAGTAGCACCAGCGAAAATCATCAACGATTTCGCTAAAAAGAACGAAGCACTTGAGATCAAAGCAGGTGTTATTGAAGGCACGATTGCATCAGCAGACGAGGTTAAAGCGTTGGCGGAACTTCCATCACGCGAAGGCCTACTATCTATGCTACTCAGCGTACTTCAAGCACCAGTCCGCAACTTTGCCGCTATTACAAAAGCAGTTGCAGACAGCAAAGAAGAACAAGGCGCTTAATAAGTTAGCCGGTTAAGAAGCTACACAAAAAAATCACCTAATATATAGGAGGAAATTATAATGACACAAGAACAAATCTTAGACGCAATCAAAGAAATGACAGTTCTTCAACTTAACGACCTAGTAAAAGCAATCGAAGACGAGTTCGGCGTAACTGCTGCAGCTCCTGTTGCTGCAGCTGCTGCTGGCGGTGCTGCTGAAGAAGAAAAAACTGAGTTTGACGTTGTCCTTGCTTCTGCAGGCGACCAAAAAATCAAAGTAATCAAAGTAGTACGCGAAATCACTGGTCTTGGCTTGAAAGAAGCTAAAGGTCTAGTTGACGAAGCTCCTAAAGCGCTTAAAGAAGGCGTTTCTAAAGAAGAAGCAGAAGAAATCAAAGGCAAACTTGAAGAAGTTGGCGCTTCAGTAGAAGTTAAGTAATTTCAAGAATCCATAAAAAGATAGAAAAGCTCGTCAGTGCATACCGACGGGCTTTTCTTCTTTTTAAATTTAAAGTTATGGTTAGAAATGGATTAATGTAAGGGGGACCTCATATGTCGCAACATTACTATTCCAAAAATCCTCAAACAAAAAGCAATCCTCGAGAATGGACATATACATTGCGAGGCGAGAAATTCCATTTCCATACAGACGCAGGCGTTTTTAGCAAAGGTGAAGTGGATTTTGGTTCGCGTCTATTGATTGAAGCGTTTCAAGATTCGGAAGTAGATGGACCAGTGTTGGATGTTGGGTGTGGATATGGACCGATCGGAATGGCAATCGCCAAAGCGTATCCTCAAAAAGAAGTTCATATGGTAGATGTCAACACGCGTGCAATCGAGTTGGCCAGAAAAAATTCAGAAAAAAATGGAATCCAAAATGTGAAGATTTACGAAAGTGATGGACTTGCTTCGGTGGAAGAGGCGGATTTTTCGGCTATCTTAACAAATCCTCCGATTCGTGCAGGAAAAGAAACGATTTTTCGTTTTTATGAAGAAGCTTTCGGTAAATTGGCAGCTGGTGGATCTCTTTGGGTGGTTATCCAAAAAAAGCAGGGAGCTCCTTCGACGCAGGAGAAGTTGGAAGAACTTTTTGGGGAAGTACAGGTAGCAGATAAGAAAAAGGGCTACTTTATTTTTGAAGCAAGAAAAGTTTGACTTGACAAAACGCCTGTGATATCATAATAAAATGCAAAATTTATTATTTTGAGGTCGTTTGCCCTTTTTCGGGCATGGCATGGCGACAGAACAAATCACGTGGTAACCGAAAATGAGCTAAAATTAGTCTCGTTTTCTTTTTGTCTTTTCGATATCATACACTATTTAGTGGAAATCGCAAAGACCTATAATCGTTTTATTGAGGGGTGAATAAGTTGGCAGGTCAACTAGTTCAGTACGGTCAGCATCGTCAACGCAGAAGTTTTTCGAGAATCAGTGAAGTACTGGATCTTCCGAACTTGATTGAAATTCAGTCATCGTCTTATGAGTGGTTCCTTGAAGAAGGATTGCGCGAAATGTTCCGGGACATCTCACCGATTGAAGATTTCACAGGGAATCTGTCGCTCGAGTTTGTTGATTACAGTCTCGCAGAACCAAAATATCCAGTCGATGAATCTAAGGAACGAGATGTAACTTACGCGGCTCCGCTTCGTGTAAAGGTGCGTCTTCACAACAAAGAAACGGACGAAGTGAAGGAACAAGATGTCTTTATGGGGGATTTCCCGTTAATGACAGAAACCGGAACTTTTGTGATCAATGGTGCAGAGCGCGTTATCGTTTCTCAATTGGTACGTTCGCCAAGTGTTTATTTCCATGACAAAACAGATAAAAATGGTAAAAAAGGCTTTGGAGCCACGGTTATTCCAAACCGCGGTGCATGGCTTGAATACGAAACAGATGCAAAAGACGTTGTGTATGTCCGAATCGACCGCACCCGTAAATTGCCTGTGACTGTTCTTTTAAGAGCTCTTGGATTTGGTTCCGACCAAGAAATCATTGATTTGCTTGGCGACAACGAATTCCTTCAGAACACGCTGGAAAAAGACAACACAGAAAGCACTGAAAAAGCGCTTCTGGAAATCTACGAACGCTTGCGCCCTGGTGAACCACCAACGGTTGAAAGTGCAAAAAGCTTACTTTACTCACGTTTCTTCGACCCGAAACGCTATGATTTAGCAAATGTGGGCCGCTATAAAATGAACAAAAAGCTTCACATTAAAAACCGTCTTTTCAACCAGACCATTGCTGAAACATTGGTTGATCCTGAAACAGGCGAAATTTTGGTGGAAGCTGGAACATTGATCGACCGCCGAGTTTTGGATCGCTTGATTCCTAACTTGGAGAGTGGCGTCGGTTTCCATACAGTGAATCCGGTAAACGGTGTTCTTGAAGGAGACGTTACACTTCAATCGGTTAAAATCTTTGCTCCAAACGATGAAAGCCAGAAAGAAATTACCGTTATCAGCAACGCTTACGTGGAAGACGCCATCAAACACGTAACTACAGCAGATATTATTTCTTCTATTAGTTACTTCTTTAACCTACTTTATGGTGTTGGAAACACAGATGATATCGATCACCTTGGTAACCGTCGCCTTCGTTCAGTAGGGGAGCTATTGCAAAACCAGTTCCGCATCGGTTTATCCCGTATGGAACGTGTAGTGCGTGAGCGTATGTCGATCAACGACACACAAGCAATCGTGCCACAGCAATTGATTAATATCCGTCCAGTTATTGCATCAATCAAAGAGTTCTTCGGCAGTTCTCAGCTTTCCCAGTTTATGGACCAAACAAACCCATTAGCTGAACTGACACACAAACGCCGTCTATCGGCGCTTGGACCCGGTGGTTTGACACGTGAACGCGCAGGGTTTGAAGTGCGTGACGTTCACTACTCCCACTATGGCCGTATGTGTCCGATTGAAACGCCTGAGGGCCCGAACATCGGTTTGATCAATACACTTTCAACATTTGCCAAAGTAAATAAATTCGGTTTTATTGAAACGCCGTATCGACGTGTGGATCCTGAAACCGGCATTGTAACTGAACACATCGATTATTTGACAGCTGACGAAGAAGACAACTATGTAGTGGCGCAGGCCAATTCAAGATTGAACCCAGATGGTTCATTTGTTGAAGAAGAAGTTGTTGCTCGTTTCCGTGGTGAAAACACCGTCTATAAACGCAGCAGCGTCGACTATATGGACGTTTCTCCAAAGCAAGTTGTTTCTGTAGCAACAGCATGTATCCCGTTCCTTGAAAACGATGACTCCAACCGGGCATTGATGGGAGCGAACATGCAGCGTCAAGCTGTTCCGTTGTTGAATCCTGAAGCGCCTTTCGTAGGTACAGGTATGGAGCATCTTGCAGCACGCGACTCAGGAGCAGCGGTAATCGCTAAATACGAAGGTATTGTGGAATCTGTAGAAGCCAAAGAAATCAAGGTTCGCCGCATTGAAGAAATCGACGGCCAAGAAGTGAAAGGCGACGTAACCACATACAAACTGCAAAAATTTGTCCGTTCTAACCAAGGAACCAGCTATAACCAGCGCCCGATTGTCAAAGTGGGCGACCGTGTGTCAAAACGCGATATCCTGGCGGATGGTCCTTCAATGGAGCGCGGCGAAATGGCATTAGGGCGTAACGTGCTAGTAGCCTTCATGACATGGGATGGCTTTAACTATGAAGATGCGATCATCATGAGCGAACGCCTTGTTAAAGATGATGTTTACACATCTGTCCATATTGAAGAATACGAATCCGATTCACGCGATACAAAACTAGGGCCTGAAGAAATTACTCGCGATATTCCGAACGTAGGGGAAGATGCGCTTCGTAATTTAGATGACCGTGGAATTATCCGTGTCGGAGCGGAAGTTAAAGATGGCGATATTCTAGTTGGTAAAGTTACTCCTAAGGGAGTTACAGAGTTGACAGCTGAAGAACGCTTGCTGCATGCAATCTTTGGAGAAAAAGCGCGTGAAGTGCGTGATACTTCGCTGCGTGTGCCTCACGGCGCCGGCGGTATTGTACTTGATGTGAAGATTTTCAACCGCGAAGACGGCGATGAGCTGCCACCAGGTGTTAACCAGCTGGTCCGTGCTTATATCGTTCAAAAACGTAAAATTTCAGTCGGCGATAAAATGGCCGGCCGCCATGGTAACAAAGGTGTTATTTCGCGCATTCTTCCAGAAGAAGATATGCCGTTTATGCCAGATGGAACTCCTGTCGACATCATGCTTAACCCGCTTGGTGTACCTTCACGGATGAACATCGGGCAAGTGTTGGAGCTGCATTTAGGTATGGCTTCCCGTTCACTTGGAATTCATATGGCATCTTCAGTATTTGACGGTGCCAATGAAGAAGATGTTTGGGGAACAATGGAAGAAGCAGGAATGTCGCGCGACGGGAAAACCGTTCTTTATGACGGCCGTTCCGGTGAAGCGTTCGACAACCGTGTCTCTGTAGGGATCATGTACATGATCAAACTTGCGCACATGGTTGACGATAAGCTGCACGCCCGTTCAACTGGTCCTTACTCTCTTGTTACCCAACAGCCTCTTGGCGGTAAAGCCCAATTCGGCGGACAGCGTTTTGGTGAAATGGAAGTATGGGCACTCGAAGCTTATGGTGCTGCCCATACCCTTCAAGAAATCTTAACGGTCAAGTCGGATGATGTAGTTGGTCGTGTTAAAACATATGAAGCTATTGTCAAAGGCGAAAGCGTACCAGAACCAAGTGTTCCAGAATCATTCAAAGTATTGATCAAAGAACTTCAAAGTTTAGGTATGGACGTTAAAATGCTGACAATTGATGATGAAGAAATTGAATTGCGTGATTTGGACGAAGAAGATGACCTTCAGCCAGCTGATTCATTGAACATCTTGCCAATTGCAGATAAAGAAGCGCCTGTTGGAACAATTGATTGATAAACTTTGGAATCGGACGGCTATGAACAGCCGTTCGGCTTCCATTTGCTTGGTCATAAACGAGGAAGAGCCGCGCAGAAACTCGAGACAAAAGGGAGGTAGGCTCCTTGATAGATGTTAACAATTTTGAGTATATGAAAATCGGATTAGCGTCACCCGATAAAATTCGCTCATGGTCTTATGGAGAAGTCAAAAAGCCAGAAACAATTAACTACCGTACATTAAAACCTGAAAAAGACGGGTTGTTCTGTGAACGTATTTTCGGTCCTACCAAAGACTGGGAATGCCATTGCGGAAAATACAAACGCGTTCGTTATAAAGGTGTAGTCTGTGATCGCTGTGGCGTTGAAGTAACACGTTCAAAAGTAAGACGTGAACGTATGGGCCACATCGAACTAGCAGCTCCTGTTTCACATATCTGGTATTTCAAAGGAATTCCGAGCCGTATGGGCCTTATCTTGGATATGTCCCCGCGCTCACTTGAGGAAGTTATCTATTTTGCTTCTTACGTAGTAATCGATCCTGCCGATACACCGCTTGAAAAGAAACAGCTTCTTTCCGAAAAAGAATACCGTGCATACCGCGATAAGTTTGGGAAGAAATTCCAAGCGGCAATGGGAGCGGAAGCGATTAAACGCCTTCTGCAAGAAATCGATCTTGAACGCGAGACTGATTCGCTGAAAGAAGAATTGAAAACGGCTCAAGGCCAACGCCGCACTCGGGCGATCAAACGTCTTGAAGTTGTTGAATCTTTCCGTAACTCAGGAAACAATCCTGATTGGATGATTCTGGATGTTCTTCCTGTCATTCCGCCGGAACTTCGTCCGATGGTTCAATTAGACGGCGGCCGCTTTGCGACTTCTGATTTGAATGATCTTTACCGCCGCGTAATCAACCGGAATAACCGTTTGAAACGATTATTGGATCTTGGTGCTCCTAGCATCATCGTTCAAAACGAGAAACGCATGCTTCAAGAAGCGGTAGATGCGCTGATTGACAATGGCCGTCGTGGCCGTCCGGTAACAGGACCGGGTAACCGTCCATTGAAATCTCTTTCTCATATGTTAAAAGGTAAACAAGGACGTTTCCGTCAAAACCTTCTTGGTAAACGTGTTGACTACTCAGGCCGTTCAGTTATCGTTGTTGGACCGAACTTGAAAATGTATCAGTGTGGTTTGCCGAAAGGAATGGCGATTGAACTGTTCAAGCCTTTCGTTATGAAAGAGCTTGTAGAGCGCGGACTTGCCCATAACATTAAGAGCGCGAAACGCAAGATCGAACGTCTGCATTCTGAAGTGTGGGATGTACTTGAAGATGTTATCAAGGAGCATCCGGTTCTATTGAACCGAGCACCAACACTTCACAGACTTGGTATCCAGGCATTTGAACCGACACTTGTTGAAGGTAAAGCAATCCGTCTTCATCCGCTTGTATGTACTGCATACAATGCCGATTTTGATGGTGACCAAATGGCTGTTCACGTACCACTTTCATCTGAAGCACAAGCAGAAGCCCGGCTTTTGATGCTTGCAGCTCAGAACATTTTGAATCCGAAAGACGGAAAACCTGTTGTAACGCCATCTCAGGATATGGTTCTAGGAAACTATTACTTAACGCTTGAGCGTCAAGGTGCTACTGGGGAAGGCGCTACTTTCACCGGACCGGAAGAAGTAATGATCGCTTACCAAACAGGCCACGTGCATCTTCATACACGTATAGCCATCTTAGCGGGATCAGTCAACAACCCGACATTCACAGAAGAACAAAACAAAATGCTTTTGCTGACAACAGTCGGTAAAGTCATTTTCAATGAAATTCTGCCAAAGTCGTTCCCTTATATCAATGAACCGACAAATTACAACTTACAAGTGGAAACACCAGCGAAGTACTTTGTTCCGACAACGACAGATGTCCGCCGTCATTTCAAAGAAGCTGAACTAGTGACGCCATTTAAAAAGAAAATTCTTGGGGAAATCATCGCTGAAGTATTCACTCGTTTCCACATTACGGAAACTTCAAGAATGCTTGACCGCATGAAGAGCCTTGGGTTTAAATATTCAACTCAAGCTGGTATCACGGTTGGGGTAGCTGATATCGTCGTACTTCCAGATAAAGGCGAAATTCTAATCGAGGCACAAGCAAATGTTGATAAAGTAATGAAGCAATTCCGTCGTGGTTTGATCACTGAAGAAGAACGTTATTCACGTGTCATTTCTTACTGGAGCAGCGCTAAAGACGTTATTCAGGAAAAACTGATGGCTTCTTTAGATAAGACAAACCCGATTTATATGATGAGTGACTCCGGTGCCCGTGGTAACGCGTCCAACTTTACACAGCTTGCTGGTATGCGCGGACTCATGGCCAACCCGGCTGGACGAATCATTGAACTGCCGATCAAATCTTCATTCCGTGAAGGTCTGACGGTACTCGAATACTTCATCTCGACTCACGGTGCGCGTAAAGGTCTTGCCGATACGGCATTGAAAACAGCAGACTCAGGTTACTTGACTCGTCGTCTAGTAGACGTTGCACAAGATGCAATTGTCCGCGAAAATGACTGTGGCACTGACCGTGGTTTGTTGGTTGGAGCGTTGATGGAAGGAACGGAAGTTATCGAAGAGCTTGACGAGCGTATCATTGGCCGCCATGCGAAGAAAACGGTCCGCCATCCAGAAACAAAAGAGGTTATTGTAGCTAAAGACGAATTGATTACTCACGACTTGGCTCGTTTGATTGTTGAAGCAGGAATCAAAGAAGTGACTATCCGTTCGGCGTTTACATGTAACACAAAACACGGCGTATGTAAGAAGTGCTACGGTACAAACTTGGCAACTGGCGACGAAGTTGAAGTGGGTGAAGCAGTTGGAATTATTGCAGCTCAATCAATCGGTGAGCCAGGAACCCAGCTTACAATGCGTACATTCCACACAGGTGGAGTTGCGGGTGACGATATTACCCAAGGTCTTCCGCGTATCCAAGAGATCTTTGAATCACGTAATCCGAAAGGGCAAGCTGTTATTTCTGAAATCAACGGTACTATCACCGAAATTGATGAAATCAGAGAAGGCCTAAAGGAAATTACGATTCAAGGAGACGTTGAAACCCGTAAATATCTGGCTCCTTACAATGCACGTTTGAAAGTGCAGCTTGACGATACAATCCGCCGCGGTGAAGTATTGACCGATGGATCGATTGATCCGAAGCAATTGCTTCAAGTTAAAGATGTACAATCTGTTCAAGTGTATCTATTGAAAGAAGTTCAGAAAGTTTACCGTATGCAGGGCGTTGAAATCGGCGACAAGCACGTTGAGGTTATGGTTCGTCAAATGTTCCGTAAAGTCCGCGTAATCGAAGCCGGCGACACTGATTTGCTTCCAGGTTCACTTCTGGACATCCACCAATTCACGGAAGCGAACGTAAAAGCGGTCTTAGAAGGCAACTTGCCTGCAACAAGCCGTCCTGTTATTCTCGGGATTACAAAAGCTTCACTTGAAACAGAATCTTTCTTGTCGGCAGCATCCTTCCAGGAAACGACTCGTGTCTTAACTGATGCAGCTATCAAAGGAAAACGTGATGAACTGTTAGGTTTGAAAGAGAATGTTATCATTGGTAAACTTGTTCCAGCCGGAACGGGGATGCAGCGTTACCGTCAGATTAAAATTGCAAAAGATGAATTGCACGAAGAAGCAGAAACAGTTAGCACAGAATCATAAAAAAGTCTTGTTGATTCCGGAAAGTTTAATATAACTTTCCGGGATTTTTCAAGAATCAGTTGACACTGCCAGCAGAGAATGATAACATATTGAGGGTTGATGTTTAACGGTCTGTTGCTGCTCAAATTAAGATCTTAAATTGTCTATTAAAGTAGTACAGATAAGTAAAACGATCATCGGTACAAACGACAGTAAACGTTTTGAAACCGGCATTGTGAGGAACACTGTTCCAGAACAACCGTTTTAGCGAGTACTGGATATCAGTTTTTGTGTAAAAAGCACAAAGACTTTGTTTTTACCCAAAAAATGAACCACCTGGATATGTGGTATTAGAACACCTTTTGAGAGGAGGAAAAAATCGATGCCTACAATTAATCAATTAGTTAACAAGCCTCGTAAACCAAAAAGCACGAAATCAAACTCACCTGCGTTGAACAGAGGTTACAATAGCTTCAAAAAGTCTCAGACTAACGCTAACTCGCCTCAAAAACGTGGAGTTTGTACACGTGTTGGTACGATGACACCGAAAAAGCCAAACTCTGCATTGCGTAAATATGCGCGTGTACGTTTGACAAACCAAATTGAGGTTAATGCTTACATCCCTGGAGAAGGCCACAACCTTCAAGAGCACAGTGTAATTCTTCTTCGCGGCGGACGCGTAAAAGATTTACCGGGTGTACGTTACCATATCGTACGTGGAGCACTTGATACTGCTGGAGTAAACGGCCGTATGCAAGGACGTTCTAAATACGGAACAAAACGTCCAAAAGAAAAAAAATAATCATATTCAAATAACGAAGTGATTTCGTTGAAAGGAGGAACATACATGCCTCGTAAAGGTCCTGTAGCTAAACGTGACGTGTTGCCAGATCCGATTTATAATTCCAAATTGGTGACACGCTTAATTAACAAAATGATGGTCGACGGAAAAAGAGGTACTTCACAAAAGATTTTGTACGGAGCGTTTGAACTAGTTAAAGAACGCAGCGGAAAAGATCCAATCGAAGTATACGAACAAGCTTTGGCTAACGTAATGCCAGTTCTTGAAGTTCGCGCTCGCCGTGTTGGTGGAGCTAACTATCAAGTGCCGGTTGAAGTTCGTCCAGAACGCCGTACGACTCTAGGCCTTCGCTACCTTGTGAACTATTCACGCCTGCGTGGAGAAAAAACAATGGAAGAGCGTTTGGCTAATGAAATTCTTGATGCTGCAAACAACACTGGAGCAGCAGTGAAAAAACGTGAAGATATTCACAAAATGGCGGAAGCAAACAAAGCATTTGCTCACTATCGCTGGTAATTTCTTTCAAGATGTTAAAATCTTAATCCGAGACGGAAGGAGAAAAACAACATGGCAAGAGAGTTCTCCTTAGACAAAACACGTAATATCGGAATCATGGCACACATTGATGCCGGTAAAACGACTACTACGGAGCGTATTTTATACTACACAGGTAAAATCCATAAAATTGGTGAAACACATGAAGGTGCTTCTCAAATGGACTGGATGGAGCAAGAGCAAGAACGTGGAATTACAATCACTTCTGCTGCAACAACTGCTTCATGGAAAAACCACCGTGTTAACATCATCGATACTCCTGGACACGTAGACTTCACAGTAGAAGTTGAACGTTCATTGCGCGTACTTGATGGTGCAGTTACGGTTCTTGACGCTCAATCAGGTGTTGAGCCGCAAACTGAAACGGTATGGCGCCAGGCTACAACTTATGGCGTTCCACGTGTTGTATTCGTCAACAAAATGGATAAAATCGGTGCTGATTTCCTTTATTCTGTTAGAACTTTGCATGATCGCCTACAAGCGAATGCTCATCCAATTCAATTGCCAATCGGTGCTGAAGATGAATTCGAAGCAATTATCGATTTAGTTGAAATGAATGCTGTATTCTATGCAAACGACTTAGGAACTGAAATCACTACTGGTGAAATTCCTGAATCCCATAAAGAACTTGCTGAGGAATGGCACACTAAATTAGTGGAAGCTGTAGCTGAGCTTGATGAAGATCTTATGGAAAAATACCTTGGCGGCGAAGAAATTACTAAGGAAGAACTTAAAGCGGCAATCCGTAAAGGAACGTTGGATGTTGAGTTCTACCCAGTAGTTTGCGGAACTGCTTTCAAAAACAAAGGTGTTCAATTAATGCTTGATGCAGTAATCGACTACCTGCCGTCTCCATTGGATGTACCTCCAATGACGGGCGTTCTTCCAGATTCTGATGAGGAAGTATTGCGTAGACCTAGCGAAGAAGAGCCATTCTCAGCGCTTGCGTTTAAAGTAATGACAGATCCATATGTAGGGAAACTAACGTTCTTCCGCGTATATTCTGGTACTCTTAAATCTGGTTCATATGTACAAAACTCTTCTAAAGGTAAACGTGAACGCGTAGGACGTATCCTGCAAATGCACGCTAACTCCCGTGAAGAGATCTCCGAAGTATACTGCGGAGATATCGCTGCTGCAATCGGCCTTAAAGATACATCTACTGGAGACACATTGAGCGACGAGAAAAACCAAGTAATCCTAGAGCGCATGGTATTCCCGGAACCGGTTATCTCATTGTCAGTAGAGCCGAAATCAAAAGCGGACCAAGACAAAATGGGTCAAGCCCTTGCTAAATTGCAAGAAGAAGATCCGACTTTCCGTGCACATACAGACCAGGAAACTGGCCAAACAATCATCGCAGGTATGGGTGAACTCCACCTTGATATCCTCGTTGACCGTATGCGCCGCGAGTTCAACGTAGAAGCCAACGTGGGTGCTCCTCAGGTATCTTACCGTGAGACATTCCGCAGCTCTGCACAAGTTGAAGGTAAATTTGTACGCCAATCAGGTGGACGTGGACAATTCGGACACGTTTGGATTGAATTCTCTCCAAACGAAGAAGGAGCAGGTTTTGAATTTGAAAATGCTATCGTTGGTGGTGTTGTTCCTCGTGAATACATCCCAGCAGTTGAAGCGGGTCTACGTGACTCTCTAGACAACGGTGTTCTTGCCGGATATCCATTGATCGATATCAAAGCTAAATTGTTCGACGGTTCTTACCATGATGTTGACTCGAATGAAATGGCATTTAAAGTAGCTGCTTCTATGGCTCTTAAAAATGCAATCTCTAAAGTTAACCCAGTAATTCTTGAACCAATCATGCGTGTTGAGGTTGTTATCCCTGAGGAATACCTTGGAGATATCATGGGTGACATTACGTCACGCCGCGGCCGTGTAGAAGGTATGGAAGCTCGCGGAAACGCGCAAGTCGTCCGTGCCATGGTTCCTCTTGCTGAAATGTTTGGCTATGCAACTTCATTGCGTTCTAATACGCAAGGCCGTGGTGTGTTCTCAATGCACTTCGATCACTATGAAGAAGTACCAAAATCAATTTCAGAAGAAATCATCAAAAAAAATAAAGGTCAATAATTGAATTTTGATCTTTAATAAAGTATAAATAATTTGTATGCCCGGAATGATAGGCGCCTATTGTTCCGGAACACAAGTTACCTAGCAACTTAATTTTAAGGAGGATTTTTCTAATGGGAAAAGCTAAATTTGATCGCTCGAAAACACATGCGAATATTGGTACAATCGGTCACGTTGACCATGGTAAAACAACTTTGACTGCAGCAATCGCTACAGTTCTTTCTAAGCGTCTTGGCGGGGAAGCTCGTTCATACGACCAAATCGACAACGCACCAGAAGAAAAAGAGCGCGGTATTACAATCAATACTTCACACGTTGAGTATGAAACTGCAAACCGTCACTATGCACACGTTGACTGCCCAGGACACGCCGACTATGTTAAAAACATGATCACTGGCGCTGCTCAAATGGACGGCGGGATCCTAGTAGTATCTGCTGCTGACGGCCCAATGCCACAAACTCGCGAGCACATCCTTCTTTCACGTCAAGTTGGTGTTCCTTACCTAGTTGTATTCATGAACAAATGTGATATGGTAGACGACGAAGAACTTCTTGAACTAGTTGAAATGGAAGTACGCGATCTATTATCAGAATATGACTTCCCTGGCGATGACATTCCTGTTATCAAAGGTTCTGCTCTTAAAGCTCTTGAAGGCGAAGCTGAATGGGAAGAAAAAATCGTTGAATTGATGGACGCAGTTGATGAGTACATCCCAACTCCACCACGTGACACTGACAAGCCATTCATGATGCCAGTTGAGGACGTTTTCTCAATCACTGGTCGTGGTACAGTTGCTACTGGCCGTGTTGAGCGTGGACAAGTTAAAGTCGGCGACACTATCGATATCATCGGTCTTACAGAAGAACCAAAATCTACTACTGTAACAGGTGTAGAAATGTTCCGTAAATTGCTTGACTATGCTGAAGCTGGCGACAACATCGGTGCACTTCTTCGCGGGATTTCTCGTGACGACGTACAACGTGGACAAGTATTGGCTAAACCAGGCACAATCACTCCACACACTGAGTTCAAAGCTGAAGTTTACGTTCTTTCAAAAGAAGAGGGTGGACGTCACACTCCATTCTTCACAAACTACCGTCCGCAGTTCTACTTCCGTACAACTGACGTAACTGGTGTTTGCAACCTTCCTGAAGGCGTTGAAATGGTTATGCCTGGAGATAACATCGAAATGATCGTTTCTCTAATCTCTCCAATCGCGCTTGAAGAAGGAACTAAGTTCTCTATCCGTGAGGGTGGACGTACTGTAGGCGCTGGCGTTGTTGCTTCTATCCAGAAGTAATTTCTGTTAGGTGCTTGCCCCTATCTCATTCTAAATGAGATAGGGGTTTTTTATTGCGCAGAATTTTATTTGCGTTTCATTTATTTGATGGAAATTGCAAGTTCGAACTCTAGTCCAAAAATTTGTATTATAAATCGAATCAAAAATTCGTTATCGATTTTCCCTCATATTCCTCCGCCATTCGTTTTAAAAGCTTTAGAGTTATCGCTTTCATCTCTCCATGAAGGCATTGTGCCATCGCTTTTTCTCTTCTTTTTTCCTCTTTTAAAATTTTTTTTAAAAAGATTTCAAGTTCATACAAACCCTGTTGTTATAACAATGAAAACGGATACAAAAGAAATAAAGATTTGCAATTCACTAAAAGTTTCAGATAATTTGATTGACAGTTGATTTTAAAGGCGTTATGATAACAACAATTTAAAATTCCAAAAAGATATACAATATATCGCGTCATTAAATTTTATTGGAAAGAAGTGAACATCATGGGTGAGCAGGTCATTTATATGAATGGTGGATTTGTTAAGAGAGAAGATGCAAAAATCTCGGTTTACGACCATGGTTTTTTATATGGAGATGGAGTCTTTGAAGGCATCCGTTCTTATAATGGAAACGTCTTTCGGCTGGAAGAGCATTTAGAACGGCTCTATGATTCCGCAAAATCGGTAATGTTAGAAATTCCATATACTTTCGAAGAAATGACCGACCTGGTTGTTCAGACCCTGCGCCGCAATGAGTTGAAAAATGCTTATATTCGTCTTGTCGTATCAAGAGGAGTTGGAAATCTTGGCCTGGATCCTTTCAGCTGCAAAGAGCCCAACGTAATCATTATTGCTGAAGCATTAGCGATGTATCCGCAAGCGCTATATGATTCCGGCATTGAAATTGCATCGGTTGCAACACGTCGAAGCCGATCAGATGTATTAAGTCCGAAAGTAAAATCGCTTAACTATATGAATAACATTCTAGTGAAAATTGAAGCCAATCTTGCTGGTGTCTCAGAAGCCTTGATGATGAACGACCAAGGTTATGTAGCAGAAGGTTCGGCAGATAATATTTTTATCATCCGTAATCGGAAAATCCTAACACCTCCGGGTTATGTTGGAGCACTTGAAGGGATTACAAGAAACGCTATTATCGATTTGGCAAACAAAAAAGGCTATGACATTCAAGAAGGCGTATTTACAAGACATGATGTTTATACGGCAGATGAAGTGTTCTTAACCGGTACAGCAGTCGAAGTGATTTCTGTAGTCAAAGTGGATGGACGCGTGATTGGCGATGGCAAACCAGGACCGGTCACCAAAGATTTACTTTCTGCATTCCGTGAACTTGTGGAAGAAGATGGCGTAAAAGTATATGATCAAGAACAGTTAAAAGCAGTCTCGAACTAAATAAAACAACTCAATGACGAGGTTAAAGTTAATGGAACACGTATTCACAGAGAGCCGGTACAGGTGGAAGCCGGTAATACTGCCATTAATGACATCCCCTCCGAGTGGAGTGCTGAAAGGTTTACACCGTTTAGGCATTCCCGGTGGCTGTAAGATTAGGCTATCGTTACCAGCGGATAAGTTAACTTATCCATGAGGCTGCAGCTATGCAGTGAAGTAGGGTGGTACCATGAAGCTTTTTCATCCCTAAACAAAGAACAGGTTTCTTTGCTTAGGGATGAAAAAGCTTTTTTGGTTTCAAAGACATAATCAAAAGGAGGCGGACAGATTGGGCGTAAACATGAAAGTAAGGCAAGAAACAGACCAAAGACTGAAAGGCAGCGGGGCTGATGTACTGATTCGGTCGTTGCAAGAGCAAGAAGTTGAAATCATTTTCGGTTATCCAGGAGGGGCTGTTTTACCAATTTATGATGCATTACACAAAAATCCAATCCGGCATGTACTTGCTCGGCATGAACAAGGCGCAATCCACGCCGCCGAAGGATATGCAAGAGTGTCTGGTAAACCTGGAGTGGTCATTGCCACCTCGGGGCCTGGTGCAACGAATCTGGTGACAGGGATTGCGGATGCAATGCTCGATTCAATTCCTTTAGTTGTTTTTACCGGGCAAGTAGCCAGTGGTGTAATCGGAACAGATGCTTTTCAAGAAGCCGACATCATTGGCATCACTCAGCCAATCACAAAACATAATTACCAAGTGAAAAGCGCGGAAGACTTGCCGAGAATCATTCAAGAAGCCTTTTACATTGCCTCTACCGGACGTCCAGGTCCTGTAGTGATTGATGTCCCGAAAGATATTTCAGCGAAAATGTTCGTAGAAGCTGAGCGGCCAAAAGAAATCGAATTGCCGGGATATCAACCAACAACAAAACCGAACTTCTTGCAAATCCAAAAAGCGATTCAAGCTTTAACAGAATCTGAAAGACCATTGATATTAGCGGGGGCCGGTGTTTTAGCAGCTCGTGCAACAGAAGAATTGCAGGAGTTCATTGAGCGCCACCAAATTCCAATCACAAACACGTTGCTTGGGCTAGGAACTATAGACGGACACCATGAATTGTTCCTTGGCATGGCCGGTATGCACGGCACGTATACAGCGAATACGGCAATCTGTGAATGCGATGTTCTGTTGAATATCGGGGCACGCTTCGATGACCGGCTGACCGGAAACTTGGCGCATTTTGCGCCAAAAGCAAAAGTCATCCATATCGATATTGACCCAGCTGAAATCGGAAAGAATGTACCAACAGCCATTCCGATAGTGGCTGATGCGAAAGAAGCGTTACGAGAGCTGCTAAATCAGCCATTCGAGTCACCTGACACAGCTGCTTGGCTGCGCCTGCTAAAGACAAATACAGCTGCATATCCGTTGCAGTATAAAGCGGACAAGGAGAGGGGTATACTTCCTCAACAAGCCATCGAGTTGATCCACAAATTGACTCGAGGAGATGCGGTAGTCACAACAGACGTCGGGCAGCATCAAATGTGGGCGGCGCAGTATTACAAATTCAATTATCCGCATCATTGGGTAACTTCAGGCGGACTTGGGACAATGGGCTTTGGTTTTCCTGCAGCGATCGGAGCGCAGCTGGCAAAACCGCATGAAAAAGTAGTCGCCATTGTAGGAGACGCTGGATTCCAAATGACGCTTCAGGAGCTTTCGCTTTTACAGGAAATGCGGCTTCCGGTGAAAGTTGTCATCTTGAACAATCAATGTTTAGGGATGGTAAGACAGTGGCAAGAAACGTTTTACGAAGAACGATATTCCCAGTCAATGATTTCCGTTCAACCGGATTTTGTGAAATTGGCTCAAGCTTACGACATTCAAGGTTATAAAGTCGAAACGATGGAAGAAGCGGAAGCGGTGTTTGCAGAAGCTTTTGAATCAAACGAGCCGGCGCTGATCGATTGCCGGGTGGTTCAATTGGAAAATGTATATCCGATGGTTGCGCCAGGCAAAGGGCTGAATGAAATGATCGGAGTGAAAATCGAATGAAACGAGTAATCACAACAACGGTTATCAACCAAAGCGGAGTTTTGAACCGGGTGACGGGTCTCTTGATGAAGCGGCAGTTTAACATTGAAAGCATCTCAGTAGGGCATACAGAACAACCGGGAATGTCAAAAATGACCTTCATTGTAAACGTGGAAGATGAAGGGAAACTAGAACAGTTGTTAAAGCAGCTTCAAAAGCAGATTGATGTTATCAAAGTGAATGACATTACCGATAAGGCGGTAGTCATGCGGGAGCTGGCATTGGTGAAGGTAGTGGCACCGCCAGCTGTCAGAAGTGAAATTTACAGCATCGTCGAACCTTTCCGGGCCACAGTGGTCGATATGAGCAAAAACGTCACCACTTTCCAAGTTACTGGAGATCCGGAAAAAATCGAAGCTTTTATTGACTTAATGAAACCTTATGGCATTAAAGAATTAACTCGGACCGGCGTTTCAGCGTTTGTCAGAGAAACACAAAAAGTGCAGGCACCGCAGTTAAACATACTATAAAAACCCAAAATTCGAGGAGGAAATAAAATGACAAAAATGTATTATAACCAGGACGTAAACGAGCAAGTATTAAAAGGACAGACAATCGCTATCATCGGATATGGTTCACAGGGCCATGCACACGCACAAAACCTAAAAGATTCAGGATTTAACGTAGTAGTCGGTGTAAGACCTGGGAAATCGTTTGACCAAGCACAAGCGGATGGCATGCAAGTGGCAACAGTAAAAGAAGCGGCCCAAGCAGCAGACGTTATCATGGTGCTAGTGCCGGATGAAAAGCAAACGCAAATCTATAATGAAGAAATCAAGCCGGCATTGAAGGCCGGAAAATCGCTTGTTTTTGCTCATGGATTCAATGTACATTTCAACCAAATCGTAGCTCCTGCTGATGTCGATGTCTTCTTGGTAGCGCCAAAAGGGCCTGGCCATCTTGTTCGCCGGACATACGAATCAGGCGCCGGTGTTCCAGCATTGTTCGCGGTACATCAAGATGTTTCAGGACAAGCCAAGGAAGTGGCACTAGCTTACGCAAAAGGAATTGGGTCGGCACGTGCTGGAGTTTTGGAAACAACATTCAAAGAAGAAACCGAGACAGATTTATTCGGAGAACAAGCAGTTCTATGCGGCGGCGTAACGGCTCTTGTAAAAGCAGGATTTGAAACGCTTGTTGAAGCAGGTTATCAGCCGGAGTTGGCTTACTTCGAGTGTATGCACGAATTGAAATTGATCGTGGACTTGATGTATGAAGGGGGCTTGTCTGGAATGCGTTATTCTATCTCGGACACAGCGCAATGGGGAGATTTCATCTCGGGACCACGCATTGTTGATGCTGATACAAAAGAGCGCATGAAAGAAGTTCTTAAAGATATCCAAACTGGAAAATTCGCAAAAGGCTGGTTGCTTGAAAACCAATTGAACCGTCCGGAATTCACTGCTATCGAAAAATCGGAAGAATCTCATCAAATCGAGCAAGTCGGCCGCGAGTTGCGCGCCATGATGCCATTTGTCAACGAAGGCAAAAAAGCCAAACACAAAGAGGTGGTTGCCAATGCGGCAAATTGATATTTTCGATACGACACTGCGAGACGGAGAACAGTCGGCCGGGATCAACTTGAATACTGCAGAGAAAATCGAAATCGCCCGCCAACTTGAACGTTTTGGAGCGACGATTATCGAATCAGGGTTTCCTGCTGCTTCCCCAGGAGACTTTGACGCTGTCCAGCGCATTGCAGGGACAGTGAAAAATTCCATCGTAACGGGCCTTGCCCGTTCGATGAAAAGTGATATTGACCGGACGTGGGAAGCGCTAAAAGGGGCGGAGCAGCCGCATATCCATATTTTCCTTGCTACCTCTCCTATTCATATGGAACACAAATTGATGAAAACGCCTGAGCAAGTGGTGGAAATTGCCGTAGAATCAGTCAAATATGCTCGGAAGTTCTTCCCGCTCGTACAGTGGTCAGCGGAAGATGCTTCCCGTTCAGATCCGGAATTCTTGGCCCATATTATCCGCAAAGTCATCGATGCAGGGGCGACAACTATCAACTTGCCGGATACGGTCGGTTATGCGACGCCTCAGGAATACGGAGCGATGTTCAAATATATGACGGAAAATGTTGCAGGCATTGATAAAGTGAAATTATCGGCCCATTGCCATAACGATCTTGGCATGGCGACAGCTAATACATTAGCGGCTATCGAAAACGGTGCTACACAAATTGAAGGCACTATTAACGGCATTGGAGAACGGGCTGGAAACGTGGCGTTAGAGGAAATTGCAGTGGCTTTGCACATTCGCAAACAAATCTATAACACGGAAACCGGCATCAACCTGCACGAGATCAAACGCACAAGCCAATTGGTAAGCCAATTGACAGGCAGCTTGATCCAGCCTAATAAAGCGGTAGTCGGAAAAAATGCTTTTGCACACGAATCAGGAATCCACCAAGATGGTATGTTGAAGAACCCTTTGACATACGAAATCATTACTCCGGAACTGATTGGCGATGCCTCGACAGAATTGGTGCTTGGCAAGCATTCCGGCAGGCATGCTTTTAGAGACAGAGCCATCAAAATGGGCTTTGACCTGACGGAAGAAAAATTAAACAAAGCATTTATTGAATTCAAGAAACTGGCAGACAGCAAAAAAGAAATTGTTGAAGACGATTTGTATGTTTTGCTGACAGACCAGCAGATCCATGATACAGAAACACCCGTTTATAAATTGGAAAGTGTCCAAGTTCAATACGGCACGGCAAACATTCCAACCGCCACTGCATCAGCTTACAATCCGGATGGGAAAATGGTTAATGAAGCAGCAACGGGAGCCGGATCAGTCGAAGCGATATTCAACACGCTGGAACGGATTGTAGAAGGTAAAGTCCATATCTTGGATTACCGAGTCACGTCAATTGGCAAAGGGCGGGATGCTCTAGGGGAAGCGGTTATCAACATGACGTACAACGGAGAAACGGTTACAGGCCGCGATGTTGCGCAAGATGTACTGGAAGCAACAGCTAAAGCTTATCTGAATGCTGTGAATCGACAAATTATCCAAACGGGCCAAAAAATAAAAATACCAGCAATCTAACGCCGGACAATCATCGATAGAGGAGGAAATACTATGAAAAAAACAATAGCGGTATTGCCAGGGGACGGCATCGGACCAGAAGTAACAGATGCGGCGGTAAAGGTGCTGCAATCCATCGCAATGCGTTATGGGCATACTTTTCATTTGAAACACGGGGCAATTGGCGGAGCGGCGGTCGACCAATTCAACAGCCCGCTTCCTCAGGAAACAATCGAAGTTTGTGAAGCGAGCGACGCCATTCTTTTAGGGGCAGTTGGCGGTCCGAAGTGGGATGGCCAGCCGTCGCACCTGCGGCCCGAAAGAGGATTATTGACTATCCGGAAACACTTTGATTTGTTCGCAAATCTTCGGCCTGTCAAAGCGGTGCCCGCCCTGCTTTCTTCATCGCCGTTAAAAGAAGAAGTGGCTAAAGATGTAGATATGATGATTGTGCGTGAATTGACGAGCGGATTGTACTTCGGAGAACCGAAACGGAAATCTGAAAAATCGGCGGTTGACACGCTGGTTTATACCCGGGAAGAGATTGAGCGTATTGTTAACCAGTCATTCGAAATGGCCCGTACCCGCAGAGGCAAAGTGACTTCTGTTGATAAAGCCAATGTGTTAGAAACAAGCAAGCTTTGGCGTGAAATAGTGGAAGAACGCAAAAAAGCGTATCCAGATGTTGAAGTAGAGCATATGCTAGTTGATTCGGCAGCAATGAAGTTGATTACAGATCCGCGTTCTTTTGATGTAGTCGTTACCGAAAATATGTTTGGAGATATTTTGAGCGATGAAGCGTCCGTTATCACAGGTTCTCTTGGCATGTTGCCTTCGGCAAGCATCCGTTCGGATGGTTTCGGACTTTATGAACCGGTCCATGGATCGGCGCCTGATATTGCAGGGCAAAACAAAGCCAATCCGTCTGCAGCTATTTTATCAGCGGCGATGATGCTGAAACACTCTTTCGGCCTTCATGCAGAAGCTGCGGCAATTGAATCTGCGGTAATGAGTGTGCTGGAAGATGGTTATTGCACAGGAGACTTGGAAGGTGAAGGGAAACGGGTCATGTCGACAAATGATTTCGTTGCAAAAGTGATTGAAGAATTGGAACGGGAATTTATCTCTGAACATATCATGTATTCATATGTTTAATTGATTGGAGCGGTTAGTGTGGCAAAAACAATTATTGAAAAAGTTTGGGAACAGCATATTGTCTATGAGGAGCCAGGGAAGCCGGATCTTCTTTATATTGACCTTCATTTATTGCATGAAGTAACTTCTCCGCAGGCATTTGAAGGACTTCGGTTGAACGGAAGAAAAGTACGGCGTCCGGACTTGTGCTTTGCGACGATGGATCATAACGTGCCGACCAGAAACCGGGAAACGATCAAAGACCCGATTTCGCGGAAGCAAATCAAGACTTTGCAAGAGAACTGCGAGGAATTCGGAGTGCCTTTGGCAGGACTGAATCATCCAGATCAAGGCATTGTCCATGTAATCGGCCCGGAACTTGGGCTTACGCAACCAGGGAAGACAATCGTCTGTGGAGACAGCCATACGTCCACGCACGGAGCTTTCGGTGCATTGGCATTTGGTATTGGAACCAGCGAAGTCGAGCATGTTCTTTCCACACAAACTCTATGGCAATCAAAGCCGAAGACGATGGAAATCCGGATTGAAGGAGAACTGGGCTTTGGTGTTTCAGCAAAAGATGTTATCTTGGCGATTATCTCAAAGTTTGGAGTCGATATGGGGACAGGGCATATTGTGGAGTATACAGGTGAAGCAATTCGCAAGTTATCCATGGAAGAGCGAATGACGATCTGTAATATGTCGATCGAAGCAGGTGCGCGCGCCGGACTTATTAGTCCAGATGAGACGACAATTGAATACTTGAGAGGGCGCCGCCATGTTCCTCAAGGCGATGCATTTGAAAAAGCGGCAGAGCAATGGCTGGCATTGGCGACAGATGAAGGCGCGGAGTACGATGTTTCCTACAGCATTCATGCCGATGACATTTCACCATTCGTCACATGGGGAACAAACCCATCCATGGGTTCCGGCATTGCCGAGCGGGTCCCATCTGCAGCTGATTTTGAACAGCAGGCGGACCGTGATGCCTTAAAGCAAGCATTGGCTTATATGCAGCTTGAAGAAGGTACACCGTTGACTTCTATTGAAATTCAGCACGTCTTTATTGGTTCCTGTACAAATGCCCGCATTGGAGACTTACGGGCGGCAAGTGAAATCATTGCCGGCAAAAAAGTCCACCCATCGGTGACAGCTATCGTTGTTCCTGGTTCAGAATCAGTAAAACGTGCAGCAGAAGCAGAAGGATTGGATCAAATCTTCCTTGATGCCGGCTTTGAATGGCGTGAGACAGGTTGCAGCATGTGCTTGGCGATGAACGAAGACTCCGTACCGGCAGGGGAGCGCTGTGCTTCCACTTCAAACCGCAACTTTGAAGGACGCCAAGGCGCAGGTTCTATGACTCACTTGGTGAGTCCGGTTATGGCGGCAGCAGCTGCAATTGAAGGGCATTTGACAGATGTCCGCAAATTCATGGAAGAACCTGTTCCTACAGCATAAGAGAAAAGTTCAAGGAGGCAATCTATGAAGCCAATCAACAAAATCACTAGTGTTTTAACGCCGCTAGACCGAAAAAATGTAGACACCGACCAGATTATTTCCAAAGAATTCTTGAAACGCATTGAACGGACAGGCTTTGGGAAATATTTGTTTTATCATTGGCGTTTTCGTCCAGATGGTTCGCAAATTGAGGATTTCGTGCTTAATAATCCACGCTTCGAAGGCTCCGAAATTCTAGTCGCACAAGAAAATTTCGGCTGCGGCTCTTCACGTGAGCATGCCCCGTGGGCGATTCAGGATTATGGGTTTAATGTGGTCATCGCACCAAGCTATGCAGATATTTTTTATAACAACTGCGTAAAAAATGGCATTTTGCCGATTCGGCTAACCGATCTGGAAGTGAATGAGCTGATCCAGAAAGGGAGCCAGGAAAACTTCAAGCTGGAAATCAATTTGGAAGAGCAAACAGTCACTGGACAAGACGGAAGCCGATATGAGTTTGCCATTGATCCGTACTGGAAAGAAATGCTGCTAAAAGGCTGGGATGAAATTGCATTGACCTTCCAATATGATTCGTACATTGCGGCATACGAAGAAAAAAAGCAATCAGTTTAGCGCATTACTATTAAAGGGAGATGATTTAGTTGGGAATTCGTACGATACAGTAGGTTTATACGATGCATTCGAAAAGCTGGCATCCATTGTCCACCGTACTTCGTGCAAACAGTCGAAAACGTTGAATGAAATCACCGGCAATTCTGTTTCGCTGAAATTGGAGAATTTGCAGAAGACCGGTTCATTCAAAATAAGAGGTGCTTTTAATAAGATCAGCCGCTTAACAGACGAAGAATGCCGAAAAGGGATTTTGGCCGCTTCTGCTGGCAATCATGCACAAGGAGTCGCTTTGGCGGGGAAAGAAAAAGGGGTGCCGGCAACAATTTATATGCCGGTAACGACGCCTGAAGCGAAAGTGCTGGCAACTCGTCAATACGGGGCCACTGTGCAGCTTGTTGGAAATAATTTTGACGAAGCGTACGCTGCTGCCAAAAAAGAGCAGCTGTTCACCGGCGCCGCATTTATCCACCCATTCGACGATATGGCGGTTATTGAAGGCCAAGCGACAGTGGCAATGGAAATGATGCAGCAATGCCCGGATCTCGACACTATCGTCGTTCCGGCTGGGGGCGGAGGCTTGCTTGCGGGTACGGCTCTTGCCATTAAGGCAATCCGGCCAAACGTCCGCGTAATCGGGGTGCAGGCACAAGCGGCTCCTGCCATTGCTTCTATCTTCCATGGTATTCGAAATTCCGCTGTACCGTTTCTCACAACCATTGCAGAAGGGATCAAAGTAAAAGAGCCGGGCAAATTAACGACTCAGATCATTAACGCTTATGTCGATGATGTTATAACGGTCAGCGAACGAGAAATTGCTTCTGCGATCCTATTCATGCTCGAACGGGAAAAGATGTTGGTGGAAGGAGCAGGAGCTGCTGCTGTAGCTGCGGTGCTTTATCGCCATTTGCCATTTCAGTCAAACCATACAGGGGTGATTGTCAGCGGCGGCAACTTTGATATCAGCAAACTGAATGCATGTATAAAAACCGTAACTGATATAAGTGCGGCCAGTTCATTTTAATAGTAAGTAAAAAACCTTTGCTCCCAGGCAAAGGTTTTTTGTTTTCAGCTTTCTCCCATTATGAATAAAGGAGGTTGACATCCTTTTCTCCTTTTGTTAATTTAAAGTGTACGCTTTAACGCTTTAGCAAACTAAAGGAGATAGATATCATGAATGCAGTTATTGTTGCTGTTCTGGTCATGTTGGTTCTGAGCTTGCTCCGGGTCAATGTGGTCTTTGCATTATTACTTGGCGCGCTGGCCGGCGGGCTGAGCGGCGGGTTGCCGTTTATGGACACGGTTACGGCGTTTACAGAGGGGCTTGGGGCAGGCGCGGAAATCGCACTCAGCTATGCAATGCTTGGAGGCTTTGCTGTAGCAATTTCCCGCACAGGAATTCCGGAACTTTTGGTCTCGACTGTTTTAAAGCTTGTTAATAAAGAAGGGGAAACAACACGTGAAGGTTTGGCAAAAGCATTAATCATATTTGCGCTATTGATCATGGCAATCTTTTCGCAGAATTTAATCCCGATTCACATTGCGTTTATTCCGTTGTTATTGCCGCCGATGCTGCATGTTATGAACGAATTGCGCATAGACCGCCGCCTGATCGCTTCAGTACTAACATTCGGTTTAACTGCACCGTATATTTTACTGCCGTATGGCTTTGGGCTGATCTTCCATGATATTGTGGCAACACAAATGGAGCTTGCCGGGATGCCGATTGATATGGCAGACATTCCGAGAGCGATGGTGATTCCGGTCCTTGGGCTAGTAGTCGGACTGGCGGTTGCAGTATTCATCTCTTACCGTCGGCCGCGCGATTACCACATCGCCCACACTAATATAGAAGAACTCTCTAAAAAGGCGGCTTCGAAAAAAGACATCGCTGTAACTATCTTGGCGCTGCTGGCTGCACTGTATGGACAAATCACCACAGACTCCATGATTATCGGGGCGCTTGCTGGCATCTTGGTCTTGTACCTTCTGGGAGCTATGAAGTGGCGGGATGCAGATGATATTCTGAGTTCCGGCATGCGCATGATGGCATTCATCGGTTTTGTCATCATCGCGGCAAACGGTTTTGCATCTGTCATCCAAGCTACTGGAGCCATCGAACAGCTGGTGGCGAGTGTTTCTGAAACCTTTGCAGGGAACAGAGGACTGGCAGCTTTCGCTATGTTGGTGGCGGGTCTGTTGGTGACAATGGGTATCGGGTCATCTTTTGCGACGATTCCGATCATCGCGGCAATCTTTGTGCCGATGAGTATGGAGTTCGGCTTCTCAACTCTTGCGATCATCTCGCTGATCGGCACGGCAGGGGCATTAGGGGACGCCGGATCGCCTGCGTCCGATTCAACGCTTGGACCGACTGCCGGACTGAACGTGGACGGCCAGCATAATCATATATGGGATACATGCGTGCCGACCTTCCTCCACTACAATATTCCGCTCTTGGTCTTTGGCTGGATTGCCATCATGTGGCTGGCTTAAGATAAAAATGTTCGGACTATTAGCGTATAGGTTGAATATAAAATAAATCCTGCTATACTAATAAAAGTGATTAAAAGAATTTCGTAAAAACACTTGCGGAATTCTTTTTAATTTTGTATACTAGTGAACGTTGGTCTTTGACTGCGATGAAGCGAGAGGTTACCGATACACCCGGCCGCTTTGCCATGGCGAGTGATTGGAAAATTTTCGTGGAGAATGTCTATCAAAAATAGGCGAAAAGGGAGGGAAAATAATGGCAAAACAAAAAATTCGTATCCGTTTAAAAGCATATGATCACAGAATTCTTGATCAATCTGCTGAGAAAATTGTAGAAACAGCTAAACGTTCAGGTGCAAGCGTATCGGGTCCGATACCGTTGCCGACGGAAAAGTCAGTTTACACAATCTTGCGCTCAGTCCACATTTATAAAGATTCACGTGAGCAATTTGAAATGCGCACGCACAAACGTCTAATCGATATTGTTAACCCAACACCACAAACTGTTGATGCGTTAATGAAATTAGATTTACCATCTGGCGTTGACATTGAAATCAAACTTTAATCGGTAAACGAAATATAAAAAACACAAATAATTGCAGGAGGTGTGACAACATGACCAAAGGAATCTTAGGTAGAAAAATCGGTATGACGCAAGTTTTTGCTGAGAACGGTGATTTAATCCCTGTAACTGTAATCGAAGCTGCTCCAAACGTGGTGCTTCAAAAGAAAACAGTTGAGGTAGACGGCTACGAGGCAATCCAATTAGGTTTTGAAGACAAGCGCGAAAAGCTTTCCAACAAACCTGCTAAAGGACATGTAGCTAAAGCAAACACTGCTCCTAAGCGCTTCATTCGCGAACTTCGCAATGTAAACTTAGCTGATTACGAGATTGGTCAGGAAGTCAGAGTAGATGTATTCGCAGAAGGCGATGTAGTAGATGTAACAGGAACAACAAAAGGTAAAGGTTTCCAAGGTGTTATCAAACGCCACGGACAATCACGCGGACCAATGGCTCACGGTTCACGCTACCACCGTCGTCCTGGTTCAATGGGTCCGGTTGCCCCTAACCGTGTATTCAAGCAAAAGAAATTACCTGGTCAAATGGGTGGCAACACAGTTACAATCCAAAACCTTCACATCGTGAAAGTTGATGCGGAACGCAACTTGCTTCTTATCAAAGGTAATGTTCCTGGTTCACGCAAAGCGTTGATCCGAGTGAAATCTTCTATTAAAGCGAAATAATATCTTTTCAAGGAAGGAGGAAACAAGAATGCCTAAAGTAGCTTTATTAAATCAAACAGGTTCACAAGTGGGCGACATCGAATTGAACGATTACGTGTTCGGTATCGAGCCAAATGAATCAGTGTTATTCGACGCTGTAGTAATGCAACGCGCTTCACTTCGCCAAGGTAACCATAAAGTAAAAAATCGTTCTGAAGTAGCTGGTGGTGGTAAAAAGCCATGGAAGCAAAAAGGAACTGGACGCGCTCGTCAAGGTTCGATCCGTTCACCACAATGGCGCGGAGGCGGTATCGTATTCGGTCCAACGCCACGCAGCTATAGCTATAAACTTCCTAAGAAAGTACGTCGTTTAGCTCTACGTTCTGCACTTTCATCTGCAGTAGCTGGAGAAAACTTGATGGTACTTGAAGGATTGACTTTCGATGCACCGAAAACAAAGCAATTCACTAAATTAGTGCAAGACCTTTCAATCGGCAAGAAAGCATTGTTCGTAACTGCTGACCTAGACGAAAACGTAGCGTTGTCTGCACGTAACCTTCAAGGTATGACAGTAGTAACAGCAAGCGGCATCAACGTTTTAGACTTGCTTGGCCATGACAAAGTTGTTATGACTAAAGCAGCTGTAGAAAAAATAGAGGAGGTGCTTAGTTAATGGAAGCACGTGATGTATTAAAGCGTCCAGTCATTACTGAGCAGTCTTCAGAAGTAATGGCAGAGAAAAAGTACACTTTCGAAGTGGACACTCGCGCAAACAAAACACAAGTAAAACAAGCCGTACAAGAAATCTTTGGCGTGAAGGTTGAGAAAGTCAACATCATGAACTACAAAGGCAAATTCAAACGTATGGGCAAACACGCAGGCTATACTAACAAACGCCGCAAAGCGATCGTGAAGTTGACTGCTGACTCTAAAGACATCGAATTGTTCGAAATTTAATTTCTATAAGTTCTTAAGGAACTAATCAAAGAAGGAGGGAAACAACATGGCGATTAAAAAATATAAACCTACCTCCAACGGTCGTCGTAACATGACAAGTTCAGATTTCGCTGAAATCACAACGAACAAGCCAGAAAAATCGCTTTTACAACCTGTAAAGCGCAAAGGCGGCCGTAACAACCAAGGTAAGTTGACTGTACGCCACCACGGTGGTGGACACAAACGCCAATATCGTGTCATCGATTTCAAACGTAACAAAGATGGCATTCCAGGACGCGTTGCTACAATCGAGTATGATCCGAACCGTTCTGCTAACATCGCATTAATTCATTACGCTGACGGAGAAAAACGTTACATCTTGGCTCCTAAAGGAATCGAAGTTGGAACTCAAATCATGTCAGGCGCTGAAGCTGATATCAAACCAGGTAACGCACTTCCGTTATCAAACATCCCAATGGGTTCTACAATCCATAACATCGAATTGAAGCCAGGCGGCGGCGGACAGCTTGTGCGCTCTGCAGGAACTTCAGCTCAAGTATTGGGTAAAGAAGGCAAATACGTAACTGTTCGTTTGCAGTCAGGCGAAGTTCGCATGATCTTGGCTACTTGCCGTGCAACTATCGGTTCTGTAGGTAACGAGCAACACGAATTGATTAACATCGGTAAAGCAGGACGCTCACGCTGGTTAGGCAAACGCCCAACAGTACGTGGATCTGTAATGAACCCGAACGATCACCCACACGGTGGTGGTGAAGGACGTTCGCCAATCGGACGTAAATCGCCAATGTCTCCATGGGGCAAACCAACTCTTGGATACAAAACACGCAAGAAGAACAACAAATCAGACAAGTTTATCGTGCGTCGTCGTAAAAAATAATTTGATTTCGCTGCGGTTCGCTAAAAGAGCCGTGGTGCAATCACGAAGGGAGGATCCCAAATGGGTCGCAGCTTGAAAAAAGGACCTTTTGTTGACGATCATCTTATGAAAAAAGTTGATGCACAAAAGGACTCTGAGAAAAAACAAGTGATCAAAACTTGGTCTCGCCGTTCTACAATTTTCCCGACATTCATCGGACAAACAATCGCTGTATATGATGGACGTAAACACATTCCTGTGTACGTAACTGAAGATATGGTAGGCCATAAGCTTGGTGAATTTGCTCCAACACGCAAATACGCAAGCCATGGTGCAGACGATAAGAAAACAAGACGTTAATTGAGAGGAGGATTTCCCCATGCAAGCAAAAGCTGTCGCTAGAACAGTACGTATTGCTCCTCGTAAAGTCCGTTTAGTAGTAGATTTAATCCGAGGCAAGCAAATTGGCGAAGCCGTTGCGATTTTGAACCACACTCCTAAAGCAGCATCAATTGTTGTTGAGAAGTTGTTGAAATCTGCAGCTGCTAACGCTGAACATAACTACGAAATGAATTTGGACAACTTGATTGTCAGCGAAGTATTCGTTGATGAAGGTCCAACACTTAAACGTTTCCGTCCACGTGCAATGGGACGCGCAAGCGCAATTAACAAACGCACAAGCCACATCACGCTAGTGGTATCTGAGAAGAAGGAGGGATAATTCGTGGGACAAAAAATACATCCAATCGGGATGCGTATCGGCATCATTCGTGACTGGGAGTCAAAATGGTACGCTGAAAAAGACTATGCGACACTTCTTCACGAAGATATTAAAATCCGTGAGTACGTTGAAACTCGTTTGAAAGAAGCTTCGGTTTCTAAAATTGAAATCGAGCGCGCTGCAAACCGCGTAAACGTTACAATTCACACTGCGAAACCAGGTATGGTAATCGGTAAAGGTGGTTCTGAAGTAGAAGTACTTCGCAAGCAGCTTACTGCTATGACTGGCAAACGCGTACACATCAACATCATTGAAATCAAAAGAGCTGACCTTGATGCAAAATTGGTTGCTGAAAGCGTAGCACGTCAATTGGAAAATCGAGTATCTTTCCGCCGTGCACAAAAACAAGCAATCCAACGCACAATGCGTTCTGGCGCTAAAGGGATCAAAACTCAAGTATCTGGACGTCTAGGCGGCGCTGACATTGCGCGTGCTGAACACTACAGTGAAGGTACTGTTCCGCTCCATACACTTCGCGCTGATATCGATTATGCGCACGCTGAAGCAGACACAACTTATGGTAAGCTTGGCGTAAAAGTATGGATCTATCGCGGTGAAGTCCTTCCAACTAAGAAGAAATCTGAGGAAGGAGGCAAATAATATGTTAATGCCTAAACGCGTTAAATATCGTCGTGAGCACCGTGGAAAGATGCGCGGAGAAGCTAAAGGCGGCAAAGAAATTGCATTCGGCGAATTTGGTCTCCAAGCTTTAGAATCATCTTGGATCACTAACCGTCAAATTGAAGCAGCACGTATTTCCATGACTCGTTACATGAAACGTGGCGGTAAAGTCTGGATTAAAATTTTCCCTCATAAGCCATATACGAAAAAGCCTCTAGAGGTTCGTATGGGATCTGGTAAAGGTTCACCTGAAGGCTGGGTAGCCGTTGTCAAAACTGGTAAAGTAATGTTCGAACTTGCAGGAGTATCTGAAGAAGTGGCACGCGAAGCATTGCGCCTTGCATCTCACAAACTTCCGATCAAAACGAAGTTCGTAAAACGCGAAGAAATTGGTGGTGAATCGAATGAAAGCTAATGAAATCCGTGACCTAACCACTGCTGAAATCGAACAAAAAGTGAAATCACTGAAAGAAGAGCTTTTCAACCTTCGCTTCCAATTGGCTACTGGTCAATTAGAAAACACTGCTCGCATCCGCGAAGTACGTAAAGCGATTGCCCGTATGAAAACTGTGATTCACGAAAGAGTACTCAGTGGCAATAACTGATAAATCGAGAGGAGGTTTGCAAGTATGACTGAGCGTAATCAACGCAAAGTATACACAGGCCGTGTCGTGTCTGACAAAATGGACAAAACCGTTACAGTAATGGTTGAAACTCAAAAGAAGCACGCATTTTATGGCAAACGTGTAAAATACTCTAAGAAATATAAAGCTCATGATGAGCTAAACGAAGCAAAAATGGGCGACATCGTTCGCATCATGGAAACTCGTCCGTTATCAGCTACAAAACGCTTCCGCGTAGTGGAAGTTGTAGAAAAAGCGGTTATCATCTAATTTAAATAATTTCGGAACTTAAGAAATTCCGAAGGGAGGTTACCTAAGTGATCCAACAGGAAAGTCGTTTAAAAGTTGCAGACAACTCGGGTGCTCGTGAAGTACTAGCGATTAAAGTACTTGGTGGTTCTGGTCGTAAGACTGCAAACATCGGTGACGTAATCGTTTGTACCGTGAAAAAAGCAACACCAGGTGGCGTTGTTAAGAAGGGTGAAGTCGTTAAGGCTGTTATCGTTCGCACGAAAAGCGGAGCTCGCCGTAAAGACGGTACTTACATCAAATTTGATGAAAATGCATGTGTCATTATTCGTGACGATAAAGGTCCACGCGGAACACGTATTTTCGGACCTGTTGCACGCGAACTTCGCGACAACAACTTCATGAAAATCGTTTCACTTGCTCCTGAAGTTCTTTAATCTATCATTGTGCAATACCAAGGAGGTGCGACAGAATGCATATTAAAAAAGGCGATACAGTTAAGGTAATCTCAGGCAAAGACAAAGGCAAAACAGGCGTTGTTTTGACTGCTTTACCTAAGAAAGAACGTGTGCTTGTAGAAGGTGTTAACATCGTGAAGAAGCATACAAAACCGAACCAGGCAAATCCGCAAGGCGGAATTGTCAGCCAAGAAGCAGCAATCCACGTTTCTAACGTAATGTTACTTGACCCTAAATCCGGCGAGCCGACTCGCGTAGGATATAAGGTTGAAGATGGCAAAAAAGTTCGTGTTGCAAAAAAATCCGGTGAAAAATTAGATAAATAAAATTCCTGAATGAAGGGAGGTACACACATGAACCGCCTAAAAGAAAAATATGTGAATGAAATCACTCCTGCTCTAGTGAGCAAGTTCAACTACTCTTCAATCATGCAAGCACCAAAAGTAGACAAGATCGTTGTCAACATGGGTGTGGGTGAAGCAGTACAAAACACTAAATCATTAGATGCAGCTGTTGAAGAATTACAGACAATCACTGGTCAAAAACCAGTTATTACTAAAGCTAAGAAATCTATCGCTGGCTTCCGTCTTCGTGAAGGTATGCCTATCGGATGTAAAGTTACACTACGCGGAGAGCGTATGTACGACTTCCTGGATAAATTGATTGCTATCTCATTACCACGTGTACGTGACTTCCGTGGCGTATCGAAAAAATCTTTCGACGGACGCGGTAACTACACACTAGGTGTGAAAGAACAATTGATCTTCCCTGAAATCGATTATGATAAAGTTTCTAAAGTACGCGGTATGGACATCGTAATTGTAACAACTGCGAACTCTGACGAGGAAGCTCGTGAGTTACTAACACAATTCGGAATGCCGTTCCAAAAGTAAACGTGAGGGAGGCGTAAACGTGGCTAAAAAATCTATGATCGCAAAACAAAAACGCACGCCAAAGTTTAATGTACAAGCATATACACGCTGTGAACGTTGCGGACGTCCGCATTCAGTAATACGCAAATTTAAACTTTGCCGTATTTGTTTCCGTGAACTTGCATATGTGGGACAAATTCCTGGCGTCAAAAAAGCCAGCTGGTAATCCCCTAATTTGGGAAGGAGGTAAAAGTAATGACAATGACAGATCCGATTGCAGATATGCTTACACGCATTCGTAATGCGAATATGGTTCGTCACGAGAAATTAGAGCTTCCGGCTTCTAACGTGAAAAAAGACATCGCTGAAATTCTTAAGCGTGAAGGTTTCGTTCGTGACGTTGAGTATGTTGAAGATGACAAACAAGGTATGATCCGCATTTTCCTAAAATACGGAGCTAACAACGAACGCGTTATCACTGGCTTGAAACGTATTTCAAAACCAGGTCTACGTGTATACGCTAAAACAAATGAGGTGCCTCGTGTACTAAACGGTCTAGGAATTGCTCTAGTATCGACGTCACAAGGTCTAGTTACTGATAAAGAAGCCCGCGCGAAACAAATCGGCGGAGAAATCATAGCATACGTTTGGTAATAAACAACAAACGAATGGAGGTGCAACAGAATGTCACGAGTAGGTAAAAAACCAATCGAGGTACCAGCTGGAGTTACCGTTACTGTAGCCGACAACAACGTCGTTACTGTAAAAGGCCCTAAAGGCGAACTATCTCGTACTTTTAACAAAGATATCGCAATTTCTCAAGAAGACAATATCCTAACATTGTCACGTCCTTCTGACTCTAAAGAACACCGCACAATCCACGGGACAACCCGCGCTTTGCTTGCGAACATGATCACTGGAGTTTCTGCAGGATTTGAACGTGCACTAGAATTAGTTGGTGTAGGTTACCGTGCGCAATTACAGGGAACAAAATTGGTTCTTAACGTTGGCTATTCTCACCCGGTTGAATTCACACCGGAAGAAGGTCTTACAGTTGAAGTTCCAGCTAACACAAGAGTCGTTATCAAAGGTATTGATAAAGAACGTGTTGGAGCTCTTGCTTCTAACATCCGCCAAGTGCGTCCGCCAGAGCCATATAAAGGCAAAGGGATTCGCTATGAGGGAGAAGCAGTTCGCCGCAAAGAAGGTAAAACAGGTAAATAATGCTGCTTAGGCAGGTTGAAAGGAGTGACCTCAGTGATTACGAAACTCGATAAAAACGCATCTCGTAAAAAACGTCATGCACGCGTACGTTCTAAAATTACGGGTACAGCACAACGCCCGCGTTTAAACGTATTCCGTTCAAACAAATACATTTACGCTCAATTGATCGATGATACTAACGGTGTAACGCTTGTTAGCGCATCATCAATGGAAAAAGGTTTCGAAGGCTCAACAGGAAATCTTGAAGCTGCAACGAAAATTGGCGAAACTATCGCTAAACGCGCTGTAGAACAAGGATTGACATCGATTGTTTTCGACCGCGGTGGTTATTTATATCACGGACGTGTTAAAGCTTTAGCAGAAGCAGCACGTGAAAATGGTTTAGAATTTTAAAAGAAGGAGGGACACATTTCATGCGTCGTATTGATCCAAACAAACTTGAACTTGAAGAACGCGTAGTTACGATTAACCGCGTAGCGAAAGTTGTAAAAGGTGGACGTCGTTTCCGTTTCTCCGCATTAGTAGTAGTAGGAGACAAAAATGGTAATGTCGGTTTCGGTACTGGTAAAGCTCAAGAAGTTCCAGATGCTATCCGTAAAGGTATCGAAGATGCCAAGAAAAACCTTATTGCAGTGCCAATGGTTAAAGGTACAACTCCACACTTAGTAATCGGCCGTTTTGGTGCAGGACAAATCCTGATCAAACCTGCTTCTCCGGGTACTGGAGTAATTGCTGGCGGACCAGTCCGTGCGGTACTTGAACTTGCAGGCGTACAAGATATCTTATCTAAGTCTCTAGGTTCAAACACACCAATCAACATGGTTCGTGCAACTATTGACGGTTTAACTCAACTGAAGAGTGCTGATGAAGTAGCGAAACTTCGCGGTAAAACTACAGCAGAGCTATTAGGATAAGGAGGGAAAATTACATGGCTACTAAACTAGAAATTACCCTCACAAAAAGCGTAATCGGTTCAAAACCGAACCAACGCAAAGTAGTTCAAGCTCTAGGCTTGCGCAAAATGCACCAAACAGTCGAGCAACAAGACAATGCAGCCGTTCGCGGAATGCTTGATAAAGTCGCTCATTTAGTAACGATTAAAGAAGTTTAATTTCTGATTTCTATAGAAGGAGGTGCCAACCATATGAAACTTCATGAATTAAAACCAGCAGAAGGATCACGCAGCTCAAGAAAGCGTATCGGACGCGGTATCGGTTCAGGTACTGGTAAAACATCGGGTAAAGGTCATAAAGGTCAAAACGCACGTTCAGGCGGAGGAGTTCGTCCTGGATTTGAAGGTGGACAAAATCCTTTGTTCCGTCGTTTGCCAAAACGTGGCTTTACGAACATTAACCGTAAAGACTATGCAGTCGTTAACTTGGACGTATTAAACCGTTTTGAAGAAGGCACAGAAATCACACCTGCATTGTTGATCGAATCAGGTGTTGTGAGCAACGAACGTTCTGGAATCAAGATTCTTGGCAATGGTAGCTTAGAGAAGAAACTAACTGTCAAAGCTCACAAATTCTCTGGATCAGCTAAAGAAGCGATTGAAGCTGCCGGTGGACAAACCGAGGTGGTTTAATGTTTCAGACAATCTCTAATTTTATGCGCGTGACTGATATTCGAAATAAAATTATCTTTACACTACTGATGCTCATCATTTTCCGTATCGGGACTTTCATTCCGGTACCGAATGTTGATGCAACAGTATTGCAAGCTACTGATCAAATGGGTTTGATTGGATTCTTAAATACTTTCGGTGGAGGCGCCCTGGCTAACTTTTCGATTTTAGCGATGGGAATCATGCCTTACATTACAGCATCGATCATTGTGCAATTGTTGCAGATGGATGTTGTACCGAAATTTGCAGAGTGGGCGAAACAAGGTGAAGTCGGAAGACGGAAACTTGCGCAATTCACTCGCTACTTCACAATAGTACTTGCGTTTATCCAGGCAATCGGTATGTCTTATGGGTTCAACCAGATGTATGGCGGAACATTAATCCAAAATGACACAATCTCAACGTATGTTGTTATTGCGATTGTATTAACTGGAGGAACTGCGTTTTTACTGTGGCTTGGTGAGCAGATTACGGCAAAAGGTGTGGGGAACGGTATTTCGATTATCATCTTCGCTGGGATTGTCGCTGCAATACCTGGTTCTATAAACCAACTTTATGCACAACAGATTGAAGGGGCTGGAGATCAGCTTCCGATCAACATCGCCATCTTGGCGTTGATTGCATTAGCTGTTGTTGCCATTACGGTATTGGTGATTTACGTTCAGCAAGCGCTGCGTAAAATTCCAATCCAGTATGCTAAGCGCGTTGCTGGCCGCGGCCAAACAGCTGGCGGGCAACAAACGCATTTACCTTTGAAAGTAAACGCGGCCGGAGTTATCCCAGTAATCTTTGCAGTGGCGTTTATCATTACGCCACAAACCATCGCTTCTTTCTTTGGAGCCAACGCGTTTACGGATGCGATCCAAAATACTTTTGATTACACTCGTCCTGTCGGCATGATTATTTATGTTGCCTTGATTGTGGCTTTCACGTATTTTTACGCATTCATTCAGGTCAATCCTGAAAACGTGTCGGATAACCTGAAGAAGCAGGGTGCATATATTCCAGGAATCCGTCCGGGTAAAAATACACAAGATTATTTAACAAGTGTGTTGTACCGTTTGACAATCGTTGGCGCTATCTTCCTTGCAGTGATCGCTATCATGCCAATTTTCTTTATCAACCTTGCGGGCTTGCCCCAAACGGCTCAAATTGGCGGAACGAGTCTTCTAATTGTGGTAGGGGTTGCGCTTGAAACGATGAAACAACTGGAATCACAACTTGTGAAACGTCATTATAAAGGCTTTATGAAATAATCAATAGGCGAAAGGAACGTTTAGGCGTTCCTTATCCAATTGTCTGAGGGGGCAAAACGTATGAATATCGTATTAATGGGTCTTCCTGGTGCCGGCAAAGGCACTCAAGCGGACAAAATTGTTGAGAAGTACGACATCCCTCATATTTCTACAGGTGATATGTTTCGCGCCGCTATCAAAGGCGGAACGGAACTAGGCTTGAAAGCAAAATCGTTCATGGATCAAGGTGCCTTGGTGCCTGATGAAGTGACTATCGGTATCGTCCGTGAGCGTCTGAGCATGGTAGATTGTCAAGAAGGCTTTCTATTAGACGGCTTTCCACGTACAGTTCCTCAAGCTGAAGCGCTAGAGTCTCTTCTTGCTGATCTTGGCAAAAGAATCGAGCATGTCGTAAATATTCAAGTTGAACAAGATGAGTTGATTGCACGTTTAACAGGCCGTTGGATTTGTAAAGTGTGTGGAACTGCTTACCATACTGTGTTCAACCCGCCGCAAGCTGCTGGCGTGTGTGACAAAGATGGCGGAGAGCTCTACCAACGCGAAGATGATAAGCCTGAAACCGTTACGAAACGCTTAGAAGTGAACATGCAACAAACACAGCCGCTTCTTGATTTCTATGAAAGCAAAGGCGTGCTGGGGAATATAAATGGACAGCAGGACATTCATCAAGTATTTGCTGACATTGATGCTCTTCTAAAGGGCGACCGAGGATAATACCCGGCGCCGGGCGCAGTTAGTTGCCTCCATGTGGCTTTAAGGGGCACAGGAGAAATGAATTCTCGAGAGCTGCAAAAGCATAAAATGCCTGGTTATATGAAATTCAGTGTCGATTGTCTTAGGTCTTTGAGCCGTGCAATTCCTTACTGGAGGGAGTATAATGGGTTTCGTGGAAGCATCTGTGTAACGGGTTTGGAACTCATCCAAGGCAGTCCGGGCGGCCGAGGATACATGAGGCAGACTGGCAACCGGATTACCCCCGACCTGCATCAGCGGGACGCGGAACTCGGAAACTTGCCTTCACTGTCACTCATGCAATCCTGGTGAATGAATGTAGCACTATTGTTCAATCAGCAACTACTGTTTGAAGATGAGAACCTGATTTGTATACAGAAGGGAGACTGGGTCGATGGCGAAAGACGATGTAATTGAAATCGAAGGAACAGTCGTTGAGACTTTGCCTAACGCGATGTTTAAAGTAGAATTGGAAAATGGCCATACGATTCTTGCGCATGTTTCTGGCAAGATCCGCATGCACTTTATCCGCATTCTGCCAGGAGATAAAGTAACAGTGGAACTTTCTCCTTACGATTTAACTCGCGGTCGTATCACATACCGTTTTAAATAATCTTTTGCACTCCGGACTACTAAGGAGGTTAGGTTAGATGAAAGTGAGACCATCTGTGAAACCGATCTGCGAAAAATGTAAAGTTATTCGCAGAAACGGTAAAGTAATGGTAATCTGTGAAAATCCGAAACACAAACAAAGACAAGGCTAAAATGAAGGAGGTGCATGGCACACATGGCACGTATTGCTGGTGTTGACATTCCACGCGACAAACGCGTTGTTATTTCATTAACATATATTTTCGGTATTGGTAAAACAACTGCACAGAAAGTTCTTTCTGCTGCTGGCATTTCTGAAGATACACGAGTTCGTGATCTTACAGAAGACGAGTTGAACAATATCCGTGAACAATTGGATCAATACAAAATTGAAGGTGACCTTCGCCGTGAAGTATCAATGAACATCAAACGCTTGATGGAAATTGCAAGCTTCCGGGGTATCCGCCACCGCCGTGGACTACCTGTACGCGGTCAAAATACGAAGAACAATGCGCGTACGCGTAAAGGTCCTCGTAAAACTGTTGCGAACAAGAAAAAATAATTAGTAAAGGAGGTTTCTTCTTAACATGGCACGTAAACAACAAACTCGTAAGCGTCGTGTGAAAAAGAATATCGAATCAGGTATCGCTCACATCCGCTCAACATTTAACAACACAATTGTTACGATTACAGATATGCAAGGGAACGCAGTATCTTGGTCAAGCGCAGGTGCTCTAGGATTTAGAGGTTCACGTAAATCTACGCCTTTCGCTGCTCAAATGGCTGCAGAAACCGCTGCTAAAACATCAATCGAACACGGTCTTAAAACTTTGGAAGTTACAGTTAAAGGTCCTGGTTCAGGTCGTGAGGCTGCTATCCGTGCACTTCAAGCTGCCGGACTAGAAGTTACAGCAATCAAAGATGTAACTCCAGTACCTCATAACGGTTGCCGTCCGCCAAAACGCCGTCGCGTATAATCGTTTATCTGAATCGGATTTTTGAACATCACGACATACTGAATGTGTTCTGAACCGTAGCGAAAGTCTTTTGACTCTCGAGTTCTTGATGAAGCGAAAATAAACACCGACGTTTTGAAGGAGGGTAAATGAATGCTCGAAATAGAAAAACCAAAGATTGAAACGATTGAGATCGATAGCAGTTCCAAATATGGAAAGTTTGTTATCGAACCCCTTGAGCGTGGATATGGAACCACTTTAGGAAACTCCTTACGTCGAATCTTACTTTCATCTTTACCAGGCGCTGCAGTTACTTCGATTCAAATTGACGGTGTTTTGCACGAATTCTCCACTGTTGAAGGTGTAGAAGAAGATGTGGCATCAATCATTTTGAACATTAAGAAGCTTGCGCTTAAAATTTACTCTGACGAAGAAAAAGTCATTGAAATTGATGTTAAAGGTGATGGAACGGTTACGGCTGCAGATATCACTCACGACAGTGACGTGGAAATTCTGAATCCGGATCTATATATTGCTACAATCGCTAAAAATGGCCATCTCCGTATGCGTATGTATGCGAATCGCGGCCGTGGATATGCCCGGGCAGATCAGAACAAACGTGAAGATCTTCCAATCGGCGTTATTCCGATTGACTCTATTTACACACCAGTTTCACGCGTCAATTTCCAAGTGGAAAATACTCGAGTGGGTCAGCTGACTCATTTTGATAAACTTTCTCTTGATGTCTGGACAGATGGCAGCATCGGTCCAAAAGAGGCAATTGCGCTTGGCGCAAGAATTTTTACCGAGCATTTGAATATCTTCGTAGGATTGACTGACGAGGCACAGACGGCTGAAATCATGGTTGAAAAAGAAGAAGACCAAAAAGAAAAAGTTCTAGAGATGACTATCGAAGAACTTGATCTATCGGTCCGTTCTTACAACTGCTTGAAACGTGCAGGTATCAATACGGTACATGAACTGGCAAGCAAGTCGGAAGACGACATGATGAAAGTCCGCAACCTTGGACGCAAATCACTTGAAGAAGTTAAAGTGAAGTTGGAAGATTTAGGACTAGGGCTTCGCAAAGAAGACTGATTGCCTTAAATTCTGATCCGAACTATTTACCGAAGGAGGGAAACTTCAATGAGAAAGCTTCAACGTACAAGTTCTCAACGTAAAGCACTATTACGTGACCTTACAACAGACTTAATCGTACATGAGCGCATTCAAACGACTGAAGCTCGTGCGAAAGAAGTGCGTTCTACTGTAGAAAAAATGATTACTTTAGGCAAACGTGGAGATGTTCACGCTCGTCGTAAAGCTGCAGAATGGATGCGTCGTGAATTGGTAACATCTACGGATGAGGAAGGTAACGAAACAACAACTTTTGCTTTGCAAAAATTGTTTGATGACGTTGCACCACGTTACGCAGAACGCCAAGGCGGATACACTCGCATTATGAAAATGGGTCCTCGTCGCGGAGACGGCGCACCAATCGTAATTATCGAATTAGTTTAATCTGGATCTACTGATTCAGATTAACGCCTCCGGACATCATTATGCCGAGGCATAATTGGTTTACTTGAAGAGGGTTCAGGCCCTCTTCTTTTAGCATCATGATTTATACGACAATATGAAAAGCTGAGTGTTATGATGAGCGAGCCTATGGGCGGCGTCTTGTCTAGCTCTACGCACCTCATTCAACCCTGGCTTAAGCAACCGGGGAAGCCATAGAAATAGAAAAGCGCATTTCTCTGAATGAGGTGCGCGCTTTTTTTATTTACACTACTTTAAATATAAGACAAATAAAAACTTTGCCGGTTAAAGTGTTGCTATATTTACATACATATAGGGTACCAAGTAGAGTAGAGTTTAGCAGGAGTCAGAGGAGGTCAGCTGAGATGAATTCGACTATCTTGTCATTTACAGATGTGACATTTACATATACGCCAGACAATGAAACAATGCGGCCGGCTGTGCAAAACTTGTCTTTTTCAATTCAAAACGGTGAATGGATTGCCCTTGTAGGCCATAACGGTTCCGGGAAATCGACGATTGCCAAATTGATGAACGGCTTGTTGTTTCCGCAGCAAGGAACGGTGGAGGCAATGGGACAAATGATGTCGGAAGAAAGCTTGTGGGAGATCCGTTCGCAGATGGGAATGGTGTTCCAAAATCCGGACAACCAGTTTGTCGGCGCAACAGTCCAAGATGATGTAGCTTTTGCCTTGGAGAACAACGGGGTGCCCCATGCTGATATGGTGCAACGGGTAAAAGAATCGCTGCGCCAAGTAAAAATGGAAGAGTTCATGGATCAGGAGCCTCACCATCTATCAGGCGGCCAGAAGCAGCGGGTAGCTATAGCAGGGGCATTGGCTTTGAAGCCAAGACTGCTGATACTTGATGAAGCGACATCTATGCTTGATCCGCAAGGGCGGATAGAAGTCATTGAAACCATACGGGAACTTCGGAAAGCGACAGGCTTGACCGTCATTTCAATTACACATGACCTGGAAGAGGCTGCGCTCGCTGATCGGATTATTGTAATGAATGCCGGCCAAAAACATACAGAGGGCAAGCCAGAAGAGGTCTTTTTATCAGGGGAGGCCCTTGTTGAATTAGGCCTCGATTTGCCGTTTGCGATGCGTATGACGCATTTGCTGAGAGAAGCAGGCGTACCGATCGAGAAAGAACACATGTCAGAAGATGAGTTGGTGGAAGAGATATGGACATCTTACTTCAAGAAGTAGGATATAGTTACGCACAAGATACCCCTTTCGAAAAAAGAGCGCTGCATGACGTGACGCTACATATTCCATCAGAAGCCTATACGGCGATTATCGGCCATACAGGATCAGGCAAATCGACAGTATTGCAGCATCTGAACGCGTTGTTATTGCCGACTGAGGGGCATGTGACTATTGGGGACCGGAAACTCCAGGCAGGAGTCAAAGCGAAGAATCTGCGGCCTGTACGGCGCCAAGTCGGTATAGTTTTCCAGTTTCCAGAGCAGCAGTTGTTCGACGAAACAGTTTTGAAAGATATCATGTTCGGACCGCTGAACTACGGGGTGCCGGAAGAAGAAGCGAGCCGCCGGGCCCATGAATTGGTTGAACAGCTCGGATTGCCTCCTGAAGTATTGTCCAAATCCCCATTCGACCTCTCAGGGGGGCAAATGCGGAGAGTGGCAATAGCAGGTGTATTGGCTATGGAACCAGATGTGCTGGTGCTTGATGAACCGACAGCGGGCTTGGATCCAAGAGGTCGCCGTGAAATTATGGACCTTTTCCATCAGCTTCATATACAAAAAAACTTAACGACTGTCTTAGTGACGCATAGCATGGAGGACGCTGCACGTTACGCAGATTTGGTGGCAATCATGCACAACGGCCGTTGTGTGGCTACAGGAGAGCCGAGGGACATCTTTACGGATGAAGAGCAGCTTCAGGATTACCGCCTGGAACCCCCTCGTTCTATACGGCTTCAGCGCAAATTTGAAGAAAAGACCGGCATTGTGTTGGACGGGATTTCATTGACAGAAGAAGCATTGGCCAAAAATATTGCGCTTGCACTCTCAAAGGGGCGTGATCTGGGATGATGGAAAAGATGATTTTTGGGCGTTTTATCCCTGGGAACTCTTTTGTCCACCGGATGGATCCGAGAGCTAAAATTCTATTTGTTTTCTTGTTTATCGCTATTGTTTTTATTGCCAATAGTGTGGTGACGTATGCCGTCTTGCTTGCGTTTACGTTTTTGGTTGTGGCTTTATCCAAAATTCGCCTTTACTTTTTGATCACGGGTCTGAAACCGGTCATTATATTGGTGATTTTTACATTCCTCTTGCATATCTTTTTTACGAGAGAAGGAGACCTGCTCATAAATTTCGGGTTTCTGGAGATTTACGAAGAAGGATTGAGGCAAGGGATTTTCATCTCGATCCGGTTCTTGGTGCTGGTATTTATCACAAGTATTTTGACGTTGACCACTTCGCCAATTTCAATTACCGATGGAATTGAAGTTTTGCTTGGGCCGTTCAAGCGGTTGAAATTGCCTGTCCATGAATTGGCATTGATGATGTCAATTTCTTTGCGTTTCATCCCGACTCTGATGGATGAGACAGGGAAAATCATGAAAGCCCAGATGGCGAGAGGGTCGGATATTGGATCTGGTCCGATAAAAGAGCGGGTGAAAGCGGTCGTGCCATTGCTTATCCCGTTGTTTGTCAGTGCCTTCAAACGGGCAGAAGATCTAGCGACAGCTATGGAAGTGCGAGGGTACCGCGGAGATGCCGGAAGAACACGCTACCGGCAGTTGAACTGGAGATTTGTTGATACGTTAAGTTTGGTGCTTCTTGTGGGCTTAGCGGCCGTTCTATGGTATTTGCGGGTTTAAGGAGAGACGAAATGAAACGAATGAAGGCTACAATTGCTTACGACGGTTCAGGATTTGCGGGCTATCAGGTCCAACCGGATTCGCGCACTGTGCAGCAAGAGTTGATGAACGTACTAAGAACCATTCATAAAGGACAGACGATTCAAGTTGTAGCTAGCGGAAGGACAGACGCTAGAGTGCATGCGACGGGTCAAGTTATTCACTTTGACACGACACTCGCAATTCCGGTTGCCGGCTGGCTGAAGGCTTTGAATGTACTGCTGCCTGAAGATATTCGGATTTTGGCCATTGAGGAAGCAGATCCGGCGTTTCATGCACGTTACCATACAAGCGGGAAAACGTATCGCTATAAATGGGACCGCAGCCAAATCATTAGCCCGTTCACTCGGAATTACATGGTGCATACAAAGCAGCGCCCGAATGTGGAAGCGATGAGGCAGGCAGCAGAGGCTGTGATAGGCACGCATGACTTTTCCAGTTTTTGCGCTGCAAATACCGGAGTTGTCGATAAAGTCCGAACGGTGCGCCGATTGGAGATCGAAGAGCACGGAGAAGAACTCCATATGGTGATAGAAGGATCCGGCTTTTTATACAATATGGTGCGGATAATTGCCGGCACCTTGATGGAAGTTGGCCTTGGAAGAAGAACAGTAGATGAAATGGCCAGAATCGTGGCGGCGGCTGATCGAAGCGCTGCCGGGAAAACGGCCGCCGCACATGGGCTTTACTTGGAAAATGTAGCTTATACCGACTGAAGCAACTTTTCCTGGTGTTTTTAGAAAAACACTTGACTTTCAAGCGCTGGCGTTATAACATGATGTATGGTATTTTCATTACCCCCACGATATGCCCCGGAAGGTTATTTGTTAGGGATAACGAAAAAACGGAACAACGGAACATGGAACTGTGATTTATAAAAGAGACGATTTATTAGGAGGACAATATACATGCGTACAACATTCATGGCTAAAGGTCACGAAGTAGAGCGTAAATGGTTGGTTGTCGATGCAGAAGGGCAAACTCTTGGACGTTTAGCTTCTGAAGTCGCTTCAATCTTGCGCGGGAAATACAAACCAACATTCACACCAAACGTTGACACTGGTGATCACGTAATCATCATCAATGCTGACAAGATTCATTTAACTGGCAAAAAGTTAACTGACAAAATCTACTACCGTCACACTCAATTCAGCGGCGGGTTGAAACAGCGTACTGCACTTGAAATGCGCACAAACTACCCTACAAAAATGCTTGAATTGGCTATCAAAGGAATGCTTCCTAAAAACTCTTTAGGACGTCAAACATTCAGCAAACTTCACGTTTACGCTGGACCAGAACACAAACACCAAGCGCAACAGCCTGAAGTTTACCAACTTCGCGGATAATATTAGTAAATAAGAGGAGGATACACCTTTGGCACAAGTTCAATATATCGGTACAGGTCGCCGTAAAAATTCAACAGCTCGCGTACGTCTAGTACCTGGCGACGGCACAATTACAATCAACAACCGTGACGTATCGGATTACGTTCCATACGAAACGCTTGAGCAAATCATCAAACAGCCACTAGTAGCTACTGAAACTCTTGGAAGCTATGACGTGCTTGTAAACGTAAGAGGCGGCGGCTTCACAGGTCAAGCTGGAGCAGTACGCCACGGAATCGCACGCGCTCTACTTACAGTAGACCCTGCTTTCCGTCCTGCTTTGAAATCTGCTGGTCTTTTGACACGCGACCCACGCATGAAAGAACGTAAGAAACCAGGTCTTCGTTCTGCACGTCGCGCACCTCAGTTCTCAAAACGTTAATTGGATCAACAAAAGCCCTTTTCTCATTTCGAGAAGAGGGCTTTTTTTATGGTTAATCATAAATCGATCCAAAAGGAAAACCCCCTAAAAAATCAGGAGGTCACGTTACAGGCACTTATTTCTTTGTCGATGGCAACCGCTGCCTCTTCTACTGATTCAAAATAACTGACCATTTGCGTCTGAAGGTTCTTTACTTCCAAGGTAGACGTATTTTTTAAACAGACTACAGTAAATAGCGCTTGTTCATTTTTGCTGAATGTTTGGGTGATGTTCACCGTGTTGTAGTAACAAACCGTTTCTAGGATCTCTTTTATGCTTTCTAAAGACACAGAGCATTCTCCTTTCTATTTTTGGAAAGGGAGTATAAAAGCTGAAAAGAATCTATGCGATACCTCGTTGGACTTCAGCATAGCATGTTTCAAAGCTGTTTAGAATGGAGTCGGAAAAATGACATAGGAATGAAATAAACTCAAAAATGGGTTAACAAGAGCAGTATCTGAAAAAATTCTTTTGCGGTCTCACAATGCAAATTTTGAAAGGATGATATATTATAAAAACAGAAGGTCTTTAAGGGATTAGTGTTTGTTTTGCATGTTGGCTTCATCAGATTGGAATCATGATGTGCAATAAAGATGCCCGGAGTATACTGCAGGAGGAGAAAAAAGAATGGGAAAGAAAGTCGAGTTGTATGAATACTTTATAGAAAAAACATGGGACTTAACAGAGGAGTGGTATGCTTCTTTAGGAGATAGCCAAGGCGGCGTTTATGGTTCTCGCGACCCCAAAGTTGTTGAGACGCTTAAAAAGCAAAACCATGATTTCCATGTTAACTTTTCTTCGATTTTCAACAAAGGAGAAAAGGAATTTTTTGAAGACTTTCAAGAGTGGGTTACAGCCATTGCGCAGGACGAAGCCCATTTAGCTACGCCCATCACAGATATAATCCGGGAATTCTTCCGCACACAGAATCAGTATTTGGATCTTGTAGAAGAATATGCTTTGCTTTATAAAGGAATGGTCCCATATGAAGAGATTACAGCTTGGAAGCGCGCCATTGTAAATGGCATTAGTGAAATCATTTTAAGGTTCAGCTGCGAGAATGCGAAGGCAGCTGAAGAAAAATCCAATGCTCAGCAGGAGATGATCATCGAGTTAAGTTCACCGGTCATCATTCTTGCCAATAAGACGGGTCTGCTTCCTTTGATCGGGGAGATCAATACATACCGCGCCAAAGTGATGTTCGAGAATACATTACAAAAAAGCGCCAAGCACGGGCTCGAAAGGTTGTTCATCGATTTATCGGGAGTGCCGGTGATCGATACGATGGTTGTCCATCAAATCTTCCAATTGATTAAAGGGCTGGATTTGATTGGCGTCAGAACATCATTGTCAGGCATTCGGCCGGATATCGCACAGACAGCTGTTCATCTGGGCATACAATTCAAAGATATTGAAGTTTACAGTACGCTCACCCAGGCGCTTAAGACCAGGGAACTGACAGGAAACTGAACAAAGATCTTGCCCCTCTTCTTCACAGAGAAGAGGGGTTTGTTTATCTCTTTTCCGAAGACTGAATAGATTTAAAATAGAAAACTCTGTGTTATACTGTACGGTAGCAAAAGACCTAAGGAGTGTATCGATTATGATTAATGAACAACAAGTTCGTGATTTGCTTGGAGCGTTGCAAGATCCTTTTTTACATAGATCTCTGACTGAAACAAACGGCATTACTTCTGTCTCGATAAAAGAAGAAAAAAATCATGTCAGTGTAAAGCTGGCAATTGCCAAAACAAATACACCGGAACAAATGCAACTGCAAATGAAAGTTGTTGAAATGCTAAAAGGAGCGGGTGCAGCCTCTGTCGGAATTCGCTTTGAAGAACTGCCTCCGGAAGCTTTGGCCCAATTCCGCGGACAAGCAACAGCTGCTGAAGCGCAAGACTTGTTGTCGCCATTAAACAAAGTTGAATTTATTTCGATTGCAAGCGGCAAGGGCGGTGTCGGCAAGTCGACAGTTTCAGTCAACTTGGCTGTGGCACTTGCGCGGCTTGGAAAAAAAGTCGGCTTGATTGACGCTGACATCTACGGCTTTAGTGTGCCCGATATGATGGGCATCGATAAAACACCTGTTGTACGCGGCAACACAATCATTCCTGTAGAACGTTTCGGCGTAAAAGTGATCTCCATGGGCTTTTTTGTAGAAGATAACATGCCGGTTGTTTGGCGTGGCCCGATGCTTGGAAAAGTTTTGGATCAGTTTTTCCGTGATGTAGAATGGGGAGAACTTGACTATTTACTATTGGATTTGCCGCCTGGAACAGGGGATGTTGCACTCGACATCCATCAAATGCTTCCGGCATCAAAAGAGATTGTCATCACAACGCCGCATCCGACAGCTGCGTTCGTAGCTGCACGCGCAGGCGCCATGGCTCTTCAAACAGATCACGAAGTTCTTGGCGTCATCGAGAACATGGCGTGGTTCGAAAGCAAAGAAACAGGGGCCAGAGAATATTTGTTTGGACAAGGCGGCGGCCCGAAATTGGCAGAAGAATTACAGGCGCCTTTGCTTGGCCAGATTCCGCTTGGCCAGCCTGATTGGAATGAGGAAGATTTTGCCCCGTCTGTGTATGCTGCAGATCACCCGACAGGAAAAATTTATGAAGAAATTGCTCAGCAAATCCTGGCGCAATTTGCAAAGAAATAAATAATTGAACGGCCCGGGAACCGAATGCGGTTTCCGGGTTTTCTGCTTCTATTCCAGACCTTCAAGGTTTGTTCACATCTATTGCGTATGGCTGATGGATTTTTCCCTTGGCGGTTGATACAATTGTAAAAGGACTTCAAATAACGGAGGCATTCAAGTGACAATACGAAATTGGATAAAATTTTCTATAAATGCAATTTTGATCGGTGGATTGATAACAGGGATCCTTGGGTTGTTTATTCGCTGGAACGATGTGTTTGCAGACGCATTCCAGACTGGCCAGTGGGGAGAATTCGTTGCAGGCTTTGTATGGATGGTGGTTGTTGGGGCAACAATGAGCCTGATAGCGCAGATGGGCTTTTTCGCTTATTTGACAATCCATCAGTTTGGTATGAACATGTTCCGGACGCTTCGGCTTTGGAACTGGGTTCAACTTCTGATCATTGCGGTGGTTATTTTCGATTTGATTGTTTTCCGCTTTGCGCCAAATGCTGAAACCACTGGACAAGCATGGCTTTATGCTGTATTGCTGATTGTTTTAGTTGCAACTGCTGTAACAACGGCTTACTTCAAAGCGAAATGGACAAACAAAGCGACATTCATTTCCGCTTTGTTCTTCATGATTGTAGTAACTACGTTAGAATGGCTGCCAGCTTTAATGGTGGAAGCCGGGAATATCGACAGCTGGGTTACGTTACTGCTGTTCCCGTTTTTATCAGTGAATGCATATCAACTTTTAGTCTTGCCGAAATATAACGCCAAGTCTGATGAAGACCGGCAAAAACTAGAGGAACGTCGTGCAGCGCGGAAAGCCGCAGCACAGCCAGCTGCTAAAAAAAGATAAACGATCAATGGCCATCCGGCTGCCCTTGCTAAGGGAGCAGCCGGACGGCTATTTTTTTATGGAGCAGAAGAAGGCGATCGGGAAGCGCAAACGGGTGCACCCCTTAACTGAATATTGAGCGGGATGAGAAGCTTTATTAAAAGATGATTCTTAAATGTAATTAATCAATTAAAAGTGTTGACTTAGATATTAGGGGCTGGTATATTAGTAAATGTCCTCAAAACGACTCGATAAAAACAACGAAATTAGATGTTGACAAAGAGTTGCGAAAGAGGTAATCTAATAAAGTTGCCGATAAAGCAAAACGATTCCTCGATATAAATTAAAAATTTATAGTTGACATCGAATTGTGGAAATGGTATACTAAAAAAGTTGTCGCTAAAGACGACGAACAACATGAACCTTGAAAACTGAACAGCAAAACGTCAACAAAGATTGTTGAGGCGTTCCGAACGCCGAAACAAATTTCTGCGAGAGCCGCTTTGGCGGCTTGAGCAAACAACTACTGATCAAGCCTGGCTAGA
>NZ_VOHD01000014.1 GCF_007859395.1 Planomicrobium sp. CPCC 101110 | reverse complement strand
TCATGTTGTTCGTCGTCTTTAGCGACAACTTTATTAGTATACCTTTTCGGCGATTCGATGTCAACCACTTATTTCATTTCCCTGTGATGTCCATGCCGTCGTTTCTTTGGCAACTTTATTAGTATATATTGTATCCCAATCAATGTCAACCACAATGTTTCCGTAGAAATCATTTGTATTAGGGACGGCTATTAATATATCAAGCCTTGTAATAAGAGTCAATGCCCTCGCTAAAATATATTATATTCACAAAACATTTTTTATTAGAAGTCATTCTCTATAGAAGAACTTTTAATAGAAAAGAAAAAAGCAATACTTTAAAAGCCATTGCCTTGGTTCATCTTCACTTTTCTAATGCGCGCTTCTTTCAACAGAAACAAATGCTTGCTTTCGGCGATTTTACGTTCTACAAGCAAACGGGAATCAAAATCATCTGTTAGCTCTTCAAGCATTTGCGCGTTTTTCCACTCGCGCTTCGTGTCGATGAACTGCTTGATCAACTGCTCATCAAACTCTCTTTTTAGTTTGCCTCGTTTAAAAAACAGCATCTTACTTCTCCTCTTACAGCTCCCGCCGGCCTTCCAGCGCTTTAGATAACGTCACTTCATCTGCATATTCCAAATCTCCGCCTACTGGAAGCCCATGAGCAATCCGCGTAGTTTTGATGCCGGATGGTTTAACCAACCGGGAGATATACATCGCGGTCGCTTCTCCTTCGATTGTCGGATTGGTTGCTAAAATCAGTTCAGCCACTTCTTCATCCTGCAATCTTCTTAATAGAGACGGAACATTGATATCTTCCGGCCCAATGCCGTCCATTGGAGAAATTGCCCCTTGGAGCACATGATATAAACCCGTGTAGTCGCGCATCTTTTCCATTGCAATCACGTCTTTTGGATCTTGCACGACACAAATCGTCGTACGGTCGCGTTGTGGATCTTGGCAGATATGGCAAGGATCCACATCTGTGATATGCCCGCAGTTGGAACAGAAACTTAAGTTACGCTTTGCATCCACGAGCGCTTTCGCAAAGTCGAGTACAGTATCCTCTTTCATTCCGAGCACAAAAAATGCCAGTCGGGCCGCTGTTTTCGGCCCGATTCCTGGCAATTTCATAAAACTCTCCATTAATTTCGATATTGGTTCAGGGTAATGCATTCTGTTTACCTCCTAGAACATGCCTGGAAGATTTAACCCCTTAGTGAATTTCCCCATAGTGGAATTCGCATGTTCATCCGCTTTTTTAAATGCCTCGTTTGTCGCTACCACCAATAAGTCTTGAAGCATTTCAACATCTTCCGGATCTACTACTGAAGGATCCAGTGCGATATCGAGCACTTCTTTATGTCCTGAAACAGTTACTTTCACCATACCGCCGCCAGCTGCTCCTTCGAACTTCATTGTTCCCAGTTCTTCTTGAGCCTCTGCCATTTGTTTTTGCATTTTCTGCATTTGCTTCATCATGCCTTGCATATTTCCTCCACCGCGCATAATTAGTTCCTCCTCGATTGTGTAGTTATTACTCTTCGTGAATTTCCACGAAGTCTTTTCCAAAAAGCCGCTCCGCTTCTGTAATGAACGGATCTTCCTGCGACGCTTCTCCATCTGCAGAGAAAGGATGCTCCTCTTCCGGAGACCCTTGCTTTTCTTCACTGCCGGCTTTCAATCCGCTGCTTTTGATAAAATCTTCACGGATTTTAAGCCAGTTTGCATCCGGCACGAAAACCGGCGAATATGCCTTGCCGGTATATTGCTCAAGCAATTGGCTGAACACAGCGGCAAAACTTTGGTTTTCCGATGCCATCTGGCAATGAATATCATACTTGAATTTTAACACAAATGCATCTGCTGATGCCGCTACAGGCTCCGCTTCATTCAATAAAGCGGCATGCGACCGCTGCAGTTGGGCCATCACCGTCGCCCAGTTTGTTTTTATCGCTTGAATATCCGGCTTTGTCGCGTTTTTCAAGACGTCTTGGATACGGCCGACTGGAACTTTAAAGCCGTTTTGCGGAGACTGGCGCCGCTTTTGTTCAACAGGCGCCGCTGCTGGCGAAGCCACTGCCCCGTTTTTCAATTGATGCTGCAATTCGCGGACCAGCTGTTCAAGCTGTGTGACTTTCGCCTCCAACTCCGGAGATGCGGCGGAAGCGGAAGACGGCCGAATAGGTGCGTCAGCTTGCACCATCTTCAGCAAAGCCGTTTCCATATAAATTTTCGTATGGTTGGAAAAACGCATTTCCTGCTGCGTTTTTGTCAGAATATCAATCCAGTCATACAGTGTTGCCGCTTCAAATTGCTTTGCCAATTCTTCAAAGCGGGCTTCATGGCTCGCCAACTCTAACATATCGTGCAAGTCTGGAGCTGTTTGGATCAGCAGCAAATCTCGGAAGAACGTGATGAAATCTTCGACAAGGCGTACCGGGTCTTTGCCGTCCCGGATCAACTGTTCCAGCAGTGACAGCGCTTGGCCGATATCTTTGGCAAGAAGGGCTTCGGCAATGCTGTAAAACATGTCTTGGCTAATAGAGCCCGTTACAAGCAGCGCATCGTCGATCGTCATTTCGTCGCCGCTGAAGGATACAACTTGATCCAACAAACTCAAAGCATCCCGCATCCCGCCCGCTGCTGCTTGTGCAATGATTTTCAGAACTTGTTCATTGTATGGGATTTGTGCATCCGTCAACACTTCAACCATGCGTTTTACCAAATCCACTTGTGTATGTGATTTGAAATCAAAGCGCTGGCAGCGGGAAATGATTGTCAACGGCAATTTATGGGGTTCTGTAGTTGCCAAAATAAAGACGACATGTTCAGGCGGTTCTTCCAATGTTTTCAACAAGGCATTGAATGCACTGTTCGATAACATATGGACTTCATCAATGATGTAAATCTTGAACCGGGAATTTGCCGGAGAAAAACGGACTTTCTCGATGATTTCACGCATTTCTTCTACACGCGAATTCGAAGCGGCGTCAAATTCAATCACATCGGTGTTGGAGCCGGCATTGATGCTCTTGCAGGAATCGCACTCGTTGCACGGTTCCGCTACAGGAGCCTGTTCACAGTTTAAAGCTTTCGCAAAAATCTTTGCCGTACTGGTCTTCCCTGTTCCTCGTGGTCCCGAGAACAAATAAGCATGGGTGGTCTTATTGTAAAGGAGAGCATTTTGAAGGGTTTGTTTAATGTGCGACTGGCCAGTCATTTCCGAGAATGTCTGAGGTCTGTACACACGGTAGAAAGCTTGATACGCCAACGTTATTCTCTCCTTCTTTTAAAAGTGATTTCCGTCCTTTTATTATACCATAAATACAGGGTTCTTCTGAACGGTTTAGTCCATAGACAGCCATTATTTTCTCTTCTTTTCCAGACAAACAAAAAACCCGTCCGCTGTAAAAGCGAACAGGTTTGAATTCGAAATTATTGCCGTGCACCTTTCTTCGACTGATGCACACAAGCGTTACTCTTGTCGTTGGCTCGATCTAGGCAACCCCGCGGCACATGAAAAGTTCCACTTAATGCTGCTTCCTTCCGGACCTGACATGGTTCATGGGTTTCCATTGCGCAGGACCCAAACGTCAACACTACGTGCAAGAGGCTGGCCTTGCAATACATACAACCTAGGAAAGGAATTCAGTCCTGCTAAAGCGGATTGCAGGTTACAGGACACCGCTATCTTCCCACCTAGCACGGCATTTACTAGTATACAAACTTATCGGCAAAAAAGCAATTCTGAAGCTTGAAGTTGAAAAATCAACTGATTAGGCTGATGACTGCAGAACGAAAGCTGGCTGAAGCCAAGTTCATGTAAAGCGCAGGAGCTGGATGTTTGAACTCTGGCATTCTTATCCCTTCCTCACCCACCTATCTGCAATCTGCTGATTTTCTCTTATGGGAATCTTTTTAAAAATTTTTCTAAAGGTGTTGACAATCCAATCTGATACATGATAAATTAATTCTTGTCTTAAACACGGAGGAATACCCAAGTTTGGCTGAAGGGATCGGTCTTGAAAACCGACAGGGGAGTCAAATCCCGCGGGGGTTCGAATCCCTCTTCCTCCTCCATTTTTATATTATATTTCTTATCATACATACCCAAAGCAGCCGGCGGATTCGCCGGCTGCTTTTTTATTGTAATTATTTCCTGGGAAATAAAATCCCCATGAGCCATTTGCTCATGGGGATCTATTATTTACGTAAAACAGAAGAAGTTTGCTGCATAAAATTGCCGATTCGCTCGACTATCTTTTCAGCACATGCAGGATCATTCACCAAATCGTAATCATTGATGTTCAAGCGCAATACGGGGCAGCCATTGAAATTATTGATCCAGTTTTCGTAGCGCTCATGCATTTCAACCCAATAGTCAACCGGCGTTTGCTGTTCCATCGTGCGTCCGCGCTCCTGGATGCGGCCTAAGATATCTTCGATAGAACCTTCCAGGTAAATAAGCAAATCAGGATGAGGAAAATACGGCGTCATGACCATTGCTTCAAAAAGATTCGTATACGTTTCATAGTCGACATTGTTCATTGTGCCTTTTTCCCAGTGCATCTTCGCAAAAATGCCGGTGTCTTCGTAAATCGAACGGTCCTGGACAAAGCCGCCCCCATATTCAAACATGCGCTTCTGTTCTTTGAAGCGTTCTGCCAAGAAATAGATTTGAAGATGAAAACTCCATTTTTCGAAATCGTCGTAGAACAGATCCAGGTAAGGATTCGTATCCACCTTTTCAAAAGAAGTGCGGAAGTTCAATGCATCAGCCAGCGCTTTTGTCATCGTCGACTTGCCAACTCCCACTGTTCCCGCAATGGTTATCACGGCAGTTTCTGGAATACCGTATTTTTCTCGTAAATTCATATCATTAAACTCCCTTTTTGTAAGGTGTCGTCCACTTTATCCAAGATCAGTTTCAGATCGCCTTCGTTTTGCACAAAATCAATTTCATCCCCATTAAAGCGCAGAACCGGAATTTCTGGATGCTCGCGTTCAAAGCGCTCGATGAACTCATGGTAATCAGCCGCAAGCTGTTCCATATATTCCGGTGTAATCATCTTCTCAAATTCCCGGCCGCGCTGCTGGATGCGCTTCATGAGCGTATCCAGACTCGCATGCAAATAAATGACCATATTCGGCGTTGGCATGTCTGCCGTTAAAATTTTGTAAATAGCCTCGTATTTGGCATATTCCGTTTCCGGCAATGTGCGTTTAGCGAAGATCAGATTTTTGAAAATATGATAATCCGCTACAACCGGTTCCCTATTTGAAATGAATTTTTTTTGAATATCCGATAATTGTTTATAGCGATTGCATAAAAAGAACATTTCCGTTTGAAAGCTCCACTCTTCAATGTTCTCATAGAATTTATTTAAAAACGGATTTTCATCCACAATTTCTTTCAATAGCTGAAACTTGTTTTGATCGGCCAGTGCTTTCGTCAACGACGTTTTCCCAACCCCGATCGGACCTTCTACCGTGATAAATGGTACCGGCATAAGAAGTCCCCCTTTTTTCTTTCGAATGTTTATAGTGCGATTTATTTTACCACAGACAAAGGGGCAGCAGTAGAAAAAAATCAGCAACCCTTAGTGGATTGCTGATTTGAACGTGCCTCCATGCACTTCTTGCGTATTCATGATAGTAAGAAAGGCTTTTGAATCTATATCATTCATAATCTGTTTCAACTTGGTGATTTCCAATCGGGTAACAACAACATAAATAACATCCTTTGATGTGTCTCTATAGCCGCCTTTCCCGTGCAGCTTAGTCACGCTTCTGCCCAGCCTTGAGTTGATTGCAGCACTCAACTCTTCATATTCTTCAGATACAATAATAACCGCTTTTGTATCATCCAACCCTTGAATAACGATATCAATGGTTTTCGAAGCGATATAATAGGTCAGTATCGAATACATCGCCTGCTCCCAGCCTAGCACAAAACCGGCCCATAAGAAAATGAATACATTGAAAAACATAACAAACTCCCCGACCGAAAAAGGAAGTTTCTTAGTAAGCAAAATACCAAGAATCTCTGAGCCGTCAAGCGCTCCGCCATTCCGGATGACAAGGCCTACACCTGCTCCAAGAAGAATCCCCCCAAATACTGTAGCAAGCAATGGATCGTCTACGACGCCTGCAAGAGGATGGAGCGGAACTTGTAATATCGCAAGTGCCACAATAGCAAAAATGGAAGATACAAAAAAGTTCCTGCCTATGTATTTATAGCCAAAAAAGAGAAACGGCAAGTTGATGGCGACCAACAAAATACCGAAAGGCACAATCGTCAAGTAATCCAAAATAAGTGAGATTCCGATAATTCCGCCGTCAATGATGGAATTGGGTACTAAAAACAGCTCAATGGCAGCAGCAGCCATAGCCGCTCCAACTAAAATGAGGATAAAGCGCATGAGGAAATGCAGAGGTTGTTCTTTCTTATGTGTTCTGGGCATGAAATCTCTCCTTGAAATCAGATCTTATTATATTTTAACCCAACAAACAAATTTTTGCCTTTCCTTGACCTTTTGAATGTAATTTAATCGATTGAAGATGGTAAACTAAAGCCTAAGGAGCGATAAATCATGAACGGTATAGAACTAGATCAATATTACATGAACCTGGCAATAGAAGAAGCGGAGAAAGCCGCTGCCAAAGGCGAAGTGCCGATTGGGGCAGTCATTGTACGCGACGGCATCGTCATAGCGCGCGCCCACAACTTGCGGGAAACAACGCAAAACGCCGTAACGCATGCAGAACTATTGGCCATTCAAGAAGCGTGCAATCAGCTCGGCAGCTGGCGGCTTGAAGAAACGCACCTTTACGTAACGTTAGAGCCTTGTCCGATGTGTGCAGGCGCCATCTTGCAATCCCGTATTCCCCGCGTCATTTACGGGGCGCGCGATGCCAAGGCCGGCAGTGTCGATTCTCTGTACCGATTGTTGAACGATGAACGCTTCAACCACCAATGCGAAGTGAAAGAAAATGTTTTAGCGGATGAATGCGGCCAACTGTTGACGGGTTTCTTCCGCGCTATCCGGGAAAACAAAAAGAAAAATCGGAAGCAGCTATAGCGCTTCCGATTTTTTTTCGGTTAAAAAACGGTCGATCAGCAAATTTAAAATATACGGCTGTTCGTGATGGATCCAGTGGGTGGCTTCGCCGACAAACACCAGATCTGCGTCCTCACAGAATTCCAAACTTTCTTTTGCCAACAGCGGCGTTAAGAATTGATCGCCAAGCCCCCAGATGATCCGCACCGGCACAGTGATTTTATGGTTCGGCACTTGCGCCACGCTGCCTTCCCGGATGGCCCGGTACCAATTGAGCATTGCTGTTAGCGCTCCCGGTTTTGCCCAAGCTTCTCGATAGGCTTCCAATTCTTCCGCAGAAAAAGTATCCGGATTGCTTGTTGATACAAGACTCCCTACCATCGTTTTGAAATAATCAGTAGCCAATATTTTTTCCGGCAGTTCCGGCACCTGGAAAAACGCGATATACGAACTTTTTATCCACTGCGCCGGGTTTTTCGCCAGCACTTGCGGCATCGCTTTCGGATGCGGAATGTTCACGGCAATCAGTTTTTCGACATACTGCGGTTTGGTTGCAGCCAGATGCCATGCTACAGCGCCTCCCCAATCATGGCCAATCACAATTGCACTGGTTTCGCCAAAATGCTCGATCAATCCCACAACGTCATCCCTTAACAAATCCAATGTATAGTTTTCGATTCCTTTCGGCTTGTCACTCAGGTTGTAGCCGCGCAAATCCGGCACCGCCACGCGGTAGCCTTTTTCCGCAAGCGGACCAATCTGTTTGTCCCAGCCGCGCCAAAACTCCGGAAATCCATGAAGCAGCAATACCAGCGGCCCATCTTCCGGGCCAGCAACTACTGTATGCAGCGTAATGCCATTTGCCTGAACGTACAAATGCTCCATCGAAACACTCCTTTCAGATCGCTCTTCTTTTCTATACCCGCTCATGCGAAAAAAAGACCCAAAAGCAAAATGCTTTCAGGTCCCATTTGTTTTACTTGATAACTTCTTTTCCGCCCATATACGGACGCAATACTTCCGGAATCAGAATCGTACCGTCTTCTTGCTGACAGTTCTCAAGAAGCGCGGCAACCGTACGGCCGATAGCCAAGCCGCTCCCGTTTAAGGTATGGACAAATTCGGGTTTGCCATTTGGTTCGCGGCGGAATTTTATATTTGCGCGGCGTGCCTGGAAATCTTCGAAATTGCTGCAAGAAGAAATCTCGCGGTACATTTCCTGGCTCGGAATCCAAACTTCGATGTCGTATTTCTTAGCAGCTGTAAAACCAAGATCCGCTGTGCACATTTTCAATACGCGGTACGGCAGCCCAAGAAGCTGAAGCACTTTTTCAGCGTGCCCAGTCAATTTTTCCAGCTCATCATAAGACTCTTCCGGCTTCACAAAGCGCACCAGCTCCACTTTGTTGAATTGATGCTGTCTGATCAATCCTCTTGTGTCACGGCCTGCAGAACCTGCTTCAGAACGGAAATTCGCGCTGTATGAGGCAAAGGCTTGCGGCAAAACATTGCTGTCCAGAATTTCACCGCGGTAGAAGTTTGTAACCGGCACTTCAGAGGTTGGAATCAGGAAGTAATCCTCTTTTTCGATCAGAAACGCATCTTCTTCGAACTTCGGAAGCTGGCCTGTGCCCGTTAAGCTTTCACGGTTGACCATATAAGGCGGCAGCATTTCCTCATAGCCGTGTTCTTCCTGGTGAAGGTCCATCATGAAGTTGATGAGCGCCCGCTCTAAACGAGCCCCGAGGCCACGGTAGAATACAAAGCGGCTGCCCGTCACTTTTGATGCCCGTTCAAAATCGATGATGTTGAGATCTGTCCCCAAATCCCAGTGCGGTTTCGCTTCGAATGCAAACTCAGGTTTTGTTCCCCATGTACGGATTTCAATATTGTCGTCCTCAGAATCGCCGACCGGCACGCTGTCGTGCGGAATATTCGGCACGCGCATCATAATGAAGTTCAAACGGTCCTCTACTTCTCGCAGTTCGTCGTCGATCGCTTTGATTTGATCTCCTACTTGGCGCATTTTCGCAATCGCTTCGTCCGCGTTTTCTTTATTGCGCTTCATGACAGCGATGTTTTGGGAAGCTTCGTTGCGTTCCGCCTTTAGTTTTTCCGTTTGGGCGATCAGTTCCCGGCGCTTCGCGTCCAAGCCTTCGAATTCATCCAGGACTGAAATGTCCTCTCCGCGTTTTGCCAGTTTTGCTTTTACTTCTTCAAAATTAGCGCGTACAAATTTAATGTCTAACATAATATTCCTCCTCTAAATTTACGTCGATAAAAAAAGACAACAAAAATAGCCCCCGTCCCTTGGTAAAAGGGACGAGAGCTACCCGCGTTGCCACCCTGATTGATCGGCAAAAGCCAATCCTCTTCATCACATAACGGCATTCAAACCGGCAATGGCTTGTTTGCCATGCAACTCCGGGATGGATTCAAACGCGTTTTTCACCGGTTCGCACCAACCACCGGCTCTCTTTGGAAAAACCTTCGCCTTACTAGTTCCCATCGACGTTTCTACTTTGAAATTACTCATACTTTACTATAAAGCGTTCCATTTGGCAAGAGAGTCCCAGTTCCGCCCGGAATCATATTCAAAAAGTAGTTGGTGATGCGATGGTCATCCGTCAGTTCAGGATGAAATGAACAACCTAAAAATTGGCCATTTCTAGCCATAACGATTTTTCCGTTATGCTCACACAGGATTTGGGTCTGCGGCCCGGCACTAATAATATGCGGGGCTCGGATAAAAACAGCGTTGAACGGCTCCTCAATGCCAGCAACCGCCAATTCCGCTTCAAAGCTGTCTATTTGGCGGCCAAACGAATTCCGCTCCACGGCTACGTCCATAACGCCAAGATGCGGTCTGTCTTGCCCGACAACTTCCCGGGCAAGCAAAATCAATCCCGCACATGTTCCAAACATCGGCCGGCCGCTTTGGGCAAAATCACGCAACGGCTCCATCAAGCCATAACGGTCAATCAACCGGCGCATTGCCGTACTTTCGCCGCCTGGGAGCACCAATGCATCGAGTTCTTCCAAATCCCTTGGCCATTTCACTGGAATCGCTTTTGCTCCGCAAGCTTCAATCGATTGAACATGTTCGCGAACCGCCCCTTGCAACGCCAGAACTCCCACTCGCTTCACCTTTACCAGCCTCGTTCCTGCATGCGCTCGCCAGCCGCAATCGTTGAAATCTCGATGCCTTTCATAGCAATGCCCAAGTCTTTGGAAAGTTCCGCAATCAATTTGTAATCCTGGTAGTGAGTCGTCGCTTCCACTATGGCCCGCGCAAATCGTTCCGGGTTATCAGATTTGAAGATTCCTGAACCGACGAATACGCCGTCTGCCCCTAGTTCCATCATCAATGCGGCATCCGCAGGAGTTGCAACTCCGCCAGCCGCAAAGTTTACAACCGGCAAACGCCCCAAACGCTTCACTTCTTTTAAGAACTCATAAGAAGCGCCTAAGTTGCGGGCTTCTGTCATCAATTCATCTTCGCTCATCGTGACCACTTTTCGTACTTCTGCATTCACTTGGCGCAAATGGCGGACAGCTTCCACAATATTTCCTGTTCCCGGCTCGCCTTTCGTGCGCAGCATCGAAGCGCCTTCCCCAATGCGGCGCGCCGCTTCGCCCAAATTCCGGCATCCGCAGACAAACGGTACGGTATACTGGTTTTTCAACAAGTGGAACTCTTCATCAGCCGGAGTCAAAACTTCACTTTCATCTATGTAATCGACACCCATCGCCTCTAGAACGCGCGCTTCCACTATATGGCCAATGCGGGCTTTTGCCATAACTGGAATCGACACAGCTTTCATGACTTCTTCTGTGATGTGCGGGTCCGCCATACGCGCTACACCGCCATCCCGGCGGATATCCGAAGGCACGCGCTCTAATGCCATGACGGCTGTTGCCCCTGCCGCTTCCGCAATACGCGCTTGTTCCGCATTGACAACATCCATAATCACGCCGCCTTTTTGCATTTCGGCCATTCCGCGTTTTACTCGATCTGTTCCGTGCTCACTCATTGATTATTCCCCCTTAGTTGATATATTCAGTATAATAAACATTGACCATATAAAAAGAGCCAGTTTCTTATATATATATAGTGTCAGTTTGGAGGAATTCAAGTGGATATGCTCATGTTCCAACTTCAAAGAAACAATGCCACCCCTTTATACCAGCAGCTTTACCAGGAAATAAAAGAGGCCATAATCAACGGCACTATTTCTGTCGAGACCAAACTGCCTAGCAAGCGCAAACTCGCCGATTATTTGGTAATCAGCCAAACCACCGTGGAACTCGCTTACGGCCAACTGCTTGCAGAAGGCTTTATCGAGTCGCGGCCAAGAAAAGGCTTCTACGCTCAGCCAGTGGAAGAGCTGGCTTATTTGGATGTTCCGCAAGATGAACCGGTGATGGCGAATCAAGTGGATTATGCGTTCGACTTCCATCCAGGAAAAATCGATACCCCTTCTTTCCCTTTTTCAGCATGGCGAAAAATCGCAAAAGAAGTGATTGATGAAACCAATCATGAAATGCTGCACTCCGGCCATCCGCAAGGTGATGAAGTGCTGCGCCAAGAAATTGCCCGTTATCTTTTTCAATCGCGCGGCGTTATTTGCGAATCCAGCCAGATTATCATCGGCTCCGGCACGGAACAGCTTGTGCCCTTGCTTATTCGTTTGCTGCCCAAATCCCTGGTGTTCGGCTTCGAGAATCCTGGGTATCCTTTGACACATAATATTTTCAGCCACTATGACCGCAAGGCGGTTCCCATCCCAGTGGACCAAGAAGGCATCAATTTAAAAGAACTTGAAGCGTCTCATGTTGATGCAGCCTATGTCACGCCGTCCCATCAGTTTCCGACCGGGTCTGTTCTTAGTGCAACAAGGCGATCTCAATTGCTGAACTGGGCAGGCGCGAAGGATCGTTATATCATTGAAGACGATTATGACAGTGAGTTCCGCTATACAAGCCGGCCAATCCCTGCACTTCAAAGCATGGATAAAAGCGGGCGCGTCATTTACATCAGCACGTTTTCAAAATCGCTCATGCCTTCTTTGCGGATCGCTTACATGGTGTTGCCAAAACGATTGCTGCGCGCGTATCAACAGACATTTCTTCATTATTCCTCTTCTGTTCCCCGGCTGGACCAGCAAGTGGTAGCCCGGTTTATGAAAGATGGACATTTTGCCCGCCATTTGAACCGTATGCGCAAGCTGTACCAAAAGAAATTAGAAAAACTGACATCGTCACTTTTTTTATATGCACCGGCAGTAAAAATTTTTGGTGAACAGGCCGGCATGCATATTGTCTTAACGGTAGAAACAGCACATTCTGAGAAAGAATTGATTGAACTAGCCAAACAAGCAAATATCCGTGTCTTTGGCCTTCAATCCTATGATGTCCACGAACAGGACATTTCCCCTCCGCGGATTATTCTTGGCTTTGGAGGCTTATCTGAAAAGGAAATCGAGCAAGGTGTAGAACGGTTGATGGCTTGCTGGAAAATTCCATCAAAAAAAAGCAGTTCATCTCGTAAAAGATGAACTGCTTTTCATTTAAATTAATCCTTTTACAAAATCAGTTGCCCCGCCCCACATGGAAGAGAAGAAGCTGCCAATCGCTTGCAAAGATAATGAGAACCAGCTGGCGCGTTCTACTTTTTCAGCGGTAACCACTTTAGTTTCACTTGCTGTATCATTCAAATATCCATAATCTTCGCCGTCTTCTTTAACAATTTCCACTGTCCCAACGACTTGATCTTTTTCAACAGAAGCTTCTAATTCCCCATCTGTTAAAAGCGAATTATCCAACACTAGCTCAGGTTTGTAAGACCCTTTATCACTCGTGCGGATCAACATTGAAATTGGTTCCTGCACAACAATGCCTACACTGTCTTCTTTCCCTTTAGTGACCGGCAAAGTTTCATCGCCTTTGAATTGATAGCCTGCAGGAACAATTTCTTCTGTTGTGAATTGGTTAAAACCAAAATCGAAAAGTGCACGGGTTGCATCAAAACGGGCTTTATAAGAGCCTACGCCTTCGCTGTCGACAGCTTTCATGACAACAGCAATCAAACGGGTATCGCCGCGTTTTGCCGTTCCAGTAAAGCTGTGCCCTGCAAAATCAGTCGTTCCTGTTTTCAAGCCATCTACGCCTTCATACGGAAAGTCCAGCCCCGGCAACATGTAGTTCCAGTTATCCATGCGTGTAGCATCAGCTGTTCCTTCACGGAAGATTTTCACTGGAATCTTTGTTGTTTCCAATACTTCTGGATAGGTATCCAAAAGCGCTTTTGCCAATATTGCTACAGAACGGGCGGGCATGACGTTTTCATCTTTTTCGCCAGATCCTTTAGGATGCATTCCCATTAAATCAGCGTTATTCAAACCTGTTGAATTGACGAACTTCACATCTTTAAGACCCATTTCTTTCGCTTTTTCATTCATTAACGTTACAAATTCGCTTTCTGTACCTGCAATCGTTTCAGCAATCCCGATTGTTGCAGCATTTGCAGAATAAATCGCCATTGCTTCGTACAGCTCTTGAATGCTGTAAGCTTCGCCTAAACGAAGAGGCACATTGCTAAGGCGCATATCTTGAGAAACTTTATGTGTGTATTCAGTTACTGTATACTTTTGGTCCCATGTGATGCGGCCTTCTTCAATCGCCTCGAACAATAAATATTCAGTCATCATCTTCGACATACTTGCAATACCTAAAGGAGCGCTTGCATTTTTTTCATATAATATTTTCCCTGTATCAGCATCCACCAAAATAGCGGCGTCTACCATTATATTTAATGAATCGTCCGCCTTTGCCTGCTGCGGCACGAAAATTGTCAATAATAATACTGCCATAATAGTAAGCATCGTTGTCATGTTCAACACATTCTTCACTTTTTTAAATACCTCCATCTATAGTTTCCCTTTGCCATTCTATCATAATATGCATGTACTGGAACAAAAACATGCAAAAAGCACTCTTTCCGCCTATATAATGACGAAAAAGAGTGCTAAAAGATTCATTACTTATGAAATTGAGTAGTTTGGAGATTCTTTTGTAATCTGCACATCATGCGGGTGGCTCTCGCGCAACCCTGCACCAGTCATGCGGATGAATTGAGCTTCTTCACGCAATGTTGTTAAATCTTTTGTTCCGCAATATCCCATGCCGGCGCGAATACCGCCAAGCAATTGATGAATCGTGTCAGCAAGTGGCCCTTTGTATGGCAAGCGGCCTTCGATGCCCTCTGGCACCAATTTTTTCGCTTCATCCTGGAAATAACGGTCTTTTGAGCCTTTTTCCATTGCTGCGATAGATCCCATGCCGCGATAAGTTTTAAAACGGCGTCCTTGGAAAATTTCAGTTTCGCCGGGGCTTTCAGTTGTACCAGCAAGCAAGCTTCCTAACATAGCCGCATGTCCGCCAGCTGCCAATGCTTTGATGATGTCGCCTGAATACTTAATGCCGCCATCGGCAATAATGGCTTTTCCATGTTTGCGTGCTTCAGTTGCGCAATCATAGACAGCCGTAATTTGTGGCACACCAACTCCTGCTACAACACGCGTCGTGCAGATTGACCCTGGCCCAATCCCAACTTTTACAACGTCAGCTCCGGCCTCAATCAATGCTTTTGTTCCTTCCGCAGTCGCTACGTTTCCTGCAATAATGGATAGCGCCGGGTATGTCGCCCGAATCTGTTCTACCATATCGAGAACACCTTTTGAATGGCCATGTGCCGTATCTAACACAATAACATCCACTTGGGCTTTTACTAAATGTTCAACACGCTTCATAGTATCTGAAGTGACACCGACAGCTGCGCCGACTAAGAGACGTCCATGCGCATCTTTGGCAGCATGGGGGAATTCAATAACCTTCTCAATGTCTTTGATTGTAATAAGGCCTTTTAATACGCCATTATTATCCACAAGCGGCAACTTCTCAATTTTATACTGCTGCAAAATTTTCTCCGCTTCTTCAAGTGTAGTGCCGACTTCAGCCGTCACTAGCTGCTCTCTTGTCATTACATCATTGATTGGCAAAGAGTAATCTTGGATAAAGCGCAAGTCCCGGTTGGTGATAATGCCGACCAATTTTTGTTCCTCTTCATTATTGACGATTGGCACACCCGAAATGCGGTACTTACCCATCAAATGTTCTGCATCGAACACTTGATGCGTAGGAGTCAAAAAGAAAGGGTCTGTAATAACACCATTCTCAGAACGCTTAACTGTAGTTACGTTTTCCGATTGTTCTTCGATGCTCATGTTTTTATGGATGATGCCAAGACCGCCTTGCCGAGCCATTGAAATTGCCATTTTGGCTTCAGTTACAGTATCCATTCCGGCACTTATAATAGGAATATTCAACTTTATCGTTGGCGTTAATTCTACAGACAAATTCACATCTTTCGGTAATACTTCTGATCGAGCCGGTACTAGCAATACATCATCAAACGTTAAACCTTCTTTTACAAATTTGGATTCCCACATTTTCGCTTTGCCTCCTGCTTCCTTTTAAATATTATTGTAAGGTTATCAGCGGGGAAAAGGGGTGTCAAGAAAACGAGAATAGAAAAACTATTCGGAATAGTCCTTTAGAGAAGTTTCTGCACATCTTCTTCCATTTTTCTAGGAGAAGTTTGAGGAGCAAAGCGCTTTACCACATTACCTTCGCGATCTATAAGGAACTTAGTGAAGTTCCATTTGATCCCTTCTGTCAATAAGCCTTTTTGAGCCGACGATAAGTACTTGAACAAAGGATCTGCAGTGTTTCCTTTTACATCAACTTTTGCAAACATGGGGAAGCTGACACCATAATTTATTTGGCAGAATTCCATTGTATCTTCTTGGTTATCGAATTCCTGATTGTTGAACTGGCCGCTTGGAAATCCTAAAACTCGAAGCCCTTGATCTTTGTATGTTTCATATAGATTTTGAAGTTCACTAAACTGAGGAGTAAATCCGCACTTGCTTGCTGTATTAACGATAATTAAGGGTTGTCCTTTATATTTTTCTAATGATTCAATTTCCCCATTAGCTTTTTTAACTTTGTAATCATATATCGAGCTCATTTTAGCATCTCCCCATTTTCTTAATTTCCATTAGAGTATCGTTTTGGAAGAAGATGCACAAGAATTTAGAATGAATGATTTCTTTGAAGAAGTTTTATCGCATATCAATCCACAACAAAAAAAGCCAGAACCGGAAACGGTTCTGACTTTCTTTCTGGTGCCCAGCGACGTCCTACTCTCACAGGGGGAGACCCCCAACTACCATCGGCGCAAAAGAGCTTAACTTCCGTGTTCGGGATGGG
>NZ_VOHD01000013.1 GCF_007859395.1 Planomicrobium sp. CPCC 101110 | reverse complement strand
TGAAGTGACCCCTAAAAGTTAGACACGGTTATTTCATTAGGCAGCTTGATAAAAATGAGTCCGGTATTGCACCGGGCTCATTTTTAATTTTGCCTTTATCCGTTTTGTATTGTAATAATCTATATATTTTTCTAATTCTATTTTGAAGTGCTCTACACTTTCAAACTCTTTTATGTAGAGAAACTCAGACTTCATGATTCCAAAGAAATTCTCCATTACTGCGTTGTCATAACAGTTGCCTTTACGAGACATACTTTGTACGATACCTCTTTTTTGTAATGCGTGACGGTACTGTTTCATTTGATAATGCCACCCTTGATCTGAATGCATCATTAGTTGGTGATTTTCAGGTAAACCTTCTAATGCTGTCTCTAACATTTCTGAAACAAGTGAATACGTCGGTCTAGAGCCAATTGTATAGGTAATGATTTCACCATTATACAAGTCTAATACAGGTGATAAATAAAGTTTCTCACCGAATAATTTAAATTCTGTAATATCGGTTACCCATTTTTCATTTGGCGTATCTGCCGTAAATTTACGCTCTAAAATATGAGGTGCAATTTTACCAACTGTTCCTTTATAAGATTTATATTTTTTCATACGTACAAGACATTTTAAACCTAACTCTTTCATAATTCGTTGCACTTTTTTATGATTCACTATTTGATTACGATTGGCTAACTCATCACGAATACGACGATATCCATAACGACCTTCGTGTTCATCATAAATCGCTTTAATTTCTACTTTTAAATCGGCATCTGGATCGATTCTATCCATTTGTTTTACATAAAAATAATAGGTGCTTCGAGGGATATCCGCTAACTTTACTAATTCTTTCACTTGAAACTCATGCCTTAATTCATAGACTACTTGTGCCTTGTCTTGTTTGGTGATTTTTCCTTGTTTTGAACTAAGGCATTCAACTTTTTTAAATACGCATTTTCCATACGTAAGCGTTCTAATTCAGCTTGTAACGCTTCAACTGAACCTTCTGCCGGAATCTTTTTAGTATCATGTTTTGTGTTTTTATTTTTCATGGATGGACGCCCCTTTTTCTTTGGTTCAAGGGCATCTAAGCCACCTACTTCAAATTGCTTCTTCCATTGATAAACCGTTGTAAAAGAAGGAACCATGAATATAGCCGCTGTATCCATTAACGATATACCCGATTGAGCCATAAAATTTAGTACGTCTAGTTTAAACTCTGCGGTGTAATTTGTATAGACCTCGTGTAAACCTTCTTCTCCATGGAGTTCGTATAAGCGTAACCAGTATTGAAATTGTGCCTTTGTAATATGCATCTGTTTTGCATATTCTGCTTGAGAAATTATTTTCGGATTAAATCCTTGAACGAGCGTTAACTTTAAATCCTTCGTAAATTTTGTCATACAAAAAACTGCACCTCCAATTGTTAGAATGTGTCTAACAATTGGGGTGCAGTTCA
>NZ_VOHD01000012.1 GCF_007859395.1 Planomicrobium sp. CPCC 101110 | reverse complement strand
ATTATAGAAGCTTGATTGCTCATGCTGGCGCTCGCCGTCCCGAAGGACGCGCGAATCGCTTGATCTAGCCAGGCTTGATCAGTAGTTGTTTGCTCCGATTGCCCAAGGGCAACCGTCGCAGAAATTTTATTGCCGCGTTCGGAACGCGTCAATAAACTTTGTTGACGTTTTGCTGTTCAGTTTTCAAGGTTCATGTTGTGCGTCCTGTAAAAGCGACTCCTCTAATTTAACATCGCGGCTTTCAAGTGTCAAGCACTTTTTATTATTGCGAAAAACTTAATTGCCTTAGCGACGTGTATTATCATAATACGGATGCCCTTCCCTTGTCAACGATAAAATCAAAAAAAATTAAATCTCTTATAAAACCATTGGCAGCAAAGCTATTCCATTATCATTTACACATTCCCTTTTATTCTTTCTCTACATATAAGAGAGCTGATTCCTTGATGGAATCAGCTCTTTAGCAAACGAAATTTCTTTTAACTTTTTACGTAATAATAGCGATGGAAGATTCCTTCACTTTTGGTCATCACGCCTTTTATCGATATCAAATCTTTTTCTACTAAATACTCAATAAAGACTTCCAAGTCTGAAGAATAGTTTTTCAACTCTTCTTGTTCGTGCAGTTCTTGGATTGTCCAGCTCTCCTGCCTCTCCATTACTTCCCTGATGTGCTGAGCTCCATCATTCGTCCGCGAATGGATATGGAACTCGCTTGCCAGAAATAACAATTCCAATCTTTTATGGATCGGTTCCTCGCTTAGAATCAGCTCTTCATAGAGCTTATAGATGGCCGGCTCCATCTGTTTGACTTGCGACCAAACTGTCACTTCAGGCGGAAGCCCGTTTTCCAAAACAGCAAGCCTGGCCAGATGATGAAGTGATTCTACTATATGATTATAGGCATCCATATAGTTTTTTTCTTCAAAGAAGACTTTTCCTTCTAGATAACGCCGGATCAGCTTCGCGAACTCAATTCCCATTTTTATTTTCCGTCCATAGAACGGATAATCCTTCAATTCTGTTTTCAGTTTCTCCATGAATTCGTTGCGGTCGTAAATGATCCGCCCATGAAAAAGCCAATCCACAATTTTCCGGTTGGTTCCAAGCAAGAGCCATTTCCGCAATTGTTTTTCCGTGACGATGTGCATCGCCGCTTTTTTGTCCAAATATGTGTAATGTTTAGTGAAAACAGATGTATCGTTTTCTTTTGTAATAATCAGCAGCACCGAATCGAATGTATCCGTAATCGGGCTGACTTTTTCTCTTTTTTCTATCAGCACTACACCTAAGGTGCTTTCCTGGCTGGCGCGTTCTTGATAGATTGGCCGTAGAATTTGCTCCATTGAATTTCACTCCTTGAGTGGCTAACTTTTGATCTCTAGTCTTACACCTGATTGAACTTGAAAAGGCTCTCTCTCCCTTTTTCTTTAATTCGACATATTTCAGCTGGATTCCTTCATCTGAAAATCATTATCACTTTTTAACGTCTATTATGATATAGTATGATGGATGCAAGGAGGAACGAAAAATGAAACCTTATAAAAATAAAATAAATCGAATTCGAACTTTCGCATTGTCGTTGGTTTTTATCGGAATCGTTATTATGTATGTCGGCATTTACTTTAAGAACCAGCCGGCCGTTATGGTCATCTTTATGCTGCTGGGTGTATTGGCGGTTATAGGAAGCACAGGCGTATATGCTTGGATTGGCCTTCTGTCGATGAAAACTATCCCAGTCGAATGCCCGAACTGCGGCAAGCAGACAAAGATGCTTGGACGCGTAGACATGTGTATGCACTGCAACGAGCCATTAACAATGGATCCTGCTCTTGAAGGAAAAGAATTCAGCGAAGAATACAATAAGAAGAATTCTTGAATATAACGCAAAAGCTCCACCGGGACATGATGTCCGGTGGAGCTTTTCATTTCCGGCCGGCACATTGCCGAAATAAAAATGAGCATGGAAGCCATGCTCATCGTTATTGTGCTTTAGCCGGATTTTCTATACAGTCCTGGCAAGTGCCGTAAAGTTCTAGGCGGTGATAGTCCACTTGGAAACCTGTAACGTGAGAAGCTAAATGTTCAACTTCATCAAGGCCAGGATAATGGAAATCGACAATTTTGCCGCAGTCGCTGCAAATCATATGGTAATGGTCATGGGTCACAAAATCGAAGCGGCTTGAAGAATCCCCGTAAGTCAATTCTTTCACCAGCCCCGCTTTTCGGAACACACGCAAATTATTATATACAGTCGCTACACTCATATTCGGAAAAGTTTTCTCTAGCGCGCGATAAATGTCATCCGCTGTTGGGTGTGCTGTTGAATGAATCATATACTCCAGAATTGCATGGCGCTGGGGCGTGATTCTTACACCTGTAGACTTCAAAGCATCAAGCGCGTCTTTTAACTGCACTTCAGACATCGCTGTGCACCTCACTTCATAAGTATTCTTACATTGTAATCGTTATAATTAGTGTACTTAAAAAGGAGGGCACATGTCAAGAATTCACTATATTACCGCAATGCCAGCAGTCTCTTCGTCATGCCTGCTCCTCATGAAGCTCTTGCTCTTTCTTGCCGAGCTTGAAATTCACGAACCGCGCCGCAACAAATAAGAAATCGGATAAACGGTTCAGATAAGCCAAAACAATCGGAGAGACATCTTCCCCAATCGAAATTGCCGCCCGCTCGGTTCGGCGGACGACCGTTCGCGCAACATGAAGCCCGGCCCCAGCAGGATGCCCACCAGGCAGAATGAAATTATTCAACACAGGAATTTGCTCATCATACCGATCGATCCACTGTTCCAACTTTTCTACGTCCTGCTCCGTCAGCTTCCACTTGACTTCTTTGCCGCTTGGAGTGGCAAGTTCCGCTCCTACGTGAAACAGCTTCGTTTGAATTTCATGGAAAGCCTGGCCCAGTTCTTCTTTTTCCTCGAAAAATTCTTCGGCCATATGCCCCAATGCCAAGCCAATCATCGAATTTGCTTCGTCACATGTTCCGTAGGCTTCAACAAGCACATCGTTTTTTGCGACACGGCTGCCATAAACAAGTGAAGTCATGCCTTTGTCACCTGTTTTCGTATAGATTTTCATGGTCAATACCCCTTTTCCAGATTAACGAGATTTGTCGGGTTTCGATCTTCCAATAGCCATCTATGCAAATTAGGAATAAAAATGTCCAATGCTCGGTCCACATATTTCTTTGAATGGCTGGAAGCATGAGGTGAAATTACGACATTTTCCATACTCCAATATGGATGTTCCGAAGGCAGAGGCTCTTGTTCAAAAACGTCAAGTACAGCAAACCCAATCGCGCCTGTTTCGAGTGCCTCAAGCAAAATACGATCTTCCACCAAATCGCCGCGCCCAAAATTCATGAAAATCGCATCAGTCTTCATCGCTGTGAAATGTTCTTTTTTCAGCATATGTTTTGTTTCTTTTGTGCTTGGCAAAACTGAGATAATGATGTCGGCTTCCGGCAGTTTTCTCAAAACATCTCCAAAGGAAACCATTTCGTCCATGTGGGCTGCCGTCTCTCCTGAACGATTGCAGCCAATTGTCCGAACGCCGAATGCTTGAAGAAGCCGGCCGACTTCAGAACCGATAGCTCCTGGACCGATGATCAATGCGGTGGAGCCAGAAAGTTCTGATGAACCGGTCTTCCGGTTCCATTCATTGTTCCGCTGGCTCTCGTAGATAAACGGCAGGGAACGTTTCACTGCCAGCAGATGGGCCAGTACCGATTCGCTCATAGGCGTTTTATGGATGCCTTTAACATTTGACACGATAATGCCGCGCTCTTTCATCGCTTTAAGCGGCAACTTTTCCACTCCGGCGCTCGCTACCATGATCCACTGCAGCTTTCCTGCTGTCTTGATATCGTCTTCAGTGAGGTCCTCGCCATATGTCACTAAAATGTCCGCAGACGGCAAGCGGGATTTATCGCTGCCCTCAAAATAAAAATCAATATCCGGAAATTCTTTTTCAAGAGTTTGCTGATGTGCTGCTTGTGGCGTGAATGTAAACAAGACTTCCATTCCAATGTTCTCCCCTTTTCACTGATTGCTGAGCTCTTTCAGCGTATCCGCTACTTCTTTGATATGGCCAGCGACTTTCACTTTACGCCATTCTTTAATGATTGTACCGGTCGGGTCAATCAGGAAAGTGGAGCGCTCTATCCCCATGAAAGTTTTGCCGTACATCTTTTTCTCCACCCACACTCCATATTCCTCCGACACTCTGTGGTCTTCATCCACTAAAAGCGAAAATGGCAGTCCGTGCTTTTGGATGAATTTATCATGCTGGTCCGCCGAGTCGGCACTAACCCCAAGAATCACGGCATTCATATCAGCAAAATCCGTTTGCGCATCACGGAAATCGCAAGCTTGAGTGGTGCAACCTGGCGTCATGTCCTTCGGATAAAAATACAGCACCACATACTTCTCTCCTGCAAAGTCTTTTAATGAAACCGTCTCCCCTGCTTCATTTGCCAAACTGAATTCCGGTGCTTGCAACCCTTCTAAAGTGGCCAATTCCATCACTCCTTTTCTTTCTTCTATCGTACCTAAGCGCAAGATAGGTTTCAATTTCTTTGGCACTAATGAAAAATATTGTCTACAATAAGAAAGAGCAATAAATAGGAGGCTTTAAAATGAACCACACAATCTCGGAACAACTGCATGAAGAAGCATTGCAGCATATCGTCGGCGGAGTCAATAGCCCGTCGCGATCCTATAAAGCGGTAGGCGGCGGCTCGCCAGTCTCTATGGAACGCGCAAAAGGCGCTTATTTCTGGGATGTCGACGGCAACAAATACATCGATTACCTGGCAGCGTACGGCCCGATCATTACAGGACATGCCCATCCACACATCACTAAAGCCATCACTCACGCTGCTGAAACCGGCATCCTTTACGGCACTCCAACTCGCCATGAAATCACATTTGCCAAAATGCTGAAAAAAGCGATGCCGAACATGGACAAAGTCCGCTTTGTTAACAGTGGGACGGAAGCGGTCATGACCACCATCCGCGTTTCACGCGCGTATACTGGCCGCACGAAAATCATGAAATTCGCCGGCTGCTACCACGGCCATTCCGATCTTGTCCTTGTCGCGGCAGGTTCTGGTCCGGCTACACTGGGCACTCCGGATTCTGCCGGTGTCCCAAAAACAATAGCCGAAGAAGTGATTACCATTCCATTCAACGATCCCGAAGCTTTTTCAGAAGCAATGGATAAATGGGGCGATGAAATTGCTTGTATCCTTGTGGAACCGATCGTCGGAAACTTTGGCATCGTGGAACCCAAAAAAGGATTTTTGGAGGAAGTCCACCGCATCGCAAAAGAAAAAGGCGCTTTGATAGTTTATGATGAAGTTATTACCGCTTTTCGGTTTCATTATGGCGGCGCTCAAGATCTTCTTGGTTTGGTGCCGGATTTGACCGCTCTCGGCAAAATCATCGGCGGCGGCTTGCCGATTGGAGCATACGGCGGCAAAAAAGAAATCATGGATACGGTCGCCCCTCTTGGGCCTGCATACCAAGCCGGGACAATGGCCGGAAATCCAGCATCTATCCAAGCTGGAATCGCTTGCCTTGAAGTGCTTCAGGCAGAGGGAGTATACGAAAAGATGGACGAACTCGGACAGAAGCTTGAAGAAGGCATTCTCGCTGCGGCCAAAGAGTTTGGCGTCACCATTACCGTCAACCGCTTGAAAGGTGCCTTGACGATTTACTTCACAGATGTAAAAGTGGAAAATTATGAGCAAGCTGAAGAAACTGACGGAGAAATTTTTGGACGCTTTTTCAAGTTGATGCTAGAACAAGGCATCAACTTAGCCCCATCAAAATATGAAGCGTGGTTTTTAACTACTGAACACACACAAGAAGATGTCGAAGTTTCAATCCAAGCAGTCCGTGAAGCATTCAGACAGCTTTGATCAGTAAGATCCGCCATTGTGAAAGAAGGGAGTTCTTAATTATATGCAATTGGGTGCACGTATATTTAAGACTGGCATAGCGATATCCTTAGCCTTGTTTCTGGCTAATTGGCTAAATCTGCCAATTCCTTTTGTGGCGGGAATATCTGCAATTTTTGCTATTCAACCATCGGTATACCGATCATATTTAACCGTCTTGGACCAAATGTATGGCAATTTGATCGGAGCTGTCATTGCAATCATTTTCGTATTGACGATCGGCTCAAATTATCTGACGATAGGGCTTGCCTCTGTTTTGGCCATTATCCTTATGGTGAAGCTGAACCTTAACAACCCGGTTCCCTTGACGCTTGTGACACTTATCGTAATAATGGAATCGCATCAGGAACAGTTTTTGGAATTTGCAGGATTGCGGTTCTTGACGATTCTTCTCGGAATCTTCTCTGCTTTTATCGTCAATATGATTTTTTTGCCGCCTAAGTATGAAACCCGCTTGTTCACATCCATCCATGAAGTGACAGAAGAAGTGATTCGCTGGATCCGCGTTTCAATCCGCCACGTCTCCGATTATTCTTCCGTCAAAAGCGATATCGGCAAATTATCCGACAAGCTGGAAAAAGTGGATCAATGGTATTCATTTTATAAGGATGAACGCAGCTACACGAAAAAGCAGCAGTTTGTAAAAGGCCGAAAACTAGTCTTATACCGGCAAATGATTACCACTACAAAAAAGAGCCTGGAAGTTCTGAAACGGCTTCACCGCTATGAAAACGAATTGACCGACCTTCCTGAACATTTCCACATCATGGTGCAGGAACGCCTCGAAAGTTTGGCAAGCTACCATGAACAGCTATATATGAAATATGTCGGGAAACTGCGGCCGGAACATAGTGAAACAGCCGGAGCCGATTCGGTTTTAAAGCGGCATGAAGTGATGGACGTGTTTGTCAGAGAAATCAATCTGGCATATGAAGATGCAACAAGTGAATTTTCCGCTTACCATCTGATGCACATCTTATCGGCGATTCTGGATTATGAAGAGCAGCTGGAACACTTGGATCTGCTCATTATCGCGTATTTGAATTACCATTCGGATGAAGTGGGATCCGAGCTGGAAAATACCATATAAAAAAACGTGCCCGGCATTTTGCCGGGCACGTTTTTTTAAGATTTCATGCGAGGGTCCAGCGCGTCGCGCAATCCGTCGCCCATCAAGTTGAATCCAAGAACTGTCAGCATGATGGCAATACCCGGAAAAATCATTGTCCAAGGTGCGTTGGTCAAATAAGATCTTGAATCCGCCAGCATTTTCCCCCATTCAGGAGATGGCGCTTGTGCACCGAGCCCTAAAAAGCCCAGCGCAGCTGCTTCAATAATGGCGGTTGCAATAGCCAGTGTTCCCTGTACGATCACCGGCGCCATAGAGTTCGGCAATATATGGGAAAACAGGATCCGGTTGTCTTTCATGCCGATGGCTTTTGCGGACATGATGTATTCGTCTTCTTTGATGCTCAATACTTTCGAACGGATCAACCGCCCGAAATTCGGAACGTTGATCAATGCGATGGCAATCAATGCATTTCGAAGCGATGGCCCAAGAACCGATACTACCGCAATGGCCAATAAGATGCTTGGGAATGCCAGCATGATATCAAAAATACGGGAAATGATGGTATCCACCCAGCGGCCGTAATAGCCTGCAAGAATTCCCAGAATACTCCCCATGACAGCTGAACCGACAACCGCTAGAAAGCCGACCCATAGAGAAATTCTTGCGCCGTATACAATACGGGATAAAATATCTCGCCCAAAATCGTCCGTCCCCATCCAATGTTCATTGGAAGGAGGCAGCAGCTTGTTGGTTAAATTCTGTTCGTTGATTCCTTGCGGTGTGAAAAGCGGGCCGAATATCGCCAATAAAATGAAGAAAAAAACAATCCCCATGCCGACTACCGCCACTTTACTTTTCCGGAACCCTCGCCAAGCTTCTTTCCATGGGCCCGCAACTTTTTCCGCGTTCATTTCATTTTTATCGATAGCTGATTGTGCCATTCTGCTTCTCCTCCTTCCTAGTCGTATTTGATGCGTGGATCGATCAAACCGTACAGCATATCCACCAGCAGATTGATCATGACAAAGATAAATGCGACGATCAAAATTCCGGACTGGATAACCGGATAATCTCGGAATCCAATCGCTTCATAGATATAGCGGCCGATTCCAGGCCATCCGAAAATTGTTTCCGTCAAAATGGCGCCGCCTAAAAGCAAGCCCATTTGAAGGCCGATAATTGTTAAAACTGGAATGATTGCATTCTTGAGTGCGTGCTTGTAAACGACCCAGAACATTTTCAATCCTTTTGACCGCGCGGTCCGTACATAATCCGAACGCATAACTTCAAGCATGCTCGAACGGGTCATGCGTGCAATAATGGCCATCGGAATAGTCGCAAGTGCCGTTCCCGGCAAAATCAGATGCTTGAACACAATAGAAAATTGCGCGAAATTCCCTTGGATCAATGTATCAATCAAGTAAAAATGCGTAATGACATCTACCGGGTCACGGACATTTTCCCTTCCGGTCGTCGGAAGAACCCCCAGTTCGATCGAGAAAATCCACTGATTCATCAAACCAAGCCAAAAAATAGGCATGGAAACCCCAATCAACGCAATGATCATCGCTAAATAATCAAACCATGAATTTTGGAACCAAGCGGAAATGATGCCAGCATTGATGCCAATAATAACGGCGATGACAATAGCAAAAACAGACAATTCGATTGTAGCCGCCAAATATGGCCATACTTCATCCGCGACAGGCGTTCTCGTGCGCAGCGATTCCCCTAAATCTCCGGTCAAAAGCCCTTTCAAGTATTCAAAATACTGAATATACCAAGGATTATCTAAACCAAGTGTCGTCCTCAACGCCTTGATCGCTTCTTCGGATGCTTGCTGGCCTAAAATGACTTGGGCAGGATCTCCCGGAATCGCACGTATGATCAAGAAGACGATAAATGTCATTCCCAATAGAACGGGAATCAATTGGAAAATCCGCCTTCCGATATAGTTGAGCATTTTCTCCACCTCTCACTCTCTTACATTATGTATAAATTAAGAAAAAAAGAGGAGAAATCAATTTGACCTCTCCTCTCAGACTGTTTACTGCAAATCAACATCCGCCAATTTGTCAGAACCTGTTGGATGCGCTTTGAAGTTCACTACATTTTTACCGCCGGCAAGCAATGGCGTTGAATGCGCAAGCGGTACCCATGGTGCATCTTCGTGGATGATTTCTTGTGCTTGCTTATACAACTCATTGCGCTTGTCTTCATCCACTTCTGTTTGAGCTTGGATCAAGATATCGTGCAATTCTTGGTTTTCATAGTACGTGTAATTGTTCGAACCGATATTGTCCTGGTCGAGCAACACATAAAGGAAGTTATCGGCATCGCCGTTATCGCCTGTCCAGCCAAGCAAGAACGCATCTGCTTCCCCCGCTGCCGCTTTTTCAAGGTAAGTAGCCCACTCGAATGATACGATTTCAGCTTTGATGCCAACATCCGCCAAGTTTTTCTGGATTGCTTCCGCTACTTTTTGGCCATCCGGCATATATGGACGCGGAACCGGCATTGCATATAGTTCCATTTCAAAGCCATCTTCAAGTCCGGCTTCTTTCAACAATGCTTTTGCTTTTTCAGGATCGTATTCATAGCCTTCGATATCATCGTTGTAGCCGTTGATTACCGGTGGCATCGGGTTTTTAGCGACTTCTCCGCGGCCTTCGAAGAACGCATCGACGATGGCTTGCTTGTCGATAGCATGGTTCATCGCCTGGCGCACTTTTGGATCATCAAACGGTTCGCGGGTAGTCGTCAATCCCAAATAGCCGACGTTCATCGAAGGACGTTCGAACAATTGAAGATCGGCATTGCTTTCGATAGTTTCACCGTCTGATGGCGTGATGCCGTCAGCCAAATCGATTTCACCAGACAACAATGCATTCAGACGAGCTGAGTTGTCCGGGATCGAACGGAAAATGACGCGATCCAATTTCGGTTCGCCTTCAACCCAATAATCTTCGAACTTTTCAATTGTTACTGTGTCATTGCGCTTCCATTCGACAAATTTGAATGGCCCAGTACCGACCGGGTTGTCGCCGAATTTGTCGCCAGCTTCTTCAAAAGCTGTCGGTGACGCAATCCCGAAAGAACTCATCGCTAAGTTTTTCAAGAAAGGCGCTTGTGGACGTTTTAACTTGAATTCGACTTCATAATCGCCGGTTGCAGTAACCGATTCAATCACATGGCCTTCTTCATCGCCGAATCCGCCAAACATCGAACCGTAATACGGGAATTTATCAGCATCTCCTGCAGCCCAGCGTTCAAAGTTTTTGACAACCGCTTCTGCATTGAAATCCGTGCCATCATGGAATTTGACGCCTTCTTCCAATACAAAGGTGTACGTCAAGCCATCTTCAGCAGCTGTCCACTCTTTTGCTAATCCAGGGTGAATTTCTGTATCCTGCTCACCGAAGTTCACCAACGTATCAAAAATATTCTTTGTAACTTTATAGGACTCCCCATCTGTTACGACAATTGGATCAAGTGATACAGAGTCGCCGCCGCGGCCAAAGATCAGCGTTTTTTCCTCTGCTGATTCCCCTTCGGAACCGCCGCTTTCAGTTCCTTCCGAACTGTTGCCTGAACTACAGCCATAAAGAGCTGTCGATATTAGCATCAGCATGAGCAATGCCAGTGACAAGAACTTTTTATTTCTCAAGTTAACCCCTCCATTTGTGTTTTTTATTATCATTGCGGCCTGGATTCTTCGTAAAGATGGCAGGCTACAGAATGACCTTTTTCAACTTCTGCAAAAATTGGCACTGTTGTTTCACAAATGTCCATCTTGTAAGGGCAGCGGGTATGGAAACGGCAGCCGCTTGGAGGATTTGCAGGGCTTGGAATATCCCCTTTGATCACAATTTGCTCCCGCTCGAAATCCGGATCCGGCACAGGCACGGCAGCCAATAGTGCTTGTGTATATGGATGCAGCGGCTTTTCGTAAAGATCCTCGCTGTCGGCGAGTTCCGCCAATTGCCCAAGATACATGACCCCTACACGATCGCTGATATGGCGGACTACACCTAAATCGTGGGCAATAAATATATAAGTAAGTTTCAGCTCTTTCTGAAGATCCTGCATCAAATTCAATACTTGTGCCTGAATCGAAACATCAAGAGCTGAGACCGGCTCATCTGCGATGATCAGTTTCGGATTTGTCATCAGCGCCCGTGCGATGCCGATGCGCTGGCGCTGTCCGCCGCTGAATTGGTGCGGATAGCGTTTGGCATGGTAGCTGCTGAGGCCGACGATTTCCAAAAAATCATGGACTTTCTTTTTCCGTTCTTTCGGATCGCCGATATTATGGACATTCAACGGCTCCATCAAAATCTTTTCGATTGTATGCCGCGGATTCAACGAAGCATAAGGATCCTGAAAAACCATTTGGATATCTCGCCGCGCTTTTCTCATTTCCTGGTTGGAAAGCTTGGTAAGTTCCTGGCCATCAAAAAACACTTTGCCTTCTGTAGGGTCCAATAAGCGCATGAGCATACGTCCAGTTGTCGACTTTCCACAACCGGATTCTCCTACTATCCCCAATGTTTCGCCTTCGGCAACCGTAAACGAGACATCATCCACAGCTTTCACATGGTTTTTCACTTGCCCGAAAAGCCCTGACTTTATAGGGAAATACTTTTTAAGCCCTTCAACTTTTAATAGCGGTTCTGTCATGCGCTGTTGCCTCCTTTGGATCAAATAGGAAACAGCGAGTTTTGTGGTTGTCCGCTGTTTGGTAAAGGTCTGGGTTTTCATTGATGCAGCGGTCGAAGGCGAATTCGCAGCGCGGCGCGAATTTGCATCCTGTATGGATCGTTCCAGGCTTCGGCACGTTTCCTGGAATCGAGTAAAGGCGATCTTTCTTGAAACGCATGTCCGGCACAGACTGAAGAAGTCCGCGAGTATATGGATGCTGCGGATCTTTGAAGATTGTTTCGACTGGACCTTCCTCAACGACTTTTCCTGCATACATGACAATGACCCGTTCACACGTTTCTGCCACTACACCCAAATCGTGGGTGATCAACAAAACTGCCGTATTCAACTTTTCGTTCAAATTCTTGATAAGCGTCAATATCTGAGCCTGGATGGTAACGTCGAGCGCGGTCGTCGGCTCATCCGCAATAAGCACTTTCGGATCGCAGAGCAGCGCCATGGCAATCATGACCCGTTGCCGCATACCGCCTGACAGCTGGTGAGGGTATTCCTTCATCAGATCTTCTGCACGAGGCAATCCGACCAACCGCATCATTTCAACTGCGCGGTCATTGATTTGTTTTTTTGACCAATCGCGCTTATGGATCTTTATCGCTTCTCTCAATTGATCGCCGATTGTAAAAAGGGGATTCAGGGAAGTCATTGGCTCCTGAAAAATCATCGCAATATCATTGCCTCGAATTTCGCGCATCTTCTTCTCCGGCAATCGGGTTAAATCCTTATCCTGAAATAAAATTTCCCCGCCTGTAATTTTTCCAGGAGGGCTTGGCACAAGTCCCATTATGGATAAGGAAGTAACACTTTTCCCACAGCCGGATTCCCCCACGATGCCCAGAACTTCTCCTTCTCGTATGTGAAAATCAACATTATCTACCGCCGGAATTTGTCCATCGTCCGTAAAAAAGGTTGTTTTCAAGCCCTTTACGTCCAATATTTTTTTGCGATCTCCCACGCCGTCACCCCTTCCGTCCTCATCTTTTCAGAAAATTAATTTTATTTTAATTATACGTAATATTAGGTTGATTGCAATAGTAATTTTAAATCCACCAACTTTGCCCCCCTTCCATATACACAAAAAAGCCCCCAAATATTCGGGGGCTTAAGCACTATTAAACGAAGTGTTGAACTTGAAACAGGTCGTGATAGATGCCTTGTCGTTTCATCAATTCATCATGGCTTCCTTTTTCAACCAGCTTACCATGGTTGATGACAAGAATCTGGTCAGCATGAGTAATGGTCGATAAGCGATGTGCGACAATCAGTGTTGTGCGGTCATGCGCCAGCTTCTCGAGCGAATCCTGGATCAGCGATTCACTTTCCAGGTCCAAAGCGGATGTTGCTTCATCTAAAATTAAAATTGGCGGGTTTTTAAGGAAGACCCGGGCAATCGCTACACGCTGTTTCTGGCCGCCCGACAATTTCACTCCACGCTCACCAACTTTGGTGTCGTAGCCTTGCGGCAGCAATTCGATGAATTCATGTGCATTTGCCGCTTTTGCCGCGGCGACCACTTCTTCATCCGTTGCATCTGGCCGGCCCATTAGAATATTGGACTTTACAGAATCACTGAATAAAATGGAATCCTGGAGCACCAAGCCGATTTGATCCCGCAGAGAATGGGTGGTGACATCTTTCAGATTATGGCCGTCCATCAAGATGCTGCCGCTTGTCACATCATAAAATCTGGGGATCAGCGAGACGATGGTGGATTTTCCGCCGCCGCTCATTCCGACAAAGGCAACCGTTTCCCCGGGCTCGACCGTAAAATTCAAGTCGGACAGCACCGCTTCCGAGCTGTCACTGTAATGGAAAGAGACATTGCGAAACTCCAATTTCCCGTCCACATTTTTCAAATCCCGCGCATTTTCCTTATCCTTCACATCATAGTCTTCATCCATCAATTCGAAGACGCGGTCCATCGATGCAAAAGACTGGGTCAATGTCGTGGATGAGTTGACCAAGCGGCGCAGCGGATTGTACAAGCGTTCGATATATGCGATAAAAGCTACCATGGTTCCGACCGACAGATCTCCTTGTATCACCTGATAGCCGGCATAGCCAATAACCAATAACGGAGCGATATCGGTAATCGTATTGACCACCGCAAAGGCTTTGGCGTTCCATTTTGTATGGTCCACAGCTTTTTCAAGAAACTGGTCATTGGTGCTGTCAAAAATCTTCTGTTCGTGCTTTTCTAAAACAAAACTTTTGATGATGCTGATTCCTTGGACACGCTCATGCAGATAACTTTGAACGTTCGCCAATGCTTGCGAACGCTCCTTTGTCAAATCGCGCAGCCGGCCAAAAAAATACTTGACGCTGAAAGCGTAGAACGGAAATGCTATGAGCGTCACAAGCGTAAGCGGTACGTCCATCGTCAGCATGATTCCGATTGCAATCAGGATTGTCGCCAAATCAAGCCATAAATTCATCAAGCCTATCATGACGAAGTTTTTCGTTTGCTCCACATCATTGATGACCCGCGAAATCACTTCACCGGCTCTTGTGTTGGCATAAAAACGCAAACTCAGGCGCTGAAGATGGCTGTATAGTTCTTGGCGGATATCGTATAGGATTTTATTGCTGACAAGTTGGGCAAAATACTGGCGGTAATATTCGATGGGGGGACGGAAGATAAAAAACAGAATTGCTGTGCCGCCGAGCCACAGATATAGCTGCTCCAGCTTTTCATCGCTAGATAAAGCTTCTGCTCCAATAATATCGTCAATCACAATTTTTATAAGCAAAGGAATAAAAAGCGGAATCGCGAACTTTAATATCCCGATCAATATAGTAAAGAAAATTTGCCAATTGTACGGTTTGACAAATTTCATATAGCGTTTCATACTGCTCAAAGCTTTCACTCCAATCTTTTCAAAATGAAAAACCTGTTGCCAAGCAACAGGCTTTCATTTTACTCACGAATCTTGTACTGCCTATGAAATTCATAGCGATTCGTCCATACTTCGATGAAGTCCGGGGCAAATGGCCCTCGCCGCTGTTTGATCCAGCCAATCAACTTTTCCACATTGCGGTGAAGAATTTGATCGATCACTTCGGGATATCCCATTTGCCGTTTGTGTTCTTCATATTCGTCTTCATCCAGCAACGTGTATGACATGTCGGGAAACACCTTCACATCCAAATCATAATCGATGTATTTCAACGATCCATTATTATAGACGAATGGAGAACTTACATTGCAATAATAATAGACCCCATCCTCACGCAGCATGCATATGATATTGAACCAATGTTCCGCGTGGAAATAGCAAATGGATGGTTCGCGGGTCAACCACGTTCTGCCATCGGATTCTGTTACCATCGTCCGCTCATTTGCACCAATTACAATGTTGTTTGTTCCTTTAAGTACAGTTGTTTCCTGCCAGACACGGTGGATTCGGCCGTTGTGTTTGTAGCTGTGGATTTGTATCGTTTCTCCCTCTGCAGGAATCGCCATGTACCATCCCACCTTCTTGTCTAAACCCTATATTTGCTGTTATTTCAACATTATATCAATCAATTCTGAAAACATACAGTAATAAGGCGGCAGGACCAAAGGATTACAGGACGACCGAACGGCCGCCGTCTACGATAATAGTCTGGCCGCGAATCATATCTGCGTCTGCTGAGATAAGGAATAGCGCCGCTTTGACCATGTCGTCGATTTCAACCATGCGGCCTGCTGGCGTATTGACCCGAGCATCATCCAATAGCTCTTCGCGGTTCGGGAAGTGTTTCAGCGCATCGGTATCAAGCGCTCCGCCGGAAACCGTGTTGACAGAAATCCCTTTTGGTGCGAGTTCCACAGCCAAATAACGGGTGATTGATTCAACAGCCGCTTTGGATACTCCAATTGTCGTATAGTTCTCCAAATAGCGGATTGAACCGAGCGAAGAAATGCCGACAATTTTCCCGCCTTTGTCCATCAGTTTCGCCGCTTCCTGCGCGCCGAACAGCATGGCTTTTGCATTGATGTTCATTGTCCAGTCCCAATGCGATTCTTCCAATTCCATGATTGGCCGAAGAACGCCTGACGCTGCATTAGAAACAAAAACGTCCAAACGCCCGAATTCTTCTTTGATGGTTTCGAACATGCCGCGCAATTTTTCAACGTCTCCGACATTGGCACGCACAAGCAGCGCCTTTTGGCCCCGCGCTTCTACTTCTTTTACCGTTTCAAGCGCAGCTGTCTTGCTGCGGGCATAGTTGACGACAATGTCGTATCCTTGTTCCGCTAAGGCAATTGCCATCGCTTTGCCCAGCCCTCTGCTGCTTCCTGTAACCAATGCCACTTTTTGTTCTGCCATTATCAAACATCTCCTCTAAGTTGTAATGCCGTTTTCATTTTTTGAACCGGCCCTGCTATTGGCAGCAAGTCGAGTTCTGCTGCCGTCACCCACTTCATATGGGCAGGAATTTTTAAATTGTCTCCTTTGGCGATATAGCCATCCACATTCCATGTTAAATGAGAAAAGACGTGTTTGAAAGAAGTAATTTTTTCAACTCCGCCGACTCTTCCGCTGAAATTCTCGGAAAGCTCTTCTTCGATTTCGAACGGCAGTGCCTCTTTTGCCAGTTCCAACATTGGAAATTGCCACATATTTGCAAGCAATCCGCTGGACGGCCGCTGTTCCATCAAGACAGAATCGCCTGCCTTGACTGCCACCATCGCGTACTGTACCGCCTTGTTTTTCTTCGCTTTCGTTTTCACTGGCAAATCGCTCTGTTTGCCTTCATGGAAAGCGGCGCAATGTTCCCGTACCGGACACAATAGGCATTTCGGTGAAGTCGGCGTACAAATCAAGGCGCCGAGTTCCATCAATCCTTGGTTGAATGACGAAGGATCGTCATGGCTGATGATTTCCGTCACCGCTTCTTCGAAAATTTTTCGCGTCTTCGGCTTCGCGATATCTTCTTCGATCAATAGAATCCGGGACAACACACGCATGACGTTCCCGTCTACCGCATGTTCCGGAATTCCATAAGCAATGCTCAGGACAGCGCCTGCTGTATACGGGCCGACGCCTTTGAGGGAGGAAAACTCTTTACGGTTGCCGGGCACAATGCCTCCGTAATTTTCCGCGACTTCTTTGACCCCTGCCTGGAGATTGCGCGCGCGCGAATAATATCCGAGCCCTTCCCATTCTTTTAGCAGGACTTGTTCATCTGCTTCAGCCAGATCATACAGTGTAGGAAATTTCTCGACAAACCGTTTATAATAAGGGATCACCGTGTCTACTCTGGTTTGCTGCAGCATAATTTCTGAAATCCAAATCTGGTAAGGGTCTGCTGTGCGCCTCCATGGCAAGTCCCTTTTTTCCGCTAAAAACCAGCCGATTAAATCTTGTTGAAATTGCTTTTTGTCAATATTGATTGTCATTGCCTCCAGTTGGGAGATTATTCCCTAAGAATTTCGGGTATTGTAGCACCATCAGTGAATGTTATTATTTTAACAAAATATAACGATTGCCGACAAAAATTAACTTATAAGAAAGGGGATGAAGCAATGGATACGGGCACGCACGTTGTCATGGGCATTGCCCTCGGCGGCCTTGCCATGGCAGATCCGGCTGTAGCCGGCCATCCTATCACCGCGACTGCGGTAATCGCAGGAACCATCATCGGCTCTCAGGCCCCAGATATCGACACTGTTCTTAAATTGCGGAATAACGCCGTTTATATCCGGCACCATCGCGGCATCACCCATTCCATACCGGCTGTATTGTTATGGCCGATATTGATAACCTTTGTTTTAGGGCTCATCTTTCAGGAGGCCAATATACTGCATTTATGGCTATGGACTTTTCTAGCCGTATTTCTTCACGTTTTTGTGGATATTTTCAATTCATACGGCACGCAGGCGCTCCGGCCTTTTTCGAATAAGTGGGTGGCGCTTGGCGTAATCAACACATTTGACCCGATCATTTTCGGCGCTCACTTGATCGCTTTAATGTTCTGGGCTTTTGGAACAGATCCGGTCTGGACAATTTCCATCCTGTATATCGTTCTGTTCTTCTATTATGTAACCCGCTTTGCGGTCCAGTCAGCAGTTCGGCATGCTGTACGAAATACCATTCCAGATGCCGAAGAAATCATTGTAGCTCCGACGATACGTTTTTTTCAATGGCGCATCGCAGCTGATTCCAAGCGCCATCATTATGTCGGCAGAGCTTACGGGCGATCGATCAATATTTACGATAAATTCCCTAAAACACCGCTGCCGACTTCCAACTTGATGCAGGCAGCTTTAAAAGACAGCAACTTGGCGGCGTTCGTCTCCTTTTCTCCTCTTTATCGCTGGGAAATCAGTGAAATCGACGAGTTTTATGAAGTCCGCCTAATCGACTTGCGCTACCGCAGCAACGACTATTACCCATTTGTCGCCGTTGCCCGATTGAACCACGAATGCAAAGTTGTCCAATCGTACACCGGTTGGATTTTCAGCGAAGATAAATTAAGGGAAAAACTGGATTTCAGCATGAACTAATAAAGACTGAAAGCCGCTTCGGCCGCTCTTTGGAGGCATTCAACCAATCATTCCATCATTATCCGCGATTCCTCCATGCAACAGGCACTCAATGAACTATAAAACGCACACTGCGATAGTGTGCGTTTTTTCAATCACTCTTGTTCGTTCAGCAGGTGTGCATATTTTGGGTTGCGTCCAGCAAACTCATGGATCTTATCGCCATAGCTCTCGATCCATTGGCGAACGACTTTTTCCACTACAGCCGTCCCTTGATAATCGTAGCCCGCTTTCGCATAGGAAGCCTCGAAATCCGAGACAAGCAGTTCAATCCAGACTCTCGCCTTAGCTTCGGACAACTCTTCATTTTTATCGCGCAATTCCGCAATCAGTTCTTCGATCAGTTCTTTCATCCTTTTACATCCCTTCTTTTAGTGGACGCAGCATGGAAATCGGCAGGGCTTCTAAATGCCTTTCGCCGCCAAGGCGGTAGCCCCAAGCAAAACGCCCGTTAAAGTAATCAATTTTAAAGTACATATTGGGATCGCCTTCAATGCGGTACACTTCGCCTTTCTTGAAATCATTCGGATCCATCAAATAGGCGGCTGCCATAATTGCTTTTCGTTCCAGTACCGCAAATTCGTTGACAATGCCAAGCTGCTCCGCTTTTCTCGCCTTTTCCTTCAAACGCGCAATTTCAGAGCGCAGCTCATGTTCGGTCATTTGGCTGTATCGCTTATGTTCAGTCATTTTCTTGCTCCTTCATATCCAAATATTCACTGATCACTTCACTGGGAAACCCTTTTTGGTATAACCCCTGTTTGACTTTCGATTTCAAGTCGTAGCCCGTTAATTTACTGCTGTGTTTTCTCCATAATTTATCGCCTTGTTCTTTTACGCTGTCGGTCCATTGCTCGTCGTCTTTTTCCAGGTCCAATCCTTCAACTGCCTGCTGGATCACGGAACGCGGATAACCTTTTCGCATCAGGAAATCGTAGATTTTCTGCTTGATTTGGTTCGGCGTTTTCTTTTGTTCTTTCGCAGCGACTTTCTCTGCGAGGCCTCTCGCGATTTCCAATTGCGCTTCTTCCGAATAGGAATCCAAAACGTCTTTTTGCATTTGTTTGTCAATCCCTTTCTTCTGCATGTCTTGCTGAATCGCTCTTGGCCCTTTTTTCCCGGAATTCATCTGCGTCCGCATAAGCGCTTCCGAAAATGCCCGGTCATCTAAAAATTTCAATTCATATAATTTTTTCACTGCTTCATCTATGACGGCATCACCGTACTCTTTTTCTTTCAGCTTTGTACGCACTTCGCCTTCGCTCCGCATACGGAACCCAAGATAATGCAAGGCTGCATTGAACGCTTTTCGAACTTGGTCCTCAAATACCATTTCTTCGATGGTCCACTGATCCAGTTCTTTTCCTTTTGTAAGCTGATACCTGACCAGTACCGCTTCATCCACACTAAAGGCAAACTTCTCCTCAAAGAAGATATTGTATCTCTCAGGATTATTTTTACCTTGGGAGATTTTTGTAATAATCGGCATTAATCGGCACCTCTCTTCTTCATTTATTATACACCTTGTGCGGGCTTAAATGCATGGATTGAGGGTAGAATATAGGAAATGGAGGCGATTGAAATGAGGATAGCGATCACCGGCGGAACCGGTTTTGTCGGAAAGGAATTGACACGGCTGCTGCATATGCAGGGCTGGGAAATCTATATTTTGACGAGGCATCCGAAACAGTCATCAATGGGAATCACTTATGTGGAGTGGCTGACCGACCAGGCACAGCCGGAAAAGCAGCTTGAAGGCATGGACGCGTTCGTCAATTTGGCTGGCGCCTCGATCAATGCAGGGCGCTGGAGCGACAAACAGAAAAAAGAAATCCATGACAGCAGAATAAGCGCCACGAAAGAAGTTCTTCGGATCTTGAACGCTCTTGAAAGAAAACCGGAAGCATTGATTAACGCGAGCGCAGTCGGCATTTACCCTGCTTCCGAGTCTGCCGCCTATACAGAAACATCGAAAAACTATGGGAACGATTTTCTGGCGAAAACGGTAATCGACTGGGAACGGCTTGCCGATCAGGCAAAGGCTCTCGGGATTCGTGTAGCTTACGGCAGATTTGGCATCATTTTGGGAAAAGATGACGGCGCACTGCCTCTCATGGCACTTCCTTACCAATTGTTTGGCGGCGGTACTGTCGGTTCTGGCAAACAGTGGCTGTCCTGGATCCATGTTTATGATGTCGCCCGGGCCATTCAATTCGCTATTGAAACGAAAGCGCTTGAAGGCCCTTTCAATGTAACAGCTCCCTATCCGCGGCGCATGAAAGAATTCGGCAAAGAAATTGCCAAAGCTCTCGGACGGCCCCATTGGATTCCAGTTCCATCCGCCGCATTAAAACTGGCCCTCGGCGAGAAAAGCAGGCTGGTTTTAGAAGGGCAGCAGGCGCTGCCGGCCGTACTCCAGCAGCATGGTTTTGAATTCACCTTCCCTCATTTGCAATCGGCACTGGCTGATCTATACAAATGAGGTATAATGAAAGGATGATTAATCGAAGGACGTGAGAACATTGAACGAAAAACCTATTTTCGAAGAAGGACAAAAATTTCCTTTGACGATCAAACGGCTTGGCATCAACGGCGAAGGCATCGGCTATTTCAAGCGCAATGTCGTATTCGTCCAAGGCGCGCTGCCAGGTGAAGAAATTACGGCGCAAGTGACAAATATCAAACGCAATTTTGCGGAAGCGCGGGTCTTGAAACTGCGCAAGCCGTCCGCCCACCGCCAAACACCTCCTTGCCCGATTTATGAGACATGCGGCGGCTGCCAGTTGCAGCACATGACTTATGAACAGCAATTGGTGGAAAAACGGGATCTTGTAGCCCAAGCCCTCGAGCGTTACTTGAAAGGGGCAAGTGTTCAGATCAAGAATACGATCGGCATGGAAGATCCATGGTATTACCGCAACAAAAGCCAATTTCAAACTCGCTTGAAAGGGACGAAAGTGATCGCCGGATTGTTTGCCGAAGGCTCACACCAGCTTCTCGACATCGAACAATGCATCGTGCAGCATCCTGATACGACTGTGATCACCAATGCCGTAAAACGCATTCTCGAAGAGCTGAAAATACCGATTTATGACGGCAAGACGATGAAAGGCATCGTACGGACAATCGTCGTCCGCACTGGAGTCCAAACTGGGGAAATTCAGCTCGTACTGATTACTACCCGTTCCAAAATCCCGCAGAAGGAATTGCTTTTGGAAAAACTGAAACAAATTGATATCAATCTAGTATCGATTGTCCAAAACATCAATAAAGAAAAAACCTCCTTAATTTTCGGAGACGAAACAATCACACTTTACGGCAAGGATACCATCCATGAAGAACTGGGCGAACTGGCTTTTGATTTGTCAGCGCGCGCTTTTTTCCAACTCAATCCGGTCCAGACCGTCAAACTTTATGACGAAATCAAACGTGCGGCAGAACTGACAGGCAAGGAATCGGTTGTTGATGCTTATTGCGGCGTTGGCACCATCGGCCTGTGGCTCGCCGATAGCGCGGCAGAACTTCGCGGCATGGACGTAATCCATGAAAGCGTAGTAGATGCGAAGGCCAATGCGAAAAAAATGGGCGTCACTGCGAAATACGTAACTGGCACTGCTGAAAAATGGCTGGAAACGTGGAGCAACGAAGGCTTTGTCCCTGACGTATTGACCGTCGACCCGCCGCGCACCGGGCTTGGCGAATCGTTGCTGAAAACGATTTTAAAAGTAAAGCCGAAACGCTTTGTCTATACTTCGTGCAACCCGTCCACACTGGCCAAGGATTTGCAGCAATTGACGAAAATTTACCGCATAGAGTATATCCAGCCGGTTGATATGTTCCCGCAAACGGCGCAAGTGGAAGCAGTCACAAAACTCGTATTGAAATAGTTAAAAGGCGCAGGAAGCGAAATCGCTTCCTGCGCCTTTTCCCTTTATTCTTGCGATACGGGAGACTCCTGCCGTTTTTGATTGCCTTTCAAAGCAATGATAAAGCCGATAAGCAGCAGCATGGCTGCAATCAGCAACAGGAAACTAAAGTTCTCGGCATATCCAACAAAAACACCGCCCAGAAAAGGTCCAGCCAAACTGCCGATACTAAATGCGATGCCGCATAACAAATTTCCTGTCGGCAAGAGCTCTTTTGGCATCAAATCCGCCATAAATGAGATGCCTAAGGAAAACGTCGAACCGACAAACATGCCTGCTGCTGTAAAAAAGGCGACTGTCAGCCAAGCGTTCGTTTCAAAAAAGCTTGCTGTCCCAAACATTGCCGCCCCGCCAATGAGCGCAAGGATCAAGACGTTCTTCCTGCCGAGCCGATCGCTCAAGACCCCCAGCGGCAGCTGCGTCGCAATCGCCCCTGCTGAAAAAGCGGCCAATATGATGGAAACCAAAGCAACATCAATAGACTGCCGCAAGGCATAAACAGGGTAGATGGCATTTAGCGAAGCTTCAAGAAAACCGTAGCCTAAAGGCGGCAAGAATGCGATCCAAGCAATTGCAATAGCTGCTTGGAAACGCCCGAATACCCCTTTGGACGAATGGGTTCCGCCTGATGTGACTTCCGGAAAATCGTTTTTCAGCAAAAACACGAAAGACCAGGCAATCAAGCATAAAATACCCGAAACAATGAATGGCAGCGGTTCAAAAATGTTTACGAGCGGAACAAATAACGGTCCTGATCCAAAACCGATGCTAAATGACATCCCGTAAATGGCAATGTTGCGTCCAAGACGCTGCTGCGGCGAAGTGCTGGTTATCCACGTTTGCGTCGAGAAATGCAAGGCCTGGTCTCCAATGCCGATCAAAACGCGCAGCGCAAACCAAAATGCAACACTTTTCCATAACGGAAACGCCAAGAGTGATACGATTACCAATCCCCCGCCGATTAAAATTAGCGGCTTGAATCCAAATTTCCGCAATTGCGGTTCCATGAACGGAGCAATGACCAGCGTACCTATGTACAACCCCGTAGCACTCAACCCATTCAATGCCGAAGAGACGCCATCTTGTTCAAAGATAACTGCAATCAACGGCAATAGCATGCCTTGCGAGAATCCGGATATGGAAACAATCATGACCAAAATCCAAAATCGTGCTTGTTCACTTTTTAAAAAATAAGCCATAAGTTCCTCCTAAACAAAACACGTTCTTCTGTAAAATCCAGTCAAATATGATTCTAACATAAGGCGTGGAAGGAATATAAATTTCTATCCCGAAAATCGGGATGTCGACAGAAAGTTGAAAAACAAGTGAAGGAAGTTGGGGGAAATGTGGATTAGGGGGCGGCTGGAGTTTACTGGTCCATATTTAAAGGCCCTTTCCGTTTCTGAATTCAGAATGCGGATGGGCCTTTAAGTTTTAATGCTATCCATTTGTGTTTTCATAATACCATTCTTGGCAATATTGCCGTTTGAATGTATAATCTCCCTCCTTCAATATCAAAATCTATAAGGGTTTGTTTTTCTTTATTCATCCCCTCTCCTTTTTGTTAAGCTAACATTAACACAAAGAAAGAATAAAGTAAATTTTCTGACTCCTTTTCGTTAAAATTCTTTCTAAATGCCTATATGAGTTGATATTTTTTCTGCTATCCGCTACTATTAACATGCGAAATGAGGTGTACCGAATGGGCAAAGGCATTACAGACAAACAAGAACAAGTTGTTTACATGAAAGAGCGCCTGAATATGTTTTTGGAAGTTTTGGATGCAATCGAACCGGAAAATACCGAGCTTGAAGATATTGACCGCTTGATCGCCATGGTTGACGAACTGGACGAAAAAATGCAGCAATTCAAAGTTACTCCAACCGATGAACAACAAAAATAACATTAAAAAGAATCCCTTAGGCTCATCTTTGCAGATGCCCAAGGGATTCTTTTTAGTTCTCCTGATTTTCCTGCGTCGCCTTAAGATCGCGGCGACCTTGCATAACCGCATTGATTTGTCCGCCGACCATCAAAAGCATAGCGCACACATACAGCCAAAGCATTAAGATGATTATCCCGCCGATACTGCCGAATGTCGGTGAATATATCGCCAGATTGTTGATGTAAAGGGAAAAGATATAAGAGACACCCAGCCAGCCAATTGCGGTAAAGGCCGCTCCAGCCAATACGCTGGCAAAATCCAGCCGGACATTTGGGGCTACCCAGTAAATAACGGAACTGAGGACAAATATGATAAGCCCTGGAATGGTAAAGCGCAGGGCGTTCCATGTCGCTAAAAATCCTTCTTCCAATCCGGCGTATGAAAAAATAACGAGGCCAATTTGCCTGCCGAAAATCGGCAAAGCCAGCGCTACCGCCAAAATAAGCATCATCAATAAGGTATTCAGCATCGACATGCCTTGCGCTACCCATAACGGGCGCCTTTCGGCGACTCCATAGGAACTGTTCAACGATTTGATAAGCGCGTTCATTCCGATGCTTCCTGACCAGATCATCGCTAGTATCCCAAAAGACAGAAGCCCGCTATTCTGGGTCGTTAAAATATCACTCAGCGTTTGTTCGATCAGAACGAACACTTCATGAGGGGTTACTTCTTCGATAAAATGATAAATTTGATCTTCCGACAGATTCAAATAAGGAACTAACGTCACCAAAAAAATGAGCAAAGGAAATATCGACAACAGGAAAAAGAACGCTAATTGCGCTCCTACTCCCATTACGTCGACATCGTAAATCCTTTTATTCACTTCTTTCAAAAAACCGGAAAAGGTTTGAACATCGTAGGACATATGGAGATTGTTCAGCCGCTCTTCCGATTGGTGGAGCTTTTCATCTTTTCCGGAGCCAATAGAGCTTATGAGTTTTTTCCAGAATTGTAAGATGATGAGCTACCGTTTTTGTTTGTTGTTGAAGATCCGCTGTTGTTTGACGATGAAGATGAATTCCCGCCTGCATTCAACGATCCTGAAGAAGATCCGCCTGAAGTTGACGATGATGAACTTCCGCCATCAGTCAAAGTTGTATTAGGCGATGGATTGTCCTCTTTAACAGCAGAGATCACATCATTTTTAGTATCGATAACAGCTTCTTTTGTTTCTACGAACGCCTCTTTCGTTTCCAAAGCCAATTCTCTGACTTGCGGAGTCAATCCTTTCAACTCATTGACTTTCTCCCCGACATAAGAAGCATCTTCCGAAATGCGGGAATAAAGATTCTGTACCTTTTCAGCTTGCTGCTGGACCACTGATTGCAATTCTTTTCTGTTCGTTGCGTAATATTGAGCATTGCTTCCTAATTTTTTAGATTTCTGCACTACGTCGTTGCGTGTATTGCGGTCAAATAAAGAAACAATAAGTCCCATTGCCGCTCCTACTAAAATACCTGTCATTAATTTGTTTTGGCTCATCCTGAATTCCTCCCAATAATATAGTACTTGCGTCTCTTTGGATTTTTTCCCTAATCTGCTGAATTTTAAACTCTTCGTAAATTTTATTTTCAAAAAACCTTGACTCTTTGTCTAATATTTCGGAATATAAAAGCTTAAGAAGGGAGAAATGTATAGGAAATTTAAAGCTGGAACAGCAGGATAAAGGGGATGAGAATATGGAGAGAATTGAAACAATCTTAGGCAGTATCAGTAGTTTTGTGTGGGGGCCTCCGCTTTTAATTTTATTGGTTGGAACCGGAATTTATTTGACTGTGCGGATCGGCCTTTTGCAAATGCGTTTGTTGCCTTACGCATTGAAGCTTGTTTTTTCAAAGAACCAGGACAAAACCTCTCAGGGCGATATCAGCCATTTCCAGGCGCTTTCCACCGCCTTGGCCGCAACTGTCGGCACCGGGAATATAGTCGGTGTTGCGACGGCAGTTATACTCGGCGGCCCGGGAGCAGTATTCTGGATGTGGTTTTCCGCATTCTTCGGGATGGCTACAAAATACGGTGAAGCCGTATTGGCAGTCAAATATCGTATTGTCGATGCCAAAGGCCAAATGGCCGGCGGTCCGATGTACTATTTGGAACATGGATTAAAACAAAAATGGCTGGGCGTATTGTTTGCCATTTTTGGAGCGGTTGCCGCGTTCGGCATCGGAAATGGCACCCAGTCCAATTCCGTTGCGATTGTAGTACGCGATACATTCAATGTCCCTACTTGGATTACAGGTTTGATCTTGATGGTTTTCGCCGGCGCTGTTATTTTGGGCGGCATCACTGCAATCGGGAAAGTGACTTCTTACTTCGTGCCAATCATGGCGCTATTTTATCTGATTGCCGGCTTAGCTGTCATGATCACAAACCTTGAACTGATTTTGCCGGCTATTGCCACGATCTTCAGCTCTGCCTTCACAGGGGAAGCAGCTGTCGGCGGCGCAATTGGAGCCGCCATCCGCTACGGTGTTGCGCGAGGCGTCTTCTCCAACGAAGCCGGCCTTGGCTCCGCGCCAATCGCTGCGGCCGCGGCCATTACCGATTTGCCTGGCCGCCAAGCGCTTGTCTCTATGACGCAAGTATTTATCGATACATTGGTCATCTGTTCCATTACAGGGATCACCATTGTCATGTCCGGGATGTACACGGACAAGAGCCTGGAAGGTTCGGCACTGACAACAGCTGCGTTTGAGCAGTTCCTGGGGCCGGTTGGTCCGATTGTAGTAGCGATCGGATTGATTTTCTTTGCTTCTTCAACCATCATAGGCTGGGCTTATTATGGCGAGAAGTGTTTCCAATACCTATTCCGGAACCCGAGCCTGCTGATTGTTTACCGAATCATCTTCATTGCGGTTGTCTTCATCGGCGCTACGGTTTCCCTTGATGTGGTTTGGATGTTCTCTGATATCATGAACGGCTTGATGGCTCTTCCGAACTTGATCGGCCTGCTTGGACTGTCCGGTGTCATCGTTTATGAAACAAAACGGATCGTTTCGAAAATCAAAGAAGAAAAAGAAGCGGCACGCGCTGGAAATTGACATTCTTTTTGAATAGTGGAATGATAAAGTGAAACAATAAGCAGCAGGGGTTCCCTTCTGCTTATTGTCATTGAACCGATCAAGCTTTAAGGCTGGCTTCATTGCCCCTTCCAGCAGAACAGTTCTTACTCCTTTGAAAGGCAGGGACTCACCATGGATTTATCAAAACCATCAAACGAAAACGTCACCTTCATGATCGAGGAAATAAAAACAAAATTGCGCATGGTTAACGTCGACGCCATGAAACCGGAGCATTTCAACGCTTCCCAATACGAGGATTTGCGGGAACTCTATGAAATGGTTGCGAAGCGCGATTCGTTCAGCCCTAATGAAATGGAAGCCATCGCTTCTGAATTAGGTTCCTTGCGAAAATAAGAAAAATCCCTGAAGAGATTCTTCAGGGATTTTTCTTTGGGCTGTTTTCAGCTCCCAGCCGAACAGCCATTTCAGCTTTCCTTCTGTCCAGTTCTAACGGCTAGCTCCTTGAGTCGCTTCTGTCTTGCCGCCCATGGCTAAGAACGCCATGACCTTCAAGCCCTCCAGCGCTTGCCGGAGCTGAACAGCCGTTTCAGCTTTCCTTTTTGTCTAGCTCCGGCGATTAGACCTTCGGGGTCATAAAACAGCCCACTGCGGCGGCAACAGCCTCCTCGCGGTCTGTTTTATGCCTGTCAGGTCTTTCTCAATCGCCTGCGCTTTCCTTCTGATATTGCACGATATACCAGCTGCCTTCTTTTATGACGGTATGGATGCCGAGCATCGCAAGTCCCGCTTCCGCTCCCCATTCTGCCAGCTCTTCGGCAGTCGGCAAACGGTATAAATTATCGAACGAAGAGAAGAAGCTGTTAAAGACGTTGGCAAAAGGCGGACTGTCGCTGCTCCCGGCAATCGGGGTCACGATCGACAGTACGCCTTCCTTGTTTAGCCAGCCAGCAAGCTGATGGTATAATTTTTGCCGATCCTCCAGGTCGATGTAGTGGATAACGTTATTCATCAAAATCAAATCCTGCTGCGCATCGGGCGTATATTTCCATAAGTCCGCATTTTCGATTTTGATGTTGTCTATCCCTGCAATCAATCTTTTGGCCGTTTGGGTGACTGTCGGACTGATTTCGATTCCTGTAAAGTGAGTGCTCGGGAAACGTTCCGCCAATTTCTTAATATAACCGGCTTCCCCGCATCCGATATCGAGTACATTTCCGCCTTTTTTCTCTTTCAGTTGTTTTGCCATTTTCGGCAATGCGAGAACTTCCAGCAAACGGCTGGTCTCCGCAACAGTCGGCGCGTGCTTTTCCTCATCAAAATGGCGGCGCTTTCCTTCCCGCATCATTTCCGGATAACTCAGCAGCGTCGGAATGTGCAATTCCATCATTTCTTTCAATAAGACGCCCGAAGAATTCTGCCCTTTTGGTTTCGGCAGCTTCCAGGCATTCCATGTCTTATAGCGGTTTCTCCCTGCTTCTTTCAGATGCCCGATAGACACCCCGACGCTGACCCATTGCTCCAGCAAAGCTTCATCAAGCTGCAGCGCATCGGCAACATCAAATTTTGTAACAGGGCGTTCAAACGCCTTAAACAAGTCCAATTCATAGCCAACGTAAGCATGCCAACTGTATAGAAAAGGCTCGTTCCGTTTCATGTACATTCTTGCTTTTAACATCTTCATCACGTCTATCATAGGAGTCCCTCCACTTTCCACGGGTAATCATCTTCTCTTGTAAAGTACTTCAATTCTTTCATATCTATCGGCAAGCTCTTGGACCTGATTGGCATCAGCCCGCCCTGGATAAAACGGTCATGGACATTTTCCTTCCACATGCCAAGACCCGAAACATTCAGCATCTGCTTAAAGTGAAGAATGGCATCTTCCTCCATTCGTTCAAATGTCCTTTTCCGGATAAAACTGATCGGCTTGAATGGGAACGAATAAGCCAATGCTGCCAAGTGGCTAAGTTGCAGCACATGGTCGGCCCGCTTATAGCGGACCTTTTCATACCACGATAAATTTGCCGGATCGGTCTTTCCATTTTCAATCATGTCTGCGGCCAATTCACCCAGTATATCCGCATCTTGAATAGCCATGTTCATTCCTTCTCCAGCCATGGGATGTACCGCGTGTGCGGCGTCTCCGATAATCGCTTTGTTTTCTTTCACGTATGAAGGCGCATGGAACATGACCGGAATCATCAGCTGGATTTCTTTCCAGTCCGTCAATTTCTGGACATAGCCATCCACAATCGGCGCCAAATCCGTATAAAGTTTATGGAAATGGCTGATCGGTTTTTCTTTCAGCCGTTTGTAATCTCCCTGAGGAATCAAATAAACGCTTCGCACCGTCCCATTCGGCAATGGAAACAAACCCAGAAACCGGTTGTATGTAGAAACGATTTGCCCGTCTGTAAAATTTTCATCACGGGGAAACGATACGGTTAAAAAGTGATGATTATATGTGGTTTGCTTCACTTCGATGCCCATCTCTTTCCGGGTTACGGAGGAACGCCCTTCTGCTCCGAAAAAATATTTGGCTTCCACTTCGAATTGTTCTTTTCCTCTTTGCAGCAATGCTGTCTTCTTGGTGTAGCCTTTGCAGACAGTTCCCTTCAAGTAATGAAACTGATGATGCGCAGAAGCGAGTTCCAGCATCAAAGCTTTCAGTTCTTCATGGGGCATCATATAAGAGGCATTGTATTTGCCGGGGAGCACACTATAATCCATGAAGGATTGGTCCAAAACTTTCAATGAACTTGATAACTCAAGCATATCCAGGACTTCAATCCGGTTGGAGCGCGCCTGGACTTCTTTGAAGAAGCCAAGGTCATCAAAAACTTTCATGCTTTTTGGCTGCAGCAACTCGCCTTTATAGGTAGCAGGCGCTTTTGCCTGCCGTTCCGCAAGCACAACGTCCACTCCCCGCTGCACCAATTTGAGTGCCAGCGTCAAGCCGCCGATGCCGCCGCCGCTGATGAATACGTCTGTCTTCATATTCCTCATCCCCTTCCTTTTCTGTACCCGCATTTCAAGCATCGAGAAACATTTATGGCCATGGGGAATGGGAGGAAATCCGTTGCGGCTTCAGTCATGCCGGAGTGAGGACGCTTGAAGGAAAATATTTTCGTAAAAGCACCGATATAGATTGCGGGGAATGATTGAATATTGCTACTATGAAAAAGATGAGAGGAGAGATTTTATTGACATCTTTTAATGAAAAATTATCTCGGTATGCTGAATTGGCTGTAAATGTCGGGGTTAATATCCAACCCGGCCAGCCACTTTATGTCGCAGCATCTATTGAAGCGGCACCGCTAGTACGCCTGATTGCAAAAAAAGCATATGAAAAGGGATCTAAACAAGTTCATATTGACTGGAACGATGACGAAACAAGCCGTTTGCGTTTTGAATTGGCGCCTGAAGATTCTTTTTCAGAGTTTCCGGCTTGGAAAGTCCAAGAACGTGAACAACTGGCTGAACAAGGCTCCGCTTTTCTCAGCATCATTTCTCAAAGCCCGGATCTTTTGAAAGGCATCGACTCGAAGCGGATATCGGCTGCCCAGAAAGCTACCGGGACAGCTTTAAGCAAATACCGGCAAATGGTCCAATCGGACAAAGTCAGCTGGTCCGTGATCGCGGCTCCTTCAAAAGCGTGGGCAGCGAAAGTTTTCCCTGAGCTCGCTGAAGAAGCGCAAGTCGAAGCGCTATGGGATGCGATTTTCAAAGCCGTACGTGCAGACCTTGATCAGCCGGTTGAAGCTTGGCTTGCCCATGATCAATCGCTCCATACCAAGGTCGATTATTTGAACAATAAAAAATACGCGAAACTGCACTACACATCGCCAAAGACCGATTTGGAGGTCGCTCTCCCTGATGGCCATCTTTGGTGCGGCGCCGGTTCGGTAAATGAAAAGGGAAATACATTCATGGCCAATATGCCGACTGAGGAAGTTTTTACAGTTCCGCATAAAACGGGCGTAAACGGGTATGTAACTAGTACAAAACCGCTAAGCTATGGCGGCAATATTATCGATGATTTTAAGATCACCTTTGAAAACGGAAAAATTACGGACATAACAGCCGCCCAAGGAGAGGATGTCCTGAAACAGTTAGTGGAATCGGATGAAGGCTCCCATTACTTAGGCGAAGTTGCACTGGTTCCGCATCAATCCCCGATCTCAGCATCAAACATTTTGTTTTACAATACCTTGTTTGATGAAAATGCATCCAATCACTTTGCTATCGGCAGCGCTTATGCATTCTGTGTTGAAGGCGGAAAAACGATGTCTTCCGAAGAGCTGTTGAAACATGGATTGAACCAAAGCATCACCCATGTCGATTTCATGGTCGGCTCTGCTGAGATGGATATTGACGGCATACTCGAAGATGGAACGCGTGAACCGATATTCAGAGGCGGCAACTGGGCATTTTAAGGTTCTGAAAATCGACACTTAATTTTCTCTTGGTTTTTCTGTATAATATGTAATGATGATTACAAACAGGAGAGGAGTTATCCTATTATGCTTTATGGCATTACAGTTGTCCTTGGTTTCATGGTCGTTATTGGCTTATTTTTCGTAACGCTTATGCATTTTCTTGGAAAAGAATTGCATTCGCACGATGCAGAACACGTAGACCCGGTACCAACAAAAAAATATCAATAGCGTAAAGAGGGCGTTTTACACGTCCTCTTTTTTTATTTCAAATGACAATTATTTAACATTAATAATACATTTATATTTCAAAACGATTACAAAACATGTATATGAACCTATTTTATGCACGAATTCAAAGCCATAAGTCCTTCGTAATGTAACAAAAATATTCACCTCCGCTTTCCCTTCATTTTTTCATGGTAAAATGCCAAAGGAACTTGTTTTATAATAGGAGGAGTTTGTGCATGTTTTCTGCTACAGATATCGGTATTGACTTAGGAACTGCGAATATTTTAGTATACACAAAAGCAAAGGGCATTATTTTAAATGAGCCTTCAGTTGTTGCATTAGATACAAAAACGAATAAAGTCCTTGCAATTGGAGAGGATGCAAAAGCGATGATGGGGAAAACACCAAGCCACATCCGTGTTGTCCGTCCACTTAAAGATGGTGTTATTGCTGATTTCGAAGTAACCACTGACCTACTAAAGATTGTTATGCAAAAAACTGCAAAAATTATGGGAGGCGCATTCCGCAAGCCAAATGTCATGATTTGTACTCCTTGTGGAGCGACTTCCGTAGAACGCCGGGCTATCCATGACGCAGCCAAGCAAAGCGGCGCAAAAAATGTTCACTTGATCGAAGAACCGGTGGCAGCTGCAATCGGTGCTGATTTACCGGTCAGCGAACCAATCGCAAGTGTTATCGTTGATATCGGTGGAGGTACGACGGAAGTTGGAATTATCTCTTTCGGTGGTGTGGTATCTTCAAACACAGTAAAAGTAGCAGGAGACCGGATGGATGAAGATATCATCCAATACGTTCGCAAACATTACAACGTGTTGATCGGTGAACCGACTGCTGAAAACATAAAAAAAGAAATCGGCTATGCCCTTATTCCTCATAAAGCGGAAACGATGGAAATCCGCGGCCGTGATGTAATGACGGGATTGCCAAAAGTTGTGACATTGACATCTACTGAAATTCAAGAAACATTAAAAGAACCATTGTCAGCAATTTTGGAATGTATCCGTGCGACTCTTGAGAACTGCCCTGCTGAGCTATCCGGTGATATCGTGGACCAAGGCGTAGTCATCTCTGGCGGCGGTGCTCTTTTAAAAGGAATGCAACAATGGCTTTCAGAAGAAATTTCTGTTCCCGTCCATACTGCTCCTCAGCCTCTTGAATCTGTTGCCATCGGCACAGGACGCTCTCTTGTTATGATGAACAAACTCGAACGAATTTCAAGATAATGAAATCCGGAAGCATCCATGCTTCCGGATTTTTTTACACTTCATTCGTCTTTTGGAATTGTTTCGATTAAAATAGAAAAGAAGAATAGTTAAGGAGGACTCATCATGTCAATGTTAAATGAAATTTTGGAGTATAACGAAGGATTTGTAGAAGATAAGAAATACGAACAGTTTATCACAACTAAATTTCCGGATAAGAAAATCGTTATTTTAACGTGCATGGACACCCGTCTTTTTGAATTGCTGCCAAAAGCAATGAACTTAAAAAATGGAGACGTCAAGATTGTAAAAAGTGCAGGAGCAGTCATTAACCATCCGTTTGGCGGAATCATGCGCAGCCTGTTTGTCGCCGTTTATGCGCTGGGAGCAGATGAGATTTACATAATTGGCCACCATGATTGCGGTATGGCTGCGATTGAGCCGGATTCGGTCCTCGAAAAGATGAAAGCACGTGGAATTGATGAAAAAACAATTGAGATGGTAGAGTACTCAGGAATCGATTTAGGACAGTGGCTTCGAGGATTTGACAATGTCACCGATAGCGTTCGCCACAGCGTCAACATGGTCAAAAACCATCCATTGATGGACCGTTCCGTTCCGGTTCATGGCTTGGTCATCGATCCAAAAACCGGCAAGTTGGATCTTATTGTGGACGGAAATGAAGAATAAAAACGAAAACCGCTGAGAAATTCTCAGCGGTTTTGCTGTACATAATAATAAAACTCAAGCAATGTGCCTTCTTTGCCAAACTGGCGCAGAAGCGAAGTGATTTGGCCTCTGTGGTATGACGCATGGTTGATGAATGAAAACAGCATTTCTTCACGCGTGTTCTCGCAATCATCGCCCCGCGTGTTCTTGAAATTCAGCGACTCTTGCCATTGTTCTTCTGACAAAGAAGCAAAATACAATTCCATTTCAGCATGCAGCAGCATAATGGATTCTTTCGCCTTTTCAATTGTTGAAACGTCAAAGCGTTCAAACACCGGCTGTTTGACCCCATGCATTCTTAAAAACCAAAGCCTTTCCACGCCAATGATATGTTCGACAGTTTTTTGGATGGAAGGGAATGAACTCGAACCTTCACGTGTGTAAAGCTCTTCACCGGCTGTTTGAATATGGTTTAGACATGCTAAAGCGGCCCATTTGTGATATGAAAAAAGCTTGTCTTTATTCATTTTGCACCTTCTTTCGCTTTGTCCCTTATTCGAAAAACCATCTTTTTATTTCTTTCCACCATCTTTTGTAGGCGGCCTTTCCCTTTCAAAATTCGCTCTCGAGCATTGCAAAATGGAAATGGTCTTCCCATATGCCGTTGATATGCAGGAATTCCCTCAACAGCCCTTCATTTTGAAAACCTGACTTCTGGAGTACCCGAATCGACCCCAAATTCCGTGGAGAGACATAGGCTTCCAGCCTGTGCAGGCGCAATTGTTCAAAACCGAAAGCGACTATAAGCCGAACCGCTTCTGTGGCTATCCCCCTTCCGACATACGCTTCATCAATCGAATATCCGACAAGTGCACTCAAAAAAGGCAATCGTTTGATGCCGTACATAGAGATATGGCCAATCAAGCGGTTGGATTCATGTTCAAATACCCCAAAACTATATTCCCGGTTTTCCCGCGCCTGATAGATCGCTTCTCTTATTTTTTCCCGTTGGACTGCAACTGTAAAATAACTGTCCCGATGGCGCGGTTCGTAGATGGCCCAGTAATCCCGGTTGCGGAGGAGCAGCTGCACCATCTCCTCCGCATCATCTACAGCCAAAGTCCGGAGGTAACATGTCCGGCCATTGAATAGCAAACTCATGTCATTCCACAGAAGACGTTAATGCGATGAATTCTTCTGCGTCTTTCACACATAAAGCGATCCCTTTTTCCCAGAACGCTTGTTGCGTAATATCTTCGCCCAAATGCTTCATCGCCAAGTCTTCAGCTGTCATGATGGCTGTATCGCGCAGAAGGGCCATGTACTTCTCCTCAAAACCGGCTCCTTCTTCAAGCGCTTTTGCGTAGATGCTCAATGAGAACAAATAGCCGAATGTGTACGGGAAATTGTAGAACGGAACATCTGTAATGTAGAAATGCAATTTTGATGCCCAGAAATGCGGATGCGTGGAGCTGATCCCCCCGGCAAATCCTTCTTGCTGCGCTTCTTCCATCAATTTGTTCAAGCGCTCTGCTGAAACCACGCCTTTTTTGCGTTCTTCGTAAAAACGGGTTTCAAACAAGAAGCGGGAATGGATGTTCATGAAAAACGCCACGCTTCTTTGCAATTTGTCTTCAAGCAGCGCAAGTTTCTCTTCGTTCGTTCCGGCATTTTTTACCGCAGCGTCTGCAACGATCATTTCCGCGAATGTGGATGCTGTTTCCGCTACGTTCATTGCATACGAACGGTTCAATGAATGGACAGGGCGCAAGGCGAACGTATGGAAAGCATGCCCTAATTCATGCGCAAGCGTAGCCACATTCGACATTGTTCCGCTATAGGTCATGAAAATACGGGATTCTTCCGTCAGGGGCAACCCGGTGCAAAAACCGCCAGGGCGTTTGTTCGGACGGTCTTCCGCCTCGATCCAGCCTTTTTCAAAAGACTGCTCTGCAAATTCCGCAAGTTCTGGACCAAACTTTTCAAAATGCTTTAAAATGAATTCAGCGCCTTCTTGATATGAAAAATGCTGCGTGCTTTGGGTTACAGGTGCATCGACGTCATACCAGTCAAGCCCTTCTTTCCCAAGCATCCGCCCTTTTCTGTTCAAGTAGTCCACGAATGGCTGTTTGTTTTTGCTGATTGCCCCCCACATGGCATTTAACGTCTCTTCTTTCATCCGGTTGATATGAAGCGGTTCCTGGAGCGGATTTTCCCATCCGCGCTTGCCGTATACCGCCAAGCGGAATCCTGCGATTGAATTCAGTGTTTTAGCGAAGAATTCCTCTTTCTCCGTCCATGCCGCTTCCAATTTCTCATAAGATTCCTGGCGGACAGCTGCATCCCCATGCGAACTTAAGTTGTTCGCCTGGCCGACTGACAGGATTTTCTCTTTTCCATCAACTGTCATCTTAATTTTGATTTCACCGACGAGCATGTCATACAATTGGCTCCAGGCATGATAGCCATCCACACTCAAAGCCGTAATCAGATTTTCTTCTTTTTCGGAAAGCTGCAATTTCGCTTCTTCACGCCATTCGTTCAATAGGAAGCTGAATTCGTGGAGAGACGGTTCTTCCAGCAAGATTGCCCACGCACTGTCTTCTGTTTTGGCCAGATCCTGTTGGATTTTTTGAACGGCCGATTGGAAACGCGCGCCCATCGACGAAGCTTCGCTTTGCAATAATGCCGCTTTTTTATCTTCCGTATCTTGGGCCATCAGACAGCCGATGAATGCGTCGGACTGCTGCAAATGAAGCATTGTATTTTTAACTTCTTCAAGAAGGCCCGCTACTTGCTGCGCATCTTCTTTCGATTCCGGCACTTGGAAATTCCGGGCCAACGCTTCAAATTCATCCAATTTTGGTCCGGCGTTATCCATATGTAATCTTAGTTCCTTGGAATTGCTGCCTCCCGGAAACAGCACATCCAAATCCCATACTTCAGAAAATTTAACTGTCATTGTCTTTCCTCCTACAAAACTTAATTTTCTAAAAACACTTATAAGTATATCATTGTTACAGATTTGGAGGAATAAAATCCCTTCAGTTGCGGGCGCTGGATGACGAATAAATATCAGGCTTTCTCTTTTTTACTATTATTATGGGATTTCTGGGAATTTGATATTTGTTGAACCGAATAAGGACAGGTATACTGTATACAAGGAGGGATCTTTAATGGTTCGTACACTGGTGATGACCATTGCTTTTTTAAGCATTGTCATTTTTAATGCTCTGGCAAACATTTTGCCGATTAATGGACAAACTACAGGCGGGATTTCCAACCGGCTTCCTGTGTTGATCACACCGGCCGGTTATGTATTTTCCATCTGGTCCATCATCTACATATTGTTCGCCATCTGGATTGTCGGCTGGTGGATTCGCGTAAAAAATGGTGAAATTCCCTCCGCAAAAATCACATTGTATTTTACATTGAGTGCTGTATTCAATATTGTATGGCTGTTTCTGTGGCATTATGAACATTTTGGCTGGTCCATTGCTGCAATTATCGCTTATTTGTTAGCGGTAGCCGGACTTTATCTGCAATATAAAAATACAGAACGCAAAGCAACGGAAAGAATGCCGGTTTCAGTCAATCTTGGCTGGCTCATCGTCGCGGCCATCACTAATATTAATTATGTTTTAATTTACTACAATTGGAGCGGCTTCGGGCTCAGCGATCAGTTATGGACGGTTATCATGTTGACCGTTGCCACTGCCATAGCGCTCCATATCCGTTTCCATCATTTTGATGTTCCGCTGGCTCTTGTGTTCATCTGGGCATTTATCGGCATCGCCGTAAAAAACGGCACCGATGAACTGCTCGTGACAACCGCTTCGCTGTTTTTGAGCGGTGTGATCGCAACCGGCATACTACTGATAAAAAAAAGGCCCGCTTAAGCGGGCCTTTTTACGTTCAATCCAATTTAGTTAAAAGAATCGGTTCGCCTTTTGTTACAAGGACAGTGTGTTCAATTTGGGCAACCAGCGATTGGTCCGGCGTGATAAAGGTCCAGCCGTCTCCGGATTCGATGATATGCTCGGCTTTTTGCGAGATAAATGGTTCAACGGCAAGAACCATGCCTTCTTTCAGAATAGTTGTTTCCCAGGCATCATAGTAATTCAATACATGCTGGGGTGCTTCGTGCAGGGATTTCCCGATACCGTGGCCAGTCAAATTCTTGATGACGAACAAACCATTGTCTTTTGCTTCGCGTTCAACCGCTTTGCCGATCTGGTTCAGCTTCGCCCCAGCCTTGACCTTGGTCATTGCCCGTTCAAATGAGGAAAGGGCAACTTCACAGAGTTTTTCTTTTTCCGGATATCCATCCCCCACCACAAAAGAAATGCCTGTGTCTGAGAAATAGCCTTCATACGAACCTGATACATCAATATTGACGACATCGCCTTCTTGGATAACGCGCTTGCCTGGCATACCGTGTGCTACTTCTTCATTCACGCTGATGCAAGTATAGCCTGGAAAATCATATTCCGATTTCGGGCCTGATACGCCGCCAAGCTCTTTGAACAGCCGTCCCCCAAGTTCGTCAAGCTCTTTTGTTGTAACACCCGGTTTTGTCGCTGCCTTCATGGCTTCCCGGATTTTCGCGACCATCTGGCCGGCTTTTTTTAACATTTCAATATCTTTCTCAGTTGTTGCAATCATTGAATACCCTTCTTTCAAGCTTTTCTAATTAAAAATTATACCATAAGAAAAGAGGACTATCCTAGCGATAGTCCTCTTCTTCGTATTAAGCTTTGCTGTCGACAAGTCTTGGAGCGGCTGCAAAAAGCGCCGAACAAACTATTGCCGCAAGCAAAAAGACTGGAATCATATATGTTGCGTTATAAATGACAGAGTAAATCAAAACGTTGCCTTCTGCGTACATGCCGAAAAACAACACTCCAGTTATTACGTGAACTACATAGCGCAGCAACGAAGCAAACAAGACCCCTGCAATAATGGCAGTAATCATCTTGCCAGTTCTCCCATTTCTGTGTCCATCCAAATAATTGCTTCGTGTAACCCCTGCTAACCCGACAACAGCGTAAGCAACAAGATAATCCAAAAACACTTGCAAGACGACAAATCCGAAAGAAAGCGGTGTGATTGAAATGGTTCCGGTAACAATTTGCAGCAACCCCACCAACAATCCCGTCAACACACCCGCCAATACCCCTCTTCTAAAAGCCATCAATATAATGGGGATCATAACCAAGCTGACAGAGCCGCCTTGAGGCATCTTAAAAGCAACGAAATCGAGCACAAATCCAAGAGCTCCAAAAATTGCGATCTCCATCATCAACAAAACCCGTTTATTTCTCATAATTTCCTCCTTATGTGTTTTGCACAACACCAGAAGGGACAGCAGAATAAAACCTTTTTTCCATATAAAAGCGGCGTCAGGATAGAGCCTGACGCCGCATAAGGGCAGGTTTCCATCCACATCCCTGCGCAAGCATTAACTTACAGGTTCAAAGGGTAAGAACAAAATTGTTCACTCTCAGCAAAAGCTCCCCTTGTGGTGTATACATTAAATTAGGTAACATGAACATTGTACCTAAGCAATGGAGTGAAAGCAACAAGACAGTTTATAAATCTAACGAGGGGGGTGAAGGCAGCCGGCCAAACTGGCTGCTCAAAATGATTGAACTTTTAAAAAAGCTGATTGAAATCAAAAGCGATAGTAAGTCTGGGGCAAATGAAGCGCTTCTTTTCTGTGCCGCCTGGCTTGAAGAACATGGCCAAGAAGTGACGGTCCATGAAAACAACGGCTACTTGATGCTGACTGCCGTAAAAGGGCAAGGAAACGAGACCCTCATTTGGAATGGCCATGTAGATGTCGTACCAGGCAATGCCAGCCAATTTGCACCTGTTGAAAAAATGGGCCGCCTTTATGGCCGGGGCTCTGCTGATATGAAAGCCGGTGTGGCAGCCATGATGATGGCTTTTGTGGAACTTGAAGCCGCAGCTTTGTCCCGCACTGTCCAACTGCATATCGTAACGGACGAAGAAATTGGCGGGCATAACACTTCCGAATGGTTGGTCGATCAAGGCTTCACCGGGGATTTCGTCATTTGCGGCGAGCCGACAAATTTAAAAATCGGCCTTCAATCAAAAGGAGTTTTGCATATGGACTTGATATTCAAAGGCAAACCCGCCCACGGGAGCCGCCCGTGGGAAGGACAAAACGCAATCGAGTCTGCAATGAAGTTTCATAATCAGCTAGGAACTTTGCCGTTTCAGCAGGAAGCAACGCCTTATTACGCCCATCCTTCCGTCAATCTCGCAATAATCGGTGCCGGCGACCGCTATAATGTTGTTCCGGATCGCTGCCGAATGTCTTATGATATCCGCTTTTTGCCCGGCCAAGATCCAAATGATATCATCCAGCAAATGGATGGGCTTGCTAAAAAACTTGAAATAGACATGGAGTATAAAGCCGACCCTTCCACCCCGGCTTTGACCACTAAACCAAGCCATCCGTATATCGAATCGCTGCAGCAAGCAATCCGCAAAGCAGGGCACGCCGATCCTGTCCTTTTTGGGCAGCATGGTGCAGCGGATACACGTTATTATGCAGCAACTATGGGCGGTGAAGGCGCGATCGAGTTCGGTCCAGCCGGTGCAGATTGGCACGGCGACGGTGAATATGTGATCATTTCCAGCTTGTTTGACTATAAGGCTATTCTCTCAATACAAGCACTTTCCTGAGAAATAAGGTTTGCGCTCCCCCTTTTTCGGGAACTTGTATACTACCTTGACTAGGATTGGAGAGATGATGATGGGAATAGGCCGTATCGTAAAAACTGCCATTAAATATGGACCAATCGCTTACCCGATTATCCGCAAAGCCATGAACAAACGCAAAGCTGGCAGCGCACAAAATACTACCCAATATAATAGACCCGACCAGCGAAAGCGCTAAACGCTTAAAAGCCGCCCCGAAACCATTCGGGGCGGCTTTTGTCTGGTCAAATATAGGGCAGCGGTTTCTGCAGAGCCAGGTAGTCTTCCTCTATCTGGGTGGATGGGCGTGCAGAAGTCCTTTCCACTGAAGAAGACTGCTCACTCTGTTTTTCTTGCATTTTTTGAATTTCTTCAAATGTCATCGGGTTGGGCTCTGGCAGTTCCCGTTTCTCGACTTTCCAGCCTTTTTGATAATGGTCCAAAAAAGCGTTCGCCATGGCCTGGTAGCCTAATAGATTGGGATGGACATCAGCCGGGTTCGGCACTTTTTTTACGGCATTTTCACCAAAAGCCTTATCGACAGCAACAAATGTCGCCCCCGCTTTTTTGGCGCTGTTTTTTAGAATCTCATTTAGCCGATCGAGCTGTTCGGCCGTGCCTTCTTTTTGGTTATCACGCACATGCGGGTAGGCGAAATAATACCCCATTACGTAAATGTCGGCATTCGGCGCTCTTTCCTCAAGCTCCGCCAATATGGCTTCCATATTGAGGCGGGCCTCATTCAATGCGAAATCTACTTGGACTTGCTGAAACGCAAGCGCACCTTCTTCCGGATTTGCTTGGACAAGGCGCAGCAAATCATTGGCCCCTGCAGACAATGTGATGATATTTGCGGACGCTAACACTTCCTGCGCTGGTTTTGATTTGATCCGCTCCAGCACATCTTCTGTTGTAAAACCGGGGAACGCCAATTGTTTCGTATAGAGAGCGACCGGCTGATGCCGGGACAGCTCCTGCGCAATCAAGTCCGCATACCCAGCATCAATTTTTGAATCCGGCGTCTGGCCGGCGGCAAGAGAATCGCCGAGCGCTACATAAACGGCCGGTATTTTGACGGCCGCTTGAACAGAAAAAGATCCATTGGCCATCGACAAAGCCGCCAAAACTGCGATTATTATTTTTTTCAATATGCTCACCCCTTAAAAAGCCCAATTTTCATTTCGGAAAATCGGTTCTCTGGACCCGTCTTCATAAATGCCGTCAATGTCCATATTCTCGCTGCCAATCATGAAATCCTCGTGGACAATGGACGTATTCAAGCCAATCGACTCCAGCTGTGCGCGTTCCAAGTCGCGGGCGCCTTCGTAACACGTCGGATATGAATCGCCAATCGCCAAATGGTTAGAGGCATTTTCATCGAACAACGTATTGAAGAACAGGATGTTGGAGTTCGAAATTGGGGAATGATGCGGCACTAAAGCCACTTCACCCAAATATGCGGCCCCGTTATCCGCATGAATCATTTCATGGAGCAGCTCTTGCCCTGTTTCAGCTTCCGCTTTGACTATTTTCCCTTTTTCAAACGTCAGTGAAAAGCCATCGATGATATTGCCTTGATAGACAAGCGGCTTTGTATTGCGCACCTGTCCTTCGACTCCATATTTAGCCGGCACCGTATAAACTTCCTCTGTCGGCATATTGGCGATAAATGCGTTGCCCTGGGGCGTCTGTGCGGCCCCCGTAAGCCATTTGTGCTTTTCAGGCAGCGCAATAACCAAATCTGTGCCAGGAGCTTGATAATGCAATTTGGCATATTTTTTTCTATTCAGCTGGGAAGCGCGTTTTTCCAGTGCCTCAATATGATCTTTCCATAGCTGGACTGCATCGCCTTCGCCGATGCGCACAGTTTTGAAAATCGCTTCCCAAAGCTTTTGCATGCCATCTTCAGCTTCATGGCCCGGGAATACTTTTTCTGCCCATTTTCGGGATGGAATCGCCACGATGGACCATGCTACTTTATCGGAACCGACAGCTTGGCGGTAGCGTTCCAATGCTTTTCCTGCAGCTTTTTGGGAATCAGCCAGCCGTTTGGCTGGAATGCCGGTCAGCAAATCCGGATCTTCTGCATCGATCCATAAAAAAGATCCTCCTGCGTCAATCACTTCATCCCGCTGAACAACGGACCATTTCGGATATTCCCGGAATGCTTCATCCGGAGCCAATTCGTAATGGATCCTTGTCTGGACCGGATCGCTGTAATTCAAATAGACAGTTTTCGCCCCGGCTTCATAAGCCTTTTTCACAACTTGGCGCGTAAACTGGATGGTATCGGTCGTTGTATTGATGACAATGAGCTGGCCTTTTTGAACGTTCAAGCCTACTGAAACGGTCAGCTCTGCATACTGCTCTAATTTTTCATCAAAAGTCATTGTTATTTCCCCTTCGCGGAAATTGTCTTGCTGGACCCTTCAATCAGTTTGCCGCCATGCAGCACTTTTTGCACCGGCTTTGAAGGCAGCTCTTTCGTGAATTTCTTGTAATGGCGTTCATCGGAATATGCCAGAAGCGTCAGGACTTCGCCGTCCGCTCCCGCTCTTCCCGTTCTGCCGGACCGGTGCAAGTATTGTTCGACAGTCTGCGGAACATCCACATGAATAACATGCGTCACTTGATCGATATCCAATCCACGGGCAGCGACTTCTGTCGCAATCAGCACAGACACTTCGCCTTTGCGGAACGAGTCAAGCGCCTTTTTGCGCTCATCTTTCTTCATTTCAGAGTGCAATGCCACAATTTTCGCGTCGCGGAATTTCAATTTGTTTTCTTTCATCAGCAACTGGTCCAAGTTATTGACAAATGCCAAAGCTTTCACGCCCTCGATATGGGAAATTCTGCGAAGCAGATCGGTTTTGTCCCGTTCATCCACTTTAACAAACGAGTGCGTCACTTTGCCTTGCATCGGCATATCGTCAAGCGTAACGCGCAAGCGGGTCGGATGGGTCATCAGCCGATCGGCCACCAGCTCGACTTCTTCTGTGATTGTCGCCGACACCAATACTAATTGGCGGTCGTGCTGCGTCTTCTCGATTAGATCCTTCATGATGCTGCGGTGTTCCCGAGCCATCAATTGATCGCCTTCATCTAGAACAATGATGCGGATTTCATGCATTTTCAACTTTTTGTTTTTCACCAGTTCGTTCAACCGTCCCGGTGTCCCGACTACAATTGTCGGTTTCTTCTTCAATTTTTCAAGCTGCCGCTGCATGTTGGCTCCCCCAATCAACTGGGTGACGGTTACATCGGTGCCTTCCGTCCATTCGCGCAGCACATTGACAATCTGCATCGACAATTCTTGGGACGGGGCGATGATCATCGCTTGCGTCGAGGGTTTTTCCGGATTCACACGTTGAAGAATCGGCAAAACATATGCTAGTGTTTTACCGGATCCTGTCGGCGATTCCGCCACGATATCGTTGCCAGCCAACATTTCCGGAATCATTTGCTCCTGGATCGGCATCGGGGTTGCAAATCCTGCTTTGTTCCATTTTTCTTGCCATATTGGATTGAGTTCGTTTATAAAAGTCATGTAGATTCCACCTTCTTTTGAATGCATCTAGTGTATCATATTTGGCGCTGCAGCGCTTTTTTGGAAGCGAAAAGCCTGTCTTGAAACTAGTCCGAAAACTTCTCTTTCCGCTCTGGCCGGGCACTTTCACGCCTAGAGGATCTTGGCCAACCTTTTAACCCCATCTTCTTGGAGTTCCCCTAGCAACTCCAAAAGGCTGACCCATCCAGGGTCAGCCTTTTATCATTCTGTCACTTCTTTTTGTTGGTAGACAATATCTTTTTCAGCTTCTGTTGCCACCCGGTTCGGCTTTTGGATGAATAAAGCCAACACTAGCGCAAAAAGTGCAATGAACATGGAAACAAAGAATGAATAGTTAATGCCTTCAAGCATCGCATTGTTCATGATGGTTTCAGGAGCTGCGCCGCTTGCTGCCAATTCTTTGCCGGCCGACTCGGCGCGTGTGTTCATAACTGTGATCAAGAACGCTGAACCGATAGCTCCTGCAACTTGCTGAAGCGTATTGTTGATGGCTGTGCCGTGCGGATAAGATTTCATCGGCAGCGTATTCAAACCGTTCGTCATTACCGGCATCATAACCATTGAAATCCCGAACATCCGGGCCGTGTATATCGCCATGATTTCCAGATATGTTGTCTCAAGAGAAAGCTGGCTGAAAAGGTAAGTCGTGAAGACGACAATTGCCAACCCTGGAATTGCCAGCACTTTGGCACCGAATTTATCAAACAGACGGCCAGTGACCGGCGACATGAAGCCCATTGCCAGCGCTCCCGGCAACATCAAGAGCCCCGATTCAATCGGCGATATGCCTTTGATGGTTTGGACGTATATCGGCATCAAAATCATGGCCGAAAACATTGACATCGAAAGGGCAATTGAAATGACCGATGATAAGGCAAACATCGGATATTTGTAAATCCGGACTTCGAGCAACGGCTCTTTCAATTTCAATTGGCGGAAAACGAAAACGACCAATGAAACTATGCCGATTGCAATTGTCCCGTATACCGCCGGATTGTCCCACCCCATCGTGCCAGCTGAACTGAAGCCGTATAAGATACCGCCGAAGCCGATGCTTGAAAAAATGATTGATAGTTTGTCCAAAGAAATGTTTCTGTTTTGGACAGTTAGATTTTTCAGTTTGAAAATCCCAAGGCCAAGTGAGATCAGTGCGACCGGCAATATGATGAAAAATAGGACGCGCCAAGAGTAATGTTCAACAATATATCCAGAAAGTGTCGGCCCGATTGCTGGAGCCACTACCATTACGAGCCCAAAAACGCCCATTGCCGATCCACGCTTTTCAACTGGGAAGGCTGCGAGGATTACGTTCATCAACAATGGCATCATCAATGCTGCGCCAGAAGCTTGGATCATCCTTCCTGCAAGCAATACACTGAATGCCGGCGCTACGCCCGCCAGAAGCGTCCCCAGCGAAAACAGCGTCATCGCTAAAATGAAAACCGAACGGTTTGAATACCGCTGGATAAAAAAGGCGCTTGCCGGTATCAAAATACCATTGACCAGCATATAACCGGTCACAAGCCATTGGACCGTTGAAGCCGATACTTCCAAGTCTGCCATGATTCTGGGAAGTGCAATGTTCAATAAGGTCTGTGTAAAGATTGTCACGAATGCCCCGGTAAAGAGAATCGCGATAATGCCATAAGGCGGTTTTTTCTGTTCTGTCATTCTTTTATTCCTCCGTACTTTCCAACTGTATTTTCCTCATTGCACTATTCTATACCGCTCGTCTATTTTTATCAACAAAAATATACTACCGGTCTATTCTAGTTGATTTGAAAGGGATTACAGGATAAGATAGGACTAGACTGATAGTACAAAGGTGAAGAAAATGAACTTAAAAAAACAGAAAATCATCGACGCCGCTTATTCGTTGTTTATCAATAAAGGCTATATCTCTTCATCCATCCAGGACATTTTAGATGAAGCCGGTGTTTCAAAAGGGACTTTCTATAATTACTTCTCTTCGAAAAGCGAATGCCTCATTGCCATTATGGAATCCATCGGCAGTGAAATCCGCCAAAAGAGAATGGCGGCCGCTGTCGGCAAAGAAGCAAGCGACCCCGAAGTATTGGCTGAACAACTGTGCATCCGGATCCAGCTGAATCAGGAGAAAAACTTGTTTACGCTATACGAAAGCATATTTTATTCGCAGGAAGAAGAACTGAAGCTTTTTTCAAGGCAGACGTACGTGGCAGAACTGGAATGGATTTCTTTGCGCATAATCGATCTTTTCGGTGAAGAGGCCGCTCCATATGCACTGGAGAATGCAGGCATGATCCATGGTTCAATCCAGCAATTGATCCATCTTTGGAGGCTTAGCTCTGAAGAAGAACTTCCGATTGAAAAGCTGGCCGATTTTATCATCAGGCGCTTGAAATCGACGATCACAAAACAAATGGAGACCGGAGACAGATTTATCCGGGAACATAAACTTTCTACCGAAGCACCGGCTGAAGCTGCCTCACTGGAAACATTGAGCGTCCAGCTGAAGGAACAAGCTGAAACCTTGGATGAAGAAGAAGCGGATGCCAAACAACTTGTCATCTTTCTGTCCGAAGAACTGGGCAGCGGAAAACCGCGGAAAATTGTATGTGAAAGTGTGTTAGCAACTTTGGCAAATTTTCCGGCGCATGAAAAAACGCTGGTCGTTTTGCTTGAACAAGCATGGAAACAGCTTCAAAAAAGATAAAAAGCAAAGCCAAAATCCGGCTTTGCTTTTTTAATATGGTTTGACGCGCCCTTTGGCAGCCTGTTCAAATGCATAGGCGTATTCAATCAGCTTAGGCTCGCTGAAAGCGTGGGAAGTCAACGTAATGCCGAAGGGTTCTTTTGTCTCCGATAACCGATAAGGAACAGCAATGGCCGGAAAACCGGCTGCTGCGTTAATATTGCAGCCGTGATCCTGAGGCAACACGAAAGCGTCTGCTCCAATTTCCTTCAAAGTAGCGGCTATCCCTTGTTCCGCAGCTAAAAAACGGTTTCGCTCAAGCGCTTCGATGTAGTCCCGTTCATTAAGTTTCCCGGTCGTCATGCTGGCTTGTTCGAGAAGATTCTGGCCAAAGCGCAGCATCTCTTCCGGATGCTTGTTGTTGAAAGCAATCACATCTTCCAATGACCGGATCGGGTTCAATGGATTGGATTTCCCTAAATAAGCGTCAAGGCCGGCCTTGAACTCATGCAGCAGCACCGCAAATCCCAAATCCTCTTGATCGGCGCCAAGATCGACATTATCGATGATTTCCGCGCCGCATGCCCGCAATTGTCCAAGCGCTTCTTCAAACAAAGCCCGGTGCTCTGCAGAGATGCTGTCTTCAAAGAGGCCTCTTGGCACGCCCAGCTTCACTCCCTGCAACCCATCTTTTTTAAAGTGGATCGACCAATCGTACTTCTCAAACGGTTCGGCAAAAATGGTGATGGGATCTTCCGGATCGACAGCTATCAGCGAAGCGAACACCGCGACCGCATCTTCCACCGTCCGTGCAAGCGTTCCCGGGACATCTTGTGTATGGGAAATCGGAATGATGCCTGTGCGTCCGACCAAACCCACTGTCGGTTTGATGCCGACCAAATGATTCTGCACAGCCGGGTTGATGATAGAACCGGATGTCTCCGTGCCAAGGGCAGCGGCCGCCAAGTTGGATGCAACAGCTGCTGCGGAACCGGAGCTGGAGCCTCCTACATCAAATGGGCCGTATGGATTTTTTGTCTGGCCGCCTCTTGAACTGAAGCCGTTGGTCATTTTATCGGACATGAAATTCGCCCATTCCGTCAAGTTCGTTTTCCCTAAAATGACCGCTCCCGCCTCACGCAGTTTTCCCACCACTTGGGCGTCTTTTAACGCATAATGGTCTTTCAGCGCCCGGGACCCGGCGCTTGTATGCATTTTATCGGCGGTATCCATATTGTCTTTCACCAGTACCGGGATGCCGTGCAATGAAGAACGCGGCCCTTTTAGCTTCCGCTCAAAATCAAGGGCTTGCGCAATCTGCAGAGCATCCGGATTGATTTCCAAAATGGCGTTGGTGTTTTGGTCGCGAAGGGAAATGGTTTCCATGTACATCAAGACCAGCTCTTCTGATGTTATCCGGCCTTCGGCAAGTTCTTGCTGCATGTCGGCAATGGTCATTTCATCCAATTTCGTCAAGCGGTATTCCTCTAATTCCTTCTGGTGCATGCGAGTTCCTCCAATCTATTGGTAGCGAAATTTTTATCCAATGAAAAGAGCCGGAATGCACCGGCTCAATTTTTTTCTGTATAAGTTTTCATCAATTCATATAAGGATAATTCATACAACTGTCTGCCATCAATCTTAAAGACATTTTGTGCGACAAGGTCTTCAATTATATTGCTGCGCTTATCTTCAAACTTCGATTCTGGTATTTGGTGCTCCATGATGTTCTTTCTCTCCTTGTTCAATGTATCTACGTATCTTTTACCCCCTTCTTCCATTTTCTAAAACCTAAAAAAGGAAAATCCAATTAAAAAACGGCCGCAATATTGCGGCCGCCTGCTATCTGTTCGCTGATGGATGAACGGCTACAAAATCGAGTCGACCGCGAGCTTCGCTATAGTGGCATTCGACAAAATGAAATTATCTACCTTGATATGTGAAAAGTTCAGGATGTGCTCTTCACGTTCAATTTCCACTGTCGTATGGACACCGGGAGAGATGCGTTCGACTGCACAGGCAATCATCAGCGATTTGCCGTCCGCAAGCATCTGGTCATCGATTTTATCATCGGAAAAAATCAATACTGCTTTGGCATGCTGGGCATTGGCTTTTCGCAGGACGTCTGCATCTGTAGCCCTGCCGCGGATAAAATGGATGCGCTCGTTTATCTCTTTCGCTTTTTCGATCGTATCGATTACAACAATCTGCACTTTTGCGTCCCTCTCCAAAATGTCCTTCATGGCGTTTTCCGCTTTATGCGACCAGTCGATGATCACGATATGGTTTTTTCCTTCAAACATCAAATCCCCTCTTTCTTTTTGGCGCCTATAAAACGTCAAACTATCCACCGCTTTGCCGATAAATGAAGCAAACAACCCGATTCCTATGATGTATAGAAAAAGGACCGTGAAAATTCTTCCCCCGGTTGTCGCCGGAAACAAATCCCCATAGCCAACCGTCAGCATGGTCGTCATCGTGAACCACAGGGCGTCCATATGGTTTGTAAAAGTCCCTGGCTCAATGAGCGGCAGCAGCAATGTACTGAAAATAATCAGGGCTATTGTACAGGCAGTTAAGACCAGCCAAGAAAGATTAGTGGCTTGAAAATACAACTTCTTTAAAATGATCATAATTCTCACGCCCCTTTTTCAAAGTTCATCGAAGATGGAAGGAATTTCTTTTTCTTCTAGTATACAACGCACATAAGGGTTTGTTTTATTATTTTTTCGCCTAAAATAAAAAAGACCGCAAGAATCACCAAGGATTCTAACGGTCTTTTCAGTTTGGAAACTAGAGCCGGCCCTAGTTTCCCCATACCTGGAATACCAGGCGCATCCCAACTCTAAAATGGCCGGCCATAATATGGTTAAACCAATTGCTCAACATTGTCAGGCTCGAGATTTTTGAGCAGTGCACGCACTTCATCCGTTGATTTTGTATTCATCAATTGATTTCTTAATTCGCCTGCTCCTCGGAATCCTTTGACGTATATTTTGAAGAAGCGGTGAAGTCCGCTGATTGAGCGCGGCAATTCTTCTATATATTTGTCATGAAGGTCCAGGTGCAGCCTGAGAAGATCAAGAAGTTCTTCACTGCCATGTTCTTTCGGCTCTTTTTCAAAGGCGAACGGATTTTTAAAAATACCGCGCCCGATCATTACTCCGTCCACGCCGTATTGTTCTACAAGTTTCAACCCTGTTTCACGGTCAGGAATATCGCCGTTGATCGTCAGCAGCGTGTTCGGCGCTATTTGATCGCGCAATTTTTTAATTTCCGGAATCAGCTCCCAATGCGCATCCACTTGGCTCATTTCTTTTCTTGTGCGTAAGTGGATGGAAAGGTTGGCAATATCCTGTTTTAATATATGGGTAAGCCAGTCATGCCACTCATCCAGCTCTGTATAGCCAAGCCGCGTTTTCACGCTTACCGGCAAGCCTCCAGCTTTTGCCGCTTGGATGATTTCTGCAGCAGCCTCCGGACGGAGTATCAGACCGCTTCCTTTGCCTCTGGATGCGACATTCGGCACTGGACAGCCCATATTGATATCTATGCCCTTGAATCCCATCTCTGCCATGCCGATGCTCATTTGACGGAAAAATTCAGGCTTGTCCCCCCATATATGTGCGACCATCGGCTGTTCATCTTCAGTGAAAAGCAAACGGCCGCGCACGCTTTTCATTCCTTCCGGATGGCAATAGCTCTCCGTATTTGTAAACTCAGTAAAAAATACATCCGGTCTGCCAGCTTTGCTTACTACATGGCGAAAAACCACATCCGTCACATCTTCCATTGGCGCAAGCACAAAAAATGGTTTCGGCAAATCCTGCCAAAAGTTTTCTTTCATAGATTTCATATCCTCCCGTTCCAAAGCAAAAGCAGACGATTTAAAAAGTGCATGTCCGCGCTTCTAAATTTTCTGCTTTACTTCTTCAGCAAATATTTGATTGATTGTCCATAAGGCGCTTTCTATCGAACACGTTCCAATCAGATCTGTTCGGCCAGTTCCAGCCAAGCCACAGCTTCGCAATGCGTGGACTGCGGGAACATATCGACAGGCTGCACTTCTTTTGTGCGGTAGCCGCCGTCTTCCAAGATGCGCAAGTCGCGCGCCAAAGTTGCAGGGTTGCAGGATACATAGACAACACGTCCTGGACGCTGTTTTAGAATGGTCTGCAAGAGCTGTTCATCGCAGCCTTTGCGGGGCGGATCGACCATGAGGACGTCCGCTGTCTTGCCTTCCTTATACCAGCGCGGAATGACCTGTTCCGCCGGCCCCGCTTCAAACAACGTATTCGTAAAGCCGTTCAATTCGGCATTGCGCTTCGCGTCTTCGATCGCCTGCGGCACAATTTCAACGCCCATGACGAATTTCGCTTTTTGTGCAAGGAACAGGGAAATCGTCCCTATTCCGCAGTATGCGTCAATCACTGTTTCGTCGCCACTTAGCTGTGCGTATTCCAGCGCTTGCCCGTATAAGACATCCGTCTGTTCTGGATTGACTTGGTAAAACGACCGAGCGGAAATTTCAAAACGGACATCGCCAATCCGGTCTTCGATAACATCTTTGCCCCAAAGGGTGAAAGTTTCATTGCCAAAAATGACGTTGGTTTTTTCGCCGTTGACATTTTGGACGATCGATGTCACTTCCGGCACAAGCGTCCGGATCAGTTCAATCGCCTTTTGGGCTTGCGGGAATTTCTTTTTCTTCGTGACAAGGACAACCATGATCTCGTCTGTCGCGCGCCCTTTGCGGACCACGACGTGGCGCAGCATGCCGCGGTGCGTTTGTTCATCATAAGGTTCAATGCCCATTTCCGGCATTCTTTTTTTCAAAGCGGCCATGATGGCGTCCGCTTCCGGTGTCTGGATGATGCAAATATCGGTATCGGCAATATCATGCGAACGGTTCTGGTAGAAACCGGCAACAACGCGCCCATTATCGGTGCCGAACGGGATCTGGGATTTGTTGCGGTAGCGCCATGGATTCTCCATGCCTTTCACCGGATGAACCGGCACATCCGGCAATTTGCCGATGCGCGTGATAGCGTCGCGCACCAGCTTGCGCTTGAATGTCATTTGTCCCTCATAAGACAGGTGCTGGATCTGGCAGCCGCCGCATGTGTCAAAGACCGGACAAGGAGCCGTCACACGGAACGGCGAAGCATGTTTGACCTCGAGCAATTTAGCGAAGCCATAGGATTTCAAGGTTTTCAACACATGGACTTCCACATCTTCACCCGGCAATGCGCCATGGATAAAAAGCGGGTACCCCTCTACTTTAGCAACACCTGCGCCGTCATGCGTCAAATCTTCCACACGAACGAGCAAGCGATCATTTTTTTGTACTGGTTTCAAAGTGTTCACTCCATTTCAACTTTTCGTATTATAACACAAAGAAAAGCGGAAGGGGCCGTTTAGGCTCGACAGGCATAAGACGGACTGCGAGGAGGCATTCGCCGCCGCAGCAGAACGGCTTATGACCCGAGAGCCTGGCCACTGCAGCTAGACAATGAAAGGCGGAGGCGCCTGTGTCAGCTCCGACAAGCACTGGAAGACTGGAAGCTGTGGCGCATTTTGCCACTGCTTCCAGCCTGAAGTGACCTCGAGGAGCTAGGCGCTATAGCTAGACACAAAGAAAAGCGGAAGGGGCCGTTTAGGCTCGACAGGCATAAGACGGACTGCGAGGAGGCATTCGCCGCCGCAGCAGAACGGCTTATGACCCGAGAGCCTGGCCACTGCAGCTAGACAATGAAAGGCGGAAGTGGCCGTTTAGGCTCGGCAGCAAGGATGCTGTTGGATGGTTTTTGCCTTGGATTGCGGGTTGCGGCTTTTCGGTATCGAGTTCCAACTTTTTTCTGCTGAGTTCTAACTTCTCTGAAAAACTTCTCCCCAAACGCAAAAAAGAGGCTGTCCCAAAAGCCATTTTCATGACCTTACGGGACAGCCTTGCTAATTATTTTTCATCTTTTGTTGCTGGCCCATCTTTCAATGAAAACCAGAACCCAAAAGCGATGGATGTAAATAACACTAAAAACGGGGCATAAAAGATCAAGAAATCCTGCAGCATAACTGTCTCCTCCTTTAACGCCCAAAATCAGGCGTGGTAATCCGATTTCCCTTTTACGTAATCTTTATCGAACAAGAACAGGCGGAATAGCAGGTAAAGTGATGGAAGCAACAAGCCCAATCCTGCTACAAACGCGATAATCAATGAAATGGCCATCGTCTCATTCGTGAAGCTATCGTAAATCGTCAGGTGCGGATACAGAAGATATGGATAATGGGATATTCCGTAGGCGAAAAAGGCTGTGAAGAATTGCCCCACCAACAGGATGAAAGCCAAACCATACTTTCTTCGCTTCCAGATCAGGAACACCGTTCCCAGGAACAACAAGGACGATATTCCAAACAGCCACCACAAATCCATGATACGCGCAAAATGCTCGGCGTTGTGCGTCCGCAATTCAAAGATGATGCCGGTTGCCGTAATGATTGCCGGTCCTGCCCAGACAAGCGCGTATTTGCGCATCAAGTCTGTCGCTTTTTCATCTCCTGCTTTATTGGCGTACCAGGTCAGGAAGACAGCGGAAATGTATAATACCGCAGTCAAACTCAACACGACGATGCTCCAAGTCAGCGGGCTTGTAAACAATGCCCAGTAATCAAGCTGCGGCGAATCATTGACCATATTGATAAAGCCGCCTTCGGACATGGCAAGCACCGGCGAAAGAGACGCCGGCAAAAGCAAGCCCGATAATCCATACATGTAAATATAGCCGCGGTGGTTGATTTTGGCACCGTATGTCGCAAATGCATAATAAGAACCGCGAATTGACAGCAAAATCAAAGCAAGGCTCGCGGGAACCAAAAGCGTTGTTCCGTAATAATAAGCCGTCAGCGGGAAAAAGCCGATCATACCGACAAAGAAGAACACGAAGAAAACATTCGTGACTTCCCATACAGGCGATAAGTAGCGCTGAATGATATTGGTCAAAATATGCTGTTTATTGGTGAACGCGCTATAAGCGTTGAAGAAGCCGGCCCCAAAATCGATTGACCCTACAATGACGTAAAAGAACAAGAACAACCAAAGAACCGCTATTCCTAGAATTTCAAGTGTCATTCTTGTTCACCGCCTTTTTGTTCTTGTCGCTGAGCCAACTCCTGCTCGACCGGATTGCGGCGGTACATGCGGGTCAAGACGACAATCGTCCCGATTCCCAAAATGATGTACAGTCCGCCAAATAAAATGATCATCAAGTCAACATTGCCGCTCGTTGTAGCCGCTTCTTGCGTTGTCATAAAGCCACGCAGAATCCATGGCTGCCGCCCGACTTCAGTGAACCACCAGCCGGCTTCAATTGCCACTAAGGCTAATGGACCGCCCAGAAGCAACAGGAATCTGAACCATTTCGCTTGGATAAAGGACCAGCCGCGCCATGCAGCCACCACGTAAACAAAAGATAAAGCTGCCAAGCTCATGCCGATCGTAACCATCGTGTCAAAGAGATAATGGATCCAAAGAGGCGGAATCGGAACATCGTTTTCTGCCAATTCGTTGAGGCCAGTCACTTCTTCACCTGGAGTTCCATGCGCCAAGATGCTTAAAGCATAAGGGACTCGAATGGCATACTTAACTTCTTCCCCGTCAAGAACCCCAAACATAACCAATCCTGCATTGGCTTCCGTTTCAAAATGCCATTCTGCTGCAGCCAATTTTTCCGGCTGGTATTCAGCCAAGTATTTACCTGAGAAGTCGCCGATAATTGCTGTCGCGATAGAAAATACCAAGCCCAGTTTCATCATCAAATACAACGCTTTTTTATGGTAGACGTGCTTCGATCCGCTGAGAATGCGCAAGGCGGCAATCGAAGCGAGCAAAAACGCACAAGTCATGAAAGCTGTCGCTACAACGTGCGCAACTTTTGTCGGCATCGCCGGATTGAATATCGCAAGCAGCGGCTGAACATTGATCAGCTGACCGTTCAACATTTCAAATCCTTGCGGTGCGTTCATAAAGGCGTTGACAATCGTGATAAAGACTGAAGACGCCGCTGCACCAAGTGCCACTGGGATCAGCAGCAGCAAATGCTTGCGCTGATCTTCAAACCGGTCCCATGTGTACAAGTAGATGCCCAGGAAAATTGCTTCAAAGAAAAATGCGAATGTTTCCAAGAATAGCGGCAAAGCGATAACATTTCCTGCCACTTGCATAAAGTTTGGCCATAATAACGATAATTGCAAACCGATAATCGTCCCGGTTACAACCCCTACAGCCACTGTAATGACAAACCCGCGCGCCCAGCGCCGTGCCATTAAAATATAATGATCATCTTTTTTCTTGATTCCCACCCATTGGGCAATCATGATCATGAGCGGAACCCCTACGCCGATTGTTGCATAAAGTATATGGAACGACAGCGTCATCAGAGTCAATATGCGACTCAGGAGGGCTGTATCTTCGAATCCCATCTGTTTGTCCCCTTTCAACAGCTTTTATCAAACTCACCTTTTACTACCCTTATTGTACCTCATTCATAGTTGCTGAAACTTCTGCCATGCTCCACAAAGCTTATATTTCCTTGCCATCTTTGAATAACGTGTGACATTCAGTCGGAAGACTTATACCAAAAGAAGCTCTTTTCATGGACAAATGAACAACCGGATGGAAAGAAAATTACCGGTTTCGGGCTATATTTAACTTATATATCATCATTTTCGATTTCCGTTATCCTGTGCTTTTCTGCTTGGAACAATGGTTTTTCTGCACTGAAAATGAAGCAATAGCAGAGGGCATACTCTCTACCACTATTGCTGGCGGCCTTAAAAAAGCGCAAAAAAAAGACCAAATCCGATTTGGATTTGGTTCTTCGACTATCGCTTGTTGGAAAGGGTTCCATTAAAATGGAGCTGTTTCAGGTTCTTCTTCGGAACCCTCTTGTTTCCGGTCTTTTTCACCAATGGAGGAGATTGGCACTAACACTTCGATATGCTGGCAAAGGTTTTCGAACGTCGCAGGCAGTATACCGCCATATTCCCCGTCCAAATTCAGCAAGACCGTTTCTTCGGAAGTAACGGAAATCTTGCTTGCCTTCGTATAAATCACATGCGGATCTGATAGGTGTTCTCCGCGCAAAGCCAGAGAAGCCAACCGGATAAACTCAGCCATATTAACTTCTTTCAAAATCATCAATGTGAATTTGCCGTCATTGATGCTGGCATCCGGCGCCAATTTTTCAAAACCGCCGACTGAATTTGTCAAACCGATCAAAAACATCATGGCTTGATCTTCAAAAACGTTCCCATCGTATTCGATGCGCACTTTTGATGAACGAATAGATGGAAGCATTTCAATGCCTTTCAGGTAATAAGCCAACTGCCCAAGCACCGTTTTCAATTTGCTCGGCACTTCATAGGTCAGCTCCGTCAACCTGCCGCCTCCGGCAATGTTGATAAAATAACGGTTGCTATCCATCAGTCCGACGTCTACGGGAATCGAATCGCCCGCCAAGATAATATCAACCGCTTTGTTGATATCCCGGGGAATGTGGACGGCACGCGCAAAATCATTTGTCGTTCCCATAGGGATCAAACCGATTTTGGGGCGTTTTTCAAATTGGGAAATGCCTGATACCACTTCGTTCAGAGTTCCGTCGCCCCCCACAGCCACAATCAGATCAAAGTTTCGCTCTACCGCACTTTTAGCGGCTGATACAGCATCCCCTTCACCTGTTGTCGCGTGGCATGATGTTTCGTATCCCGCTTTTTCCATCTTCTCTAAAACTTCCGGTAAATGTTTGCGAAACAATTCTCTTCCGGAAGTAGGATTGTATATAATTCGTGCACGTTTCATGCGAATTCAGCCTTTCTGATCGTTCTATAGAAATAAGACAGAAAAGAACCATAAAAAGTTCCCAAGAAAAAAGCCGACAAATGGCCGGCCAGTTTTCCACTTCCACTCTGCTGCATTTACTTTAACGATTCCATAAAAGTTTTGCGCAAATCTTCATATACAGCTTGCCAGAATTCAGTATTCCATGTAAAGGCGTCCGAGATTTCCCCAATCATCGTTTCGTGGTTGATGGCATAGCGCGGATCGTCCTTCTCTGGCAATGTCGCTCTTTTTTCCGTAACGAATTCCTGGATTTTTGGAGCGCGCGGCCCCCAATGCCCGAGCACTTCTCCTTCTTGTGAAAGGATGATGTATTTAGGAATGGAGCGTCCGCCGTTCGTCAAGTATTGATCCATCAATTCTGGATTTTGATCACGGTAAACACAGCGCACTTCAAGGTCAGCCGCTTCTGCTATTCTGCGAAGAATTGCGTTGTTCATCATCGCATCGCCGCACCAGTCTTCTGTAATAACCAGCACATTCGGCTTTTTTTCTTTCAAAAGGTTGATAAACTCCGGATCTTCCGGAAGCTCGAATTTTTCATAGATCGAATAAGTTGTTTTTTGATTGGATTCCATTTGAGCCATATAGTTTTCAATCGCGATGGCTTCTTCAAAATATTCCTGTTCGATTGGCATAGTATCACATCTCCTTTCCTTTAGTTTACTTGTACGGGATAAAAGCTTCAAATTATTCACTTTAAAAAAGATGGTCCGACTCATCGGACCATCCTTTCCCCCATCACTGGCGCTTTGGTTTAGCGTTTCGCGATTTCTTCAAGCAATATTTTATTGAGCAGCGGCGGATTTGCCTGCCCTTTGGTTTGTTTCATGATTTGTCCGACCAAGAAGCCGATTGCGCGGTCTTTGCCGTTTTTGAAGTCTTCGATCGATTGCGGGTTGTTGTCGAGTGAAGCTGTAACATATTCGCGCAGCGTACCTTCGTCAGAAATTTGGACAAGGCCTTTCGCTTTGACGATATTGTTCGCGTCGCCGCCTTTTTCGATCAGTTCCTTGAAGACTTTCTTGGCAATTTTCGATGAAATCGTGCCATCGGAAATCAGCTTGATCATTCCTGCCAAACCAGCCGGCTCAAGCTTTGTATCGCTTAATTCCTTTTGTTCGGCGTTCAGATAAGCCGACACTTCGCCCATCAGCCAGTTGGATGCCAGCTTCGCGTCTGCACCTGCAGCTACAGTCGCTTCAAAGAAATCCGAAATCGGCTTTGCCAATGTCAAGACCATGGCATCATATGGCGACAAGCCGAGTTCCGATACATAACGCGCTTTGCGTGCATCCGGAAGCTCCGGAATTTCTGCCCGCACTCTTTCAAGCCAAGCGTCGTCAATAATGATGTCCACCAAATCCGGCTCCGGGAAATAACGGTAATCGTCTGAACCTTCTTTTATGCGCATCAACACAGTTTTCCCGGTTGACTCGTCGTAGCGGCGAGTTTCCTGCTGGATAATCCCGCCTGACAGCAGCACTTGCTCTTGGCGAATTTCTTCGTGTTCAATGCCTTTGCGGACGAAGTTGAAAGAATTCAAGTTTTTCAGTTCTGTTTTCGTGCCGAATTCTTCCTGGCCATATGGGCGAAGGGAAATGTTCGCGTCGCAGCGCAATGAACCTTCTTCCATCCGTACATCGGATACACCGGTGTATTGGATGATCGCTTTGATTTTTTCCAGATAAGCATAAGCTTCATCCGCTGTACGGATATCCGGCTCTGAAACGATTTCAATTAGCGGTGTGCCTTGGCGGTTGAAGTCAACCAATGAATGGCCATTGCCTGTGTGAGTCAATTTTCCAGCATCTTCTTCCATGTGAAGGCGAGTGATGCCAATGCGCTTTTTCTTGCCGTGGACTTCAATTTCCACCCAGCCATGTTCGCCGATCGGCTCATCAAACTGAGAAATTTGGTAGGCTTTCGGATTGTCCGGATAGAAATAGTTTTTGCGGTCGAATTTAGTATGGCGGTTGATTTCACAATTCAGTGCAAGCGCGGCTTTCATCGCCCAATCGACTGCCCGCTTGTTCACTACCGGCAAAACGCCTGGGTAGCCAAGATCGATGACGTTTGTATTGGTGTTCGGTTCTGCACCGAAATGCGCCGGTGCAGGAGAGAACATTTTTGATTCCGTCTTTAATTCGACGTGGACTTCAAGCCCGATGATTGTTTCAAAATTCATTGTGCTGCTCCCTCCCATGTTTGAGGAGTTTTTTTATGGAAATCTGTTGCTTGTTCAAAAACATCCGCAACACGGTAAACCGTTTCTTCATCAAAATATTTCCCGATGATTTGAAGGCCGAGCGGCAAGCCATTTTCGAATCCGCAAGGAACCGAGATGGCCGGCACCCCTGCCAAGTTGACCGGAATTGTTAAAATATCGTTCGCATACATTGTCAACGGATCATCAATGATTTCACCGATTTTGAATGCCGGCGTCGGAGTTGTCGGCCCGATAATGACGTCGTACTCTTCGAAAGCTTTATCGAAATCCTGTTTGATCAGTGTGCGCACTTTTTGCGCTTTTTTATAATAAGCGTCGTAATAGCCGGAGCTTAGCGCATAAGTTCCAAGCATGATGCGGCGCTTCACTTCGTCGCCGAAGCCTTCGGAACGTGTGTTCATGTAAAATTCCAGCAAGCTGCCCGCTTTTTGTGTGCGGTATCCGTAACGAATGCCGTCAAAACGGGAAAGGTTGGAAGACGCTTCAGATGAAGCGAGCAAATAATAAGTGGCTAACGCGTATTTGGAATGCGGAAGCGAAATTTCTTCCCATGTTGCGCCTTTTTCCTCAAGCACTTGAAGTGCATCGCGCACCGCTTGTTTCGCTGCTTCGCCGACGCCTTCTGCGAAATATTCCTTCGGCACGCCGATGCGGAGGCCTTGGATATCGCCAGTCAGTGCTTCAGCAAAGTTCGGCACTTCGATATCAGCAGAAGTCGAGTCCCGCTCATCATGGCCGGAAATCGCTTCGAGCAAAAGTGCATTGTCTTTTACGGTTCTTGTAACCGGTCCGATTTGGTCAAGTGATGACGCAAAAGCGATCAATCCGAAACGGGAAACACGTCCATATGTAGGCTTCATGCCGACTACGCCACAGAAGGACGCTGGCTGGCGGATTGATCCGCCTGTGTCTGAACCAAGAGTGAAAGGCACTTCTCCAGCAGCCACAGCCGCTGCCGATCCACCAGAAGAACCGCCGGGCACTGTTTCCAGATTCCATGGATTTTTCGTTTTTTTATAATAAGAGTTTTCATTGGAAGAACCCATTGCAAATTCATCCATGTTCAACTTTCCGACTGTAATCATGCCGGCAGCTTTCAGCTTTTCCACCACTGTCGCGTTATAGATTGGGTTAAACCCTTCCAGAATACGGCTTGAAGCTGTAGTCTCGAGGCCTTCTGTCACGATATTGTCTTTAACGCCAATCGGCAAACCAAACAACGGTCCGCGTTCTGCAAATGGCACTTTGTCCATTTCTTCCGCTTGTTGTGTAGCTTGCTCTTTGTTCATCGCCAGGAACGCATCCACTTTTGGATCAAGCGCTTCAATCCGGTCAAACGCCTGTTTTGTTACTTCAGCAATTGTCGTTTGTTCCGTATGTATCAATTCCTGCATTTGTGCAGCTGTCTTATCTGCGAATGTCATTTGTCGCCCTCCTCCCGCTTACTCTAAAATTGTTGGAACTTTAACTTGTCCCGCTTCATGTTCTTTAACGTTTTTCAATACCAATTCCCGGTCCAATCCTGGTACCGATTTATCTTCACGCAGGACATTGACCATTTCCAGCACATGTGTGGTCGGCTCCACATTCTCAGTATCCAATTCGTTCAGCAATTCCATCGCGTTTGTGATTGCTTCTAATTGATCTGCAAAATGCACAGCTTCTTCGTCTGTAATTGCCAATCTCGCTAAATGCGCAACTTCAATTACTTCTTCTTTTGTCATTTTCGCCATTCTTCTACACCTCCGGATTCAGTAAACATACGTTATATCATATCATTTCTCTGGCAAAATGAATAGGGACAGCCCGCAGGCTATCCCCATTTCATCACACTTTAATCATAAATATGGACAATTGGTTCCGTTTGGTTCACTTTTCGGATGACTAAAGCTTCCGGGCCGTTTGATGAAGTCACACTCACTTCGACTTGGACATTTTCAGGGAAATGCTCCATGACCAGACCAGTCAAATATTGTGTGAAACCGATGATTTCAGCCGCTCCATAAAACTGGATCGGTATATCGATCTTCATTTCGCGAAGCTGATCTCCTTGATAAAAGCCGGTCCCGATGACGCTCGTGAAGTTTGAGAAGTATTCCTCAACATCTTGCTTGAAGTTCAGGAATGCGGTGTCGACTTCCCGGTATTTCTCCTCTGTCCCCGATGTCGGGAACACGACATACTCTTCGTTGATCGCTTTCCAATCGGCTACTTCATCAGCTTTTTTAGGAGCCACTCCATAAGCGAAATAAGTGGAAGGGGCGATTGCGTTTCGGGGGCTTTGTTTGAAGAGGCCCACCGTAATCGGTATATTGGCCATGCCCTCTTTCTCGCGCAGGCGTTTGACTATTTCGTTCGCCATCCGCTTTCCTTCTTCTTCAAGCTGTTCATTTGAAATCGTCTCTTCGTACGAAACTCCGTCTTCGGTATTGTAGTATACCGAGTTCAGCGCCAATCCGACCGATACGCCGCCAAGCCTGATTGTATTTTCGTTGGTTTTCACCAAATAGTTCTGTTCAACAATATGCGCCAAAATTTCTGCAGGCGGCTTGTCGCCGTCTTGTTTCTGCCCTTTTGTCCGCTTGTCTTCCGGATTCAAGCCAGCTGGATTGTCTTTACTGGCGCGTCCAAGCCACGCGGATGCATCTTCGTCCGTAATTTTTTGGCCTTCTTGAAAATAATAATCATCCGGCGAAAATTGGTTTTGGGACAAGCGCAGAAGCCCATTCTCCGCTTCTTCGATGTCATAGCGCGAATTCAATCGGTTTATGATTTTCCCTCGTGTCGCACTTTGCTTATAAGGCAGCAGCGTCCGGTAATATTGGGCATCCAATTGCATGCTCGGGATGATTGCCGTTTCTACTTCTTCTTCCGTATTGAGAACTTCCGTTTCATCGTTTGTGGAAGGGACACATCCCGTAAGCAAAAGCATGCTGATCGGAATCCACCATATGCGTTTCATGTAATAATCTCCTTATTTGTTCAATTCCTCGATGAGACGTTCTTCGTCCCAGACGTCCACTTTCAGTTCCATCGCCTTCGCCAATTTCGAGCCTGCTTCTTCGCCTGCAATCAATAAATCCGTCTTTTTGCTGACGCTGCCGGACAATTGCCCGCCAAGCGCCTCGATTCTAGCGCCGGCTTCGCTTCGCGTCATCTGTTCCAGCTTGCCGGTCAGAACAATTTTTTTGCCTGCGAAAGCATTGGTTCCGGCTTCTACGCGGACGCGTTTTCCGGTGTATGTTAAATTGACGTTTGCCGCAGCCAAACGTTCCATCAATGCCTGAACTTCTTCAGTGGAAAAATACGTCACAACCGATTCGGCCATTTTCTCGCCGATTTCATGGATGTCCTGCAATTCCTCGACAGTTGCTTGCATCAGTTTTTCAAAAGAGCCGAAATGCTCGGACAGGATGCGTGCGCCTTTTTCTCCTACGTGGCGGATGCCAAGGCCGAACAGCAAGCGTTCCATGGAATTAGAGCGTGAAGCATCAATTGCAGCAATCAAATTTGAAGCTGATTTTTCTCCCATACGCTCTAAATTCAATAATTGTTCTTTTGTCAGTCTATAAATATCGGATATATCGGAAATTAACCCTTCCCGGTATAATTGCTCAATCACTTTAACACCCAAACCTTCGATATTCATCGCGTTTCGGGACACAAAATGGATGAGCCCTTCCGTGATTTGCGCGGGGCACTTTGGATTCACACAGCGAAGTGCCACTTCCCCTTCAATCCGGACCAGTTCGGCACCACATGCCGGGCAGCTTTCCGGCATTTCAAATGGAACTTCTTCTCCGGTCCGAAGTTCTTTCAGCGAAGCTACGATTTCCGGTATAACGTCACCGGCTTTCCGGACAATCACCTGATCTCCGATGCGGATATCTTTTTCGCGGATCAAATCTTCGTTATGCAGCGAAGCCCGCTGAACAGTCGATCCTGCTACCAGCACGGGATCTAAAATAGCGGTCGGTGTCACAGCACCGGTCCGGCCCACGCTCAGCTCAATATCCCGTAATGTGCTCAGCACTTCTTCTGCCGGGAATTTATAAGCTGTTGCCCATTTGGGGCTTTTCGCTGTAAATCCAAGTTCCTGCTGTTGAAGGAAACGATTTACTTTGATGACGATGCCGTCGATTTCATACGATAATTCCGAACGGCTTTCCGTCCACTTTTCGATGAATGCGAGAACTTCTTCGACACTGCGGCAAACTTGGCGTTCGTTATTTGTCTTGAAGCCAAGCTCTGCGGCATATTGAAGTGTCTCTTCGTGTTCGCTCAGCCCATGCGCTTCGCCGTCTCCGCCGATTCCGTAAATGAAAACATCAAGATTGCGGCTTGCGGTTATTTTCGAATCCAACTGGCGAAGCGATCCGGCTGCCGCGTTCCGCGGATTAGCGAATAGCTCTTCGCCATTTCCAGCGCGTTCTTCATTTAATTGAAGAAATGACTTTTTAGGCATGAACACTTCCCCGCGCACTTCGATCGCAACCGGTCTTTTCAGCTTTAACGGAATTGTCCGGACGGTGCGCAGATTGACGGTGATATCTTCGCCGATGCGGCCATCGCCGCGTGTGGCGCCCCGGACAAACTTGCCGTCCTCATACGTCAGCGATACAGCCAAACCATCGATCTTCAGTTCACAGACATATTCGACTTCATCGCCGGCGCCGTTTCGGACGCGCCGGTCGAAATCGCGTATATCTTCTTCGTTGAAGGCATTCGACAAACTGAGCATTGGCTGGTCGTGGGTGACTTTATCAAAATTGGACAGCGGTGTCCCGCCTACCCGCTGAGTCGGTGAATCCGGAAAAACCAAATCCGGATACATGGTCTCCAAGCCGATCAATTCATTCAGTAATTGATCGTATACAGCGTCCGGCACTTCCGGCTTATCCAGTACATAATAAGCGTAGCCATAGCCCCGGAGCTGTTCGTTCAATTCAATTACCCGCTGTTCTGCTTCTATACGGTCCATTTTCTTTCCTCCCGCTTATTCTTTTTCGATCGGCGCAAATTTGGCCAAGAGCCTTTTGATGCCGACAGGGCTTGGGAAAGCAATATCAAGTTCTGTTTGTTCGCCTTCTCCTTTGACGCTGACCACGGTTCCGGTGCCCCATTTTTTATGCGTTGCACGGTTCCCGGGCTGCCACCCCAATTTGTCGCCGCCTGATTTCTGATAAGCCGGACGTGAAACCGCTGCGCGTTTTGGAGCCTGCTTATAGCTGGTGGCTGCGCCGGCTCTATGGTTCGCTATAGTCGGTTCGATCAAGTCTTCGGATATCTCACCGATAAAGCGGGACGGCATGTTGTAGCTGCTCTTGCCAAACAGGGTCCGCGACGAAGCATGGGTCAAGTACAGCCGCTTTTCAGCCCGGGTAATGCCCACATAGGCCAGGCGGCGTTCTTCTTCCATTTCTTCTTCGTCATTATTGGAACGGGAATGCGGAAAGACATTTTCTTCAAGCCCGATGATGAACACCACCGGAAACTCCAATCCTTTTGCCGCATGCATAGTCATCAAGATGATCGGCCCATCCGCTTCTTCTTCATCATCAAGTGAATCGATATCGGAAATCAAAGCCAGATCCGTCAGGAACGCTACGAGCGATTTATCATCGCTTTGTTTTTCAAACGCCTTTGTTACGGTCAAAAACTCTTCAATGTTCTCTAAACGGCTTTCTCCTTCGATGGTTCTGTCAGCTTGGAGCATCTGGCGGTAGCCGGACTTCTTCAATACTTCTTCCACCAATTCCGTCACTGATAAATATTCCTGCATTTGTGTAAACCCGTCAATCATCGAGCGGAATTCCATCACCGTCTGTGCAGTTTTTGGGGATAAGCCCATAAAATCTACTTCCTGCAGCGCATCCATGATTGTCCGGTCCTGTTCGATTGCGAAACGCGCCATCCGTTCAAACGAAGTTGCCCCTATGCCGCGCTTCGGTTCATTGATAACACGCGACAAAGAAAGATCATCATCATTATTTGCAATCAGACGCAAATACGCCAGCAAGTCCTTGATTTCCTTGCGGTCGTAGAACTTCGTGCCGCCGACGATCGTGTAATTCATGTTCGACTTGACGAACATTTCCTCCATGATCCGCGACTGGGCATTGGTCCGGTACAAAATAGCGAAATCGGATGTTTTGTAGCCTTCCGTATCCATCAGCTTCTGGATGGTCTGGACAACGTATTGCGCTTCCTGGCGCTCATCCCCGGCTTTATGCAAGGTGATTGCCGGGCCTTCAGCATTATCGGTCCGCAGTTCTTTCGGGTAGCGGCTCGTGTTTTTCTTGATGACGTCATTAGCAGCTTGCAGAATCCGTTTTGTGGAGCGGTAATTCTGTTCAAGCATGATCACTTTAGCGTTCGGATAATCTTTTTCAAATGACAGGATATTCGTGATATCCGCTCCGCGCCAGCGGTAGATCGACTGGTCCGAGTCGCCCACTACGCAGATGTTCTTGAACTTGCTCGCAAGCTTTTGGACAAGCTGGTACTGCGCGTTGTTCGTATCCTGATACTCATCCACATGGATATAGTGGAATTTGTTTTGGTAAAATTCCAGAACTTCGGGTACTTTATTGAACAGATTCAATGTTGTCATGATCAAGTCGTCAAAATCGAGCGACTGGTTTTTTTGCAGGCGCTTTTCATAAGCGGTATAAACGTCCGATACCGTTTTTTCATACGGATTGTGCTGATTCATATCCGCTGCAAATTGGCCCGCATCGATGCATTCGTTTTTCGCCGATGAAATGGCATTCAGCATTGTTCTGGGTTCGTATTTTTTCGGATCCAGGTTCTTCTCTTTCAAAACACCTTTAATGACCGTCAATTGGTCGCTCGTGTCCAAAATGGAAAAGTTTTTTGAAAAACCCATGCGGTCGATATCACGGCGCAAAATCCGGACGCACATCGAGTGGAACGTTGAAACCCACATGCGCTCGCCTGTACCGTGCCCCAGCAAGCCGTCAATCCGGTTGCGCATCTCACGGGCCGCTTTGTTTGTAAATGTAATTGCCAAAATATTGGATGGATAAACTTGTTTTTCCAGCACCAAGTAAGCAATGCGGTGCGTCAGGACCCGGGTCTTCCCTGATCCTGCGCCAGCCATGATCAATAACGGGCCTTCTGTCGTTTTGACCGCCTGCTCTTGTTCCGGGTTCATCCCTTTAAGTAGATTTTTTGTTATGATTTCCATTGTGCACCACCTCGAACAATTGTTCTTATTATTATAGCGATTGTTGTTCTGTTTCCGCAACCGCCTGGACAGTTTCAATCGCTTTGCTTATATTTTCGTAAATGATATTCCCCACTACTACTGTATCTGCCGCTGCCGCCATTTCACGCGCCTTTTGTGGCGAGTCGATGCCGCCGCCGTAAAACAGCCTTGTTTTTTCGAGCTGTTCTTTGACCCGTCCAACCAGTCCGATATCGCCATACATGCCGCTGTATTCCAGATAAAAAATCGGCAGCCGGAAAAAATGCTCCGCCATCCGGGCATACGCCACCACGTCTTCCTCTTCTAGATCGGTTTTGGCTTCGGTCACTTCCGCTGCCTTGCAGTCGGCGTTCAGTATGCAATATCCTTCTGGAACCAGTTCCTCCCAGTCCATGATATCCCCGTACTCGCGGATCGCTTCATGGTGAAGCCCCTTGATCCACAGCGGATTTTCGCTGTTTAGCACTGTCGGGATAAAATAAAAATCAAACCCGGGCGTCACGGAATCGATTGTCGAGACTTCCAGCACCACTGGAACGGTATAGCGGCGCACCCTTGCCATTAAATCGAGGACATTGTCGAGTGTGACATCATCGCTTCCGCCAATCAAGATGGCATCAGTCCCGGATTCGCAAATTCGTTCCAAATGTCCATCGGAAATCGATTTGGCTGGATCTAATTTAAATACATGGCGCCACGTTTGAAATTCCAAAATGATTCACCTGACCTTGCGTTTTTTTCATCATCTCATTATAACAAAAAAACCGAACAGAGTCGGTTCTCCGTTCAGTCTTTCGGAAGTTGAAATGGTTTTTCATCTGGATAAAGGCGCCCCAGCATTTCGTCGTAGGCATCGTTGCCATAGTTGAGGCAGCGGCGGACGCGGGATATGGTAGCAGTGCTTGCCCCTGTCTCATTTTTTATTTTCTCGTACGTTTTTTTCATCCGCAGCATATGGGCGACTTCCAGCCGCTGGGACAGCGATTGGATTTCACTGATCGTGCACAAATCATCAAAGAAGCGATATGCCTCTTCCTTGTCTTTCAACGCCAAAATCGCCTCGATTAATTGATCGGTTTGAGGGCCCCGTATTTTATCGACCTGCATATAGCTTCACCGTCCTTTTTTTGTTTCCATTAAGGGGAATAGCGAACCGATCCGCTGATTCCAGGCGCTTCCGGAACAATGTGGATCCATGTCTTTCCTGGCATGAGGCCAATGGGTTCCCCATTATCCGTCGGCACAAGCATCCCTTCCAGGTTGCTCCATTCCGCTTCGCGGACACCGCCGTTTTGAAAGACGAGCGCTTTGCCGCCGCTCGTCAAGTCAATCGATTGTCTTCCTTCCTCATCTATCGTCTCATGGTCCGCTTCGAAAACCAAAACGTTTGAGACTTCCATCGGTTCACCGGAAATGGCATCTGTTGTGGCGGTTCCTCTAGAAGCACGGCTGTATAGCGCCGCAGTTTCATCATATGTAAACTTATTATGGAATTGCTGGCTAGTGCCATACAAAACTTCCAACACAGAAGCCTGTTCCATCAGTTTATCACTTTCCCCTGAGTCATAGAAATAATAAGGCGAACGTCTGCTGTAATCGGCCGATGCCTGCACTTCGTCCATGCCTTTCAAGATATTTTCGTAAGTAATATAGCTATTGTGCGGCGCTATTCTATCAGTCGACCGCTCGAACAGTGTGCCATCATAGAAGAGTCCGTTAATATGTTCAACAGCTCCCGCCTCAAGGAGCTCTTTGGCATCCGGGCTCCAGCCATGAGCAACAAAAAAACCATCATATCCTGCGGCAAGCTCTACAAAATAATCCCTGGCACTCCGGACCGGACCGACAGCTTCCGGAAATCCGCTTTGATACAATGCCAGAAACCGTGTAACACTGCCTTCGGCCAGCATCTCAAACACCATATCCGCTTCGTTCAAACCGGTTTGGGGACGGGCATCCGGGTGATTGTTGATGACGGCCATAATCGGCCGGCTATCGAACGGCTCGGTTCCTTCGATTCCGCTAAACGGCGCTTTATATGACTGCGGTCCTTCAGCCGGCGGGTTTACCGGCTCTTTTTCCGGTTCCTGCCGGCTGTCCGACAAATAAAAAACCGCTCCTGCAACAAGCAACAAAATAGCCAGAATGCCCAATGTCCATTTTTTCATTTTCCTACCTCATGAATGAAGGGAACAAAGTTTTTTTGTTCATAACGTCATAGATTCCTTTTTGCGTGACCCGGATATACGGCAAATGGGTCGCCTGCAGAAACAGGAGCGTATAAATTGCATCGCCTTTTGTATATCCTCGTTCTTTCAAAGCCGCCTTCAATTCCCGTTCTTGTTCAATCAATTGTTCCATCGGCAGATTCGACATGATTCCACCAATCGGAAGCGGCATTGAACAAACTGTTTCTTTGTTTTCTACAAGGACGATCCCTCCCTGCATAAGCTTCATCTGGTTAAAGGCTTCCCACATATCCTCCCGGTTTTTGCCGATCAAAATGATATCGCCTGTATTGCTGTAGGATGAAGCAAATCCGCTTACGTTGGTGGCGAATCCTTTTATAAGCGTATTGACACGCCATTTGCCCTGTTTGTCGAGCAGCATAAGAAAGCTTTCTTCATGGTCAGCCGATAAATTCCCGTTATTGGTGTCGACGCTCACTGAATAAGGTTTTGTAATGACATCATTGACCATTTCCAGTCCGAATGGCATCGAAAATTGAAAATCGTCTTCTGTCAATTCAAAATCCAATTCAAGATCAGGCATGGCCGACCAGTCGATTTTCGGGAGCGCTTGCGTTTTTTCCCCTTCTTTTTTCAGCCAGACGCCTTTTGATATAACTCCGGACGGGACTGGATTTTCCAGTGAATCGAGGATGTTCAAATTCGCATACCGTCCTGTTGCGATAACTCCATGAAGGCTTGTTACGTTGTAATATCTGGCAACGTTATAAGAAGCCATCAAATATGCATCAATTGCCGGAACCCCCGCCTCCAATGCGATTTTTATGCATAAATCCATGATTCCGTCCACATGGAAGGAAGGGGTCGAACCGTCTGTCGTCATCATCAGCTTGTCAAAAACACCGATATCCTTCTCGATAATCCCTTTCAAAAGGGCCGGGAGATCCGGACGAATCGATGAATGGCGAAGTGTGACGCCATAGCCATGAAGCAAGCGCATCTCCACTTCTTCGGCCGTCATCGCTTCATGGTCTCCGTCTGCTCCGAGCAGCCTCATGCGGGCCAGCGTTTTCTCAGAAGCCCCCGGGAAATGCCCTTCAATTTTTTTCAATCCTATTTTCGCCTGTTGAATCCAATACAGCATCTGGTCATCCCCAGCCAGCAGTTTCGGCCAGCCCGTCAATTCACCGCCAAGCAAAACATCCGGCCGATCCAGCCACTCTCCCACCGCTTTTGTAGTAAATAACTGGTCTTCTTCGTTCAGCTCTGTCTGCGAATCAAAACGCGTCCACCAATAAAAAGAAAAAGGCAGGTGGTTCAGCTGATCCAGCAATGAAAACGCTTTCTCGTTTTCTAATGCCAAAAATAAAGCTAAGTTGTCCGATAGGAAGGCAGTTGTCCCGCGCTGGGCGGAGTAGTCTGCAAACGTTTGGGGGTTGTACAATTGATAAGGATGGACATGAGGCTCAATATATCCCGGAACGACAAACTTTCCTGTCAAATTCACTATTTCAGTAGAAGAGTCGATTTTCGGCATTTCTTTCCCCGCATATACGATACGGTCATCTTTGATCCAGATGTTGCCCGTCATCCATTTTTTGAAGATGCTATGTAAATAATACGCATTAGTCAAAACAAGATCCGGAGCTATCTCTTTTGTAATCACTTTCAGTTGTTCTCTGAGTTCAGTGTTTTTCCATAATGGATTCACTTCTATCCGCTCCTTCTGTTACTATTTCAATACATTACATACTAGCATAAAGGTGCATGAAAATACAGTTTCACATGGAAAATAATGAGCATTCCAGTCGTCTTTTGACACAAAAAATCCACGCACAAGGCGTGGATTTTCCATTAATTTGCAACTGGATTTATAAAGGGTTCCAAAACATCTTCTTTATCCACTTCATTGTATGTGAGGACTTTCGACACTGGTTCGTGCGTTTCGCCGTAAAGCTCTTCCACTTTATAGGAATGGATATCTTTGTAAGCTTTTTTCATCGCTTCGTAAATGTCTTCTTCAGTTTCGCCGTTTGGAGCCCAGTACAAGATTTCCATTGAATTTTCCTCACCTGTCGCAACCGACCGACGGCAATAGCCGATCGAGGAGGCGTGTTCAAATCCTTCTCGTGCATAAAAGCGCAAACGTTTCTCGGTATCTGTATCTTCATACTTTACGGGTTCCACTTCAAGGATGATCGGTTTGTTTTTATCCTTCAGCATCTGCAAGGTCTTTTTGCCAAGGCCCATGCCGCGGGACTCTTTAGAAACGAACAAATAATCGACAAAGGAAAAGTCTGAGAACTCGGCGTACATCAGTACATGGTGCGGGCCTTCATCCTTGTAATAGACATTGCCTTTTTCTTTCAGCAACATCTCCATATGCTCTTTTGATTTCATTTCTTCTACCGGAAAATACTGATTCAACTTTTCATACCAATTCATCAAATTGCTCCCTTCAAATTAAAAAAATGCGCTAACCTTTCAGCCTATCAAGGCCGTGTCGTTCTGGAGAGTGGATAGAGGTAACTGTGGGCCGTTTATAATTTAACTTAAATCTATACCCAATTGGCTGAGGAATAAAACAAAATGGCACAAATCCATAGGAACTTGTGCCATTTCTAATCTTATAAAATAATTATATCATTTTTACCCCTGATTTACGATTGTTTTGCTCGCCAACCAATATCCGAACGAAAGAAAAACTGATTCCATTGAAGGCGTCCCAATTGCTTATAGACATTTTCCTGGGCATCCTGTATCGATGTTCCGGCTGCAGACACAAGCAATACGCGGCCGCCATTGCCGACAAATCCGTTTTTCTCCCTCTTGGTTCCGGCATGGGTGATTTCCACACCCTGCAATTCAGATAGATCGGGAAGCGCATGGCCTTTTTCCACTGCTCCGGGGTAGCCTTCGCTTGCCACTACAACACCAAGAATCGCCCGTTCATCCCACTCCAGAGAATAATCGCCGCCGCCTAGAATAGCATGGATAAACTCGGCAAAATCGGATGCCATCCGGGGAAGCACGACTTGCGTTTCCGGATCGCCGAAGCGCGCATTGAATTCAATCACTTTCGGGCCATCTTCGGTCAAGATGATGCCGGCATATAAAATCCCATTGAACGGAGTGCCTTCTTTCTGCATTGCTTCGACCGCCGGTTGGACAATGCGCTCGAACGTTTCGCTAACAACAGACTCAGGAATCTGTGGAACCGGTGAATAAGCTCCCATGCCTCCTGTATTCGGTCCACGGTCGCCGTCGTATGCCCTTTTATGGTCTTGGGAAATAGGCATCGGGTAAATTCCGCCGTCCTGGACAAATGACATGAACGAGAATTCTTCGCCTGCCAGGAATTCTTCAATCACAACTTTCGAACCGGAGCTTCCGAATTTCGCATCTTCCAGCATATCAGTGACAGCGGCTATGGCTTCGCCTTCTGTCATTGCGACAACTACGCCTTTGCCGGCAGCCAAGCCATCCGCTTTTATAACAATCGGCGCCCCGTGTTTGCGGATAAATGCTATAGCCGGTTCAGCTTCTGTGAACGTTTCATAAGCAGCGGTCGGAATCTCATACTTCTTCATCAATTCTTTTGCGAATGCTTTGCTGCCTTCGATTTGCGCAGCAGCTTTTGAAGGGCCGAAAATCAGCAGATTTCTTTCATGGAAAAAGTCGACTATGCCTTCGGCAAGCGGCTGTTCCGGACCGACAAACGTAAAATTGATTTCATTTGCTTCGACGAAATCCGCCAATGCGCTAAAATCCATTTCATCGATTGCCACCAGCTCTGCTTCTGTTTCCATTCCATCGTTGCCTGGAGCCGCATAGACGCGCTCCACAGCAGAAGAACGGGAAAATTGCCTAACGATAGCGTGTTCTCTGCCGCCACGGCCAATGACCAATACCTTCATATAGATCCACCTCGCTTAGTGTTTGAAATGACGAACGCCCGTAAAGACCATGGCAATACCGAATTCGTTCGCTTTGTCGATCGACTCTTGGTCTTTTTTCGAACCGCCCGGCTGGATGATCGCTTTGATGCCAGCTTTCGCTGCAGCTTCCACTGTATCGGACATCGGGAAAAACGCATCAGATGCCATAACAGCCCCTTGTGCCCGTTCTCCCGCCTGCTCAAGGGCGATTTTAGCAGAACCGACGCGATTCATCTGTCCTGCACCGATGCCAAGCGTCATATCTGCATCGCAAACAACAATGGCATTCGATTTAACGTGCTTTACAACGTTCCAACCAAGTTTCAGCGCTTCGAGTTCAGCTTCTGTCGGCTGGCGTTCTGTCACTACTTGAATTTCAGCATCTTCATATCCCAGCTCATCCGGCTGCTGGACAAGAAGGCCGCCTTCGACAGTCACTATGTTCCAGCGATCTTTTTTCGCCCATTCGAATGGTATTGTCAACAGGCGGATATTTTTCTTTTGTGTAAGTATTTCAAAAGCTTCTGCCGTGAAAGCCGGAGCGATAACAATTTCCAGGAAGATGCCGGCCAATTGCCGAGCCGTATCCTCATCCACTTCCCGGTTCAACGCGACGATTCCGCCGAAAATCGACGTAGCATCCGCTTCATAAGCTTTGGCGAAAGCTTCACTGATTGTTTCGCCTGTGCCTGCGCCACAAGGGTTCATATGCTTGACCGCAACAGCAGCAGGCATTGTGAACTCTTTGATGATCTGAAGCGCCGCGTTGGCGTCTTGAATATTATTATACGACAACTCTTTGCCGTGCAATTGGTCTGCGTTAGCAATCGAAAAATCAGAACCGAGCGGACTGCGGTAAAAAGCCGCTTTTTGGTGCGGGTTCTCCCCATAGCGAAGCGACTGGTTCAATTCATATGTAAGGGTCAATTGATCCGGGTATTCCTCTCCCGTAAGTTCAGTCAAATAATTGGATATGTAAGAATCGTACGCTGCTGTGTGGCGGAAGACTTTTGCGGCAAGGCGGCGGCGTGTTTCGGCTGTTGTGCCGTTTTGTTCACGAAGTTCGACCAAGACCGCTTCATAATCCGAAGCATCAACGATAACTGCCACATACGCGTGATTTTTCGCAGCTGAACGGAGCATCGTCGGTCCGCCGATATCAATGTTTTCGATGGCATCTTCCACTGTTACGTCCGGTTTTGCAATCGTTTCGCGGAATGGATACAAGTTGACGCACACGACATCAATTGGGGCAATGCCATTTTCAGCCATTTCACGCTGATGCTCCGGGTCGTCCGCTTTCGCAAGCAATCCGCCGTGAACCAGCGGATGAAGCGTCTTAACGCGGCCGCCAAGAATTTCAGGGAATTTTGTCACTTCATCGACAGCGGTGATCGCGACGCCATTGTCTTCCAAAAAGCGCTTGGTGCCGCCTGTCGATAAAATTTCATAGCCCATCTTTTCAAGCTCTTTAGCAAAATCCAAAATCCCTGATTTGTCCGATACACTCAATAACGCTCTTTTTTGCACTATAAGTCCTCCTGTATGTTGAATTAATAGCCATCAATTCAGTGCTCTTCGAGTAAAAAATCCATTGCAGACCGCTCCTCCGCAAAGCACCGGCCTAAAACCCGTGCTTTGGCGCAGAAAGCGGTGGATCACCAAAATGGGTTGGAACACCTTACCTGGCGAACAATTCCTGAAGCGTCGCCGGATACAGCTCATGCTCCAGCTTATGGATTTCCGCTTCTACTGCCGCCCTGTCACGGCCTTCAATCGGAAACGATTTTTGGGAAATGATTGATCCGGTGTCCATTCCGGCATCCACAAAATGAACTGTGACGCCTGCCATCTCCGCTCCCGACGCTATTGTCTGTCCAATGGCGTCCTTGCCAGGGAAAGCCGGCAAAAGAGACGGATGGATATTTACGATCCGGTTGTCATACGCCTCAAGCAACACCGGCCCAATCAAACGCATATATCCTGCAAGAACAATCCATTCTACCCCGTATTCTACGAGTTTTTCTTTCAGCATTTCTTCATACAGCCCTTTGGAATCAAATTGGGCCGGAACAAAAGAAAACGACTCGATTCCAAGTCGTCTTGCCCGTTCGACTACAAATGCCTCCGGGCGGTCGGTCACTACAAGCGCAAGTTCCGCATTAAGCTTGCCCGTTTGGATTGCGTCTGCAATCGCCTGAAAATTAGAGCCGTTCCCTGAAGCGAAAACGGCGATTTTTGGTTTAGTTGCCATGTAAGCTGCCGTCCTGTTCACCAGAAAATTGAACACCCGCTGCCTCAGAAACTCGACCGATGATAAACGCTTGCTCACCATTTGAAGTTACCGCATCCAATACACGGTCCGCATCTTCAGGTGCAACAGCCAAGACAAAGCCGATGCCCATATTGAAAACCGAATACAGATCCCGGTCTGCGAGATTTCCTTTTTCTTTCAATAAGTTAAAAACATCAAGCACCGGCCAGCTGCCCAGCTGAATTTCCGCTCCTAGTCCCGCTGGCATCATCCGCGGAATGTTTTCGATAAATCCGCCGCCCGTTACATGCGCCATACCGTGGACGTGAATGTCTTTTGACACCGCAGCAACTGCCTTGGCGTATATTTTTGTAGGCGTCAACAGCACATCGCCAAGAGCGCCTAACGCTTCATAGCCTTCCACTGCCTGGTTCAGCGTAAAATTGTTATCTTCAAAAACAATCTGGCGGACAAGCGAGTAGCCATTCGAATGGATGCCGCTTGAAGCTAGTCCGATCAGCACGTCACCCGCTTGGATGTTTTCGCCTGTGACAATTTTGGATTTCTCCGCAGCGCCAACCGCAAAACCGGCAATGTCGTATTCGTCTTCTTCATAAAGCCCCGGCATCTCTGCCGTTTCACCGCCGATCAATGCAGCGCCGGCTTCGACGCAGCCATCTGCCACGCCTTTGACAATTTGCTCGATTTTTTCCGGCACCGCTTTGCCGACTGCAATATAATCAAGGAAAAACAACGGTTCTGCACCTTGTGCCACGATATCGTTGACGCACATTGCAACGCAATCAATACCGATCGAATCGTGCTTGTCCGCCATGAAAGCAAGCTTTAATTTTGTTCCGACTCCGTCCGTTCCGGATACCAAAACCGGTTCTTTCAAGTCGAGCGCCGACAAATCGAACATGCCGCCAAATCCTCCGAATGCCCCCATTAAGCCTTTTCGTGCTGTTCTTTCCACATGGGATTTCATGCGGTTGACTGCTTCATAGCCCGCTTCGATATTAACGCCTGCTTTTTCATATGCTTTTGACACGTTGTATCCTCCTATCGCACTGTTTCTTTTTCATGCGGCAATACTGTACTCGGAAAAATATTTGTCGGGTATTCCCCTGTGAAACAAGCCAAGCAATGGCCGCATTTCGAGCCCGGATCGGTTCTGCCGATATTTTGCACCATGCCGTCCACTGACAAGAACGACAGCGAATCGGCGCCGATGATTTCACGCATTTCTTCTATTGTATTGTTTGCCGCAATCAATTCACCCGACGTACTGATGTCGATGCCATAGAAACATGGGCTTTTGATCGGGGGTGAAGAGATGACTACATGCACCTCTGTCGCGCCCGCCTCTTTCAGCAAATTGACGATATGGCGGGAAGTCGTGCCGCGGACGATGGAATCGTCGACCATAACGACGCGTTTGCCTTTGACCACCTGGCGGACCGGCGACAATTTCATCTTCACGCCTTGTTCACGTAAATCCTGCGACGGCTGGATGAACGTCCGGCCAACATAACGGTTCTTGATAAGCCCAAGTTCGTATGGAATGCCGCTTGCTTCCGAATACCCAATAGCAGCCGAGATGCTTGAATCCGGCACGCCGGTTACGACATCCGCTTCTATTTTGAATTCTTTTGCCAATTGGATGCCGAGGCGTTTGCGAGCCGCATGGATATTGACTCCGTCAATATCGGAATCGGGGCGTGAAAAATACACATACTCCATTGTGCAAATTGAACGTTCTTCAGGGTAAGCAAATCGTTCTGCACGTACGCCTTCATTTGTGACAATCAAAAATTCGCCAGGTTCGACTGAACGGACAAATTCCGCTCCCACGATATCAAAAGCGCAAGTTTCAGATGCTACCACCCAGGCATCGCCCAGCTTGCCTAGCGACAATGGGCGCAAACCGTTCGGATCAAGCGCAACATACATCGCTTCTTCCGATAAAATAATACAAGCAAAAGCACCTTTTAAAAGAGACAATGCATTCTTTGCTTTTTCTTCAAATGTTGCATAACCGCTGCGTTTGATCAAATGAGCCAATACTTCTGTATCGGACGTTGTTTGAAAAATGCTGCCTTGGCGCTCCAAATGGCCTTTCAGTTCGGTCGCATTCACCAAGTTGCCATTATGCGAAATAGCCAAACTGCCAGTTGTTGAATTGAACAAGAGCGGCTGGACATTCTCAATGCCGCTGCCTCCTGCTGTTGCATAACGGACATGGCCGATTGCCGCATTCCCTGCAATTTTTTCAATTTTTTCAGGCGTGAACACTTCACTGACCATGCCTTCGCCTTTTAACGGTTTTAGTGACTGTCCGTCTGTTGAAACAATTCCGGCGCCTTCTTGCCCGCGATGCTGCAGCGCATGCAACCCGTAATAGGTCAATTGAGTTGCATTGGCATGTCCCCAAATTCCGAAAATACCGCATTCTTCGTTTAAGCTTCTGATTTCAGCAAGCATGGGATAGCTCCTTTCCAAGCTGAGCGAAGCGCATCGACTGATTCATTGATCCAAGCCGTGCCGTCTTCACTTTTGATGATTACCTGTTCTCCAGTGACAGTACCGATCCGCTTGGCATCTTTGACGATTGCTTCAAACCCTTCCACATGTTCCGGTGATACAGAAACGATAAAGCGTGACTGTGATTCGCTGAAAAGAGCTGTAGTCGCTGAACCTGAAAGCGTTGCTTCGATCCCTAATCCGTTGCCGAATGTTTTTTCCGCAAGTGCGACAGCTACACCGCCTTCTGCCACGTCATGTGCAGAAGCGATAAGGCCTTGCTTGATAGCAGTCAGAATCTGCGTTTGGCGCTCTGCTTCAACAGTCAGATCGATAGCTGGCGCTTTTCCGAATATGCGGCCTTCAACAAGTTTTTGCAGCTCACTTCCGCCGAACTCCGTCATGCTTTCACCGATCAGATACACAACATCGCCAACGTTTTTAACGTCTTGCGTTGTTACGTGAGCCAAATCTTCTACAAGACCGACCAAGCCAATTGTCGGCGTCGGGTATATGGCTGTACCATTTGTTTCATTGTATAAAGAGACGTTTCCGCCGATAACTGGTGCGTCCAAAATCGTACAAGCTTCTGACATGCCATCAGCCGCTTTTTCCAGCTGCCAGAAAATCTCAGGCTTTTCAGGATTCCCGAAGTTCAAGCAATCGGTGATTGCCAGCGGTTTTGCACCTGATACGACCACGTTGCGTGCCGCTTCCGCTACCGCAATCTTGCCGCCGGTTTCCGGATCCAAATAAATATAGCGGGAGTTGCAATCTGTTGTCATTGCCAAGCCTTTGTTCGTGCCGCGCACACGGATTACCGCTGCATCAGACCCTGGGCTGACTACCGTGCTCGTGCGAACTTGGTGGTCGTATTGATCGTAAACCCACTCTTTTGAAGCGATTGTCGGCTGCTGCAGCAAGTTCAACAAAGCTTCCTGATGATTCTCCACTTTTGGCTCAGCATTGTCCATAGCCTGGTATTCTGTAAAATAAGCAGGAATGCTTGATGGCTTGTGGTAAACCGGCGCATCTTCTGCGAGTGCGTCGACAGGAACTTCCGCTACCACTTCCCCTTTATGAAGAAGGCGGAGTGTGGAATCGTCTGTTACTGTTCCAACGGTCACAGCATCCAGGCCATACTTTTCAAACAGCTCAACGATTTCCGGCTCGCGGCCTTTTTTCACAACGATAAGCATACGCTCCTGTGATTCGGACAACATCATTTCATATGCAGTCATGCCAGTTTCACGCTGCGGTACGTGGTCCAAGTTCATTTCAATTCCAGATCCGGCTTTTGATGCCATTTCAGCAGATGAAGAAGTAAGTCCAGCAGCGCCCATATCTTGAATGCCGATAAGCGCATCCGATTTCACAAGCTCCAGGCAAGCCTCGAGCAATAGTTTTTCCATGAATGGATCGCCCACTTGGACTGCTGGGCGGTTATCCCCTGATGACTCCGTTAATTCCTCTGAAGCGAATGTTGCTCCATGAATGCCGTCGCGGCCAGTTTTCGCGCCGACATACATAACCGGGTTTCCTACGCCTGAGGCTACGCCTTTTTGGATATCTTCGTGATTGATCAAACCGACACACATGGCGTTAACCAATGGGTTGCCATCGTATGAATCGTCGAATTGCACTTCGCCGCCTACTGTCGGGATTCCGATGCAGTTTCCGTAGCCTGCGATTCCAGCAACCACTTCTTCAAACAAATATTTCACGCGCGGAGTTGTCAGTTCGCCGAACCGAAGCGAGTTCAGCAAAGCAATCGGACGGGCACCCATCGAGAAGACATCGCGGATAATGCCGCCGACACCAGTTGCGGCTCCTTGATAAGGTTCAATGGCAGATGGGTGGTTATGCGATTCCATTTTGAAGACGACTGCTTGGCCATCACCGATGTCAACGATGCCCGCACCTTCTCCTGGTCCTTGCAAAACACGGGGTGCTTTTGTCGGGAATTTGGAAAGAACCGGTTTTGAATTTTTATAAGAACAGTGCTCAGACCACATTACCGAAAACAGACCGGTTTCCGTGTAGTTTGGCGTTCTTCCCAAAATTTTCTCAACCATTGCAAATTCCGCATCTGATAAGCCCATTTGCTGATAGATCTTCTGTTCTTTAATCTGTGATGTATTTGGCTCAAGCATGAGTGACATTTGCTTCCCTCCACTGTTTTACAATTGATTTGAATAATGCGAGTCCATCGTTGCCATTGATCAATTCGGATACAGCACGCTCAGGGTGCGGCATCATGCCGAGCACATTCCCTCGTTCATTGATGATGCCCGCGATTTGGTTGCGGCTGCCATTGAAATCATCTGCATATGAAAAGACGATTTGATTGTTTTTCTGAAGTTGCTCATACGTTGCATCGTCGCAATAGTAGTTCCCTTCGCCATGTGCGATTGGAATCTGAATCTCTTGCCCTTTTGCGTATTCGTTTGTGAACAAAGTATCGGCATTTTCCACTTTCAGGCCGACTGTCTTGCACATGAATTTCAAGTTCTTGTTGCGCAATAGCACACCTGGAAGAAGTCCTGCTTCCGTCAATATTTGGAACCCGTTGCAAATGCCAAGAACCGGCTTGCCGGCTTCTGCCGCTTTTTTCACTTCATCCATCACTGCCGAGGACTGGGCAATTGCGCCGCAGCGCAAGTAATCGCCGTATGAGAAACCGCCTGGCAAAAGGATTCCATCGTATTTGCTTAAATCTTTCGAATCATGCCAAACGTATTCCGCTTCTTCACCCAACTCATCCTTGATCGCATGATACATATCCAAATCGCAATTTGAGCCTGGAAAAACAATCACTGCGAATTTCATTGGGAGACAGCCTCCTCAACTTCAAAACGATAATCTTCAATTACAGTATTCGTAAGCAATTTTTGGCACATTTCATTTACCAAAGCGTCCACATCTTGTACGTCATCCGCAATATTCAATTCCAAATATTTGCCGATTCGGACATCCTCAACTCCACCATAACCCATTTTATGAAGAGATCCCATAACCGCAGAGCCTTGTGGGTCTAATACGCTTTCTCGCAATGTCACATAAATTTTTACTTTTTTCATAATTGTTGACCTCCCAGTCGAGTTAAAATGAGTTCGTATGCGTCAGTTAAGTTGCCGAGATCCCGGCGGAATACATCTTTATCAAGCTTCTGTTTTGTTTTTGCATCCCATAGGCGGCATGTATCCGGAGAAATCTCATCCGCCAGCAGGATTGCGCCATTTGAATCACGGCCGAATTCAATTTTAAAATCGATCAAATCGACGCCGATTTCATTGAAGAAACCGATCAATACTTGATTGATGACAATTGCTTTTTCACGCAGCTGCGCTACTTCATCCGGAGTCGCCAGCCCAAGCAGGTCAATATGGTCTTCGGTGATGATCGGGTCGCCGAGTTCATCGTTTTTCAAGTAAAACTCGATAATCGGGCGGGCAAGCACAGTGCCTTCTTCAATGCCAAGGCGTTTTGCCATGCTGCCAGCCACGATATTCCGTACTACGACTTCAATCGGGATAATGGAAACTTGCTGAACCAGCTGTTCACGGTCGGACAATTGGCGAACGAAATGAGAAGCAATTCCCGCTTTCTGCAATTTCTCAAATAATAACGAAGTTATTTTATTGTTCAGCAGACCTTTTCCGGCGATTTCCGCTTTTTTCTCACCGTTGAAAGCGGTCGCTGAGTCTTTATATTCAACCCACAAAATTTCCGGTTTATCTGTTGCATATAAGCGTTTTGCTTTTCCTTCGTACAATAGTTGACCTTTTTCCATTATGAAAGCCCCCGTTTAGTTTAGTCCAAGTCGATTGAAAATCATGTCTACTTGCTGTATGTGATAGTTATAGTCAAAGCAATCATCCAACTCTTCTTTTGTTAAATGAGAAGTGATGGTTTCGTTCGCTTCCACAATCTTCCGGAAATGCGTCTGGTTTTCCCATGCTTCCATCGCGCAAGGCTGAACCGTGTCATATGCCGCTTCACGGGCAAGGCCTTTGTCAATCAGCGCAAGCAGTACCCGCTGTGAATAAATAAGCCCTAGCGTCGAATCCATATTGCGCTTCATGTTTTCCGGGAACACAGTCAAGTTTTTCACGATATTGCCGAAACGGTTCAGCATGTAGTTGAGGGCGATAGTCGCATCCGGCAGTATTACACGCTCGGCAGATGAATGCGAAATGTCCCGTTCGTGCCATAGAGGAACATTTTCATAAGCAGTTATCATATAGCCGCGGATAAGGCGGGCAAGTCCGGTCATGTTTTCAGAACCGATTGGATTGCGTTTGTGCGGCATCGCTGATGAGCCTTTTTGGCCTTTTGCGAAAAATTCTTCCACTTCACGGGTTTCTGATTTTTGAAGGCCGCGAATTTCCGTCGCAAATTTTTCAACTGATGTCGCAATCAATGCCAACGTGCTCATATATTGGGCATGCCGGTCGCGCTGAAGCGTTTGTGTGGAAATCGGCGAGGCAGCAAGGCCCAGTTGTTTGCACACATATTCTTCAACAAACGGATCGATATTGGCATATGTCCCAACGGCTCCGGACATTTTTCCGGTTTCAATCGTCTTCGCAGCTGCTTCAAAACGCTCTAGATTGCGCTTCATTTCTTCGTGCCACAATGCCAGTTTCAAACCGAATGTAGTCGGTTCTGCATGAACGCCGTGGGTGCGGCCCATCATGACCGTCATTTTATGTTCTATTGCTTTGTTTGCTAAAATCTCGATAAAGTTCGTTAAATCTTTGCGAAGGATTTCGTTCGCTTGCTTAAGCAAATATGACAATGCCGTATCCACGACGTCAGTTGATGTTAACCCGTAATGAACCCATTTTCTTTCTTCACCAAGGGTTTCCGATACTGCTCTTGTAAAAGCGACCACATCGTGGCGGGTTTCTTCTTCGATTTCCAAAATACGATCTACCGAGAACGAAGCGTCTCTCCGGATTTTCGCCACATCTTCTTTTGGAATATCCCCAATTTCCGCCCAAGCTTCACATGCCAGAATTTCAACTTCCAGCCAAGCGTTGTACCGGTTTTCATCTGTCCATATGGCACCCATTTCGGGCCGTGTGTAACGTGCTATCATCTTTTAGTTCCTCCAATTATTCCGGCCAAATGCCGGATTCGTCTATTTCTTTTAATGTTGCATCCAAGTTTTCAGTCAAAATGGTGATATGCCCCATTTTTCGTTTGTGTTTTGCTTCTTCTTTGCCGTAAAGGTGGATGGACCAATTTGGGTAGTGGGAAATTTTCGATGCAAGCGGCGCCACATGTTCGCCTAACACATTCACCATTACCGTATCTGACCACAATTTCGGTTCTCTGAGGGGCCAGCCGCAAATTGCGCGGATATGCTGATGAAACTGGGATATGTTTGTTCCTTCAATTGAATAATGGCCGGAATTGTGGGGGCGCGGCGCCAATTCATTTACTACAATATTGCCGTTTTCCAACACAAACATTTCAACAGCCAATGTCCCTACCATGTCCAGGTGTGCAGCGATTTTCCGCGCCGCTTCTTTTGCTTGTTCCAGCGTACTTGCCTCAATACGCGCCGGCACAATGGTTTGATGGAGAATATGGTCTTTGTGGATATTCTCTCCCACTGGCAGCACCGTCATTTCGCCATGTACGTTGCGCTGGATAATCACTGAGATTTCTTTTGTGAAACGGACGAAAGCTTCTGCTACGCAATCACCATTTTGAAATAGCGGTTCTGCCAAAGGAAGCTCTTCGTGTGAAGAGATTGTTTGTTGTCCTTTTCCGTCATAACCGCCAGTTGCGGTCTTAACGACAAAAGGGAAATCCAGCTGAGCGCTTTTCTTCACTAACTCTTCATAACTGGTTGCTTCTATATAACTGGCAATCGGTACGCCGGCAGCTGCAATTGCCCGCTTTTCAAAAATGCGGTTTTGCGTCACCCGGATCAACTCAGCCCCTTGTGGGACATAGGATGTTTCCGCCAATTTCGCCAAGCCGGCTACATCAATATTTTCAAATTCATAGGTGATGACGTCGCTTACTTCAGCCAGCTCATCAAGTGCTTCCATATCATTAAACGGAGCGATAATCTGGATATCCGCTACCTGCCCTGTCGGCGAGTCCATGCCCGGATCAAGGACGGCGATCTTAAATCCCGCTTCTTTAGCGGCCAATGCCATCATGCGCCCTAATTGACCCCCGCCAATAATGCCGATTGTCTGTCCTGGCAATATCGTCTTTGTCATATCAAGTCACCCGAACTTTCCAACACTTTTGCATTTGTTTGATTTCTTCTTTCCTGCAAAGCATCAGCTATTCGAGAATCAACAGTTCCCAGTATTTGAGCGGCAAGAAGACCCGCGTTCGTTGCTCCAGCTTTTCCGATAGCTACTGTCGCAACCGGTACGCCTCCTGGCATTTGCACAATCGATAGAAGTGAATCCAGGCCGTTCAGAGCTTTGGATTGTACCGGCACACCAATTACCGGCAATGTCGTCTTAGCAGCGACCATTCCTGGTAAATGGGCGGCCCCGCCTGCTCCAGCGATAATAACACGCAATCCTCGTTCCCGTGCTTCCTCCGCGTAGGAAAACATTAAATCCGGCGTGCGATGAGCAGAAACTACTCGTTTTTCATAAGAGATGCCCAGCTCATCTAATATATCACATGCATGTTTCATCGTTTCCCAATCACTTGTGCTTCCCATTATTACACCGATTTGCGGATTCATTCTATTCTCTCCTTATAAACAAATAAAAGTCCCTAAGTAAACTGCTCACTTTACGTGAAAAGCAGAATACTTAAGGACTTTGTTGCATACAACGAAATATCAATAGGCAACAGCATAAGCCCATCTTTCGTCAAGTCTCTATAAGTTGCTTTCCCGCATAGTCCGGACATTACGGTGTCCTGGTAGAAACGCAGAAGCCAATCCTTCTGCATATATGGGGTATCCTCAACCATCATAACAAGTTGAGTATAGCGAGTCAATGATAAACTCGAACGATACATGACCAAAAATTATTATCGTTCGGTTTTTACAAAAGATGGTTGCTAGTTTTCCATTTTTATGCCTTTAAATTTCACAATTTGCTTTACTGGCACCGGTTCGCCGTTAACTTCCTCAAACACAGGCTCTTCCTTGCGTCCCATGGCCATATAGCCCTGGGATTTCATACGTTCCAAGCAGGCATCCAAGGTTTCGTTCTCGCCAACTTCAAACCACACAGTTTTTTTGCTCATTTGAACAGATTTCCCTTCCGTACAGTTTTGACCCAAAACCCTCCATGAATCGTTTTCGGTTCATAGGTAATAATAAAAGCTTTCGGATCAATTTCTTGAATAGACTTATACAAAGCCAGTTCCATTTTCCGCGGAGTAAGAATTTGCATTGACTGGCGATCGCCATCTCTTCCATTTGCCGTCCAGTCTGTTACACCATATCCTTTTTCCCTCAATAGGCGCGGCAAAATTTCTCCTGCATCACTTGTAATTACATTTACTGTTATATATCCCAACGCCATCTTTTCTTCGATTTTTGAACCGACAATGACTCCTGTACCAAATCCTATGGCATAGGCGATTAAATTTTGAATCTGATCTAAATTATCAAGCACCAGTCCTAATCCTACTATATAAATGACAGTTTCAACTATACTGACCCCAGCAGCGATATACCGATAGCCTTTTAGGGTTAAAATCATCCGTATAGTTAAAAACGCTACATAAACGATATTTATAGTAAAAATTATAAGGATCATCAACCAAGGATTTATATCCACTAACTTCTTCCTCTCTTCACTCAATTATTAAGTTACATACTAGTTTAATTAACAGGGGAATGCAAGGATACAGCAAATTCAGCCTTCTTTAAAAACACTCGCTTTCTAAAGGAATTGGCATACCTTTTGCAGAATAGAACTACACAATAAAATGGACAGAAGCAACAAATTTTAACCAGCCCATTGAAAGGAGTAGATCGAGTTGAAACAAGCATTGTTGATTATCGACGCCCAACAAGAACTGATTGACGGCAATCAAAATGAACCAGGTGTAACAGCTAAAGAAAAATTGATCCATACTATCAACAAGGTGATTAAAAAAGCTGTAAACCTTGCCATTCCTGTTATATTTATTCGTGATTCTGATGTTTCTGACGGTGAAGGAGCAGGTTTCCAGATCCATTCCGCTATTGCAATGCCAGAGAAGGCGGCAATATTCGATAAGAAAGCAACAAACGCTTTTTATGAAACTCCTCTTCTCGATTATTTACAGCAGCAAGAAATCGAACATCTTGTTATTATGGGATGCAAAACCGAATATTGCATCGATACGGCAGTTCGTACCGCTACAGCCAATAAATTCGATGTCACGTTAGTCAGTGACGGGCATTCCACTACCACTTCTGTTGTATTGCCAGCGGAAAAAATCATCGCGCATCATAATAAAACTTTGCACGGATTTGATAACATAGAACATTTTTCTTTGGTCCGTGATAGTGAAGAAGATATTTTTTCCCCGGCTCACCATAACTACCGTTGAATAAATGAAAAAAGCCAGAACCGGAAACGGTTCTGACTTTCTTTCTGGTGCCCAGCGACGTCCTACTCTCACAGGGGGAGACCCCCAACTACCATCGGCGCAAAAGAGCTTAACTTCCGTGTTCGGGATGGGAACGGGTGTGGCCTCTTTGCCATCATCACTGGACTCTTTTTTTAGA
>NZ_VOHD01000010.1:1407-2716 GCF_007859395.1 Planomicrobium sp. CPCC 101110 | reverse complement strand
CTTGTTCTTTGAAAACTGGATAAACGACATTGAAACACATGAAACAAGCAACACAAGTACGCGACCTTCGGGTCAGCTTTTTAACTTGGTTAAGTTAGAAAGGGCGCACGGTGGATGCCTTGGCACTAGGAGTCGATGAAGGACGGCACTAACACCGATATGCCTCGGGGAGCTGTAAGTGAGCTTTGATCCGGGGATTTCCGAATGGGGAAACCCACTATCTTTAATCGGATAGTACAGCCGCGTGAATTCATAGCGCGGTTGAGACATACCCAGGGAACTGAAACATCTAAGTACCTGGAGGAAGAGAAAGCAAATGCGATTCCCTGAGTAGCGGCGAGCGAAACGGGATCAGCCCAAACCAAGAGGCTTGCCTCTTGGGGTTGTAGGACACTCTATACGGAGTTACAAAAGGAAGGATTAGGCGAAGCGACCTGGAACGGTCCGCCAGAGCGGGTAACAGCCCCGTAGCCGAAAACCCTTCCCCTCCAGAGTGGATCCTGAGTACGGCGGAACACGTGAAATTCCGTCGGAATCCGGGAGGACCATCTCCCAAGGCTAAATACTTCCTAGTGACCGATAGTGAACCAGTACCGTGAGGGAAAGGTGAAAAGCACCCCGGAAGGGGAGTGAAACAGATCCTGAAACCGTGTGCCTACAAGTAGTCAGAGCCCGTTAATGGGTGATGGCGTGCCTTTTGTAGAATGAACCGGCGAGTTACGATTGCATGCAAGGTTAAGGTGAGAAGCCGGAGCCGCAGCGAAAGCGAGTCTGAACAGGGCGCCAGAGTATGCAGTTGTAGACCCGAAACCAGGTGATCTACCCATGTCCAGGGTGAAGGCAAGGTAACACTTGCTGGAGGCCCGAACCCACGCACGTTGAAAAGTGCGGGGATGAGGTGTGGGTAGCGGAGAAATTCCAATCGAACCTGGAGATAGCTGGTTCTCTCCGAAATAGCTTTAGGGCTAGCCTCAAGATAAGAATCCTGGAGGTAGAGCACTGTTTGGACTAGGGGCCCATCCCGGGTTACCGAATTCAGACAAACTCCGAATGCCAGTGATTTATGCTTGGGAGTCAGACTGCGAGTGATAAGATCCGTAGTCAAGAGGGAAACAGCCCAGACCACCAGCTAAGGTCCCCAAATATCCGTTAAGTGGAAAAGGATGTGGCGTTGCTTAGACAACCAGGATGTTGGCTTAGAAGCAGCCATCATTTAAAGAGTGCGTAATAGCTCACTGGTCGAGTGACACTGCGCCGAAAATGTACCGGGGCTAAACGGATTACCGAAGCTGTGGATGGACCGCNNNNT
>NZ_VOHD01000010.1:0-1328 GCF_007859395.1 Planomicrobium sp. CPCC 101110 | reverse complement strand
TGGACNNCNAGGTCCGTGGTAGGAGAGCGTTCTAAGGGCGTTGAAGCCAGACCGGAAGGACTGGTGGAGCGCTTAGAAGTGAGAATGCCGGTATGAGTAACGAAAGACGGGTGAGAATCCCGTCCACCGAATGCCTAAGGTTTCCTGAGGAAGGCTCGTCCGCTCAGGGTTAGTCGGGACCTAAGTCGAGGCCGATAGGCGTAGACGATGGACAACAGGTTGATATTCCTGTACCACCTCCCCGCCGTTTGAGCAATGGGGGGACGCAGAAGGATAAGGCGAGCGCGCCGTTGGTTGTGCGCGTCCAAGCAGTGAGATGTGGAACGAGGCAAATCCCGTTCCGGATGCATCAAGCTGTGATGGCGAGGGGAATTTTCCCCGGAGTCCCTGATTTCACACTGCCAAGAAAAGCCTCTAGCGAGGCGGGAGGTGCCCGTACCGCAAACCGACACAGGTAGGCGAGAAGAGAATTCTAAGGTGAGCGAGTGAACTCTCGTTAAGGAACTCGGCAAAATGACCCCGTAACTTCGGGAGAAGGGGTGCTCTGGTAGGGTGTTACAGCCCGAGAGAGCCGCAGTGAATAGGCCCAGGCGACTGTTTAGCAAAAACACAGGTCTCTGCAAAACCGTAAGGTGACGTATAGGGGCTGACGCCTGCCCGGTGCTGGAAGGTTAAGGGGAGTGCTTAGCGCAAGCGAAGGTGCGAACTGAAGCCCCAGTAAACGGCGGCCGTAACTATAACGGTCCTAAGGTAGCGAAATTCCTTGTCGGGTAAGTTCCGACCCGCACGAAAGGCGTAACGATCTGGGCACTGTCTCAACGAGAGACTCGGTGAAATTATAGTACCTGTGAAGATGCAGGTTACCCGCGACAGGACGGAAAGACCCCGTGGAGCTTTACTGTAGCCTGATATTGACTTTTGGTGCAACTTGTACAGGATAGGTAGGAGCCAGAGAAACCGGAGCGCCAGCTTCGGTGGAGGCGTCGGTGGGATACTACCCTGGTTGTATTGAAAGTCTAACCCACATCCCTGATCGGGGTGGGAGACAGTGTCAGGCGGGCAGTTTGACTGGGGCGGTCGCCTCCTAAAGAGTAACGGAGGCGCCCAAAGGTTCCCTCAGAATGGTTGGAAATCATTCGCAGAGTGTAAAGGCACAAGGGAGCTTGACTGCGAGACGTACAGGTCGAGCAGGGTCGAAAGACGGGCTTAGTGATCCGGTGGTTCCGCATGGAAGGGCCATCGCTCAACGGATAAAAGCTACCCCGGGGATAACAGGCTTATCTCCCCCAAGAGTCCACATCGACGGGGAGGTTTGGCACCTCGATGTC
>NZ_VOHD01000011.1 GCF_007859395.1 Planomicrobium sp. CPCC 101110 | reverse complement strand
AGCGTTCGTCCTGAGCCAGGATCAAACTCTCCATTATAGAAGCTTGATTGCTCATGCTGGCGCTCGCCGTCCCGAAGGACGCGCGAATCGCTTGATCTAGCCAGGCTTGATCAGTAGTTGTTTGCTCCGATTGCCCAAGGGCAACCGTCGCAGAAATTTGTTTCGGCGTTCGGAACGCCTCAACAATCTTTGTTGACGTTTTGCTGTTCAGTTTTCAAGGTTCATATTGTTCGTCGTCTTTAGCGACAACTTTTTAAGTATACCTCTCAAGATTTTCATTGTCAATAATAAATTTAGAATTTATTTTCAACAACCGAGCCTCTTAATCAGCGACCTTATTATTTATACCTTAATTCCAACTTGTCGTCAATACTATTTCAAAATATTTTTTCGAGTTGTTTTAAGGACATTTATAACTATAAACCGCTAAATCGGATAAATCAACCCCTTTTTTTAAAAATGTATGATTTTATTTTCCCGTAGTCTGTTATAAACAATACAATTCCCATTATGACGATGGTTCCACCGATAATCTGGCTGATGCTCAATAGCTCTCCAAGTATGAAAAACGCTAAGACAGCAGCTCCTACCGGTTCAAAAAGGATCGCTATGGAAATGACGTTTGTGCTTACCCACTTAAGGGACCAATTGAATAGTGTATGGCCCAGCAAGTTAGGGACAATCGCTAATAGCAAGAACCAAAACCATTCGGAAGCTGGATAAGGACCAAAAGATTCACCTTTTGCAATGATATAGAAAAATAACGTTATTGTACTTACGCTATAAACTACAAATGTATAAGTAATCAACGATAATCTTTTGCGTACATTTTGGCCGAATAACAAATATACAGTTATCAAGGCACAAGCTATTAATGCAAGCATGTCTCCGAACAAAGCAGTCCCGCTTATCTTAAAATCCCCATAGCCGATCAAAACGCTGCCGAAAATCGTAATTCCGCCTGATATTAGAGCCTTTATAGAAATTTTCTCTTTAAAAAAGAAGTATGTACCTGCAAATGCAAACAACGGCTGTAATGTAACCAAAACTGTCGAGCTTGCAACTGAAGTATAATTTAACGATTCAAACCATAAAATAAAATGAAAAGCCAAGAAAATTCCCGCTATTGCTGTAAAGTACCAATCTCTCTTGCTTAACTTTTTGATTTCGTGGGTATATCTCCATAAGAAGAGTGGACTCATGATGACAATTGAGAATAACATTCGATAGAATGCGATGACTCCTGCATCGGCTGATGTCATTTTCACGAATATAGCAGATAAGGCTACTGAAAATACGCCAATGATGATTGGGATATAAGGATGAATTGCCGGTTTTTCCATACGTGCACCTCTTGCCTTTCTCTCTGATTTCTTTCTTTTATGTACTCTCAATAGTTTGACAGTTCCTTTTTTCTTTATCAACCTTTATCGTGATTGGAGGTTTACACATGGACTTTTTCACCGCATTTCAGGTTTCTTCGTTAGAAACTTTTACGAAATTGGTGATAGCAGCGGTTCTAAGTTTAGTGATTGGCCTCGAAAGGGAATTGAAACGAAAACCGGTGGGTTTGAAGACGAGCATTGTAATCTCGACATTCAGTTGTCTTCTTACAATTATTTCGATTGAATCTGCCTACATCGCCAGAGGCAGTTCATATGAAAACGTCAATATAACCATGGACCCTCTCCGTCTGGCCGCGCAAATCGTTTCAGGAATCGGTTTTCTAGGAGCCGGGGTGATTTTGAAAAGAGGAAACGATTCCATCTCTGGTCTGACGACCGCTGCAATGATCTGGGGCGCTGGAGGCATCGGCATTGCCGTTGCTGCCGGCTTTTATATAGAAGCTGCCATATCTGTCTTGATAATCTTGATCGGCATCGAAGTTCTTACTCCCCTTCTCTTCAAGTTCGGCCCCAAAAGGCTACGCATGAATGAAGTCAACATGAAGATTACAATTTCCAACCGCTCATCTATCGAAACGCTGATGAAAGAGTTAAAATTGGGGGGAGTGATTGTTGAGGCTTTATCAATCTCTCATGCCAATCAAGAAAAAGACAGCGATCGGCACGAAGTTTCAATTCGCGCATTTTACTTCCCAGATAAAGAAACTATCGACATGTATCAGGAAATTTCCGAGATTGAAAGTGTCGAGCGAGTTGAAATTGAATTAGTTCATTAATGGAGGAGGAAAACACATGGCAGAATTTTTCACATTACTTAAAGGCGGCAACAAACCATCTCTTTATGCAGCTTTGACAAACACATTCATCGCAATAATGAAAGGCATTGCATTTACCTTTACCGGAAATGTCGCGATGTTTGCTGAAACGATGCACTCTATCGGTGATGCAGCCAATCAATTTTTTGTCTTTATAGGTTCCGCCTTATCAAAGAAAGCACCAACGTCCAGGTTTCCAAATGGTTTTGGCCGGTTATTGAATATTGTTCTTCTTGGAGCCGTGCTGATCGTTGGGATCATGGCTTACGAGACAATAATTGAAGGATGGCATCAGATGACGCATCCTGCAGAAGCGGAAGGTTTCATTATAAGCGTAATTGTATTGGTAATTGCCATTATTCTAGAAACATTCGTATTATACAAAGCCGGCAAGGAAGTGCTTCACGAAGCCGGCGTGAAAGGTGGAGCGCTTGCCCCGCTGACTACAAGCTTTGCGCACATGAACCGGGCAAAACCGGCAACTAAACTTGTTTTCATGGAAGACTTAGTAGCGACTTCAGGTGGCGTGCTTGCACTTATCGCCGTATTGATCGCCCATTATACCGGCTTCCTGGCAATTGAAGGAGCTGCATCTATCGCTATCGGCCTTATGATGTTCTATGTAGTAACTCGGGTGTTCCTCGAAAATGCACGCGGCGCTATCGGTGAAACAGATGAACAAATGACCAACCATATCGCCCACTTGCTTACCGATCATCCCGAAGTAAGGGACATTCGGAAGCTTGAAGTGATCAAAGAAGGAGAATTCCTTCACGTGGAAACTAAAGTTGAAATTGAACCGTCTTTGAATGTCGCTGAAGCTGACAGACTCCAAGATCTTTTGGCGGAGCTTATCTTAAGCCAGCCTAGCGTCAATGATGTACTTGTTTCTTTTGATGCAGATGACGGCCAGACGCACTGGAAACATTTGAGCACACGTCCTGAAAACCTACCACCATTAAAGACAAATTAAAAAAACGGATTGAGCAAAAACTGCTCAATCCGTTTTCTTTTTATAACGAAGCTTCTAAAATCGCTTTTACATCTTCGTCCTTTAATTTGTTGAAGTTGCCGAATTCACCATAGACCATTGCCTTTTCAACCATCAAATCGATTTTTTCGCTATCGATATTGTAATAGTCCAAGCGTGTCGGCGCTCCTAAAGAGGTCCAGAACGCAGACAAGCGGTCAATGCCTTCGTACGCCACTTCCTCTTCAGTCTTGCCTTCTGGATCAACATCAAAGACCCGGACTGCCATCTGGGCGAAACGCGCCGGCTTGACGTTTACATTGTGGCGCATCCATTGCGGGAATAAAATTGCCAATCCGCCAGCATGAGGGATATCGTAAACCGCTGAGACGGCATGTTCAATGTTATGAGTCGCCCAATCCCCTCTGTAACCCATCTGAAGGAAATTGTTCAATCCCATCGTCCCCGCAAAAAGAATCGTTTCGCGGTGTTCATAGCTTTGCAGGTTTTCAACTAATTTTGGCGCAGTTTCAATAACCGCTTTTAATACACCTTCACACATGCGGTCCTGCACAGGCGTGTTTGTCGCGTTATGGAAATACTGTTCAAATATATGTGACATCATATCCACAATGCCATACACTGTATGATCTTGCGGAACAGTCAATGTGTAAGTGGGGTCCAAAATAGAGAATTTCGGGAATGAGAGCGGGCTTCCCCAGCCATATTTTTCTTGCGTTTCTTCATTAGTGATAACAGAGCCAGAATTCATTTCTGATCCGGTTGCCGCCAATGTCAATACAGTGCCAAACGGCAAGGCAGCTTCCGGCTGCGCTTTACGGGAAACAAAATCCCATGCGTCCCCATCATATTTAGCACCACAGGCAATCAATTTCGCGCAATCAATTACGGATCCGCCGCCTACTGCCAACAGCATATCAATGCCTTCTTTTTTGCAGATTTCAATGCCTCTTCTAGCAGTGGAAATACGCGGATTAGGTTCAACACCCGCCAGTTCGAAAATTTCGAGATCCGCTTCTTTGAGCGTCTCCATCACTTCGTCATACAAGCCGTTCTTTTTGATGCTTCCTCCTCCGTATACGACAAGGACTTTGTTTCCGTATTGCGGAAGTTCTTCTTTCACTGCTTGCAACTGCCCTTCGCCAAAAATCAGCTTTACTGGATTGTAAAAAGAAAATGCATTCATATTTTCATCCTCCTATTCGTTATATATTATGAAGTTTTACGGGTTGAAATGCAAAAATTAAAGCAAAAAACCGCCCGGATTGAATCCAGACGGTTTTTCTAAAAGGAATATTATACCCAGCCACGGAAGCGTGAAGCTTCAGCAGTGCGGCGGGCGCCAACCATATAGGCGGCTAAACGCATGTCAATATTGCGTGTAGTTGCAACATTATAAACGTTCTCGAACGCATCCACTAATTTCTTCGTAAGCTTTTCATCGACTTCTTCCGGCGTCCAGTAGTAGCCTTGGTTATTTTGGACCCATTCAAAGTACGAGACGGTAACTCCACCAGCGCTCGCCAATACATCCGGCACTAATAGAACTCCTCTTTCAGTCAAAATTTTTGTTGCTTCAGCAGTTGTTGGCCCGTTTGCAGCTTCTACAACGATAGAAGCTTTGATATCCGCTGCATTTTCTGCTGTGATCTGGTTAGAGATAGCTGCCGGAACCAGAATGTCGCAATCCAATTCAAACAGCTCTTTGTTTGTGATTTTGTTGTCAAACAAAGTGGTTACTGTTCCAAAACTGTCGCGCCGATCAAGCAAGTATTCAATGTCCAAACCATTTGGATCATGAAGCGCCCCGTACGCATCCGAAATACCAACAATTTTCGCTCCCGCATCGTAAAGGATTTTTGCCAAGAAGCTGCCGGCGTTGCCGAACCCTTGAATGACTACACGCGCGTCCTTGATATCAAGGCCCCGTTTTTTCGCAGCTTCGTAAATGCAAATGGTAACCCCTTGAGCAGTCGCTTTGTCCCGCCCTTGAGATCCACCAAGGACAATCGGTTTACCTGTAATGAAACCTGGCGAATTGAATTCATCGATTTTGCTGTATTCATCGAACATCCAAGCCATAATTTGAGAGTTGGTAAAAACGTCCGGAGCAGGGATATCTTTGTTAGGTCCAACGATTTGGCTAATGGCCCTTACATATCCACGGCTCAATTGCTCAATTTCACGCATGGACATTTCACGTGGATCACAAATGATGCCACCTTTTGCCCCGCCATACGGAAGTTCAACAATACCGCACTTTAAAGTCATCCACATGGATAAAGCCATAACTTCCTCCCGGTTAACCTCCGGATGAAAGCGGATGCCTCCTTTTGTCGGTCCAACTGCATCATTATGCTGGGCTCGGAAACCAGTGAACACTTTAGTTTTGCCATCATCCATCTTCACAGGGATGCGGACTTCCAAAATGCGCATTGGTTCTTTTAAAAGTTCGTACACCGATTCTTCGTATCCGAGTTTGTCCAATGCAGTTTTAATAACATTCTGCGTTGACGTCAACAAGTTCAAGTTTTCAGCCATTATATTATTTCGCCTCTTTGTAATATAGTAATTGCCGCGCACTTAGTGTAACATAATTCCCCGCTCATTTGTGATGCTGTTTTAATTTGAAAAGACTTTCTGAATGCGTTCGATTGCCCAATCCAGCTCTTCTTTTTTGATGATCAAAGGAGGGGCGAAACGGATTACCGTATCGTGGGTTTCTTTGCATAGAAGGCCCAGTTCTTTCAGCTGTTCGCAGTAAGGGCGTGCAGCTTCAGTCAATTCCATGCCAATGAACAAACCGCGTCCGCGAACTTCTTTAATAGAAGAATGTTCGATTTTACGCAGCTGCTCCATGAAGTAAGCACCTAATTCTTGTGAACGGTCAGCAAGTTTTTCATCTTGCAGCACTTCCATAGAAGCGATTGATACTGCACATGCAAGTGGGTTTCCTCCGAATGTTGAACCGTGGGAACCAGGGTTAAAGACTCCAAGAACTTCATGGTCAGCCACTACGCAAGAAATCGGGAATACCCCGCCTCCTAGTGCTTTTCCTAAAATATACATGTCAGGGTTAACATCTTCCCATTCGCAAGCGAACATTTTCCCAGTGCGCGCCAAGCCTGCTTGAATCTCATCTGCAATAAATAGCACATTGTTTTCACGGCAAAGCTCTCTAGCAGCTTTAAGAAATCCTTCTGGAGGAATAATAATCCCTGCCTCCCCTTGGATCGGCTCAATCAAAAATGCAGCTGTATTTGGCGTGATTGCATTTCTTAATGCTTCAAGATCGCCAAACGGAATGATATTGATGCCGGGAAGCATCGGGCCAAAGCCTTTGCGATAGTCTGGGTCAGAAGATAAGGAAACCGCTGTCATTGTACGGCCATGGAAGTTGCCTTCACAAGCGATGATTTCAGCTTTGTTTTCTTCGACGCCTTTAACGTCATATGCCCAGCGGCGAGCAGCTTTGAATGCTGTTTCTACAGCTTCGGCTCCAGTGTTCATCGGCAAAGCCATTTCTTTTCCGGAAATTTCGCAAATCATTTCATACCAAGGAGCTAACCTATCGTTATGAAACGCGCGTGAAGTTAACGTTACGCGATCAGCTTGATCTTTAAGAGCCTGTATAATTTTAGGATGGCGATGCCCTTGGTTAACAGCTGAATATGCAGAAAGCATGTCCATGAATTTGTTGCCTTCAGGGTCTTTTACCCATACACCTTCCGCTTCTGAAATAACGATTGGAAGTGGGTGGTAGTTAGGTGCTCCGTATTTTTCAGTTTGCTCGATAATCTGTTGCGTAATTGTCATTAAACTTCCTCCTTTTTTTAAAAAAAAGGCAGACTTGAGGTCTGCCTTTTAATTTAATAGAATTATAACATTTCTGAAGTGGTTTTTGCTTGCATATGAAGAGCCAGGTAGTCAGGTCCGCCAGCTTTTGAATCTGTTCCGGACATATTGAATCCGCCGAACGGCTGATATCCTACGATTGCGCCTGTGCAGCCGCGGTTGAAATAAAGGTTGCCGACATGGAATTCTTCACGAGCTTGCTCGATGTGGTCGCGGTTGTTGGAAATGACCGCTCCAGTCAAACCGTATTCAGTGTTGTTCGCAATTTCAATCGCTTCATCAAAATCTTTCGCTTTTGAAATTCCGATAACCGGCCCGAAAATTTCTTCTTGCATGATGCGTGATTTTGGATCAAGGTCAGCAATGATCGTAGGGTTCACGAAGTAACCTGTTGAATCATCGCCAGTTCCACCAGCAACTAGGCGGCCTTCACCTTTGCCAATTTCAACGTATTCCATGATTTTTTTATAAGCAGCAGCATCGATAACTGGACCCATGAAGTTGGATTGGTCTTCAGGGTTGCCGATTGTCAATTCTTTTGTCAATTCGATAACGCGCTCAAGAACTGTATCGTATACGTCTTCAACGATAACTGCGCGTGAAGCTGCAGAACATTTTTGTCCACTGAATCCGAATGCAGATTTCACGATGGATTGAGCTGCAAGTTCAAGGTCAGCTTCTTTATCGATGACCATTGTATCTTTTCCGCCCATTTCAGCGATCAAACGTTTCATCCAAACTTGTCCTTCGTTCACTTTTGCAGAACGGTCTGCAATGCGAAGGCCTACTGCGCGTGAGCCAGTGAATGAGATAAAGCGAGTTTTAGGGTGGTCAACAAGATAGTCTCCCACTTCAGCGCCAGGTCCAGGGATGAAGTTGACAACGCCTGCAGGCATACCTGCTTGTTCTAACACTTCGATAAATTTATAAGCAACAATTGGAGTTGTTGAAGCTGGCTTCAATAATACCGTATTGCCTGTAACCATAGCCGCAACCGTTGTACCTGCCATGATTGCGAAAGCGAAGTTCCAAGGAGAAATAACAACGCCTACACCTAAAGGAATATAATCATAGCGATTGTATTCACCTGGACGGCTTTCAACCGGCATTCCATCTTTTAAGCGCAGCATTTGGCGGCCGTAGTATTCAAGGAAATCGATCGCTTCTGCAGTGTCTGCATCCGCTTCGTTCCACGGCTTGCCAGCTTCTTTTGTTAAAAGAGCTGAAAATTCATGTTTGCGGCGGCGAATGATCGCGGCTGCTTTGAAAAGAACGTCTGCACGCACTTCAGGTTTCACTTTTTTCCAAGTCTTGAAAGCTTCAAGAGCGCTTTGCATCGCTTTTTCAGCTAATTCTCTGTTTGATTTTGAGACACGGCCAACTACTTCATCTTTCTTAGCTGGGTTGAATGAAACAATTTTATCTTCAGTCGTGATGCGTTCTCCACCGATGATCAATGGATAGTCTTGCCCTAGATAAGCTTCTACTGTTTTAAGCCCTTCTAGAAATGCATTACGATTTGCTTCGATTGAAAAATCTGTAAATGGTTCATGTTTGTAGGGAATCATGTGAATCCTCCTTGGATTAAAAAAGTAAGTGCAAAAAAAATTTGCACTAATAAACTATTTCCATCTATAATAATGCAAAAGATCGTTGCGTTTTTCAAGTCTTTTTGTTTAAAAGATGAAAAATAATTTAGAGGTGACTGATTTGGCGAACGAAAAAGTGAATTTAACTCCTTTTTACCAATTTGCTGGAGAACATGTAGCTGTGGGCATCCATGCGGTTGACGCAAAAGGAAAAACGATTATTTACAATAGCAAAATGAAGGAAATCGAAGGATTCGATTTCGAAGAGCTTGTCGACCGGTCATTGCTTGAAATGTTCCGTTTCGAACAGCAAGAAAGCACTTTGCTGAAGGTGCTTCAGAGCGGAACCCCTGTTTTAAATTCAAAACAAACGTATTGGAACCGCAAAGGCCAGGAAATTACGACGATCAACGACACCTACCCTATTTTTTCAGACGAGAAATTGATCGGGGCTATTGAATTGTCCCGAGATGTCACGACTCTTGAAAAAGTTGTCTACCAGCCATTGAAAAAATACGAAGAACCGATCACCTTCTCCAGCATTACGGCAATTTCATCCAGCATGAAAAAAGTGATTGAAACGGCCGAGAAGGCTGCAAAAGCGAAGCTGCCTGTTTTGCTGATCGGGGAATCGGGAACCGGCAAAGAGCTGATTGCTGAAGCCATCCATTGGGCGGCTTCAGCTGGCGGGCCATTTTATACTCTTTTTTGCCATGGTACCGATCAGCATCTGCTCACTCAATTAGCGCTTGATGTGCCCAATATGGTCGGGGGCACCATCTATTGTGAACGAATCGACTTACTGCCCCTCCATCTGCAAGCACAGCTGCTCCAGATGGCAGAACAACAGTCTGGCGATTCAATTTGTTTTATCGCGAGCGTCGGAGAAGATCCTGTCGAATTGATCGGAACCGGGAAATTATTGAAAGAGCTGTATTATTTCTTTTCAGCAATGACGATTCCGCTAGAACCGCTCCGCAAACGCAAAGAAGATATTTTCCCGTTCATAGCCGATTATTTTTCCCGCCACCGCATGAAGTTCGGCTCGATTGTAACGAAGTTGGACGACGAAGTCTCCCGGTTGTTCCAAGAGTATGATTGGCCGGGAAACCTAAAAGAACTTGAGCTTTTGCTCGACGAAATCACTTCAATGCTGACGACCCAAGAAACGGTAACCTTGGATTTATTGCCGCAATATTTCAAAGCAAAATCAAAGCATTCCGGAAAAGTGTCTCCTGAAGATTTTCTTGTGAACAGCGCCAAAGAATTGCTCCCACTAGAAGATTATCTGTTTGAAGCTGAAATGTATTATCTCCAAAAAGCTCTGGATATGTATCATGGCAATGTTACGAAAGCCGCTAATGCGCTTGGCATGAGCCGCCAAAATCTTCAATATCGTTTAAGAAAAATCAAAAAAAAATGAAGGGCAGATATTCTGCCCTTCATTTTTTCTTATTGGCCTGATTTGTTGATCCATTCTTGCATTTTGTCTTTCAGTGAGTTGAATCCTTCAGAATCATTTTCGTTCACATGTGACTGAAGAGATTGCTTTGGTTTCTCGCTTTTTTGCGGAGCCGGCGGCTGCTCTTGAAGAGCACGGATGGAAAGGCTGATTTTTTTTGATTTTTCGTCAACTTCCAGCACTTTCACGTTTACTTCCTGGCCAACAGCCAAATATTCGCTGACTTCTTTCACATAACCATGTGTGATTTCTGAAATGTGGACCAAGCCTTGCGTCTGCTCATCAAGTGCTACAAACGCACCGTATGGCTGAATTCCTGTTACTTTACCGATTACCGTATCTCCTGCTTGATATGCTTTTGTCATGTTCTACCCGCTCCTAGTCTTCTCTAATATCCTGTACACCTATTGGCATCTGTAGATTATAGCACAGTTTTCGGGTCAGAGTAAAATCAGTATATATTGATATCTCCCATTCGCCAGCCTTTTTCGGTTTCCACCATGGAAAATTCGAATAATACAAAGGAATCTTCAGAGCTCGAGCCGTTATCCACCTGCACCCATCCTCTTTTTTGTCCATCGTCGTAATCGTACGTATCCAGCGTGAACGACAATCCCTTAAGCGCTGAAAAGGCGGGAATGCTGCGGGCGGCCACTTGATGCCGAAATGATTCCATCGATTCCGTTTTTGCCGGATCTTCCAGTAATGCATACATTGTTTCAAAGTCGCCTCGTTCCGCTGCTGCTAAAAAAAGGCCGGCAATTTCCCCGGGAGTCGCCGATTCCACGATAACTTCCTTGTGCTCTGCCGAAAACTCCTTGTAAAGAGAGGCTACAGCTTCTTCATACGCCGTCGTTTCACCCTCCATTGAATAAACTTCAAACATTTGGTTTTTTACCAGCCAAATATTATCTCTTTTTGTGGCCAATTTCGGTGATGGCGGAATCAAAGCATTTTGGTCCCTATACTGAATTTGAAATTCCGTATACAGCTGATCTTTAACCCGATAAAGCGACTCCTCATAAACTTCCACCCATAGCGCCTCTTCCGTGATATCCGGCTGCTGTTTCCAGCCTTTCACATAATCTTCCAAAGAAGGTTTAAATTCATCTTCAGCCAACAGATGCCACATCGTTTCCGGATCTTTTCTTTTGTTCGCATAATGATATAAGAAATAGACATCAAGCGGGGGCACTCCTTTTAGCGCATCTATACTATAAGATGCAACAAAGTCGTTATAAAGCTCTTCTGTCTCGTCGTAAGAGAATTCTTTCATATCCACAAATGCGCCCTCAATCGAAACGTTGCCATTAGGAAGCTTTCCGGAAAGCTCTCCGTTTTTCTCCATTTCCAAAGCTTGAATGATATCCGAATACGCCAGTGCTTCATAATGTTCCGACTTTTTCCAGCCGCTTGCCTCCATCTCCTCGATTATGGGCAGCATCAAGTAAATCAGCGGATTTGCAGTATCCGTCAATAGATTGGTCCATGCTGCTTGGTATTCTTTGTGCACCACGCCATCTGCATCAAATACCGGACTGGTTTCACTGCCTTTCAACAGAAGCCAAAAAGCATGCTGGAAAATAAATTCAAACTCCCCATACACTTCATCAGGGTTATGTGCGGTATCTATTAAAAACCGTTCGATCTGGGCCAGCTGAAACGATACCACATCCAAAGGCAGCAACAAATCAACGCCATCAAAGTATGGTTCGTTTTCCAAGAGAGCTAAATACTGGTAACTGAACATGTCGTGCATAAGCACTTCGTTCCCGTATAGAAACTCCATATTTCTTCTAGCCATAAATTTTGCCTCTTTTGGATGCGGTGCAATGATTAGCATGGACTCATCCAAAGAATCCATCAATATACCGATTTCTTCCGGGTACTGTTCTTTATGCGCACGTACACTTTCAGCTGAAAAGTCTCCATGCCGGAACGCTCCAGACAAGGCATCTTCATGCTTTAGCAGTACGGCATCCGCATGGGTCATCAATTCTTTTGTTTTCAATGCGAAAGACTGTAGAAAATCCATGGATTCACTTGCTTTCATGCCGCCGCTTGCAAGAGAATCATACATGCCTTTTGGTGTTTGAATTTCAAGCATCACTTTTTCGACCCGCTTGCGCAAAAGCTGTGGATCGTTTTCGTATTTTTGGAGTGTCCTTTTTTTCAGGAGACGTTCCATTTTCTGGTCTGCCCTTTGGACGAATTCAAGTTCTTCATACAATTCAGGTTCTAGTCCAAGCAGTTCCGGCGACGATTCTTTGATTTTTTTGTATTCCGCTTTCCATGCTTTTACAGTCCGTTCGTCAATGGCTCCCCCTTCAGCTACGGCTGCAGCAGTCTCATTTTCGTTTTCAGTTGCCGAAAAAGACGCACCCACTACACCGATCAGAAATACGGCGGAAAGGACAATAATTGCAACAGCGCCTTTTTTGACCGGTATTTTCGGCGCAGCAGGTTCCAGCAGATCCATTTCTTCGACTGGTTCTTCCTCTGCAAACAATTCCTCCTCATAAAAAGAAGGCACGAACCGCTGATAGGATTTCCCCAAAAATTCCAGCCGTTTTTCCAAAAGGGTTCTGCCTGTCAACTGAAGGTCTTCTTGCAATCTCTCCAATGCTTCCTCGACAGCAGCCAAGCAAGCACTTTCTGTCAGCCCGAGTAAAGCAGCCAATTCCTTCGCCGGCTTTTCATGAAAATAAAACAGGATGAACGGAATACGCAAGCTTTCACTCAAGCGCTGTATACTCGCATGGCTTTCTTTGTCTTCATCAAATCGCAGGGCTTGATCCTTCTCATTGGCCAGTCCTTTGCCCGTAAAATCATGCACTCGTACCAAAGCGATTTGGTAAAGCGCCGCTTCCGCTTCTTGTTCGGTTGAAAAAGCTGCTGGCAGCCCTCTGTAGAACTGCCGAAACACGCTTATTTGGAACTTCTGCAGGTGCATGGCAGCTATTCCATTCTGAAAACCGAAACGGGCGATTGGCATATGTCGCAGCAAGCTCCATTCAGCGTAAGCTGTCTTTTCGCCTTTCATGGCAGATGCAAACAATTCTTCAAATTTCATCGCCGTTTCGTCTCCTTTTCTTGAACTTTGCCAAAGGATGGGGGATTTTCACAAAAAGCTCGTAGATCTCTTTCGGTTAAAATCGCCCTTTTGCTATGGCATTCAGCAAAGGCATCAAGTAGTAACATCCTTGCGTGCCCGGATGGAATATTCGGATTTTTCTTTCTTTTTCCATTATACATGATAAAGATTAAATCGTTCAGAAATACTCTACTTTTTTGTTTGTCCGTCATGTAGAATAGAAAAATCCAAATGATTTAGGAGTGAACAGAATGAAAAAACGCGAACAATGGACTTCTAAAATTGGATTTATCCTCGCAGCGGCTGGAAGCGCGATTGGATTAGGGGCAATTTGGAAGTTTCCTTATGAAACTGGAACAAATGGCGGGAGTGTCTTTATCCTCCTTTTCATCATCAGCACAATTGCAATCGGCTTGCCAATTCTTTTGGCTGAATTTATCATCGGCCGCAGAGGCCAAGCGGATGCGGTAACTGGACTGAAAAAACAAGCACCTGGAAAGCATTGGTATTTGATCGGCTGGTCAGGTTTTGTAGTTTCTTTTATGATTTTGTCTTTTTACTCGGTCGTCGGGGGTTGGATCCTTTCTTACCTGGGCCGCTCCCTTTTGCTTCAACTGTCCGATATGGGCGACAACGCTTTTGCTGAATTGTTCGGCGGAATCATCGGCAACCCGGTTGAGGTGCTGCTCGCTCAAGGGCTGTTTATGTTCTTGACAGTTTGGATTGTTCAAGGCGGCATAAAAGGCGGCATTGAACTTGCAAGCAAAATCATGATGCCTGCCTTGCTCTTGTTCTTCATCTTGCTGATGGTGCGGTCATTGACTCTTGATGGCGCTATGGAAGGCGTGCGCTTTATGTTCGTACCCGACTGGTCTTTCTTTACGTTCGAAACAGCGCTGACTGCGCTCGGCCAGGCCTTTTTCTCACTGAGTGTCGGGGTAGCGGGCATGATTACCTACGCCTCTTACTTGCCGAAGACAGAGAATTTGACCCGTTCCGCTGTCAGTGTTGCAGGCCTGAATATCGCAATTTCCGTCATGGCCGGTTTGATCATTTTCCCGGCGGTGTTTGCGTTAGGCTATACGCCTGACCAAGGCCCAGGGCTTGTCTTTATTATTTTGCCGGCAATTTTCGATCAGCTGTTCATGGGGCAATTCTTGATGATCGCCTTTTTTATCTTGCTTCTTTTCGCTACATTGACTTCTTCTATCGCCATGCTGGAAATCACCGTATCGATCATCGTAAAAGAAAGATACGATCGCCGGCGCCGGGCTTCTTGGATTTTCGGTTTAGCCATCTTTGTTTTCGGAATTCCAAGCGCGCTGTCTTTCGGTGTCTTTTCCGATCCGATCTTTTTCGGCTATACGTTCTTTGACTTTATGGACATCATTACCAGCCGAATCGGCATGCCGCTCGGAGCTTTGCTGACGTCTATCTTTGCCGGATATGTATTGAGCAAGAACGATACAGAAGCGGAACTGAAGGGTCAGTCACTATGGAGCACTACGTGGCGCGTTCTCGTAAGATACATTGCTCCACTGGCGATCTTGATCGTCTTTATCCAGGGAATCATCGGTTTCTTCTAAAGAAAATTTTTGAATCCGCCACAGTTTCGACTACCGAAATAGGTTTTATATGATATGATTTTCTGTAGTTGTATGGAACATAAAGCAAAGGAGTGTCTGCATTTGCAAAAAGATTTACACGCCCAGTTAAAATTCCTGCGGGAAGAACGCCGATTGTCGCTAGACGAACTAGCTTTGAAAGCTAGAGTCGGTGCAGCGCGTTTGCAGTCCTATGAATCAGGAGAAGAAGTTCCTTCTGTCCAGACGATCTTAAAACTCTCAAACGCTTTAGAAGTCCCTGCTTCCAATTTATTGGATGGCTTAGAAACGGTAGAATAAAAAAGCTTGCGGCCATATCGGCCGCAAGCTTTTTTTATTAGATGATGCACTTCGCTTCGAATTTCAGCGCAAGCAATTTGTAGGAAATTTCCACGCAGCGTTCGAACGGAATCCATTTTTCAAAAGAGAATTCATAAATGCTTTGGATTTTCTTCGCCAGATCTGATGGGTCATCAAGAACCTGCAATGCCACGACAACACCCGCAATCTCCGTATCGTATAAATCCATACCGATGGCAAAAGGATCCCATTCCTCTAGTATCCTTACAGCTTTTCGGTTCATATCATTAATGCTCATTAATTTTCACCTGACATTTCTCTATTGTTAAAAGCTATGATAGCACAGAAATAAAAAAAGGAAAGGGCAGATTGCCTCCATAGCGGGAATCCGCAAGCTCTTCCCTTTCTTCGTTTTACGAAATATTATATAATAATTCTTGGGTTCATGTTTCGGAAAGAAGGGATTTTGCATGAAAATGCAGAAAAAGAATTTTATGATTATCATGTTCACGAATTTCCTGGTAGCAGGCAGCACGACTATGATTATGCCATTCCTATCTCTTTATATTGAATCGCTCGGCTCTTATACCGAAGAATATGTTCAGCGCTGGGCTGGACTAGTGTTCGGTGTTACGTTCGTTGCCGCGTTGATCATGTCGCCTGTTTGGGGAAGAATTGCAGACAAATATGGCTATAAACCGATTTTGGTTATCAATGGGTTCGGGATAGCCATCAGTATTTACCTGATGGGAACGGCCGGTTCGGTACATGAACTGTTTTTCATCCGTTTGTTCATGGGGCTCGTTACCGGATTCATCCCGACATCTCTCGCTTTTGTCAGTTCGCAGACATCCAGAGAAATTGCGGGCCGCACACTCGGGACACTGCAGATGGGCAGTGTCTCGGGAACGCTTTTCGGTCCTGTAATCGGCGGTTTGATGGCAGATACATTCGGTTTCAAATACACATTCATCATTACTGCTTTAGTGATCGGCACAGCTGCCCTTCTCGTACTGTTCGGCATCAAGGAAGTGAAACGCCTGAAAAAGAAGGATGCCCATATATATGCGAGGAAAACAATCATTCAAGGCATCTTACACCACCGGTTGCTGCTCAATGTCATGATCATCACATCCCTTATCCAGATCGGCACCTTCAGCATTCAGCCATTGTTGTCGCTGTACGTGTCCCATCTGGTGGAAGGCAGCTCGCAGGTCGCTTTCTTGGCAGGCATCACCTTTAGTGCGACAGGTGTCGGCAACTTGCTTTTTGCCCGGCGCTGGGGCCGCCTCGGGGATTCGATCGGCTATGAGAAGGTATTAGGTTTCTTGCTGGTTCTTGCGTTTGTTTTTATCATTCCGCAAGCTTTTGCCAACGAGCTTTGGCAATTGATCGCACTGCGCGTCTTGTTCGGTATTGCTGTCGGTGGAATGATTCCGACCACCACCGCTTTGATGCGGCGCGAAGCACCTGTTGAAATCCAAGGGGAGGTCATGGGCTACAATACGAGTTTCCGCTTTTTGGGAAATATTATCGGACCAATGTTCGGCGGAATTGTCAGCGGATTTATTGGCATCCCTTCGGTTTTCATCGTAACAGGCCTCCTTTTTTTGATTTCGTTCGCGTTTTTGAAATATACATTGAAAAGACCGGAACAGGATTTTGAAGACGTACTGCTTGAACAGGAATTGAAAAGCATGTGATGGGAAAGGCGATTTCTACTGAAGAATCGCCTTTTTTCGTTTATTAACAGTCGGTCACAAAATTTTCTTAATTGAGTTTCTTCCTATTTCAATAACACGGTCTTTTCTCCCCTTTCGCGTTCACAGCAATGCAAAGCCCTTACATTTACGTTATAATTTTTCTAGCAGCTTAATAATATTCAACAATAAGAAAGGAGGATTCATTTGTCATTCGTATTTTTGATTTTCCTGCCAATCTTGGCAGCGTTATTCGTTCCGCTGTTATTCAAAAAAATGAGACAAATTCATACCGGTTGGTTTGTGCTGATCGTTCCGGTCATTCTATTTATTTATTATGCCACTCTATTGCCGACGACTGCAGAAGGAGGGCAGCTTGTTTCCAGTTTCCAATGGATCCCTTCTCTCGATATTGCCATTGTTGCTTATATCGATGGGCTTAGCCTGCTGTTTTCGTTATTGATCACTGGAATTGGAGCTCTTGTTGTTTTGTATTCGGTTTTCTATCTAGATAAAAACCGGGAGCAATTACATAATTTCTACGTCTATTTGATGATGTTCATGACAGCAATGCTTGGGGTTGTCCAGTCGGACCATTTGATTTCCCTTTATCTTTTCTGGGAATTGACGTCCATTTCCTCCTTCCTGCTCATCGGCTACTGGTATACGCGAGACCGCTCCCGCTTCGGCGCCTTGAAGTCGATGATGATCACCGTCTTCGGCGGCTTGATGATGCTTGGGGGCTTTGTGCTTCTCAGCATCATGGGCAATACCTATTCGATCCGCGAGTTGGCTGCCCAAGCACCAGAACTTGCCTCCCATAGTTTCTTTACATGGGCTTTGGTCTTGGTCTTGCTCGGCGCCTTTACAAAGTCGGCCCAGTTTCCATTCTACATTTGGCTTCCTGATGCCATGGAAGCGCCGACGCCAGTCAGTGCTTACTTGCATTCTGCGACCATGGTCAAGGCCGGCTTGTATTTGGTCGCGCGGTTCACACCCGTTTTTGCAGTATCTGGAACGTGGATGTGGCTTGTCGCAGGCGTCGGCTTGTTCACGATGTTCTGGGGTTCGTTTTTTGCACTAAAGCAAAAGGATTTGAAAGGGATTCTTGCCTTCTCGACTGTTTCTCAGCTCGGGTTGATCATGTCTTTGCTTGGTGCATCTGCAGCAGGCTACCATGTTGAAGGCGCTGCAGACTCTGTATTTAAATATGCGGCATTTGCCGCAATCTTCCACTTGATCAACCATGCAACATTCAAAGGCAGCTTGTTCATGGTTGCCGGCATTGTCGACCATGAGACTGGCACCCGGGATATCCGGAAGCTTGGCGGACTGATGAGTTTGATGCCAATCACTTTCACGATTGCGATGATCGGCTCTTTCTCAATGGCCGGCCTTCCGCCTTTCAACGGATTCCTGAGCAAAGAAATGTTTTTGACGGCAATGCTGTCCTTGACTGAATTCAATTTCTTCTCAATGGATGTCTGGGGATTATTGTTCCCGATCTTAGCTTGGATCGGCAGTGTCTTTACATTTATCTACAGCTTATTCTTTGTTTTCCATACCTTTGCCGGGAAACACAAGCCTGATCTGCTGCCGAAGAAGGCACATGAAGCGCCGATTGGCATGCTTGTATCGCCTGCTTTTCTTGCCCTTCTCGTCCTGGTCATTTTCTTTATCCCGAACCAAGTCGGCGACTGGCTCATTAAACCGGCCGTTGCGGCTATTCAGCCCTTCCTGTATGCCGCACCGGCGGACGTGGATATCCATGTTTCCGCATGGCACGGCGTGAATCCGGAATTTTGGATGACGCTTGGCATCTTCTTGATCGGCGGGCTGCTGTTCTGGACGCTCCGGAAGTGGCAGCGCGCATATGACCGGTTCCCGGATAACCTTACATTGAACCGGCTTTATGATAACTTCATTTATTTGAGCGAAGGCGGAGCAAATCGTTTTTCAGCTCTTTACATGACCGGCTTTATCCGGTCCTACCTTGTTTATATGTTTGGCTTTTTGGTTGTAATTGTCTTGTCGACGTTATTTTTGACGGATGCTTTTGTCATTCGCACAGCCGGCTCCTCGCCAGTCGGCTTTTATGAAATCGTCATATTGCTCGCCTTGATAGCCGGCACTATCACCATTCTCATCGCCAAGTCCAGATTGATTGCGATTATCGCGCTTGGGGCTGTTGGCTATTCGGTCGCTTTGTTCTTCGTGATTTTCCGGGCGCCTGACCTTGCTTTGACCCAATTGGTCATTGAGACGATCTCTGTGGCGCTGTTCCTGCTGGCATTCTATCACTTGCCTAAAAACAGCAAAACCGAAGAGCGGCTCGGCTTCAAATTAGGAAATGCAGTGATCGCGCTAGGAGTAGGCGTAACGATGACACTTGTAGCTTTGTCAGCCCATTCCCAGAAAGTCTTGCCGTCCATATCCGAGTTTTATAAGGAAACTGTGTATTCAGAAGCCGGCGGCGGCAATATCGTCAACGTTATCTTAGTGGATTACCGTGGATTTGATACATTATTTGAAATTGCTGTACTGGGAATCGCAGGTATTGCAATCATTACGATGATCAAATTGCGCTTGAGCAGAAAGGAGGGACAGCATGAGAACAAATGATGTAATGCTCCAAACGGCGACCAAAGTGGTGACTTTCATCATTTTGATGTTTGCCGTCCATATCTTCTTCGCCGGGCATTATACGCCTGGCGGCGGATTTGTCGGCGGCCTATTGACTGCAAGCGCTATCGTTTTGCTGATGCTGGCATTTGACATCGAGACGGTTAAGAAGATTATTCCGTTCAACTATGTCATGATGACAGCCATCGGTTTATTGCTGGCGCTTGCAACAGCCGGGGCTTCCATTTTCTTTAACGTCCCTTTTTTCACCCATGCGTATGATTATTTTTACTTGCCATTGTTCGGCAAAACGTCCCTGCATTCAGCGGCCCTATTTGATCTAGGCGTCTATTTGGTTGTTGTCGGGGTTACGATGACCATTATTCAAACGATTGGAGAGGATGAATAATGGAAATTATTATGTCAGTAGCTATCGGCTTTTTGTTTATGGCCGCTGTTTACTTGATATTATCGAAAAGTTTAATCCGTATTATTATTGGCACCGGATTATTGAGCCATGCCGCCCATTTGCTTATCTTGACGATGGGAGGGCTTGATGGCACCGCTCCGCCGGTTGTAGCGGACGGCGTCCAGGTAGCCGATTATGTTGATCCCCTGCCACAGGCGTTGATTTTAACGGCAATTGTTATCTCATTCGCAGTTACTTCCTTTTTCTTGGTTCTTGCTTACCGGGCGTATCAAGAACTTGGCACCGACGATATGAATTTAATGAGAGGAATTGAAGATCGTGATTAATTTACTTCTATTTCCTGTCATCATTCCGATGCTCTTTGGCACCATCCTTTTGTTTTTCCCTAAAAATATCAGGATGCAGCGGCTAATAGCTGTCTGTGGAGCTGCAATTACGTTCATCGCTGCATTGTTTTTGCTGGCTGAAGTGAAAACAAATGGATTGCAGGCAGTGACGCTTGGCAGCTGGGATGCGCCTTTTGGTATTTCGATGGTATCCGACTTGTTCTCAGTATTGCTTGTACTTACTGCCACGTTGCTGACCGTATTCGTCATCTTTTACAGTTTTCAGACGATCGGTTTTGAGCGGGAACAATCTTATTATTATCCTGCCGTCTTGTTTTTGCTGACAGGAGTAAACGGAGCTTTTACGACAGGAGATATTTTCAACTTATTTGTATTTTTTGAAGTTCTATTGATGTCTTCATATATGCTGATTGTGCATGGAGGCGAAAAGCCACAGCTTAGAGAAACGATCAAGTATTTGCTTGTAAATGTCATCTCTTCGGCTTTGTTTGTTGCCGCGGTTGCGTTCCTTTATTCTGTTGCCGGAACACTGAACATGGCCGATTTGGCCGTGAAGATACCGCAAATCCAGGAAACCGGCATTTTGACCGTGATCGCTGTGCTATTCCTTGTAGTGTTCGGTTTTAAAGCGTCAATATTCCCATTGTACTTTTGGCTTCCAGGATCCTATTACGCGCCGCCCATACCAGTTCTTGCGCTGTTCGGCGCTTTGCTGACAAAAGTCGGGGTTTATGCTATAACGCGTACATACACATTGTTTTTCACCATGAATACTGAGGTCACCCACGAAATGTTGGCGATAATCGCCATCCTCACAATTCTTGCTGGCTGTATTGGCGCACTTGCATATTTCGATATCAAGAAAATCATCATCTACAACATCATTATTGCTGTCGGCGTTATATTATTCGGTGTTTCCCAAATGAACGGAGCTAGCATCGAAGGCGCAGTCTTCTACTTGATCCATGATATGCTGATCAAAGCCGCCTTGTTCTTTTTAGTCGGCATAATAGCGGTTTTATTCGGCACTACCAATCTGCGGGAAATGGGCGGGCTGATCAAAACTTACCCGCTTCTGGGCTGGACCTATCTGGTAGCAGCTTTCGGTTTAGCCGGCATTCCCCCTCTCAGCGGTTTTCCAGGAAAATTGCTGATCGTACAGGGCGGTTTTGAAGGTCCGAATTTTTGGGGCAGCCTGGTTATTTTGGCAACAAGCCTGCTTGTTTTATTAAGTGTCATCCGGATTTTCATTTACGCCTTCTGGGGGACTCCGGTCAAGACGGTTCCAATAAACAAATCGGTTTACAATCAGATGTTCATTCCTTCCCTGTTGCTAGTCATTATTACGGTTTTCGTTGGCGTAGGGGCGGAATTATTTATGCCACTCATCTCAGGTGCTGGCGAAGTGCTATTAAATCCCTCCATCTATATAGATGCAGTATTAAAGGAGTAGATGAAGATGGCGTTGCAAGTATTACTCAATTTCTTTCTCGCTTCGGTGTGGATGTTCATGACTGAATCATTCACGCCGGCCGGGTTTGCAATCGGCTATTTGGTCGGACTATTGCTGATCGTGGTGATGCGCCGCTTTTTCACTTACCGGCTGTACACCTCCCGGATCTGGGCGGTCATTTCCCTGTTTTTCTTATTTTTGAAAGAGTTGATTTTATCAAGTATTTCCGTTTTCAAACTTGTCATCCAGCCCCGGCTGAACATTCGCCCAGCCATTTTCGAACTCGAGACTGAGTTGAAGCATGACTGGGAAATCACGCTGCTTTCAGCGTTGATAACACTGACTCCCGGTACGTTGGTTGTCGCCATATCGGATGACCAGAAAAAGTTATACATTCACGCAATCGACTTTGACGATATTGAAGATGCAGTCCAATCAATCAAAACGACATTCGAGCGCGCCATTATGGAGGTGAGCCGCCCATGATGATGTTCTACTGGGGATCGCTTATTGTCATAAGCTGCGCGTTTGTCGGCCTTTTGTACCGGTTGATCAAAGGCCCTTCCATTGCAGACCGAGTGGTCGCTCTGGATGCATTGGGTGTTGCATTGGTATCGATAGTCGCTTTGTTGTCTTTAATCATGGAGACTGAATTTTTCCTTGAAATCATCTTGCTTCTCAGCATCCTGTCTTTCATCGGGACAGCTGCTTTCGCGAAGTTTATCGAGAGAGGAGTGATTTTCGATCGTGACAACCGTCATTAATGTGTTCATCATCCTTTTAATCGGCACAGGAGTGCTTTTTAGCGCAGTGACCGCTCTTGGGCTTGTGCGGTTGCCGGATGTCTACACCCGCACCCATGCCGCTTCCAAAAGTGCTACACTAGGGGTCTTATGTGTGTTGGCAGGCGTATTTCTGCACTTCTGGTTCAAGGAAGATCATTTCAATCCTCAACTCATTATTGCTATTGCGTTTTTGTTCATCACCTCCCCTGTCTCCGGCCATTTGATTGGCCGCGCTTCCTACGTGGCTGGCATCAAACTGGCTGAGGAAACTGTAAGGGATGACTTGAAAGGTGTACTTGGTCCAGAAGCAAAAACAGATGAAAAGAAATAAAAAACGGCAAGCGTAAAACTACGCTTGCCGTTTTTCCTTTTATTGCTCTTCTGCCATTCTTTCCACCAGCATGGCGAGTGTCCTCACCATGACGCCGGTGCCGCCTTTTGGCCCGAGGTCATGGGCTGAACCCGCGTCGGAAGTTCCCGCAATGTCCAAATGGATCCACGGTGTTTCTTCGGCAAATTCCCCGACAAAGCCTCCGCCGAAAATCATATGGCCATCGCGCCCTGGCGAGTTGTTCAAATCAGCTACATCGCTCTTGCGGATGCGCTTTTTATCGCTTTCCGTCAATGGCAGCCTCCAAACAAATTCTCCAGTTTCGAGTGCCGCTTCCATGAACGTTTCGAAAAACGCTTCATCGTTCGTCAAAGCGCCTGTTTTGTCTTTTCCAAGCGCTACGATAACCCCGCCGGTCAGCGTCGCCACATCAACGATATGGGTGGCGCCAAGCTGTTTTGCGTATGTTACCGAATCTGCCAGCACCAGACGGCCTTCAGCATCCGTATTCAGGATTTCGATGGTTTTGCCGCTAAGCGAAGTAATGACGTCATCCGGTTTGAATGCGTTGCCAGAAACCATATTATCCGTTGAAGCAATGACCGCTATGACGTTTTTTTCAGGCTTCAATTCGCCGATCACTTTCATGGCGCCAAGCACAGCCGCAGCACCGCCCATATCGCCTTTCATGCCGACGATGCCGTCTTTCGGCTTTAAAGAATAGCCGCCGGTATCGAATGTAATCCCTTTGCCGACAAGCGCCAATGGTTTTTCAAAAGACTCGGTCGCTTTGTATTTGAGGACAATGAGGCGCGGTTCTTCTACCGAACCTTGGTTGACTGCAAGGATTGCCCCCATTCCAAGCTCTTCAAGTTCCGCTTTTCCCATAATGTCGGTTTCAAAACCATAACTGTCGCCTAATTCTTTTGCATAATCAGCAAGTGCAGTCGCAGTCAGAAGGTTGCCGGGCATGTTGACAAGTGTCCGTGCTTCATTGACCGACTGCCCGAAAACTTGTCCGATAAATGCCGATGCTTCCACTTCTTCAGCCTCTTCTTCAGAAATTATCGATAATGTTTCAATTGTGTTGTCCGCTTCATTGGAAGATGTTTTGTAATCATCAAAACGATAGGCTCCCAGTGTTATGCCTTCAGCTGCTAAATATGCCGCGTTCTCTGCATCAATGCCGTCATTTTGGAATGAATCCAAGTATACTGCCGCATTCTTGATTTTTTTCTTCATCAACTCTTTGCCGGCTTGGCCAAACGCAGCGCGCAAATCATCTTCAGTCAATTTTTTCCGGTCATTCAACCCTACAAAAAGCACGCGTGGAATAGAACCGGATAATGTCGGATAAGTGATGAGCGATTTCATATCGAAAGATAACTCTTTTGTCCATTCTTCCAATTTGCCGTTAAAGCGCTCTGAAAATTCCTGCCAGCCTTTTGTGTTTTCAGGATGGCGGCTAAGGCCGACCACTAAAATTTCAGCTTCCAGGTTTTCAGGATTTGAATGTACAACCAGATTCATGTTATATCCCCCTCTTATTAGCGTTCTTTTTCAGTTTAGCATGTATTCCGTCCGCCGAGTAGTTCGTAAGGCGAAATGAATGTGCAAATAAATTATACCAGGCGAGTATGATATACTTAGAAAATATCCAGTATTGAAAGGTTGTTTTCGAATGGACATTTTTTCTAACTTTCCGCTTATGGCCGGCCTTTTTGCTATTCTGTTCGCCCAATTTGTCAAAATTCCGATCCAGTATATTGTAACCCGGCAAATCGAATGGAAATTGTTTACGTCAACCGGAGGCATGCCGAGTTCCCACTCTGCCGCAGTAACGGCGCTGACGACAGCTGTTGCGATTGAGCATGGCGTGGATTCAACCATTTTTGCCGTCGCTACTTTGTTTGCAGTGATTACGATGTATGATGCTACAGGCGTCCGTTTCCAGGCAGGACAACAAGCGCTGACCATCAACAAACTCCGGAATGACTTCAATATATTCGTGAACGAAACACGCACTTGGCAGCAGAAAAAAGAAGAAGAAAAAATTGAAGAACTAAAAACACTCCTCGGCCACAAACCGAGCGAAGTGCTGATGGGAGCCATCACCGGAATCATTATTTCCTTCGTCTTTTATGCCTTTCTATAAAAAAACTGCCAAACCGGTATCCGGCTTGGCAGTTTTATTTTTTAAAACATTTGATAACCCATTTTGCGCAAGATTTTCATGACAATCCCCGAAATGATCGCCCCTGCAAATCCGGCCAATAACACTGCAATGTCCGATCCTGTCAAAGACATCAATGTATTGCCAAGCATGGAAAATGATTCACCTGAGTTCGTGAAGTAATCAAAGAAGCTGACATCATCAATAATAAGCAGCACCACAATCGGATAAACGATTGCCATAAGCCATGTCATGCGCAGCAGCATATTCAACAAAAAGCCGATCCCGAAAAACATCACTAAAAACAAAAGCATGGAAATAATTAATTGCACAATGGTAATAGAATTGTTCATGAATGCTAACCTCCGATATTCCTTTAACCAGTTTAACCGAAATACCAGGGGCTTTCAATCAGCCGAACCAGAGTTCATCGCTTTGTCACAGAAAAGCGGAAACGGCCGCTTAAGTTCGACACTCTCATTCACATCAAACTTTGGCTTCTTCAAAACACATGAGGGTTCTTTTCAACGTTTTATCAAAATAAAAAAGCATCCACGGTATAACACCGCAAACGCCTTTGAATCAGCAGTTTTATTTTTTTCCGGAACCAGAACAGCAGGAGCACGTTTCTGAACCACCCAAACGCAATTGGAAATAGCCTTTTCCGCCGCAGTACGGACACTGGTTAGCTGGTTTAGCTACTTTAAAAAATCTCATCTGAAACACCTCCTCAGTTGCTTGTTCTTAATATTCAGAAATATATCACATATCACTTTAGTATGCAAGAATAAAAAACCTATGAAAGCGTATACATTTAAACTTTTCTTTTTATTTTATTTTTTATATCTTAAAGAACAGTTTATAAAGGGAATAGCCGAAAACTTCTCCTGGATCGACCCCTTCAATAGGTTGCATGCCTTCTTCAGTAACATAGGAAGCCATTTCATGGAGCATAACGGAAACCCCTTCGTCTTCCGCCAGTTCTTCAGGAGATTTCCAGGCAGCTTCGTAAAGCTCGGATTCCTGAACAAGAAGTTTTTGCTGTTCATCGTGCGCTTTCAAAAGGAAGATGGCCATATTATCGCTTATTTTTCTGTGTATAACGCCAGATCGAAAGCCGATCATCCCCAGCACTTCACAATCCACCCCCGTTTCTTCTTTCACTTCACGCACTGCCGCCTGGTCGATGGTTTCCGAAGCATCCACGAATCCTGCCGGCAATGACCACTTGCCTTTCAAGCCGCCGTACTTCTTTTTGACAACGAGCCATTCTTTCCGGGAATTCACCACCAAACCGGCTGCTCCCAGCCAAACATTGCCTCTTGTTTGTTTTTCCACTGCACACGCCTCCTTATCAAAAAAAGCTCCCGCTGAGGGGAGCTTTTGTTTATGGTTATTAAAGTACGTTGAATTTACCTTTTTTCATGACCAGTTTTGCTCCGCCCACCATGAACAATGCACGGTTGTCGATCATTTTCTTCATGAATGAAGCTCGTTTGCCGGTAACTTTTTTGCCGAAAACCACACCGATTGCATCGTCTTCGCCAAGAGAGCAGACAGTTCCTTTAAGGTCAGGAACAAACTCAGCCGTATCTTCGCCTTTAATCAACGCATTGATGTTTTTCGCTATTGTCTCGCCTTGCTGCATTGCAATTTGGGCAGTTGGCGGATAAGGACGGTTTGTTTCTTCATTGATCATCAATGCGCAGTCGCCAACGATGAAAACGTCAGGGAATCCAGGTGCACGAAGGTCTTTTTCGACTTTAACGCGTGCGCGCATGCTTTCAATTTGACTTGCTTCAAGAACGCTGCTGCCGCGGACGCCTGCAGCCCATACAACTGTACCGGCTTTGATGAATTCAAATTGGTCGTCGCCTTTTTTGATTTTAACGCCTTCTGGAGTAGCTTCTACAACCGGAGTTCCGATTGAGAACTCAATTCCTTTTGCTTCCAAGTGGCCCACTGCATAGTTTACCAGTTCTGGATCGAAACCTGGTAAAACCATCGGTGCAGCTTCTACACAAATAACGCGCACTTTTTCGCGTGGAATATCAAATTCTTTGCATAGCTCAGGTACACGATTTGCAAGTTCACCAAGGAATTCAATTCCTGTGAACCCTGCGCCACCCACAACAATCGTCAAACGGCTATCGTCTTTTACTGGGTCAGTTGACCATGTAGCAAATTGATATTCGATATGCTCGCGGATATAGCGTGCAGCTTTCACGTTAGCGATTGATAAAGCGTATTTATCAAGGCCTTCAATACCGAATGTTTCGCCTTCAAAGCCTAAGCCAATAACAAGATAATCGTACGTATACTCACCGCTATCCGTCAAAACTCTCTTGCCAACTACATCGATTTCCTCTACAGTCGCTTGAACAAACTTTGTTTTAACACTGTCTATAACTTCTTTAATGTCATAACGCACTTCTTCAGAAAGCATTGTACCTGCAGCTGCCTCATGAAGCCATGTGCTTTCGTAATGGTATTCATTTTTATTGATTAACGTAATGTCTGCGGCATCTGTGCCGAGCACTTTCTGCAAGTTTACAACAGTCATCAAACCACCGTAACCTGCCCCTAATACTAATATTGACGGTCTTTTCAACACAATCGCAACCACCTTCAAGTAATTTTTAGATCGGAAAAAAGAAATGTGCAAAATGCACCTGATTCCAATAAACTCCTATATTCTATATTAGACCTTTTACAAGTCGATTTCAACTGCTTACTGCTTTATTGGCAAAGCTTTGCACATGTTTGTTCAAGCTTCTGACGCAACTTGTGACCGGACTTGGGCGGGATACAAAAGGCGGCTGTTCTCCTTTATAAACAAAGCTCCATCCCGTTTGAAAGGCTTCTTTTCCAACTGAATTCCGTTATTATCCGGAGTATAATGAAAGAGGATTGTTCCGGTGCTTTGTCCGCTACTTCCTCTGCCACAGCATGAGCGCCTACTGACGCTTTGCTGTTAACCTCAAAATATTGAGCTGCTGTTTTTCCTGCTTGTAAAGAAGAAGAAGAGCATCCAGCTTTTCCGAATGGCAGATGCAGTCTTTGAAGCCCGTCAACATATGATACATCGCTATGCCAGCTGCATTCGCCGTTGCAAACCGAGTGGAAACCGGTACTCTTTCTTCTGTAGATTCCGTTATCACTTGCCCTCAGATCGATATTTCCCCTATACCCTTTCTCAAATTCCATTTGTTCCATCAAAAACCCTCCTGTACAATTCTGTCCATTTTCACATCAAATAACCCATAACAGAAATGGATTGATTATATTTTCTGAATCGAAGGACTCTATTAACATTTTCAACTATTGTGATAGTATATTTATGGCATATATTCCTCTTACAGCCTTTTCAGAGGAAGTCATCTGTCTGCTCGAAAACAATCGTTCTTTGCATTACTAATCTTTTATCCATAGGAGGATGTATCAGCTCATGCAAAAAAACACAAAGAAGAAAGTCCAGGTTTTTGCGAGTACAGCGTTGGCCTTAGGGGTTTTTGGCTCATCATTTGCAGCACCTGCAGCAGAAGCGGCGCCAGGCAAGGATGCAGCAGTTTCTAACCGCGGCATCGAAGTTCAACTATTGGGTGTCAACGATTGGCACGGCCAAATTGATGTCGTACGCAAAGTGGCTGGAAAAGAGGCTGGCGGCGCTGAATATCTAGCGGCATACTTGAAGCAGAGAGAAGCGACAAATAAAAATACATTAATTATTCATTCCGGGGATATGACTGGCGGAAGTTCGCCGGCTTCAGCTCTTCTGCAGGATGAACCGACTGTTGAAATCATGAACGAACTCGGCTTTGATATCGGTACACTTGGAAACCACGAATTCGACCGCGGCGTGGATGAACTGAAACGCCTTCTTGACGGCGGCTACCATGAAGCGACGGGAGAGTTCGAAGGCGCTGATTTTCCATACGTAGCGGCGAACGTCGTCTATAAAGATTCAGGAAAGAACTTGCTTCCTGCCTACAATATCCAGAAAGTGAATGGCATGAAAATCGGCTTTATCGGCGTTGTGACAAAAGATATCAAAGATGTCGTTATCGCAAGCGCTTTGGAAAATATCGAAGTTACGGATTCAAAAGCGGCTATCGATAAAGCTGTAGCTGAACTTAAGGAACAAGGCGTTGAATCGATTGTTGTTTTGGCGCATGCTCCAGCCTCTTCAAAGACTGACGGGACAGGAGCAGCTGGGGAATCAGTTGATTTGGCAAACAGTATTAACGATGAAGTTGATATCATTCTAGGAGCGCATAACCACGCGTATTCCGATGCAGTTGTCGACAACAAACTGGTTGTCCAAGGCTATTCGTACGGAACAGCATTCACGGATATCGATTTGGTCATCGACCCGAAAACGAAAGACATCGTTAAGAAATCTGCGGAAGTCGTGACCACTTTCCATGACGACATCGAACCGGATGCAGAAGTGAAAGCTATGGTCGATGGCTACAAAGCGGCCGTCGCCCCATTGATCAGCCGCGAAGTCGGCACAGCTGCTGAAGCCATTACAAAAACAGGCGATGACAGCGGCGAATCCCCACTTGGCAACTTGATCGCCGATTCTCAGCGTACAGCGATGAACACCGACTTTGCTTTCATGAATCCAGGCGGTATCCGCGCAGACTTGAATGCCGGTCCGATCACATGGGGCGAATTGTATACAATCCAGCCTTTCGGCAATCAGTTAGTTAGCCTCACTTATACAGGACAACAAATCAAAGAAGTGTTAGAGCAGCAATTTACAGCCAGCAAAACAACGATTTTGCAAGTTTCAGGGTTGACGTACACTTACGATAAACTTGCCCCAATAGGCAGCAAGATCACGGATTTAAAAGATGCCAATGGCAATGCCATTCTCGCTGATCAGTCTTATACAGTTACGATCAACAATTTCTTGGCCGGAGGCGGAGATGGCTTCGCTAAGTTTAAGGAAGGCACCAATCAAGTTGTAGGACCTGTCGATTTGGATGCCTTGGAAGCTTATATCGCTAAGTTCGGCGGTTCGGTCACAGCTCCTGCGACAGACCGTGTCATCGTCCAATAAAAACAAAATCCCTGTAGATGCCAACTTAGGTCTACGGGGATTTTTCTTATATTCTTTTGCTCGTTCCTTTCCGGGAGAGCCGGGAAACTCAGCTTCCCCCAAAACAAAAAGCCGCCCTGGCTGCAGCATTTACGCTGCTTGCCAGGATGGCTTTTTTTGTTTGTATATAAGCTTTTAACAGCTTTCCGGAGTACCCGCTTTTTTCGCGGTACGGAAAGAAGTTCCACAGCCGCAAGAAGCGATCGCGTTCGGGTTTTCAATTGTAAAACCGCCGCCCATCAAAGATTGCTTGTAATCGACGACTGTGCCGTTTAAGATTCCTGCGTCTTCTTTCGCCACCAGCACTTTGATGCCGAATTGTTCGTATTGTTCATCTTCCGGTCCCTGTGCTTTCTCAAAGCCCATACCATATGTCAAACCGCTGCAGCCGCCGCCTTTTACAGCAACCCGCAGAAACGATCCTTCTTCTTCGTTGTGGCGCATCATCTCTTTCACTTGAAACGACGCCGCTTCTGTAATCACTACTGCTTGTGTCATCCATATCACCTTCCTATACCGTTATCATAGCAATGTTTTCCATCTCTATTCAAGTGAGGCAACTTTAAAAGCAATTTTATTCAAGTACAGAAAAAGGGACCTTGTAAAGGTCCCTTGGCATTAAAATACTTGTTCTACTTCTACAACGCCAGGAACTTCTTCCACTAGAGCGCGTTCAATTCCTGCTTTTAATGTAATGGTCGAACTTGGGCAGCTTCCGCACGCGCCAAGCAAACGAAGTTTTACAACTCCATCCTCCACATCAACAAGTTCACAGTCTCCACCGTCACGCAAAAGGAATGGACGCAATTTATCTAAGACTTCCATTACTTGATTTTCCATCAAAGCTTCAGCCATTTATATCGACTCCTTTCATTATAATCATTATAATGTGATTAGAAGGAAAAAGCCACTAATGAATTCACAGGAGGAAGACATTTATGCCGAAAGAATTATCGATTGAAGTTTACGGAACCGAGGTTATTTGCGCAAGCTGCGTAAATGCGCCTTCTTCCAAAGACACATATGAATGGCTAGAAGCTGCTATTTCACGGAAATACAAAGACCAGCCGTTTTCAATTACCTATATCGATATTGAGAAACCTCAGACCGAAGCCCATAAACAAGACTATGCCCAGCGTATTCTGGATGACGAATTCTTTTACCCGCTCGTTTTGGTCGAAGGCGAAGTGGTCGGCGAAGGATACGTCCAGTTAAAGCCAGTCTACAAGGAACTTGAAAAACACGGATTTGTGGCGGCAGAATGAAAAACGCTCAGTTCATTTGAACTGAGCGTTTTTAAATCATCCATTATGCCATTTATACATCCAAAGTACGCCTGATTTCATGAGGCGTGCAATACGCCCTGTAACAGTACGGTCCGCCAAATAAGCGAATCCTTGCTTTTTGCCGAGGGAACCAAGGAAGCCTTTCAGCTTGATCTCCGGCATCGTCTCCGGCAATGCTTCACCGTTCCAAACCGCTTTCAGCACTTTGACGATCTGTTCCGCTTGTTCTTCCGCAAGCTGAGCAGAAGGGGACATCGGCAGTGCCGCACAGTCCCCGACAATATAAACATGTTCGTCGTTCGGCAATTGATGGTATTGGTTGATGACCACGCGTCCGCTATTGTCGGTTTCAAGGCCCATGCTGCGCACCGGCTTGACCGGCTGGATTCCGGCAGTCCACACAACCGCGTCAACCGGTATCGTTTCTTCGTGGTTATAAAGCAATTTCGGTTCGACTTTCGTAATGTTGGAACTTGGAATCACTTCGACATTATTGCTGTCAAACCACTTTTTCACGAAGTTGCTCAATCGTTCCGGGAAGTCACGCAAAATACGCGGGCTCCGGTCAAACAACTTGATCTGCAGATCTTTTCGGCTTTCGCGAAGTTCGCTGGCAAGCTCGATGCCGCTGAGCCCTGCTCCGACCACTCCAACTACTGCGCCTGATGGCAATCCTAAAAGCGCTTGATATGTCTGGCGTGATTTTCCGATTGTCTGGATGCTGTACGTATATTCCTCTGCTCCAGGGACGTTGTGGTATTTGTCTTCACATCCGAGGCCTATGACCAAATCGTCGTAAGCCACTCGCTCCCCGTTTTCCAACAGCACGCATTTTTCTTCAAGGTCAATTTCTAAAATTTCACCATTCACAATTTTTAATCGCTCATGTTCAGGAAACGGAACACGTACATCATGGTCTGATTCCGTTCCCGCTGCCAATGCATAAAACTCTGTTTTCATGCTATGAAACGGTGTTCGGTCGATTAAAATGATTTCCAGATCTTGCGGCAAATTGTTCGGCAATAGGCGCAGCAAAATCCGCATATTGCCATATCCTCCACCAAGTAAGACTAATTTTCTCATAAAAATCTCCTTTAAATTCTTCTGTCTGCTCATTTTCTCCAATATGAGTATAGCTGATTGTGATAACTTTCACAATATATTTACCTAAAATCAATTAATTGACTAACGCCAAGAAAAGAGGTAGGATTTCGATGTAGCGAGGTGAGCTAAATGAAACCAATTGTTGAATTTTGCATCAGCAACATCGCCAATGGAGCACAAGATTCTTTTGAAAAACTGGAACGCGACCCCAATCTGGATGTTTTGGATTATGGCTGTTTGAGTTACTGCACCCAATGCGCAGAATCCTTGTACGCTTTGGTGAACGGTGAAATCGTAGAAGCCGATTCCCCTGAAGAATTGACACAAAAAGTGTATGATTTTATAGAAGAAAACCCGCTTTTCTAAGCCGTTGAAAAACGGCTTTTTTTATATTTCCCAGGTTAAGAGGCTTTCTAAGGCATACGTTGGCTGCATTTCCTTTTTCAGGACCGCTTCTGTAGAAGTGACTCCTGTATTGACATGGACCGTGTCGATATCGAAATTGAGGCCGGCTTTGATGTCGGTATCGTAATTATCGCCAATCATCACCATATCGCCTTTTTCAAATCCGAAATCCAGCATGATCGCTTCAAGCATATGCATTTCGGGCTTGCCGATATACATCGGCTCAACACCAGTTGACGCAGCTACAAGCGTCGTGTATGCCCCGTTCCCCGGGATAAGCCCTTTCTCTGAAGGATAGGCTAGGTCGCCGTTTGTCGATATGAAAGTGGCGCCTTTTCGCACTTCCAAGCAAGCATTTGCCAGCTTGTCGAAATTGATGTCCCGGTCAATTCCCATCAGGACGATATCTCCATTTTCTTTTACCCGTTTGATGCCTTCTTGGGCCAATGCTTTTTCCAGTCCAATTGAACCGATCATGAAAACCGTCTTGCCCGGATGCCAGTGCTTGACGTATTTAGCTGCTGCAATGGCTGAAGAGATGATGCGTGATTTTTCAGCTTTTATCCCGAACCGAGCCAATTTATCGCTCAATTGTTTTTGGGTCATAGATGCATTGTTCGTAACGAAAAACGGTTCAATCCCTTTTTTCTGCAGCCGTTCGATAAATATTTTCGCTTCCGGAATCACTTCTGTCCCCCGGTAAACGGTTCCGTCCAAATCAAGGCAATAAGCTTTATAACTCTTCATCTTTGGCCTCCGGCAAGAAAGCCGATACTGGGCCAAGTTCATGCTCCAAGTAATGCTCCGCTTTAGGACCAAATTCTTTCAACTCTTTGAAACTAGCGTCAAATACGGCTATGATACTGGAATGGTCCACCTTCATGAATTCACGCACCAGCATTTTGCGCAAAGCAATCACGTTTTTCAACGGTTCATCCATTTCAGCAGTGATCACTTTTTCATCTGTTAAAATATCGATGATATCATCATAGCTGCCCGGATCGCGCATGATAAAGCCATCAATCATTGTGTTGCCCACATCAATAATGGATTCGACAACATTCGAAGCCAATCTTTCCAAAGCCAGCTGATCTTCAAGCGAGTCCCAACTGCCTTTTTTTTCATATAGATCCAACAAGGATTTCATATAAGAAACCGTCTGTGTAATTTTTGTGCGGTCAATAAAGTACATAAACTCTCCTCCGTTTTGCTTTCATAAATCTTGAATGTTTTCCTATTTATCATATCATATGCCAATAAAAAACCCTCGGCGGATTATGCATCCGTTTCGAGGGTCTTTTCTGGCGCCGCTTCCGGGACTGCCGCTTTGCCGTTTTTCTTTATCACAAAATAAGCGCAGCCGAAATTGCAATACTCATACAAATAATCTTGCAGGGTGCTGATTTTGGTATCGTATGTCGCTTTATGGTTCGTATCTTCAAAAAAGCCCTTTAAGCGCAATTGGCCATAGCCCCAGTCGCCTAAAATATAATCATATTTGGCTAATATTTCACTGTACCGGCCGGTCAATGCTTCTTCATTGAATCCTTCACGGTAATCGATGACTATTTCATAGTTCCACTGCTCTATCGTGATCAACTTTCTCACCATCCATTAGCTGACATTTTCAGCTGCTTTGTCCAATAAACCATAGCTTGGAATCAAAATCCCAGCCGTTAACTTCTCTTCCAAATGTACCATAAAGCACGCTCCCCCACAAGTTAGCGGAGAATAGAAAACCCGGAAGCCGAAGCTTCCGGGCTTAACAATTATGCAGTTCTTTTTGCTTTTTTGCTTTTGCTGACGGCATTCCCAATACTTGCAGCTAATCCGCCCCATATAATCACCATACCGATAATCATGACTATGATTGCGCTTGTCGACATATTGCGAACCCCCTTATTTGTTTTCTTCGAACTGAGCGTGGTCTTTGTGCCACTTGCCGAGTGTGAAAAGAATCCCCAAAACAATAGCTGCCAAAGCGACTGAAACGCCGCCGAATAATGTGAACATATTAGAATATCCTTCATAGTTGCCTGTTTCTGTATCAAATTGCTTAAGGATATTCAGTCTTAACAACCCAAACATCATATAGCCCAAAACGATTGGTGTGATAACGCCTAAGCAGAACTTCCACCAGCCGCCAAGATGGATATCGGAAATGCCATTAGCATGGCTTTGAAGCAGATTCGCTTTACGGAATACCCATACGACCAGCACAACTTCTACAAGTCCGATAGCGGCTACCCCGAATTGGTTGATGTAATAATCGGCCAGATCAAGGAAGAATAGTCCGCCTTGAGTTGCGAACAAGATAGAAATCAAGGCAGCCAATCCGCCGCCGAAAGCTACCGCTTTGTTGCGCGTGATGCCGAATTTCTCGGAAATACCTGCCACATATGTTTCAGTGATCGAAATCAACGAAGTCAAACCGGCAAGTGTCAGGGACAGGAAGAATAATGCTCCAAACAACCCGTTGAACCCCGGGAATTCATTGATGATCTGCGGGAAGACAACAAACGCCAATCCTACACCTGCAGAAGCGACATCTGCTACCGCAACACCTTGTTGGCTCGCCATGAACCCCAACGCTGCGAATACCCCAATACCTGCAAGCAATTCAAATGCAGAGTTTGCAAATCCGGTAATGAACGCGTTGTTCGTAATGTCCGATTTTTTTGGAAGATAACTTGCATAAGTGATCATGATGGCGAATGCCACTGATAAACTAAAGAAAATATGCCCGTATGCCGCGACCCATACAGAAGGATCCATGATGGCTTCGAAATTCGGTTTGAAGAATGCATCCAGCCCCATCGCCGCTCCATCCAATGTTAGTGCACGAATGACGACAATCAAGAAAATAACGACGAGTGTCGGTATGAAAATACGGTTTGCAAGTTCGATCCCTTTTTTGACCCCGGCCAGCAAAATGCCAAGAGTAATAATCCAAACGATCGCCAGCGGAATAAAGACGCCCCAGACGATTCCGCCTGTTTGCCCCGGCTGAACCGTTAAATTCAAGAAATCATTAAACAGGAAGGCTTCTGTATCTGTTCCCCATGCCTGGTTGAATGAAAAGATCGTATACCGCATTGCCCACGCAATGATGACGGCGTAATAGCAGGATATGATAAACGATACAAAGACCGCCCACCAGCCAAGCCATTCCAATTTTTTGCCGCCCATTCTGAAGAACGATAATGGCGCAGATCCGCGAAACTTGTGGCCGATGGTGAATTCTAGAATAAGAATCGGTATCCCTGCAGTTAACAGAGCGAATAAGTACGGTATAAAGAATGCTCCTCCACCATTTTCGTAGGCCACGTACGGAAAACGCCATATGTTTCCTAGACCAACCGCTGAACCTACAGCAGCCATGATAAAACCGGCGCGTGTTCCCCATTGCGAACGTTCCATGTTTTTTCCCCCTTTGATAGTTTCCAATTTTCTTGCAGAAAAATAGGAAGTTTGTATATTTTCAGATTATTTATTAATCTAAAATCAGTATACCGAGGGGCATATACAAAGTAAAGATGATTTCAAAGAATTTTTATAAAAAACTATTCATTCAATAATAAAAAAGCAGAAATCATAGATTTCTGCTTTCAAAAACTCACGTTTTTCTAGTGTTTTCCAGTGATTGGTTTTTGTTTAGACCAAACAACGAATAATATTGCTAAAACAATTACCACAGTTCCCAACGACAATATTAGAGAACCTGTAATGCCTATGACTATATATCCGATAGCAGCGATAACCGCTGCTGTAACTGCATATGGAAGCTGGGTGATAACATGGTCTATATGGTTGCTTCCCGCACCGGTAGACGAAAGAATCGTCGTATCGGATATCGGAGAGCAATGGTCGCCAAAAACGGCACCAGCTAAAACTGCTGCCAAAGTCGGCAGTAACAGTTCCGGTTCAGCTTGGGACATGATTTTTCCTGCAATGGGCAAAAGAATCCCGAATGAGCCCCAAGAAGTTCCTGTCGCAAAAGCCATTACGCCAGCTAAAATGAATAACAGCACCGGTAAAATCGCAGTCGGAATATTCCCTGCCGCTACTACGTCGGCAAGATACTGCCCTGTTTGAAGCGCATCGATCAAATAAGTCAAAGACCATGCGAAAACCAATATCAGGACAGCCCCCATCATTGACTTGATTCCGGCCCAAATCCCTTTGCCAATCCAGCTGCCGCTGGCTGTTTCGTTGTACCCCATTTGCATCGCATAAAGAACAATCGAAGTAATCGCACCCAACAACCCGCCTGTAAGAAGCGAAACAGGAACATCGGTATTTTCAAAAATCAGCCATATGTCAAAAACTTGCCCGGCATTTTGATAGCCTGTCCAAATCATCGCACTTACCGTTCCTGCTACAAGCAGCAAGATCGGCAGCAAAAGATCCATTACCCGTCCATGGTTGTGGGCCGGGAAATCTTCTTTCATTTCACCTGGGATCGTTTTGTTTGCATCAAACAATTCACCTGTTGTCATCGCCAGCGTTTCGTGCTTTTTCATCGCTCCAAAATCCACGTCCCGAATAGCTACAAAGATTACGATGGCCATTGTCGCCACGACATAAAAGTTCATCGGCGCCATCCAAAGGAAAGCTTCGATGGCAGACATTGTAATGTATGTTTGCCCCGCTAATATTGTGGCAACGATTCCGATGATGGCCGCTCCCCAACTTGATACAGGTGAAACCACACAGACTGGCGCAGCTGTCGAATCAATAAAGTAAGCCAGCTTCGCCCGGGACACTTTATAACGGTCCGTAATCGGCCGCGCCACTTGTCCGACTGCCAATGCATTAAAGTAATCATCGATAAAGATCAAGATCCCCAAAAATACAGTCAGCATTTTTGCACCTCGGCGCGTTTTGATGCGTTTGGAAGCCCAGTCCGCAAAAGCACGGCTTCCTCCAGACAAGCTGACAAACGCGGTAATCACACCAAGCAAAAGCAAAAACAAAATAATGAAGACATTATAAGCATTAAAACCTTCATCCCAAAATGTTATTGCAAACGAGTTAACCAGTTCCCGCAATGCTTCAACAGGTGAAAAAGCTGTTAAGATAAGCGCTGCGGCTACAATTCCGGCACCTAATGAAAGCAGGACACGGCGTGTTAAAAGCACCATGACAATTGCGATAATCGGCGGCAAAATTGAAAAAATCGTATTTTCCATGAAATTTTCCTCCTATTTTTAGATGGAAGAGAAAAGAGAAAAAGCCGACCTCTCCATAAACGGATACAGTCAGCTTCTTAAAATTCGTCTGTGTACAAAACATCAAACAATCCTATAGCTCTCCATTTATGCCCGAACGAACATAAATGACAGTGGCATCCTTCTTCAAAATGCCCCCAACCTGTTTGTCTATAACAATTGCTAAACAAGTTTCGGCGAAACTTCCTTTCCGATACGTTCAACGCTGTTAAACTCCCGTATCATACTGATAAGCTTCGCGGCCTCTATCCATCAATATATAATTCCTAAATAGCATAACAACTACTAAAGCCAAAATCAAATGTGTATTAAATCCGAATGTTCTTATTACTTCAACGCTTTGCTGCGGAAAAACCGGCTAAAAACATCGCGGATAAATTCCGGCATGAAATAGGTTTTCTGGGCGCGCTTCAGTGTTGGGAAGAAATAGCCGAAAGTGAACATATCCAATGTAATAAGTCGGTATACTCGATCGTGTACGGCAAGTTCGCCGTTTATATACAATCTATGGTCTTTCATTTTTATATTCGCATGAATAATGTTGCCGAAAATCGCTCCCCTGAAGCCCAATCCTTTTAATTCGATATGCGGCCATTCGGTGTTCAGCGATTGCGTATAGATTTCTTTGAGTTCCGCTCCTGTCAATTCAATCAAGCAAGGATTGATGGGATGGGGCAACATTTTGTGGAAATTATAGCGGGTCGTCTGGCCTTCAGGCAAATTGTCCATAAAAATGCCGGCATTGAATATTGCACAGTCGGCTTGCGAAAATTCAATCATCGCTTCGCCGAACAAATCAGCAAGCTTAGACTCTTTGAACCATTCGGCTTTCAACATTTCCGAATTCCAAAAAACCGGTTCGTTCAACTGGTTCTTCCCTTCTTCCATCAAGCAATCATCAAAGGATTCGTCAGGATTGCGCAAGCTTTCCGTTTCGATCAAGTAAGCTTTTTTGTCCTTCAACCCATTTTCGATTGTCACATGCCCAACATACATGCCGAATTTCCCCGCTGCCCCAAGAAGCGTATCGCCGATCATTTTTCCTTCATGGAAAATGTGGTGCGTATGAGCTCCGAGGATAATATCGATGTCCGGACACATTTCGGCAAGAAGTTCATCGTCCTTTACGCCAAGATGCGACAGGCAAACGATTAGATCAGTCCGTCCCTTTATTTCTTCCACCGCTTCGATAATGGCCTCTTTGCCTTCTGAAATGGACCAGCCCAGCCGTTTGTAGAATGGCGTAAATTCAGCTGTCGCACCGACCAGACCGATCCTGGTACCGCCTTTTGTCTCCATGATATGATAGGGCTTCGCCCATTTCGGACGAAATCCCGCAGTATCTTTCAAATTGCCGACCACTACTTCAAAATCCGCTTGAATATATAAATCGTTCAATTCCTGCTTCGTTAATGTGATTCCTTCATTATTGCCTATTGTAACTACGTCGTAGCCAGCTTCATTGAGCAAGACAATATTGCCTCTGCCTGCCGAGCCTTCGGTATAGGGGTGGGAACGGTCTACATGGTCGCCGATATCAAGAACCAGGCATGTATCCCCTTCTTCTTCATGCCAGCGCTTCCGTTCCGTAAGCAAAGCTTTGATGCTCGGCCAATTGGAGAAATGGCTGTGCAGATCGTTTGTATGGTAAATGTGTATGGTCTCACTCATGAAAACACCTCTTTAAGAACTGAATAACCCTTCGTAGATGGAACGCAGCCCCAAAACCAAGAGCGCGATCCGCAAAATAACAACCAGCGTATCGGAATTAAGTTTTTTATTTAGCGATGCACCGATCTTAGCGCCGATATAAGCACCTGGCACGACCGCCAGCGTGTATATCCACGGTACATTACCGAGTGAAACATGGGTAATCGAATTGACGATAGCAGATAAGAATACCATAAACATTGATGTCCCGACCGCCACATGCGGCGGAAACAGGAACAGCAAAATCATAGCCGGTACAATCATCGAACCGCCGCCAATGCCAAAAAGCCCCGAAGCAAAACCGATGAAAAACGTTAAAAGCATTGCAAACCAAATCGGGTAGCCGTAGACATACTCCTTGTTCTGGTTATCGATGAATTTGTATTTTCTGCCGTGCTCCACAAACCAATGGACCGTTTTCAACCGGTCGCGGACTAAAAGAAGCAGGGCAAGCAAGACGAGTAAAATGCCGAAATACAAATTAAACGAAGGGAGGTCCAACCCTTTGTTCGCAAATGCACCTAATATCGTTCCTGGCGCACTGCCGATAAAAAAAATAAAGCCGCTCCTGTAATCGACCGTCTTTACTTTCATGTAGGAAAGGGTCGAAGATAAACCGGTGAAAATCATCATGATGACCGATAAGCCGACAATTTTCTGCGGCGACAAATCCGGAAAAAACGCAAAAGCCGTTCCAAGGAACAGCAGCGACGGAACGAGAATGACCCCTCCGCCTAGACCGATCAATGCCCCGACGACGCCGGAAAACAAACCGACAATCGCCATTACCACAAATATCAACTAAAATCCTCCTTCAAACAAATCCATTTGCTTGGGCGCCAAATTATTGTATTCCAGGCCGTTCAGCTCTTTGAACGCTTTTGCATTCCCTGCTGCATGCCCCCCGGAATTGTTATTGAAAATAACATACACTTGATCTGTCGTGGCGTTCAGACTGTTGACGGCTTTCGCAATCTCCGCCAGTTCCTCTTTATTATAATCGTACAGATACCGCACTTCACGCCATTTCTGGCCATGCCCTGGACTTGACCAGCCATGTACATTCCGGCCATGCAGACGCACCAATACTTTATCTTTGCGCGTAGATATCGGCACAAGCGGAATAGATCCGTCTCCCGCTTGCGGTTCATCGCAAACCGAGTGGATCAAGTTGTTTCCCCTTAAAAAATCCAGTGTTTTTTCACGAAGTTCAGCTGCATACCAAGACTGATGGCGGAATTCCACCGCTAGATCAAATTCCTTCAACTTTTCCGTAATATCCCTGATCTGCTCGACATGTTCTTTCTTGCAGTCAAACCATGGCGGAAATTGCAGCAAAACCATAGCAAGTTTTCCCGCCTCTTTCATCGGCCGAATCGATTTGATATAGGCCTCGAACATCGCCTCAACGCTTTCAAATGGATTCTCGCCTCGCTGATGCCCTGTCATTCCTTGATAAGCCTTCACTATGAACTGAAAGCCATCCGGCGTCTCATTGATCCATTTGGTGATATTGCGTTCGGGCTGCACTGCGTAAAATGACGAATCCAGTTCCACAATGGGAAAGTGGGAACTGTAATCGATTAATCGTTCTGTCTTTTTCGAACCAGGGCTATAAACATCCGGATGATCGCCCCACCCCGTCAATCCAATATTGATCATCATTTCACCTCCGATTTTCTTTGTTATTTTATGATAGCACAATATTTGCCAAAGGTCGTTTGGCTTATATTGTTGCGGCAAAGAAGCAGGGACATGCTGTAGTATTTCTGCCGCACCCAAGAAATCCTCCAGGAAAAACGCCTTCCACTGCCCCCTTCGCAAACAGTTTCTTAAAGAACAATTTACAGAATACGCTTTGCCTAAACTCCTGAAGCGCTATAAGGAAGCGGGAAGGCTTTGCCCCATCTCCTTTTCTCCGAAACATGCTCAATAGAAAACCGGACTCCGGCGCCTAGCTAACCTTTAACTTTAAGCTTCTGTTTTAATCTACCATTAAAAATAACCTTTGGTGTATTATGTATACACCAAAGGTTATCGCCTCTTATCCATTGCACTTTTCATCATATCTTCTTAAAATATTCCACCGAGTCCTTTGCCGCCGATTACAGACTTTGCGGATTCAAACAGTTCCTTCTTTTCGTTCTCATCAATCTTTCCATCAGCGTGAGCTTGTTTAGCTTGTTCCATGACTTCTTTTGCCTGCCCCATATCAGCGTTGCTTAGCTTTTCTTTCAATGCATCAAATGTCTGGCTCATTTACAACATACCTCCTTGAAATTTATCTTCCCAGGTTGTATACCCTTTGTGCATTCAGTAAAACTGTATGGTTTTTCGCGAGGAACTTGAAAGACCCTCCATCATGAACATTTCAGTACGAAGTAAAACCATAAAAAAACCCTTGGCATGGGAATTGTCCTGCCAAGGGTTTTTATTGATTGCTTAACCGATTGAACCTTCCATTTCGAACTTGATGAGGCGGTTCATTTCTACCGCATATTCCATCGGAAGTTCTTTTGTGAATGGCTCGATAAAGCCCATTACAATCATTTCTGTCGCTTCTTGCTCGGAAACTCCGCGGCTCATCAAGTAGAACAATTGCTCCTCTGATACTTTCGAAACTTTCGCTTCATGCTCCAATGATACGTTATCGTTTAAGATTTCGTTGTATGGAATTGTATCAGATGTGGATTGGTTGTCCATGATCAATGTATCGCATTCGATGTTTGAACGAGCACCATCCGCTTTGCGTCCGAAACGGACGATTCCGCGATAAGAAACTTTCCCGCCTTGTTTCGAAATGGATTTCGAAACGATTGAGGAAGATGTGTTTGGCGCCAAGTGAATCATTTTAGCTCCGGCATCTTGGTGTTGGCCTTTCCCTGCAATTGCGATGGAAAGAGTCATACCGCGAGCGCCTTCGCCGCGAAGGTAAACCGCTGGGTATTTCATTGTCAGTTTTGAACCGATGTTGCCATCAATCCATTCCATTGTAGCGTTCGCGTCACAGAATGCGCGTTTCGTCACTAGGTTATAGACATTGTTTGCCCAGTTTTGGATTGTTGTGTAGCGGCAATAAGCATCTTTCTTCACAATAATTTCAACAACCGCTGAGTGAAGTGAATTTGTTGTGTAGACTGGAGCTGTACAGCCTTCTACGTAATGGACGCTTGCGCCTTCATCAACGATGATCATTGTACGTTCGAATTGCCCCATATTTTCCGAGTTGATGCGGAAATATGCTTGAAGCGGAGAATCCACTTTTATGCCTTTTGGCACGTAAATGAAAGATCCTCCTGACCATACAGCTGTATTAAGAGCAGCGAATTTGTTGTCGGCTGCAGGAATGACCGTCTGCCAGTATTCTCTAAACAAGTCTTCGTTTTCACGAAGTGCTGCGTCTGTGTCCTTGAAAACGATCCCCATGTCTTCAAGTTCCACTTTCATGTTATGGTAAACAACTTCGGACTCATACTGTGCAGAAACACCGGCCAAGTATTTTTGTTCCGCTTCTGGAATACCCAATTTATCAAAAGTAGCTTTGATTTCATCAGGCACTTCATCCCATGAAGTTTGGCTGGCTTCAGATGGTTTTACGTAATACGTAATTTCATCAAAGTTCAGCGCGCTCAAATCGCCGCCCCATTGTGGCATCGGCATAGAATAAAACAATTTTAATGCTTTCAAACGAGATTCAAGCATCCACTCTGGCTCGTTTTTGATATTCGAAATTTCTCTGACGATATCTTCAGTCAGTCCACGAGCCGATCGGAATACCGATACGTCTTTGTCGTGGAAACCATATTTATAATCACCGATTTCTGGCATTTGTTTTGCCATCGTCGTTCCTCCGTTCTTGTATTACGATTTGCCTTCGCTTTGCACGCCTTTTTCCATGGCTTTCCATGCAAGCGTTGCGCATTTGATCCGTGCCGGAAACTGAGAGACGCCTTGAAGGGCTTCAATATCCCCTAAATCAATTGTATCATCATACTCCTTGCCAAGCATCATATCAGAAAAGATATGGGAAAGCTGAAGCGCCGTATCGACGTCTTTCCCTTTGACCGCCTGCGTCATCATTGATGCCGAAGCCATAGAAATGGAACAGCCTTCCCCGTCGAATTTTGCATCTTTCACAATGCCTTCTTCTACTTGCAGCGTCAATTGGATCCGGTCTCCGCAAGTCGGGTTGTTCATTTCGATGTTTACGCTGTCGTTATCAAGGGTTCCCTTATTTCTCGGCGTTTTGTAGTGATCCATAATCACTTGGCGATAAAGCTGGTCTAAATTTTTAGAAGACATCGCTGAAATACTCCTTTGCTGAACGCAAGCCTTCTACAAGACGATCGATATCCGATTCGTCATTGTAAACGTAGAAGCTGGCGCGTGCTGTGGCTGTACACTGAAGCCATTTCATGAGCGGCTGTGCACAATGGTGTCCTGCACGGACAGCGATGCCGCTCATATCAAGAACCGTTGCCACGTCATGCGGATGAACATCATTCAAATTGAAAGTGACGATGCCTGCACGTTTTTGAGGATCTGTTGGACCGTAAATTGAAAGTCCGTCGATTTCACTCATCACGTCCATGGCATATGCCGCCATTTTATGCTCGTGCTTTTCGATTTCAGGCAATCCGATTTCGTTCAAAAAGTCGATTGCGGCACCCAATCCGACGGCTCCGGCAATAATCGGCGTTCCACCTTCGAATTTCCAAGGAAGTTCTTTCCAAGTGGAATCATATAGACCGACAAAGTCAATCATTTCTCCGCCGAATTCAACCGGTTCCATATTGTTCAATAAATCTTTTTTGCCGTATAAAACGCCAATTCCGGTAGGCCCACACATTTTGTGGCCAGAAAAAGCGAAGAAATCGCAATCCAGATCCTGCACATCTATTTTCAAGTGGGGAGCCGCTTGCGCCCCGTCCACCACCATGACCGCTCCATTTTCATGCGCAATCTGCGTCACTTCTTTGATGGGATTCATAGTGCCAAGGACGTTTGACACGTACATCATGGAAACGATTTTCGTCCGTTCCGTAACAGCCGCACGGACTTGCTCCAATGAAATCGTGCCATCTTCATTCAGCTCGATGTACTTGAGAATGGCACCGCGCTCTTTCGCCAATTGCTGCCATGGAATAATGTTCGAATGGTGCTCCATGTACGTAATGACGATTTCGTCCCCTTCTTCAACATTCGCCCGCCCATAGCTTTGTGCCACTAAGTTCAGTGCGGTTGTTGTTCCCCGAAGAAAAATGACTTCTTCGGTCGAAGTCGCGTTGATGAATTTCCGGACTTTTTCGCGTGCGCCTTCATACATGTCAGTTGCACGGTTCCCCAGAGTATGGACTCCACGGTGGACATTGGCATTATCGAATTCATAATAATGCTTTAATGCTTCAATAACTTGAACCGGCTTCTGAGATGTTGCTGCACTGTCCAAATAGACAAGTGGATGTCCATTCACTTCCTGGTCGAGTATGGGAAAATAACTTTTTATCTCTCGATTCATCATTAGCGGACTTTCCTTTCGATAACCTCCGTCAATTGCTTTTTAACGCCTTCTATTGGCAATACGTTAACAACCGGTGCCAAGAAACCGTGAATAACAAGACGTTCAGCCTCTTGTTTTGTAATCCCGCGGCTCATCAGATAGAACAATTGCAATGGATCTACACGCCCTACAGAAGCCGCATGGCCTGCTGTAACATCATCTTCGTCTATAAGCAGAATCGGGTTTGCATCTCCGCGAGCTTGCGGGCTCAACATCAAAACGCGCGATTCCTGTTCAGCGTTCGATTTTGTCGCACCATGCTCGATTTTGCCAATCCCATTGAAAATGGAAGAAGCGGAATCTTTCATGACACCGTGCTTAAGAATTTGGCCATCGGAATTTTTGCCCCAATGGACCACTTTTGTCGTGAAGTTCTGTTTTTGGGAACCTCTTCCCACAACTACTGTTTTAGTATCGCCAACCGAATTGTCGCCAATAAGGTGGGTTACGTTCTCAGAAATCGTGTCGCTGTCGTTCATCAATCCCAGTGCCCATTCAATGCGAGCATCGCGGGCAGCAATGCCTCGGCGATTTACGTAAGTCGTAAATCCTTCAGCCAGAACATCAACAGCGCCATATGTGATTTGCGCATTGTCTTCAGCGAACACTTCAGAAACGATGTTTGCTAAGCCTTTGGCATGCGGAACTGTAGAAAGGTAGTTTTCCACATAAGTCACTTTACTGCTCTTATCAGCCACGACCAATACGTGATTGAACAATGACGCTTCTTCGTTGTCATGGATGAACACAACTTGAATCGGTTCTTCAACTACAACATTTTTCGGAACATAAACAAATACTCCGCCGTTCAAAAGTGCTGCATGAAGCGCAGTCAGCTTGTGCTCTTCCGCTTTCACAGCTTCTTTCATGAAGTATTTCCCGACCAATTCGCTATGTTCGCGGATTGCTGTAAAAATATCAGTCAAAATGACTCCTTTTGCTTTCAAATCTTCAGAAAGAGAAAGATAAGCCGGAGTATTGTTGTGCTGGATGTATAGATTCTTCTGCTCCAAATCGACAATCGTCTTCACATCTTCTGGAAGTTCTTCTAAAGATGTGTAAGTTGAACTTTCTGTCGAATGAACCGGGAACTCAGTAAAATTCCAGTTTGTAATTTTCGTTTTATCAGGCTTTGGCAACGGCAATACCGCTGCAGCAGCCAATGCCTGCACGCGCAGCTCAGTGAACTCTTCCGGTTCTGATTTGAGAGCCGAGAAGGAGCGCACTTCCTGCTCGGTGATAGTCATGTTTGTTTCAACCGCCACGTTAGTCTCCCCTTCCAATTATGCTTCTGTCCCTACGGTCTCGTCTTCAATGCCAAGTTCCGCTTTGATCCAGTCGTAGCCTTCTGCTTCAAGTTTGTGAGAAAGTTCTTCTCCGCCGGACTTAACTACACGGCCTTGCATCATTACATGAACATAGTCAGGAGTGATGTAGTTCAACAAACGTTGATAGTGAGTAATGATCAGGCAGCCGAATTCTTCGCCTCTCATTTGGTTGACGCCTTCGGCAACAACTTTCAATGCATCGATGTCAAGGCCGGAGTCGATTTCATCCAGGATGGCAAACGATGGTTTGATCATCATCATTTGAAGAATTTCATTGCGTTTCTTTTCCCCGCCTGAGAAACCTTCGTTCAAATAGCGCTGGGCCATTTCCTCTTCCATATCCAAAACTTCCATTTTCTTATCCAATTCACGGATGAATTTCATCAAAGAAATTTCATCGCCTTCTTCGCGGCGCGCGTTCATAGCAGAGCGCATGAAGTCAGCATTCGTTACACCAGAAATCTCGCTTGGGTATTGCATGCCAAGGAAAAGTCCAGCGCGGGCGCGTTCATCAACTTCCATCTCAAGGACGTCTTCGCCGTCTAATGTAATGCTTCCAGAAGTTACTGTATATTTAGGATGCCCCATGATAGCAGAAGCTAGAGTAGATTTCCCTGTTCCGTTCGGCCCCATGATCGCATGGATTTCACCTGTTTTAATTGTTAAGTTTACACCTTTTAAAATCTCTTTTCCTTCGATTTCAACGTGCAAATCTTGGATAACCAAAGTTGACATGTAAATACCTCCATAAAGTTAATTTTGAATGGCAAACCATTCTTAATTAGTATCATTCTAATCTTAACCGAAAACCACATCAGTAGCAAATCATTAAACTGAATCCCCAAATGAGAATTAAACAATTTACAGCACTGAATTCCCATAGCATCTAAGCGTTTTCAAGGAGCATTTTACAGCTTTTTTTATTTTCAATAAAAGATTGCTAATTGAGAATACATATCATTGAAATCCTCTGGGCCTGTCACAAGCTCCAGGTCAGGTCCGCAGGCAAATAGAGCTGTTTCACCGAAGGCTTGCATCCCCTCTGAATACTGTTTACAGAAGAAATGCCAAATATAAAAGCAGCCGATGCGCTAGGCATCGGCTGCTTTTATAGACTGCGGTGAACTTGGTTATCCAAACGAGCTACCATTTGCTGGCTCTGCTGATATTCTTGCTCCCTTTTCTGTTCCACTTTCACTAGCAGGTCCGGGTTGTTTTCACATTCGTGTATTCCAAATCCGTGGGCATCTCGGAACGCATGCTCCATGTTTTCTGTCACCTTAAATTCTTGAGAACTGATAGTAACCATTCCTTTCGAATATCTAGTTATTATTGGATTACCCGATTTTTTACCACTTAAACAAAAATATACTTAAAGAATATTTTTTTGAGGATTTAGAGAGTAAACCCAAATAAAAAACCCGGCATCCCAGTGCCGGGTCTTCAAACATTAATTTGATACTTCGTTTAGAATGCTTGAAGGAGCCAATCCTTGCTCTTCAAGAAGTTTGTTCAGTGTTTCATCTGCTTGAACAAATTTTTCGTTTGCAGCTTCGAATGAAGCATCTTTTGAAACTTCATCCGCTTTCATAGAATAGGATTCTTTAATGGAAGCTAAAGCCCCTTCGATGTCCGCTTTATGATCAGCCAATGCTTCTGGAATTTCAATTCCTTCCGCTACTGTTCCTGCTTCAGCAGCCGCTGCAGCTGCAGCCTCTTTCATTTTTTCAAGCTCTTCGCCTTTTGGAAGCTCGCCTTTCGCTTGAGCAGTTTCGAAAGCGTTCAAATCAGCATCAACCGCGTTGATTTTTTGTGGAATCGACATGTAAAATCTCATCAGTTCCTGTTTTGCATTCGGTTCTTTCTCAGCAGTTTCTGTGCTTGTCGCCGTTGTTTCTTCTGCACTGTTTTCTTCGCTGCAAGCCCCTAAAAACAAGGCAGATGCAGCGCCGACCAATAGTAGTTTCTTCATGATAGTCCTCCTGAAATTTGAATTCTCAGTTATCGTATCATAGCCTGCGAAGAGCGTATAGAGCTGGCTAAATAGCCATAATATATCAAATCTTGGGAATCTTATAACTTCTCACCTTTTGTTATCAAGGACTTTCTCACCACGCGTGAAACGGTCGACGATCATAGCGAGCGCACCGTCTCCAGTCACATTAGTTGCAGTCCCGAAGCTATCTTGTGCCAAGTAAAGTGCAATCATCAGCGCTACCATTGTCTGGTCAAATCCAAGCATAGTCTCCAGCAAACCGATTGCAGCCATTACAGCACCTCCTGGCACTCCAGGAGCAGCTATCATCGTAACTCCAAGCACTAGAATGAATGGGAAGAAAGAGCCGAATGCCGGCGTGCCGCCAGTCAAGAGCAAAACACCGATGGCACAGGAAACCAATGTAATCGTGCTTCCGGATAAATGGATTGTAGCAAAAAGCGGCACTGTAAAGTCCGTCACGCGTTCATTGGCTCCGGTCTTGCGCGCTTGCCGCAATGTTACCGGGATAGTGGCAGCTGATGACTGGGTTCCAAGAGCAGTAAAATAAGCAGGCATCATCGTTTTCAATAGGAAAAGCGGGTTTTTCTTATTCAAGGAGCCAGCTGCCGTGTATTGAATTGCCAGCATTGTCCAATGGAGAATGATGATCATAACAAACACGATGGCGAACAAGGATAAAATTTTCGCTACGGCTCCGCCGTAAGCCATATTGGCAAATATACCGAAAATGTGGAAAGGCAATAGCGGAATAATGACACGGGATATCGTCTTTTCGATAATGGCCTGAAATTCATCAAAAAAGGAGATCATTGTTTTACTGCCACTGGCAGCCATTCCGATGCCAAGCAAAAATGCTAAGATCAACGCTGACATTACACCAAAGACCGGAGGAAGTTCGAGTGCAATAAAACTTGCCGCTAATGCTTCTTCCGGATCTTCAATTCCCCCTAAAGTTTTCCCGCCCATAAAATTCGGCAAAATAGTTGTTGCAGCGAAAAACGCCAAAATTCCAGCGGCAATTGTTGAAAGATAAGCAAAACTTGTAGCGAGGCCCAATAATTTTCCGGATCCCTTGCCAAGCTTAGCAATCCCTGGAGCAATAAAGCCAAGGATGATCAAAGGTACTATAAAATTAAGAAAGCTGCCAAAAATAGCTGTGAATGTAGCAAACAAGCGGACCATCCATTCGGGTGCAATCGACCCGATAACAATCCCTAAAACGATGGCTACAGCAATTCTAGGCAACAAACCAAACTTGATTTTCACAAAAAGTCCTCCCCACGTGCACAAATGATTTTTTAATATTATCCTAAATTAGCACAGAGGTCTTCAAATTGTAAGTACTTAACCTTTACACGGAATATTTCTATTATTTTAAACATAATAAAAAAGCACCCCGAGGGGTGCTAAAATATTATTCGGCCGGTACGATTGCCCCGCCCCACTCTTCAAGCATGAAATCTTTGATTTCCTGTGATTTCAAAACTTCAACCAATTTAGCGACGTTTTCATTTCCTTCATCTTCGGCCCGGACAGCAATGATGTTTGCGTAAGGGGAATCTGAACTTTCAAGGGCGATTGAATCTTCCAACGGGTTCAATCCTGCATCGATAGCATAGTTGGAGTTGATCAATACAGCATCACCTTCGCCTGATTCATACATTTGGACCAGCAGCGCAGCTTCGTAGTTCGCATCGAATTCAAGGTTTTTCGGGTTTTCTACAACATCGCTAACTTCTGCAGCAGTTTTTTCTACGGCTTCATCCAACTTGATCAAGCCTTCAGCTTCAAGCATTGACAAGATCCGGCCATGGTCAGCAACCGAGTTGCTCATCAAGATTGTAGCGCCTTCTGGCAATTCATCCAATGATGCATATTTTTTCGAGTAGATGCCGATCGGCTCGATGTGAATGCCGCCTGCGCTAACAAAATCATAGCCGAACTCTTTTTTCTGATCTTCTAAATACGGAATATGCTGGAAGTAGTTTGCATCGATTTCTCCACTTTCCAAATCTTGGTTCGGCAAAATGTAATCCTGGTAAGGTTCGATTTCCAATGTTACGCCTTGCTCTTCAAGAAGCGGTTTTGCCTGCTCCAGGATTTCCGCGTGCGGCACGTTGGAAGCACCGATTGTTAAAGTGCTTGACTCTTCAGCAGAGTCGCCAGATCCTGCGCCGCCTCCGCATCCCGCTAGTGTTAAAGCCGTTAATAATGTTCCTGCCAATAATTTTTTCATGTAAATCTTCTCCCTTTTCTATGGTGTTTTTTTATTGCAGTGAATAAGGTGAAACTATCGTTTGTCAGAACGGGTCGTGACAAAATCGCCGATAAACTGTATCGCAAAAACGATTACCAATATCAAAATGGTAGCCATCAATGTAACATCTTCACGGCTTCTTTGGAAACCGTCCAAAAAGGCCAGTGTCCCAAGGCCGCCTGCTCCGATAATCCCAGCCATGGCTGTATAGCCTACAAGTGCGATGGCGGTGACAGTGATCCCAGAGATCAAAGCCGGTTTGGATTCAGGCAATAGAACTTTACGGATAATGGTCCATGTTGTGGCCCCCATTGAACGAGCCGCCTCAATAACCCCTCTGTCAATTTCTTTCAGAGCAATCAGCACCATCCGGGCATAGAACGGAGCTGCACCGATTATAAGCGCAGGCAAAGCCGCATTGGGTCCGCGAATCGTTCCGATCAAAAACTTCGTGAAAGGAATCAATAAGATGATCAAGATGATAAAAGGAATGGAACGGAAGATATTGACAAATGCACCTGTCAACCAATTGACGATTTTGTTTGCCCAAAGTTGTCTTGGAGCTGTCAGAAATAAAACGATCCCCAGCACAAGACCGATAACAAAGGTGAAAAATGTCGACATGGCTGTCATATATAAAGTTTCAATTGTAGCTTCCCACATTTTTTCCCAATCTACGTTCGGAAATAAAGATTCAATCATTTGCCATCACCTCTGTCTGGATGTTTTCGTTGTTTAAAAATGCGATGGCATTCGCAATTTCTTCGTGTGTTCCTTTCAACTGCAGAATCAGCGTCCCATAAGCGCCTCGCTGTGTATGCGAGATGTTCCCTTGAACAATATTGACTTCCACCGGATTCGTACGGATCAGCTTCGTCAAAATCGGCTGCTCAGTTTGGTCGCCCACAAACACCAATTTCACCAAATCACCTGTCGGGTAAAGTTCACGCAAATGTTTGATCGTCTCATTCGAGTCTTCCGTCTCTGTCACTTGCGCTACGAACCGCTTGGTTATTTCTGCCTTCGGAGCTTGGAATACACTCAGTACATCACCAAGCTCAACTACTCTACCGCCTTCCATGACGGCAACCCGATGGCAGATTTTCCGGATAACATGCATTTCATGGGTTATCAGGACGATGGTCAATCCAAGCCGTTTGTTGATGTCCACCAACAAATCAAGGATTGCATCGGTCGTTTCCGGATCGAGTGCGGATGTCGCCTCGTCACACAACAGCACTTCCGGATCGTTGGCCAATGCCCGGGCAATACCGACGCGCTGCTTCTGGCCGCCGGACAGCTGGGAAGGATAGGCGTTTTCGCGGCCAGTCAAGCCGACCAATTCGATCAGTTCCATGACCCGTGCATCCCGCTTGTTTTTCGGCACTCCTGCAATTTCAAGAGGAAAAGCAATATTATCTTTCACTGTTCTGGACCAAAGCAGATTGAAGTGCTGGAAAATCATGCTGACTTTTTGCCGCGCTTTTCTAAGTTCCGCCCCTTTGATCGCTGTAATCATATGGTCATTGATTTGGACCGTACCGGATGTCGGCTTTTCCAGGCCATTCAACAAACGGATCAATGTACTTTTTCCTGCTCCACTATAGCCGATGATGCCGAAAATTTCACCAGGGGAAATCGATAAATCGACACCATCCACTGCCTTTAATGCGCCTTTTCCGGTGTCATACGTTTTTGTCACTTGTTTCAACTCAATCATTTGTAAACACTCCTACTTCAAAATAAATACCCTTCTGCGCAGAATTGAGCAGAAGGGTATTCGCATTTGTATACGGACACCGATCTCTCATCTCCCAAAGCATCGCTTTGCGTGAATTGGCACCATTTCATTTTCATGACGGTTGCCGGGCTTCATAGGGCACTTCCCTCCACCTCTCTTAATAAGAGTACGATATTGAATTTGTAATCAGAAATTCAATTTACCATGCATGGCGTTTTGCGTCAACACCTTTTAACTTTTCGTATATAAAAGGGACGGAATGGAAGGCATAAATCTTTTCCTTTACTAAACCGTCCTCTGTAAGGATTAAACATGGAACGCTTTCCACTTCGTACAGTTTGGCTATCTCCTGCACATAATTCAAGTTGGCTTTGCCGATATTCAAGTCCGGCAACAACTCTCGGACGATATCAAGCATCTTTGTCGTCACTTGGCATGTGCCGCACATCGGCGTGTACAAATAAAAAGCAGTCACCTGGCTTGTGTTTTTTTCTTTCAGCCATTCTTTATGAGTCCATTCTTTCATGTTCGATCATCCTTCGGCTAGTATCTGATTGACCCGGACATTTGCGCTGATGAGCACGTCTAGCAGAATCCGTATTGGTGTTGTTGCGACTTCCTTGTAGCTGCGATTGATATAAAAATGCCTCGCTTCGGGAAATTCACGCTTAACCAGTTTTCTCAATTGTTCCCCCGATTTGTCGGCATCCACAAGAACGATAATGTCCAAACCTTCATAAGGCAGCAGCAGTTCTTCCAGCCTTGATGCGCTGACAGTGCCATTGGTGCAAAGAATTGTGACAGGTTCGGCAATTAGAGGCGCAATCCTTGATTTATCGGTAAGCCCTTCGACAACAATCACTTTCTCCATAAGTCTACACCCCGCTAGTTATGATGAAAAAAAAGCGCCAAACAAGAGGCGCTTTTCGGGTCTTATTCATTAATCATTTTCTCATACTGCTCCGCTGTCATCAATTCATTGACCTCGGACTCGTCGATTGCTTCAACAACCACCATCCAAGCTTGCTCATATGGGGACTCATTGACGAACTCCGGGCTGTCATCCAGCTCGGTGTTGACTTCAACTACACGGCCGCTGATCGGCGCGTAAAGTTCAGAAACCGTTTTAACGGATTCCACGCTGCCAAAAGGCTGGTCTTTTTTCAATTCGTCGCCTACTTGCGGCAGTTCAACGAATACGATATCGCCAAGTTCAGCTTGCGCAAAGTGAGTGATGCCAATACGCGCAGTGCCGTCTTCAAGTTTTACCCATTCGTGTTCTTTTGAATAACGAAGCTCTTGTGGTGTGCTCATCCAGACCCCTCCAAAATATGTATTGTGCTCAATTTCAGTTTGACATATTCGCCTATGAAATACAACAATCCGCTGAGTTTAGCCCCATGTATTTTCATAGTCCGTTTCTTTAAAGCCCAGCGTCGTTTTTTTGCCGTCCCAGGCAAGCGGACGCTTGATCAGCATGCCATCTGAAGCGAGCAAATCGAACTGCTCTTCTTCGCTCATTGCCTGCAGCTTGTCTTTCAGTCCTAACTCCCGGTATTTCATGCCACTTGTGTTAAAAAACTTTTTCAACTCCAGCCCGCTGGCTTGATGGATGCTGCGCAGCTCTTCTGCTGAAGGCGGTGTTTCAGCGATGTCTATCGCTTCATAGTCAGCCCCACTTGCATCCAGCCATTTTTTCGCATTTCGGCAAGTCGAACATTTCGGATATGCGTAAAATCGAATCATGATGAAACCTCCTTTTTCTTTAGCTTAGCAAAATAGCGTATGCCAGTCGATCCAATAGGGAGCCGTGTTGCAAGTACTAATGTTTTCTGCAGGCCTGTGCGGTGCAAAAGAAGCACAGTTTTCTCCTTATCAATAAGAGGCAAAATTTACGCAGATTGCTAATATGGTTCAAAACCTGAAAAAGCCCCGGAATCGATCACTCCGGAGCTCTATCCCCTATCATCCAGCTGTTTTTCTTTTTCATCATACAACGTATTTTTCTGCTTCGACCAATTTCACAGCGGCTTCGCGTTTTTTTGCGATGACGTTGTATGGAGTTGAACGCGTCAGTTTGCGGAGAGCTGAAAGCATCATACGCTGGTTGTCGCCTTCGACAACAGCAAGCAATGTTTCTTTTGCGTCTTTTTCAATTTTGTCAAACGCTTCCTGGCAATAAATTTGTGAGTATAGAATTTTTTGCTGTGCTTTTTCTTCGCCGGCAGCCCCAATCGCTTTTTCTGTGCGAAGGACAGCGGATTCCATGGCGAAAACATTTGAGACGATATCGGCGATGTTCACCAGCACTTCCTGCTCCTGTTCAAGTTTTGCCCCATAGGTCTGAGCAGCGAGGCCGGCAGCAAGCAAAGCGATTTTTTTCGCGTTGCGCACCAAGTATTTCTCCTGCGCCAATGCTTCAGTTCCCACTTCTTCCGGCATCAGCATCAACAACTCTTCCTGAAGTTTCTGGGCATGCTGGAATAGCGGAAGGTCGCCTTTCATCGCTTTACGGATCAATGTGCCTGGTACGAGCAAGCGGTTGATTTCGTTTGTCCCTTCGAAAATACGGTTGATGCGTGAGTCGCGATACGCTTTTTCAATTTCATATTCCTGCATAAAGCCGTAGCCACCGTGCAATTGGACTCCTTCATCCACAATATAATCGAGTGTTTCCGTCCCGAAAAATTTGTTCATTGAGCATTCGACCGCAAACTCCGCTATTGAATCTGCAACCAGCTTGCCGTTGGCCTGCTCTTCGTCCGTAAAACCGCTCATGCGGTCTTCAAACAAGCCGACAGTCCGGTACACAGAACTTTCCAGTGCGTACAATTGAGCCCCCATCGTCGCCAATTTTTCGCGCGTCAAGTTGAAAGACGAAATTGGTGTTTTGAATTGCTGTCGCTGATTCGTGTACGGAATGGTGATTTCCAAGGCATGCTTGGAACCGCCAATCGTTCCTACTCCCAATTTATAGCGCCCGATGTTAAGGATGTTGAATGCTATAACATGGCCGCGCCCCGCTTCACCCAATAAGTTTTCTGCCGGAACTTGCGCATCCTGCAAGATCAGGGTTCGGGTCGAGGATGATTTGATTCCCATCTTCTTTTCTTCAGGCCCGACAGAAACACCATCATAAGCGCGTTCTACGATGAATGCCGAAAATTTATCGCCGTCAATTTTCGCATAGACTATAAAGACATCCGCAAATCCTGCATTGGTGATCCATTGCTTTTCACCATTCAACACATAGTGCGTACCCGCTTCGTTGAGCTTGGCAGTCGTTTTTGCCCCCAGCGCATCAGATCCTGAGCTTGGTTCGGTCAGCGCATAGGCAGCAATCATTTCACCCGTGGCTAGGAGGGGAAGATATTTCTGCTTTTGCTCTTCGTTGCCGAAAAGGACGATCGGCAATGAGCCGATTCCGACGTGCGCACCGTGGGTGATTGAAAAGCCTCCCGCTTTTGACATTTTTTCAGCAATCAACGCCGATGCTATTTTATCCAATCCGAGGCCGCCATATTGTTCAGGGACGTCTGCACCAAGAAGCCCAAGTTCGCCCGCCGATTTCAGCAGCCGGACTGAATGATCGAATTCATGGTTTTCCAGCTTCTCGACGACCGGCATCACTTCGTTGTTGATGTAATCTTCGGTCGTTTTAGCGATCATCTTGTGTTCGTCGGTAAAATCTTCCGGTGTAAAAACACGTGAAAGGTCCGCGTCTTCAATCAGGAAGCTTCCGCCTTTGATCAATGTTTTTTGCTGTTCCATTGTGAATTCCTCCTCGTTTATTAGCTATATTGAGCGTCTGATGATATTCCGCAAGACAACTCCGCTTTCCCGCTGGAGTCTCCGCTGTTTTGCTTCGTATCAAAAAATAATGGGGATAACGACGAAATCATCCTTTTCTTAAAGTGTGATGAGTTTACCTGGCGCCGGCGCGACCATGAAGGTGAGCGAAGTAAGAAGACAGGCGCTCTGTGCCTGGCTTCTTACGAAAGCCATCCTCTGAGCGGCCGAAGCGGCTGGTAGTTTTTAAACATTTGAAGCGAACTATCTAATCGTAGATTTACAGCATTTCAAAAACGCCGGCTGCGCCCATGCCGCCGCCGATGCACATGGTGACGACGCCGAATTGCTTGCCTTGGCGCTTCAGCTCGCTCATCATCTTCAGCGTCAAAATAGAGCCTGTTGCACCCAGCGGGTGGCCGAGAGCAATGGCCCCCCCGTTTAAATTCACTTTGTCGATATCGATGTTCAAGTGCCGGATGACACCAAGCGATTGCGAGGCGAAAGCTTCGTTCAGTTCCCAGACGTCAATATCTTCAATGGACAAACCGGCCAATTTCAGCGCTTTTGGAATGGCGACAATCGGGCCGATTCCCATCACTTCCGGCGGCACGCCGCCTGTAGCAAACGAACGGAATTTCGCGATTGGCTTCAAGCCCAGCGCTTCCGCTTTTTCGCGGTCCATTACTAGAAGCGCTCCTGCACCGTCTGACGTCTGCGACGAGTTGCCTGCGGTAACAGTGCCGCGCGCTGAGAAAACTGCACGCAATTTGTTCAAGGTCTGAATATTAGTGCCATGGCGGACTCCTTCATCCATTTCAAACATGAACTTTTTTTCCTGGTATTTATTGTTTTCATCCACATAGCGCCGGACCACTTCAACTGGCACAATTTCTTCGACGAAATGCCCCTTTTGGATGGCCGCTGCCGCTTTCTCGTGTGAGCGGACCGAGAACGCGTCCTGGTCTTCCCGGCTGATGCCGTATTGTGTGGCCACTTGTTCAGCCGTATGGCCCATACTCATGTAATATTGGGGAGCTGTCTCTGCCAATTTGGCATTCGGGCGGATGACGTTCCCCATCATCGGCACCATGCTCATCGACTCTACGCCGCCGGCAATGATCGCTTCTGCCGACCCGACCATAATGCGTTCAGCGGCATAAGCGATAGACTGCAGGCCCGAAGAACAGAAACGGTTGATCGTAACGGCTGACACGGTGTCCGGCAAACCGGCAAGAGCGCCGATATTGCGGGCGATATTCATGCCCTGTTCCGCTTCCGGCATGGCGCAGCCCATAATCAGATCATCAATCGGGCCATCATAGCCGTCCGCCCGATCTAATGCCTCTTTAACAGCTACAGCGCCGAAATCATCCGGCCGCACAGTAGCAAGCGACCCTTTTTTTGCTTTTCCTACCGGTGTCCTTGCACCGGATACGATTACTGCTTCGCGCATGAGTTTTCCTCCTCTGATTCTGGTTGCAGCACTAATTGCGCAGCGGTTTTCCTTTGACGAGCATATGCTGCATCCGCTGCTGTGTTTTTGGCTCCGCCACCAAACTTAAAAATGCTTCCCGCTCGAGATCGAGCAAATACTGTTCGTCGACCAATGTGCCATATGGAACTTTCCCGCCGGACAAGACAAAAGCGAGTTTTTTGGCGATTTTCAAGTCGTATTCACTGATATAGCCGGACAATAGCATGCCTTCTGCCCCTAAGAGCAATGTGGCATAGCCCGGTTCACCGGTTACCGGCACTTTTTCCCTTTTTGGCGCTTGGTAGCCCATTTCATGCAGTGCAAGGGCCGCTTGTTTCGCATCATGGATCAGATGGTCGCTATTGACGCTTATGCCATCCACAAAATTAAGGAAGTTGTTCTCACGGGCTTCTTCTGCTGAAGTCGACACTTTCGCCGTCGCAATCGACTCGAACACTTTGCTGGCGACGTTTTGGTAATCGACAACGACCCCTTTTGGCATGCCTTTTATATGCTTGATGTAAAGCTCTTTGTTTCCGCCGCCGCCTGGGATCAATCCGACTCCTGCCTCGACTAGGCCCATATAGGTCTCCATCGAAGCTTGGATATGCGCTGCCGGAAGCGCCACTTCCGCCCCGCCGCCGAGAGACATGCCGAACGGTGCCGCAACGACCGGTTTTGAGCAGTACTTGATTTTCATCATGGCATTTTGGAAAGCTTTTATGGTGAAATCCAATTCAAAAATATTGTCATCCTGCGCTTCCATGAGGATCATTCCGAGGTTTGCGCCGACGCAGAAGTTTTTGCCTTGGTTTCCGATAACCAGCCCTTTGAAGTTTCTCTCAACCTCATCGACGGCAAAGTTGATCATCTGTATGATATCCAAACCGATGGCATTGGACTGCGAATGGAATTCAAGCAGCGCAATGCCGTCCCCAAGGTCGATCAAGCTTGCGCCGGTATTGGATTTGATGACTCCGTGCTTTTTCTTGTAGCGCTTCAAATCGATCACTTTTTCATTGACAGGCACCGGCTTGTATTCCGCCCCGTCAAAAAAATAAAGGTCGTTGTCGACTTCTTTATAGAAGCTGTCATTTCCTGATTCGAGCAATGCTTGCGCAAAGGCAGGGATTTCATGCCCTTCTTGTTTCATTTTCTCTGCGGATTGTGCCACACCTATGGCATCCCACGTTTCAAAAGGACCTTGCTGCCAGCCGAAGCCCCATTTCATGGCGTTGTCGACTGCAACGATGTTATCGGCAATTTCACCGGTCAATTGTGCAGAGTAGCGGAGGACCGGTGATAGAATGCTCCAAAGCAATTCACCTGTGCGGTCATTGGCGTATACAAGGGTTTTCATCTTCGCGGAAAGGCCTTTTTGCTGTTTGGCCATTTCCTGTGAAGGCGTTTCCAATTTTCCGGCTGGTTGGTATTCCAATGTTTCAGGATGCAGTTCCAAGATTTCCTTCCCTTGCTTCCGGAAGAATCCTTGTCCTGTCTTCGAACCAAGCCAGCCTTTTTCAACCATTTCCTTTAAAAATCCAGGGGTTTCGAACACTTGCTGCTCATCGCCTGAAGTCTGGTCATATACATTTTTGGCAACATGCATAAATGTATCCAATCCTACTACATCAAGCGTGCGGAAAGTCGCCGATTTTGGCCGTCCGATCAATGGCCCGGTGACCGAATCCACTTCCCCGACCGAGTAGCCGCGGGTTTGCATTTCCCGGATTGTCACCAACAAACCATATGTACCAATTCGGTTCGCAATGAAATTTGGCGTATCTTTAGCGATGACAACGCCTTTTCCTAAACGGTCTTCACCAAAACGGGCCATAAAATCAACCACTTCAGAGGACGTCGTTTCAGCAGGAATCACTTCAAGCAGTTTCAGATAGCGCGGCGGATTGAAAAAGTGCGTGCCAAGAAAATGTTTCTGGAAATCATCCGAACGCCCTTCCGCCATAGCATTGATGCTAATGCCTGAGGTGTTCGAAGAAACAATCGTCCCCGGTTTTCTTACGGCATCAATTTTTTTATACAGGGATTTTTTTATTTCCAGATTTTCGACAATCACTTCTATAATCCAATCGACATCTTTCAACTTCTCCAAGTCGTCCTCTAAGTTTCCAGGGGTTAACAGCTCCAAATTTTTTTTTGCCGTCAACGGAGCAGGTTTGTGTTTTAACAGCTTCTGGATGGATGACTCTGTAAACCGGTTCCGCACCGCCTTGTCTTCAAGCGATAAGCCTTTTGCTTCCTCTTCCTTCAACAATTCGTTCGGAACGATATCAAGCAATAATACTGGAATCCCGATATTTGCAAGGTGTGCTGCAATTCCAGACCCCATAACCCCAGAACCCAGCACCGCTGCTTTTTGTATTTGGTATGCCACTCGCAAGCCCTCCCACTTTTTTGAATGAACACTCATTCATTTTTATGGTAAAAAAATAGAACGTTCTCTATGTCTCCTAGTGTAAGGTATTTTCTTTTTTTTCGCAATATTTAATTGTCCGAAAATTTACTTTGCCTGAAAGATTAATTTCTTTTCGAAAGGGCTTTGGAACGGTACACTATCAATAGAATATGGAGGCGAAGCTGCATGAAATCAATTACTACATTGGAACAGTTTGAAAATGCAATCAGCGGAAACGAGCCGGCTATTGTAAAATTTCAAGCGGGCTGGTGCCCGGATTGCACAAGAATGGACATGTTCATCGATCCGATTATAGAGGAATTCGATCAATACCACTGGTATGACCTTAACCGTGATGAACTGCCGGAGCTTGCAGAAAAATGGGAAGTGATGGGCATTCCAAGTCTGCTGATTTTCAGGAATGGCGAAAAAACCGCCCACCTTCACAGTGCCCACGCAAAATCGCCGGAATCGGTCACTCAATTCCTATCTGAGCAGAAAAAATAGCGAAACACCTATCCCATCGGCCCCCGCTGCACTTATTATTAAAAATTGAGGTGTTTTACATGAATGAGCAACAAGAACTGAAAGAACTAAAAGAGCTGGTCCAGTATTACGAGAAGGTCATCAAGAACATGTCCGCTCCTATTATCCCTTCTATCGTGCCACGCACCATTCTAGTGCCGATTGCCGGATTCATATATAGGGACCGTTTTGAAACCATCCGGACAAAAGTATTGCAGTATGCCGCCGAACACCGGGAAACCGAAAGCGTCGTCTTCGATTTTACAGGAGTCGCTTTAGAAGACGTAGAGGCGTTCGACTATAACGAATTGGCGAGCGAGCTGTCTGAATTGAACAGTGCACAGAAGCTGATGGGGCTTCGCCCTATCTATGTTGGATTCAATCCCCGCTTCGTACGCGAAATCGTCCGTGCCGGCATTCAGGTGGATCTGGAAGTTTATATAAACTTCCGCACTGCGCTGAAGGTATTGCTCAAAGAAAACAAAAATGCGGCAAAGTCGGTAAAATAATTGCCATTCCCATGGGAGGGATTTCCGTGAAAACGATGATTCCATTTAAAGGCCTGTCCCAATACGAAGCAAGCATCGACAGCAAAAAGCAAGGCTCCGCATGTGGCCCTGTGACAGCAGCTGCCATCCTGGGCCATCACGAGAAAACCGTTTATGGCATCAATGAGCTATATCATCTGCTCGGCACCACACCCATCGGCTTGTTCACATGGAGGCTCCTAAAAAATCTGCGCAGGCTTGCAGGGCATCACTATACCATCAAGAAAGCCCGAAATATTGATGAAGTGAAAAACGAGCTGCTTGCCGGCCGGCCGCTTGCTATGAAATTCGATTGCTACTTTTCATTCCGCTGGTTTTCAAAACCGGCATACAAGTATCATTGGGTGCCATTGATCGGCTTTGAAGAAAAAGACGGCGATTTGATTTTATATATCCACGACAATGGACAAAAAAACCGCCCGAGCAAAGTCCGGGCGATTTCTTATAGAAAGAACCAAAAAGTCCTGACATTCGTCAAAATTGTTCCTACTCAAAAGGATTGACGGGCCCCAAGCTTTTTTCCACCTGCCGGGCCAATAGTTTCAATTCCTGGTCATCGAACAGCTGCACCATGTCGTTTGTATAGTTGGGCACAGTGATTTCATCAAGCGATACATCAAGCGGAATGTCGCATTTAATAACCGCCAACTCCTTAGATAGCAGCAGCATATCCTTATGCTCCTCTATCTTTTTCTTTTGGGCCGGTTTCAGTTCATCGATGGCTGCCAGCACGCCATCGGTTGAGCCGTGCTGCTGGATCAGCTGCAATGCAGTTTTCGGCCCAATTCCTTTAACGCCCGGATAGCCATCGCTGGCATCGCCCATGAACGCTTTAACATCCGCAAATTGCGTCGGTTCAATGCCGTATTCTTCTTTGAAACGGCCTTCAGTATACACGTCATAAATGTGAAAGCCTTTTTTCATAAAAGCTATTTCGACCGAAGGATTCAGCAATTGCAGCATATCCTTGTCGCCAGTGATGATTGTAAATTTCGCCTTGTCCTTCCACTGCTTCGTGAACGAGCCGATGAAATCATCCGCTTCGATTCCCTTTTCCCCATAGTTTTTCCAGCCAAGCTGCTCAGACACTTTTTTTGCCAAGTCGAATTGGTGAAGCATGTCATCAGGCGGCGCTGGCCGGTTCGATTTGTAGCCATCGAACATATCCGTCCGGAATGTATGTGCTCCCATGTCCCAGCAGACCGCGAGATGCGTCGGCTTCATCATCGTCTTCGCAGCAAGCACGTGGCGGGCAAAGCCTTGCACCGCATTTGTCGCCAATCCTTCGGACGTCCGAAGATATTGACCGACCACTGAAGTGGCAAAAAACGAGCGGAACAAAATCGCCATCCCGTCCACCAGCAGCACATGTGGTTTCTCATTCATAGTAAATCCTCCATCCTTCTTAAAACACTCTATCCATTATACCTGTTATTGAACAAAAAAACCGCCGAGGCGGCGGTTTTATCGTTTGCGTTTTATGGCTTTGTATTCGAGGCTCAGTGATTTGTAGAAAGATCCCATCATCAAAAGCATGATAAAAGAAAACGGGAAAGCTGAAATGATCAATGCCGTTTGAAGCGCATCAAGTCCGCCTGCTGACAGTAAGATAACAGCAATGGACGATTGGGCGACTCCCCATGTTACTTTGATCGCGTTTGACGGGTTCAACGAACCGTTTGTTGACTGCATCCCAAGAACGAATGTAGCTGAGTCAGCTGAAGTGACGAAAAATGTTGTAACGAGCAAAATCGCGATGATTGACATAAATGTCCCTAATGGAAGCTGTTCAAACACGCCAAACAAAGTCTCGGATGTCAACAAGCCCGTCAAATCGGCACCGGAACTTTGGACATCAATAGCTGTTGATCCAAATGCCGCAAACCAGATAAAGCTGAGTACTGTAGGGATGATCAATACACCGAACAGGAATTGGCGGATTGTCCGGCCTTTTGAAACGCGAGCGATAAATATCCCGACAAATGGAGACCAGGAAATCCACCATGCCCAGTAGAAGATGGTCCAGCCATCGATCCAAGCGCGGTTTTCTTGATCGATCGGGGCAGCACGGAAACTCATGCGCAACAGATTTTGGAAGTAATTCCCTACTGTATCTGTGAACATATTGAGAATCAACAAAGTCGGCCCAAAAATCAGCACCAATGCAAGCAAAGAAATAGCCAGCACCATATTGGTATTCGACAAATACTTGATGCCTTTACTCAGTCCGCTCCAAGCTGAAGCCAGGAACAGGACAGTGGCAACGGCAATGATGACGACTTGGACTATAAAGTTATTTCCAGGCACCGCATCAAACAAGAACGCCAAACCTTCATTGATTTGGATGGTTCCGAAACCAAGCGTGGTCGCAACCCCTACTGCTGTAGCAAAAATCGCAATCACATCCACCAAGGTTCCCCAAGGCCCATTCATCTTCTCGCCGAAGAGCGGCTTTAGTGTAGCAGAAATCAGTCCTGGCTCTCCTTTGCGGAATTGGAAATACGCTAGGGCCAAAGCGACGACCGCATAGATTGCCCAAGCATGAATTCCCCAGTGGAAAAACGTGAAACGCATGGATTCGCGGAATGCTTCTGCTGTACCTGGCTCAGCTGTGGCCGGATCAATTGCATAGTGGGACAGCGGTTCGGCTGCTCCCCAGAATACAAGTCCAATGCCCATGCCTGCCGAGAATAGCATAGCAATCCAAGTGCCGAATGAAAATTCCGGCTTATCGTTGTCTTTCCCCAATTTGATTTGCCCCATTGGACTGATGAGGAAAAATAGGCAGAATAAGACCATGATCGATACGATCAATAGGTAGTACCAACCGAACGAGGTTGTCAGGAACGTTTCTATATTCCCGGTAACTTCTGCGAAATTCTCTGGGGCAAACGCTCCGTAGCCGACAGCCAGCAAGACTAAAGCGAGCGAAATCCAGAAAACGTTCGTTACTTTCTTCATATAGTTTCCCTCCAAACTTTTTTTAACACAATACCTAACGTTACGTTAGTATTGCAAAGATGTCAACCTTTCGTTTGACAATGATAGAATATGGCTAATACAATTCTCTCCCCCCATCTTCCTTTAACTTTTGATAGGAATCGGCTTTTTCCTAATTCAGGAAAAGGAATGATTCATTCTAGGGGGAAGATAGTTCTGGATTGTGTTTGTTGCTTCTTTTCTAAATCTTATGTAAGAGTTATGCAGACAACGCTAATGCTTCATGGATGACAGCAAGAATCGAACCGGGGCTTTGAGAATACTAGTTATTTCAATTTCCTTTTCTTTAAAATTTTAAACTGCAGCTGTCTTGCAAAAGCATCTCCATATTTGCCTGCACTTCGCTGCTGCTTTGCCTTCCCATGCGTGCCTCTTTCAATGGAATTGCGGTTATCCTTGCTGTTATTGCTTGGCTTGCCACCAAACTTCATACAATCTCGTTAACTAGGAACCGACACTGGACAGCCGATTCGAGAAATTCGATTAATGCTGATTTGACAGATGAAACCCGAATTCACGTGAAGCACGTTCTGATTTTCAGACTTCCAAAAAGCAGAGAGCAGTTTCTCGTTGGCCCTAAATGCTTCATCTGACAAGATGCCCATGTTTCCTGCAATCATGGCAGCTTCCTTGAAATGAAGAGAAATATTCTTTCCGCATCCTAGTTCAATTCATTTGATTGAGTTGGTTCATTTTCTTGTTGTTGGATTATCGTTTTTTAATCTAGATGGCCGGCTTTTCAACAAGGGTCGCTCAGGCAATAAAAAGAAGAAAGGAACCTCAGCTCCTCTCTCCTATAAAACCGGCTATCAATAAAAGATGCAGCTTCCCGGAAGCATCGATCAATCTACTTGAATACAAATCGATCTTTGTCGATCCATCGTTTGATTGATTCTGAAACAGCTTCCGGGCATTTCATCACATAGACTGGAAAACCTGTCACATCGATAAAACAACGATTGCATTGTTTTGCATCCAGAAATTTTTTTAGCTGTTTCATGCATAAACTACTGGCGGAAGCATATACAGGATGGTAAGGCCGCAAGAAATTCATGAAAAAGAACAAACTGCTCCCCCTGCTTTCTCCATTTGGCGTGAATGGAAAGACTGATATTCTTTAGAAATGGAAATTGCGTCTGCCTGGTATTTCAATGGCAATCTCCCTGAAACTTTTAATTAGAACCTTTAAAACATCTGTTATCTACGATCAAAGTAAATTTTTTTATACTCCCTTCTTTACAGTATTATTTTTGTGCCACAAGAACATACAACTTTTCTGTCGGAAAGAATTTCTTGGTTATCCGCAATCCGGCAGTCGTTAGTGCCCTTTCCATATCGGCCGATGTAATTCTTGGTGCTTGACGATTGGAATGTCTTTTAGGCTCAAGTTCGACACAGATCAAATAACCCTCTTCTTTGAGTGCTTCTTTAATCTGATTTATGGCCGCATCCAGCGGTTGAATTTCATGCAAAACCAAAGAGGCGATTACGGCATCGATCGATCCATTTGGCACTGGAATTTCTGCTCCTCCTTGAATAGTGACTATATTGGAAATTTTCTCCTTTGAAGCTTTTGAATTTATAAGCTCCAACATGTTGGCGTCAATATCCAGTGCATAAACTGTGCCCTTTACCGCTTTGGCCAAAGGCAGTGAAAAATAGCCCGTGCCGGCACCAAAATCCAAAATATTGTCAGTTTCTTTGATCGGACTCATGCCTATAAGCTGCTCCGGCGCAAATTCCCCTCTTCGTTCAAGACTGTCCAGATATGAGATTTTGCCTTTATGATGATTGGTTCCGTGGAAATTGCCGTGTTTAGAATTCATTTACATAGACCCTCCTTATTTTTAAAAAAATGTTTTTCTAGAACCTTTAGAATTTTGCCCCAGTTCTTTGCCGATCAGAGCCCATTTCCATATTCTGCAATCCTTTCCTTCTAAGAGTTACTCTCATTCTTCTCTTTGCACCCTATTAAAAGATATCAAGGACTCTAGTTGTCTCTAATAGAATTCAATTTATCACTTATAAATTCATAAGTCAACTCAAACTTCAAAAACTAGTTATGATAAAAGTTCCTTCAGCGGTCCTGCCGCTGCAGGTCCATGGGCATCCATCCCATTGTCAATCATACCTTAAATGTTTTTTCCGTTTCCTTGACCTTGAAGGCGATGGAAACTTTTCAGAAAACCATTTAACTTTTCCTTTAAAAACAAGAACGATATCCTGTAACATGGTCTTTATTAAATCGTTAGATAGGAGCTGAGGAAAGCGTGAAGATTGTTGTAATTGGAGGAACCGGAACAATTGGCACAGCGGTAGCGAACAAATTAAAGGGCGATCATGAAGTGATCATAGCCAGCAGATCAAACGGAAATTATAAAGTTGATATCACGTCCGTGGACAGCATTGAACAAATGTACAAAGACATCCCGAACATTGATGCTGTGGTAAGCACGACAGGCGAATCCCATTTTGGCGGCTTGAGCGAATTGACACCGGAACTGAATGAAGTGGCTATAAACAGCAAGCTTAAAGGCCAAGTGAACCTTGTTCTGATCGGTCAAAATTATATTAATGATGGCGGCAGTTTCACGCTTACTTCCGGAATCATGATGGATGATCCCATTTTGAAAGGCAGCTCAGCCGCTATGGCCAATGCCGGAGTGGCAGGATTTGTAAAGTCTGCAGCCATCGAATTGACACGCAATATACGGATCAATACTGTAAGCCCGAACGTCTTGGAAGAATCCATGGACAAATACGGACCATTTTTTAAAGGGTTTGATCCAGTGTCCGCGGATAAGGTGTCCAATGCATTCTTAAGATGTGTTGAAGGCGCACAAACAGGCCAAGTCTATAAAGTGTATTGATTCCAGCTGAATCTAAAAACCCCCTGGAAGACACACCGGCATGCCGGTCCTTCCAGGGGGGGTTATGATTCCGGCCATTATTTGAACCGGCCTGTTTGATAATGCTTTTATGCGCGGCTTTTTCCCCTGGAGATTGTCCGGTTCCGGGGATGTTCTGGAAGTATGGATGCAACCAATTTCTTTACAGTGGGATGCTGCGAAGTGAACACCTCGTTTTTATCATTGCAGACTTCTATTATTTTCCCCTTCTCCATGACTGTCAAAGAATCCGAGATTGAATACGCTGCCCGGATGTCATGTGTGATGAAAAGGTAAGAAAGGCCGTACACTGACTTCAACTCATTCAATAAGTTCAAGATATTCGTTTGGTTCACCATATCGAGGCTGCTGACAGACTCATCCAAAACAATCATTTTCGGTTTCAAGGCGATTGCTCTTGCAATGCTGATTCGCTGCAATTGCCCTCCGCTGAATTGCCGGGGATACTTTTTCATATCTTCTGCATCCAGCCCTACCATATCCAGCAAGTCGGCAATTGTGCGTTTTTGTTCGGCAGGCGACAGCTTCTCGTAGTTTTCCAGAGGTTCTCCAATAATCTTTTCCGCTGTCAGCCGAGGATTGACCGATGAGTAGCTGTCTTGAAAAACTACTTGAAGATCTCTCCGGATCCGTTTACGGGTTAATGCATCCATCGTATAAAGATCTTGCCCCTGGAAAATCACCTTGCCTTTCTGCGGCTTTTCCAAGCCCAAAATCACTTTTCCCAATGTGCTTTTTCCCGCCCCGCTTGTTCCAAGAAGCCCCATACAAGATCCTTGTTCTATCGAAAGGGAAACATCGGAAAGAACATGTTCTTCTTTTGCCGAACGCCAAAAAGAGCGGGAAGAGCCGTATGAATGTGTTACTTCTTTCACTTCCAGTAAACTCATGGATTCTTCCCTCTCTTTCTGGTAAGCATCCCTATACTTATCGAGTCTATATAACAAGTTTGCTCAGCTCTTCGTTCACTGGCAAGACAGGCCTTGCCTGCAGCAGCTTTTTAGTATACTCGTGCTGCGGAAAATCGAACAGCCGGTAAACGTCTGCTTTTTCTACAATCCGGCCATTTTGCATCACAGCCACTTCGTCCGCGAGCTCTGAAATCACTCCTAGGTCATGGGAAATCAGCAAAACCGATGTCCCGCATTCTGTCCGGAGCCGGTCCAGTTCTTTTAACACCTGCAGCTGGGTTGCCACATCAAGAGCTGTTGTCGGCTCATCCGCAATGACGACCGCAGGGCGCAAACACATCGATATTGCAATCATGACCCGCTGGAGCATGCCGCCGCTCAGCTGAAAAGGATACATTTTCATAATTTTAGCCGGGTTTTGTAAGTTCATTTTCTCTAAGGAGGCAATCGCCAAATCGACGGCTTGTTTTTTCGTAAGCTCTGTGTGGATACGGATCGTTTCAACGAACTGGTTTCCGATTGTGTAAACTGGTGTGAAGGCGTTCATGGGGTTTTGCATGATGAATCCGATTTCTTTCCCTCGAATGCACCGCATCTCCTTCTCCTTCAAACCATTCAGTTCCCGGCCATGCAGCTGGATGCTGCCTTCTATGTGCATTGCCTTTTGGTTCAAAAGTTGAAGAAGAGACATACAGGTGATGGTTTTTCCGCTGCCGCTCTCTCCGACAAGCCCCAAAATCTTCCCTGGTTTCAGCTCCAAGTTAAGATTTTGAACAAGAGGAAGCACCCCTTTTTGTGATTTGACAGCGACATTCAGTCCGCTGACCTGCAAAACATTCTGTTGTTTTTCCATCTGCGTTTTTCCCCTTTCAATAACGTCTCTTCACACCATATCGTTCTGATAGCGACTCACCCAACACATTAAAAGAAATAACGACAAACAAAATCATCAAGCCCGGGTAAAGCATCAACTCAGGTTGGTTCCGTATGAAGTTCTTGCCTTCCTGTATCATAGTTCCCCATTCTGGAGTAGGCGGCTGTATTCCAAGCCCAAGAAACGACAGGGCCGAAATGTCCATGATCGCCCATCCCATTTCAAGTGTTCCCATTACCATGATCGGCGGAAGCACATTTGGAATCATATGGCGCCTGATGATTTTCCCGGTCGACGATCCGCTTATCCGCGCAGCTGTAATGAAATTCTGTTCTTTCATACTGACCACCATGCCGCGGATCATTCGCGCGTAATATACCCACTGGACCATCATTAACGCCAACACGACCTGCCATAGTCCAGGACCCAACAAACCGACGATGCCAAGGACCAGTACCAGATTCGGGAACGCCATGACTCCATCGCAAAACCGCATCAGGAAGAGATCGATCCAACCGCCTCTATATCCTGCAATCGTTCCGACCAGCAATCCGACCCCTAAGGAAGCAACAAAAATCAATGATGCAAAACCTAGGGAAATTCGGGCTCCGTATAACAGGCGCGACAGATTGCAGCGCCCCAGATGATCCGTTCCCAACGGGTATTCCCATGAAGGCGGCGACAGTTTCAATGCCAGATTCACTTGGATGGGATCATGGGGGGCAATCCATGGGGCCAGAATACTGACCAGGAAAAAAACAAGCAAGATGACTGAGCAAATGACGATCGCCCACTTGCTTTTAGTGCCATTTCGTATGCTAGAAATCAATATTCGGTCCTTCCCTTCCATGAAATACGCGGATCCAAGTACAATTGCACAATATCAACGATAAGGTTGCAGACAATGAACAGGCAGGCCGCGAGAACGACATAACTTTGAATCACAGGAATGTCCCGATTGAAAATCGCTTCTATAAAAAACCGCCCGAATCCCGGCCATGAAAAGACCTGTTCAACAATAATGGTGCCGGTGAGAAGCTTCCCCAAGTTCATGCCCAACCCTGTCAGCATGGGAGAAATCGCTATTCTCAGCACATGCTTCACCATTATGGCTTTTTCTTTAACCCCCCGTGTTCTTGCGTACAACACGTAAACCTCTTCCAGTTCTTCCAATACACTCGCACGAAGCAACCGGGTGTAAATCGCGATCAATGCCAAGGAAAGCGTTAAGCTTGGCAACACGAAATGCTGCCAAGTCCCCCTGCCTTCTACCGGGAAAAGATCCAGTTTTACCGAAAAGAAGAAAATCAGGATATAGCCGAGCCAAAACTGTGGAACAGAAGCGCCTAGATAAGAAAGAAGCCTGCTAAAATGATCAATTAGGCTGTTCTTATATACCGCTGACAAAAATCCAAGCGGAATACTGACTATAATGGAAAGAAGAATACTGCTGACAGCAAGCTGTATGGTTGCGGGCATTCTAGCCGCAACCTCCTGCCAGACAGGCGAGTTCGTCACATAAGAATTGCCAAAATCCAGAAGGACGATTTTTTTGACCGTCTGGAAATATTGCACGATCAACGGCTGGTCCAGACCGAATTCCTGCCTTTTCTCAGCCAAAAGTTCCTCAGTAGGATGTATATTGGCTGCGGCCAGATATGCTTCAGCCGGATCAACCGGCGAGAGGCGTATAAGCAGAAACATCAGGAAAATGGCAAAAAGTATAATGGGAATGACGGCGAGGAGCCGTTTTGTCAGATAGATAACCATGCCTTGCACTCCCTGTTATTTACTGGCTTTTTTCAATCTCATTGAAAGGCTGCTCATCCCGATTCGCCGGGAAGATAAATTCTTTCACATCGTTCTGGTAAACAACGGTCTTCTTTATATAAGAAATCGGCAAGAAAACCGACTGCTCTTGCAGGGTATTCAAAATAGAGCCATAAAGCTGCTGACGCTCTTTCTCGTCCGTAGAAGCGAGTGCTTCTTGGACTTGCTGATCCAATTCCGCTTTCATCGGCAAGTTGGAATGGGCTTCCGAAACGCCCCATCCTTTTTCGGCTACCACATTGATGAATGAATGCGGGTCATATGGCGCGCCAAAGTTGTACCAGAAATCGAGGTCGAATTGTCCGGCTTTCCGGCGTTCGATTTGAGTTGTCAATTCTTCACCCTTCAGGTTCAGCTTAACACCGATTGCAGACCATTCCGCTTGAAGCGTTTCTGACATTGCTTTTTGGATAGGGTCAGTTTTGTCATACATCAATTCCAGTTCCAGCGGCTGGCCATCTTTTTCCCTTACCGCTTTGCCGGAAGGAAGATTCCATCCCGCCTCTTCCAGGTATGCCGCAGCTTTTTCTACATTGTAATCGAAAGGCTCTACTTCGATATCAGTATACGGGAAGTTTGTGGATAAAATATTGTCCGCTTTCTCTTCAAGCCCCAGTGTGATGCCTTCTACCATTGCCGCTTTGTCAAAACCATGCTGCAGCGCCAAGCGCACATTCAAATCAGCTAATTTTTCATTTGTTGAATTCAACAGCAAAGTTCTTGTTCCAACCGGCTCCGATAAATCTGTCTGATAATCCCCGGTTTCTTTCAAGTAATTGAAGGAATCCATGCTGATAGCGCCTTCTCCATAGATCAGATCCAGTTCGCCTTTTTCAAAAGCCAAAACCCGCGTTTCGGCATCCGGAATGATTTTGATGGTGACTTTCTCTAATTCCGGGCTTTCTCCCCAATAATCCGGGTTGCGTGTGAATGTCGCATATTCGTCTTTTTTATAATCTTCCAATACCCATGGCCCTGTACCTACAGGTTCCGTGATTCCTTTTGAAGTATCGCCATCTTCCGGAAATCCGGACTCCCCTAAGAATCGAACCGGGCGGACTAAAGCTAGATCCTGAATGGCAGGATAGTAAGGTTCCGATAAAGTCAGCTTGAAGGTCAGCTCGTCAACGACCTCTGTCTTTTCAAGAACATTGATGACGCCAAGCCAACTGTGTGAGCTTTTGTTTTTCATTACAGCATCAAAATTCTTTTTCACAATTTCAGCATTGAAGGAGGAGCCGTCTGTAAACTTGACCCCTTCACGAAGCTTGAAGGTATACTCAAGGCCATCTTCTGAAACCGACCAGGATTCCGCAAGGTGCGGCTTGATTTTTCCCCCATCCTCATAGCTTACTAGAGGTTCATAGATCATGGATTGGGCAATCAACTGCGATGGATTATAGACATGGGGGTTCATGGATCCGATGTCTCTTGGCCAGGATAAAGTGATTGAATTTGTATTTTCTTCCGTGCCTTCGGTGGATTGGGAAGCAGCATTATCGTTGGAACATCCCGTTAACAAAAGAAAGATCGATGTGACAGATGCTAGCAATATACTCTTCTTGCTTTTGACTTTTTGCATGTTTAATTTATTCCTCTCTATTCCAAACTGTTGATAATGATTCTCAATGTCGCTATCGTAACTATAATGATACAGCGTCTTTTTGTCAACCCATATTTCAGTCGATTCCGCAATTCAACCCTCGCTATAATGGTATTTCTAAATATCAATTGGGGATAAACGGATTCTTCCAATGAGAATAAATCATCGGGATGAGCTGCAACCAATTCCGCATCAAGAGCGAGGGGTTGAATTAAGAAAGTGGTTTAACCGCTAAATTTTTTTCATATTTGTCCAATATCCTTTTCTGCCGAAGAGTCCCAGTATAAATAAAAAGGAGAAAAATGCTTTTAGGGCATGTTTTCTCCTTTCTATATTGCAAATTGCCTTTATCCCGGCAACCCCCTGTTTGTATCCTGTTCAACCTCTTTCACTCTCCCGGGAAACAAGACTGAAATCCAAACTCTGTTCATTTTACTTCTATAGTAAAATCAAAATTTGGCAGCTCTTTTTATATGTGGCGGATTTATGGCTATTTCCCGGTTCAGCGAAATATGGCTTGTGTCCGGCAGGGATTCCCACTCACGATTCTAATTTTCCAGTGAGAACCGCAGCAGCAGTCCCGAAGATTCTCAATATCTCTTCTCCATGCCCATAAAAGTCCATTGAATGATTTACGCTTTTAACAGCTTCGCATTTATCGCTACAATTACCGTACTCAAGCTCATGAAAACAGCGCCAACCGCCGGACTTATCACCACATTCCAAGGAGCCAGGACACCCGCAGCCAAGGGAATCGCGAAAATATTATAACCGGTAGCCCACCATAAGTTTTGCACCAGTTTCCGGTAGGTCTTTTTCGAAAGGTCGATCAATGAAACCACATCATTCGGGTTGCTTCTGACAAGCACCACATCAGCGGTCTCCATTGCCACATCCGTCCCCGCTCCGATGGCTATCCCAAGGTCGGCTGTCGCCAGAGCCGGCGCATCATTCACGCCATCCCCCGTCATCGCCACTCTCCGTCCTGTGCTTTGTATTTTCCGGATTTGGCGTGCTTTCTCATTGGGCAATACTTCCGCATATACTTCACTGATTCCGACTTCGCGTGCTACCCAGTTAGCCACTTTTTCATTATCTCCTGTAAGCATGATTGAATGGATGCCTTTTGCCTTCAAGGTTGCCACCGCCTCCTTGGCTGAGTCACGCACGATATCAGCCAAAGCAACCATCCCCGCGAGCTGGCCTTCCACAAGAACAAAGACGACTGTTTTCCCTTCTTTTGACAATTCATTGAATTGCTGTTGGTCATAACCGAGCTTGTTCCCTTCCATAAAGCCGGGACTGACAACATTCACTGTCTTCCCGTCCACCTGCCCTTGGATGCCTTTTCCGGCCATCGATTCGAAGCCGCTCACTTTCCTGATGCTAAGCCCTTTTTCTTTGGCGGAATCTACAACGCCCTTGGCAATCGGATGCTCCGAATTCTGTTCGATAGCCGCCGCCAATTCCAGGATTGCATCACTGCTGTAACTTTCAGCCGGAACAATATCCGTGACGCCAAACTTTCCTTGAGTCAACGTGCCGGTTTTATCAAACACTACGGCATCCAGATTCCGGGCTCCTTCAAAATCTGCCCGGTTCCGGATCAGAAGCCCTTTTTTGGCAGAAATGGATGTTGATACCGCCACAACAAGCGGTGCAGCTAAGCCGAGAGCATGCGGACACGCAATGACCATTACCGTTACCATCCGTTCAATCGCAATGTCAGCTGGATAACCAAGCAGCAGCCAAACCGAAAGAGTGGCGGAACCGGAAATCAAAGCCAAGTAGAATAACCATTTGGCCGCGCGATTCGTCAAATCCTGTGTTCTCGATTTGGATTCCTGCGCTTCTTTGACCATTTTGATCACTTGGGACAAATAAGAGGCTTCTCCTGTCTTCTCCACTTCCATGATCAGGGAGCCTTCCTTGTTCACCGAGCCGCCTATTGCGTTATCACCCACCGATTTATCGACAGGTATGGACTCACCTGTCAACATGGATTCGTCAATCGTCGACTTCCCTTCTATTATCAAACCGTCGACCGGAATCTTTTCGCCGGGCTTGATGAGAACCCGATCCCGGTTCTTGATCTCAGATAAAGGCACGTCCTGCACTTCATCCCGATCATCCAGCTTGTGCGCTTCGCTTGGCATCAACTTCACCAATTGCTCCAAGGCATTAGAGGCTCCCATAATGGAGCGCATCTCAATCCAATGCCCGAGGAGCATGATGACGACCAGCGTGGCAAGTTCCCAGTACAGCTGATTGCCGCCCCAGCCGAAGACCACCAGTGTACTATAGCTGTAAGCAATGGTGATGGCTAACGCAATCAAAGTCATCATACCTGGATTCTTCTCTTTCAGCTCGCTGATTCCGCCGGTCAAAAATGGCCAGCCGCCATAGAAAAAGACAATGGATGACAAACCGAATAATAGGTACAGGTCGTTCCCAAAACGCCAGTCGACTCCAAGAAAATGCTGAATCATCGGCGACAAAGCCAGAATGGGTATGGTCAAAATCAAAGATACATAAAACCGTTTCTTGAAATCCGCCACCATACTGCCGTGCGCTGAATGAGCGTGATGGCCCTGATTCCCGTGTTTTGAATGTGTCTGCTCCGGCTGAATAGTGGATTCATTGTTATGCCGTGTTTCCCGATGGTGTTCATGTTCCATGGAATGCCTCTGTCCATGTGGAAGAGGATTCCTATCATGCTTTGCCATTTCGGTTCACCTCGCCAAACTATTTCTCCTTTACGCATCAGTGAATTTTCTTTTGATTATAGGAAGAAACTGTCGAGAAATTATCGAGAATATCCGGACCCCCCTTTTTGATGAGCAGTTTACAGAATTTCATATCCCATGCCGCAGAAGGGCCAGCAACAACTCAAATGCTATGGATCGGCAGATTTCAATCCCTTATCGTATGGAGTAAAACGCAAGATAAATAAGTTATGGAAAATCCGCTAATCCCCAAAAGAGTTAGCCGTTTTCTGCATCAAACGCAGGACGCCTTCGGCTGCTTCCATCTTCTCCTGCCTAGTACGCAAATATATCTTTCTGTTATTGATTTTCACCTGATTTTCATTTTCCCCATGTATTGTTTTGGACAAAGGTGAACACATGGTTTTTTCAGGCATAGTAGATCTGAAAATTCTTCAAAAAATGGGGGGATGCAACATGCAGAAACAGGAAAAGAGTTTGCTGATGATTATGGACGCCAAAGATTCAGCTCATTGGAACAGCATCATAGATGGTTTTTCAGACAAAGACATTTATTTTTATTTTGAATATATCATGAGTTCCTTATCCCTGGATGACGGAGAAGCGCTCCTGTTTCTCTTTGAAAGCGAAAATGGCAAAATCGCTTACCCCGCAGTAAAAAGAAAAGTCACAGCGAAAACAAATGTGGAATTGTATGATATTACTACTCCTTACGGATATGGCGGCCCATTGATGGAAGTCTATTGCAATAGGAAATGCCTGATATCGGAATTCAGGGAAGCTTTCAACGAGTATTGCAGTACCCATTGCATTGTTTCCGAATTTGTAAGATTTCATCCGCTGCTGAGCAACCATAGGGGGTTTGAAGAGGAAATGGAAATCGTTCCCCTCAGCCATACTATAGAAATCAACTTGCAACAGGAAGGCAATCTGCTAGATAGACTTCCCGGAAAAAACCGCAATATGATCCGCAAAGCTTTGAAAAACGATGTTGAAGTAAAGAAAGTGGATATAGGAAGTTATTTAGGGGAATTTTTATCCATGTATTACGCCACAATGGACCGGAATCGGGCTTCCGGCTTTTACTACTTTACAGAAGAGTATTTCAAGGAGACCATTAAGCTGTTCGGTCCTGACCTTCATCTTTTCGGAGCTTTCTTGGAAGGTCAAATGATTTCTTCCACATTAATCTTAACGAAAGGGAATTTCATGCATTATCACTTGTCAGGATCAGCAAGAGAATATCAACATCTTGGTGCAAATAATGTGCTTCTCTATGAAGTTGCCAAATGGGGAGAAGAAAATGGCATGCAGAGATTTCATCTAGGCGGCGGCTATTCCGGTGATGGCGACAGCCTCTTCAGATTCAAGAAATCATTTTCATCATCCGAACCGCTCCAGTTTTGTATCGGCAAAAAAATCCACAATCCGAATTACTATCATATGCTGGTTTTGGAAAATGACATCACAGAAGATAGCGGATTCTTTCCATTATACAGATCGAAAAAATAGCTCCGTTCATAAAAAGTGCATCCTTCCAAAGAAGGATCACTTTTCCCCATTTTGCAGGATGCACTGCGTTTCCACCGACCTGAAACTATCAAAAGAAACACCTTTTTCCATTTCACTAAAGCAGCATTGAACGCTTGCGAACCCACCCTAAGCTTTTTAGCTTAGGGATTGCTGCTTTGGGCTTTACTGCTTGTGCGTGACCATAGAATGATGGGGATTAAAACCAGGGATACCAATCCACCGATCAACGACAACACAGCATAGCTCGACCCAGCTACCACCATACCGGACAATACTCCCCCGGAAGCTCCGGCCAAAGCGATAAACACATCCACTGTTCCTTGGATTTTCGCCCGTTGTGCCGGATCTGTTGAATCGATCACTTGCGTTGTTCCGCTAATCAATCCAAAGTTCCAGCCAATGCCAAGAAGAGCCAACGCCAAAACAAGCGCAGCCAGGGAATCTCCAGGCGCGAAAGCTGCTAAGGCACTCGCCCCTCCGAGTATCGCACCTGAAGCAATCGACATGGCCGTCGAACCAAATTTATCCACAAGGATGCCCGTAAAAACCGACGGAAGATACATCGCCCCGATATGGATTCCAATCAAAAGACCAATGTCGCTAAGATCATGGCCATAGTGCCCCATATGTACAGGTGTCATTGTCATAATGGCAATCATGGTCATCTGGGTCAGCACCATAATAGCGGCTCCGGCTGCCACTCCTTTTTTGTTGATAGCCTGGACAGTATCCGGCAAAAGCTCTTCCTGGCTGTTCTCTTGTTTGTAAGCTTCTATCGCTTTCGCAATGAGAAAGGGATCCGGACGAAGCAGCAGAAAAATGATCATTCCCGCCACAATGAACGCGGTTCCCGACAGAAGGAAGGGTCCAGCCAGTGCCGGAATCCCGATTGAAAGGGCAAATCTCCCCATAATACCCACCATGTTCGGACCGGCGAATGCGCCGGCTGTGGCAGACACCATGATAATGCTGACAGCTTTTCCCCGCTGGTTCTTGCTTGCCAGGTCCGTGCCGGCATAGCGGGCTTGCAAGTTGGTCGCCGTTCCAGAACCGTAAATGATCAGCGAAACCCATAAAAGTGGTATGCTGCCCAGTATTGCAGCAAGAACCACCCCTAAGCCCCCGACTCCTCCAAGCATAAAGCCGGTGGTCAGGCCTGGCCGCCTTCCCCAGCGCTGGGAAAGCTGGCCGACTAACAAAGCGGCGCCAGCAGAACCTAAGGTGAATAAGGCGATCGGCAGTCCCGCATAAGCAGCTGTCCCGAGCATTTGCTGAGCCAAAAGGGCGCCCACCGTAATCCCGGCGGCTAAACCTGCACCGCCGAAAATTTGGGAGAGGCTGGCGACAAAAATTACATGGCGATATAATTTCTTCAACTTTTCGGGTGACTCTATATAAGGCTGAATGGATTGATCGGCTTTTGCATTCATGTTTGCCCCCCCTTTGGCCGTTTTCGAATCAAAGTGCTGCAATACAGTCAGCTTATCACTTTATCCCCCATGCTGAATATGGCTTGTTTGCATTTTCACCCTTAATTGAACTGAGAATTTTCATAATGCATATAGCTGATTGTTGTCCTGCTTCTAGCAATCAGCCCTTCGTCCTTATCAAGTGGGGCTATCCTGTTTTGACATTCCAACTTTCTTTTCCTGTTTGTTTTAAAGAATGTTTGCCTGACGACTGCCTCCAAGACGTAATAATTCTTTTTGTTTTTTCAAAACTTTTTTCTCCATTTATTTTCCAAATTTCTGTCGTATAATGGAAACAAACAAAATTTTCGATAAGTCTGGATCCCCCAAGATTTATCGCAGCCCTGAAAGGAACATTGACCATGAACATTTGTCCAATCTAACTGATTCCCTGCAGTAAAAAGCATTTACAAATTGAACTCTTGGGGGATAGCCATTATGAAACTGAATAAAAATTTTAGCTTGTTGTTAACAGGTCAATCTCTTGCCAATATCGGAGACATTTTATACATCGTCAGCATCATTTACATCATCTTTGGATTGACCGGTTCAGCTACTGCCGCCGCACTTGTGCCTTTTGCAATAACCAGTTCAATGTTTGTTTCCAATACGCTGACGCCCTTGCTAATGCAGCATTTCAACCTGAAATGGCTGCTGGCCGGTTCCCAGTTCGGAAAAACGGTGCTGCTCTTCGCCCTGGCTTTCTTTACGCAGCATATCTCTTTGTCCAATTATATATGGCTGTTTTTGGCAATCGGCTTCATTGCACTGCTTGATGGCTGTGCAAATCCTGTCACTCGATCGCTTCTTCCAAGTTACGTACAGAATGAAGAACTTCTGAAAGCGAATGGGATTGCAGAAACCGTCACACAACTGATCCAGACCGCCATGTGGTTTATCGGGAGTTCCCTGTTGATATGGATAGCCGCAAATGAGATGGTCTGGCTGGCAGCTGTTTTGTTTTTCTGTTCCAGCCTGCTGCTTTGCGGTTTGGATCCTGCAGACTTTAAGCCGCCCCGCCATCAAAGCAAATGGCAGCAAATCAGCATCGGCTGGCAGACGGTCTCCTCTGCTCCTGTGCTGAAGCGAATTGCCTGGATAGATGTTTTGGAGACGATTGCCGGGACCGTCTGGATTGCCGCGATCCTTTATGTATTTGTCAGTGATGCATTAACGGCGGATGAGAAATGGTGGGGATTCATCAATGGCTCCTTCTTCCTTGGATTGATTGGCGGAAGCCTCTTTTGCCTCCGGCTTTCAAATTGGATCGAACAAAAACTCGGCCAGTGTATTTTCATGGGAGCAGTTTTCGGCAGCCTGGCGACTTTCTTCTTCGGGCTGAATAGCTTTCCGGCACTAGCCGTGATCCTTTCTTTCCTTGTCGGCATGTTCAGCCAGATCAAGAATATTCCGCAGCAGACTGTAGTCCAGACAAGCGTTCCAAAAGACCGATTGCCAACGGTATTCACCACGCTCGGAGCGATTGGAACAGGAACATTCGGGCTTGCTGCTCTTTTGATGGGGATACTGGCAGATGCTTATGGAATCCGCAGTGTGTTTGTCCTATCCGGCCTTTTGTTAGGAGCGGCGAGTTGGATCGCTTATGAAGGGAAGGTTCTTTTTCGGAGGACGGCGCTAGAATAAGCGTACGCTAAAGCAGGGGGCAATCGTGGACTTGATTGCCCCTTTTTTCTGTTTCAAGTACGATCACCGGGCCATACTAATGAGATATTCAGAGACCGAAGAAATAAGCCGTATAGGTATATTCAATCTGTCTGCAGCTTTAAAAGGCAGGGATTTGGTAAAACACCAAGTCCATGCCTTTTAAAAACAAACTGTACATTGTTGAAGCATGGAAGCAGGAGAAAGATGCAAAAAGTTTAAGCCCATCTCATTCTGCTAGGAACTCCCCATCTTTTTAATTGTGCATAACAAAGAAATTCCAAATAGCATGAGCGAGAATCGGAACAGCCAAGCTCCTGAATTTCAAAGTCAAAAAGCTAAGGCCTAATGAAAACAAAGCACCAAAAATGATATTTCCATGCAATGCAATAAACCAAACTGTAGAAACGAATAAAAATAAATATTTTCCTTTATCAGGAAATAAAAAGAGCAACGGACCTCGGAAAACCAGTTCTTCACTTATAGGCGCAATCAAAACAACCGTTGAAGCAAGTGCAAAATACTCTATTATAGTAAAAGAAGGCATCTCAAGCTGCAAAGAATAAGAAAAACGAGATTGCTGCTGCTCACACAAGTAAATCAGGAGAAAAAAGAGAGAAATAAAAACCCAGCTTGAAAATTTCTTCAATGGCTTGTGTGATAGGTATTCCTTTACTTTTGTTCTGGAGTATAGCGAAAAGATAATCATTCCAAGAAACAGTATGATTAAATCAATTTTCGGATAAAACTTTCTTCCCAGGTCGATTGTTTTATAGTGCGTGCTAATGAAATCAAAACTGTCCGGATAAGGATATGCTTTCAAGACATAATAGGAGATAAATGCTATTTGTATAGATAGGAATAATTTGAAGTACCTTAATCCCTTCTTTTGCAAAGCCATAGTTGCTTGAAAGCTCCCTTCCGCTTTCCTGCTCTATTTTCATATATTTTCGTTAAAGCCTTTCTTTTATTCCTGGAAAACGAGTTTTATAGCCGGTTCACCTGTTCCCTTATTTTTTCGACAATTTGGGATATTGATAAAGTCCCATCGATTACAACATTCGAATCGGGCCTGATCGTTTGCAGCATCTCCAGATAACCTCTTCTTCCGTAGGTGGCGTAGGATTCCATATATTGCAGCATTTCTTCAGCAGAACTATCCCTGAACTCTCTATTCATCCGACGGATTAAAGCGATGTCTAGTGGCGTATCAATAAAAACAACCAAATCTATAATCCCGCTTGTTTGAGAATGTTGATAAGCAAAAGGAAAATCCAAGAAGATATAATCATGCCTTTTTAACAATACTTCTTTCAAATCCCTGATAAGAGGCGTTAAGTTCCATTCATCATAATTAGCGCCGTCCTCAATCCACTGGAATACATTTTCTGGACCTTCAAAATCGTAACTATCGAAATAGAGTGCCTCGGCTTTTCCGAATTGTTGCTTTAATTGGGTGACAATAGTTGTTTTCCCTCCGCCTGATACACCGCCAATAGCAATCACTAAAGGCTTGCCGCTTTTTTTCATCTTTTATCTTTCTGCCTTCCCTCAATCATTTGACCCATCATATGCGGAAATCTGCGAACGGTTCTTCTTTGATAAGATTGCTGCTTCTACTGAATCAAAGAAAAAACCGGGTTACTTTTCACTAATTTTTCTGCAAGCTGAATATTCTCTTTCAGAAATCCTGGAATTTCATCGTTACTCGAGATTTCTTCGGTGGCCATCCAGTGGATGCTTGCCACTTCTTCCGGGTCTTTGGCAAATGGCTCACCCGCTTGATAGGTGCAAAGGAATACGATGTCTACTACATGCACCCCGGATTCGGCGACAAAAGAAGAACTGTTGACATATGTAAGATTTGAAACTGCAACGCCGACTTCTTCCTCAACTTCCCTTATCAAAGCCCGTTCCAGAATATCCGCGGAATTCCCTTCCTTGTCCACTTTTCCGCCAACTAGTGCGAGTACCCCGGCCGCATATTCTTCTTTTTCACTTCTTCTTACAATCAACCACTTTTCGTCTTTGTAAATTGCTGCTTCGACATTTACGATGAACATCATCTCAACTCCAATTTCCAAAATGATTGCCTTACTGTTCCGCTATCCAAAAGGCTTTTATCTTTTCTGAACCAGAAAAGATCATCCCTTATTATCCACTATATCCAATTGATGCTTCAGAATCCAATTAATTTCCAGAAAATTATAGTATAATGAAGATAGTTTAAGGAGGCGAGCATATGTCACTTATGATTTTGGCTATATTTCTTATCCTGTTGAATTACTCGGTGAATAAGTTTTCTGCGGCACATCGAAAAAGGTGGTGTATCTCTGCTGCGGTTACCATTCTTTTGATCGCTCCCATAGTGTTCGAAGTAACACTCCAGGTTGTTGGACGCTATAGCGGAGATGGAATCGCGGGAAGTGTCGCTGGATGGACTTTTGCGGCTATTCTATTTTTCAATGGAGTGATTTTTTTGCTGATCGGCCTTTTCTCCAAAAAAGTCCGTTCCAACTGAAATCATGAACAGACGCCTTGTCGAAGTGGCATTTCCAGCTTTCAGAAAAGCGGGAAGGCACGGCTTTGGACAAAATGAAACAACCAGCCGAAGGTATACCTTCGGCTGGTTGTTTTATTCCCTGCCTTTCACAAGGATCAGGATTACATTTTCGTGATACTCACAAGCGGAGCTTCTATGATATAGCGGTCAGGAGCCGCTCCTACAAACGTAAACGGATAACAAGTAGTAAGTGTCAGTACCGGTTCATCTTTTGCAACGATTACTGTGCGGTCTTCAGCATCCGTAACCCAGGTCTTTTCTATTTCATATTCATATTGCACCCCTTCGAACTGCACGTACATTTTATCACCTTCTTTCAAGTCGCCAAGTTCACGGAAAACCGTGTCCCGATGGCCGGATAGCACTGTATGGCGCTGTCCGTCCGGAGGACTGGTGAATTTACTTGCATGATAGCCCACCCCTTGCGTTAAAGTTTCATCATCCGTTCCCCAGTACATCGGATATTTCATATCGAGGGAAGGAATCAGCAGCCAGCCTATTTCCTCTCCCCTTTCATATTCCTTATAATCCCGCTGTTTCGGTTCTTCCGGCGCTTTCGGTTTTTTAGCTATTTTCGAGGAGAGTTTGGCTTCTTCATCAAGAGGGTCCTCCTTGGCGGGAGCCGGAACATCCATGCTTTTAATTTCTTCAGCTGCTACAATATCATTTTCGCCGATGGGTTCCCGCCCGGAAGATGCTTCAGAAAACCAAGTGTAGCCGTTCCAGCTTGCGAACAACAAACCCATTAAGACGAGAATCAACCCGAGTTTCTTCCTCAATCCGTTTCACTTCCCATCACTCCGTAGAATAGAAACTTTTTTCTGTCCCATCATCAAGCAACCCATTCAATCAATTGTTCATAGCACCTGTATTTATTCTTTACTCTAAATACACGAGTGGGAAGTTTCAAGTCCTTAATAAAAAAATTAATTAAATTAACATAAAATTCACATTTTTAAGAATATTCTGTTGTATAATATGGTATCGCCAAGTGGCGAAATATGCAAGAAGGAGATTGATGTATGAAAAAACGTATGGCTTTACCGTTAGCTTCAGTGTTGGCAGTCGCAGGATTTGCAGGATCGGTTTTTGCTGCTCATGAAGGCCAGGATTTTATGGCAGAATTGACACCCGACCAAGAACCGATGGAAGTTGAAAGCGATGCTTCGGGTGATGCACATGTTCAGTTTAGCGAAGATGGGATGTCTTTGGAGTTCACGGTGAATGCAGAAAACCTGGAGAACACCCTGGCAGGGCATTTCCACAGCGGCGCTCCTGGTGAGAACGGTCCAGTCGTCCTGCCAATCTTTGAAAACGACGAACCGATGGATTATAACGGCGAAGTCGCAACAGGCACATTCACGGAAGAAGATTTGTCCGGGGAAATGAGCTGGGATGAATTCACTGAAGCCATGGTGGCAGGAGACATTTACGTAAACCTTCATACAGAAGAATATCCTGATGGAGAAATCCGTGGACAGGTCGAGATGGCTGGCGAAGGCGATGAAATGCCAACAACAGCAACAAACGGCCCTCTTTACACAATGCTTGGCTTGCTTGCAGCATTGACGGGCGGGATCTTGCTTAGCGGCCGAAACAATAAAAAAACTGCATAAGCAATTTCTCTGAAAAGCTGAACTCCTACTTGCCTGTCATTCATCCATGATGCAAGTTCAGCTTTTTTATATTGCCTTTTTATAAGATTATAAAAAAACACCAAGCTTTGATAAGCTTGGTGTTTTGACGATTATGTCAGCAAAGACCCTGAAGGCTCGGTTTCCCCGCTATCCTCCGTTTGCCTTGCTTCTTTTTCTTCCAGCGCTTTTATTTCTTCATCCGTCAGGAATTCGACTTTCAAACCGAGGAACGCCATGGCGATTGAAATGATCGGGATGGCATAATTCAAGACGGCATAAGGTGCGTAGGCAAATGTCCCGACGCCCAGTGTCGCAAATATAAAAACACCACATGTGTTCCAAGGAACTAAAGGTGAAGTGACTGTTCCTCCATCCTCCAGTGCCCGGGATAAGTTTTTCGAATGCAATTTTTTGCCCCTGAAAGCTTTAGCATACATTCTTCCCGGAAGGAGAATCGATATGTATTGTTCAGATGCTGTAGCGTTCGTGAAAAATGCAGAAACGACAGCAGCCGCAATAAGGCTGCCGGCTGATTTCGCCACCTTCAGGATTTGTTTCACAATTGCTTGGAGCATTCCGGCTTGTTCCATGATCCCGCCGAATATCATAGCCACAATCGTCAAGGAGACTGTATACATCATAGACTCGATACCGCCGCGATTGAACAGGTTATCGACCATTTCATTTCCGCTCGCAATGGAAAATCCATCGTGGAGCGTATTGACAGCATCTGCCACACTGCCGCCCTGGATAAATACATGGCATAGCCAGCCCAGCAAAACACCGATAGCAAGAGCCGGCAATGCAGGCACTTTTTTGGCAACCATTACAACGACTGCGAGCGGCACCAGCAACAGCCAGGGAGATATCACGAAATTGCTTTCCAAAGCCGTTAAAATGCTGCTGATGTTCCCTGTATCCACTGCCGCTCCAGCGAACTGCCTGCCGAGGATGAAGTAGACAACCAAAGCAATGATGAGACCAGGAATCGTGGTATAAATCATGTGCTTTATATGTGCAAACAAGTCCGTTCCAGTGATTCCGGCAGCTAAATTTGTTGTATCGGACAGCGGAGACATTTTGTCGCCGAAATAAGCCCCGGAAATGACAGCCCCGGCCACCATCGCTGCCGGAATCCCCATACTTACGCCAATTCCCATACCGGCGACGCCTATGGTTCCCATTGTCGACCAGGAACTGCCGATTGCCAAAGTGACAATTGCGCAAATAATGCAGATCGTCACCAGGAACAAGGACGGTGTAATGATTTTCAATCCGTAATAGATCATGGTAGCGACAATGCCTCCGCCAATCCAAGCTCCGATGATCAAGCCGACCAGAATAATGATCACGATTGCCGGAAGCGCCATGCGGATGCCTTTATAAGCGCCTTCTTCGATCACATCCCATTTGTTTCCATAACGCAATCCGATTGCAGCTGCAACTGCTGCACCGATCAATAAAGGCACATGCGGACTGCCTTCAAATTTGATGATTGTGACGGCCATGATGGCAATCATGACCACTAACGGAATCAAAGCCATTAAAAAAGGGATCTCTCTTTCCTGTTGTCTTCTCATAATCCATCTCCTCGCTATCATAAATGAAAACCCTTTCATTTATTTTGCCATTGCTTCTAAAAAGGTGCAAAGGTTTTTTTCAAAAGTTTGAAATTTTATTTTTATAAGCGCAAAATATTTTTGCACTTACATCTTATTGCTTTTTTCATGAGCCCTTACTTACTAATTAATAAGAAATTCCATGACATCAAAAACGCCAAAACTGATGAAAAGGTTTTGGCGTTTTCCAACTGTTTTATCTCACTATGGAGACGCCGGTTTTAAAGCGGTTTTTCAGCAATTTAAGGCAAAACCATAGTTTTTTCTTTATACAAATATTTTATACTTCTCTTAAACAGGAGTGCAGCAGTTTTCCTGTCTTTTCATTTCATCTTCTTTAAGCAGTGATTACAGTAAACGATGCTGTTGTCTGGGTTATGAAGAATATCTTTAATACTGCCAAACACCTAGAGTTAGGCAGTTCGGTCTTCATTCTTCCAATAGACTCAAGAAAAAATCGATAAACCTTTTTGTATAGACGCCATTTTCATCCAATGAAGGATCCAAAATAGTGATTTCCATCCCTATGCACATAGAGTGATGGAGAAGCGGCTGAAGTAATGGAGCAAGCTCTTCATACGTAAACCCATCTTCTGCTCTACTGTCGACGACAGGCATTAGCTCATCGTTTATCACATCCACATCCAGGTGGATGAAAAATCCGTCCAAGAATTTTTCTTCAACCATCTTTAGAAACGCATCGACAATTTTAGCGGCACCCATAGAGCGTGCCCGATTCAGATCAAAGTAATGGATTTTAGAATCCAGGATTGGAGCGATATATGATCTGTCAAATTCTCGATTGCCGACGCAAAAAATATGGTCTTCTTGAACATAAGGTTTCAGTCCGTCTATATTCGTAATTGCTTCCTCTCCAAGGCCTGCAGCTATCGCCAGATCCATCCCTGCAATTCCACCTGTTTTCGAAAGGCTCGGAGTGATAAAGTCCGTATGCCCATCCACAAAGAACAGCCCATAACTTCCTTTTTTCTTCAACGCCAATGCTGCTCCAATCAGAATGCTGCAATCTCCTCCAATTAGCAGCTTAAAAGTATCGGTCCTTAGGTGTTTTCCCAATAGCAGTGCCTGTCGCTCAGCAAATTCAATCACCTGATTTTCGTTCAGCATCCCTGTCTTCAGATTATATTCCATCGAATAGAAAGGAGCCGGCAGTCCATAAACCGTATCTATACCCAGCGCTTCATAAAAGCCATGATATTTCAGCCATTTGGGCAGCGCCTTGACCCCAGGTTCAACCTCGTCCACTTTTCTCCGCAATCCAAGATTAGTAGGAAATTCAAATACCTCGATCGGTTTGTTGAGCATCTGGTGTCCCTCTCCTTACGATAAACATAATTTATTAGTATTCATACTGATATAATTGAAGTAGTGTCCTTTTTTCATTTGATTATAACAAGAAGAAAACACCTTACAATAAGACCTGCAGCCATTCGTTTCATCAGCTATTTGAGCTGCGAAAACGAACATTAGTTGCCTCCAAATGTTGATTCAAAGACATTTGAAAGACCGCATAAAAATAAAGGCTGCGGACGCAAAGGAATATAACTTCATATATGGTGCTTTTAAAAATGAACTTTACATTCTATTTATTTGTTTTTTTGGGCACAGTTTAGTCAAAACAATCCTCTAATTCCTATACTTAAATGGTATATTTATAGAAAGAAATTACGAACAAGTCTGTTGATGTTATGGCTTTTTGGCGCGTTAGATTAACTGATTGGGTAATTAAGAAAGGTTAATTTTCAACAAACGGACCAGATTATGAAACAACAAAATGTTTATAAAGGAATGAGACTATGGAAGTGTCTATGAATTTAGAACAAGCTACTTTTCATGTAGAAAAAACGAAATCACTGAAATTAAAAGAAGTAAATTTTAAGATTGAACCTAACATGAAAGAACAAAAAAGATTGTTTAGAACCTCATTATATAAATTGACAATTATCGCAGAAGTTAATAATCAAATGTATGAATTTGCAGATTATAATCTCAACCATAAGTTGATTTCACAGCTGGAAAAAGACCCTTCAAGATTTTTAGTTGGAGCAGAGCCACCATTTTTGTGTGGAACTAACTGGCCGGCTAGTGGAATATCTGAAGTTGTAGAGGCAAACAATGTACCTTTGGATTCCCTGATCATAACAGATGGAAATAATGTCATTGCTACAGTCTATAATGCTGAGATACCTATATTGACTAGCTGGTTTAAAAATTTAATCAATTAAAATAGGAGTAATTTAAAGAACTCATTAAAAGCTTTTAATAATGGAGATATAAAATCCCCTGGTTCAGTTGCTCATAATAATGTTTCGGCAAGTAAAAAGCAGCCAGTGAACTCCGTTAGCTATTATAAAAAGTAAATAAGGAACCGCCTGCATTTGAATTCAATTTGAGAAATTTTTATCTATTCCATCATAGGATATAGAGGTTTTTTATGAGGTAATTGACTAGGTTTTTAACTAGGTTTATTTGATATTACATAAAATTCCATGACATCAAAAAACGCCAAAACCCTTGATATGTCAAGGGTTTTGACGTTCTATGAAACTCCATGAAATTAATCTATGGAGACGGCGGGAGTCGAACCCGCGTCCAGAAACTCCGCTACTTGAGCCTCTACGCGTGTAGCTTACTTATTAGGGTTTCATGCGCCATTCTGCCAATAAGCGGGCGTCCTGGGCACTAACTTGCGAATCTCTTGCCGGCAGCTCAAGTGGCACTGCCGACCGTATCCCACTAAAGTTGAGCTTTACCCAGCCACATGGGCGATGGATAGATAAAGCAGATCCGAGCTTACGCTGCGAATGCTAGGTTTTGGTTTGTTTTGCCTGTTATTATAGGTACGTTGGTAACGAAGCCGATCCTCCGACGCGCAACCCAAGCCCAGATCATCCCTGTCGAATCCGTAACGTCCCCTCATTATAAAGGAACACGGAAGAAGCAAGGCTTCTATGCTTGTGTTATATAGATATTATAAGACAATAATGGTCTCACTACAAGTATTAACGGCTGCGGTCTTTCAGTGCGCGGTCAATCTCGCGTTTTGCATCTTTTTGCTTCAGGTCCTGGCGCTTGTCGTAGTTTTTCTTACCCTTACCGACGCCAAGCAATACCTTCGCATAACCGTCTTTTAGGTACATCTTCAACGGAATGATGTTGGAGCCTTGCTGCTTGGAAACGCCAATCAATTCGTTGATCTGCTTTTTGTGCAAGAGCAGCTTCCGGACTCTCGTCGGTTCATGGTTAAAAATGTTTCCTTGCTCATACGGCGCAATGTGCATATTCGAAATCCAGGCTTCACCGTTCCGGATCCGCACAAATGCATCGACTAGCTGCACTTTGCCTTTTCGCGCCGATTTGATTTCTGTTCCCTGCAAGACAATGCCCGCTTCGATCGTTTCTTCAATAAAATAATCGAATGTGGCCTTTTTGTTTTGTGCAATAACTTTGCCTTCACCTTTTGCCATCTTTTTCACCCCATGTACAGTTAAAAAGGGCGGCTATGGAGCCGCTCCTTTACTTTCTCTTTCTGCGGCTGCCTGATTTTTTCACAGCGCCTTCATAGAACTTTTTCTTTTTGTTTTTCGGCTTGCGCGTTGGTCCCGCTTCGCCTTGTTTTTTCGTTCCGGTGCCTTCTTTTTTCGTCGCCCGGATCACTTTAGGCGCATCTCTCCGTGGACGGCGCTGGCTTTGTACCATTCCGGAAATTTCAAAGTCGATTGACGACTCTTCCGGTTTAACGCCGATTACCTTAATCTTGATTTCATCACCGATGCGGAACTGTTTGTTCGTCCGTTCGCCGATCATCATCATTTGGCGGTCATCGAAACGGTAGAAATCGTCCGTCATATTCGATACGTGGACCAAACCTTCAATCGTATTCGGCAATTCGATAAACAAACCAAAGTTTGTAACCGAAGAAATGACACCATCAAACTCTTCCCCGATCTTATCCTGCATATATTGTGATTTCTTCAATGCATCGGTATCGCGTTCTGCATCAACCGCACGGCGTTCGCGCTCGGATGTATGTTCGGCGATCTCATCCATACTCGCTTCCCAGTGCATGATCGTCGCTCTTGATAAATCCTTATTGATCAAATACGTGCGGATCAAGCGATGGACGATCAAATCCGGGTAACGGCGGATCGGCGATGTGAAATGCGTATAGAATTCCGTCGACAAACCGAAATGCCCAAGGCTTTCCGCTGAATATTTCGCCTGCTGCATCGAGCGAAGCATCATCGTCGAGATGACCGGCTCTTCAGGCAGCCCTTCGATAGAACGAATGATTTTCTGCAATGCGGCCGGATGCACTTGGTTGCTCGTCCCTTTGACGACGATGCCGAAGTTGGTGACGAATTCGAAGAACCGCTGCAGTTTTTCCGGTTTCGGGTCTTCGTGGATCCGGTAAAGCGCCGGCACTTCCATGCGGTGGAAATGTTCGGCAACGGTTTCGTTGGCAGCCAACATGAATTCTTCGATCAATTTTTCGGCTACCGTCCGTTCGCGGACAACTACTTCGACCGGATAGCCTTCTTCATCCACCAATACTTTCGATTCTTTGAAATCGAAATCGATGGCGCCCCGGCGGTCCCGTTTAGCACGCAAAATAGCAGCCAGCTCGCCCATCAATTGGAACATCGGCACCAGTTCCGAATATTTCTCCTTCAGCTCCTGGTTATCTTTTTCAAGAATTTCGTATACGTCTGTGTAAGTCATACGGGCGGATGTGTTGATGACGCTTTGGAAGATGTCATGCGACAATAATTCTCCCATGTCATTGAAAATCATTTCACACGATAGCGTCAAGCGGTCCACTTGCGGATTCAACGAGCAGATGCCGTTGGACAAGCGGTGTGGAATCATCGGGATAACGCGGTCCGTCAAGTAAATACTCGTCGCCCGGTCATATGCTTCGCGGTCAATCGGAGAATCTTCCGTCACGTAATGGCTGACATCTGCAATGTGTACCCCAAGCTTATACGTTCCATCTTCCAATTTGATCACTTGTACTGCGTCATCCAAGTCTTTCGCGTCAGCACCATCAATCGTAACAATCTGCTGGTCGCGAAGGTCGCGGCGGTCCGTTAAATCGGCCGGATCGATCGTATCTGGTACATTATTCGCCTGTTCCAGCACGTCTTCCGGAAATTCGGTCTCAATGCCGTATTTATGAATGATCGACAGGATATCGACGCCTGGATCGTTTTTATGTCCCAGAATCTGTGTGACCATACCGGTCGCCGATTTATGCCCGTTCGGCCATTCGATGATTTCAACAACCACTTTATGGCCGTCTACTGCGCCTAACGTATTTTCTTTGGCGATGAAAATATCGATGTTCATTTTCTTGTCGTCAGATACGACAAACCCGAATCCTTTATTGTCCTGGAACGTTCCGACAACTTTTGTCGTACCCCGTTCCAAAATTCGGATGATGGCGCCTTCCCGGCGGTCCCCGGAAGATCCTTCTGAAATCCGAATCATCACCGTATCGCCGTTTACAGCTCCGTTCACTTCATTCGGCGGAATGAACACATCATCCATGCCCGCTTCTTCCGGCGCTACAAATCCAAAGCCTTTTGCATGTCCGATGAACCTTCCGCGCATTAAGTTCATGCGCTCTGGAACACCATAGCGGTTTGATCTTGAACGGACAAGCAAGCCTTTTTCTTCAAGCCTTACCAGTGTTTTCACCAGTTCTTTAAATTCATCTGCATCTTCAAAGCCGAATTGTTCTTCTATTTCCTGGACAGTCAACGGCTTGTACGCGTCTTCCCGCATAAAAGTCAATAACCGTTGATCAAGCGCCATTTCATTTGTCGCCATATAAACTCCTCCTTCTGACGGTCTCATTCACTCCAATCGAGCGAATCGAGAAATGCTAACACATCTTGGTGCAATTGTTCTTTTTCTTTATCGAGCGTGATAACATGCCCGGATTGCTCATACCATTTTAATTTTTTATCGAAAGACTCCACCTCTTCATAGATCACATTGGCGGAATCGGGATTGATGACATCATCCAACGTACCTTGGACGACGAATAACGGAGCGTATACGTGGTCTACATGCGCTCTAACGTCCGCGATCAAGTTGCGCAGATCCACCAATGATTCCATCGGCGTTTCCTGGAACTTCTTCATTTCTTCTTCGATAACTTCAGGGTCTTTTCCTTCATATTTCTTGTATTCGCGCGCATATTTTAATACGCCTTCATACATAAGTTCTGTCGTTTTCATGGTCATCGGCGCACACATGGTGATTAGTCCCTTTACAGGGAATGTATACCCTACTTTCAATGAAAATACGCCGCCCAACGATAATCCTGCGACCGCAATTTCTTCGTATCCTTCATCTTTTAATTTCTGGTAAGCGCCTTCTACATCTTTCCACCAATCGACTGGCCCTGTGCCAAGCAATTCTTCCGGCTCTACTCCGTGGCCGGCATAATGCGGCGCAAGCGACGTATAGCCGTTCTTCTCAAGAAAGCGCCCAAGCATCCGGACGTCCGCTGAATTCCCAGTAAACCCGTGCAGCAACAACACTGCACGCGGCCCTGATTTAAAGAAAAATGGTTTTGGCTGCGATATCCGCATCAAAATCCCTCCATTTAATGTGTTAATAGTACATTTAATATTTAATATTGCGATATCTATATTTCGTAAAACGGCTACGCTTTCCTGCGGGCTTGCGCCGAACTGACTCAAAACAGGTGCTCCTGCATCGCTGCGCTAGCTTCGTCGCAAAGACTTGCCCTCGCAGGCTTCGGTCAAGTCTTGACTAGCGCCCGAGTGGATTTCGGCACTTCGCTTTCCCGCGGGAGTCTCCGCCGTTTTACTCCATGGTAATGCTGTAAAAGAAAAAAATAACAATTTTTATTTTTAAAGAAAGATGTAACTTGGATTTCTTCCCTATGTTGCTTTAACTGCTTTATAGATGGCTTATACAATTTTGAGCAAACTTTCATTTTATAGGTACAAAAGAAAATACTTAAAAACTTTATTAAGCTAAGAAGAAGCACGGAAGGCGGCGACTCCTGCGGAAATAGCATGAGTCTTGAGACCCCGCAAGAAGCGCAGCGACTGAGGAGGCTCAAGCCATGCCCGAGGAAAGCGTCCGCCTGAAGGGCTTTCTTCTATACACTTCTTAATTTTAATTTATTTCTAAATCCCTATATCCCTATAAAAAGAAAACGCCTAACCAAAGATCGGTTAGGCGTAGATCATCTACATTAAACTTTCGTCACGGCGATAGCCAGTATAAAGAATAAGGCAGCAAGTACAATCGTTACCCGGTGAAGGATCAAATCAACTCCACGAGCTTTTTGCTTGCCAAAAAGTTGCTCAGCTCCACCGGAGATGGCTCCTGAAAGACCTGCACTTTTCCCTGATTGTAGCAATACGACAACGATCAATGCGAGCGATACGATGACGAGTAAAGTCATTAACAACGTATGCATAAATTCCACCTCCTGAAAAGAACCTAACAACATCTCTTAGTTTAGCAAAAATACTGAACTAAGACAATAGCAACAGGAAAAGAGGAAAATCGCTTATTTTCTTAAGTTATAGAAAGTTTTCAAACCTAAGTAGCTTGATGTGTCATTCAATTGGTCTTCGATGCGCAATAACTGGTTGTATTTAGCTACGCGGTCCGTACGCGACGGAGCACCAGTTTTGATTTGGCCGGCATTGGTCGCTACTGCGATGTCCGCAATCGTTACATCTTCCGATTCGCCTGAACGGTGGCTGATGACTGCTGTATAGCCAGCGCGCTTCGCCATTTCAATTGCATCGAAAGTTTCAGTCAATGTACCGATTTGGTTTACTTTGATCAAGATTGAGTTGCCGACGCCTTCAGAAATTCCTTGCGCCAATTTCTTCGTATTCGTAACGAACAAGTCGTCACCGACCAATTGGACGCGGTCGCCGATGCGCTCAGTCAACAATTTGTGGCCAGCCCAGTCGTTTTCATCCAAACCGTCTTCGATTGAAACGATCGGGTATTTGTTTGAAAGCTCTTCGTACCAGTCAACCATTTCTTCTGAAGTTTTCACTGCATTGTCGCCCGGCAAGTTGTAAACGCCTTTTTCTTTATCATAGATTTCAGAAGCAGCAACGTCCATTGCAAGTAAAACGTCCTTGCCTGGTGTATAGCCGGCTTTTTCAATTGCTTCCACGATAGTAGTCAACGCTTCTTCGTTCGATCCTAAGTTCGGAGCAAATCCGCCTTCGTCCCCGACTGCAGTGTTGTAGCCTTTTTCTTTCAAAACGTTTTTCAAGTTATGGAAAATCTCAGCACCCATGCGAATTGCGTGGCGGAAGCTTTCTGCTCCGACTGGCATAACCATGAATTCCTGGATGTCGACATTGTTGTCAGCGTGCTCGCCGCCGTTCACAATGTTCATCATCGGAACCGGCAATTGCTTCGCATTGAACCCGCCCAAGTATTGGTAAAGCGGAATATCCAAGTAATCAGCTGCTGCGTGGGCAACGGCCATAGATACGCCCAGAATGGCGTTAGCGCCAAGACGGCCTTTGTTTTCTGTGCCATCCAATTCGATCAGCGCTTTGTCGATTGATACTTGGTCAAGCACTGAATAGTTTTCAACGATTTCTTGAGCGATTTCCGTGTTAACATGCTCTACAGCTTTTAAAACACCTTTCCCAAGGTAACGGCCTTTATCGCCATCACGAAGTTCCACTGCTTCATGTTCCCCTGTAGAAGCGCCTGAAGGGACGATTGCGCGCCCGAATGCTCCGCTTTCTGTGAATACTTCTACTTCTACTGTTGGATTTCCTCGTGAATCTAATACTTCGCGTGCAAGAATGTCAGTGATAATTGGCATAAAAAACAGCTCCCTTTGGTTTAGTATAATGGTTTTCCAGTCATTTCTGCTGGTTGTTCAACATTCAATAATTTCAATACAGTCGGCGCCAAGTCTGCGAGAATTCCATCTTCCCGAAGAACCACGCCGTTTTTAGTGACGATGACCGGAACCTGATTGGTCGTATGCGCGGTCATCGGCAGCCCTTCTACTGTCACCACTTCATCGGCATTGCCGTGATCCGCCGTAACGATCGCTGAACCGCCTTTGGCGTGCAGGGCTTCTATAATGCGGCCCAAACATTCATCGACAGTTTCTATTGCGCGAATTGTCGGTTCAAGCATTCCGCTGTGCCCGACCATATCGGGATTGGCGAAATTCAAAATGATGCAGTCATGTGCATCGTTTTCGATTTGCTCCACCAAACGATCCGTTACTTCGTAAGCGCTCATTTCCGGCTTCAGGTCATATGTCGCCACTTTCGGAGAAGAGACAAGAATCCGCTCTTCGCCTTCAAACACATCTTCACGCCCACCGCTCATAAAGAACGTAACATGCGGATATTTTTCAGTCTCTGCAATGCGCAATTGCGTCAGCCCGTTCGCTGCCACCACTTCCCCGACCGTCTGATTCAGGTTCTGGCTGGTAAATGCGATGCGTGTCGACAGTTCGTCGCTGTAGGGTGTAAAGGAAATAAAGGAAAGTTCCTGCGGATGGCGCAGGCTTCTTTCGAATCCGCTAAAATCGTCAAGAACGAAAACCGAAGTCAATTGAATGGCCCGGTCAGGACGGAAATTGAAAAAGACCACCGAGTCCCCGGATCCAATAGTCGCTACCGGTTTGCCATCTTCTGTAATGGCAAATGGCATGATGAATTCGTCGACCACTTCCGTGTCGTATGACCGGGAAATTCCTTCGATGGCAGAAGAAGCTGTAGCACCGTCCCCGTCCACCAATACCCGGTACGCGCTTTCGACGCGCTCCCAGCGTTTGTCGCGGTCCATTGCGTAATACCGCCCGCTGATCGATGCGAATTTCCCGACACCGATTTCTTTCATCTTCTCTTCCGTTTTTTCCACATACGCAAGCGCAGATTTCGGCCCCACGTCGCGCCCGTCCAAAAATCCATGAACATAAACTTCGCTCAAGCCGTGCTGCTTCGCCAGTTCCAAAAGAGCGAAAAGATGCTCATAATGGCTATGGACGCCGCCGTCCGATAACAAGCCCATCAGATGCAGCGCTTTGCCGTTTGATTTGGCCTGAGTAATGGCTTCCACAAAGGCCGGATTCAGGTAAAAGTCGCCATCCCGGATGGATTTATTGATGCGCGTCAAGTTTTGATAAACAATGCGCCCAGCCCCGATATTCAAATGCCCGACTTCCGAGTTGCCCATTTGGCCTTCGGGCAAACCGACCGCTTCGCCTGATGCCGTCAATAAACTATGCGGATAATTGTTCCACAGTGAGTCGAAATTCGGTTTTTTCGCTTGCGCCACTGCATTGCCAAACGTTTCTTGGCGGCAGCCGAAGCCATCCAGAATAATCAGTGCTACTGGATATTTCCCTTTACGCATTCGAACCAGCCTCCAGCAATTTCACGAAGCTGTCGACTTCCAGGCTAGCACCGCCAACTAAAGCTCCGTCGATATGCTCCATGCCAAGCAATTCCTCAATATTGGCCGGTTTAACGCTGCCGCCATATTGGATACGGACTTTTCCAGCTGTTTCATCGCTATAAAGTGCAGCCACTTTTTCGCGGATGGTTCCGCAAACTTCGTTGGCGTCTTCCGCAGTAGCTGTTTTGCCAGTTCCAATCGCCCAGATCGGTTCGTATGCAATAACCAAGCCAGCGACTTGCTCTTCGGACAATCCTTCAATGCCTTGTGCCACTTGTTCTTCGACGATTTTGCTTGTTGATCCGCTTTCGCGCTCTTCCAGCGTTTCACCGACGCACATAAGCGGAGTCAAGCCGTTAGCAAAGGCCGCATGCACTTTCTTATTGACCGAAGCATCTGTTTCGTTGAAATATTGGCGGCGCTCCGAATGGCCGATAATGACGTATTTAACGCCGATATCAACAAGTTGGGCTGCGCTGATTTCGCCTGTAAACGCGCCTTCTTTTTCTTCATGCATCGTCTGAGCGCCGATTTGGAGCGGGCTCGATTGGGCTGAAATCACCAATTGGTTCAAAAACAAAGCAGGGGCGCAAATGACCGCATCCACTTTTTCTGCATCCGGAACAAGACCTTTTGCTTTTTCCACAAATTCCTTTGCTTCCGTTGCGGTTTTATACATTTTCCAGTTTCCTGCAATAATTGGTTTTCTCAAAAAAGCCACTCCCTTTTATCCAGCTTTAACCGTCAGCAATTTCCGCTATCGCCGGAGACCACTGACGATCAAGCTTAAATTGTTCGACCAAATGATTTTTTCTTATTTGTCGGTCAATGCTGTAACGCCAGGCAATTCTTTGCCTTCCATGAACTCCAGTGAAGCTCCGCCGCCTGTAGAAATGTGGTCCATTTTATCTGCCACATGGAATTGCTCTACTGCTGCAGCTGAATCTCCTCCACCGATAACGGTATAGCCCTCAGTGTTGGCCATCGCTTCCGCAACCGATTTTGTGCCATTCTCAAATGAAGACATTTCAAACACTCCCATCGGACCATTCCAAATGATCAATCTGGAATTAGCGATCACATCGGCATACAATTTTACAGTTTCCGGTCCGATATCAAGGGCCATCCAGTCGGAAGGGATTTCATCGATTTTGACTACTTTTGTTTCCGTGTCATTCGAGAATTCCTTCACGATGACCACATCGATCGGCAAATGAAGTTTAACGCCTTTTTCTTCCGCTTTTTTCAGGAATGACAGCGCCAACTCCATTTTGTCTTCTTCAAGCAGCGATGTCCCGATTTCAATGCCCTGGGCTTTCAGGAATGTATAGGAAAGGCCGCCGCCAATCAATAAGTTGTCCACTTTCTCCAACAAGTTATCGATAACGCCGATTTTATCTTTCACTTTTGCACCGCCGATGATGGCAGTGAACGGACGATCCGGCTCAGATAGCGCTTTTCCTAACACATCCAACTCTTTTTCAAGCAGCAATCCTGAAACCGACGGCAAATAGTTCGCGATTCCTGCAGTCGATGCATGCGCTCTATGGGCTGCTCCAAAAGCGTCATTAACGAAAATATCCGCTAAAGCGGCAAATTCTTTAGCCAACTCTTCATCGTTTTTCTCTTCGCCAGCGTGGAAACGGACATTTTCCAGTAAAATGACATCGCCTTCGTTCATCGACGCAATTTCCTGCTCTACTTTTTCCCCGACCGACTCGTCGAGGCTTTTCACATCTTTATGTAATAATTCACCTAACTTGACTCCAGCTGGAGCCAGTCTCATATCTTCATTGACAGTCCCTTTCGGTCGGCCTAAGTGACTTGCAAGTATTACTTTTGCTCCTTTTTCAATCAAATAGTTGATTGTAGGAAGAGCTGCACGGATTCTTGTATCATCCGTGATCTTGCCTTCTGACATCGGCACATTGAAATCTACCCGGCAAAATACTCGTTTTCCTTTTAAGTCTACGTCTTTCATGGTCATTTTCTTTTGCATGAAAATACCTCCCGTTTCTCTTTAAAAGCGTAAGCGTCCCCTCAGCTCCGACAAGTGCTGGAAGCATAGCTGGCAATGGCGCTTTTTGCCTTTGCAGGCTAGGCAGAAGCGACTCGAGGGGCTGGACGCTGGAGCTGGATAAAAACATTCCTGCTCCGAATTAGCATCAAGTTTACTCTTTAAATAAAAAGAAGGGGCAGGGTAAGTCCCCACCCCTTTTACCCTCTTTTATTATAGAGGTTCATAAGAAATTAAGCTATGATTTTGAGATTACAGGCCAGTTTTGTACATGTGCAACGCGATGTCGATGCAGCGTGCAGAGTAGCCTGACTCGTTGTCGTACCAAGCAAGAACTTTCACCATGTTGCCGCCAAGTTCCATTGTGGACAATAGGTCGACAGTTGATGAAGAAGTGTTGCCGTTATAGTCGCGCGATACAAGCGGAAGATCGCTGTAGCTCAAGAAGCCGTTTTCGTCTTTATCGATTGCTTCTTTCAAAGCGTTGTTTACATCTTCTACAGTTGCATCAGTTTCTAATTCAGCAACCAAGTCGATCAATGATACGTTTGGTGTAGGAACGCGGATCGCCATTCCGTCAAGTTTGCCTTCCAATTCAGGCAATACTTGTGTTACTGCAACCGCAGCACCAGTAGTTGTCGGAATCATTGACTCTGCTGCTGAACGAGCGCGGCGGTAGTCCTTATGCGGTGAATCCAACAAAATTTGGTCGTTTGTGTACGAGTGGATTGTTGTCATCATCGCTTTTTTGATGCCGAACTTGTCGTTCAGGATTTTTGAAATTCCAGCAAGGCCGTTAGTTGTACATGAAGCGTTTGATACAACGTGGTCTTCTTCCGGGTTGTAGCTTTCATGGTTAACGCCCATAACAACAGTTTTCATGCCTTTTCCTGGAGCAGAAACGATAACTTTTTTAGCGCCTGCTTGGATGTGTTTTTTCGCATCTTCAGCATTTGTGAAGAATCCTGTAGACTCGATTACGATGTCAATGTTGTTTTCTCCCCATGGAAGGTTTGCAGGATCTTTTTCAGAGTAAACGTGGATTCTTTTGCCGTTAACGATCAAATCGTTGCCTTCAGATGAAATTTCAGCATCCAGGATACCGTGGATAGAATCATATTTCAAAAGGTGTGCAAGCATTTTTGCATCAGTCAAATCGTTTACTGCTACCACTTCTACCTCGTTGTTTGCCAATGCCTGGCGGAATACGATGCGTCCGATACGTCCAAATCCGTTAATTGCTAATTTTAAAGTCATTTAAATTTCCTCCCGATTTTGAGTTAACTCAAGTATTTTGTGAGCAGCGCCTTCATCCGTAATGAGGCTCGTCTGAGGGGCTGCATTTTTGAAATAAGAAAGAATCGCTTTTGCTTTCGACCGTCCTCCTGCAACTGCCAAGATCGCTGGAGCTTTTTGAACTTGCTCTAATTGGATTCCCGCTGTGCGGATGCGATAAACTACTTTTCCTTCTTTATCGAAGTAATAGCCGAACGCTTCACTCACCGCGCCGCCCGAACGGATCCGTTCGACTTCCTCAGTTGAAGATTGCCGCTGAAGGGCAATTTCTTCTGCATTCCCGATTCCATGGACTACTACATCCGTCTGGTCATACAAATTCATCATTTCCTTGATCACCGGCTCACGCATCATCATTTCATATGCTTCAGCGCTCAAATGGTCCGGCAAGTAAAGCGTTTTGACAGATCCCCCGGTTTTTCCTGCAAACGATGAGGCAATTGTATTGGCTTGATGCAGCACATCTTCGCCAAGCCCTCCGCGCGCAGCTATGAATTGCAGCGTATTGTCCTTTTTATCGGAAGACAATTCCTTTGAAATGGCAGCCATGGTGCTGCCGCCAGTTACTGCAATCTTTTTGTGCTGTGGGAAGAGGGACTCCAATAGCCGGGCTGCTTCTTTGCCGATATTCGATTTTACGGCCGGGATGTCGTCGCTGTCTTGCGGAAGGATCAGCACTCTCGAAATTCCAAGAAGGGATTTCAATTGCTTCTCCATTGCTATCAGCCCCGACACATCACGCATGAAATCTTTTAAAGCATCGAGCACAGCCAAGCCTTCGTCAGAAACAGTCATGCCGGAGGACTTTGCCTTGATCAGCTGCTGGTTGCGCAACAGATCCGTTTCTTTCCTGATTTCTCTTTCGGTGGAGCCGGCAAGTTCGCTGAGTGCCCGCCTGCCAATCGGCTCCTCCATTTGGATTGTCAATAATATTTGATAGCGTTTTTTCAGGAGTTCGGTCATTTCCGGCATAAGCTTTTGCTGCGCTTCCGTTAATGGATCCATTGCTTCACTCCCTCCGGTTGGACGTTTTTTGTCCCACAACACCAAATAATGTCCCGCTAGAATCATTCTAGCGAAACAGAAATAAAAAAGCAAACAAAAAAAGCGTTATAAATCTAACGCTCCTAGTAAATCGGCATAACCAATATTGCCGTATAGTAAAATCTTCCGATCTTTTTCAAGCACCGGAATCATCAGCATATACTTTTCATGAAGATCATGATCGGTTTCGATGTTGATTTCCTGGTATTCCAGAGGAAAATCTTCCTGTACGAGCCCAATCATCAACTTGGCTTCTTCGCATAATGGACAATTTGGGCGTGTGTATAAAGTAAACATAGGGTTCCTTCTTTCGTAATGTACTCCCATTCATTTTCGAAAGGCTTAGGGGCTGGACCCGGAGAACCTTCTCTATCCCATTATACTCTAAGCGGCTGAAAAGAAAAAAGCTGAGCCATCCATCCGGAAAACCGGACAAACAGCTCAGCTTATAATTCTGGATACCCTCGGAGGGAATCGAACCCCCATTTCAAGAACCGGAATCTTGCGTGTGATCCATTACACTACGAGGGCGCATTTGTATTTCGCAATCTGTATTAGCGACTTTTCTATTATACAAAAGTATTTTCAAATTATCAACCCACTTTTTTCAATTCATTATATTTGACCTTCATTGACCATCATGTGTATGATAATACTACAGCTGAAACCTGTTTCAGCAATGTTATCAATCATCTATATGAGGAGGATCTATTCATGAACTTAATCCCAACAGTAATTGAACAAACAAGCCGTGGCGAACGCGCTTACGACATTTATTCACGTTTGCTGAAAGACCGCGTTATTATGCTAGGAAGCGGCATCGACGATAATGTGGCCAATTCTATTGTGGCTCAGCTTCTGTTCCTTGAAGCGGAAGATCCTGAAAAAGATATTTCCATCTACATCAACAGCCCTGGCGGCAGCATCACAGCCGGTATGGCGATTTATGACACAATGCAATTCATCCGTCCAGATGTTCAGACAATCTGCATCGGTATGGCTGCTTCAATGGGGGCTTTCCTTCTTGCAGCTGGCACGAAAGGCAAACGCTATGCGCTTCCGAACGCAGAAGTCATGATCCATCAGCCACTTGGCGGAGCTCAAGGCCAAGCCACTGAAATCGAAATCGCTGCAAAACGCATTTTGCACTTGCGCGAAAAATTGAACCAAATCTTATCTGACCGCACTGGCCAGCCGATAGATGTTATCTCTAAAGACACAGACCGCGATAACTTCATGACTGCTGACCGCGCACTTGAATACGGTTTGGTTGACCAAATCATCACTCGCAACAAATTGCCGAATGATAAAAAATAATAATAAAAAAACTCCCCGCCATGGAGACGGGGAGTTTTTTTATTTGGCAGGGAAAGCTTTTTTATGCGGCTGGCGCTTTTGGAACCAATAGTTGTGGCTGCGAAAAAATTTTCAGCCCTATAAAAATTCACGGCCTCGATGACCGTGAGTTTTACGCTTGCTTATCAACCATTGCAGACAGAGAGTCCACTGCCGTTTCTTCGTCTGTACCATCTGCGGTAATTTTGATTGTCGTGCCTTTGCTTATAGCTAAGCTCATTAGTCCCATAATGCTTTTAGCATTGACTTTTTTATTGTCTTTTTCCAGATAGACATCGGAGTTGAACCGGTTCGCTTCTTGGACAAACAACGCCGCTTGCCTTGCTTGAAGTCCGGTATTCAGTAAAACTTTCACTTCTTTTTCTACCATGCTGATCCTCCTCCAAAACTCAACTAAACTTGCATCTATAAAAGAACAGCCGGCTTTTTACCGGCCGATCATTTCTCCTTTGCGAAGCGATTCTGCGATTTCATCAATTTTCCGCAAGCGGTGGTTGACGCCCGACTTGCTGACATTTCCAGAAGAAACCATTTCACCAAGCTCTTTTAGTGTAATATCCTGAAATTCGACGCGCAGCCGTGCAATTTCCCGGAGCCGCTCCGGCAATTGGTCGATGCCAATTGCATTATCGATAAAACGAATATTCTCCACTTGCCGAAGAGCGGCATCAATGGTTTTGTTCAGATTGGCAGTCTCGCAATTCACCAAACGGTTTACGCTATTGCGCATATCCCGGATAATCCGGACGTCTTCAAATTTCAACAAAGCGGAATGCGCCCCAGTGATGCTGAAGAAATCGGATATTTTTTCAGCTTCTTTCAGATAAGTAACAAACCCTTTTTTCCGTTCAATAGTTTTGCTGTTCAAGTGGAACTTATTCATCAATTCAACCAGAGAATCTGCATGGTCTTTATAAAGTGAATAGATTTCCAAATGGTAAGACGAAGTTTCCGGGTTGTTGACGGACCCGCCCGCCAGAAAAGCACCGCGCAAGTAAGCGCGCTTGCAGCAATTTTTTTCAACTAGCATTTTATCGATTTCATGCTGGAATTGAAACCCTTCGGACAAGATTGCCAAGTCCTCCAATATATGCTTTGAGCCTTCCCGTATGCGGCATATATAGACATTGTTCTTTTTTAAGCGCATTTTTTTCCGGACCAGCAATTCTACTGGATAAACCGCGTAAAAACGCTTCAGCATCGTATAAATCCGCCTTGCAATCGCAGCATTCTCGGTCTGTATATCTAGGCTCAGCTGCCGATTTGAAAATGACAGTGTGCCATTCATGCGGATTAATGCCGATAGTTCAGCTTTCCCACAGCAATCATCCACTTCGATTTGAGTCATTTCTTTTTTTGTTTCGGATGCGAAAGACAAAACATGTTCCCCCCTTTTCAAACACTAGAAATACATCTGTGTTGAATCTTCCTTAGCGAGCCCTCCTGCATATTCAAAAAGCCATTCTGCCACTTTGGATGGTTCGTGCCGGACAGCTTCCCCTAAAATATTGGCAATGTCTTCTTTGAAGATGTGAAGGCCCTGTTGGCGCAGGCGTTCTTCATCGTATTCAACAGGCCACGCCCGCTCTTTTTTATAGCGCTCCGCAATATTTTGCGGAATTTCGACTTTATCAAGCAAAATCGCGTCTAAAAAAGCTTCTCCTACGTGGTCATAGAGGGCTTGTACATGGTCTGCTGCTGTATAGCGATAAGTTTCGCCTGCTTGAGTCATCAAATTGCAAATATAGATTTTCTTCGCATTTGATGCAACCACCGCATTTCTTATATCTTTTACTAATAAATTCGGCAAGATGCTAGTATACAAAGATCCCGGCCCGATAACAATAATATCCGCGTTCCGGATAGCCGCAATGGTATCCGGAAGTGTTTTAACGTCGTGCGGCTCTAGATAAACCCGCTTTATCTTCTGCAAGTATGCCGGTATTTTGGATTCCCCTTTGACCATCGATCCATCTTCCAATTCAGCGTAAAGGGTCACCAATTGGTTGGCCGCCGGCAATATTGTGCCATTGACATTCAAAACCCGGCTCATTTCCCGAACAGCAAGTGAAAAATCACCGGTAATTTCGGTCAGAGCCGCCAGCATCAGATTGCCCAACGAATGGCCGCCAAGATCCAACGATCCTTTGAACCGATGTTGGAACATTTCCGCTACCAATGGTTCCGCATCCGATAACGCCGCCATGACATTGCGTATATCTCCCGGAGGCGGAATATCCAAATCGTCTCTTAAACGCCCAGAACTGCCGCCATCATCTGCTACAGTGACAATAGCGGTCAAATCAAGCGGAAACTTTTTCAATCCCCGAAGGAGAGTGGAAAGTCCTGTGCCTCCGCCAATAATCACCATTCGCTTGCGGCGAACATGTTGTTCCATCCACTCAGCCCTTTCTTGGTTTGACGTCCCTGTGGGTCACGATGGTTTTATAGTTTTCGGACAGTAGTTTTCCATAGTATTCCGCTAATGTAACAGAGCGGTGTTGTCCGCCTGTGCACCCAAAGGCGATGACCAATTGCGCTTTTCCTTCATTTTTATAGAGCGGAATCATAAATTCGAAAAGATCCGTCAGTTTACTGACCAAGGTCTGTGTTTCGGGTTTTTCAAGCACATAACTGGAAACAGGCTCATCCAGCCCGGATAGCGGATTCAATTCTTCTACATAATAAGGATTCGTCAAGAAGCGGACATCGAAAACAAGATCCGCATCAATCGGCATGCTGTGTTTGAAACCGAAAGAGACGACGTTGACGGTGAAAACATTGCTGGACTTCGTCGAGAAATCCGAAATGATTTTTTCTTTCAACTGCCGTGGAGTCATCTGGGAAGTGTTGTAGATGTACTTCGCTCTTCCTTGCAGATCTTCCAGCATATCCCGTTCTTTTTTAATCCCTCCAAGCACGAGGCCGCCCGGAGACAACGGGTGGGAACGGCGTGACTCTTTGTAACGGCTGACAAGCGTCTGGTTGTCGGCATCAAGAAATAGAATCGTGATGGAAATTTTCGGCTCTTTCGACAAGCCATCGATGGCATCGACCAGATTGTCGAAAAAGTCGCCGCCGCGCAAATCCATGACTGCTGCCACCCGTTTCATCGACTTGCCGGAATCACGCATCAATTGCATGAACGTCAGCAATAAAGCCGGAGGCAAATTGTCTATGGTGAAAAATCCTAGATCCTCGAAGCTCTGGATTGCAACTGTCTTGCCGGCTCCCGACATACCGGTGATAACAATCAGTTCAGTTTCTTCATTGTTATTATTTTCCATCATAGCAATCCACCTCTTCCGTCGACATTTGGATATTCTCTTCTAACAGATCAAAATCAGATGTGTAGCGGAACGTCCCATATTGCATTCCTCTTTGATGTGCGGCAAATTGCAGATTGGTCCGGTCTCCCTCTGCCATCGGCAAAAACGCCAAACTTTCCACAGGATGCCATTCAAGCAAACCTTCACGTGTTTCTTCGAACGGAACTCCAGTCAATCCTCTTGCAGCAAAAGTAAAAAGCATCCACTCATCCACTTTTTCGCCAGCGTCTTCAATCACCATCGTGTAGATGCCTTTCAAATGCGTTCCGATCGGTGTTGCATTTGTTTCTTCCTTGAATTCTCTTATGGCTGCCTCATATATCGATTCTCCGGCTTCCATCTTGCCGCCTGGTGCCACGTACCAATCACGGCGCGGTTTTTTAAGCAATAATACTTGATCGTTTTGGATAACTAATAAATTCGCGATTCGCTGCACATTCGACACTCCACATCTATTGTAAACTCTCTCCATTATACACCTATCCGGGCGTGCCATGCAAAAAAAGAAAAGCACAGACGCCTATGGAGCTCCGACAAGCGCCAAAACCCCAAAAAAAGGCCGGTCTCCGAGAAACTCGGAAAACGGCCAATCAAAGTTTTATAAAAAGGGGGTCAATTTACTCTTTTACTTTACCCCATGCTCATGACAAGCATGTTACAAAAGGATTAAGAAAGGATTAAATTAAGCCTTTATGCTAAGTTTTTCTGCCAATTCTTCTACATAATGCTGTACAGCCTGTGCAGCGATGCTTCCATCCCCTGTTGCCGTTACAACTTGGCGGAGCATTTTTTCCCGTACGTCGCCTGCTGCAAAAATGCCAGGAACTGAAGTTGCCATATGGTCATCAGTAACAACATAGCCTTCTCCGTTCAGGATTCCTAAATCAGCAAACGGTTTAGTCAACGGCAGCATCCCGATATAGATGAATACGCCATCCGCTTTGAATTCCTGTTCAGCTCCATCTTTTGTGGAGACGAGCGTCACGCTTCCGACTTTGCCCTCTTCAGCATTGATTTCTTTGACAGTGTGGCTCCAGATAAAGTCGATTTTGTCGTTGGCAAATGCCCGGTCTTGAAGAATTTTCTGGGCGCGCAGCTCATCGCGGCGGTGAACGATTGTCACTTTATCCGCAAAACGAGTCAAGTAGACGCCTTCTTCGACTGCGGAATCTCCGCCGCCGACAACAACCAATTGTTTTTGTTTGAAGAATGCTCCGTCGCAAACCGCGCAATAGCTGACGCCGCGGCCGCCAAGCTCTGATTCGCCAGGAATCCCCATTTTCTTGTACTCTGCGCCGGTTGTGATGATAATGGCACGAGCGCGGTATTCTTTTGAACCCGCAATAATGGTTTTGTATTCTTCCCCGTCAATGATTTCTTTAACGTCGCCGTATGCGTACTCGGCTCCGAATTTCTTCGCGTGTTCAAACATTTTTGTTGAAAGATCCGGTCCTAGAATATGGTCAAAGCCCGGATAATTTTCAATTTCTTCCGTGTTGGCCATTTGGCCGCCAGGAATTCCGCGTTCCAACATCAGCGTGGACAAATTGCCTCGGGATGTGTAAACCGCTGCTGTCATTCCAGCTGGCCCTGCACCGATAATAATTACATCATAAATTTTAATGTTTTCAGTCATAATGAACCTCCTAAGTCCCAGTAGCTAAATCGTATAAGATTCTAACCATCCCATCAACTTTTTTGCCTACGACTCAAAAATCGGCAAATACTGTATCAGTTCGTTGACGTATTTGGTCAGCGTGGCGGGAGAAATACCGTATGTTTCCGCAATCACTTTTTTTGTAACAGATTGGTCGCGCGACGAATTGAACATATAGTCCGCTGCTGCTGCCAAAGCATTCGGATTTTTGAACTGGTACTGCCGGTCAAATGCTTTATCGAAAATCATGAACCACATCTGAAAAGCATAAGATCCCTGCTGCGTCACCATTCCTTCTTTATCATAAAGGATTTCAGTCGCCCTCATGGCGCGCATGAATGCCTGTTCTTCGGGAACCGCTTCTTTGAACGGATGGCCGAGCGCATAGCCAAGCAAATATGTTTCAAGAAGGGACGGCTGGTCTGACTGCAGCCATTTTGGGTGGGAGATAATTTCTTGTTTGTGGGAAGACTTCCCAAGCAAAAACAATCCGAATAACCGCTCGCTCTTATGGGAATGATCCAGTTTTTCCACCAAATAGTCACGGTCATGTTCGAGTGCGTCAGCATGGGGCATCACAGCGTTTTCCGACCATGGCTCATAGCCTTCTTTATCCGGATCCATCTTCGTCAATTGCTTCCATGCTTGTCTTGCCACATCTTCGTGCCCTGCATGGTAAGCAGCATGGGACAGCCAGAAATAGAAAGCGGGGTCCCCGTCGAATCCGCGTTTTTGCAGACTTCGCAGCCAACGGTACGCTTCCTTGTATTTCCCGACCAATGCGAACGTGGCGCCTAATTTGTAGCGATGTTCAAAAACATACGGCTGTATTTTTTTCAGCAGTTCCAGGATATCTTCCAGCTCATCGTTTTTCTCGTAATAATGGAAGACCGCCAGATTGCAAAGCGCATGAAGGTTGCCCGGATTCCTCCTTAGCACATCATGAAGCAAAGCTTTTGCCATCTCTGCTTCGCCCACATAGAAATAAGCGAGCGCCAAATTGTTGTGTGCTCCCCAAAAATCAGGCTTTTCTTCGATCAGCTGCTCCAGCAGGTGGATGGCTCCTGCAAAATTGCCTTGTTCCATCCAGCGCCGCGCTTTTTCCTGCTGATAGAAATATTCGCTGTCCTGGGCTTCTCCTTCGTCATCGAAAAGCTGCCAGTCTTCCTGTTCCGCAAAGTCGATGATTTCCATCGCTTCCGCAGCATAATCGCCTTGAATATCCTGTTCAACATACTTTTTCGCGTATTTACGGGCTTCCAAAAACATACCCATATGCGCATGCGCTTCCGCCAGGAAGAAAAGGATATCCGTTTCCTCCGGGTCGATGCTGTAGGCTTCCCGCAAAGCATCCATCGCCCGTTCGAACTCCTGCATTTCCATCAGGACGATGCCGTAGTGCATCAGGATGAGCGGATCTTTGGGACTTAGCTCGGTAGCGCGCTGCAAATATTTATGGGCTTTTTGGAACTGGTCGCGCTGCAGCTCTTTGAGCGCTTTTTTGTAATAGTATTCTCCTGTTGGAATGAATGACAGTACATTCTCTTGGTTTTTCTTCTTTTTATTCTCCAAAATATGCCTCCGAAAAAGTAAAAGGAACGAATAGCTTCGTCCCTATACTTAAATATGCTTATTATTATAGCATATTCCCCTATTATTTACTTGAAGTTTTGGTTGCATGGCGCTCTTTTAGAACATCGATCACTTGATCCAGGCTGACTTTCTGCTCCTGCAGCAAAACGAGGACATGGTAGAGCAAATCAGCCGTTTCCATTGACAGCTCTTGAGGATCCCGGTTTTTCGCAGCAATGATCACTTCCGACGCTTCTTCGCCGACTTTCTTGCAGATTTTGTCGACTCCTTCAGTAAACAAGTACGTCGTATAGGCCCCTTCGGGCATTTCCTCTTCCCGCTTTTGGATGAGGCCGGTCAATTGCCCGAACATATCAGCTGCCGATTCATTGGCCGTGCCATGAATCGTTTCATGGAAGCAGCTTTTTTCACCGGTGTGGCATGCCGGACCGTTCGGAATCACTTCATAGATGAGGGAGTCGCCGTCGCAATCCAGGCGGACCGCCGTGACTTGCTGTGTATTGCCGCTCGTCGCGCCTTTGTTCCACAATTCCTTCCGGCTTCTTGAATAAAGCCATGTTTCGTTCGTTTCCATCGTTTTTTGAAGAGCTTCTTCGTTGGCGTAAGCCAGTGTCAGCACTTCTTTCGAATTCGCATCTTGTATAATAACCGGAACTAGGCCGTCTTGGTCAAATTTCACATCCGTCATCGAACATTCACTCCTTCTTTCCGCAAATAATCTTTTACTTCGGCAATGCTCGTTTCCTTATAATGAAAAATTGACGCCGCAAGCGCCGCATCCACATCGACTTTTTTGAAGGCCTCTTCAAAATGCTCGCGCGCTCCTGCCCCGCCGCTCGCAATGACCGGCACTTCCACAGCATCCCGGATCGCTTTTGTCAGCTCCAGGTCAAAACCGTTTTTGGCTCCGTCTTTGTCCATGCTTGTCACCAGCAGTTCCCCTGCCCCAAGCTCGACACTTTTCTTCGCCCACTCGACGGCATCCCACTCGGTTTTGTTGCGGCCGCCGTGCGTATAAACATCCCAGCTGCCGCCGTTGCGTTTGGCATCTATCGCGACAACGATGCACTGCGACCCGAAAAAGTCCGCGCCTTCTTTGATAAGCTCCGGCCGGTCAAGAGCGGCCGTATTCAAAGAAACTTTGTCGGCGCCTGCGCGCAGCATCCGCTTCATATCTTCAAGCGTACGGATTCCACCGCCGACCGTGAACGGAATGGACAATTCGGTCGCGACCGTCTTGACCACTTCGACCATTGTTTCTTTTCCTTCATGGGATGCCGAAATATCCAAAAAGACCAATTCGTCAGCCCCTTGTTTGTCGTAAAAACGCGCAAGCTCGACCGGGTCTCCGGCATCGCGCAACGATACGAAACTGACGCCTTTCACTACACGCCCTTCTTTTACATCGAGACATGGGATAATCCTTTTTGTCAGCATGACAGCGCCTCCTCAAGGGTAAAACGGTTTTCGTAAAGGGCTTTTCCGATGATCACGCCTGCAATATTGCTTTCTTCCGACGCTTTTTTCACGTTGCGGACATCTTCCAAAGAGCCAATCCCGCCTGAAACAATAATTTCCGCTGTTTCCGAATCAGCCAAATCGATATTCGCTTTGATGTTCGGGCCAGCAAGTGTCCCATCCGTCGCGATATCGGTGTAGATGAAATGTTTGGCCCCTTTTGATGTAAAGAAGTTCGCGACATCCCTTGCCGACTGGCCGGATGTCTCAATCCAGCCTTCTGTTGCGGCCATGCCGTTTTTGGCGTCAATGCCGATGACGATTTTTTCAGGCCCGAATTCCTGGAGAAACGCTACAACAAGCTCCGGTTCACGTATGGCAAGGCTGCCGATAATAACGCGGCTAATTCCGTTCGCCAAATAATGCTCAATGTCTTCACGCGTCCGAATGCCGCCGCCGACTTGGACGTTGACCGGCAAAGAAGCCGCCTGGATCACTGCTCCGTCATTTATGCGGACTCCATCTTTTGCACCATCCAGATCGACCATATGGATCCATTCAGCCCCCGCATCAGCAAATTTTTTCGCCATTTCATACGGTGAATCGCCGTATACCGTTTCCTGCGCATAATCCCCTTGGAATAACCGTACACACTTGCCACCGCGCAGATCAATCGCGGGATAGATTTGAAACTTGCTCATCTTGGTTCCTCCTGACGTTTGCAATCCACTGCTCCAATAAATAATGGCCAAAATCCCCCGACTTTTCCGGATGGAACTGCATGCCGGTAATCAAGCCGGTTCCGACCACACCGGGCACTTCGACACCGCTGTATTCCGCAGTTGCCCACACTTGTTCCGGCACCGTATCCGTTGCGAGGAACGAATGGACAAAGTAGACATGCGTATCGCTTTGGATATCCTTCAGCCAATAAGGCATGCGCGGAAAATGCAGCCGGTTCCATCCCATGTGGGGAATGCGGTCCGTCCCTTTTTCGAAACGGCGGATATGGCCTTTCAACAAGCCAAGCCCTTGTGTCAACTTGCCTTCAGTACTATCTTCATACAACAATTGCATCCCAAGGCAAATGCCGAGCAAAGGAATGTTTTTTTGGGGCAGCGATTGGATAAACGCAGAAAGGCCCTTTTGGTCCAGCAATCCCATGGCATCCGGAAATGCCCCGACGCCCGGCAGCAGAATCGCTTCCGCTTCTTCCAGAATTTCGGGATCGTCGGACATGATAACTGTGCATTCCAGTTTTTTCAACGCTTGTTCAACACTGAACAAATTGCCCATACCGTAATCGATGATGCCGATGATCATGTCAACAACCCCTTTGTCGATGGAACGCCTTTCACCCGCGGATCGATGCTTGTCGCTTCATCCAGTGCACGGGCAAGCGCTTTGAATACGGCTTCAATGATGTGATGCGTATTTTCGCCGTAATGGATAATGACGTGGACATTCATGCGCGATTCAAGTGCGAATTTCCATAAAAACTCGTAAACCAATTCCGTGTCGAAAGTTCCCACTTTGGCATTCGGGATATTTCCGCGGAATTCCAAATGCGGCCGGTTTGAGCAGTCGATGACCACTTGCGCCAGGGCATCATCCATCGGCACGAAAGCGTTGCCGTAACGGCGGATGCCTTTTTTGTCGCCAAGCGCTTCTTTCACCGCTTGTCCCAGCACAATGCCGATATCTTCTGTTGTGTGGTGGTCATCGATATGCGTATCCCCGTCCGCCTTGATATCCCCATCAAACAATCCGTGTTTGATGAACAAGTCAAGCATGTGGTCCATGAACGGCACTCCTGTATTAATATCAGCTTTTCCCTCACCATCAAGCGCGAAGGCTACGGCTATTTTCGTTTCATTGGTATCGCGTTTCAACTCGGCTTTTCTCATGATTCAGTCTCCTTTTCCCATGACCTGGATTCGACAGCGCGCGCATGGCCTTCCAAACCTTCCAACCGCGCCAGACGGGCTATTTTATCTTTGTTCTGCTGCCATTGCTGTTCACTGTAACGGATGATGCTTGTCCGTTTTACAAAATCGTAAACCGATAACGCGCTCGAAAAACGTGCAGTGCTATTTGTCGGCAGCACATGATTGGTGCCGGCAAAATAATCGCCGACCGGCTCCGAGGAAAAACGGCCGATAAAAATGGCGCCGGCGTGGCGAATTTTTTCCGCTACCGCCTCAGGATCTTCCGTCATGATTTCCAGATGCTCCGGCGCAAGCTCATTTGCCGCATCAATCACTTCTTCAAGAGTGTCGCCGAGGTAAATCATGCCATGATCCTCGACCGCTTGTTGCGCAATGGCGTGCCTTGGCAAAGCCTCTGCTTGTTTTTGAACTTCCCTCGATACCGCTTCGGCTAAACTTGCACTTGCCGTAAGCAGCACCGCACATGCCATCGGATCATGTTCCGCCTGGGACAGCAGGTCTGCCGCAACTTCATCCGGAAAAGCGGTGTCATCGGCAATTATGGCAATCTCGCTCGGGCCGGCTATCATGTCGATTGCGACATCCCCGTTCACTTCACGCTTCGCGAGCGCCACAAAAATATTGCCCGGCCCTGTTATTTTATCGACAGGCGCAATGGATTCCGTGCCATACGCCAAAGCCGCAATGGCTTGTGCCCCGCCTGATTTATAAACTTCATCGATACCCAAGATATGGGCCGCGGCCAATACGCCGTCTGATAAACTGCCGTCTTTTCCTGGCGGTGAAATCAGCACGATTCGCCCGACCCCCGCCACCTGTGCCGGGATGACATTCATCAAAACCGATGAAGGATATGCGGCTGTGCCCCCTGGCACGTACAAGCCGGCTGAATCGATAGCCGTGACGCGCTGCGCCACATAAGAGCCGTCGCTTTTTTCAAGTTTATAGCCTTCCTGTTTTTGGCTTTCATGATAACGGCGTATATTGTCCGCCGCTTCCGTCAAGTCCGCCAGCAATTGGGAATCAAAACGCTCTACCGCTTCAGCGATTTCTTCCTGCGCAACGCGCAAGCGATCCAGTTTCGCGCCGTCCCATTTTTCGGTATAGCGAAGGAGCGCAGCGTCCCCTTCCGACCGGACTGCCGCAATAATTTCTTTGACAGCCTGGACTTGCTGGCTGCTTCCTTCGGCAATTGTCCGCCTAATGGAAATGCCTGAAGATAAACGAGTCCGCTTCATTTTACCGCCTGCTTTCTCAGTTTTTCCACAAGCTCTTGGATGCGGTCCTGCTTTAGCCGATAACTGACGGGATTGGCAATCAGCCGGGAAGTGATATCCACGATTTTGTCGTATTCCACCAGCCCGTTTTCTTTTAGCGTCTTTCCGGTCGATACAATGTCGACAATGCGGTCTGCCAGCCCAATCATGGGAGCCAATTCAATCGAGCCGTTCAATTCGATAATCTCCACCTGTTCGCCTTTGCCCCTGTAAAAACGGGACGCAATTTGTGGATACTTTGTCGCAATGCGCGGAGTCATCGGATTCATTTCCGTATTCGGAAGGCCCGCTGTCGCGATGTAGCATTGGCTGATGCCAAGATCAAGAAGTTCATGCACAGAGCGGTCAAGCTCAAGCATGACGTCTTTTCCAGCAATCCCCACATCCGCAACGCCGTGCTCCACATAAACCGGAACATCCATCGGTTTCGCTAAAATAAACCGGATTTTTTCGTTTGGCGCTTCGACAATCAGCTTTCGGGAATCATCAAGTTCCTTCGGCAGATCATAGCCCGCATTTACCAGCAGTTCATAAGCTTCTTCAAATATCCGCCCTTTCGGCATCGCAATCGTCAATTCATCCATTCAAAGCACCATCCAATCGTATTACTTCCCTGAACAATCCCGCGAATTCCTCAATTGCCTGAACCGCAGGCGCGTATTGAAGCGTTACATGAACGCCCTTTTCCCGCAATTCCTGCGCCTGCTCATGTGCCTGCTGTTCAGTTTCTTCCCCGAACAATATCAATGTATCAGCAGCATCTTCCTGCTTTGGTGCGATTGCTTCCAGCAGCCGGTCAACCCGCAAGCCGAAGCCCGTCGCCCCCACATGCAAGCCAAACTGCTTCATCAAGCCGTCATAACGTCCGCCGTTGCCTAGCGGAAACCCGCTTCCTGCACCGTAAAACTCAAATACCAGTCCCGTGTAATAAGTCATATGGCTGACAAAAGACAAATCGTACGTTACAGAGCCGGACAAGCCATTCCGCTCGATAATCTTTTGCAGCTTCAACATTTCTTCATACAAAGCCGCTTGTTCGGGATTTGAAAAATTAATCCACTGCTTCCAGTCTTCCAAAGTTTTTGAACGGTTCAGCGCCTTGAATGATTCGGTTTTTCCTTCTTCAATAGCCAGTCCTTCGACGATCTGTTCGAACTTCACGCTGTTTTTTGACACCAGCGCTTCCCGGACAATTTCAATCTGGCGGTCATCCAAGCCGAACTCCATCAATATGGATTGCAGCAGCCTGGTGTGCCCGACGACGATACGGCTGGATTCCACTTCCAGCTCTTTTAGAATTGTCGATGCCAAAATAATCACTTCCGCATCGGCGTATAGCGAGTTATCCCCGATCAGCTCTACACCCATTTGCTCAAATTCAGCCGGCCTGCCGCCTTCCCGCTTTTGCGCGCGGAAAACGTTCGAATAGTATGCGAGCCGTACCGGCATTTTCTCCTTCAATAACTTTGAGGCAACCACCCGTGCAATCGGCGATGTCATATCCGGACGCAGCACAAGCGTCTCGCCTTGATTGTCCAGCAATTTGAACAGAGCGTTATCAGGAATGGCCGATATTTTGCCAATTGTTTCATAGTATTCAAGCGTCGGCGTCTGAAGCAGATCATAGCCCGCTTGCTGCATGATTTTTGTTCCTTTTGCGCGGAGCTCCGTTTTCTTTTTAGCGATAAAAGGAAAATCGTCACGCATGCCAAGAGGCTTCTCAAACATTTCAATCGTCATATGAACACTTCCTATTTTTGGTTATTTTACTTTAGTTTGCTAATGTGATGAAGTATTAATTATTTTATCGCACATTTCCAGGAAGCGTCAAGGAATTGAGGTTAAAAAAACCCTGAAAGCGCAATTGCTTTCAGGATTTGGTTTGGCGTTCGGCCATTTGTTGGGCTGTGTAAATCACTTTCATCGGATTTCCACCCACAAAAGCACCAGCCGGAACATCTTTATGAACGAGTGTGGCAGCCGATATAATGGCGCCGTCCCCGATCGTAACGCCCGGCAATATTGTGGTATTCGCGCCAATCAGTACGCGGTTTCCGATAATGACTTCACCGAGGCGATATTCTTCTATTAAATATTCATGCGCGAGAATGGTGGTATTATAGCCGATTACCGAGTTTCGTCCGACGGTAATTTTTTCCGGAAACATGACGTCCGGCATGACCATCAGCGCAAAAGAAGTCTGTTCCCCGATTTTCATCCGGAGAAACGTTTTGTAGAGCCAGTTTTTCATCGGCAAAAACGGTGTATAGCGCGCCAGTTGAATAACGGTAAAATTTTTCATGACTTTCCAGAACGGAACGGTTTTATAGATGTGCCAAAGCGAATTTGCGCCAGTCACGAAATGTCGTTCCGTTTTTCTCATTGTGCCGCTTCTTTCGTCAATTCATGCAAATCGCTGATGTGCTGCAGCATGAAATCCGGCTCCAGTGATGCAATGAACGCTTCGCCTTTTGCGGCCCATGCCACGCCGGCTGTCCGGACGCCGGCATTTTTTCCGCCATCGATATCATGCGAATTGTCTCCGATCATCAGCGCTTCTTCCGGAGTTGAGCCGAGCAGCTCCAAAGCAAGTTTCAATGGCTCGGGATCCGGTTTCGGATGAGTCACTTGATCCAGTCCGACGATAACATCAAAAAGATCCGGTATGCCCATCAGATTTAATCCGTGGAGAATCGTCTCTCTCCGTTTCGTGGAAACGATCGCCATCTTCAAGCCGCGGCTTTTCAATAAGCGCAGCGTTTCCGGAACGCCGTCATATTCCGATACCAGCTCATCGTGCAAGGTTTTATTGAGCGAGCGGTATTCTTCAATCAGTTCTTCCACATTTTCCGGGTCAATCGCTTCAAATGTCTGTTTGAGCGACGGTCCGATGAAATGCATCACATCTTCCCGGCTGAAACGGCCAGGGTATCGCCGGCCAAGGACCGACAGGAAGGTCTGGATGATCAGCTCATTCGTATCAAGCAGAGTTCCATCAAAATCAAATAACAGCGTAGTAATGGGTTTGTTCATGTTGAGAGCACTTCCTTCCTATTTTGTTCCGCCCGCCGCCAGTAGTAGGAAACGAAAATCGTCAATCCGAGCGCCGTGACAATCCGTATGATCAGGAGCGGCCATACCGGAATCCCCAGCGGAATGAAAATCAGCGTATCCTCCACGACAGCGTGGCAGGAAACGAGAAAAATAAAGGCCAACGTGGCATCTTTTTTGCTGACGCCGTCTTCTTTGACCGCTTGAATCATCACCCCTGCCCCCATCGCCAAACCGAAAATCAAACCAGAGGCAAGCGTCAGCGAAGCATTTTTCTGGATGCCAAGCAAACGGGTCAGCGGACCGAGCATATCTGAAAAGCGCTGCAAGTATTTTTTGTCTTTTAGAATTTGAATGGCTAGCATCAATGGAATGACGATCATTGCCAGCTGCAAGATTCCAAACGCCGCTTTTTCAAAGCCGAACAAAAATATTTCCAGCCAGCTTTCAGGGACAGCTGCAGCTTTCGGCGCAAAACCATATTGCGCCACTTCCCCGCCGCCTTTCCAGACCAAATTGATGACAATACCGGAGATTGTAGCCAATCCGAAGCGGACGAGCAATACGACCCAGAGCTTGACGCCCACTTTCAGCGCCACGCTCGTTTCGATGAAAATATTATGAGAAAACGACAACATCACGGCCAGGATAAAGACTTCTTTGACCGTTAACTCCAGCGACAGAATCCCTGCGATTCCGGCATATAAGTTTAACGCGTTGCCAAGCACCAAAGGAATCGCCGCGTCCCCTCCCAGGCCGAAGAGCCCCATCAGCGGCGCAACCAAATCGATGATGAACGGCAATACGGGTGTGAATTGAAGTATCGTCACGATTAAAGTGATCGGAAAAATCACTTTCCCCAATGTCCAAGTCGTCAACAGCCCTGCTTTCAAACCATTTTTCAAAGTCGACATTCCATCTCTTCTTTCTAATTGTCTTTATAGTGGGGCGGGTTTTTAATTGCTATCCGCCGGTAAACGATCAATCCGATTGCCAGGATGATGGCAATCACCGAGACGATTTGGGCTGCACGCAGCCCATTGGCAACCAAGCTGTCCGTCCGCATTCCTTCGATAAAAAAGCGGCCGACAGAATACCAGAGCATGTAAAAGAAAAACAGTTCGCCGCGGACCAGATTCACCCGCCGCAAAAGAAGCAAAATGATGATTCCCACTAAACTCCACATGGATTCATACAAAAAAGTCGGATGGTAGTAAGCACCGTTTATGTACATCTGATTGATGATCCAATCAGGGATAAAAAGATTTTCCAAAAATGCCCGCGACACTTCGCCGCCATGCGCTTCCTGGTTGATGAAATTCCCCCACCGGCCAACTGCTTGGCCGATCAAGATGCTCGGCGCCAAAATATCCGCCACCTTCAGGAACGAAGTATTTCTTCGTTTGGTGAAAATATAAGCGACAATGACCGCGGCGATCAATGCCCCATGAATGGCGATTCCGCCATTCCATATCTGGATGATTTCGCCCGGGTTCTCCTTGTAGTGGCCCCACTGGAAAATAACATAATAAATGCGCGCACCGATAATTGACAGCGGAACCGCCCATATCAAAAGATCGGTCAAAAATTCCGGATGAAGCCCCCGCTTCACCATCTCACGCTGCCCGACCAGAAAAGCAAGAAGAATGCCCGCTGCGATAATGACACCGTACCAGCGGACATCGATCGGACCGAGTGAAAATGCGATCGGGTCAATTGAGCCTAAAATCGAATACATGTACTGCACCTTCCCATTCCATTAATGTGTATCCAGCGCGATGACTTCGTTGAGCCGTTTCGAGAACTCTTCTGCCGCATTCACGCCCATGCGCTTCAAGCGGTAATTCATCGCCGCCACTTCAATGATAACCGACAAGTTTCGGCCGGGACGGACAGGAATCGTCAGCTTTGTGATATCCGTATCAATGATTCTCATTTTCTCTTCTTCAAGGCCTAGGCGGTCATAAGTTTTATCTGCGTCCCACAGTTCCAAATCAATGACCAGTGAAATCCGTTTGAATGTGCGGACCGCACTTGCGCCAAACAAGGTCATAACATCGATGATGCCCACTCCCCGAATTTCAAGCAAATGCTCGATCAGCTTCGGCGAATGCCCGACTAATGTATTTTCCCCTTCCTGATGAATCTCAACGCAATCATCAGCAACTAGACGGTGCCCTTTCTTCACCAATTCAAGAGCTGTTTCACTTTTCCCGACACCGCTTTTCCCGGTAAGCAGGACCCCGACGCCATAAATATCAACAAGCACGCCGTGGACAGCCGTTGTCGGCGCCAATTGGCTTTCCAGATAGTTTGTCAATGAACTTGAGAACCGCGTTGTCGCTATTTTCGTGCTTAATACCGGAACATGTTTCTGGCTCGATGCAGCAACCAATTCCGGCGGCGCCTCCATATCGTGCGCCACAATGACGACGGGCGTTTCATTTGTGCACAATCTCATCATCCGGTCTTTCCGCTCATCCGGCTCTAACATTTCAAAAAAGGAAAGTTCTGTTTTGCCAAGCAATTGCACCCGGTTTGCCGGGTAATGCGTAAAATAGCCGGCCATTTCCAATCCTGGCCGTGAAATATCACTGATCGGAATGTGGCGGCCGATGCCTTCTTCTCCACTGATCAACTTCAGTTCAAAAGTTTCCATCACTTGTTTTGCTGTTACCTGTCCCATGGTTCCCCTCATTCCTTTTACGAATAGGTTTTTGGCCTGCTGATAAATTCAGCCAAATCCTAAACGGTTTGCTCCTATTTTAACACGGAAAATTCTAATTTAAAGATTTTCGTGTCGCCTTTTGTAAAGCTTTGGCCTATATGGCAAGAAAGGGGGAGATTCTCAATGAAAATTATAATCGATGCTGGGCACGGTCCGGAGACAAAAGGCAAGCGTTCACCTGATGGCAGACTAAGGGAATTTCATTTTAATGGGGCCGTGGCAAAGGAAGTGAAAAAACAGCTGACGGCCCTTGGCCACACGATCATTTTCAGCCATCAGCAAAACCAGGATGTACCGCTTCAAGAAAGAACCGCGCTTGCCAACCGCTTGAGAGTGGACCTGTTTGTATCCATTCATGCCAACGCGTTCGGCACTGGCTTCAACGCCGCAAACGGCATTGAAACTTTCACTTATACCGCTGCATCTGGAGAGTCGAAAAGGTTGAGTTCTTTTATCCATCAAGCATTGCTGCTGGCCACCGGCAGGAAAAACCGCGGACAAAAACAAGCCGATTTTGCGGTTCTCAGGGATACCCGGATGCCTGCGGTCCTGGTTGAATGCGGCTTTATGACAAACCAAGCAGAATTGGCTTTATTGAAAACCGATGATTATCAAAAGCGATGCGCAAGGGCCATCGCTTTCGGCATTGATTGTTTTAGCCGAAACTAAAACCGCGGAAGCTTTGCTTCCGCGGTTTTTTTTGTGCCCATCCTTCAATGCGATTTCTGATACACTGGGGACAGAAGAAGCAATACAATGAGGTGACTTATGAATAAGACAATCGGAATTCTTGCACATGTGGATGCCGGAAAGACCACATTCTCCGAACAGCTGCTGTATCACACAAAAAGCATCCGGCAGCGCGGCCGGGTCGACCACCGGGATGCTTTTCTCGACAGCCATGAGATTGAGAAAAACAGGGGAATCACGATTTTCGCCGACCAGGCCGTGGTTTCCTACAATGGCTCCACTTATTTTTTGATTGATACTCCGGGACATGTCGATTTTGCCCCTGAAATGGAGCGTGCGATTCAAGTGATGGATTATGCCATTGTTATCGTCAGCGCAGTCGAAGGCATTGAAAGCCATACCGAAACCGTATGGCAGCTGCTCCGGAAACACCGCGTGCCCACTTTTTTCTTCATTAACAAAGTTGACCGGGAAGGAGCTGACGGGAAGCGGGTGCTAGAGGAGATAAAAACTCAGTTGACGGACAATGCCATCGACATCACCCATTCGTTCCGCCATGGTGCAATGGACGAAGAACTGGCTGAGTTTATCGCCGAACGGGATGAAGAGTTGCTGGAGCATTATATGGCTTCCGGCTACGACCGGGACATTTGGCTGAATGCCCTTCGAAAGATGATCCGATCAAACGAGGCGTTTGTCTGCTCCTCCGGTTCCGCTTTACAGGACATTGGCATAAGCGGCTTCTTTGAAAAGCTGGATCAATTGACCCTCACCCATTACGTGCCGGACGAGCCGTTTGCCGCACAGGTTTATAAAATACGCCATGAAGATAACGGAAACCGCATCACCTTTCTTAAAGCACACAGCGGTTCACTGCGTGTCCGCGAAGAAGTGGATTATGGCGGCAGCGAAAATCGGAAATCGGAGAAAGTCACGCAAATCCGCCGCTATAATGGCAGCAAGTTCCACACAGTGGATCAGGTGAATGCCGGCGAGCTCTTTGCTGTTATCGGCTTGTCTGAAGCCGCAATTGGAGATGGTGCCGGCAAACTTATTGCTGCCAGCAGGCATGAATCGGTTCCCGCCCTGAAATCGAAAGTGCTGTTCGATCCTCCTTTGCACCCAAAAGAAGTGCTGAAGTATTTCAAGCGCCTTAATGCCGAGGATCCGACGCTTGCTGTTGTTTGGGATGAACATTTCCAGGAAATCCATATCCATGTCATGGGCGTCATCCAGCTTGAAGTTCTCCAGCAAGTGGTCCAGGACCGCTTCAGCTTTTCCGTATCGTTCAGCGACCCGGAAATTCTATACAAAGAAACAATTGAAGCACCCGTGACCGGATATGGACATTTCGAGCCGCTCCGCCACTATGCCGAAGTGCATTTGAAAATCGAACCGGCCCCACGCGGCAGCGGTGTCCTTCTGGATAACAGCTGCCACGCTGACGCGTTATCAATAGGCAACCAGAATTTGGTGCTCCATCATTTGGCCGAACGGGACCACCATGGCCTTTTGACGGGTTCCCCGCTGACCGATGTGAAGATTACGCTGTTGACCGGCAAAGGTCATAACGAGCATACATCCGGCGGCGATTTCCGGGAAGCCGCTTACCGGGCGCTTCGCCAAGGGCTTGAAAAGGCGGAAAACCGTCTGCTTGAACCGATTTATCAGTTCAAAATCAAAGTGGGCATTGAACAAATGGGCCGGGTCCTCTCCGATATCCAGCAAGCTTCCGGCCGTTTTGAACCGCCTGAAATGACCAGCGGAAAAGCGGTGATTGAAGGGACTGTCCCGGTCGCCACGTTTATGAATTACAGCACGGAATTCGCATCCTTCACGCATGGCAAAGGCATGCTCCGCCTGCTTTTGTCCGGTTATGCCAACTGCCACAACGAAGCGGAAATCATTGAAAAACTTGCTTATAACAAAGATGCGGATCCCGAATACACTTCCACTTCCATTTTCTGCGCGAAAGGCCATGGTTACAAAGTTCCATGGGATGAAGCGGAAAGCGCCATGCATTGCTTATGACACTTAGCGGAAAATGGGGCCTTCGGTATGAATGGGCTGAAAACCACAGCAACAAATGCGGATGCAATCAAATTTATTGGAGCTTCGGAATCCATTTTTGAATTACGGCAGCTCTTTAGAGCAACGGGCACGCAACCAGCCACTCTTTCATATCCAGAATAAGCCCAGCAGCCTGAAATTTGGCTGCCGGGCTTTTTCAGTTTCCATTATCTATTTCAATAAGGCGGGACTGGTATTTTTCACTCCAACCAAGCCCAGTATTGTCATTAAGCTTTTTTGGATGCCTAAGTGCCCGTCTGCCGGATTATGCCATTCCTCAAGAGTATGGGCGCCGCCAAAAGTGCCGCCGAGGCCGATAGTGACGGCAGGAATCCCCAAACTCATCGGATGGTTGGCATCAGTGCTGCTTGGTGCTCCTAATGCCGGGGTTCCGCCAATCGCTTCCACGGCGGCACAAGCAATGCGGACAATCGGCGCATCAGCGCTTTGGCTGGCTGGCGGCCGGTTGCCGAACCGTTTGATGTCCACCGTAATCCGAGAATCCTTCCACTTCTCATTTTCGGCTTCCGCCGCTTTTTGGACAATCGCCAGAAACTGTTTGTCCAGCTTCTCCAGGGCTGCAGAATCATTCGAACGAAGGTCGACAGTCATACTGGCTTCTTGGGCAATGGCATTAACAGAAGTTCCGCCTTTGACTTCTCCGACTGAAAAGGTCGTTTTCGGCTCTTTTGGTGTTTCGAGGTCGGCAATGGCCGCAATCGCCCGCCCAAGGGCATGGGCCGCACTTGGCGAACCGAAATCGCCAAAACTATGTCCACCCGGACCTCTATATGTCACAGTATAGCGAAAACTCCCCGTGCCTAAATATGTAATGTGATCAAAGCCTGGACCGTCCAAGGACAAAAAGCCATCAATATCCTCATGTTCAGCAAAAAAAGCTTTGACGCCGCGCAAATCTCCAGCCCCTTCTTCTCCGACAGTTCCACCAAAAACAATATCGCCAACCGTTTCAATGTTCGCCCGGTTCAATGTACGGACCACCGCCAATAATTCAGCAAGCCCTCTAGTATCGTCGCCAATTCCCGGTGCATAAAGGATTCCGCCTTCTTTCCGCACTTTCGTATCGGTCCCTTCTGGAAAGACCGTATCTAGATGAGCGGAAACAAAAATTTTCGGTCCTTGCCCGCTGCCTCGCCGTATGCCATAAACATTCCCTTCCGAATCCATTTCCACATTTTCAAGGCCGAGTTCCTGCAGGCGCCGCTGAAAATCCTCCGCTCTTTGCCGTTCCTTGAATGGAGGGGCCGGAATTTCCGTAATCGCAATTTGTTCCGCAACCGTATTTCCATGATCCTCCTGAATAAATTCAAGTGCCTGCTGCACTGATTGATGCTCCAAAATTGCTTTATATGCCGCTTTCACTTCTTCAGCGTTCAATCCATCTGCCATCTTTTTTCCTCCTTTATTTGCAGAGATATATTCTTTTGCATGCTTTTATTTTACCATATCAAAAAGCCGGCACATCGGATATGTGCCGGCTCATTGGGTATTGTTTTATTCGATAGTCAAGTAGCGCACCAGAACAGTGCCTGTTTTTGTTTCCCCGTAAACCAATAGAGGTGCAGCTACCGCTTCTCCGCTCTCTTTTGAAAAACGGATCATTTTCTGCATCAATTGCCCTTGTTCATGCGTGTTGTCAACGTCAGACAACAAGACATCCAGCTTGCCAAGAACAGAAGCGACTTCCCCTTTTAAAGGCAGATGCGGCGGAATGTAAAGTTCCACATTGCCGGCCAGGGTCTTGGCTTCCACTTTGCGGGCTTCTTTGCATCTCGATGTAACGACCACATTGCCGTTCATCGATTTCGCAGTCATCGTCTGAACATCTCCATCCACATAAATGCGGCCGTTCAACGTTTCGGTTTCAAGCACTTTCCCGCTCACTTCAACCACTTGGATGGCGCCATTTGCCGTTTCCAGCTCGGCATCGTCAAAAGCGACATTTTTCAGATCGATTTTGCCGTTTGCAGTTTTCACTTTGATCAAACTTGCATCGATTCGTTTCATCGAAAAGCCGCCATTGAACAAACGAACGATAATTTCTTGGTAGGAAGCGGCTGGGACATACAATACAACATTCACTTGAGTGGTTTTCAAGTCGCTGATGATGCGCAGTTTTTGGTCATCGGCGATAAAGACGAATTTCTCGAGAAAATCTTGTTTTGCTTGTTCCGCCGATTCCGTACGGTATGCTTTCACGCGGCATTCCGCCCGGACTGTGTCATCTTGCGAAGGAAACACTTCAAGTTGGCCGTTTGCCAGGTCGGCGATGATTTTGTTGACATTCACGAATTCCTGAGTGAATGTATGTTCAAACTGAACCGCTTCCCCAAAAGGAGAATCGAATTCCATTGTCTTCAACTTGCCGACAGATGTCTGAACGAAATCTCTCATGCGGTCGCCCAATTGGTTAAAATCTTTTGACATGTTTTTCGAAAAATCTTTTGTGAAATCTCTGGACATATCTTTCGAGAATTTTTTTATGACGTCTTCCGGTCTGAAAAAGCCCCGTCTGCTGCTTTCCCGTTTATCCCGGTACCGGTCGCGGCCATAAGACGGCTCGCGTGATGAATCTCCGCCATCAATGGCTTTCAACAGCTCAACTGCTTCTCTTGCGGAAATCGTTCCGTTCTCCACCATATCCAATATGCGTTCTTTTTCGTTTTGCATGTAGTGCGGCCTCCTTATGTTGCCTCCGCTTTCCTAGCCAAAACAGTCGAACCGCCCTGGCTAAACAAGTCCGAGACTCGGTGTTCTCCTAATTGATACGTTCAGCTTGTGGAAAAGTTTCACTTAGCCACTTTTTTCTTGCGCGTCGCTTTTGTAACGAGTGCATCCATGCGAGCACGGTCCCGTTCCAAAATAGGCCGCAAGTACTTGCCGGTATAGGAATTTTTCACTTCAGCAATTTCTTCCGGCGTTCCGACTGCCAGGATGGTGCCGCCTTTGTCGCCGCCTTCCGGACCTAAATCGATAATGTGGTCAACGGTTTTGATGACGTCCAGGTTGTGTTCAATCGTCAGCACCGTGTCTCCATTGTCCACCAGGCGCTGCAAGACAAGAAGCAGCCGGGAAATATCATCCGCATGCAATCCTGTAGTCGGTTCATCTAAAATATAAAATGACTTGCCGGTAGAGCGTTTGTGAAGTTCAGATGCCAGCTTGACGCGCTGCGCCTCCCCGCCTGATAAGGTAGTGGCGGGCTGGCCGAGCGTAATATAGCCTAATCCCACATCTACGATTGTCTTCAGCTTGCGGTTGATTTTCGGGATGTTCTCAAAAAATGAGTACGCGTCTTCTACAGTCATCGCCAGCACATCGGCAATGTTTTTGTCTTTATATTTCACTTCCAAAGTTTCCCGGTTATATCGTTTGCCATGGCAAACTTCGCATGGCACATAGACATCCGGCAAGAAGTGCATTTCTATTTTAATAATACCATCTCCGCGGCAAGCTTCACAGCGTCCGCCCTTGACGTTGAAGCTGAACCGGCCTTTTTTATAGCCGCGCACCTTCGCTTCGTTCGTCGCCGCATAGACATCACGGATATCATCAAAAACACCTGTGTACGTCGCGGGATTCGATCTCGGGGTCCGCCCGATCGGCGATTGGTCGATATCAATCACTTTTTCAAGTTCTTCGATGCCCTCTACTGATGCGTGCTGCCCGGGTTTCGCTTTTGCGCGGTTCAGCTTATTGGCAAGTGATTTGTACAAGATTTCGTTGATGAGCGTACTTTTGCCGGAACCGGACACGCCCGTCACCGCTGTGAACACACCAAGCGGAATATCAACGCTGACATTTTTCAAGTTGTTTTCATTCGCGCCATGGATGGTGATTTGCCGTCCATCGGATTTCCTGCGTTCAGCAGGTAGCGGAATGAATTTTTTGCCGCTTAAATATTGGCCAGTCAAAGATTTCTTGTTTTTCATCACTTTTTCCGGTGTGCCGGAAGCGATGATTTCCCCGCCATGCACCCCTGCTCCCGGACCGACATCAATCAGGTAATCCGCCGCGAGCATCGTATCTTCGTCGTGCTCCACGACAATCAGCGTGTTGCCGATATCCCGCATATTTTTCAATGTGCTGATCAGCCGGTCATTGTCGCGCTGGTGCAAACCAATTGACGGCTCATCCAAGATATATAGGACGCCGGTCAACCGGGATCCTATTTGGGTAGCCAAGCGGATTCGCTGGGCTTCCCCGCCTGATAATGTGCCGGATGCGCGGTTAAGCGTCAAATAATCAAGGCCTACATTGTTGAGGAATCCGAGGCGCTCCTCGATTTCGCGCAGAATCAGCCTGGCGATTTGCATATCTTTTTCCGACAGTTCCAAGTTCGAGAAAAACTGGATTGCTTCGATGATGGAAAATTCGCTGACGCTGGCAATATGAAGGCCGTTCACTTTGACCGCCAGCGATTCCGGTTTCAAACGATGCCCTTCGCATGCCGGACATGGCTGCTGTCCCATGTATTTCTCCATCTGGTCGCGGATATAGTCGGATGTGGTATCGCGGTAGCGGCGATCGACATTCGCTAAAATCCCCTCAAAGTAAATGTGGTTGTCGCGAATTTGGCCATAGTCGTTTTCGTAGCGGAAACGGATTTTCTCTCTTCCCGATCCTTTCATGAGAACGTTGATGTGCTCTTCCGGCAACTCATTCATCGGAACGTCCATATCGATTTTATAATGTTTGCAGATGGCTTGCAGCAACTGCGGGTAATACTGGGAACTTGTCGGCTGCCATGGAACTATTGCCCCTTGGTTCAAGGACATGCTCCAATCGGGCACCACCAGTTCCGGGTCAACTTCCAGTTTGTGGCCAATGCCGTCGCATTCCGGACAAGCGCCAAACGGCGAGTTGAACGAAAACATGCGCGGCTCCAATTCCCCAATGGAAAATCCGCAAATCGGGCACGCGTGGTGTTCGCTGAACAGCAGCTCTTCCTGCTCCATCACATCGACAAGCACCCGGCCCTCCGCAAGCCGCAGGGCAGATTCGAGGGAATCGCTGAGGCGCGGCGCAATGCCTTCTTTCATAATAATGCGGTCAATGACCACTTCAATCGAATGCTTTTTGTTCTTATCGAGAGTGATGTCGTCATCGAGATCCACCAGCTCCCCGTTGACGCGAACGCGGACATACCCCTGTTTTTTGATGTCTTCTAACAGTTTGGCATGTGTCCCTTTCCGCCCGGAAACGATCGGCGCTAAAATCTGCATTTTTGTCCGTTCCGGATAAACGGTCAGACGGTCGACCATTTGCTCGATCGTCTGTGAAGAAATCTCAATGCCATGGTTCGGGCATATCGGTTTACCGATGCGCGCGTACATCAATCGCATATAATCGTATATTTCTGTTACGGTCGCAACTGTTGATCGGGGATTTTTGCTCGTTGTTTTCTGATCGATCGAAATGGCGGGCGACAGCCCTTCAATCAAATCGACGTCCGGCTTGTCCATCTGGCCGAGAAACTGGCGGGCATATGCAGACAGCGACTCGACATAGCGCCGCTGCCCTTCTGCATAAATCGTATCAAACGCCAAAGATGATTTCCCTGACCCCGAAAGTCCCGTCATAACGACCAGCTGATCGCGCGGAATGACGACATCGATATTCTTTAAGTTATGCGCCCTAGCGCCTTGAATCCGTATTTCTTGGTTTTTCACGTTAAATCATCCTTCCGCCTTCAATTCAAGAACTGTATCACGCAGTTCGGCTGCCCGTTCGAAATCGAGCGCTTTCGCCGCTTCTTTCATTTCTTTCTCCATTAAAGTGATCAGTTTCATGCGATCTTCTTTTTTAAGTTTCTTTCCTGCTGCTGCTTTTGAAACATATTCTTCCCCGCCCTCTGCAGCCACAGTGGCGCGGATAACATCTCTGATTTTTTTCTGTATGGTAACTGGCGTAATGCCGTGTTTTTCATTGTATTCCGCTTGGATTGTACGCCGGCGAGTGGTCTCATCAATCGCTTTCTTCATCGAATCGGTCATTTTGTCGGCATACATGATAACATGGCCATTTGAGTTACGTGCGGCACGGCCCATCGTCTGGATAAGGGAACGTTCAGAACGCAGGAAGCCTTCCTTGTCCGCATCCAGAATCGTCACTAGTGAAACCTCGGGGATATCGAGCCCTTCCCTAAGCAAGTTGATGCCGACGAGCACATCATAAACACCCATCCGCAGTTCACGGATAATCTCGATCCGCTCAAGTGTTTTGATCTCGGAGTGCAGGTAATTCACTTTAACTCCCGCTTCTTTCAGATAAGCAGTCAAATCTTCCGACATTTTCTTTGTCAATGTGGTCACTAGTACGCGTTCATCCCGTTCAACCCGCTGCTGAATTTCATCCATCAAGTCATCAATCTGGCCCTCAATCGGGCGGACCTCGATGGTCGGGTCAAGCAGCCCGGTTGGCCGGATAATCTGTTCAACCATTTCAGGTGTATGCTCCAATTCATAAGGACCCGGTGTTGCGGAAACAAATACCGCTTGTTTGATGTGTTTTTCAAACTCATCGAATGTCAATGGCCGGTTGTCCATTGCGGAAGGCAGGCGGAACCCATGGTCGACCAGGACTTTTTTCCGCGCCTGGTCGCCGTTGAACATTCCGCGCACTTGCGGCAAGGTCACATGGCTTTCATCCACCACCAGAAGGAAATCGTCCGGGAAATAGTCCAATAGCGTATAAGGCTCCGCTCCTGGAGGCCGCAGCGTCAAATGGCGGGAATAGTTTTCGATTCCTGAGCAAAAGCCCATTTCCCTCATCATTTCCAGATCATAGCGTGTACGCTGTTCCAGGCGCTGCGCCTCCAGCAGCTTATCTTCTGCGCGCATTTCTTTCAAGCGCTCTTCCAGTTCCGCTTCAATATTTTCAATTGCTTTGACCATCTTTTCTTCGCGGGTTACGAAGTGGGATGCCGGGAAGATGGCAACGTGTTCACGTTCGCCGATAATTTCGCCTGTCAGAGCATCCACTTCACGGATCCGGTCGATTTCATCGCCGAAAAATTCGACACGCAAACACCTTTCATCGCGCGAAGCCGGAAAGATTTCAACTACGTCGCCGCGCACCCGGAACGTCCCGCGGATAAAATTGATGTCATTGCGCTCATATTGGACATCCACTAATTTCCGGAGCAGCTGATTGCGTTCGATCTCCATGCCTTTACGGAGGGAAACGACAAGTTCACGGTATTCTTTTGGCGAACCGAGGCCGTAGATACAGGATACTGAAGCAATGACAATAACATCATCGCGCTCAAACAAAGAACTTGTAGCGGAATGGCGCAATTTATCGATTTCATCATTGATGCTTGCGTCTTTTTCTATATATGTGTCAGATTGCGGAACATATGCTTCCGGCTGATAATAATCATAGTAGCTAACAAAGTATTCGACTGCATTGTCAGGGAAAAATTCCTTGAATTCGCTGTAGAGCTGCCCCGCCAAAGTTTTGTTGTGGGCCATGACAAGCGTCGGTTTTTTCACTTGCTGGATGACATTGGACATCGTGTAAGTTTTCCCAGTCCCTGTAGCTCCAAGCAAAGTTTGGCACCGTTTGCCGTTGATGATTCCTTCCGTCAATGCGGCGATGGCTGCCGGCTGGTCGCCGGCTGGTTCATACGGTGCTTGTAGCTTGAATTCTTGTTTCATATTTGCTGGCCTCCCGTTCTTTCAGTCTCTCTATTTTATCATATGCCCTAAAAATACCCTAACAAAAAGCGAACGTATGTTTTTTATGCAGTTTCATAAAATGGCAAAATAAAAAACCGCTCATTTTGAGCGGTTTTATCATTCAGGCTTCTTCTTCTTGCTTCAAAGCCTGTAATTGAGCGGAATAGGTTTCAAAAGAGTCTCGATCATTGCTGTCCAGGGCTTCATCTATCAGGGCCATTAGCTGTTCTTCTTGTTGTGAACGGTGAACATGCTTAAGGAAAAGATCCAGATAAATATCATTAAGCAGTTTTTCCGCTTCGGTTATCTTTTTCGTTTGAGCCATTGCTTTCATGAAATCAGCATAAGAATAATAGTTTTCCATTCTGCTTCACCCCAAATGCTTTTCATTAGTATACATTAAAAGCTTATAAAGAAGCAATCGTTTTTTGAAAATTCCGATGAAATAGAAAAAAATATCTTTTCTGTTTCTTGTTGTTGCGGAATTACCATTTTTTATTATAATTAGAAATGTGAAGTAAATTTTGGGGGTGTTTTTTAATGGGCAATATTAACCATTCCTTGTCCTATACAATCTGCAGCAATACATATGCGCTATTACCCTATAACGACGGACGGCGGACATGGACACGCGTTATCGAAGATCGAAGTGAGTTCCTGGTTGAAGAATCTACATACAAAACAGTGACCAGATCCTGCAGCTTTTACCGCGGATCCATGGAAAGCGCTACTTTATACGCTCAAAAAGCGATCCGTGTCAAGCATAAGCCCCCTATCATCATCGGAGAATATTACGGCAATCCGCTCATCTTCTTCCCAACCCATTCGCCAAAGAACAAGGACGCTGTTTGGTTCAACTTTGATGCTGTTGATCTAGTGGAAAGCGATGACAGCGAAAGAGGCGGCAGCATCATCTATTTAAGCAATGGCGAAACTGTGCATTTGGACGTTTCACCCATCGCCTTAAGAAACCAGCATTCGTTTGCGGGTTCTTTGCGCCGCTATTTTAAAAGGGCCCAAGAAATGCATAAACACCAGATGGCCTATGTGGCAAAACGCACTTACCCGCCGAGAATCCAGCACCCTCTCGACTAAAGCTCTTTGTACGATAACGTCAAGTAAACGCGCATCAGCTCTTCAACGCGGTTGCGAAGGCGCATATTCAAATAGCGCCGGTGGTCTTCATAACCCCCGTGGTAAAAGATATATTCGGTAAACGTATCATCACCAGTTCCGCGCAGTATTTTCATATGGCGTTTCCGCATGTGGATTTTTGTTTCTGTCAGCTCTTTCTGCACTTGCCTGATTGCTCCATCAACTAGTTCTATGTAAGGTTTTTTCAATTTAAAAGAGCCTTTTTCGAATAAAGCCCGGTCCCGTTCTAAAATGATAAGGACCATAGGCAAATAAATCATGTTTTCAAAATGGGCGGCTTCCTCTGGTGAGATTAACGGCATGTCTACACCTCCTCCAAAATGAGAACATATGTTCTTTGTTTTCATTTTACCCCGAAACTTTAAAATTGCAAGCCTTTCAACGTAAAAAGCTGTGCCAATAAGACTGGCACAGCTTTTTATTTGATTGACCGATAAGTCCAAAGGGAGCCGACAAAGAAAACGGCCGACACCCAAAGGAACGGCTCGTGGGAAAACCAGACGCCCCCTGAAATCCCGAAAAACGATAAAACAGTAAAAACTCCTGCAAACATACGGCTTTGCATGTTTCGCTGATGTTTACGCTCGCGTCCATCCCGGTTTTCCAAGTAATGGCGCATCCGTTCAGGCTCCTCCAAGTAATTGATGACTTTCTGCGGAAAAACGCGCAGCGGCCCTGCAGCCTGGATAGCCCAGCGCAAAACATCTTCTTTTCCGAATATCCGCTTGCCTTCTTTCTGTGAAGAAGCCCATTCCAAGATGCGCGGACGTGCGAGCGCCAGCAAATCGATTCCCGGGTCCAGCACATGGAGCACCCCGACAAAAATGGAAGCAGCACGGCCAAAAAAGGCGAATTCTGCCGGCAGCTGCACAGGCTGCGTGCGGACAATATCCTGCATGTCACGCAACAGGCGTTCTGCGACAAATGAATCCATTTGCAGCAATTCATTTGATTCATATGCTGCTACGAGTCTGGCGATGGTCTCCTCCAGCAGATCCCTGTTGGCATGTGGCAGCAGAAAACGCAGCTCCTCCAATGAATCAAGCACTTGGCCGTAGTTTTGGAAGATAACTCCTTCTGCAATCCGTAGCACCGCCTGGGAATCCGATTTTGAAATAGTTCCTGTCATCCCGAAATCGATCAGGACGATGGTGCCTTCCGGCTCAAGCAAAATATTGCCGCCATGCGGATCGGCATGGAATTGGCCGCCGTATAACACTTGCTCCAGAAACAAGATGAACAGCCGCTCGGAAATTTCATGGCGGTCCAGACCATGTGTTTCAATAAAAGACAAGTCCGTAATGCGTGCTCCTTCAATCCACTCCATCACAAGCACACGGCGTGTGGAAAATTCATCGAAATATATGGGGAACCGAATGCCTTCCATTTCTTTGAATCTGTCTGAAAATGCCCGTCCACTTTGGAGTTCCTGCAGGAAATTCAGTTCCGCCCCGATGGTATCCGTCATCTCGCGGTATAATTGCCGGAAATCTATTTGTTTAGAAAGTGGTGTCAGGGTCCGCAAAAACCAGATGACAATGCGCATCGCCTGGAAATCCGCACGCAGAATGCGGTCAGTCCCGGGCCGCTGTACTTTAACCGCCACTTCCTTTCCGTCTTTCAAGATCCCTTTGTATACTTCGCCGATGGAAGCAGACGCGACGGCTTCATCTGAAAGGCTGGACAAATATGCAGAGAGCGGCGAATTCCATTCGCGTTCCAAAACCGAAACGATTTTTTCGCGCGGAATCGAAGGCACCCGGTCAGTCAATCCTTCCAGTTCCATCAAAAAAGATGCGGGCAAAATATCGGCGCGCGTCGACAAAAACTGCCCCATTTTAATCATCAGCCCGCCAAGTTTCAAGGCCAGGATTTTGTATTGTTTAGCTTGTTTCGTAATCAATGTATTCCATTTTTCCTCAACCAGCGGATTCCAGTTGCCCCGATGCCGCCGTTGGAAGAGCATCACTTGTGTATAAAATTTTAACGACATAAAAACAATGCGAAAAATACGGACAAACGCTAATTGGTTCATAAGTGACAATCCCTCCTGCGCTCCATTATAGAGACAGATAGCGGAATAGTCCAAAAAGTGGTATGTTTTTAACGGATGGACCAATTACAAAGGGGGATGTAAATGAATACGATTCATTACGAACAACATGGAAATTTGGCTTTCATCACACTCAACCGCCCGGATTCCATGAATGCTTTCAATTACGATATGCTGACCGAACTCGGCCAGGTAGTCGAAGCTATTCGCATCAATCCGGATATCCGCGTCGTGATATTTACAGGGGCCGGTGATAAGGCTTTTAGCGTCGGGGCCGATTTGAAGGAACGAAAAACGCTGACTGACCAGCATGTAAAACGCAACATCTTCAAAATCGGCGAAGTTTTCACCGTCATTGAGAACTTGCCGCAGCCAACGATTGCAATGATCAACGGTTTTGCTTTTGGCGGGGGGATGGAACTCGCATTAGCTTGCGATTTCCGCATTATTGCCGATGACACGCTGCTCGGCTTGACGGAAACGAGCCTCGCAATCATTCCGGGTGCGGGTGGTACACAGCGCCTGCCGCGCTTGATCGGCGAATCGAAAGCGATGGAACTCATTTTGACCGCACGCCGCCTAAAGCCTTCGGAAGCGCTCGAATACGGCTTGGTGACAAAAGTGGCACCGCGCGGCGAACTGGCCGAAATGACCGGCCGGTTTGCCGACATGATGCTTGCGAACGGACCGATTGCGCTCCAGCAAGCAAAATACGCAATCAAAAACGGCATGAACGCCGATTTGCAGACCGGTCTGAACATCGAACGAAAAGCGTACGAACTGACCATCCCGACAGAAGACCGCATCGAAGCGCTGAACGCCTTCAGCGAAAAACGGAAACCGGTATTTAAGGGGAAATAAGACAAAAGCAAAAACTAATCTGCTTTTCAAAAGCACCTCCAAAGAACGGTGCAATCAAATTTAATTTAGCGGAAGGCAGCGGCTCCAGCGGGGAAAGCGCGAGTCCTGAGACCCCGCAGAGAGCGCAAGCGGCCGAGGAGGCTTAGGCCATGCCTCGCGGAAAGCGTCTGCCTGGAGCGAAAAAAGCAGGCTGCCAATTGGCAGCCTGCTTTTCTACTATTATTATAGATACTGTTCCATCCACCCGCTAATCTGCTCAAGACGGGCAAAGCGCAGGTTCGGTTTTCCAGTGCGCGACAAGTTGTGGTCGGCTTCCGGAAAACGGACAAATCTGGTTTCTTTCTTCATGCTTTTCAGCGTCACATACAATTGTTCGCCTTGTTCGATCGGGCAGCGGTAGTCGTTTTCTGAATGCAGGATCAGCAATGGCGTTTCAACATTCGCTGCATATTTCAAGGGTGAATGCTGCCACAATGTCTCAACATCCGTCATGTCGGCCCGGATTTGCCAGTCGCTGAAATAATAGCCGATGTCCGAGACTCCGAAGAACGATACCCAGTTGGAGATTGAACGCTGAGTTACAGCTGCCTTGAAACGGTTTGTATGCCCCACAATCCAGTTGGTCATGAAACCGCCGTAGCTGCCGCCTGTCACGCCAAGCCGATCCGTATCGACCCACTCCTGTTCTGCAAGCACCCCATCCAGCGCCTTCATGATGTCTTCATAATCGCCTCCGCCGTAATCGCCGCGTACCGCATCGACAAATTCCTGACTATAGCTATGGCTGCCGCGTGGATTGACATAAAGCACCCCAAAGCCTCGCGCTGCCAGCAATTGCATTTCATGGAAAAACGTATTGGCATACATGGCGTGCGGGCCGCCGTGGATATTGACGATGAGCGGGTATTTTTCCCCTTCAGAAAAACCATACGGCTTCATAAGCCAGCCGTGCACGTCCCAATCTTTTGCTCCTTTGCCGACAATCGCTTCCGGCGCAACCAATTCTGTTTCTTCAAGATATTGTCTGTTGAAATCCGTAAGCGGTTTGCGTTCGCCTGTCGCAATCGTTAATTTGTACAACTCACCCGGATTGACCGGATTGCTCACAGCAACTACAGCAAAAACCCCGTCGCGGGAAATGTCATAGCCATAAACATGTTCCTGTTCCTGTGAAGCCGGGTAAATGGCGCCATCAAGGGAAGCGAAATACAGGCGGACATCCCCCATCGTCGATACCTGGAAATACAAGTGATCATCTTTCGTCCAGACAACCCCTGGAGCGGATGCGCCCTGCTGGTGGTCTGCTACGGCATAGTCGCCAACCGGGGCATCGAGCCCTTCTGTCAGGCAAAAATACGATTTTCCTGCGACATCATGGACGTAGACTTTCGAATGTGTCGCATTTTTGTATTCCCGCGTGCTGCCCACAAAAGCGATTTTTGCATCATCATGAGAAAAAGCAGCTCCGCCGAAATAACCTTCTTCTTCAACGATCGGCGTTTCTATTTTTGTTTCAACATCATATAAAAACAACGGCTGGCGGAAGATAAAATCCAGATTCTCTTCGCGCGTCACACCAAAAACCAATTTTCCGCCATCATGGGAAACGGCTTCCAGGTTATGATGGTAGTTGCCTTCAGTCAGTTTTTCAACATTTTTTGAAACAACGTCCACAACGCCGATATGCCGATGGAAATCTTTTGGAACCAATCCGACGCCGTCCATTTTGTATTTCAGTTCGTCCACAACATAGGGCTCCGGCTTTTTCTTCTCCTCTTTTTCCTCTTTATCCGTAAAAGCCTGGCCCTCCTTCACCATGGCTGTAAACCAGATTTTCTTGCCGCACGGCGACCATAGAAAACTATCGACGCCTTTTTCAAATTCCGTCAAATTGCGGGCTTCTCCGCCTCTTGCAGACACGACATACAATTGATTTTTTTCATCGCGTGTTGATAAAAAAGCGACAAATTTCCCGTCAGCTGACCAGGCCGGAGCGGACACACGTTCTTTGCCATAAGTCCATTGGGTGACTTCGCCGCTTTCCAAATCCGTATGATATAAATGGGCAATGTATGTATTTTCTTCCTCATCGATATGTGTACGGATAAATACCGCTTCCGTGCCATCCGGTGAGATTTGTGGATTTGCTACTGATATCAGTTTTGTTAAGTCTTTGATTTCTACAGCATTTTTTGCCAATGTAAATCCTCCTCGAAGCTAATATTTCGTAACTCGTACTAGTTGCTTCTCTACTATAATGAAAAATGTCAGTTTTTTCAATCAAATCAACCAAAAAACCGGCTCCGGCTAAAACCCGGAACCAGCTTTTGCTTTACTTGCTTAAGGCTTGCTCTCTCAAAGAACGGCGAAGAATCTTCCCAGTCGTGTTTTTCGGCAATTCTTCCAGAACTTCAAAATGGGTCGGCACCTTGTATTTCGCCAAATGTTTTTTGCAGTAAATCTGAAGATCTTCTATTGTAACTGATGAATCTTTCAAGACGACGTAGGCGTGCACCGTTTCGCCAAAGGCGGCATCAGGCAGGCCGACGACCGCAGCTTCCAAAACACCCGGATGCGCAAACAGCACTTCTTCCACTTCCCGGGGGTACACGTTATACCCGCCAACAATGACCAGGTCTTTTTTGCGGTCGACTATATAAAAATAGCCATCCTCGTCGACACGCGCCAGATCACCGGTATAAAGCCAGCCGTCCCGGATGGCAGCATTTGTTTCCTCCGGCATTTTATAATAGCCTTTCATGACGTTTGGCCCGCGCACAATCAATTCCCCCACTTCTCCGACAGGCACTTCATCTCCCAGTTCATTGACGACTTTGTTTTCCACATTAACGATTGATGTTCCGATCGATCCAACTTTGCGCTCCCGGTCAATCGGATTAAAGCAAGTCACCGGGGAAGCTTCGGACAATCCATAACCTTCCGAAATCTTTACATTGAACTTTTCTTCGAAGCTGTGGAGCAGCGCAACTGGCATTGCCGCCCCACCGGAAACAGCGATGCGGATCGATTCAAAATCAGAAGTTTCGGTTCCAGGCAGCTGGTTCATAAAATTATACATGGTCGGAACACCCGCAAAAACAGTCGCTTTATGTTCTTTGATGGCATCAAAAACATCCTTGGGATGGAAGCGCGGCAGCAGAATCACTGTTGCCCCTTGCAAAAGGGGGGCATTGACAACGACTGTCAAAGCGAACACATGAAATACCGGCAAAGTGGCAATGATCCGGTCATCCGCTGACATCTGCAAATATTCCCCAATATCGCGCGCGTTAGAGTATAGATTTCCATGTGTCAGCATTGCGCCTTTCGGTTTGCCGGTTGTGCCGGATGTATAAAGGATTACTGCATTATCGCCTTCGGCAACCGGTGCTGTTTTATGATCCGCTGAAGCTGACGCCAAAAGGTCCGCAAATGAATGGACTTTTCCTTTTGCCGATTCGGGCAATTGAGCAACTTTTTCAGCTGCTGACGGATCGGTTTCACAAATCACATAAGAACTGACTGCCGGCAGCGACTCATGCGCTTTTTCAATCAATGGCAAGAGGGCATCTACGGCGACCACTATTTCAGCGTCGCTATTTTTTAATATGTAAGCGATTTCATCAGGAGTATAGATGGGGTTTATCGGAACAGCTGTCGCTCCGATGCGCATAGTAGCATAAAGCGAAATGAAAAAATGCGGTGTGTTGCCCAATAAAAACGCGACATGATCCCCTTTTTTCACGCCAAGCGATTGAAGGGCATTTGAAAATTTGGCGGTTGCTGCTTCAAATTCGCCGTACGATGTGTCTTTCCCCATAAAATGGTACGCTGTCTTGTTGGAATTCTGAACTGCAATGTTGTGAACACGCTCAACTAAATTCATTTTCCATCCCTCTTTCGCGTTGAATGAATACTCATTCATAATTTACCCTGGTTTCATTATAAAATAAATGTTCTGACAATACAACAGGCACCGTAAAATTTACGATGCCTGCAGATGGGCGATATAACGCCAGCGTATCAAAAAGAAATATAGAATTTGAGCGATTGTAAAGCCGGTGAGCACCAAGGCCATTTCGCCAAGAATCGAGAGTTCGGCGAATTCATCCCAGACCACTTGAAGTGAGATGAACGCGAAAGCACTGTGTAAAAGAGCGACAACCCACGGCAAGAAAAATTGCGGAATGAGCTGGCGGTTCACAATTTTGCCCAGCTCCCTCTCTGTCATGCCAAGGCGCACAAGAAGCAGATATTGTTTCCTGTCGCGTTCAAGCCCTGTGTACAGCTTAAAATAGATGAAACTTCCCGCTGCCAGCAAAAACACAGCCGCCACCATAAGCCCGATAAACAGCAGCAAAGCAAAAGATGATTTGAACCAATGGTAATCGTCTCCCGGATTTTCAAAAAAGAAGTTTACGTGCTGGAAGTTTTCCGCTTGGACGGCGTCTGCCATTGCAATGGATAAATTGCTGCCGATGCCGATCGTTTCGGTCCACTGCGGAATATGGAATGCATAATACGTAAAATTGGACTCCGCTTTTTCAAACCCTGTCAAAGGTTCAGTGACAGCTTCGAAATCCGCATCGTTGACAACAATACTATTGAAATTGAGCGTATGGCTCGGAAACAGAATATGCGGGTACACCGAAGAGATCGAGATTGGCACATCACTTTCCGCAAATGCAGTTTTGACTTTGCTATGGGCAAGCTCAGACAGCGATTCTTTGGAGTATGGGATGAAAACCCCTTCCCCTTTTTCCGGATTGACCGCTTCATATCCGAGCACGAACGCCAGACGGTTAAAATCAGATGCCTTTAAGATGTCCACAACATTTCCTGAAAACTCGGAAGTCTGCCTTTTGATCTCCAGCGGGGCTATATCATAAGCGAGCCCTTTCTGTTCCAATTGCGCCACCAATTGTTCAATATGCTCCTGTTCCTGTTTGTCGCTGTCAAACGAGATGTAGATCAAGCTCAGCGGATTGAGCTCCCGGTAATCGCCAGTATACGAAGTGAACGATGCGAGCGTTCCGACTGTCAAAAAAGCGACTGTCGAAACAATGGTGACAATGAAGAACATCTGCGCACTGTCTTTCAGTTTGACTGAAGCTTCCGCCAAAGAGACAAGACGCGCTTTGTTCCAATAGATGCTTTTTTTCTTCTTGTAAATGTCCAGCAAGAAATGGACAGTATGAGTAAAGAACAAATATGTGCCAAGCGTTGCCAGAGGAGGAACAATGACTACCATCCGGTAAACAGTCCGGTCCGTCACCACTGCCGCCAGCGTATAGGCGACTGTCAGCAGCACAATGCCCAGAACGGCCAACAGCCCGGACACTTGAGTGGCTTCTTCCGTTTTCCAGTAGCCTTGCATCAAATCGACAATGCGCTTCGTCCGGATAAAACCTACGCTGATAACGGAAATAATGATGAACAGGCTGGCAAAAGCGGCAATCGTCAAAAGAAATGGCTTCCATGATACGTAAAGCGGCAAATAATCCAGCCCCATGATTTCACGGCCAATCATAAAAAAGAATTTGGAGAAAGCAAATCCAAGGGCGATTCCCGCAGCCGTTGAAGCCGCTCCAAGAATCAAGGTCTCAAAAAACACCAATTTGCTCAATTGTTTTTTTGTCATCCCCAAATGCATCAAGACGCCGAATTCTTTTGAGCGTGCCTGTAAAAATGCGCTCATCGAGTAGAACAAGAAAAACAGCGTGAAAACGTAAAGCACAATTTCCGCGATAAACATTCCCCTGACCGCTAACAGCTGAAGCCCTTCTTCTTCAAAAAGCGGATGAAAAATGAACATGGAATAAACAAAAAATACCATGACCGAAAAAACGCTCGCCATTAAAAAGGCAGCATAACTTCGACGGTTTCGGAGAACGTTACGGTAAGCGAGTTGCCGAAAGGTCATTCACATTTCCTCCCAACAATGATAAAACGTTCAATATTTTCTGGTAAAAAGTCTGGCGGCGATCATCACGGTAAATTTCGTTGAAGAACTCTCCGTCTTTGATGAAGAGTACCCGATCGCAGTAGCTGGCGGCGATTGGATCATGCGTCACCATGATAATTGTGGCTCCATCTTTCTCACTGATGTCCGACAACAGCTCCAAAACATCCCGCGATGCCTTAGAGTCCAAATTCCCAGTCGGTTCATCGGCAAGAATCAACGCCGGCCTATGGATAAGCGCACGCCCGATTGCTGTTCGCTGCGCTTCCCCGCCTGAAATTTCATTTGGCCGCTTATGCAGAATCGACGCCAAATCCAGCCGTTTTGCCACATCAAGCACCCTGCCGGCCATTTCTTGGGTTGGCACATAGTCCAGGGTCAACGGCAGCACTAAATTCTCTTCAACTGTCAGCATCTGCAGCAAGTTGAAGTCTTGGAACACGAACCCGAGCTTTCTTCTGCGGAACAAAGCCAGTTCATTTTTGTCCAGCAGATGCGGATTGGTGCCATCGATCAAAATATCCCCGGAAGTCAGGCTGTCAATGGTCGAAATCAAGTTCAGCAACGTCGTTTTACCGCTTCCCGAAGGTCCCATGACGGCTAAAAATTCACCTTTTTTCACTTCGAAACTCAATTGGTTCAGCGCCCGATGCGTCACTTTCCCTTCGTAAACTTTCGTCACTTCATCGATTTTCACTAACGTCATTGTTTTCCTCCTGTGTTTCCGCCTCTTGGTTGTAGAACATGACAGACACGGTGGTGCCATGCCCCTTCTCAGATGCAATTTCCAGTTTATGTCCCAATTTCCCGCAGACTTCATTTGCCAGATACAAGCCCATTCCAGTCGATTCACCCGTTTTCCGGCCGTTTTCCCCTGTGAAGAACGCCTTGGTGACTCGGCCTAAATCTGATGAAGGGATTCCGATTCCTTCGTCGCGTATGGTCAGCAGCGCTTGGTCATCTTCGCAAACAGCGCTTATATAGACTTTTTTGTTTGGTTCGAACGTATATTTAACGGCATTTGTCAAAAACTGTCCGATAATGAATTTCATCCATTTCTGATCAGTGAAAACCGAGCACTTTTCATCGACATCGATTTGTGGATAAACACGCTTCGAGATGAATAGCCGCTTGTTCTCGGTAACCATTTCCGTCACCATGCTGCGCAGCGAAACTTTTTCAATCTGCATATCCTGCTCGAACGTATCAAGCCTTGCATTCATCAAGACTGTGTCGAGCCCCGCTTTCAACCGCTCAACTTCTTCTCGCACGCTTGCTTTGTCAAGTTCCTTTTCTTCTTGCAGTAACAGCTGCATGACCGAAAGCGGGGTTTTCATTTGGTGCACCCACTGATTCATGAACTGCAAATGGCGGTTCTGCGTTGCATAAAGCGCTTGCACTTCATATTGATACAGCTTGTACAGCTCATGCAGATACAAGTCGTTTTGGATCTGTTCGGGCGATCGGCCTTCCCGCTGCAGCATATGTTCCATATTCGCCGGCTTGGCAGTGATTTTTTGATAGTAGCGGTAGCGCTTTATAAAACGCGCCGCTAAAAAAGTCACTACAAGCAGTGTACTGATAACAAACGAATAGATGGCCGTGTCCAGGTTGCGAAAACCATCGAGCCAGTAAAGCAGCATGATAAAGGAAACGAGAAGCAGCTGAAAGACGATGAATGCCGCATGTTCTTTTAAAAACAGACGCAGCATCACATTTCCTCCTCATGAACGAGCAAACGGTAGCCGGCTCCGCGAACGGTCTCGATCGACGATTGCACGCGGTAATCCGCCAGCTTTTTCCGCACCCGGGTCATGTTGACGTTCAATGTGTTTTCATCGACAAATGCCTGGTCGTCCCATAGCTCTTCTAGAAGCTGCTCCCGCGTCGCAACTTTCGGATGCTGGCTCAGCAATATCTCCATAATTGTGGATTCTTTTTTCTGAAGCGGAATAACAGCTGTTTTCACATGCAGTTCCATCCGTTCCATATACAAAGCGATGCGTCCGACTTTCACGGAGCGTTCTTCTTGTTTTGGCGCATACTCCCCATAAGCGCGCCGCAGATGGCTTCTTATTTTTGCAAGGACGATTTCATAATGGAAAGGTTTCGTGATGAAATCGTCTCCCCCGTTTTCCAGCGCGAAAACTTGATCCATATCGCCTGACCGCGCTGATATGAACAAAATAGGGCATGTCGTTTTCAAACGCAATTGGCGGCACCAATAATAACCGTCATAAGAAGGCAAGTTAATATCAAGCAATATCATATGGGGATCAAATGCCTCAAACTCATCGAGAATCCGATCGAAATCTTTAGCGGTTGCCACTTCATAATGGTATTTGCGCAGCGTTTCCGCCAGCAATTCCGCTATTTTCAGATCGTCTTCCACAATGAATATCCTTTGAGCTGCCATGCTGATTCCCCCTTCCTGTTTTCTTCCATTTTAACAAAAGAGCCTGCTAAAAAGCGGGCTCTTCAGAAATTCTTAATAAATTAATTTCAGGAATTCTTCTTTTGTGATGCCGCCCAGATAAGTTGGAATATCAAATCCAGTGATCGCTTCATCCAAGGAAGCCCGTTCGTATTTTATGCCTGTAATCGCTTTTTCAATTTCCGCTACGTCGCCGACCCCGAAAAAGTCGCCGTAAATATTGACTTCTTTCACAAGCCCGCCTTCTACTTGCAAGCGCACATCAATGCCGCCTACCGGGAAGCGGTGTGAATGCTTCACGTTGAACTTCGGCGATTTGCCGTAATTCCAATCCCAGTTGCCGTAGCGCTTTTTCGATAATTCCCGTATATTGGCCCAATCTTCGTCCGTCAGTTCCCAATACTTTACATTCTCTTCTCCTTCGAAAAGCGAATGGAGAATCGCTGAGCGGAATTCAGTGACTGTCATCGGTTCTTTCAAAAACTCCGAAATGTTCGCTACCCGGCTGCGGATTGATTTGATGCCTTTTGATTCGATTTTCTCTTTGCTGACATTCAGAGCAGACACAACGGCCTCCACTTCAGTGTCAAACATCAGCGTGCCGTGGCTGAACATGCGGCCCCTAGTTGAAAATTGGGCATTGCCGGAAATTTTACGGCCTTCCACCATCAAATCGTTGCGGCCTGACAGTTCTGCATTAACACCTAGATTTTGCAGTGCTTTGACAACCGGTTCAGTGAATTTGCGGAAATTGCGGAAGCTATTGCCGTCATCAGTAGTGATGAAGCTGTAATTCAAATTCCCGAGATCGTGGTAAACCGCCCCACCGCCTGATAGGCGGCGAACTACATGAATGCCGTTGGAATCCACATAGTCAGTATTGATTTCTTCTGCTGTGTTTTGGTTTTTCCCGATGATGATCGACGGTTCATTGATATAGAACAGTAAAAATGAATCTTTTTCCACATCCATCGTATTCAACAAGTATTCTTCTATCGCTAAGTTGATGCGCGGGTCAGTGATGCCTTTATTATCTACGAAATACATGGTCTCTCTCCTTTGGATTCAGTACTTCTCTTAGTTTAACGGATTTTTTCATTTTATTCATCAGTAAGGGTTGACGAACGGTCGCTGTTACAATACACTGTTTTAAACCCGAACAGTACTATAACAAAAAGGAGCTGGAATGAATGATTGAAAACGTTGTAGAGTATTTCAAGAACCTGCCCCCGAAACAATGTACGAATTGCGGAGAAAAAGTAGAAGAGCAGCATGAGTGTTATGGCGACCATTGCAAAACATGCAGCGACTTATAAAACAGAACAACAAACCTTGAACTTTTTTATACTGCAGGCCTCTTCGCATAACCCGAAGAAGCCTGCTTTTTTCAGCTGAAAAAAGTGGCTGGCGGCTGGTTAGCCAAGCATTCCCCCACATAGAAAAAACTGCAGGCAAACTCAATTCATTGAGCCTCTCTGCAGCCAATTCCGCTTGTATTAATGTCCACTGTGTTCCTCCATCATGTTCATGCCTTCGGAATCTTCGCTGTCGTCCGGAACGATGGATTCCGGGTCCGGATTGCCGACAGTCATTTCCTGCTTCGGCATAGCGTGAAGGCGCCGCGCTGTCGTGTGGGCTTGCATGTAATACAGCCCTTCTTCTCCGAATACCGTTTCGGCTTCATAAACACCATCAGCTGTATGTTCTGCGGTGATCATCTCCCCGTCTTTACGATGCCCGGATTCCCACACTTCATAAACCACTTCATCTGCATCTTCCACTGCTTCGCCGCCTTGGGTGATTGTCACAGACAAAGCCACTTCTTCCCCCACTTCGGCGGTTTGCCCGGTATTGAATTCCACGGCCACTTCTTCAAGCGTGTTTCCAGCTCCGGACGTTTCAGCTCCGTTTGTTCCGCAAGCACCTAGCATCAATACGGACAACCCAAGCCAAGCCAACTTTTTCATCATAATACCCTCCATACGGATTGTTATACTTGCAGCCGTTCGAACAGTTCGTGAGCTGCGGCTTTGCCTTGTTCAACACAATCGGGCAAGTCAAATCCTCCAAATGAGCTTCCGGCAACCCCAACCATCGGGAACTCTTTTCCAAGTTCTCTTCTTGCTTCATCCACCCGCTTTTTATGCCCCACCACGTACTGGGGCATCGCTTGCTTCCAGCGGGATACAACGGTAAAGTCCGGATTCCCTTCAATTTGCATCGTTTTCCGCAAATCAGCCAAAACAATTTTTTCGATTTCATGGTCAGCCAAATCGACTACCGCTTCATCTCCTACACGGCCGATATATGTCCTCAACAGCTTTTTACCCTTTGGCACGATTTTGGATGGCCATTTCCGATGAACCCAGCTGCATGCCGTAATCGCAAAATCGCTGTTGCGGGCCACTACAAAACCTGTACCGCCCCCCCGATTTCACTGCTGCTTCAGGAAACGCCATGGAGACTGTCGCAATTGAAGTCAACGGTATTTCCTTCAGCCCCTTCAGCAAACCGTATGGCTCGAACAATGGCTGCAGCATTGAATGTGGAAGCGCGAAAAGCACTTGGTCAGCCTGGATGGATGAAGCATTGTTCAGCTTCAAAACCGCTTTTCCGGCTTCTTTTTTTATGCCTTCAACTTTTACACCTTTTAGAACTGTGCATCCGTTCAGCTTTTTTTCGAGTGTTTTGACAAGAGTCTCCATACCGCCCTCAAAAGTTTGAAAAATGCCTTCTTCTTTATCGCTGTAAACTTCCGAACTTAACGCCAATTTTGTTTTTTTCATGCCAACCATCAAGCTCCGATGCTGCTGTTCCGCTTCAGCAAATTGAGGAAAAGCAGCCTCCAGGCTCATGCGGTCAATGTCTCCGCCATTTACTCCGGACAGAAGAGGTTCCAGAAGATTCTCCACCAACTCTTTGCCAAAACGGCGGCGAATAAACTTGCCTAACGATTGATCGACGGCTGTTGATGTTTTTGGCAAAACCAAATCGCCTGCCGCCCGCACTTTGCCGCTCCAAGAAAACAAATCAGAAACGAGGAATGGGCCGAACTTTGTAGGCACACCCATTACAGTTCCAGTTGGAATCGGCTGGAGCTGATCTTCCGCCACGACAAACCAGCGGCCTTTGGAACTGCCGATAAGTCTGTCTTCAATATCCAACTCTTTTGCCAGCTGGTTCACACTATCCTTGAAAGAGAGAAACGAGTCGGGGCCGCGTTCAATTACAAAGCCATCCCTTTGCAGCGTCTGTATTTTGCCGCCAAGCCGATGTGCCGCTTCAATCAATGTGATATGTATCGGCAAGCCTTGCTCTTGCGCCTTTTTTTGTAAAAAGTAGGCAGCAGTCAATCCAGTGATTCCTCCGCCAACGACTGCAACTTTTCGAATCTGCTCCTCCACGTGCATCACTTCCAATAAGGATTTATTTTTCAGCTAATTTTCTTAAAACTACATCTGCCAGGCCATCAATGAACAATGGCTGCACATTCGGCATTTCCGGACGCCGATAAGCTGCGCCGATTTCATCGCATACCACTTTACATTCATAATCATTATCGAACAACACTTCCAAATGGTCTGCAACAAAGCCGACCGGCGTATAAACGAATGATGTATAGCCTTTTTGTTCAAACAGTTCGCGTGTTAAATCCTGTACGTCTGGCCCGATCCATGGTTCCGGGGTCTGTCCGGCGCTTTGCCAGCCTACTTCCACGTTTTCCACGCCTGCAGCTTCGGAGATCAATTGTGCCGTTTCTTTCAATTGGTCTGGATACGGATCGCCATTCGTGATGATTTTTTCAGGCAGCGAATGCGCAGAAACGATCAAGCACGCCTTCTCACGTTCTTCTGCCGGCATTTCAGCAAACGCAGCGCTCACTTTTTCGCCCCAGTATCGAATGAATTTCGGCTCTGTATACCAGCTTTCCACTGAAGTCAATTTGATGCCTGCTTTTTCTGCAGCCTCCAAAGCTCGGCCATTATAGGATTTCACCGAAAATGTCGAGAAATGCGGAGCCAATACGATCGACACAGCTTCCTTGATGCCATCGCGTTCCATGGCTGCCACTCCGTCTTCGACGAACGGTTCAATATGCTTCAAACCAAGATAAACTTTGAATTCAATCTCATCTTGCACTTCGTTCAGGCGTGCTCCCAAAGCTTCCGCTTGATCTTTCGTAATTTTTGCCAGCGGGGAAAGTCCGCCGATCGCTTTATAGCGGCTGCGCAGGTCTTCCAGGCTTTCTTCGCTCGGCTTGCGGCCGTGGCGGATGTGCGTGTAATAGCGTTCAATATCCGCTTCTTCATAAGGCGTGCCGTACGCCATAACCAATAATCCCATTGTCTTTTTCATCATCAGTCACCTCTAAATTCAGATTATATCCTCGATTATATAGTCAATTATTTCTTTGCTTTATACGCCGCGCTGTATTCGTGGATAAATGCAGTCAAACGCTTCAATGTATCCGGATTCACTTCCGGGAAGACCCCATGTCCAAGATTGAAGATATAGCCGTCTTGCTGCATGCCCATATCCAAAATCGCTTTAGCCCGTTCTTCGATGACCGGCCAGTCTGCCAGCAGATAAGAAGGATCGAAGTTGCCTTGCAACGCTTTTGTCAATCCCATTGAACGTGCTTCAGAAATCGGCAAACGCCAATCCAGCCCGACAACATCCACCGGAAGATCATGCCATTCTTTCGCCAGGTGGCTTGCTCCGACTCCAAAAATGATCAACGGCACTCCTTCGGTCCGGAGTTCAGAGAAAATGCGCTCCATAACCGGTTTGATGAAAATTCGGTAATCTTCCACATTCAACGCCCCGACCCATGAGTCGAAAATCTGGACCGCTTTCGCCCCTGCTTTGATCTGCGCTTTAACGTAAGGAATGATGGTATCCGCCAGTTTGTCCATCAGCGCAAACCACATTTGCGGCTGGGATGCCATCATAGCTTTTGTTTTGTTATAGCTTCGTGAAGGGCCGCCTTCGATCATATAGCTCGCTAATGTGAAAGGCGCTCCTGAAAATCCGATTAACGGCACATTCAATTGTTCTTGCGTTAACATGCGGATTGTTTCCAGCACGAAATCCACATCTTGTTCAGGATTGATCTCGCCCAGGCGCTCAATATCCGCCATTGTACGGATCGGATTATCGATAACAGGACCGATGCCTGCCTTGATCTTAACGTCCACACCGATAGCCGGCAGCGGGGTCACGATATCTTTATACAAAATCGCAGCATCAACGCCATACTGGTCAACCGGCAACTTGGTCACATATGCGCAAAGCTCCGGCTGATGCGTGATTTCCTCCAATGAGTATTTTTCTTTGATCTTGCGGTACTCCGGCTGCGAACGTCCCGCTTGGCGCATATACCATACCGGTACATGGTCCGTCTTTTCCCCTCGCGCTGCCCTCAATAAAGTGTCGTTAAAAGTCATGTGTCAATTCATCCCTTCAGTCTGTTAAATCCAGTGCGTATCTATTCTATATCGGTATTTACTATAGACGCTCTGCCCTTTATTGTATAGTTTCCGAAAGGAAATGTCATAAATTAGACGCTTCTGAAGTCACGGGATGGACAAAAGAGTTTCATGCTTTTTTATTCAGGGAACGGTATACTATAAAGCACAGTATTGGAGGCGGATTTTTTGAACTTATATATGACAACAGGAACATATGATTATATGAAGAAATTAAGGGATAAATACCCGAACGAAAACATGGTGGTCATGCAAGGGGAAAATACCACATTGGTTATCCACGAAACGGAAGGGAAAACTGTTTTCCAAACGCCTCGCCGCTATGAAGTGGTGGATGGCACCGGTGAATTCAAAGAAAAAGGATTTTTCGTTTTCAATAATATTCCAGTGACGGAAGAAGGCCGGCCAATTTTTGAACACCGTTTCAAAAACCGGGCAGGCGCTATCGAAAATGAACCGGGGTATGTCGCTTTCCGGGTGCTCCGTCCGAAGGATTCGGATACGTACGTAGTACTGACCGAATGGGAATCACCGAACTTTTTCGAGAAATGGAAAGAATCCCAGGCTTTTTCACAAGCGCATTCAAAGCCGGCCGAGGGCTCTGCAGAAAAGCGCCCAAACATCTTTTCCGGCTCTTCCTATGTAACGACATATACAGCAAAACCCGAAGACGAATAAAACCATCTCCCTTCCCGCGGCCCGCAAGCCGCGGGAATTTTCATTTCCCTCTTGGAAATGTTTGAAAAAGCAGCAACGGGACACGGATAGAATAGGTCCTGATTATGCCGTTCACTGAAAAAATAATAAATTCATTCTTTTTATGGTATCCTTTATCTATTAATATTGAAGGGAGCTACATCAAATGATTGAGAAACTTTACGAACAATTGGATGCCAATTATGCCGAAATGGTGGATATACGCCGCCATTTACATATGAATCCGGAGCCATCATTCCATGAAGAGAAAACAGCGGCTTATATCCGGGAATTCTACGAAGCGCTTGGCGTCGAAGTCCGTTCCGGAGTCGGCGGCAATGGACTCGTTGCCACCATCCAAGGCACGAAACCGGGAAAAACCGTTGCCTTGCGCGCAGATTTTGACGCTTTGCCGATACAAGACCAAAAAGAAGGTGTTCCATATCGTTCCCAAGTGCCAAACGTTGTGCATGCGTGCGGCCATGATGGCCATACAGCGACACTCCTCGTTCTTGGAAAAGTGCTCCATGCGATGAGCCATGAGCTTGAAGGCAAATATGTGCTGATCCATCAGCATGCAGAAGAACTTGCCCCGGGCGGTGCAAAACCGATGATTGAAGCCGGCGCGCTTGACGGGGTCGATGTCATTTTCGGGACGCATTTATGGTCCATGACCCCGTTCGGCAGAATCGACTACCGAGTAGGCCCGATCATGGCCGCTTCTGATAGATTCGAACTGACCGTCCAAGGCCGCGGCGGACATGGCGCAAGCCCTCATGAAACAAAAGATGCAGTGGTCATCGGCTCCCAGATTGTCACAAACTTGCAGCAATTGGTTTCCAGACGTGTAGATCCGCTTGAATCCGCTGTATTGTCCGTCGGCTCGTTCATCGCGGAAAATCCGTTCAATATCATCGCCGACCAAGCTAAATTGTCCGGAACGATCCGCACATTCAGCGAATCCATCCGGACACTGATGGAAGAGGAAATGGAACGCGTCATCGAAGGCACAAGCCGGGCGGCCGACAGCACTTACGAATTCAATTACATGCGCGGCTATCCGGCGGTTGTTAACCATGAAGCCGAGACCATGTACTTGAAGAACATTGCCGAAACTGTGCCAGGTGTCGAGGAAGTTTACGACGCTCCTCCTCAAATGGGCGGCGAAGATTTTTCTTATTACCTGGAAAAGGTGCCGGGAACATTCTTCTTCACTGGCGCTAAGCCGGACGGCGATGCTTACCCGCACCATCATCCGAAATTCGACTTTAAAGAAGAAGCGATGCTTATCGCAGCCAAAACACTTGGTTCAGCAGCGATCAATTACCACAGCCATAACAAATAATTCCTAAAAGCAAAGCCCCGCATCAGCAGATGCGGGGCTTTGCTTATTTCTTCTTGTTTTTCTTTGACGCCGATACAGTAATAATTGAAACCAGAATGATGACGGCCAACGCCGCCAATGCCGTAAGCGGCACGCCGGCCAGTGCTAAAACAAGGGCGGTTAGGGCCGCTTGGACTGTTTGGACGATCAGCACCAGCTTCCAAACCGCTTGTTCCCTGTTGAACTGAGTCAACGGGAACAGATTGTCCATGCGGAAGTGCTGGGTTTTGTTCAAGCCTTGCCATATTTGGATAGCTGAAGCAAACGCCAGTGCCGCCGAGAAAATGGCGACTGCAACCGGAAACGGAATCAGCCAAGCTCCGATCATCACGATGGCAGTCAGGCGGACCCACAAATAAAACAGTTCATCCGACCGGATGAATGTGCGCCATACCAAATAAAAATGGGCATTTTTGGGCCCTGGCTTGATAAAACGATAAACCCAGTTGAGCCAAGAACGCGCTTTGACCTTCCCTTTTATATGCGGGACATCCGTAAAGTAATTAGCGAACTGGTAAAAGCGCAGCATACGGTTTTCTTCAAGGGCGATAAAGTGCCCATAGGCGAACGGCTTGCCCACCGCCTGCTGTTTTACCCACCGGCCGTAGATTATAATGACGAACAATACAAGAACCGCAAATATCAACCGGTCCTCCACATAGAAGTTAACAAACAAAAGCACCGCAAGAAAGCGGACTAGGCGGTCCAGCCATGCCTGATGCCCGGCTTTTGCTTTACGGAAGGAAAACTCCGTCTGGATGTTCCACCATTTCAACAGCAGCAATAAAATCGGCAATCCGACCAATAGGGCAGAATCCAACCCGTATAACGCATTCACCATCGGCAGTGACACGACATACGCCACTACCGGCAAATATAATTGGGAGAAAAACGACCACTTGAGCGCAGGATTCAAAAACTCATCCAGTTTGCTTTCAAGCGGCAAAAAGTAAACCGCATCCGCTTCTTTCAGCAATGTTGTCGGCGGGCTATAAGCCAACAGCACCCCGAAAATGACCGCCAGCAGCCAAGCTCCCGGAAATCCGGGCGGAATGGACTGGACCCATTCGCTATAGGCGTAACCCGCTGCTCCGATGGCAAACAGCAGGACTATCGCAATATGGCCGGTAAAAACATATTTTAAATAATTTTGGACTTCAACCACATATTTCTGAAGCCGCCTTGACCACACATCATGCAAATTCTTCATTGAGTTCATCCTCGGTCATCGCAATATACAAATCATCCAGCGAAGCATCCGGCATATTGAACGCTTTCCGCAAATCAGCCATCGTACCGCTTGCCCGTACACGCCCGTTATGCAATAGAATAATACGATCGCAATACCGTTCAGCCGTCGACAAAATATGCGTCGACATCAGGACTGACGCCCCTTTTTTCTTCTGCTGCTCCATTTGGTCCAAAAGCGATTTTATGCCAAGCGGATCTAATCCCACAAACGGCTCATCGATAATATACAGGGATGGATTCACTAAAAAAGCACTCATGATCATCACTTTTTGGCGCATCCCTTTTGAAAAATGGGACGGAAACCAACGCAGCCGTTTTTCCATCCGGAATTCTTTCAATAATTCTGCAGACCTGGCTTCAAATGTTGCAGAATCCAGCCCATAAGCCATAGCGGTCAATTCCAAATGCTCCCGCAGCGTCAACTCTTCATATAAGACCGGCGTTTCCGGTATATAAGAAAACGACGACCGGTAAGCATCCATATCATCTTCAAACGATTTGCCATTCAGATGGATTTCGCCTGATTTAGGCTGCATCAACCCGATAATGTGTTTGATGGTCGTACTTTTTCCTGCGCCATTCAATCCGATCAATCCGACAAGTTCGCCTTTCTTGATCGAAAATGTTACGTCCTGCAAAACGGGTTTTCGTGTATAGCCTCCCGTCAGCGCCTTCACTTCCAAAACAGCCATTGCCAACACCTCTTTCTCATCATATTGTATCAAAACTGATAGATGATTTCTTTTCTGGAAAGTTAAGTATGATAAAATAAGAACAGTAAAAGTTCAAATAGCGGGATTTTCTTGCTTTCAAAACAGAAGCGACGAAAGGATGAGGAATATGGAAAACTGTATTTTTTGCAAAATCATCAATGGCGACATCCCAAGTGTGAAAATTTATGAGGACGAAAATGTATATGCTTTTATGGATATCATGCCTTTGACAAAAGGCCACACGTTGATTGTCCCTAAAACACACCGCGCATTGGTATACGACTTGACTTCCAAAGAAGCAGCCGATTTGTTTGCGGTCGTGCCAAAAATCGCTTCTGCCATAAAGGAAACATTCGAACCTGCCGGCATGAATCTGCTGAACAACAATGGCGCTAAAGCGGGCCAAAGCGTCGCACACTTTCACCTGCACTTTATCCCCCGCTATGGCGAGACAGACGGCTTCGGCGCCAAATGGGTAACGAAAGAAAAAGAATTTACAACGGAACGCATCCAGCAATTGGCGGAAGAAGTAAAAGAAAAATTGAGTTCCCTTACTTGATTTATGCACTCATAAAAGATAGAATCAGGTTAAGTTTTTCGCCGGCGATCGTGAGGATACGACCGGGAAGACAAAAAAGCGTAGAGCTGAGGAGAGATGAGAATTGAATACGAAAAGTTTAGTTTTAATGGCGCTGCTAGTCAGTGTAGGGGCAGCACTTTACTTGATCATTCCCGGAATTAACGGAGGCATGAAGCCAGATTTCATGTTGACGATGATGTTTGTCGGAATTCTATTGTTCCCGAATGTTAAAAGCGTCTTTTTGCTCGGAATGACAACTGGCGTGATTTCAGGTTTGTTTTCCACATTCCCTGGCGGTTTTTTCCCGAACATTATCGACAAGTTCATCACTGCGTTCGTTTTTTTCGCTGTCGTAATGCTTATTAAAAAAGTTGCAACAAAACTTCCAGTAGCAGTAGTTTTATGTGGTCTTGGAACAATCTTGTCCGGCACGATTTTTCTGTCAGCGGCAATATTCGTTATCGGCGCAGAAATTCCTTTCGGGTTCCTTTTCACGACTGTCGTCTTGCCTGCCGTCTTGTTCAATGGCGTGGCATTCGCACTTATATTCCCGATTGTGATCAAGCTGGTCAAACGTTCAAACCTTCAAACTGCTGTTTCACAAAGCGTATAAAAGAAAGCTTTTCGCCGATTAAACTGGCGAAAAGCTTTTTTTCGTTGAATCCCCATTCATCTTTATGTTTTAATTAAGTGGAATAAAGGAAAAGAACGGTATAGACGAAAGGGGCGTTTGGCATATGAGAGCATCAACTTTTTTTATAGGGCTCGCGACAGGGCTGGCAGCAGGAGCTGCAGCGACATTATTCACTACTCCACAATCCGGTAAAGATCTTCGGACTTCCGTGAAATCCACTTCTACTGACTGGAAGGAAAGATTAGCCGAAGTAAAAGAAAAAGTAAACGAATTGAAAGAATCCGTAGCCGCTTTATCGGCTGAAACAAAAACCCAGCTTCCTGCTGCAATGGACGAGCTGAAAAAATCAATGGAAGCATGGCAGCAAAGCACGGTTCCGGCTAAAGAACATCTTCAGCTTGAAATTTTGGCTATCCAAAAATCAATTGAAGAGCTTCAAAAGTCGATCAGCAAAGATAAAAAAGACGATAAAAACAACGACGACAAAAACAATAAAGACGATAAAGATCATCAAAACAGTTCCACAAACGAAAAATAAAAGAATGCCGGCAATCTTCTGTTTGGAAGGCTGCCGGCATTCTTTTTTGTTTTCCGATTTTTCTGAAACCTGTAATTTTGGTGATATTTCGATTTTTAAAATTTTTTTACTATTCACACTTTAATAGTAGTTGCTTTACTGCTATAATAAGAGAAAATACTTTCGGGGGAAAGTTGGTGCCTAGATGAGTGAACGAGAATACACGATGAAAGAAGCCATGCTGTTTAGCCAACGCATAGGCCAGCTGTCAAAAGCGTTATGGAAAGCGGTCGAAAAAGATTGGCAGTTGTGGATAAAACCTTATGATTTGAATATTAATGAACACCACATTTTATGGATTTCTTATCATTTAAAAGGCGCTTCTATTTCAGATGTTGCAAAATTTGGCGTTATGCATGTTTCCACGGCCTTTAACTTTTCGAAAAAACTGGAAGAACGCGAATTATTGGCTTTCTCAAAACGCGATACCGATAAACGCAATACATATGTTGAACTGACGAAAAAAGGTGAAGAATTGATGCAGGAAATGATTGAGAAATACCATGATACTCCCCACTCTGTCATTGAAGGGTCTTTGCCTTTACGGGAATTATATGGAAGGTTTCCGGAATTCATGGATGTAATGGCCGTTATACGCAATATTTACGGTGATGATTTCATGGAGATCTTTGAAGCTTCCTTCAAGAATATCGAAAACCGGTTCAGCGAAGAAAATCACATTATACAAACTGCCGAAAAACAGTGAAAGCATCTTCTAAAATTTAGTAATTTTTATGGTTGCTTTTCTCTGTAAATCGTTGTATTGTATGTATCGACTCATAAGAGAATTCTCACTTGTAGGAGATGCAAATCATGCATTGCTGGAAAACTATAAACGTAAAAAAACAGTACGGATTCGACCGACTATTCATGATGTCCGCGCTTATCGGGGTTGGAGTATTCATCAGCTTCTATATCACGCTCAACATTGTTTATACCGATCCTTTATCCGACCAGTATTTCCTGCCATTTATCCTGGCAATCTTGGGGGTATATCCCCTGCACAAAATATGCCATTTCATTCCGCTATTTGGATGCCGCCAATGCATCCGCCTGATCTTAACAAAACAAATGGGGTTAATGCCCATCATCACGCTGAAAATCTCAGAGCCTGTCGCAAAACAACGGTTCATCCTGACCTTGGTCACCCCTTTCTTTTTGATCAATACAGTTATTGTGGTCTTAAGCATCTTAATGCCCGCTTTCAGCCATTATTTTGCGATGCTGCTCGCCTACCATTGCGGACTATGCGTTCCCGATTTGATTTATATGCGGAATTTAGCGCGTTCTCCAAAAGAGGCGCTAATAGAAGAAACAGACACCGGGTTTGAAATTCTTGTGCCTCAGCCGATGTCCTAAACCTGTTTTTTCTTCCCGGATTTGCTATACTAGAACCTAAGTTCAGAGGGGAGGAAATTCATGTTAATCGGCTTTGTAGTTGTTTTCTCTGTATTTTATTTGTTCCAAATCAATCGCATGACATTAGCATTGGTAACTTCACGGGAAATCCCGGAGGAAAATCATCAAAAAATATTCCGGACGATTAATATATTAATCACTATCTTGCTAGTTTCCTTATACGTTGGCGTAGAATTTACTCCATAAGTTCATTTGCCTTTTGGCAAATGAACTTTTTTATAGGCTGGATGGTTCATGCCCCTGAAAACCAAGGTGCGGCACTTTCATGGCTTTTACGCGATTTCATTTACCCGAATTTTACTTTTACGAAACTTTTTGATTTTTTAAGCTTTTATGGTATAGTAACACTGGCATCAAGAAAGAAAGTTGGGAGCGAAAATAATGAAAAAATCATTTTTAACAGTTACTTTGGCTGCATCAGTTCTTGCTTTATCCGCATGCAGCGGGAACGGTTCAGACAGCGAAGTTGTCGTATCTTCTGAAGTTGGGGATATCACAAAAAACGACCTTTATGAAGAAATGAAAGCTTCTGTGGGTGAACAAGCTGTTCAAATCTTGATGATTGAAAAAGTGCTTGGCGAAAACTATGAAGTTACTGACGAAGAAGTTGACGCAGAGTATAAAAAATCACAGGATGAAATGGGCGAAAGCTTCGACCAATTCCTTGCACAAAACAACCAAACAGAAGAAAGCTATAAAAAAGTCATCCGTTTGAATTTGCTTCAGGAAAAAGCGTTGACTGAAGACGTGGAAGTCACTGATGAAGAAATTCAACAACAATATGACCGCCAAGGCACTGAACTTAATGCACGCCATATCTTAGTTGCTGACGAAGAGACAGCAACCAATATCAAAAAGCAATTGGACGAAGGCGCTGACTTCGCGAAATTGGCTGAAGAAGAATCCACGGATCCAGGATCGGCAGCAAACGGCGGAAACCTTGACTGGTTCGGCGCAGGCGCAATGGTTCCTGAATTTGAAGAAGCAGCTTACAACTTGGAAGTTGATGAAATCAGCGAACCTGTTCAAACACAGCACGGATTCCATATCATCCAAGTTCTTGAAAAACGCAAAGTGGAAGACCAGCCAGCACTTGAAGAGCAAAAAGAAGCTATCCGCACCGACTTAGCAGTTGCAAAAGCGGACCAGGCTGCCCTTGTTCCAAAAATCGCTAAAATGATGGAAGATGCAAAAATCGACATCAAAGACGAAGATTTAAAAGGCGCTTTGGACAGCATCTTGAATGCAGAAGCAGCACCAGCTGAATAATCATGAAAATAAAAACCCGTTGTTATGGACGTCCATAACAACGGGTTTTTTGATTGTTAGTTCAATGAAGCAATGAGAAGCTGAACTTAGATCGTCGGCTTATAAAACGAACGGTTGTCCAAAGCAAACAGGCGCTCTGAGAATTCTCCCGGCTTCGTTTTTCCAAGCGCCCGGTCGAGCATCATCATTTTCGCATCGATATTGTCGATATAGTGAAGGATTTCGGCTTCTTTGATCATTGGCCGTTTCGGGCTCCCCCATTCTTCTTTGCCATGATGGGACAATACAAGATGTTGAAGCAGCAGTACTTCTTCCCCATCAATTTCAAGCTCCTCCGCCGTTTTCGATATCTCGGTTACCATGATGGAAATATGCCCGATCAAGTTCCCTTCAACGGTATAGGTTGTAGCGATAGGCCCGGACAGTTCAAACACTTTGCCGATGTCATGAAGAATGATGCCGGCATACAACAAGTCCTTGTTCAATGTCGGATAAATTTCGCATAGCGCTTTTCCAAGCTTCAACATGGAAACAACGTGGTCTGCAAGGCCGGATACGTAATCGTGGTGGTTTCTCGTAGCCGCCGGGTACGTCAGGAACTTTTGCTGGTATTTTTTCAATATATGGCGCGTAATGCGCTGAATCTGCGGATTTTGCATCTCAAACAAATAGCTCATTACTTCTTCTGACAGTTGTTCTGTGCTTTTATCGGAAGAAGGCATCAAGTCGGCAATCGACTGGTTTTCCTCCGGCTTGGCCGGGCGGATGCTTTTAATGCGCAATTGATTTTTCCCACGGTAGTTGTGGATTTCCCCTCCTACCCGCACAATGGTTTCCGCTGCAAACATTTTCTCCTGCTCTTCTTTTGTATCCCACAATTTCGCTTCGATATCTCCGCTTTTATCCTGCAAGACAAGGGATATGAACGGGTTTCCCGTTGTCGTGACGCCTTTGACGGATTGCTTGATCAGCAAATATTCGTCAATCGTCTCCCCTACTGCCCGCTGTGTGATTCCTTTAGTCATGAGTGCACACTCCTTTCTGTGTTTGCCACATGGATGACATGGGCATTCGGCCAAACCTGCTGCATAGTTTCATGGCAAGTAAAATAAATAAACTGATGATTCGCTTGCAGCTCTGTTATTAAGTTTATCATTTGCTGAAGACGACTGCGATCAAAATGGACAAAAGCGTCATCCATCACTATTGGAAACGGATGGCTTTCCTGCATCGATACCGCAAGGGCCAGCCTGAGGGCAATATATGCCTGCTCTTTTGTCGCTTGGCTCAGTTCAGCAATATGGAAACGCATGCCATCTTCTCTTACCGCTTCGAAAAAACCGCCGGGATTCATCTCTAATCCCGTATACGTATGGGCGGTCAGTTTGCTGAAATACGACTCGGCATTCGCGATGACCGCCGGCAATTTCTTTTCTTTCAATTCGTTCATGGTTTGCTTGATCGCTTCCATAATCGCTTTGTTTGTCGCCCAACTTTTTGCGAGGTCTGCAAACTCGGCTTTTTTCTCCTCGAATTGCTGCAGTTTCTCTTCGTATTCCCCGTTCGATAATAGTCTTTGCGTGGTCTGCTTCTTATCAGCCAGTTCAGCGAGCAATTCGTTGCGTTCGCTTTTCAATTCCTTCAAGACCGCTTCCTGCTGCGACAAAAAGCCAGTCAATGTTTCTTCTTCGACCAAGCCCGCTAGGAGCTCCGTTTGTCCAATCACCGCCAGCTGGGACCGTATAGGCGTGAGTTCATGGAGGAGTGCTTCTTTTTTCGCCGCATCGTCGGCAAACTTATAAAATTCATTATCATCAGCTGCTGATGCTTCCTCAAGCAAAAGCTGCTTTTCTTTTTCTGCTTGTTCCAAAAAGGCAGCAAGTTTTTTAGCCTCGGTTTCAAGTTCCATCCGCTTTTCTTTCCTTTTCAACTCTTCTGCCCGCTGCTTTTGTCGGAAAGCGAACTCGTTCCGCAATTCAGCATACAAGCCTTCCGAAGAAAGTGGCCTTCCCGCCATCACTTCCGCTTGTTCCAGCCATTCCCCTATCTGGCTGGCCAGTAGATCCAGATCCTGTTCCAAGCGGCCAAGGCGGGAATGGACCGCCTGGATTTCCCGGAGCTTTTCAAACAAATCCAGGACGGTTGACCGGCTCGCACCCGGCTCGATTCCCAGCTGCTGAAGAAACTGTTCATATGCCTGTTTGGCAGGCTGCCCTGAAGCAGCTTGGGACAAGGCTGCCACTTTTTCTTCGCCAGCAGCCATTTGGGCTTCCGCTTCCGCCATCTTTCGGTCGAACTCGTTTATCCGCCGTACAAGCTCATCCCATTCACTTTCTCTTCCTGCGTACTTCTGCAGCAGTTTCTCATGCTTGCTGTCCGTCTTTGCCGGCTGTCCGTTCTTCATAAAGGTCCAGCCCCCGGCTGCCGCCGCTAAAAGGGCAAGACCTGCAACCGCATAGTTCCCCTGCATGATACCGAGCAAGATGCCGAACAGCCCAAGGCCAAGCAGAAGGAAGCTAAGAGTGCGCGGATTGGCGGAACGTTCAAGACGCTTCGCGGCCTTTGCCTCTGCCAGTTGCCTTGACAAGCTCGGCCAGTGTTCGGCTTCTTGGCGCTCCTTCTCCGTCGGCCGATGATCCAGAAGTGTATCCATCTGCCTCCGAATGTTCTCCAATGTGCTTTTTTCTTCAGACAATCGGCGTAGAGTAAAACGTTTTTCCTCTTCCTCCATGTCCAATTGCTGAACGTGGGCAATCAGCTGTTCTTCGCGGCCCAATGACACATCGCTTTGCAGGGCTTCTCCGGCTGTCATGCCGACTAAACCGATCAGCCGTTCCTTGTCGTCTGCCAATTGCAGAAACTCATCCCTTTTTTTGCGATGCAGCATCTGCAGCTGATGCCATTCCGTTTCGCGGTTCAGCAGCCGTTCAAGCACCTCTGTCTCTTGGTGGACAGTATCATGGTTCCCAAGTGCAACCAGCTCATCAGCCGTTAATCCGATTTTTGCGGCCGTTTCGGATATCCGGTCCTGCAGCCTTTCCATCCGCCGCCTGCCGTCCGCTGGAAATCCGTCCCCTTCCAGCCCTTCCAACTCTTGTTCGAGTTTAGCCGCCTTTTCAAGCAAAGGCACTGACTGAAGGCGTTTTTCAGCTTCCCGTATGCTGCTAGAAATCTGCTGTTCTTCTTCCGTCATATGGGCCAAGCGTTTTTCTATTTCACGGATCCGCTCCCTATAAGGGCCATAAAGTTCAGTCTCTGACCGGTAATCACGCAATTCTTTTTCGATTGCCTTGAGTTCTTCGATCAGCAAATTCATTTCCGGATTACGGCCCGCTTTCTTGAACAATAGCCCCATATCCTTTTCCAGGCGGCTTTCCATTTTCGCAATGGCATCAATGCCGGTTGTGCCGGAAGCGAGAAGCGTCCTGCTCAATTCTTCTTCAGTCATCCGTTCTAGCCCTTGCAGTTCGTGTATGGAAAACGAGAAAACCGATTCAAACGCTGCCCGGTCAAAATTCCGCAAAATCATTTTCAGTTCTGCCTCGCCGCCCTTGGCGCCATTTTCAAAAAAGACGGCCACATCGCCCGCCGCCTTTCCTTTTACCCGTTCGACGATTACCCGGCCGTATTTTTTATCCACTAAATGAATTTGGCCGCCGTACTTCCCGCCAGCTTTTGGCTCATACCGGGTTTTCGTTTGATTGCGCATAGGATAGCCAAACAATGTCTGGATGATGAATTGCTGGATGGTTGTCTTGCCGGCTTCATTCACTCCGTAAAACAAAGATGCTTGTGGGTCGACATCAATTGTCCGGTTTTCGTGTTTGCCGAATCCGTATATAATCAGTTTTTCAATTTTCATATGGCTACTCCCCTGTTTGCATGCCGCGGCGAATTTTTTGGATGGCACTTTCCTGAAGTTCATCTACCGACCGGCTGTCCAATGCATCAAGGAACCTGCCGGCTTTCGGATGCCGGTACAAATCATTCAGCACTTCTTTCCATCCGGCAATGCCCCACCCTTTGATGGCGCCGATGATTTGTTCGCCAAACGGCGACAGCGGAAAATCAGCCGCACTTTCTTCAAAAGAAAGGCCATGGATCCACACAAATTCTCCGTCCGCTTCTATCGCTTCCCGGATGGTTTCAATCAATTCGGTTTCCGGGATTTCATTGAACAATTCTGCCGTTTCTGGAGCCATGCCGGTGAATTCGAGTTCCACTACAGCGGACCCATAACGGCTGGCATAATCGCCTGCGGCATCCCGGCAAGCTTCCAGCACTTCGTTCATGTGCACCATGCCTCCGCATGAAACCGCAAGGCGATCAAATTGAACGACAGATGCCGGGACAAACGAAAGCACCGTTTCCTGCTTTGATAATGTGACATCATAAAAGCCTTTCGGTCCCGTTTCTCCCTTATGGCGCCCTTGGATATTGCCCGGGTATACGATGGAAGGTTCCCGGTGCAATTCCTGCCTCATATGGATATGGCCCAGCGCCCAATAGTCATAATGTTTGCCGAGCAGCTGCTCTTTTGTGAAAGGAGCATATACAGCGTGAGCCGTATCCCCTTCCATGCTGCCGTGCAGCATGCCGATATGGAAAGCTTCTTTTTTGTCGGCAGGCGGGTAAGCGGAAATCATCGGCTCTTTGATATGGCGTTCGCTGTAACTGAAACCGGTAATGACAACATCTCCATTTGATGTGGCCAGTTCTGTTTGGGAAACTGCCGGTCCGAAGACATGCACATTCTCCGGCAATTCAAAACGGGTCCATTTGCCGCCCAAATGATCGTGGTTGCCGTGGCTGATTACTACAGGAACCCCTGAGTCCCGTAGGCGCTGCATGCCCATCTGGAACCGATGCTGGGCACGGATGCTGCGGTCTTCCCCATCATAGATGTCGCCGACAATCAGCAAAAAATCAGGACGCGATTCCACAGCATAGTCAATCAGCCGGTCAAAAGCATCCAACGTGCTGTCCCTCAGCTTTTTCCACTGCTCTTTCTGCAATCCTTTCATGCCTGTAAACGGACTGCCTAAATGCAGGTCGGCCGCATGGATAAATCGAATTTTCCCCATAGATAAAACTCCTTTAAAAAGCCGAATATTTGTTCCTATTTTACCATGGACGCGAACGAAAAAAAACCGTTTGCCAAAAACACCTCTGCAAACGGCTCCTTTATCATTTTTTATTTCCCAGCGTAATTGCTCTGCGGATATCTTTCAATGATTGAGACGAACCGTACATGAGCACGCCTCCTCTGTAAACCCGTGCCCCGAACCAGCCGAGAAGCCCGATTGTAATCAGCATAATGGCAATTGCCAACAGCGGTTCCCAAAGCGGAAGGTCCAGCATGCCCACACGGAGAAACATGACTAGCGGTGCAAAGAATGGAATGAAAGATGCGACGGTCACAAATTTCGCCTCCGGTACGGAAATGCCAGAAAAAGCGATAAACGAAGCTACAATGATTAAAAACATCATCGGAAGCATCAGCTGCTGGGCATCTTCTATCCTGCTGACCAGTGAACCAAGCAGAGCGGCGAGCACAGCATACAAAAAGTATCCCAACAGGAAGAAAAGAACCGCGAACAGGAAAGTGCTGATTTTCACTTCCGAAAACCCGAAAACGCTGAAAACGCCTTCGGTCATACCTGTTCCAGCCGTTTGGATTGCTGCATAGCCTGATAAGCCGAAAACGAGCATCTGCAAAATGCCGAGCGTGCCAATGCCCGCAATCTTCGCAAACATGTGCTTGACCGGCGAGACGCTTGAAATCAGAATCTCCATGACCCGGGATGATTTTTCGGTAGCCACTTCTGTGGCGATCATATTGGGATAATAAATGACAGACATATAGATCAGCATGATCAAAATATAAACCAGTCCTCTTGTCTGGCTTAATTCTTCCTGCGATTTTGAGGACGCGGATATCGCTTCCCGCTCGAACAGAGCCGGCGCAAACAACCGTTCCACTTGGCTGCCATTCAAATTCAAGCTCTCAGCGGTCAAAACCGTTTGCAGCGATTGCACCGCCTGTTCAATGCCGGAACCGTTTTCCATTTCATTGGCCGATTCCGAAACATAGCGCGCCGTCAGCTGCCCCTCCTGTTCGAGCACCATATAAGCTTCAACTGTTCCATTGGCGATGCCGTCTCTCAGTTCCGCTTCCGACATGCCGGTCGGCACCGCATGGACGCTGCTGTCTATCAATTCCAGCTGTTCCTGAAGGCGGGGCGCCAGTTCTCCCGAGGCATCCACAATATGGAGAACCGAATCTTCTTCCGGGCCTTGAAACGCCTCCAGGAGCTTCGGCAAATTGGCCATCAGGAAAAAGGATGCACAGACAATAATGGTGGTGATAACAAAAGACTTGGTTTTCGCTTTTGTCCAAAACGCCTGTTTGAATATGATCCAAAAACTATGCATGCAATTTCCCCACCTTTGCGATGAAAATTTCTTCCAGCGAAGGTTCTTCGATGGCAAAATGCCGCAGTGCGCCCAATTTCATCGATTCGTTCAAAAGCGTTTGCGCTGCTGCATCATCGGAAATTTGAAACAGCGCCCCATCCTTTGTCTTTTTGAATTTCTCCACGCCTTCCATACTCTTCAGCGCCGACAAGTCGCCGTCTGTTTTGATATGGACCTTTTGTTTGCCAAATGATCGTTTCGCGTCGCGGATTGAACCGGACAAGACCATTTTTCCTTTGTCCAAAATGCTGATGTTGTCGCATAGTTCTTCCACATGATCCATGCGGTGGCTGGAGAATACAATGGTCGCTCCTTGTTTTTGGAAATCCTGAATGGCACTTTTCAGCATTTCCACATTGACTGGATCGAGCCCGCTGAACGGCTCATCTAAAATCAGCAGGGAGGGTTTATGCAGAAGCGATGCAATAAGCTGGATTTTCTGCTGGTTCCCTTTCGACAATTCCTCCACTTTTTTGGAAGCATAATGGGGCACTTCAAACCGCTCAAGCCAGCGGGCCGCCTCCCGCTTTGCCTCCAGCCTCGGCATCCTGCGCAATTCCGCCAGATAAATCAGCTGGTCTTCAACTTTCATCTTTGGATACAATCCCCGTTCTTCCGGCAAATAACCGATTTCCGGGCTTGTTCCATATGTAATGGGCTTTCCGTTCCAGCTAACCTTTCCGGAAGTCGGGTCAAGAAGCCCTAGAATCATCCGGAATGTCGTCGTCTTCCCTGCACCATTGGCGCCCAAAAAACCATGCATCTGGCCTTGCCCCACCTGGAGCGACACATCATCCACAGCCGTGAAATTCCCGAACCGTTTTGTCGCGTGTTCAACATGTAAAGCCATTCAGACTCCTCCTTTCTCTTTGTTTATACGAAATACGCATTAAAATGTTTCGCAATCGGAGGACATATAAAATAAAACCGGCTATACTTAAAATGAATAACTGTTCAGAAAGGATGGCTTCAGCATGAAGACGTATAAATTAACTGCTTTCGAGCAAACCGGCAAGCTGATTGCGGAAGAAACGTTCACTGCTTCCAATGACGGGGAAGCAAGGGACAAAGGGCGGGCGCTTCTGGAGGAAAAAGGCCTCTTGGACCAGACGCACCGCGTAGTTTCGCCAGCCGGAAAATTACTGCTGTTCCATTCATAAAAGGCAAAAAGCATGGCGGCGTTCGCCATGCTTTTTCTCATTGCCGCCAAAGCACTTTCGGCAGATTCTCTTTCTGCTCTCTGAAATGCAGCTTTATGCGATACAACAAAGAGGATCCCGGCTTTCCCTTCATTTCCCTCCGCAGAACCCCTTCCCTTCGGATTCCGCCTTGCGGCTACTTCCCAGTAAACTCAGGCTTTCGTTTTTCAACAAACGCTTTGATGCCTTCCAGATGATCTTCAGACTTCCGCATGGCCGATTGTGCGGCTGCTTCCATTTCGAGCATTTTTTCGAGTTCCCCGATTTTCAGCTGATGCAGTGCATGTTTTGACGCCAGCTTGGCCCGAAGCGGCGAAGCCAGTGCTTCTTGCGCGTATGCTTTCGCGTGTTCGAGGGCCCGTCCTTCCGCAGTCACTTCATCCACGAGTCCTTTGGCCATTGCATCATGCGCTTTCAATGTCTGTCCCGCCCAGATAATTTGTTTCGCTTTCGGCACTCCGACACGCTCTTTCAGGAAAAAATGCCCGCCGCCGTCCGGCACAAGCCCGATGCCGATAAAGTTCATCGCCAATTTGCTGCTTTCTTCCGCAATAATGTGATCGCATGCGAGCGCCATGCTGAATCCAAGTCCCGCTGAAGCGCCATGTATCGCTGCAATAGTGATTTGCGGCAGCATATACAGCGCTTTTGCCAGACGCGATACATCTTTCATCACTGCGTCAATGTCCATCGGATGATCCGGATCCATCATTTCCTTGATGTCGCCCCCTGCAGAAAAAGCCCGCCCTTCTCCCCGGATGACCAGTACTTGGACTGTGCTTTCTTGAAGCAGGGATTCAAAACAGTCGGCCATTTCTTTCATCATCAGGCCGTTCATTGCATTCATCGATTTTGGCCGATCCATAATCAAATGGCCAATACGGCCGTCTTTTGCCAATCGGATGGTTTCGTACATAAGAAAAAGACACCCTTTCGTAAAAATGAATTAGCATTCATCTTTACGTATTCGGTGCCTTCTTCTTTATCCCTTTATTTAAGAGAAATTTTTACATGCTTTCATATAAAGCTTGGACCGGCTGAATCAATACGCGGTTCACTTCTTCGATCATTTGGCTTAAGCCCATCTCTGCTTCAAGCATTGCCAGGATTTTCGGGTTTTGCTGTGCCGCTTGAGCGGTTTGTTGAGCGCCCATGATTTCTTCTTCGGTGATTTCTTCGCCTTGAGCTTGCTTTTGCTGAAGCGTAATCTGAAGGTCACGGAAGCTTTTGAACAAATCGTTCGCTTCATCATCCGCAGTTACTGCAGCAACCGCCTCTTGAAGCTTGCCGAATTCCTCCGTCTCGCGGAATGTTCCTGCTAATTTGTTGATGTCGTCATAGATATTTACTGCCATCATCATTCTCCTTTACATTGTATTCATCATGATACTAACAAGTCCTTGGAAAATCCCGATTATACCTCCAAGAACAAATCCTAGTGCCGTGATCATTTTCAATTCCCTTTGTGAAATCCCTAGAACCAGTTCTTCCAAACGTTCTAATGGAAGGGAATCAACCTGCGTTTTCACCATGCCTTCAATATCGATCTTCTGCAAAGTGTCTTCTAATTTTTCTTCTCCCTGCTGGAAGATGAACTCCGTCACAAGCGGAGTGAAATTGGTTCTTGTCCATTCTACCCCTGTTGGCCAAGTCTCAGCAAGTGTCGTGTTCAAGCGCCCTTCAATATTGGCGATTTCTTTGACATATTGTTTGACCGTATGGAGGGCTGGCTTGAAATCGAATTCCACCAGTATTTCATCGGCTTTCCGCTCTTGGAACTTTTCCCATTCCCCATAAGCAAGCGTCACCGCAAATTCAAAAGTCCGCGGGGAGTTCAAAAATTTGATAATTTCAGGCTGGATACGGTCCACAATCGTCCGGGACTCTCCTATCAAGGAATGCAGCATGCTGCCGATGCGTCCACGGGAAGCAAGGAATTCGTCCAGAAAGTTTTTTATCGTAGCGCGTCCTTCAAGAGAAGAAAAATAATCCGAACCGCGGTCAATGGCGTACTTCGCCCCTTGAACCAGCTTCAATTCGGTTTCTTCTTTCCACTTGTCAGGCATCAATTCACCGACAGTTTTCCCTTCGATATAATCAGCCAGCGCCAACGCTTGCCGGTCAACCAATTCATCAAGCTTCCTTTCAACGCGGGCATCAATGCCGTGCTGGCCAACCCCCTCAAGCCAACCATTGATTGTCCTTGGCGACTGGAACACATGGACTTCCAACTGATTTTGAATCCACTTTTCCGTTTTCCGGGTCATTTCTTCGTTGAAAAAACGCTTTTTGAATGTTTCCGGCGTCAACAAATGCTGGACGATGGTCCGGCCGAGCTGGGTCGATAGTTCATCACGCCGTTTCGGGATCAGCCCCGGTGTAAATGGCAGGCGCCATTTGCCGATATACAGCGCTTTATAGGGGCGGAACAACATCTTGATGGCAATATAGTTCGTAAAACCCCCGATCAAAGCGCCGATAATCATCATAATCAGGATGGTTATAAATATATTCAATTGCTTCACTCATTTCTTTTTCTTCTTTGTCAATCATTCCAGCTCAACCTATAATGAAGATGAACAGCAAAGGAGGAATTGGATGCTGCAACATTTTAAATTTACACCAATGTTTGAGAATCGCCAACTTCCAGGGTGGAACATTTCGTTTTTTTATAAGAATGAGCGCGTTACCGGTGAATACCATCCAGACGGCACCATCGTCTGGCTATCCAAACAGCCGGCTGATGAAGAAGCCGTCAAAAAGATGATTCACGAACTCATGCTCTTTCATGTATACGATTAAGGCGCGGAAAAGTTCCGCGCTTTTTTCTTTGCCTTTTTATGAGGAAGTTCAAACATTTATTAAGGCCAAGATTTCAATTTCTACTTAATAATGATGCTTTAATCGGAAAAAGCGCGTCCAGGCGAGATTGGCTGAGGAGGCCCGCGGACCAGGCGTCCGCCTGTCTCTGCATCCGCTGTGCTTGCTTCGAGACTTGAAAAAGAGCGGAAGCGATCTTTCAACCTCTCTCAAAATGAAAGAAACTTATTTTTGCTGCTATAAAACTGCTTCTTGCTATTACAGAATAAAAAAGGGAATGCCCCTTACCCGACTGTTTGGGTCTGGGACACTCCGGATTGAATTTGATACATCTGAAAATACGTGCCGCCGAGTTTCATCAATTCTTCATGAGACCCGGATTCTGCAATTTTGCCGCGGTCAAGCACCAAAATACGGTCCGCATTCTTAATGGTGGACAGCCGGTGCGCAATGATGAACGTCGTACGCCCTTTTTTCAAGACTTCCATTGCATGCTGGATGATTTCTTCCGTTTCCGTGTCGATGTTGGAAGTCGCTTCATCCAAGATCAAAATGGCCGGATCAAAAGCAAGGGCGCGGGCAAAGGACACCAATTGGCGCTGGCCGGAAGAAAGCGTACTGCCTTTTTCCACTACCGGTTCGTCGATGCCTTTTGGCAAATGCTTCAAAACGCGCTCTCCGCCGACTGCAACGAGAGCATCTTCCACCATTTGGCGCGTAATGCGTTTGTCGCCAAGGGTAATATTCGATTCAATCGTTCCGCTGAACAAATAGGGGTCCTGCAAGACGATGCCCATGTGTTCGCGCATTGACTGGCGGCTCATTTCTTCAACGTTGATGCCGTCAATCGTAATCGCCCCTTTTGTCACATCATAAAAACGGAACAGCAAGTTCATGATCGAACTTTTTCCGGATCCGGTATGGCCGACCAGCGCCACCGTCTCTCCTTGCTTCGCTTCAAACGAGATGTCTTTTAGCACATACTCCTCTTCTTTGTAAGCGAACCAAACATCTTCAAATCGCACATTGCCACGATAGCGCGCAATTTTCTCATCGCTGACTGCTTCCCCTTTTTCGTCGAGCAGGCGGAACACCCGATCTGCTGCAACGAGGGCTTTTTCAAGCTTGGCAAATTGGTTGACGATTCCGCTGATCGGATTGAATAGACGGATAATGTAATCGACAAACGCGTACAATACGCCGACTGAAACAATGTCGGTGCCGGACAGTGCAGCCCCGCCGAAATACCAGATGAATAAAATGAAGATCATGGAACGCAATACTCCCACCAAGTTGTAGGAAGCCGCAGCTTCAAGCATCAGCAGCTTCTGCTGGAACTTGAAATGCTTGTCGTTCAGTTCCTCAAATTCTTCTTTCATCTGCTTTTCCCGGCGGAACGCTTGAATGATTGTCATTCCTTGGATGGACTCGTTAATGATCGCATTCATGTCACTCAGTTTTTCCCGCACGACATGGTTGTAGCTTGCCGCATACTTCCGGTAAAACAGCATCCAGACATACAGCAGCGGAACCAGTCCGAGTGTGATGAGTGCCATTTGCCAGTTGAGATAAAATAGCGCAATGTAAATTCCGCCCATATACATAAAGCTTGTAGCGAATTGGGACAGCACTGTCACGAACAAATCCCGGATTGCTTCTGTATCGTTTGTGATGCGGGCAACTACTCTTCCAGCCGGTAAGTTGTCAAAGTAGCGGATCGGCAAAGTTTGCGTGTGTTCATATACATCATTCCGCATTTTTCTAATGATGCTGTTCGCCGCTTTTTGCAGATACAAATACTGCAAATAGCGGAAAACCGCTGTAATGATTGCTGTGGCGAAAAATACAGCCAGCAGACGGGCAATCGGTTCAAAATCGACCGTGCCCACTGAACCGGAAATGTGGTTGTCAATGATGTCTTTCGCGATAAGCGGCGCCGCCAAATCGGCAGCCACAGCAATCGCCAAAAGCACCATTCCGGTTATTAGAACATTTTTGAATTGCATGGAATATTTTATTAGCCGTTTTCCTGTCCCCATTTTTACACCTCCTCGATTTGCTGTCGGAGGAATTGTTCGTTATACCAGCCATGTGCCTTCAACAAATCGTCATGGGTTCCTTCTTCGATGACTTTTCCATCATCCAGTACGACAATCCAATCAGCGTGCTGGACAGCCGAGAGGCGATGGGTCGTAATAATCGTCGTTTTGCCGGAACGTTCCCGCTGAATATTCTCAATGATCTTCGCCTCGGTCTTGGCATCCACCGCAGACAAGGAATCATCCAAAATAAGGATTTCCGGATCTTTAATGAGCGCCCGCGCAATGGATATACGCTGCTTCTGCCCGCCGGACAAAGCGACTCCTTTTTCGCCAACAAGCGTTTCCAGCCCGTTCGGCAGCATTTCCAAATCCTTTTCAAAATAAGACAAACGCAGTGCATTGCGCACCTCATCTTCTGTTGCATCCGATTTCCCAAAAAGGATATTGGCGCGAATTGTCCGCGAAAACAGGACATGATCCTGTGGAACATAGCCGATCCAGCTGCGAAGCTGCTCTTTTGTCAAATCGTTCAAATCGATTTCATTCATCCGGATTGAACCGCCGCCAAGTGGATATTCCCTGAGCAGCTGCTTTACGAATGTTGTCTTGCCGCTGCCGGTTTTTCCGACAATACCAAGAGTCTGTCCGCTGTTCATCGAAAGATTGATGCCTTGCAAATTGATTGAACTCGACTGCGGATACGTAAAGCTGACTTCCTGAAAGCCGATTTTTTCAGGCCGGTCCGCGAATTTCGGATGCGCCGGATCGACCACATCTTCTGCATAGTCCAGAGTTTCGTTGACTCGGTCCAGTGATGCATTTCCGCGCTGCAGTGTGTTGATCAATTCGCCGATTGCGAACATCGGCCAGACGATCATTCCCAAGTAGACGTTGAACGCCACAAGATCCCCGAGCGTCATTGTGCCGTCCGCAACTAAAAATGCACCATATCCAAGCCCGATCATGTAACTGATGGAGGTCAGCACTTTTGTAACCGGCGTGAACAAAGCGTCAATCCGTTCAACCGCCATGTTCTTCTCATAAACATCTTCCGTCATTTCGGCAAACTGCTGTTCAGATGCCCGTTCTTGAACATAAGCCCGGATAACGCGCACACCACCGACCGATTCAAGCACGCTGTCGTTCATTTCGCCGAACGCATCTTGCGCCGCTGTATACCGTTCATGGATTTTTTTGCCCAAAACTTGGACAACAATCGCAAGAATCGGCAATGGCAGCAAAGCCAGAAACGTCAGTTTCCATGAAACGAGTATGCCCATTGCGACGATGATGGTCGCCATATACAAAGTCGAATCGACCAACGTCAATATTCCAAAACCTGCTGTTTCAGATATCGCCCTCAAATCGTTGGTAGCCCGGGCCATCAAATCCCCTGTCCGATTTTTTTCATAAAAGGTCGGTGTCATTTTTAAAAAATGCCCCATCAAACTCGACCGCAGTTGCCTCTCGATAACATAGGCCCCGCCAAACAGCTGATACTGCCAGATAAAGTTGATGACATAGGCTAGCACCAGTGAACCCGCCAAAACGGCGATATATTGCCAGAGCAACGTGCTGGTCAATTGCCCTTCGGCGATTGAATCGATGGCAACGCCAATCAACCAAGGCGGAACAATTTCAATAATATTTGCGATAAATAATAATCCGACGGCCACAGTATAGCGCAGCCAATTTTCTTTAAAAAACCATTTCAATTTCCATAAAACGTCAAACATCTTTTACGCCTTCTTTCTTTTTTTCCGATTGGCTAATCTCCTTCTAGCGATTCCTTGATCATAATCTTCTGTTGTTGGATTCTGTCCATCTTCAGCATCTCCTTCGGTAATTTCAATTTATTCAAACAGCCGGCAAGCTGATCAAACCATAAAAAAGCGCATACCCGTTTTCTGGGCATGCGCTCATGAAAAAAGGATCGGTGCTCAGACCTTTCCCCATTACTTCTGCTTACGAAATAAATTCAATGAAAAAATACAGGATGGCCTGACCAATATTTAAAATTCTTTTGTGCATATACTGTTACTTTTTTCATTGTCATGGCCTCCTTTTCCTTTGAATTTGATAGGTTAAGAGTAACACCCTCTTTTTTGAATTGTCAACTTATTTCAAACAAATATTTATTTTCAAAAAACTCACTAATGTTTCGATACACTTGTGGAGGGTATTTTATTAGTAGCAAAATGGATTCGAGGTGAATGGAATGTATAGAAATATCCTGGTCGCCTATGATGGTTCTGATGGAAGCCGGCTGGCTTTCGAAAAAGCGCTTGAATTTAAAAAAGCTTTTCCACATATCCAGCTCTCAATTATTTATGTTAACGAAGAACAACAAGAATCCACTGGCTTCATGGAAGCAGGAAATGCCTCTGCTCCGGTTGTTTCGGCTAGCGTAGACAGCAATTACGCCCAGTTTATGCCACCGGAAATCGGGGAAAAGGGATATAGGCCGCCACGTGATTTCATAGATACATCCGCCGAATATTCGAAGCATATGCATAATGCGATTCAGCAGCAATTGGATGCACAAGGTGTATCAGGAGCTGTACTTGCTTTAGAAGGCAATGCAGCAAAAACAATTCCTGCTTTTATCGAAGAGCAGAAAATCGACTTGCTTCTTATAGGAAACAGCGGAAAATCTGGGCTCCAGCGTTTTTTCATAGGATCAGTGAGCAAGAAATTGATTAAAGAATCCCCCTGTTCGGTATTGGTCGTAAAGTAGAACAGAAAGGTCTGACCGAAAAGCCAGACAGCTCTTGGCTTTTCGGTCAGACCTTTTTAGCACTTATACAGTCTGCTGATTCGATTTCATCAATAATTTATTAGTTTAAGCAACCCTGAAATGGGTAAAGATTACTAACAACTAAAACTTTAAAGCGAGGAAGAAGGGGATCAGCCATGTCTAAACATACCGTTTATTTTCTATCTCCCCAACAGCAGCGTGGGCTCATGGCTGAAATTTGGGCGAATCGCCTGATGCTTCCTGACTGGGAAATAAAAAGTGCCGCCTGGGACCAAGATTCACTATGCAGCGATACTCCAATCGAAATCATGAAGGAAATCATGCTTGACATACCCAAGGTACAGCCAAGATCCTATAATTTGGAAGAAGTGAGTGAAGCGGACTTGATTGTCGCTTTGCACGACGGCGATTATGAGCAAGGAGATATTCCATCCGACTTGCCACCACAAAAGCTATTGCGTTGGGACATTCGGAATCCGGAATTACGGTCAACTGACTTTGTTGAACAATGGGCCCTTTACCAGGAAATTTGCGATGAAATCGCTATTAATATAAAAAAACTTGAACCGTATTTCCGTTCCGATTATATGTAAAACCCTGTACCTAAAACTGGTACAGGGTTATTTTGCGCCTTTTTATGTGTATAGGACTGCACGTACAGGGCTTCCTTCAGCGCCTTTGATTTTCAGCGGCAACGCAGCAAGTTGATAGACGCCTTCTTCTGCATAGTCCAATATGATAGATTCCAGAATATAGCGCCCGTTACGGTTCATCGCTTGGTGCATCTCCATGTCTTTGCTCGTCTCCTGATCAACGGATGGAACATCCACGCCAAGCAGCCGGATTCCATTGGTTTTCATCCAGGAGGCAATCGACACATCAAATACCGGCCAATGCCCCGGAAACTTTGTGCGGTCCCGCCAGGCGCCTGTTCTCAGCAGCACTGTGGTTACGCCTGCCTCCGGTTTTTTCAAATCATTGCTTGTTATCTCATCCAATCCTCTGACATCCATCACCTGAGCTGTGGACAAGTAGACTTCCAAAGGCATTTCGCCTATCGTTAAGCCATCATTGTCATAATGGAAAGGCGCATCAATATGGGTACCCAAATGTGTGCCGGTTCTGATTTCCCCGACATTCACTGAACCGGTTTCTTCAATTGTACCGGTCAATCCATAATAAAATGGCTGGTCTCCAGGCCATTGCGGAGTCCTGTTGCTCAATTCCATTGAAATATCGATTATTTTCTTCTCCATTCAAGCCACCACATTTCGGTCATTTGTGAATTCCTTATACAACTCGCCTTGCATGATTTTCTTCAATCGCATAACCGTTTCTTCCACATCGGCAAATGATGTATAGAAGGCGACCGGTGCCAGCCTGATAATATTCGGCGAACGGAAGTCCGGAACGACGCCCGCTTGTTTCAAAGCTTTACAAATGCGCGCCGCTTCGGGATGCGCCAGAGCGATATGGCCTCCCCTTTCCCTGTCTTCGGCAGGAGTGACATCCGCAAACTCGGGCAGCTGCCCCCGGATCAAGCCCCGAAGCCATGCAGTCAGCTTCAGCGATTTTTCGCGGATCGCGCCAATGCCGGCTTCTTCAAACATCTCCAAGCTGCCGAGAAGCGGCGCCATACTAAAGATATTCGGTGTACCGATTTGATAAGCGCCCGCCCCTTCCGCTTTTGAAAAGCGGTGGTCCATGTCAAATTGCTTTGCCTTGTCAGAACCGAACCAACCTGCATTGCCAGGGGCCAGATGGTGGTGGCGTTCGTGGATAAAGAGGCCCCCTGTTCCGCCCGGCCCCGAATTCATGTACTTGTAATGGCACCAAACGGCAAAGTCTACACCGTCTAAGTGCAGTTCATGCGGCAGAGCACCGATGGAATGCGCCAAGTCAAATCCCGCCAATATCCCTTTATCGTGGGCAGCTGCGGTAATTTCACGGATTGGCAATAATTGGCCGCTCCGGTATAGCACAGAAGGCAATAACAGAAGCGCCACATCCTCTTTCAATTCGGAAACAATATCTTCATATTCCAGCGTGTATCCGTCCCTGCTAGATATTTTCCGTACGGCTGTTGCCGGATCAAGCCCACGGAGCCTCAAATGGCTTTCCACAGCATAAATATCGGACGGGAAATTCAATTCATCCACCACAATCACAAACCGTTCAGCTGTCGGCAGAAAGACCGTCGAAAGCATTTGATGGATGTTGGAAGTAATTGACCCTGTCACGATCACTTCATGCGGTTTGGCTCCAATTACAGGAGCTATGCGCGCGCTCATTTCCTCCGCCAATGTGAACCAAGGATTCGCCCCTTCTGTCCACCCGTCAATGCCATGGATTTTCCAGCTGTCCATCAATTCCATCAGTTTGGCTTCAGCCCGCTGGGACATGAGTCCGAGCGAGTTGCCGTCCATGTAAATTTGGCCTTCCGGCTGGTAGAATTCCTGCTTGAAACGAGCCAAAACATCTTCCCCGTCCAGTTCGATTGCCGTTGCCATTTTCCAACCTCCCCATTACTGAAATGTGTAAGCTATCGCTCCCAAGACCGCTGCCGCTAAGACAACTTTCCACGGAGCCAATTTGAAATAGACTAACATCGCAAAAGATAAAATCGCGATTACAAAATCGGCTGGCACACGGATAGCCGAGACAAAAACCGGGTCGTATAACGCCGCAAGCAAGATGCCGACAACCCCGGCGTTGACGCCTTTCAATGCTGCTTGAACCCCTGGCTTGCTGCGTACGGTATTCCAAAAAGGCAGAATCCCGATAACCAAAAGAAATGACGGCAAAAACATCGCCGCAACCGCTATAAGCACACCCAAGCCTCCGCCCATTATTTGGCCCAAATATCCTGATAAAGTAAATAATGGACCAGGCACCGCCTGAGCAGCCCCATAACCCGAGATAAACAAATCCGGGGTCATCCAGAGCGGAACGACCTCCCGTTCAAGCATCGGCAAGACAACATGCCCACCGCCGAAAACAATTGATCCAACACGGTAAAAAATATCGAAAATAGCGTAATATACCGAATCGATAACCGGCCGCAGAAGAGGCAGACCGATCAATAGCCCGAAAAACAGGATCCACGCTGCCATACCAACCTTCTTGCTGACAGACAAAGCAAGCTTAACCGTATCAGGCGCTTTCTCATTCCGGTACAGAATATAACCGATGATGCCGGCTAGAATAATAATAGCAATCTGTGCCCACGCTGTAGGCACCAGTAAAATGGCGGACGCGGCACCTACCGCTATTGCCACTCTCGGCCTGTCCGGCACCAAGGATTTCCCCATTCCTAACAAAGCATGGGCTACTACCGCTACAGCCACGATTTTCAATCCTTGAAGCCAACCGCTGTCGAAGGTCCCATTTGTTATCAGCAAGGCGAAGAGCATTAAAAGAATAACGGACGGCATTGTGAAACCGAACCAGGAAAGAAAACCGCCGAACAAGCCTCCTCTTAATATCCCGATGGAAATCCCTACTTGAGAACTGGCCGGACCGGGAAGGAATTGGCATAGCGCCACTAAATCAGCATACGCTTTATCGTCCAGCCATTTTCGTTTTGCAACATATTCCTCCCTGAAATAGCCAAGATGGGCAGTCGGGCCGCCGAACGAAGTCAACCCCAGTTTTGTTGATGCTTTTAAGATTTCGATGTATTTGCTTTTTGACATAAGCCTCTCCTTTACTTTATTTTTATCTCTTAAGCATAACGGATATTCAGCTCCAGTAACTATTACAGTTTTATAAATTTAATAGACGGAATAGTTTGTATTTTCTTTCTTTTTGTTTTATGATGAAGCTTATTCATATTACCCTGCCCGCAGGAGGTGAAAACTTTGTTCCCTTTTCGTATACGGAATCGGAGCAAAGGAATTCTTTGGACCTTGCCATCTACCTGATCGTGTTCGCTGTCTTGATCACCTGCGCCGCCCTTTTTTCCGCCAGGGATTTTGTTATGTCAAAAGCCCGTTCCACACATGCGAATCAGCTTAAAGAAAGCAAACTACAAAACTCTTTTCCTTTCACCCATACCGCTGTCCATCCAGATGGACCCATTTTTGCCCGCCAGCTTGGCTTGTTCAAAATGAAGCGTTTTTCACGCCCTGTTAAAAGCTCTGTCCAAGAAGAGTTAAAAGTGAAACTGGCCAGCAGTTATAGTAACGGCCATATTGTTCCTTTCAAGTATGCCTATGCAAGCAAAATTCTGGAGTTTGACCAATTGCTGGCAAAAGAAATTATGGTGCCGCGCACTGAAATGGCAATATTGGAGAAAAACATGGCTTTGAAAGAAGTGCTTCGCCTCAACGGAGTCGAACGGTTTACTCGTTATCCAATTGTTGATGGAGGCAAAGACCATGTGATCGGGCTTGTAAACATGAAACATCTGCTGGCTGCTTATGCAACCGACCCTTCGACTGGCGATTTGCCGGTCTCTTCGTATATTCAGCCTATTATTCAAGTGATCGGCTCAATACCAGTCGGCGACCTGTTATTGAAAATCCAGCGCGAACGTACTCATATGGCCATTCTAAGAGATGAATACGGCGGTACTTGCGGGCTTGTGACGATAGAAGACATCATTGAAGAAATAGTCGGGGATATTCAAGATGAATTCGACTCCAATGAAATTCCGCAAATCCAACAAATCGGCGAGCATCGGTATATATTTGATGCAAAACTGCGGATTGATGACGTTAACCAATTGTTGTCGATTGACATCGGCGATAAAGACATGGATACTATTGGAGGATGGTTTATGTCCAGAAGTTTTGAAGCCAATTCAGAACAAAAAATCTTCGAACAAGGCTATGACTTTTTCATCAATGACATCCAAGGCAACCATATCCGGTTTTTGGAAGTACATAAACGCTAAACAGTGAACATAAGATCCCTTAACGAAACGGCTCTCACCTGAGGGTCGTTTCCCTTTGTTTACAAGACTTGGAGGCGGGAAACAAAATGGAAGTATACACAAATTTACGCAAAGGAGAAAAAGGGGCATGGCTCAGTATAGGCGCATATATTTTCCTTAGCGCAATCAAGCTTTTCTTCGGCTTTACTGGATCTTCTGAAGCCCTAGTAGCCGATGGATTGAACAATTTATCCGATATTATCGCCTCGGTCGCCGTCTTAGTCGGCCTCCGCATTTCGCAAAAACCGCCAGATGAAAACCATCATTATGGCCATTTGCGTGCGGAAACCATCGCTTCCCTCTTAGCATCCTTCATCATGGCCGTTATCGGCATCCAAGTATTGCTTAGCGCAGCCCGCGGATTTTTCGGGCCGCCAGATGCAGCCCCTTCCCTGTTTACTGCTGGAGTGGCTTTCTTTTCAGCAGTCGTTATGTATGGGGTGTATCGCTATAATTTAAGGTTGAGCCAACAAATAAAAAGCAGCTCTGTTAAAGCTGCCGCTTACGATAACCGATCAGATGCCCTTGTCAGCATCGGCGCAGGAATCGGCATCATCGGCGCGATTTTTGGCGCCCCTATTCTTGATACCATTACAGCACTTATCGTCGGTTTCATCATTTTGAAAACAGCATGGGATATTTTCAAAGAAGCAGTCTTGACATTGACCGACGCGTTCAATGAAGAAGAAGGCGAAACAATGTCGGTTATTGTCCGTAAAGTGCCAGGTGTCCGGATTTTACGGGAGTTCAAAGGGCGCAATCACGGAAATGTCATGTTTGTCGATTTGACAATTGCCGTCGATCCTTCTTTGAATGTGATGGAAAGCCACTGGATCACAGAAGAAATAGAACGGAAAATACACAAAGTAAAGCCGAATTGTGTCATTCTGGTCCACATAGAACCGGATTTCACTATGCCGCCGGATGATGAAGAGTAAGGTTCGCTGATTACAACTTTCCCTCATCTCTTCTTGATGCTGGCCGCACTCCAACCTGTCTTGGATCTTTCAAGACAGGTTTTTTCTATAATAGCGTTCTTTTCCAGTCCATGCTTGATTTGAATGGCAAATATTTATATAGTTAAAAGTAAGATAAGTTATCTGAAAATTCAATAAAAATGAATCTAAGTCTCTTTTATGGGTAAACAAGGGCTGCCGGGAAAATATCTTTCTTTTGGCACAGGAACGCCTGCCTGCAAAATAAAAATTTAACGAGGTGTGAAAATGATAGCAGCTGAAGGCAATACACCTTTAAAAAAGCATGTATGGACCCTGATTCTTCTGAATTTATTGGATGGAACACTTACATATTTGGGACTTCACTTCGGTGTAATACAGGAAGGAAATCCTTTATTGCGGGAACTTTCCCCGCTCGCTATTCTTTCCGTCAAGCTTATGTTGTCCGTTTGCCTTTTCTGTTTGCTTTTTACTCCATTCGTTTTCATTCAGTCGGGCAAATGGCGCTGCTTCCTTATATCTGCCAATATGCTTTACTCTGTAATTTTGCTTCTCCATGTCGTTTGGATCGGCTTTCTGGTGATTGGCTAAGAACCTGATCTTCCTTTATTGCATATAAAAAAGCATCGCTCGGAGCGATGCTTTAAAAATTATTTGGCTGGAGCCTCTTTATCGGGCTGCAGTTGTCGTATGGTCATGTTTTTCCGGGAACACATTGCGGTCAAGATATTTGTGGAAGAACCATTCCCCAGCACCAATGACGATGGCCGAAATGATGGATGCTGTAATGATATCCGGGTTATTGCCAATCAATGCATCTCCCATCAACCAGATAACCAAAAAGGCGACAATGATGTCAGATATAGTGGCAATCATATTGCGTTTGTTTTGGTTTCTTGCATCTCCGGCTTTTCGGAAAATCATCAAATCTCCCATAACATAAGCAACTAAAGTAAGAACTAAACTGATCCATAAAGTGTCTGCAAAATTCACTTGGAAAAACCCTGTCAAGATAATTAAAAGGACCGCGGCGATCATGACAAACTTCATAATAAGTGCTTTAACATGGTTCATTCAATTTTCCTCCTTTTTTAGTTTGATTGGTTTCACTAATTTATACCCCACTTTTTTTTTATATAATCATTTTTTGAGTATAAAATATCATTTTCTTATACAAAGCCTTTTATTTTTTGGAGTAAGGCTTGAGGTCGACAAGCCGTTGTTCTGTTATTTCGGCCAATTCATCAATTTTAGTCTGCAGAAATTCCCAATCGGCTTCTTTTAACGCCTCGTTGTTGACTCCTTCTAATATATACAATTGCGTTTTCCAAATAGTTTCATGCCTCATTTCCGGAGCAAGTGCCGCAGCCACCGTAAGCGCTTCGGTCATTGAGGAAATGACCGAAATATCGTTCCGCCCCTGGTAAGAAAGCTGATAAAAAGCCCGATACAGGATTTCACGGTAGGAAGCGAATCGGTATTGAACTCGAATTTTATCCTTCGAGTCCGCCAAAACCAAATCATCGGTTTTCAAATGTCCCATTTTCCCTAATAGGTGCCCGAGACGTATTAAAATATCATTTGCGGTATTCGGATCCTGCCTGCCAGGTGAAATTGCACGGATAGCGACTTCGACTATTTTCTGTATGGCATAGCCCAGATCCTGTTCAGCGGTCCGTTCATCTCCGATTGTAAGAAATTCATTTATGGAAAAAACTTGCCCTTCTTTTCCGTAAAGTCGCATAAGCGGTTTTCCTTCATACACATAATCCCCGATTTTAGCCATTACCTCAATCTGGACATCATGTTTTTCTGCGAACTTCACTAAATCCACCAGGTTAAGAAATTGAATATAGCCTTTGCCGTTTGCTCCGATGGTTTCTTTTTCTTTCGCTGGTTCCCAATTTTCCAGGGACACATAGTTTTTTTCCTGAAGGCCAATATATTGGGAGATGACATCTTCTGCGTCGTTGATGAGTTTGTTGATCAATGTGCTGATCTGCACATTGGTCGCGACAAAATGAATATAGTAAGCAAAGGTTGCAATACTGAAGAAAACAACGGAAATGCCGACAGCTGTTGTCAGGATTTCGTGGTCAAACACGTCTTTTCTGATATACAAAAGGGAAAGCATGTTAAAAATAAAACTGGCGACAAAAATCCCCAAAACATGTTTCGTGGAGCGGCTTCTGATGAAATTCTCGGGCGCGCGCGGCGAAAATTGGGAGGTGTAGGTTGTTAGAACGACTAAAACCGTCGAGAATGTAAAAGTTGTCATAGTCAGCATAGCCGCCGTCAAGATTCCCAATATGGTTTGCCCGACTTCTACACTGGTCAGAAAAATGGAAGGGATGAACCTCTGCAGCCGTTCCACAAGATACAAATCAAAGTAAAATGACGCTAATGATAAAAGGATAGCCCCTACGCTGTATAGCGCCGGGGTTATCCAAACTTTTTCTTTAAGTGTGTAGGAAATCGGCTTCACATTTTATCCCCTGCTTTCGGTTTTGGTTTTCCTCCTCTTCCCTTTATGATTGAGCGGCAAACTCTGCAAAAAAAGGACGATCCCATCCCTTCTTTTCATAAGCTTGGACAAGTCCAGAAATTTTTATACCGACAACGGAATTTCTTTTACCCCCCTGACAATCATACCCGGCCGCCATTCCAATTCTTTTTTGTCAATTTCCAATTGCATATCTGGAAAGCGCTCAAGCAAACTTGATATGGCAATCTCACCCTCTAGACGTGCCAGCGGCGCTCCAAGACAGAAATGGATTCCCATTCCGAAAGCGAGATGCGGGCTTTTTTCCCGGGTAATGTCAAATGTTTCTGGATCATTGAATTTTTCGGGATCGTGGTTGGCCGCGTTCAAAGATACCACAACCAAATCGCCTCTTCGGATTTGTTTTCCGTTCAACTCCATATCTTCTGACGCCCAGCGGGATGTGCTGAATTCGACTGGGCCGTTATAGCGAAGCGATTCTTCGAGAGCTTGCGGAATCATTTCAGGATGTTCCCGCAATAAAGTCTGCTGCTCCGGAAAGTCCAACAAGGCCAATACCGTATTGCCGATCAAATTGACTGTGGTTTCATGGCCCGCAATAATCAGCAATGACACAACCCCATACAGTTCTTTTTCCGTCAGCCGGTCCCCTTCTTCCTCTGCGATGATCAGCTGGCTGATCAAATCACTGCCTGGATTCTCCCTCACTTTTTCAAACCACACGCCCAAATATTGAACAAACTGGTTCATATGCTCAAAAATACTGACTCCCACTTCACCGCTTGTTCCTTCAATCAAAGAATTTGACCAAAGGCGGAATTTATCCCGGTCTTCGGGAGGGACCCCAAGAATTTCACAAATAACAATGATCGGAAGCGGGAAGGCGAATTCATTAATCAAGTTGATGGAATTCCTGTCAGACAGCGGATCCAGCAATTCATCCGCAATTTCCTGGATGCGGTTCCGCATGCCTGCAATCATTTTCGGCGTAAAAGCTTTTTGGGCAAGCCCTCTCAACCGCTTGTGGTCGGGTGGATCGGAAAACAGCATATTTTGCGTAAATACACTCATTTGATCCATACTGCCGCCATATATCTTGGAGATATCTTTGATAAACCGCGGTTCTTTCAGCACTTCAACGGCATCTTCATAGCGAGTCACCAACCAGCCCAGCTGCCCATCTGGAAACCTCACTTGGTGAATCGGGTCCATTTCTCTAAGGCCGCTGTATATAGGATAGGGATTTTCCAAAAATCCTTTCGAAAACAATGCCGGTTTTTCCGAGTTCGATCTATTCATCGCTTCTCCTCCTTTTTCCTTTTCTATACCCTTACTCAAGCCACTTTGACTCATTCCTTCCGCATAAACTTGGAAATTTAATTCGGGTACACGAATAAAGAAATCAACGGTATTTTCTGATTTGCTGTTATTTTCTATCAAAAACTATTGACCGGCCTATTTGCTTCGATTATAGTGGAATTAACTTGAAGAAAGAGGTGAGGCATTATGGCTATTTTATTTTCTGAAACGCAAATCCAGTCTATAGTGCCCCCATCTGTGTATCGCTCTTAACCGATACGCTTCTTCCATTATGCCTGGGGACCATGGACTGCGATTTGTGCGCATCCATGGTCTTTTTATTATGCATAAACAGGAGGAATTCACATTGAATAAGATCGAACAGTACGGTTGGAATAGCAATTGGCAAGAAAAAGCGGCAGCACCAGGAATACCTGGGCGTGTGACGCTGGAGCACAAGCATTTGTACAGGGTAGTTACAGAAAACGGCGAGTGGCTGAGTTCCCTTTCCGGAAAATTCAAGCATGAACACGGCCATCAAGAATTTCCATCAGTCGGCGATTGGGTCATGGTCGAACAGATGCCGGGCGAAGAAAAAGGGATCATCCACAGAGTCCTTCCCCGTTCTTCCCAATTTTCGAGGAAGTCGGCTGGCGATACATCAGAAATCCAAACGATTGCGGTCAACATCGACTATGTGTTTCTGGTGATGTCGTTGAACCATGATTTTAATGTCAGGAGATTGGAGCGCTACTTGATCGCCTCATGGGATTCCGGCGCAAATCCGATTGTCGTGTTGACCAAGAAAGATCAATGCGCGGATATCGAACCTTATATGAAAGAAGTGGAATCGGTCGCGTTCGGCGTTCCGGTTCATGCGGTTTCAAGTGTCACCGGTGAAGGCATAGATGAATTGCAGAAAATTTTGGCAGGCGCTAAAACCGGAGCTTTGCTCGGATCTTCCGGTGTCGGAAAATCCTCGCTGATCAACGCATTGTCCGGAAGCGAGCTGATGGCCGTACAAGGAATCCGGGAAGACGACAGCAAAGGCCGCCATACGACAACGCACCGGGAATTGGTATTGCTGCCTACAGGCGGCTTGCTGATTGATACGCCGGGAATGAGGGAGTTTCAGCTGGGGGATTATTCGGAAGGCATGGAAACAAGCTTCAGCGATGTTGAAACGTTGGCGGACGCGTGCCGTTTCCGCGACTGCAGCCATGGCAATGAACCCGGCTGCGCCATCCAGGAAGCGCTGGCTGCCGGAGAATTGCCGCGCGACCGCTACCAGAGCTATTTGAAACTGAAGCGCGAACTCGCGCACATGGAACGAAAAAGTGATTTAGCGGCACAAAAAGCAGAACGCAGCAAATGGAAGCAAGTTACAAAAGACTACAGGAAACGGCCTGTGAAAAAACGGTGAAGCAATCACAAAAGGAGCGATACGAAAAAAACGTATCGCTCCTTTTTATTGTGCCGGCTCGGTCAGCCCGTGTTTGACGGCGTATAAAGCGGCTTGTGTGCGATCTTGCACACCTAGTTTTGTGAAGATATTGGAAATATGGGTTTTGACTGTTTTTTCCGTAACGAAAAGAGCAGAGGCGATTTCCCGGTTGCTTTTGCCTTTCGTCAATTCAAAAAGCACTTCCTGCTCTCTGGGCGTCAGTTGGTTAATGGTATGCGGCGGCGGTTCCGCCGGTCCTTTCAGCAATTCAGAAGTCGCTTTTGGATGGAGCGTGTTTTCCCCGCGCATCAAACTGCGGAGCGACGCGACGAGTTCATCCGGTTCAATATCCTTCAATTGATAACCCGCTGCTCCCGCTTCAATCGCCGGCACGACATGGTCGCGGTCTGAAAAACTGGTCAGCATCAAAATGATAATATCGGGATTTTGTTCTTTGATTTTTCGGGTTGCTTGAATGCCGTCCATAACCGGCATCACCAGATCCATCAAGACGATATCCGGCTGAAGTTTCGCTGCCATTTCGACCGCTTCTTTTCCATTGGCCGCTTCTCCAATCACTTCTATGTCTTTCTGTGTTTTCAGGAAAAACAACAAGCCGCGCCGGACAACATGGTGATCATCCGCTATCAATACTTTCACCTGCAACCCCTCCTATTAATACGGCATTCTTACAAGAATTTCCGTCCCTCTTTCAATTTCACTCGACCAATCGACCGATCCGCCCTCCGCTTCTGCGCGGTCGCGCATGCTTTGGATGCCGATTGAAGGAATGTAGACCTCTTCGTCGATAGCAAATCCACGGCCTTCATCTTTCAAGACAAGCAAGACGTCCGAAGATGTCACAGACAAATACAACTGCACTTCATTGACCCCGGCGTGCTTCCGGACATTGTTCAACGCCTCCTGTGAGATGCGGAATAGGGTTTCCTCAATCCGCGACGGCAACTGGATAACACCAGTCACTTTCAGCTCCAGGGACAAGCCGAGCATTTCGGCATATCCTTTCAAAGCTTCAAGCAAGCCGCTTTCCAGCCCTTTGGGACGCAGCTGCCAAATAAGCGCCCTCATTTCATTCAGCGCTTCCTGCGTCAAATGCTGAATGTCCCGAAACGTCCCCTGGATTTCCGGGTCTCCCGACATCTCAACGCCGCCGCGGGCAGTCAAAGTGACGGAGAACAGCAGCTGATTGACCGAATCGTGCAAATCCCGCGCTAAGCGGTTTCGTTCTTTGACAAGTGCAAGTTCCTGTTCTTGTTTTGTCAATCCAATGCGCTTGATGGCAGAACCGATTTGAAACGCGACAGATTCCAGCAGAGCAAGTTCATCATTCGAAAAACGAACCGTATCGGGCGCGGCAATGTTCAGCAGCCCAAATTTCTCTTCACCCGATTGCAGCGGCACGGTGGCATGATGGGTAATGCCTTCTGCATCTCCCGCTTTGGCGGAAAGTGCGTTTTCAATCCGCTGGCAAGCGATAATATTCGATGCCTTTTCCAGATCGCCATCCCGGTAGCGCTTGACGCACCAGCAGCCGCCTTTTTGCAGATGCCGGCAATCCCTTTCTTCAAGTGCTGGCGGCAAATTCGCATGTGCCACCAATCGGTGCCTGCCGTTTTCATCAATGAAGAAAATCCAGGCCGTCTCAAAATTGGAACCGTTCAAAAGTTTCGCAATAGCCCCTTCCAGCATCCGCTCCATGTCGGTTTCTTCATTGAGCAGTTCTGCAATTTCCTTTAATAATGCCACATTGGAATGTTCATCTAAAACCATAATTGCCACCTCATCACTGTTATCTTAACGATACATGTTTTGTACCCTCCTGCGCCTCGGTCTTTGGAATGAAAAAGCTCCCTTCTAGAGGGAGCTTCTTTGTCAGCGGCTATTCATTTCGTCCAGGAAAGACTCTTTGATGAATTCCAGCTTTTCATCGCTGTCCCGTTCGGTATCGGCGAAAACGCCAAAGTAGTATTTCACTTTCGGTTCCGTTCCGCTCGGGCGGACACAGATCCATGAACCGTCTTTCAGGAAAAACTTGAGGACGTTTGATTGCGGCAGCTCAATTTTTTCATCAGTCGCCAAATCGACAAACAACCGGTTCTGCGTTTCGTAGTCTTCGATCATGACAACCGGAACGCCGGCGATTGCCTGGATCGGCTCTTTTCGCAAACCTTCAAGCAAAGCGCTGATTTCGCGGGCGCCATCCACGCCTTTTTTCGTGATCGACACTAGGCTTTCGCGGTACCAGCCAAAACGGCCATATAGTTCAACAAGCACATCATGGAGGCTCTTGCCTTGCTGTTTGTAGTAAGCAGCGGCTTCGACAAGCAGCAGGACCGTTTGGACAGCATCTTTATCGCGCGCGAAGTCTTTGATCAGATATCCGTAGCTTTCTTCATAGCCGAAAAGGAACTCGAACGTCTTATTGGCATCGTTCTCTTTCAGCTTTTCACCGATGAATTTAAATCCAGTAAGCACGTCTTCGCAGCCGACGCCATAAGCATCAGCAACAACCCGCCCGAATTCGGATGTGACAATGGTTTTGAAGATGCGCCCGTTTTCCGGCAGCGTGCCTTTCCGTTCTTTTTGGCTGAGCAGATACTCGATCAGAATCGCGCCGGTCTGGTTGCCGCTCAAAAGTTCATAATGCGCGCCGGTCCATACTGCAATTCCTGCGCGGTCGCCGTCTGGATCTACCGCGATCAGCAAATCCGCTCCGGCTTCTTTGCCGTATTGCATCGCCATTTCAAAAGCGGAAGCTTCTTCCGGGTTTGGGGATTTGACTGTCGGAAATTCGCCGTCCGGTTCCATCTGTTCTTTCACATACGTAATGCCGTCATACCCTGCTTCGCTCAGCAAGCGCTGCACCGTCAGGCCGGATGCGCCGTGAAGCGGGGTGAACACCGCTTGGATCGGGCTTGCCGCGTGTTCCTGGACAGTCAGGGCATTCGTGATATATGCCTGGTCGAGCTTTTCATCAATCATGACCAAAAGGTCTTCTTGGAACTCAGAGTTGTTGATCATCAGCTCATCTTCCACCTGGCTGACATATTCGATGACCCGGTCGGCATCAGCCAGATTCAATTGGGCGCCGTCATCCCCGTATACTTTGTAGCCATTGTATTCAGGCGGGTTGTGGCTTGCCGTAATGACGATTCCCATAAACGCATTCAAGTATCGGACACTGAAAGACAATTGCGGAGTTGTCCGGGGCGCGCTGTACAAGTACGTATGGATGCCATTTGCTGCAAATGTCCGAGCCGCTTCCATCGCGAACTCAGGGGACATGCGGCGGCTGTCATACGCAATGACCATCCCTCTTGCCATCGCTTCTGCACCGTTCTCTTTTATGTAATCGGCAATTCCTTGGGATGCTTTCCGCACAGTATAAATGTTCATGCGGTTTGTACCCGGTCCAATCTCCCCGCGCATGCCGCCGGTGCCGAACACCAAGTCCTGATGAAAGGCGTCTTCCGCCCATTTCTCATCATCTTTCAAAAGATTCAATGTTTCTTTTGTCGTTTCGTCCAATTGATCGTGTTCAAGCCAGCGTTTGATTTTTTCTTTCCATGCCATAAAAAAACACCATCCTTTCTTTTACATTCAGTTTACCAAAGAAAGCGAAAAAAAGCCGCTCCCATTTTGGAAGCGGCTTCTGTATCAGGCAATAAAATATAGTTGATGCAATTATTCCGCAAAACAGCTCCGCTTTCCGGCGGGCAAGCATTGGTCGAATGGCATTTGACCGATGCTTTGCAACGAAGCAGCGGAGCGATGCAGGTGCAATGCAGAAACAAACGTCCTTGCCTTTCCAAAGCGGCAGAAGCGGTCTGCAACAAATACCTTCTTTATTTCAACGTATCTGTTTCAGTCTTTTTTATATTCTACACGGTATACGTCATGACGGCGGTCTTTCAATTGCTTGACTGTACCGTTTTGGCGCTGGCGGCGCAAAATTTCAAGATCCACATCCCCGATCAGCACCATCTCCAAGTTTGCATTCGTTTCCCCGACAATGCCGTCGCGGGCAAATTCAAAATCGGACGGAGCAAAAATGCCGGATTGGGCATATTGGATATCCATGTTTTCCGTTTGCGGCAAGTTGCCGACTGTCCCGGAGATGACCGTGTAGATCTGATTTTCTACAGCGCGTGCTTGTGCGCAATAGCGTACGCGCAAGTAGCCTTGGCGGTCTTCTGTACAGAACGGCGTGAAAATGATATTGGCTCCCATGTCTGTCGCAATGCGGGCAAGCTCCGGAAATTCAATATCATAACAGATCTGGATGGCGATTTTTCCGCAATCCGTATCGAATACGCGGACTGAATCGCCTGCTGAAATTCCCCACCATTTCCGCTCATTTGGCGTGATATGGATTTTATACTGTTTGTCGATCGAACCATCGCGGCGGAACAGATAAGCGATGTTGTAAATCTCATCGTCTTCTTCCTTAACGAAGTGAGAGCCGCCGACAATGTTGACGTTATAGCGCACCGCAAGGTCAGTGAACAATTCGATATACTGAGGTGTATATTCTGTCAGTTTACGGACTGCCTGGCTTGGCGATGGCTCGTTCAAGAAGGACATGAGCTGCGTCGTGAAAATTTCCGGGAATACCACAAAGTCGGAATGCGCATCCGATGCCACATCGACAAAATATTCCACCTGGCTTGCCAAATCTTCGAATGATTCGATGGCACGCATCAAATACTGGACCACACAGATGCGGACCGGCAGACTTGTTTTGAAATGGCGTTTGGAGATCGGTTTATAGTCCACGTTGTTCCATTCCATCAATGTTGCATATTTCCCTGAAGCCAAATCATCATCCAAATAGTTGGGATTGATGCGCATGAGCTGGAAGCCGTTCATCAATTGGAACGTCAGAACTGGATCGTAGATCTTATGGCGGGACACCGCATCTACATATTCTCTTGGCGACATTTCATCTGCGTGCTTTGAATAATTCGGAATGCGTCCGCCGATGATGATCGATTTCAGATTCAGTTCACGCGCCAATTCCTTGCGCGCTTCGTATAGCCGCTGCCCGACCTGCATCCGCCGGAACTCGGGATGGACCATGACTTCGATTCCATACATATTATAGCCATCAGGATTATGGTTTGTAATATATCCGCCGTCAGTAACATCGTCCCATGTATGGCGGTCGTCGTATTCATCAAAATTTATCAGCAAGCTCGAGCATGAGCCGATCACTTTTCCGTCAAGTTCAGCTACAAGCTGTCCTTGTGGAAAAACGCCCAAATGGCTTCTTAATTGCTCTTCTTTCCACGGGTCCATCCCCGGGAAACATAAACGCTGCATTTCCATAATTGCATTTATATCGGCATAAGTCATCTCGCGGATGATCATGCTTTTTTCGAAATTGGACAAATCGAACTGTTCTGGCACTGCAGCCACTCCTTCACAAAAGATTCATAGTTCATTATATAGGATAGTCTACTATCATGATAATATTTTACTTGCCGAGGTTTAAGAATTATACTTTTATAGAAGAAAATCTTGAAAAGAGGTACTACTTATATGTCCAAGCGCCAAGAAAACGTTTTGCTGTCCATGTGGGTGGTCTCACTGGCTGCTACAATGGGATCGCTGTATTTTTCTGAAATCCGGGGGTATATACCATGCGAATTGTGTTGGATCCAGCGCATTTTCATGTATCCGCTTGTTATCATCATCGGAGTTGCCTACGTCCAGAAAAACGTGCGCATCGCCGCTACTACCATGATTTTTGCCATTATCGGCGGATGCATCTCCCTTTACCATTATGGAATCCAAAAGCTGACTTTTTTGGCTGACTCAGCCCCTTCCTGCGGGCAAGTTCCATGTACCGGCCAGTACATCAATTGGCTGGGGTTTATCACCATTCCATTTTTAGCGCTTATCGCATTTACAACAATTGCAGGGCTGAGCATTTATTTGTGGAAAACACTCAAGGAGGAAAAATAAAATGAAAAAAATGATCGCCATCGCGGCTGTTTTCGTCCTTATTTTCGGATTGATCATCTTCTTGACCAATCAGTCGAATGACAAAAAGCTTGCAAACAATCCATACGGCACAGAAGATTTGGAACAGCCGACCATCGACCAGCTGGATGATGAAAACTACCAAAATATCGCGCTGCCGGATGAAGTCAATGAAAAAATCACAAGCGGCGAGCCGACGACGGTTTATTTTTTCAGCCCGACTTGCCCTCATTGCCAGGCAACAACTCCGGTTTTGATGCCGGTTGCTGAAGATATGGATGTAGACGTCTTGCAGTACAATCTGTTAGAGTTTGAACAAGGATGGCAAGACTATGCCATCGAAGCGACACCGACGCTAGTCCATTACGAGGATGGAAAAGAAGTGGCGCGCTGGGTCGGTTCACAGCCGAAAGAGATTATTGAAAAGTTTTTCAATGAAGTGGTTTTAAAATAATTGATAAAAGGATCATGTGCGGTGCGCATGATCCTTTTTTATGGAGGAAAGCCCGATGAGTTGGAGTTATGAAGTGAAAGATGACGGCATGACCGTCGAAGAATTGCTGCGGTCCGAATGGAGATTAGGAAAAAAGGTCGTCCATGAAATGCGGATGGCGAAAAGCGTGAAAAACGACAAGTTTCAAGAAGTGGTTTGGAAAGAGCCGCTAACCAAGGGCACGGTTTTGCATTTCGACCTGCCTCCTGCGTCGTCGCCGTATGAACCGAAGCACGATGTGGAATTGCCGATTTTGTTTGAAGATGACCATTTTCTCATCGCCAGCAAACCGAAAAGCATGAAAACACACCCGAACGAAACGGGCCAGATCGATACATTCATCAACGCCATTCTCGGCCATATCGTCCGCAATGGCGGTTCCTACGCGGAACATGTCCACCGTCTTGACCAAGGAACGTCGGGCTTGTTGATGGTTGCCAAGCATCCGGTCGCCAAAAACGTCCTGGACCGTATGCTGGAGCAAAAACAGCTTGTCCGTGATTATGAAGCCGTCGTCAAAGGAAAAGTGCGTGAAAAATCCGGCACCATCGACGCGAAGCTGGGGCGCGACCGCCATCATGCCACTCGGCGCATTGCATCGCCGACCGGCCAAAGCGCGGTCACCCATTATAAAGTGGTCAGGCAAATGGAAGGCAAATCGATTCTTCACTTGTCGCTTGAAACCGGCCGGACACACCAAATCCGCGCGCACCTTGCCCACCTTGGAAATCCGATCATCGGGGATGAATTGTACGGAGGAACGCCGACACAAGATGGTGCCTATCACTTGCATGCTTTCCGCATGTCATTCGTCCATCCATTTACTGGAGAAAAAATCGTGGTTGAAGATACATCACGGTAACTAAAAAAGAATCAAGCAGCCTGCATAGAGAATTCTATGCGGGTTTTTTTAAGTTGTAAAGAAAGTGCGGAAGCTATCCATTCCGCTTCTGCCGGGCGCTTTTGGGCCCAAAGGATGTAGGCCATGCATCTGGCACGACAATGAAACAACAGCACACCGGATTCAAACTGAAAAAACCGCCAATCATTCACTCGATTGGCGGTTAAGCGGTCAAGCTGTGATGTTATCCGGATGAATTCCGGTGCGGCGGTCTTGGTTGAGCGCATCGATCATCGCCATCTCTTCTGCAGATAACGAAAAATCATAAACCGAGGCATTATCTGCAATGCGCGATGGTGTCACCGATTTCGGAATGACGGCCAAATCACTTTGAAGGTGCCAGCGGATGATCACTTGGGCCACTGTTTTCCCGTGGACTTCCGCAATTTTTTGGAGAGTGCTTTCTGTCAATAAGGACCCTCGCGCCAAAGGCGACCAAGAAGTGACGGCAATATCGTTTGCAGCACAAAACGCGCGCAGCGGCTTTTGCGTCAGGTGCGGGTGCAGTTCGATTTGATTGACCATCGGCTTTGTATTGGCTGTGGCCATGATTTTCCCAAGGTGGTGTTCCTGGTGATTTGAAACTCCGATGGAACGGACCAATTTTTCATCATATAAACGCTGAATCGCCCGGTATGTATCTTCATACTTGCCGGGAACTGCCCAATGTGTCAAATACAAATCCAGATAATCAAAGCCGAGCCGCTCGAGCGATGCTTCAAATGCTTGCAATGTTTCATCATAGCCTTGGTCCGAGTTCCATACTTTTGATGTGATGAACACATCTTCACGCTTGGCGTCCGAAGCGCGTACCGCTTCTCCGACTTCCCGCTCATTATCATACAGCGCCGCTGTATCAATGGCCCGGTAGCCGCCATTGATGGCGGTGACCATCGCCTCCACCGCAATTTCACTGTCGGTCATCTTATAGACGCCTAGCCCGAAACGCGGCATTTGGACTCCATTATGCAAGGTTTTTGTTGAGTTGATTGTAAGTTCCATAGCATTCACCCTTTCTTTCACCATTGTACAAATAGCCGGCACAAATTTCGACTTTCTCCGGTTATTTTTTTAAAAGCTCTTGCTTTTTCTATCAAAAGCGAATAATATTTGAAAGGTTGTTTAAATCGTTCGTGTTTTGAAAGGGGTTTGGAGATGTTTCATTTAAGAGAATATGGAACAGATGTAAAAACTGAAGTGTTGGCAGGAACTACCACGTTTTTGACCATGGCTTATATCGTCATTGTCAATCCTGTTATTCTAGGGGCGGCAGGCGTGCCGTTTGATCAAGTATTCCTTGCGACAATAGCCGCTTCTGTGATCGGTACATTATGGATGGCGCTTTTTGCCAACTACCCGATTGCCATAGCTCCCGGCATGGGATTGAATGCGTATTTCACATCGATGGTGCTGGCTTCCGGCGGCGCAATCGATTATACTACCGCATTTGCGGCAGTTTTTGCCGCTGGGTTGATTTTTGTTGTTTTATCATTGACGCGTTTACGGAAAGTGCTGATCGAAGCCATTCCGGAAAACTTGAAACATGCCATCACAGCCGGCATTGGGCTGTTTATCGCTTTTATCGGCATGCGCCTGAGCGGCATCATCGTCGCCAACGAAGCGAACCTTGTGGGTCTCGGCGACTTGACTTCCCCGCCTGTTGCATTAACATTGCTCGGCTTATTGATCACCCTTATTTTCATGTCGCTGAACATACATGGCGGAATTTTTTACGGCATGATTGTTACCGGTATTGTCGCTTTCTTTACTGGCCAATTAAAATTTGGTGAAGGATTTTTGAAACTGCCGTCTTTGCCTGAAGGCATCATCATCTGGAACCCGCTTGAAGCTTTTCAACTTGTTATCCAGTATGGTTTATACGGCGTCGTGTTTTCATTTTTGCTTGTTACGCTGTTTGATACGACCGGGACGATGATCGGGGTCGCCAAACAAGCAGGATTGATGAAAGAAAGCAAGATGCCCCGCATGCGCCAAGCGCTGCTTGCCGACTCGGTTGCCGCTACAGCCGGCGCCATGATCGGGACCAGCCCCACCTCCGCTTATGTGGAATCGTCAGCCGGTGTTGCTGCGGGCGGGCGGACAGGATTGACAACTTTGACGGTTGCCATCCTATTCATCATTGCCGCTTTTTTCGGTCCGCTTGTCGGTTCTTTATCAAGCGTTGCCGCAATTACATCGCCTGCTTTGATCATTGTCGGCAGTTTGATGATTGGTGCGGTCAAACAAATCGACTGGGACCAGTTTGACGAAGCGTTTCCCGCCTTCCTGATCATCCTGGCAATGCCTTTGACTTCAAGCATCGCTACAGGAATCGCACTCGGCTTTATCTCTTATCCCTTGATGAAAATTTTCAAAGGAAAAGGGAAAGCCGTCCATCCGATCTTGTATGTGTTTGCGGTGCTTTTCACCATTCAAATTTTGATTGCGCCTCATTAAATAGAAGGACTTGAACCATAAACGCAACTCAGAAAAAGGCATCCGATCAACGCTGACCGGATGCCTTTTTTTGCTGCGGGGAATAGAAAAACTTCCCTTCCATTTCAGGCGCACTCTCTCGAACATGGCCATAGCAAATCGTTTCATTTTTTCTCTCAAAAGGCTGCTAAACAAAAAAACCGCCCTCTCGGCGGTTTTTCCATTTCTATATTCTTGCACGGCGGTCCGAGACTGCAGCAGAGAAAATAAGGACAACGGCTGTCAGCAAGTGAAGCGCCCAGCCGACCAGCGGGAACCATGAGACCAGGCTCGTGATGATTCCCAGAATCGAACCGCTTTTTGGTGAGTATTCCCGAAAACAGAAAAACAACGTGATCACATGGAGGACAAACATGACCCCAAGCGCCGTATATCCGGTGCTGACGACAAACCCGCCGCCAATGAACGGAATAGCTAAGAATGCTTCGGCAAGTCCCGTCAGCCACATCAAAGCCACAGAAATTTTCATTCTCATTCTTTTCACCTCTTTCTCGAATCTTTCGTATACCATATATACGGATAACTTCCGATTTCGTTTCATTTTATTTTGACCTGTTCAAATTCCTCTCTTATATGGACAGAAATTATTCACATTTCATCCCGTGCTTTTATTTCATTTTCCCCGTGTATAAGCTATACTAAACAACAGATGCACATTTCAAGGAGGTCGTTAATTATGAACTTAATCCTTATTTTAGGTGTCGTGGTAGCCTTCTTATCAGCTATTCTTTCAGCTGGACACGACGACAAGCCAGGTACTTTCGAAGAGAAATAATGCAAAAGGACAGCGAAATCGCTGTCCTTTTTTCATTTTAATCCGGGATAATCCTGCTGGCGCAATGCTTCGTACATCAAAATAGCGGCCGTATTGGACAAATTCAGCGAACGGATATGCTCGTTCATCGGAATCCGCAGGCAGCGGTCAAGGTTCTCGTCAATCAGTTCCCTTGGCAGCCCTTTTGTTTCCTGGCCGAACACGAAGAAATGATCTTTTTCCCTGTCCGAAAAATCGAATGTCGTATACGTTTTCGTGCCGAATTTGGTAATGTAATAGAATTCCCCGTCTTTGTAGCTGTCGAACAGATCCTGCAGTGAATCGTGGTACGTCAAATCTACATGTTCCCAGTAGTCGAGTCCTGCTCGCTTCAACATCTTATCGTCCGTCGAAAAGCCGAGCGGCCGGACTAAGTGCAGCTTCACTCCTGTTCCCGCACATGAGCGGGCGATGTTTCCGGTATTCGCCGGAATCAGCGGTTGGTATAAAACAATGTGTATAGCCAAATCCTTCACTTATCCTTTCAATTCTTCAGCAAAAAATGCCAATCCTTTTTGAATTTCTTCGAGCACTTCTTCGTCCTGCTCTTTCTGCTCTGCTTGTTTCAAAGCGGCAAGCCCTTCAGCTGTTCCGATTTTCCCGATTGCCCACGCTGCTGTTCCGCGGATTACCGGCCGGTCATCCCTTGTCATCAACCCGATCAATGCCGGTACAGCGCTCTCTTCCTTGAAATGCGCAAGCGCCAAGATGGCATTGCGCTGAATCGGCTTTTTGCCGCGCCATGAACCCGATACATAGCCGAACTTCGCTTTGAATTCCTTGTTCGAAATCGTTAACAGCGGTTCAAGAAGCGGCTTGGCGATTTCCGGATCCGGTTCAAATTCCGCATGGATAAGATTTGCCTTCCGTTTGTTTTTCGGGCACACTGTCTGGCATGTATCACATCCATATAGCCGGTTGCCGATGACCGTACGGAATTCATCCGGCAAAAAGCCTTTGGTCTGCGTCAAAAATGAAATGCAGCGCTGGGCGTTCAGTTGGCCCCCTTCGACAATCGCGCCTGTCGGGCACGAATCGATGCACAGCCGGCAATCGCCGCATTGGTCTTCCATCGGTTCATCAAACCGGAACGGGATGTTTGTGATCATTTCCCCGAGGTATACATATGAACCGAATTCCGGCGTAATGATATTGGTGTTTTTCGCGCTCCAGCCGATGCCTGCGCGTTCCGCCACTGCACGGTCGGACAGTTCGCCCGTGTCCACCATTGACCGCATGCGCGCATCAGGATAATGGGCAGCGATAAAGGCTTCCAGCAGCGTCAGGCGTTCCTTTAACGCCGCGTGGTAATCTTTCCCCCAAGACGAGCGGGAAAAGATGCCGCGCCGCGCGCCCTTTACGCCTTGCGGTGCGTCTTTCATTTTTGACGGATAGGCAATCGCAATGGCGATGATGCTCACCGCTTCATCCAGTAAAAGATCCGGGCGCGTCCGCTTTTCGATATCCGGTTCTTCAAATCCGGACTGGTACTTCAATTGCTGCTGGCGGATCAGCCGGTGCCGCAAATTATAAAAAGGCTCTGCCGATGCAAAACCGATTTTATCAATCCCGATTTCAGAGGCATATGCAACAAGCTCTTGTTGAAACCCTTCGAGATTCATTGTTGGTAACCCCTCACTCTATTTTATGATACGATGATTAAAACCCACTTGGAAGGAAGATTGCGCATGGACATCTCAATCAATCCTAAAATTCTCGAAATTCTTCCTGATTTTAAAATAGGAACGATTCATTATAACAATATCACCGTTTCCGAGTCACCTCAAATGTTAAAAGGCCGCCTTCAGCTTTTTCAGGAACAATTGTATTTTGATCTGGAAGAAAAAGAATTCACCGATTTCCCGGGACTTCTTGAATGGCAGCTGGTATGGAAAGCGTTAGGCGCAGATCCAAGTCGCTACCGCCCTTCTGCAGAAGCTTTGTTCCGCAGAATCCGCAAACAGAATTACCTGACACCGATCCATTCGGGAGTGGACATGAACAGCTTCCTGTCCCTGCAATATGAGATTCCGCTCGGTTTATACGATGCGGATAAAATCTCCGGCACTGTAAAAATCTCCATCGGCACTGAGCAGGACCAGTATGAAGGCATAAACAACCGCATCAATACATTGACCAATATTCTCGTCTCAAAAGACGATCAAGGCGCTTTCGGCAGTCCTTACGTCGATTCCAGACGGACGATGGTCACTGAACAAACGGTGAACGCCTTACATATATTTTATCTGCGCCCTTCCATGGACCGGGATAATGCAATCCAAATGCTTACCGCCGCTTCCAATATGTTCACAGGCATCAATGGAGGCAGCGCTGAAGTTGCTGTCTGGTAGCCAGAAAACCACTGCTTTGGAAAACCAAAGCAGTGGTTTTCTGTTTTCAGCCGCATCTTTTGTATACCATTTCAACAGTAAGCATATTCTTTTTCATTTCCAATAAGTTGCAGTAGACTCAAGGTAATTCGAGAAAAAAAGAGGGATGGCTAGTGGGACGAGTGCATAGTGACGTCATTCAGTTTCGCGGCAACCATTACGATTTCGGTTTTGAACAAGGGCAGATGTTGAGAAGCTCCTTTATCTTGCCGAACCGAAAAAAACAGTGGGGCCCCGCAAACCGCAATTTTACAATAAACGAACAAGAGGCGAAAAAGTTGCTATTGGATCTTTCGCCAGCCATATGGGAAGAAATATGCGGATTGGCAGATGCCCTGGAGTGGCCAATGTATGATGCCATCAAGGATTTCGGGGGCTATTATTTGGAATATGTCCGGAGCGGCTGTTCTATTTTTACCGCGCCTGATTTTATGGTCCGCAACTATGACAGTACGCCAGATGGCTATGAAGGCCGGTTCGCATTGTACCAGCCGACTGACGGCGGATACGCAACAATCGGGCCTACCATGCAAATCACTGGCCGCACCGACGGCATCAACGAAAAAGGCCTTGCCATGGGCTATAATTTCATCAACCGGCGCAATTCCGGGGACGGGTTCATCTGCAATATGATCGGGCGGCTCATTTTGGAAAACTGCGCTACAATCGAAGATGCCATCGCGCTGCTGAAAGAGATTCCGCATCGCCGGTCGTTCAGTTATGTGCTCTTGGATCAGTCGGGAGAAACAAAAGTGGTCGAGGCATCGCCGCGGGATGTCCGTGTCCGCGACGCCTCTATATCCACAAACCACTTTGAGCTGCTGACCGAAGAAAACCGTTACCAGATCGAAGATTCCCGGCGCCGTGAACAAACGATACAAAATCACCAGCAAAATCTAACGGATGCCTTCAGCGCATTCCAGCTGCTCAACGACTCGGACAAAGGCGTCTTCTCCAAAAAGTACGCCACCGCATCCGGGACGCTCCACACTGCCGCTTATTTCCCGGAAACGCTCGAAGTCGGCTTTGCCTTGGGGCCAAACCGCTTGCCGCTCATGCTGGATTTTAAAAAGTGGCTCAAGGGTGATAAGCTGTATGTGAAACGCATCAACGGAAACCTCGATATCGACGCCCAATTTGTCAATATGGCAGAAATCTAAAGCAAAAGCGCTCTTTTCTCCATTGAAAAGAGCGCTTTTTTATATGGTAGAATTCCGCTTTCAAAGCCGGATTTTATCAATATGGGCAAAGCCGATTTCAGTATCAATTTCTCCAGCAATCTGCTGCTTTGCAATCGGTTTTCCGTCAAGCCAGCCTTTGAAGTCAAACTCCATCGGTTCTTGGTCGCCGCCGAGCGCGAACCACGCTTTTTTCTCTTTTGGAAAATAAGCCGAGGTGTGAATCGTTCCAGCCCAACTTTTGTAAAGTTTCGAAAACACGCCTTTGTTCGTATCGTTAAACAGCCTGAAAGTTTTATAAGCGCTGTCGTTTCGGCCTTTTTGCTCCTCGATCGCAGTTAAGCGCGCATAGGAATCTTTCAAGTAATTGCGGTTCTCCTGCTGATGAATTTCAAAGTGGTTCGTGCAGGCGCTGGATTTGCGCACGTCGACCGAACGCGGACTTGCTTCTACGATGAACGTTTCCCCGCTTGCATCGAATACCACATAACTGAATGAGCCCCGGTGCGGTATCCTTGTCAGCACTTCAACCGCTTCCTCAACTGTTGCGCACGTTTCCAGAATGATCCGGCTGATCATATAGCAGACAAATCCATCGCCTGGTTTTTTCCGGTGGATAAAGTTATAGCCGAGCGTTAATCCTTTTTCATTCATTCCGTCCATGCGCCCCATAATCCGGGATGACGGCCCAATGACCGCATAGCCCCCATCAGTAGGCTGATACACCATATACCGGCCTTCATAAGTCTGCGGATGGAAGTCGTAATTGCGCACTAAAAAGTCTTCTCCTGTCGCAATAGAACAACCGCTTGGCAAAGCATCGATCCGGTAGCCGCCAAAATCGCGCAGCACCTCTTGCATAGGTATTCCAAGCGCCGCCTGCAATCCGAGAAATTCATCCCAGATGGCTGGCGCAAACTTTCCGAACATCGCTTCCGCTTCCTCTACATCAATCAAAAAACGGGCCCTTTTGATGCCCCATTCTTTTGTCCGGTTTTCTAAAATCATCGAATCCTTCAATAGTTTCCCTTGCATGAAGCCGAATTGAAAATGGTCTCCTCTAAATTGGATGATGTCGGTATGTATTTTTTTCATCTCAATCTCCTTTGCCGGAATAAACTGGTTTTCCACCTAACAGCTTACACGGGTTGCAAAAAGATTTCAAAGCTCAACAACAAAAAAGCCGCCCTAAACAATCCGGAGACGGCAAACTAGCCACTGCTTTATAATTCAGCCGCTTAATAAAACCTTACCCTTTGTAAGCTTGCTGCAGCACATGAAGATCGAGTTTTTTCATTTGAAGAAGCGCCGTTGTCACCCGTTCCACTTTTTCTGTGTCCGAATCGGTGATCATATCATTCAAAGCCGTCGGAACCACTTGCCAAGACACGCCAAATTTGTCTTTCAACCAGCCGCAGACCTGCGCTTGTTCATCCCCTCCAGCCGCCAACTTGTCCCAGTAATAATCCACTTCTTCTTGAGAATCACAATTGATGATCAAAGAAAGAGCTTCCGTGAATTGAAACTCAGGGCCGCCGTTCAAAGCAAGAAAATTCTGTCCCTCCAGCTGAAATTCGATAGTCATTACCGTTCCGGCTACTATCCCATGAATTTCTTGGCCTGCATTTACATAACGGGCAATCTTCCCAATCTTGGAATCTTTGAAGATTGATGTATAAAAGGCAACTGCCTCTTCCGCGTTCATATTAAACCAGAAATTCGGGGTAATCTTTTGGATCTTGCTTTCCATACTGCATCCTCCCTTTTCCGCCATAAATATTAGCATCAAAGCAACAGCCTACCATTCATAAAGCGTGGCTATGTACAGCATCCCTTCTCTTTGCTTCCATAATACAACATTTAGCTGCGATAAAAATATACTCAATATGACATTTTTCTCACTTCCGGGTATATATAAATCGATTGGCTTTATTCAATAAACGGACTGAAAAGAGGAGAATGGCATGGCACGTTTTTTGATGTTGGTCGGCCTCCCTGGCAGCGGGAAATCCACGTATGCCGCTAATATTGCGGCTTCTGACCGCAATTGGATCCACTTGTCTTCTGACCGGATTGCTGAAAACAACTTTGCTGCCAGCCATTCGGCCGATCATCAATCCGTCTTTTCGGAGATGTATCGGCAAACCGTACAGGCACTGGAAGCAGGGAACAATGTTCTGTATGACGCCACGAACTTAGCGTCCCAAAAGAGAAAAAGCTTTTTAAACCGCATCCAATCGCATCATGCTGAAACTCAGGCGGTTGTCTTTCTTGCCCCTTATACAGCCTTGAAAGAACGAAACCATAAGCGGAGCGGCCGGGATCGGGTGCCGGATCATGTGATGGACCGCTATATTAGAGGCTTCCAATTTCCTAAAAGGGATGAAAATTTCGACCGGATTGCCGTTTTGTTTGAACCTGCCATCCCTTTGCTCCCTGTACATTCCTTGAGGCAATTGGCCGGCAAACCTGAAATTTCTTTTGAAGACCTCTATAGTTTTTACGATTCCTTTACAGAGACAAAGCCGGTTCTTGAATTTGAAGCGTTCGTCCAGCAGTCATATGAAATGCGCCTTTCTATGCAAAAAGCAGTCCAAGACCCTATAGAGCGGGAAGTGCTCACCTGGACAGCCCTGCTCCATAATATCGGCAAACCGTATGTCCGCAAAAACCGGCCGCTTGAAGAAGACAACTTTTACGGCTATGAACACGTCAGCAGTTATCTTGCCTATCCGATCTTGTCAGCTCTCGGCTTTTCCCAGCCGTTCATCTTTGACGTGATTTCGCTGATTGAAGAACATGCAGAAGCTCCGTCCATCAAACGCGGCAAACTGAAGCGCAGGATGGGACTGCCGAATTATGAAAGGCTGCAGCTTTTATTGGATCATCTGCCTTCATAGGGCAACAGGAAAAGACTGCCGATATCGGCAGTCTTTTATATGTGTTTTATCCCTTTGCCAGGATCAGCACGCCTTTTCCTCCCAATTCAATCGTACCGCTCACTTGTCTGTCAGACAGCACTTCCTGATACTCACTGTCTTTCAAATCGATCGACACTTCTTCTTTGTTATGATTCAAAACAAACAAATAGGATCGTCCGTCCTTGATCCGTTCGGTTGTCTCTACGCCTTCCGGCACTTCCATAAGCGGCTGGACACCAGCTTCTTCACAGACAGTTTGCAGGAAGTCGACTAGGAATTCCTGGTCCGGGCTTGAAGCCACGTACCATGCTTTTCCTTTTCCGAATTGATTGACCGTGACAACAGGCATTCCCTTGTAGAAGTCGGAGCCATATTCCGCGACCGCTTCTGCCCCTTCCGTATGGATCAAGTCAAACAACAAGTTGCATGAATAGCTGCCGTTCAAACTGCCGCGGGAATCCTTCACGACAATTTGATTGGTTTCATCCGGATGCAATGCATCAATCTCTTCCGCCCAAATTCCAAGAACATTGCGCAGTTCCCCTGGATAGCCGCCAAGTGTAACGATGTCCGTTTCGTTTACGATTCCGCTGAAGAAGGTCGTCAGGAATGTTCCACCGTTCTGGACAAACTGTTCCACTTTCGCTGCATAGCCTTCTTTTACCATATACAGGACAGGTGCAATCACTACGTCATATTGGCTCAAGTCTTCTTCTACACCGATCATATCCACTTGGACGTTCAGCTTGTATAACGCGTCGTAATATTTATGGACTTCGTTAACATAATCGAGCGAGACGGACGGGCCGCTTGAAAGTTCCACAGCCCAGCGGTTTTCCCAGTCAAAGACGATGGCCACTTTTGCGTTGACGCGTGCATCGAGCAGCGTATCCCCTAATTGGTTGAACTCTTTCCCAATTTGGGCGACTTCTTTAAACACGCGTGTATTTTCATGTCCCACATGTTCAATGACGGCTCCGTGATATTTCTCACAAGCGCCAACTGAGCGGCGCAGCTGGAAGTAAAGAATCGTATCCGCTCCGCGGCCGATTGCCTGATAGCTCCATAAGCGCATGACCCCCGGGCGTTTCAAGGAATTATAAGGCTGCCAGTTCTGCTGGCTCGGTGTTTGTTCCATCAGCATGAACGGCTGGCCGCTCTTCAGTCCCCTCATCAAGTCGTGAGTCATCGCTGTGTAGCTGAATGGCGTATCGATCGCCGGATAGTTGTCCCATGATACAACGTCCATTTCCTTCGCCCACTTGAAATAGTCCAGCATCGGGTAAGTGCCCATCAAGTTTGTGGTGATCGGTGTATTTGGAACGTGTTTACGGATTGCATTATATTCCAGCTTGTAGCAATCCAATAAACTGTCCGACTGGAAACGGCGGTAATCGAGTGAAATTCCTTGGAAATCAGATTCATTGTTTTCGCGTTCTTCTGTTAGAATATTCGGCGCGACAATCTCATCCCATTCATAGAACGTGTGGCCCCAGAACCCTGTATTCCATGCTTTATTGAGTTTTTCCAAAGACCCGTACTTTTCGCTCAGCCAGCCGCGGAATGCATCTTGGCAGTTGTCGCAATAGCAGTAGCCGCCGTATTCATTGGATACGTGCCAAATCAGTACTGCCGGATGGTCTTTGTAGCGCTCGGCTAATTTTCCAGCGATTTTCTCTGAGTACTCCCGGTATGTCGGGCTGTTCGGGCAGGAATTGTGCCGGCTGCCGAACTTTCTTTTTCTGCCATAGAAATCCACCCGCAAAACATCCGGGTATTTTTTTGCCATCCATGCGGGATGGGCTGCAGTACTAGTCGCCAAGCATGTGTAAATGCCGTTTTCATAAAGCCGGTTGATTTTATCATCCAGCCATTCAAAATTGTATGTTTCTTCGTCTGGCTGGTTCAACGCCCAAGAAAAGACATTCAATGTAGCAACATCAATTCCCGCAAGTTTGAACATCCGTACATCTTCATCCCATATTTCTGTGGAATTCCATTGTTCCGGGTTATAGTCCCCGCCGTGCCATATTTTAGGTAGTTTATCATTAATCATCAAATTCCATCCTCTCTATTTCATGCCAAGTCAACCAAGCTTTGGCTGGCTTAGCAATTGGATTTGCTCAGTCGTCGTGTTTTCAAGTTCCAATACAACAATTTCGTTCTTTTCCTTTTTCAATAACGGTCCTGGAAGATACAGCCGCTGCTGCGGTCCGGCACTGTTCCAGTACCTGCCCAGATTGAAGCCGTTGATGAAGACATTGCCTTTTGTAAAGCCTTCTGTATCAACATATGTATCAAGCTGTTCTTCCGCATCAAAAGAGCCGCGGAAAAATTTCGGGAAGCGCTCTTGTCGGCTCAACTGATAGTTCTCAGGCAGGCGGTCCAGCTCCACCTTGAACATTTCCCAATGGAAGAAATACTGTTCCCCAAGCCAAATGTTTTTTATCAAACCTTTCGGATCCGTCAAATGCTCCCCGTAATTGGCCCGGCCCATATTTTCCACTAAGATTTCGAGCGTGTTCACTTTTTCCGGAAAATCTAAAGTCACTGCTTTTTCTTTGTCGTTTATATAGGCAGTGGCTGCGTAGCGCCCATTGACGTAGATATATCCCCTGTCACGGATTGCGTCTGAGTTGAATGTCAATTCCCCTTGGCGGTTGACTGTCGTCCGGTAAAGCGTATAGCCGAAAGCCTGGTCGATCTCTTCCATGGGCAGCGGCGCAATATGCTCGATTTTTCCGCTAATTCCTTCAAGCACATCAAACAAACTGACAGACTCCGAAACGGTAACTTTTCCATACTCTTTAGCCGACGGAACTTCTTGAAAATCCGCTGGCACTTCGATGTGCTCGCTTAAGACCTTCTTGACTGCCATGTATTTCTCCGTAATTGCACCACTTTCCGTCAGCAAACTGTCGTAATCATAGCTGGTGATCGTCGGATAGTAGATGTCATAATGATTGGCGCCATTCATGAAACCGAAGTTGGTTCCGCCGTGGAACATATAAAAGTTGACGGATATGTTCTTCTCCATCATTTCTTTGAAAACAGCCGCTGCATCTTCCGCACTCCGGATCGTATGTTCACCGGTCCAGTAATCAAACCAGCCGATCCAAAATTCTGCCACCATCTTCGGCGATTCCGGTTTCAGCTCTTCAAGCGCTTCAAAAGCTTCATCAACCCGCGAGCCGAAATTCAGCGTAGTTGCAACATCCGGAAGCGATCCCTGTTTGATGAAATTCGGGCCGTCAGATGTGAACAAAAATGTATTCAAGCCATGTTTTCCGTATTGTTCTTTATAAAAATCCAAGTATCCCAAATCATTGCCGTACGCACCGTATTCATTTTCAATTTGCATGGCGATCACCGGCCCGCCGTGTTGGTAAAGATGGCGCGTGAATTTCGGCAGCAGCTCGGTAAAGTAATCTTCCACATGCTTCAAAAAACTCGGATGGCTGCTTCTTATTACCATGTCCTTATCCTTCAACAACCAAGAAGGCAACCCGCCCATTTCCCATTCCGCGCAGATATACGGCGATGGCCTCAAAATCACGTAAAGCCCCAATTGATGGGCCAGGTCAATGAATCCTTCGATATCCGCCATTCCAGAAAAATTGAACTCGCCTTTTTGGGGCTCATGGAAATTCCATGGAATATACGTTTCCACCGTATTAAGCCCTAATGCCTTCAGTTTCAACAGCCGGTCTTCCCAATGCTCTGGCACAGTGCGGAAATAATGCATCCCGCCTGATAAGATTTGAAAAGGCTTATCTTCCAAATAAAACAATCCGTTATTAACAGTCAGCACTCTTATTCCTCCTAGCCGTTAAACTTTCCACTTACACCTGCTCCAACTTGTAGATGATTGATGAGAAATCGGCTGGATGCCCATTTACGCGGTAGCGGTTCAACTGCAAGCCGGCGTTCATCAGCTCATCCCCATAAAACGTGCCTTCCAGTCCTTCGATTGCGTATTCGAATTCCGGGTTCAGCCCTTGAAAAAAGATGCGTGTAAATCCGGGATTCGGCCGAGATAACACTTGATAATAGCCAAGTATCGCTTCGGCTTGGTCCTCAGAGACAACCATCCAGCTGGTAATATTGCCCTCTTCTGCAAACGGGCTTTCGATTCGGTAAAACTGCCCTTGCTGAATCAGCGTACGATTGGCTTTATAGAATCTAATCTGCTGTTTCACTTCTTCTTTTTCTTCTTCAGTCATCATTGTCACATCAAGCTCATAGCCGAAAGCGCCAAAGTAAGCGACATTGGCTCTTGTTTCCAGGCTCGTCACCCGGCCGACTTGATGGTTCGGCACTGCCGATACGTGCGCCCCCATGGAAGAGGTTGGATAGACCATCGAAGTGCCATATTGTATTTTCAAACGTTCAACCGCATCGGTATCGTCGCTTGTCCAACCTTGCGGCGCATAATGCAGCAAGCCCGGATCGAAGCGGCTGCCGCCTCCCGCACACGACTCGAACAAGACATCCGGAAACTCGTTCGTTAAGCGCTCATACAAGGAATAGACTCCGAGAATATAACGATGCGCCACTTCCCGCTGCCGGTTTGCCGGCAAGTCCAAGGATCCAATTTCCGTCATATAGCGGTTCATATCCCACTTCACATATGAAATCGGTGCATCCCGTAAAACATCAGCCATCAAGCCATGGATAAAGTCCACCACTTCTTGCCTTGAAAAATCGAGGACGAATTGATTTCTGCCGTGCGACATGCTTCGATCGGGAACATGGATGACCCATTCCGGATGCGCTTTATACAGCTCGCTTGCTTTCGAGACCATCTCCGGCTCAAACCATAAGCCGAATTCCAATCCCAGCTCGTTAATATCTTTAGCCAATCGGGTTATGCCATTCGGCAATTTGCGCCTATCCACCGACCAGTCCCCTAAGGACGTCGTGTCATCGTCGCGTTTTCCGAACCAGCCGTCGTCCAGGACGAACAGCTCCACACCCAATTCCTTGGACGCTTTTGCAAGTTCCAGTATTTTCTTGTCATTGAAATTAAAGTAAGTTGCTTCCCAGTTGTTGATCAATACCGGCCGTTCCCGGTCACGCCATTTCCCGCGCGCCAGCCGTGTCCGGTACAGTCGATGATAAGTCTGGCTCATGCCATTAAGGCCTTCTTCCGAATAGACCATGACCACTTCAGGTGTCTGGAAGCTTTCCTTGCTTTTCAGCAGCCAATTAAAATCAAACGGATTGATGCCGATCATCAAACGGGTTACATCATAATGGTCGACTTCAACTTGGGCTAAAAAATTCCCGCTGTATACCAGACTGAATCCGTATACTTCCCCTTGGTGTTCGGTCGTGTTCGGCCGCTTTAATGCAAGAAACGGATTTTGCTGTGCACTGCTCGTTCCTCTTGTGCTTGCAATGCTCTGGATACCTGGAACCAGTTTGCGTTCTTTCACATGCCGCTCCCTTGCCCACGACCCCGAAAGCTGCACCATTTCAAAATCAGAACCCGGCAAATCGATGCTGGCACTTAGGGCTCTTGCCAAATTCACTTCCGATTGGCCATGGTTGATGAATTCCGCAGATCTTGCAATCGCATTCAACTCTTCAAAAACCGTGTACAACAGCCGAATCTCCACGCCGGTTTTTTCGTCTGCCAGCGAAATTTCCAGCGTCGTCGCTTCATCCTCGTTTTCTGCGTAGGTGGCAGGCAAGCCTTTCAACTTCTTTTTCCCCTGGTATATCTGATGGTCTCGATATACAAAATGGGTGACGCGGCTGCCGCTTTCTTGCAGGATTTGATAAGCGGGTTCCCGGAAATCTGTTGTTCCATAAGCTGGGTATTCCTGCTTGATCAGATCCAGAGAAAAAACAAGATCCCCTTCATTGACGCAGGCTGTATTCGGGCTCTCCCCGACATGAAATAGCCGGTCGAACGACTGCCGATGCCGCAATTTCTTTCCATAGTAAAGATGGCCAAGCTGATCGTTTTCTAGAATGCTAAAAATATAACTTGTTTTTGGGGTTTGCAAGTGAAACTCCCGAGTGGAGTCGTTGTATAAAATCGGCACAATTACCCTCCTGCTTTAACAATATCTATCTTGAAATCAAAATTCTCGTATGATGATATTCCGAAACACAGCTGTGCTTTCCACGGGCTCGCGCCAAGTCTCCTCGCCGCTTCGCGACTCCGGGGTCTCGGCTGACTCGCTATCCTGCAGGAGCACATGGTTTTCTTCGCTGTTTTGCTCCATATTTCTGTTTTTATGCTTAGCAATATCTTAGCCGGTGCGGCCAAGTGCCCGGCGAAGCAATAAGGCGGATGTTTTCCCGGCATATTGCGAGAGCCATGGCCAAAGCGCCCGAAGCGGTGTGGATGAGCAAGAAATAATTTTAAATGGAGTTTTTTGCTTTATTAACCCTTAACCGACCCCATCATTCCAGCTACAAAGTGCTTCTGCATCAAGAAGAACACAAGTGCTGTCGGCAATGTCGCGATGACGATCGCTGACATGATGACGCCATAATCCGGTGAATAACTCGAGCCAAGATTTGAAATCAGCAATGGAATGGTCCGCTTTTCTGGCGACTGCAAAATGACCAGTGGCCATAAGTAATTGTTCCAGCTGTTCATGAACGTGATGATTGCCGCAGCTGCATAAGTGGTTTTCATCGTTGGCACGTAAATCCGGAAAAATACGCCAAGCTCACTCAAGCCATCAATTCTTCCCGCTTCCACCAAATCCTTCGGAAACATCTTCGTGTTCTGGCGGAAGAAAAAGATGAAAAACGCAGTTGTGGCTGTCGGCAAAATGACGGCTCCCAGTGAATCAATCCCAAATAACGGCATTGTATTGGTGACACTGCCGAACATACGGTATAACGGCACCATGATCGCCGCAAATGGGATCATCATCGACAACAGCAGGATGGTGAAAACGATGTCTTTTCCTCTGCTTCGGAACATTTCAAAACCGTACCCGGCAAGTGAAGCCAGCAAAAGGGTCAAAACGGTTGAGATAACCGCGATGATTGTTGAGTTGATCAAAGCTGGTACAATATCCACCGTTTCAAACAACTTTTGCAGGTTCGCAACCAAATGGGTTCCTGGCAGCAAACGCCCTTGCGTTACATCAACCGATTTGTTGGTGACACTGACGATCATCCACAGGAATGGAAAGATGGAAACGATGGCAGCGACACTCAAAAACGTATAGATAAAGACTCTTTTAAAGGTTTTCATTTTCTCTCACCCGCCACTCTGAATTGAATAATAGAAAGAATCACTACTAAGATCACGATGACGTAGGATACAGTTGACGCATAACCGAAGTCAGGCGTGTATTCGAAGGAAAGGTTATAGATATACTGTGAAATGGAGATTGTTGAATTTCCGGGTCCGCCGTTGGTGATATTGACCACTTCATCAAAGATCTGCAATGTACCGATTGTTGATGTGATTGAGGTAAATAAAATAATCGGTTTCAGCAATGGAACAGTAATTTGGAAAAATTGCTGGATGGAACTTGCACCGTCAATACGTGCCGCTTCGTAAATCGACTTGTCGACGTTCTGCAAAGCGGACAGATAAAAAATCATGTTGTAGCCTGTCCATCTCCAAGTGATGGCAACGATGATGACAACTTTCGCCCAAAATGGATCGGCCAAAAAATTGATCGCTTGAGAAGCGAAACCGAATTTGACTAAAAACTGATTGATGATTCCATCAACTCCGAACAAGTATTTGAAGATGACCGAGTAGGCAACCAGTGAAGTGACACAGGGCAAGAAAATCGCGATTCTGAAAAAGCTTTTGAATTTCAATGTCGGATCATTCAACAATACGGAAAAAAATAACGCCAATACAATCATCAATGGAACTTGAATGAGCAGAAAGATTGATGTATTGGTTAGCGCTGCGATAAAGGTCGGATCGCCAAACAATCGCTTCCAGTTGGCCAAGCCTACATACTCCAGATTCGCGCCCATCCCCGATTGAAAGGACAAGAGAAAGGCTTGAACCATCGGGTAAAAGTTGAAGATCGTGATTGCGATGATTGAAATGATGATAAACAGCCAGCCAATTTTTTTCCGGAAATACAAATTGGTTTTTTGGCGTTTGGTTTCTTTGTGGCGCAACGGGATACCCAGCTCGTTCTTTTTCGTTAATTGCTGGCTCATCTTACTCATTCCTCCTATAAAAAAACCTTGAGTCGGGCCTCACTGGCAAGCGATAAAGCACTTTGACCAGTTATTCGGCTGCAACCCAAGGCTTTATTTATTTACAATCCATTATTTGAGTTGTGCTTCAGCTTGTGACTGGGCATTTTCAAGCACTTGGTTCAAATCTGCCCCATTCAAATAATCTTGCATTCCAGTTACCAGGATGTCCTCAATGGCATATGTGTGAAGACCATAGTTCACGCCTGGAATTTCATCTGTCCATTGAGAGAAGTCTGAAATGATTTGCTGTCCTCCGAAGAATTCATCTTCGACTGCAAACGCATCTCCTTCAGCTGCTGCGGAGTATGTCCCGATAGCGCCGATGTCTTTTACAAGTGTTTGATACAAGTCAGGGTTAGAACCGAATGTATTAAGCAAGAAATCTGCAGCTTCTTCTTTGCCATCAACGTTCAAGACGTACCATGAGCTGCCGCCCAAGTTGGAAGCATTCACTGCTCCGTCCATATCCAATCGTGGCATTGGGACAACTACCCATTTCCCTGATTGGTCTGCAGCTTGCTTGACGCTTGGTGTGATCCAGTTTCCTGTTGGTACGCTCGCAACATCACCGCTGTTGAATGCCCCGACAAACTGGCTCCAGTCAGAGACGATTTTTGCAATGTCTTCGTCCATCATCTTTTTGTAAGTTTCAAACCCTTTAGCAAGTGCCTCGTTGTCTGCAAGGTTCGGAGTCGAGCCATCTTCTTGTACATACCATGAACCGGTTGTTTGGATCATCATGCGGACTTGCGCCAAATCGTTTGGATCCAACGTCAGCATGTTTTTGCCTGTTGCTTCTTTCACTTTTTTACCTACTTCTATATATTCGTCCCAGGTAATATTCGTTACGTCTTCTACTGTGTAGCCTGCTTCTTCAAGATAATCTGTACGTACATACAATCCCGCTACACCGGAATCAAATGGCAATCCATACTGTTTGCCATCAAAGCTAGTTGTTGCAATTTTATATTCTGCAAAGTCATCCGAATTGATGACATCAGTCAATGGATGAAATGCATCCGGATAAGCTTGCAGGAAGCTTTGTGCCCGGTAATCTTCAATCAGGACGATGTTCGGCATTCCTTTTGTTGTACCAGAGCTAAGTCCTGTATTCAGTTTTTGGATGATATCATCTTGCGCATTTTCAATGACTTCCACTTCGTACGTACCGTCTCCGTTGTAAGCCTCTTTAGCTTTCTCAAGCGCAGCAATGTTGAATGCCGGGTCCCATGCCCATGCTGTAATCTTGTCAACGCTCGCTGAACCTTCAGAATTGCTTTCTCCTCCGCTTGCTTCATCGCCTGAAGAACAAGCAGCCAATACAACGATGCCCAAAAGCATCATTAACATAAGGTAAAATTTCTTCATCTAAAAGCTCCCCCTTTTTTGTAAGCGCTTTCCTAAACGCCTTAATACAAGTATATCGGCAAAAAAAAAAGATTGTTAGAACAATCTTTAGGTTCTTTATTTGATTATTTTTAGATATTTCAAACTTATCGGATGATAGCTTATACTTTTCTTATATACTTGTAATATCATTAGATTTTAGAGAGGACTTGAACTTTTTGCGGCGGCAACTCTACTTTCACTTTTGTTCCCTGCCCTTTTGCACTGGTCAGCTCCACCCCATATTCTTCCCCGTAAAGCAACTGGATCCGCTCATGCACATTGCGCACGCCAATGCCGCTAAAAAGATGGCGCTTTTCTTTGAAATCCTCTTTCATGTAATTTCCCTTCATTTCCATTCCATCTCCGTTGTCCACAATTTCACACACAAGACGCTCTCCTTTTAACGCGATCAATATTTGGATAAATCCTTCTTTCTTCTCGTTAAAGGCATGGAAAAACGCGTTTTCGATGAACGGCTGAAGAATCAATTTCGGCAAGTGATAATCCAGGCAGTCAGGGGATATGAAATAATTGACTTTGATCCGGTCGCCATATCTGGATTGGTTGATCAACACGTAATTTTTCAATTCTTTTATTTCCTGCTCCACCGTTATCGTCTGGTCGATATTGCTTAAAGCATTTTGCAGCAGCGATATCAATGCATGGATCATGTCCGTCGCTTTTTCTTTCTTGCCCTGCTGGACCATGAATTTAACAGAAGCCAGTGTATTGTATAGAAAGTGCGGATTGATCTGATGCTGCAGTGCACTCAGTTCCGCGTTTCTTTGTTTCTGCTGCGCCTGGACAACAATATCCACGTATTCCTGCAGCTCATTCAGCATGAAGTTGAATGCATTCGCTATTTTTTTCGCTTCGTATCCGCCTGTTTCGGTAACCGGCTTGTTGAAATCATGTTTCGCGATATTGGAAATCTGTTTGACCAGCCTACTGATCGAGTTGGTCATCCGCCGGGAAATCAAGAATACAATAAGAACGGCAATCAAGACAATGCCGACACTGATCATGATAATTTCCTTCGTATTTATCAAGCTGTCCATCACGACATTTTTGTCCACCAGATTCACCAGGTACATATCATAGGTCGGAAGATATTCCGACATTAGCATATAGTCTGTATCAAAAACGCGCACGTCTTTGAACGAAAGTTCTTCTTCGTCCACTTCTTTTGCCAAATTCAACACATCATCAGCATTGACGCCGATCATTTCTTCTTTATTGCTTGAAACGATTTTTCCGGCATCACTGATTAACAGTACTTCATTCTCCTTGCTTGTGTAGCCTTCATAGAACGCTTTCAGCTGTTCTTCACGGATCGGGAAGTATAGCATTCCATAGATTTCGCCCGATCCCCTTTCCATCAGTGCTTTTGTAGCAACAATCATCGGTTTGTCAGAAAAAGAAGTGGAAGGAATAAAGTGATACTGCAGTGTATTCGGTTCGCTCACTGTAAGGTGTGTGATTGAATGGCTTTTCAGCCCTTTCCAGGACACTGGCCAATTTGAATAATTCATATTGAACAATCGTTCATTTTCTCCCAGCACAATCATATTTGCTTCATAGGACGCCACAGTCGGGTATATTCTTTCCATCTGTCTTTTGATATTGAGGTACGATGTGTATGTTTCAATGGAGTTTTCATCTTCTTGGGTCAATACCCTTTTGATAGTGCCGTTGTTCTGGACTTCATGCGTGGCACTGACAATTGCGTAACTATAGGATTCGAACCTGGTCTTGATCTGGTTCAACACCTTCGTGTTGGTAATGCTGAAGGTATCCATGAACAAATTGCTGGATACCCGTATTGAACTGAAGGTAATCAGCAAAGATACCGATACAATACTGATGACCATTATCAAAAACATTTTGATGAATAAATTATTATCTTTTAACGATCGGATTACTCGTTTCTTCATCTGCATTTTGGACACGGTACTCCTTCCGATAACTTCCTGGAGACATCCCGGTTATTTTTTTGAACACCTTACAAAAATAGCTGTGTTCCGAATAACCAACCATTTCACTTATGCTGGATATGGAGACTGTACTGTGTTCCAGCAATTCCATCGCTTTCTTGATCCTCACCCGGTTCAAGTATTCACTAAAGCCCTCTTTATGATGGCTGCTGAAATAAGTAGAAAGATAGGATGGATTAAAATGAAAATGGTTGGCTATCTCTGATAAACGCAGAGGTTCCGTATAATGCTGTTCAATGTAATTCAACATCTTATCAAGATTATTGTTCTGATCACCAGCCGCTTCATGTGAAAAAATAATCGTTTGTACACCTTCCATAAATTCATTGAAATGGCTTAGCGCCTCCTTGGCATTAGCCGCTTCGTTAATATTGGAGAAATAGCTGTATTTTTTTCTTTCTATATCTTCTATTTCGTACTTCATATTGTCCAATAGAACAAGTACATTGAAGATGATATTTCCTAAAAATGCTTTGTATTCAAAGCTGTCATTTTTATACTGTGTCAATAAATGATCAACATAATCCGTCAGATAGGCAAATGCAGAGTTGAAAAGCCGATCTTTGAACAAATCGATAAAATGATTCAAATCAAAATGAATTTGCTTTTTGTTTTCCGCCGGTAAACAATCATAGATCAATACGGAATGGTCTGGCAGATAAAACAAATATTTTTTCATTTTCATAAGACTGTCGTTGTAAATCCTTTTCATGTCATCGATCGATTCAAACGGCTCGCTTAAAATCCAAGTTGCGCCAGAAACTTCTTCTGCAAGCATTTCGATGGTCCGTTTGATGGCTTCTAGCTGACCCTGATTGAAGTTGATGAGAAATGTCGCACCATCCTCATCCGATAAAACCGGCAAAATTGCTGCATCATTTTGGAGGCGGCGACTCAATGCTGCCTTTAGCTGAAGGGAATCGTGCCTTTTCCCGAAAATCGCCGCCAATCCAAAATGGCTGTTGGCAAAAACATTCGCCAAAGCTGTTTTATCTGAGGAAGAATCGTATCCCATCAATAGATTTTCCAACATCTCTTCAGTCGACCGCCCAGGCTCCGGCAAAAAAGCGGATTGCTTCAGATTTGGAATTTTAGCAGCTACCCGGTTTAAAATCTTTATCAATTCCGGCCCGTTCAACTTGGGCTTCAATATATAGTCTGCCACCCCGCTTTGGAAAGTTGAACGTACATAATCAAAATCTTCAAAGCTGCTTAATACAATAATTTCTATATCGGGAAAAGCCTTTTTTCCTTCTCTTACTAAATCAATCCCGTCCATGATCGGCATAACGATGTCCGTGACCACAATATGCGGATGATATTGTTCAATCATTAGCATTGCTTCTTTGCCGTTGGAAGCTTCTCCTACGATTTGAAATCCTTCCGATTCCCAATCGATGTAATTGATAATCCCTTGTCTGATCAGCATCTCATCATCAACGATAAGAACTTTGCAAGTCTCCTCCATGAACATACCTCCTAAGCATAAAAGTTTAAGCAGCAAAACCTTCTTTTCTATACGAAATGCAAGCGTTTCCAAAAATATTTTGCATTGGATCGATCAGCTGCCTTCCTCTTCCCTAAGATCTGCATCTCGAGAGGATTTCTTAAGCCGGCAACGCATCAAATATAAGCAGAAGCTAGCGTGTGATACTTTTCTTATAAGTATAACGATGGCAGGAAGAGTTAACAACATCACTTTTGGCTGCTTCTGGTAAGTAGCAATAAATTAAAGGCATAGAAAACGGATTTCTAATAAGATGGGTGCCAATTCCTGATTTTGATTTTGTTATTCACTGCATTTGATGCCGCATATAACCTTTATTCGAATACTAAGCGCGGCTTGAAACTTTTTGTAAAAGAACAAAGGACTTATAATTAGAAAAGGAAAACACATTCAAGGGAGGAAACGTGATGGAAAAAGTAAATATCGAAGAGAAGTTTTCACTCTTCAACGATTATTGGAGCCCTAAAATAGCAGGAGAGATCAATGATTTTCAGGTGAAGTTTGTAAAACTGAAAGATGAATTTATTTGGCATATGCATGAACAAGAAGATGAAATGTTCCTGATCGTAAAAGGAAAGCTGCTCATTAAATTCAGGGACAAGGACGTTTGGCTTGAAGAAGGTGAATTCCTGATCATACCAAAAGGGGTGGAACACAAGCCGGTTGCGCAAGAAGAAGTTCATGCCCTGCTTTTCGAGCCGAAAACCACTCTTAATACCGGCAACCAAACAAGCGAGAAAACCCGTACCAACCTGCAGTCGCTTTGAATATTAATCGGGAAAAACAGAAAAGGAGCTCCTGGTCAAATGGGGAGCTCCTTTCCTTTTCCTGGTTTCTAAGCCAGAGCATTACAGCCGTTTCACGGACATCCCTCAAGTTTCTTTTCTATGGGGAAAAATTCCATGTCAGTCTTTGAAGTTTTTCTTGATATAGATTTGCTCTTCTGCCGCATCCAATAGCCCTGTTGCACGGCCGACAGTTCCGCCGTTCAATTGCCAGATATAGTTGTGGACTTCCACTGCGTTGGCGAAATCCCCTTTTTGCCATTGTGTGAGCACCTCTATATAATATGCGGCATTCTCATACCGGCCTTGATTGGATTCAACAATGGTTAGCAGATTTTCAATGTTTTCCGGCGTCATTTCAACGGCTCCCCATTTTTCCTTCGCTTCGACTTTCTGGTGCGTCATAAGGTGCAAATACTTTTGTATCCGCTTTTCATCCATATCCCCCTTGTTGCCGCCCTCGATTGGTTCTTTGCTCACTTCTTCAACCTCCGGCTCCCCTTCCTGTTCAGTGATGCCTTGAGCAGCTATCGTTATTTCTTCTTCCGCTGTTTTTGAGAATGATTGCTGAATGTACAAATAGCCGCCAAATCCGATCAGCGCAATAATCCCTAAAATAGCTCCACTTGCCAATAAAGTCTTTTTCATTTTCCCACTTCCTAAGCCTCTGATTTTAATCTTCTCTTCCCATTATGAATTACCAATTACTGGTTTTCAACCATAAGTATATTTACCTCCTTCCATTGAACCTGCCAGTAGAAATGTTTTGGAGTGAAATCTTTTCTCTGAGGCTTGAAGACTCGCCAATATCGCTTTTGAAATCCTCTTATAAGACAAATAATATTTGTTGGAAAATAAATATATTTGCCTACTTTTTACTATTGTAATTTTCAAAAATGAGCATATAATTCAAAGTAAAAAAAAGCAAATACTTGATACATATAAAAAATAATCATCAAGGAGGGTTTGCAATGAACAAGTTTCTGGTTTTCATTATGGCCGCTTTTCTCGTTTTCTCTGCCATGTCGACTGTTAGTGCCCACCCACATCACCATGATGACGATGACGACAAGAACAGCGTGAGGAAAGAATTAGCAATCAGCAAAAAGGCTCTTGAGAAGTATCGTGATATTGATGTTGCGCTGGACGAGGGCTTTACTGGATTAGTACCTGGAGCTTGCGTACCGAACATGGGAATTCACTTGATTAAACCAAGCCGGGCAGACGATGCGAAACTTCACATTAAAAAACCAGAAATTTTAGTGTATGAGCCGCTGAAAAATGGCAAATACAAATTAGTGGCTGGAGAATGGTATGTACCGGCAGAGGAGACTAAAAAAACACCGAAGTTATTTGGCCAAAAATTCCAAGGACCGATGGCCAACCATGACGGTTCTAAAGGCAAACATTATGACTTGCACGTATGGCTTTTCAAAAAGAATCCGGATGGCATGTTCAAGCCTGAGAACAAGCGGGTAAGCTGCAAATATGCAAAATGATTGGATGGTACTTTGAATTGAAACATAAAAAGCCCATGCAAAAGAAACTTTTTTGCATGGGCTTTTTATATTGGACTGGCATGTAGATTTCCACCTTATCCTTTATTGAACCGGTTTATGGAAAACAGGCTTAAATCCCGCTTAGACTGACGGTTTCCAGTTACCATGTCGGTAAGAATTTCCCCGACCACACTGCTGAATTTGAAACCATGGCCAGAGAATCCGCAGGCAAGGATTACATGCTCATGCTCCGGATGGTTATCGATGAAAAAGTTTTCATCTGGCGTAATTGTATAGGTACAAGGCTTTCCTAAACCATGCTTCCCTGTCTTGGGCAAATGCTGTTGTGCGAAACTGGCAACATTCTGCTCGTCTTGCTCATACGCACCAAACGGCTCAATCGGCTTCTCCATATCTCTTGGGCGCCCTCCGTCGTGGTGTCCGATTTTTACTCCAGCCCCCTTGATGCTCGGAAAACCATAATACGTTTCTTCCGGCAGCTCAAATGTAAAAGCTGGAAAATCAGTCGCTGCATAGATGCTTTCATCTGTTTCAAACCATGAAAAGGTGTTCCTGATTTCCTGCAAAGGCAATTGGAGTCCAATCAATGGCAAAATTTTTCTGGCAGCCGCTCCCGGTGTGACGATATGTACATTATCTTCAAAAGCGACATTCCTAAACAGAAAAAAGCCCCAACAGTCAAGTCAGGGCCTTTCTTCTATCGTAAAATATACCGGCGGTCGGGGTCGAACCGACACTCCAGAAGGAACACGATTTTGAGTCGTGCGCGTCTGCCAATTCCGCCACGCCGGCGCATGTGCTAAACGAACGCTTATAAATATAACATATCTTCCGCTTTACGCCAAGGGCTTTTGTTATATTCCTATAAAAAAATCAGCGCGAGGAAAATCCCAGCACCGATTTTTCTTGGTTAAAAGAAGAAATTTAAAATGTAGTAGAACAAAGCAGCTAAAGTACCGGAAATCGGGAGCGTAATGACCCATGTAACCAACATTGTCTGCGCTGTTCCCCATTTAACGCCTTTCAGGCGGTGAGCCGCCCCTACCCCCATGATAGAAGAAGAAATGACATGGGTCGTGCTGACCGGCAAGTGGATGAACGTTGCACCAAAGATAACCGCAGCTCCTGTAATATCAGCTGCCACCCCGTTGACCGGGCGGATTTTCATTATCTTGCCGCCTACAGTTTTGATGATCCGCCATCCGCCTACAGAAGTTCCGAGCGCCATTGCCAGCGCACAGGAAACTTGGACCCAAGTCTGTATATCATCACCTGTCTGGTAGTTGTTTACGATCAAAGCCATTGTAATGATACCCATCGCTTTTTGCGCATCGTTTGTACCGTGTGTAAATGATTGTAGAGCCGCAGTTGCAATTTGAATCAACCGGAAATTTCTGTTCGTTTTCGACAAGTTATTATTTCTGAAAATCACTTTGAATATGCTATACACAATATAAGCAGCCACAAAAGCAAGGATTGGAGAAAGAATCAACGCTTGGATGATAGTAAGGAATCCGCCGTAATTCAATGCTCCAAATCCTGCTGCACCAATTGCAGCACCTGCAATTGAGCCGATCAATGCATGTGATGAACTACTTGGAATACCATAATACCAAGTAAGCAAATTCCATGTAATAGCAGCTAATAAAGCAGCCATAATAACGATTGAACCATTTTGTAAAGTAAATGGATCGACAATGTCTTTTGTAATTGTTTTAGCAACACCTGTGAAAGTGATAGCTCCAACAAAATTCATCACTGCCGCTAACATAATTGCATGGCGCGGTTTTAAAGCTTTTGTTGAAACTGCAGTGGCAATCGAGTTTGCCGTATCATGAAATCCATTAATAAAGTCAAACGCGATTGCTAGTATGACAATCAATGCCGTAATTATTAGTACCATATCCATCGTCAAGGTGCTCCTTAAGCGTTTTTCATAATTATAGATTCAAATGTGTTTGCAACTTTTTGGCAAGAGTCAGCAATCTCTTCAAGTTCTTCGTAGATTTCCTTATATTGAATGATGCGGATAGGATCTTTCTCCACCTGGAATAAGTTCTTTATCGAGTGGCGCAATGTCACATCGCATTGTGATTCATAGTCTTTGATTTTAATGGCATGTTCTCTCATACGCGGCAATTTTTTTGTGGCCAACAGGTCAATCGCCAACTGCATTTCGATAGTGCAATTGCGGATCGCTTCTACAAATTCCAGCATATATTTGTCTGCATCAATAACTGAATACATCTCAAACAGTGAAGCCGTATGGTCCAAGCCATCCAGCACATCATCCATCGTCATTGCAAGCGCTAAGATGTCTTCCCGCTCAATAGGAGTAATAAAAGCATTGTTAAGATCTTGGATAATCGTATGAACGAAAGAATCGCCTTTCGTTTCGTAATCCTTTATCGTATCCGAGAAAATTTTCAAGTCGCTGATTGCACTCAATTTATAATCAGCAAAGTAATCAGCGCTTTCCTTAAGGTTTTTTGATATATTATCCAACTGCACTATGAACTTATCCTGCTTTTTAAAAGCCATCTTTCTTACCCCCGCTATTTTAATTGATAAACATTAAGCTAGATAATAATAGCCTACCAGAACAGGGATTTACAATACCTTATTATAAAATTTACAAATCCGTAACATTACAGTATTATCAGAAAAAATATTTTTTTAATATATCTTTTAATAATAAAATGACAGAGGCGCATCCTGTTTTTTTACTTCTTTATCTTTAAGCACAAAAGAATTTACGCAAGTACGGCTGTTGCTTTAAAATCCAGAATCTATAGTCTTGAACAGGCCATACACTCCAAGTTTCAAATTACCACAGATGGCTTTATGCTAATGCATCAATATAAGCTCCGATCGATGCCCTAAGCGCACTAAACCCTTCAACAACAAAATATAAAAGTTCATACTTGTTTGCATGTATTGGCTGCTTAGAAGACCGCTTCGACAGCTTATTCAACCATGAGACTCCCAAACCTTGCAGCTTTTATCAAAAGTGATTCTACCCCATTTGCTTATCGCCCATATGATGGTTTCAGATTCCATAAAACAAAGATCCAGCCAATATTTTGCATTCCTTTCTCAATTTCGAAAAAACGCGTTAAGACAAGGCCGATTCAAACATGAATCGTTTTCATCTTATCTTCAATAAGTTCGATTCAGCTAAGCAAGCCCGTTTTTAATCTGGTTGTCTTTTTAAAAGTCCTTACAAAATTGCTTCCTTTCGGTTATTTAGCGTTCTGCTCCATATTTAAACAGTAACTGTTAAAACACCCCAGAGTCCGTCGTATTAGAATGCTCATCAATGCCCGTATTATTAAACATAGAGGCAAACTTTTTGGAATAAAAAATAAGCCTTCAATGTTGGTCAATGACAACATTGAAGGCTTATGGAAATTGATTGTATATATTTAAAAAAGCAATTAATATCTTTGCTGCTACCTTTTAAAATAAAAAAGTTTTTTTCTTCATATTTCATAAAGATTTTTGCAAACGCCCTTTTGCCGTTTCTTTTCGGCCTTTAATTGGAATATGGTTGGTAGCACGAGCTAGTCCATATACTGGCATGTTGATATAAATTGATTCATAATTTCCAGATTCAACTATATATGTTTCATGGTAAAAACCTACTTTATTTCCTTTAGCTATTTTCTGATTGAAGTTTTTCCATGCCGTTAAGTGTAAAGCTCCGTGTTTTGAATAATGCTCAAGCTGTTCGAATGAGTCCCAATACTGAATCAAAGTTATGCCTTTCCAACTAAGAAAAAACTTCATATCTAAAAACCCTAATTCTTTGTTTCGATACAACTCATTAATCATTCCCTGCATTTGAATAATAAGAGGAAACCAATGGTGTATAGCCCATAATTTATTGATACGAAAACCAATGACAAAGATCACAAAGGAATCTTCACTCTCAGCAGTGTATCTTCCTTTCACAACTTTTCCCATGCTTTCGCCCTCTTTCTCATGTGTCATATTATTTCCTGCTTTTTCGGCTCACCTTTAAGTAACTACATTATTCAACCTGATTATTACTTTGTCCATTCCTTTTGATAACTTTTTGATTCTCTGGTCATTCCAACAGCCTTAGTGTCATCATTTGCTTTTTTTGAAAACCCAGAGGACACAAAAAAGACCCCTCACTGAATGTGAGGGGTCTTTTTTCTGCAGCTCTTTATCTGCAGTTGGATACCGGCGGTCGGGGTCGAACCGACACTCCAGAAGGAACACGATTTTGAGTCGTGCGCGTCTGCCAATTCCGCCACGCCGGCAAGATAATAATGGAGGCGGCAACCGGACTCGAACCGGTGATAAGGGTGTTGCAGACCCATGCCTTACCACTTGGCTATGCCGCCAGAATTTTGGAGCGGAAGACGGGGGTCGAACCCGCGACCTCCACCTTGGCAAGGTGGCGTTCTACCACTGAACTACTTCCGCAAAAAGCTGGGGTACCTGGATTCGAACCAGGGCATGACGGGATCAAAACCCGTTGCCTTACCGCTTGGCTATACCCCAACAATAAGATGGGGCGGACGAGGGGAATTGAACCCCCGAATGCCGGAATCACAATCCGGTGCGTTAACCACTTCGCCACGACCGCCACTTTATTATTTTTATAAGTTATTAGATTGAAGTAAAAACATGGGGCGGACGAGGGGAATTGAACCCCCGAGTGCCGGAATCACAATCCGGTGCGTTAACCACTTCGCCACGACCGCCATCATATAAGATAAAAATTGGCAGGGGCAGTAGGAATCGAACCCACATCGGAGGTTTTGGAGACCTCTGTTCTACCGTTAAACTATGCCCCTATAAAACTGGTGGTGGGGGGCAGATTCGAACTGCCGAACCCGAAGGAGCGGATTTACAGTCCGCCGCGTTTAGCCACTTCGCTACCCCACCGAAAACATGGTGCCGGAGAAAGGACTTGAACCCTCAACCTACTGATTACAAGTCAGTTGCTCTACCAGTTGAGCTACTCCGGCATGGAGTTAAAAATATGGTGGCTCAGGACGGAATCGAACCGCCGACACAAGGATTTTCAGTCCTTTGCTCTACCGACTGAGCTACTGAGCCACATATGTAAGAAAAAATGGCGGTCCCGACCGGGATCGAACCGGCGATCTCCTGCGTGACAGGCAGGCATGTTAACCGCTACACCACGGGACCATTTGGTTGCGGGGGCAGGATTTGAACCTGCGACCTTTGGGTTATGAGCCCAACGAGCTACCGAACTGCTCCACCCCGCGACAATATTAATGATGATAAGCTGTTTCTCTTGCGCTTGTTTCGCAATGGACATCTGCTTTGGCTGCGCCTGCATCGATGTAACTTTCATTGATACCACTTTGTTCAATCTGTTTATGTATCGAAAGAAAATGGTGGAGGATGACGGGATCGAACCGCCGACCCTCTGCTTGTAAGGCAGATGCTCTCCCAGCTGAGCTAATCCTCCAACTTTTAAGAAAAATAATGGTGACCCCTACGGGATTCGAACCCGTGTTACCGCCGTGAAAGGGCGGTGTCTTAACCGCTTGACCAAGGGGCCATTATGTATGTAGAGAGTTATATCTGGCGGAGAGCAAGGGATTCGAACCCTTGAGACGGTTGCCCGCCTACATGATTTCCAATCATGCTCCTTCGGCCACTCGGACAGCTCTCCAAAAGATGGCTCCGAAGGTAGGATTCGAACCTACGACCATCGCATTAACAGTGCGGTGCTCTACCACTGAGCTACTTCGGAATAATATTGATCAGCCTGGCAACGTCCTACTCTCACAGGGGGAGACCCCCAACTACCATCGGCGCAAAAGAGCTTAACTTCCGTGTTCGGGATGGGAACGGGTGTGGCCTCTTTGCCATCATTACCAGACCAATTATTTTGAAAGACAAGATTTATTATACCAATTCTGGTTGGTATTACAAGCTTTTTTTAAAAAACTTTTTTTGTTCTTTCAAAACTGGATACACGACGGTTGAAACGAAACAGATTTGGTTAAGTCCTCGATCGATTAGTATTCGTCAGCTGCACATGTCGCCACGCGTCCACCCCGAACCTATCTACCTCATCGTCTTTGAGGG
>NZ_VOHD01000009.1 GCF_007859395.1 Planomicrobium sp. CPCC 101110 | reverse complement strand
AGGTAGATAGGTTCGGGGTGGACGCATGGCGACATGTGCAGCTGACGAATACTAATCGATCGAGGACTTAACCAAATCTGTTTCGTTTCAACCGTCGTGTATCCAGTTTTGAGTGAACAAGCACTCTGAAAAAAAGAGTCCAGTGATGATGGCAAAGAGGCCACACCCGTTCCCATCCCGAACACGGAAGTTAAGCTCTTTTGCGCCGATGGTAGTTGGGGGTCTCCCCCTGTGAGAGTAGGACGTCGCTGGGCTATTTTATATTTTTTATCTACACCTTTTACCTTGCTTCCATAGCTCAGCAGGTAGAGTGCTTCCATGGTAAGGAAGAGGTCACCGGTTCGAGCCCGGTTGGAAGCTTTTGATTTCCTATAAGATTTCTTTTAAAACAGGTTGTACATCATATTTCAAATGGCCCCTTGGTCAAGCGGTTAAGACACCGCCCTTTCACGGCGGTAACACGGGTTCGAATCCCGTAGGGGTCACCATTATTTATAGTTATGTGGAGGATTAGCTCAGCTGGGAGAGCATCTGCCTTACAAGCAGAGGGTCGGCGGTTCGATCCCGTCATCCTCCACCATGAATTCTCGGTGGGGTAGCGAAGTGGCTAAACGCGGCGGACTGTAAATCCGCTCCTTCGGGTTCGGCAGTTCGAATCTGCCCCCCACCACCAGTTTTATATGCATGGCATTGGGGTATAGCCAAGCGGTAAGGCAACGGGTTTTGATCCCGTCATGCCCTGGTTCGAATCCAGGTACCCCAGCCATTTTGTTGTGAGCCATTAGCTCAGTTGGTAGAGCATCTGACTTTTAATCAGAGGGTCGAAGGTTCGAATCCTTCATGGCTCATCATTTTTAAAATCCTTGCGCCTGTTCAGCGCGGGGCCTTAGCTCAGCTGGGAGAGCGCGACGCTGGCAGCGTCGAGGTCAGGGGTTCGAGCCCCCTAGGCTCCATTGTTCCATGTGTATTTGTACTATCCATGTGTGAAAAGCCCGTATCCATTCATTTGGATGCGGGCTTTTTTTATTTTCCAATGTATTCGGATTGCGGGCGGAAAATAACGTTGTCTTGCTGCTGTTCAAGTGCATGGGCAGTCCAGCCAACGATGCGGGCGATGCTGAATGTCGGAGTAAAAAGTTCCGGCGGCATGTCGATCGAACGCATGATTGCAGCAGCATAAAATTCAACGTTGGTGTAGAGCGCCCTGCCAGGTTTATGGGCATTCAGCAACTGAATCGTTTCTGCTTCAGCTGCTACGGCAAGATCAAGCCAAGGGTCTTCTCCTTGAAGCGCCAAACATTTCTCCCGCAATATGATGGATCGCGGGTCTTCGGTCCGGTAAACCCGATGGCCGAAGCCCATGATTTTTTCTCCATGCTCCAGTTTGTCCGAAATTACTGGGTTGATGTTTTCAGGTTTTCCAATTTCATCAAGCAGATCAATCACTCCTGAAGGAGCTCCTCCATGAAGCGGGCCTTTCATCGCGCCAAGTGCAGATGTAACAGCCGATGTTAAATCGGATTCGGTGGAGATGGTAACGCGTGCTGCAAAAGTAGAAGCGTTCATGCCGTGTTCCATGGTCAGTTTCAAATAAGTTTCCAACGCTTCGACTTGGGCAGGGGCCGGTTCAACTCCTTTCAACATCCATAGATAATTAGCAGTGTGGCCCAGACCATTGCGTGGACGGACAAGTTCCTTCCTATTATGAAGCCGGTAAACCATAGCAGTCAAAACAGGAAGGGCAGCAGTAAAGGCAACGGCTTGTTCAGCAGAAGGCAGTGCTTTGAAAGCATGATGCGTATAGGCTGAAACCAATGTGCGCAAACTGTCCATGATTGAAGTGCCGGGCGGCAGAAGCTTTGCCATTTCAATGATGTGCGGAGGAAGAAGGCGATGCCGAATCAACTGGTTCTTCAATTCCTCTAACTCGCCAGCAGAAGGAAAGCTCCCATGCCAAAGATAATAAGCTGTCTCTTCAAAAGATTTTCCTTCAATCACTTCACCAACCAGCTTTCCCCGATAACGCAGTTCCCCTTTCTCCCCATCGACCGAAGCGATATGGGTCTGGACAGCCACCACGCCTTTTAATCCTTTTTGGAACATATTTATTCCTCCTTTTTCTTTTATCATACCCAGAGACTTCAATAACAAAAATTAAAGATATATAATTAAATCAATTTAATTTATTGATTGAAAAGAGGGATTGGATGGAGTTAGCTTGGCTGAAGACCTTCGTTGATGCTGCTGAAACTTTGAATTTTCGCAAGACTGCTGAACGCTTGCTGATGTCGCAGCCGAATGTTACGGTGCATATCAGGCTTTTGGAAGCCAATTTGGGGGTGCTTTTGTTCAAGCGAAGCAAGAACCGGGTAATGCTGACAGAGGCCGGAAAGCGTTTTAAACGAGATGCTGAAAAGATTTTAGCTCAAATGGATGAAAGTGTTGCAGACCTTCTGGCATTTGCCCAAGGCTACCGGAATACATGGACACTGGCAATTTCCCCGCTGATGGCAGAAACGATTTTGCCTTATATCCTAAAATCATTCACCCGGGATCATCCGGATGTTGAACTGGTGATTCGTATAGAAGAATCGGAACGGATAGAAGAGCTGGTGGAAGCAGGGGAAGTGTCTGCTGGAATCTCCGCCTTGCCTGCAGTACGGCGGAACATACTCCATGAAGCAGTATACGATGATCCGATTTTGTTTGTCCTGCCAAGGGATGCATACGATGATGAAACAGGTCCGGCAGTTTCAGCAGAAGCCGCGCTGCGGACATCGTATCTCTTCACACATCACCATCCTGTATTTTGGGAAGAGCTCCTTGTTAAATTGCGCATCCGGGTTCCAGGCATCCGGACAATGAAAGTGACGCAAGCTTATATTGCAAAACGCTTTATCCAGGAAGGACTTGGCGTCTCCTTTTTGCCGCGCTCGATGGTGCGCCGCGAAATGATTGAAGGAAGGCTGATGGATGCGCATTTTGACTTGTTTCCATTGCCTGTGGTTTCAATTTATATGTTAGCGAAAGAGATGGGAGAGCTGGAACAAGATTTTTTAAAACGAATTCAAGCTGTGTACTTCAGCTGAAAGGGGAAATAAATATGTTATTGGAACAATCGAATGTACGGTTGCGGTTAATGAACAGAAAAGACTTCGCTTCATTATGGGAGCTTTATACACCCGGGATATTTGAACATATGCTGACAAAGATAGAAACGTTTGAGCAGTTAACGGCTTGGCTTGAACAGGGGCTTGGCAAACCGGATGTATTATCTTTTGCAGTGGAAAACATGGAAACGTCGCAAGTGATCGGCACTACCCGTATTTATGCAATTGACGAAAAAAATAGAAGCTGTGAAATCGGTTCGACATTCTATGCTGAACCGGCACAGCGAACCCATGTGAATACGGCTGTGAAGCTGGCTTTGTTGGAGTATTGTTTTGAAGAGTGTGGAATGATCCGCGTACAGTTCAAAACGGATGCTGAAAACCTCCGTTCGCAAAAAGCGCTGGAACGGATAGGGGCTGTGAAAGAAGGCGTTTTGCGCAATGAACGGATCCGTTCAACGGGCAAACCGAGAAACGCGGTTGTGTATTCAATTATTGATCGGGAGTGGCCGCGACTAAAGAAAGAGTTGACGGAAAAGTTGCATAAATATGCGTAATCGTATCGAGTTGAGCCAAAGATAACTTTGCTAGTACAATAAGTTCATACTAGTAAGGGGGCATAGAATAATGAATAATTTAAATATATCAATTATCGGTGTTCCGATGGACCATGGGCAAAATCGCCGTGGCGTGGACATGGGACCGAGTGCTATTCGTTATGCAGGTGTAGTAGAGCGGATTGAAAGCTTGGGCCATAAAGTTACAGATGAGGGCGATATTTTGATCGGGCCGGCAGACGGAACGGTTGAACATGCCACTAACATGCGAAATCTGAAAGCGATTACAGATGCCAGCACGGCACTTGGCGATAAAGTATTCAAGGTTGCGGAAGCAGGGAATTTCCCGCTTGTTCTTGGAGGCGATCATAGTATTGCTATTGGAACGCTTTCCGGCATTTCAGAACGCCATGAGAACCTGGGCGTTATCTGGTATGATGCGCATGCGGATATGAATACGAGCGATACGTCGCCATCGGGCAATATCCATGGCATGCCGCTTGCCGCAAGCTTCGGCCTTGGACATGAGCAATTGACGCATATCCGAGGATACTCGCCAAAAGTGAAGCCGGAGAATATTGTCATCATCGGTGCGCGCTCAGTCGATCCAGGGGAACGTAAATTGATCAAAGAACTTGGAATCAAAGTTTACAGCATGCATGAAATTGATAAAATGGGCATGAGTGCAGTTATTGAAGACACCATCCGTTATTTGAAAGAAGAACGGAAAACCGATGCGGTCCATTTGTCCCTTGATCTTGATGGCATCGACCCAATTTACACGCCGGGCGTAGGGACACCGGTTCCGGGCGGCATCAGCTACCGGGAAAGCCATTTAGCGATGGAAATGCTGCATGATGCAAACATTATCACTTCTGCGGAGTTTGTCGAAGTGAATCCGATTTTGGATGAGAAAAACCGTACAGCTGACGTGGCGGTCGCCCTTATGGGTTCATTATTCGGAGAAAAATTACTCTAAAACAGGCGAAAGCCTGTTTTTTTGTGTTCAATCCTGAAAAGTCTATTACGCATTCTTCAGTAAAAAAATCAAGCCTAGCTTCGCCTTTTATTACAGAATTCATTAAAATGAAAGATATTGGGGAGGGGAACTTATGGAGATTAAAATTGACGATTTGACTGGCAAGGAAATAGCGGTGCTGCTGGAGGAACACTTGCAGGATATGGCTGTGCATTCTCCGCCGGAAAGTATTCACGCATTGGATCTGGACCGCTTGCGAAAACCGGAAATCACATTTTGGAGCGTCTGGCAGGGGAGCGGATTGGCTGGGTGCGGAGCGCTTAAAGAGTTGGATGTATATCATGCGGAACTGAAATCGATGCGGACAAATCCAGCTTATCGAGGAAAAGGTGTAGCAAAGCTATTGTTGGAACATATCCTTGAAGAAGCGAAGCGCCGAGGCTATAAGCGCGTGAGTTTGGAAACTGGAACGATGGAAGCGTTCGAACCGGCCCGGAATCTATATGCAAGCTTTGGTTTCCGATACTGTGAGCCATTTTCTGACTATAAGGAAGATCCGAATAGTGTTTTCATGTCCAAAGAAATATAGGGGCTATATGGACTTTATATCGATAATTTTGGAAGCGCCGGACAATTCAGATTGCCCGGCTTTTAATTTGAGAAAATTTGTAAGATTTTAGATGGATTTAGCTATCTGTTATTTGATACGATAGAAGGAGAAAAAATTTTGAAACTTTTTATCAAGTAATCCGTATATAAATGACAGCCGCATACGGCGGAGGGAAATGAAATCATGGATGCGTTAGTAAATAAGAGGATAGCAAAAGTAATGAAAGGCGACCAAAACGCGTTTGCCGAAATTGTGGAGCTTTACCAGCACCAGCTTTATCAAATCTGTTATCGTATGCTTGGCAACAAGCATGAAGCGGAGGATATTGCGCAAGAAGCCTTTATGCGTGCTTATGTAAATATTCACACGTTCGATCAAAAGCGAAAGTTCTCAACATGGCTTTACCGCATAGCTACGAATCTGTGCATCGACCGGATCCGCAAGAAAAAACCGGATTATCATCTGGATGCGGAAGTGCGTGGAGCGGAAGGCTTGGATATGTACTCGAAAATCGCCAATGACGATCAGCTTCCGGAAGAAGAGCTGATGCGGATGGAAGTGCAGGAACGGGTGCAATATGAGATTAGTCGCTTGCCAGATAAGTATCGTGCCGCTATTGTATTAAAGTATATTGAAGAATTGCCGCTCGCGGAAATCAGCGAAATTTTGGATCTGCCGCTGGGGACTGTAAAAACCCGTATACACCGCGGAAGGGAAGCTCTTCGAAAGCAATTGAGCAACTTGTAGGAGGCGAACACGATGAAAGCGTGTCCGGAGAATATCGTCCATGCCATGAACGATTATTTAGATGGAGATATCAGTTCAACAGATGAAGCAACGCTGAAAGCGCATTTGAAAAGCTGCAGCGATTGCCAGAAGCTTTACCATGAGTTAAGCAAAACAATTGCATTTGTCCAAAGTGCATCCCATATACAAGCGCCTTCTGATTTTGTCCAAAAGACGATGGCGCGTCTTCCAAAAGAGAAAAAGAAAGCCAATGTCCAGCGATGGTTCAAGCAGCATCCGCTGTTAACGGCAGCTGCTCTTTTTTGCATCATGACCAGCGCCATGCTGTTTTCAAATTTCAATAACGAACAGCAGTTTTCCTTTACAAAGCAGCCGAACTTAGTTGTTGAGGGGGAAACGGTTATTGTACCCGAAGGCGAAACCGTGGTCGGCGATTTGACGATCCAAAACGGTGATTTGAGGGTAGAAGGCGAATTGCATGGCGATGTGACCATCGTCAATGGGCAGTATATGGCTTCAAGCGGCGTTATCACCGGTGAAATCGAAGAAATTGACAAAGCATTCGAGTGGCTCTGGTATACGATAAAAAGCGGCATCAAAGAAGCAGCTTCAATCTTCGATAACAGCAATGTCCAGCCCGAATGAAAAACTCGCCCTTTCTTAAGGGGCGGGTTTTTTTCAATAAAGGCAAGCTGATTTTACTTATGCTATACTATTCTATATGCAGATGTAGAAAAGCGAGGGTTGCAGATGCCGTTTTTGGAAAATATAACAAACCAAACACCATTCGAACTGCTAGTAAATATTGTTGATGTTTTATTAGTATGGTTCGTTATTTATAAATTGATTACCGTCATAAAAGGCACAAAAGCCGTTCAATTGCTTAAAGGGATATTTGTTATTATCATTGCGCGGCTTGTAACCGTAGCCCTGGACTTGGAAACGCTCGGTTGGATCATGCAGCAAGTGCTGGAATGGGGTTTTCTGGCGATTATCATCATTTTCCAGCCGGAACTGCGGCGGGCACTTGAGCAGCTGGGGCGCGGAAAACTGTTTTCAAGCAGTACGCTGAATGAGGAATCTGAGCGCAACCGGCTGATTGAAGCAATGTCCAAGTCGGTCAGTTATATGGCGAAACGCCGGATTGGTGCTCTTGTTTCAATTGAGCGGGAAACAGGGTTGAGTGAATACATTGAAACAGGAATTCCGATGAACTCAGACATTACGTCGGAGTTGTTGATAAATCTGTTCATCCCCAATACACCACTCCATGACGGTGCCGTCATTGTCCAAAAAAACCGCATTGCAGCTGCAGCGTGTTATTTGCCGCTCTCGGAAAGCCCTTTTATCTCAAAAGATCTTGGTACACGCCACCGTGCAGCACTTGGCATCAGCGAAGTGACCGACGCCATCACTGTGATTGTGTCGGAGGAAACCGGAGCTATCAGTTTGACAGCGAACGGGGACTTGCACCGAAACCTGTCGCTTGAAGATTTCGAAGTGAAATTGCGGAGAATCTGGTTTGGTGAAAACCAGCAACAACCGGCAACTTCTTCCCTATGGAAATGGAGGGGGAAAAAGAATGGATAAAATGATGGACAACCCGTGGTTTTTACGGATTACAGCCCTTTTGCTGGCATTTCTTTTGTTCTTTTCCGTCAAAGCGGATGACAATGCAGCCAATCCGGTAGAAACGACGACGATGACTGAAGAAATCGAAGATGTGAAATTGGAAGTCTACTATGACAATACAAGCTTGATGGTCAGTGGAGTGCCTGAAACAGTGGATTTGACTATTACAGGACCCTCTAGCATCGTTCAAACCGCACGCCAGATAAAAGATTTCACGCTCTTTGTAGATTTGCGTGAGCTGCCGATTGGAAAGCACCAAGTACCTATACAAACAGAAAATCTTTCCGAACAGCTTCGGGTAAGGGTGGACCCGAGCGTAGTGGAAGTCACGATCGAAGAGCGGGTCACGGAGGAGTTCCGGATTGATCCGGAAATGAACGAACGCTTGCTGAAAGAAGGGTTTGTATTGGACAGCATGGAGGCGAATCCGAAAACTGTAACGGTAACAGGACCTAAAAGTGTAATTGATGCCATCAGTTTTGTGAAGGCTACAGTAACTGGGGAACAGAATTTGAGCAAGCCATTCACAGCGGAATCCAACGTGCGCGTATTGGCCAATGATTTAACAAAGCTGGAAAATGTTACAATAGAACCTGAAATTGTCAGTGTGAATGTTAATATAGAAGAATACAGCAAAGAAGTGCCGGTAACAATCAAACAAAACGGGGAACCTAAACAGGGCATCGCCATTGAATCCTTGGAAAGTTCCAGCGAAACCGTACAAATTTATGGACCGAAATCTGCAGTGGACCAAGTCGATGAATATGTAGTGGAGATCAATGCCGGCGTCATCACGGCAACCGATACAGACGTAGAAATTGAATTGAAGCCGCCAGCTGGAACAAGTTCCGTTAAGCCGGGTAAAGTGACCGTGAAAGCGGAGATAACACTTGATGAGACTGCAGAAGTGCCGGATGGCGACAATGATTCGGAAGAATCAACAACTTAATAAAAAATTTATTGAAAAAATCTGCTATTCCGCAGAATGAGATTGAAGGAGAGAAAATAATGGGAAAATATTTTGGAACTGATGGTGTGCGAGGCGTTGCAAACAGCGAATTGACACCCGAACTTGCTTTTAGATTAGGCCGAATTGGCGGATATATTCTTACAAAACATTCGAAAGATAAACCTAAAGTGCTGATTGGGCGCGACACCCGGATTTCTGGTGAAATGCTTGAAGGTGCGTTGCTTGCAGGCTTGTTGAGCGTTGGTGCTGAAGTGATGCGCCTAGGCGTTATCAGCACACCAGGCGTCGCTTATTTGACGCGTGTCATGAGCGCGGAGGCGGGTGTTATGATTTCTGCTTCCCACAATCCAGTGGAAGATAACGGCATCAAGTTCTTCGGTTCAGACGGCTTTAAATTGTCTGATGACCAAGAAGCGGAAATTGAAGAATTGCTGGATAGCGCGGAAGACAACTTGCCTCGCCCAACCGGCGGAGACCTTGGCAGCGTCACAGATTATTTCGAGGGCGGCCAAAAATACATCCAGTATTTGAAGCAAACAGTGGACGAAGAATTCGCAGGAATCCATGTGGCGCTTGACTGTGCACACGGTGCGACATCTTCTCTTGCAACCCATGTTTTTGCCGACTTGGATGCCGATCTTTCTTCAATGGGCACTTCACCGAACGGTTTGAACATCAACGACAAAGTCGGTTCCACACATCCTGAGAAATTGGCGGAAATGGTCCTCGCGAAAAACGCGGATATCGGGCTTGCGTTTGACGGGGATGGGGACCGCTTGATTGCAGTGGACGAAAAAGGACAAATTGTAGATGGCGATCAGATTATGTACATAATCGCAAAGCATTTGCATTCAGAAGGACGCCTTCAAAAAGATACGGTGGTATCTACTGTAATGAGTAATATGGGCTTCTATAAAGCTTTGGAAGCCCATGGCATCGCCAGCAACAAAACAGCGGTAGGCGACCGGTATGTTGTCGAAGAGATGAAGAAAAACGAATTCAACTTAGGTGGAGAACAATCCGGCCATATCATCTTCTTGGATTACAACACAACAGGGGATGGATTGTTAACAGGTCTGCAGCTTGTCAACATCATGAAAGTTACCGGCAAAAAATTGTCAGAGCTGGCGGCTGAGATGACTATTTTCCCGCAGAAGCTCGTCAATATCCGTGTAACCGATAAACATGCTGTTACGGATAACGAAAAAGTCGCAGGCGTAATTGAAGACGTGGAACGCGAAATGAACGGCAATGGCCGCGTACTTGTACGTCCTTCAGGAACAGAGCCTTTAGTGCGTATCATGGTGGAAGCAGCTTCTCCGGAAGCATGCGAAAATTATGTGGAACAAATTGCAGAAGTTGTCAGAGCGGAAATGGGAACAAATTAAGTCAATACGTTAGGTTGGAAGCTTTTAGCTTCCGGCCTATTTTATTCCAACGGGTCCAATTAACTAGGGTGATTAGTAAATTTAAGATAATATACCTAAATAATTATTTGATTCTATTGACGAAATTGTATTAAAAAGGTATGATGGCATTACCTGTTTAAGGTCGCTAAAAAAGGGGGATAGAAATGCGTACGAGGAAAACAGTTGAAGCGCCAGTACTAGGGAAATCGGATGGACAAATCAGTCCCTAGTAGACGAGGAGGAGGAGTATCGAGATTTCGGCGGATACCTCCCGGCCGTGAAGCCCGGTCGTTATATCCATCTTTAAAACAGTTGAGCGATCAGCTGGACAAACGGATGGATGGGCTCATCAGAAGTGTTTGCGCATCTTCGCAAACGCTCATTTGGATTGGACTTTTAGAAAACGGAGGAATTAGATTATGTGTGGAATTGTCGGGTACATTGGAGAAAATGATTCAAAGGAGATCTTACTGAAAGGTCTTGAAAAATTAGAATACCGCGGGTACGACTCAGCGGGAATTGCTGTCCGCAATGGCAGCGGCATTACCGTTTTTAAAGAAAAAGGGCGCATTGCAGATTTGCGCGCAGTGGTTGAAGGAGACGTAGTTGGAACAACTGGGATCGGCCATACACGTTGGGCGACACACGGTAAACCGAACCGCGTGAATGCTCACCCGCATCAAAACAAAGATGACCGGTTCACTTTGGTCCATAACGGTGTTATTGAGAACTACCACCACCTGCAGCGCGATTATCTGGCTGACGTGGAAATGGAATCTGATACGGATACAGAGATCGTTGTACAGTTGATCGGGAAATTTGTTGAAGAAGGCATGACAACAGAAGAAGCATTCAGCAAAACCCTTGGTTTGCTAAAAGGTTCTTATGCGATTGCTTTGCTGGACGCAGAAGAAGAAGAAACAATCTTTGTTGCGAAAAACAAAAGCCCGCTTCTAGTCGGCCTTGGCGAAGGATTCAACGTTGTTGCATCCGATGCGATGGCAATGCTGCAAGTGACAGACAAATTCCTTGAATTGATGGACAAAGAGATTGTTATCGTCCGCAAAGAAGGCGTTGAAATCTTGACGCTAGACGGCGAAAGCATCAGCCGCCAGCCATTCACAGCTGAAATCGATATGAGCGATATTGAAAAAGGCACATACCCGCATTATATGTTGAAGGAAATTGACGAGCAGCCGGCAGTTGTCCGCAAAATCGTTCAAGCTTATCAGGATGAAAATGATAAACTGTTCATCCAACCGGATATTTTGGATGCAATGCAAGAAGCGGACCGCATCCACATTATCGCGGCGGGCACTAGCTACCATGCTGGATTGATCGGTAAAGAGTACTTGGAGAAAATGGCTGGAATTCCGGTAGAAGTGCACGTTTCAAGCGAATTTGGCTATAACATGCCGCTTCTGTCTGAAAAGCCATTGTTCATCTTCATTTCACAGTCAGGCGAAACGGCGGATAGCCGCCAGGTATTGGTGAAAATCAAAGAACTTGGCCACACTTCCCTTACAATCACGAACGTTGCAGGTTCTACGCTTTCCCGTGAAGCGGACCACACATTATTGCTTTATGCAGGACCTGAGATAGCTGTAGCTTCTACAAAAGCTTATACAGCGCAATTGGCTGTATTGTCAATCTTGGCTGCTGTTACAGCAGAAGCGCGGGGAATCGACCTTGGCTTCAACCTTGTGCAAGAATTGGGTATTGTCGCGAATGCAATCCAAGCGCAAATCGACGCTAAGGAAGAAATGGAACAAATCGCGCGCGAATTCCTATCAACAACACGCAACTGCTTCTTTATCGGCCGTGTAATGGATTACTTCGTCGGCTTGGAAGGCGCATTGAAATTGAAAGAGATTTCGTATATCCAAGCTGAAGGCTTCGCCGGCGGCGAGCTGAAGCACGGAACAATCGCATTGATCGAAGAAGGCACTCCGGTTATAGCGCTTGCTACTCAAGAAGCGGTCAACTTGAACATCCGCGGAAACGTCAAAGAAGTGGCTGCACGCGGCGCCAACCCTTGCATCATTTCCATGGAAGGGTTGCAAGAAGCTGGCGACAGCCTGGTGCTTCCAAAAGTCCATGAATTGCTGTCTCCACTAGTAGCGGTTATCCCGTTGCAATTGATCAGCTACTTCGCGGCGCTTCACCGCGATTGCGACGTGGACAAGCCGCGCAACTTGGCTAAATCAGTTACAGTTGAGTAATTTCTGTTCAAAAAATACCATATAAAAAAGAAACAGCATTTGTCCGGCAATGGATGAACGCTGTTTCTTTTTTTTTTTTGCAGACTTTGCCGCATTCATAATTGCAAAGCATTGCGCTATTGTTAAACTATAAAGCGGAAAGACGGCTTTACAAGAGTTTACTTGTTCATCCAATGTATTATAAATTGAATTCGACAGTTAGATTGAGCGGCTAGTATACACGTGATCAACCAAAACCGGGAGGGATGAATATGGCAAAGGAAAATGAAAAGAAGTTGCGGCAAGAACAAGTTGAAGAAATAATCGGCGTATTAAAAGCCCGCTTCGAAGCTAATATGAATCGCCACCAAGGCTTTCTCTGGGAAAATGTCCAAGAAAAGCTGGAGCCAAATGCAGAAAAGCTCTGGTCGCTCTATGAGATGGAAAAAACAGGCGGCGAACCGGATGTCGTGGATTATGATAAAAAACAAGATGAATATATTTTCTTTGATTGTTCAGCGGAAAGCCCAAAAGTGCGCAGAAGTGTTTGCTATGACCGGGAGGCGCTGGAATCCCGAAAAAAACACCAACCTGAAAACAGTGCTATCGATATGGCAGCTGAAATGGGTATTGAGCTGTTAACAGAAGAGCAATATCGAGCACTGCAGGAACTTGGAAGTTTCGATTTGAAAACATCGAGCTGGATCCAGACACCTGCTGACATTAGAGAGCGCGGCGGTGCCCTTTTTTGCGATTGCCGCTATGGGCATGTGTTCTTGTACCATAACGGTGCGGACTCCTACTATGCCTCTAGAGGATTCCGCGGTTCACTAAGAGTATGAATATTTGGTCCTTTGCTTATAATTCGGGCAGCCAGTCCGCGGTTGAATCCAACTTTCTGCTTACTTTTATAATGCATCATTTCAAGGCTAACCCTATTTCGGGTGCAGCCTTTTTAAATTGTTAAAAGAGGTCTTTTGCAAGGATTTTTCTGTATAACTTATAGTATTAAAAGAACTATCAATAAAATAATGTTAGGTATAAAGACTAGAATTATGTATAATACAGTTGTGGGAAAAATTGCAGGGTTAAAGCAATTGGAAATGAAGCAAGCTGTTGCTGCAAAACGTGGAGGGGATAAAAATGACGGATAAGGAAATTATGGAATACCTATCTTCTTTTACACCTGAGACATTGCTGATAGAGAAAAACAAAGGCTTTGCGATAAGAGATATTGATTTCGAGCTAATTGAAGAACTGAGAGAGAAAAAGCTGACCGATGAAATTATTAAAATCATCCTTTATTATGTCCTGCAGCGAGCTTGCGGACTTCGGTTTGATGCCATTCGGGACATGGCTGAAAAATGTGTACAGCGGAAAATAAGCACAAGGCAAGAAGCTTTTTACTTAACGGTGGAGGAAGATTTCCGCTGGAGAAGCAAAAGGGAAAAAGTAAACGCTTGCAGGTGTTATTAAAGAAGATCGCTTTAAAGAGAATAGCGGAAAAGCAAAAGACTGGGCTTCTAGAAATCCAGTCTTTTATCATTGTATATCATTTCTGTTTTCCTAACGGATTTTTTACGGTGTGTTTCAGATTGAAAAAGGGTAAGGGTATAGTAAAATGCCAAGGAATTTATTGTTCGTTCCATCTCCCCATCAAAACGGTATTGAAGAAGTTGCCGCTAGAAAGGCGTTTGTCATTTTTTAAAATGCCTTCCGTTTGAAAGCCGAGCTTTTTGTATAGGTTTATAGCGGATTTGTTCGTTTCGAGAACGGCTAATGCCAGCTTTTTTATGCCGTTTGCATCGGCCCAGGCAATCGACGCCATTAAAAGGTTTTTGCCGATGCCGCAACCCCAGAAGTCTTTCAGGACGCAGACACCAAATTCTGCTTTGTGGGCGAAACGCTGTAGCGAATTTCCTTCGCATCTGGAAAAGCCGACGATCTTATCTCTAGCCACGGCGACTAAAAAGAGGTTCTTGCAATTTTCGGTATCCGCTTGGATCAATTGCTCGAAACCGGACGGATCAATGAACGCTTCGTCTGGTTCCCTGTCGAGGTTTTCGGTTTCTCCATCAATCTGCAGGCGAAGAGCCGACAGGCTTTGCGCGTCTTCAGGTGCGGCTGGCCTGATGGTATAAGCTATTCCGTTAACATTGAAATGCTGGTCATCAATTTTCATCTAAAGTGCTCCCTATGATCTGTTCTTTTAGAAATTATACTTTATGAAATGCATCATTTTCTATGGTGTTAAGTGATTTCTTTTATCAATAAAAAGAAAGAGGGATGAGGCTGATGAATGTTACTTCCACCGTTATGATTTCCATGGCGCGGCGTTTCGAAGCAAGGCCGGAACGGGTTTTTGAAGCGTGGGTGAAACCGGAATTAATGAAAAAGTGGCTGTTTACTTCTGAATCAACAAACAAAACTGTAAACAATGATCCGCGGATAGGCGGCGTTTGGGAAATCGTCGACCATCGAAATGGAGTTGAGTACCGGGCTGCCGGTGAGTACCAGGAAGTGCGGCGGCCGCATAAATTGGTCTTCACATTTGAGATGCCGCAATTCAACGAAGCTACGGATATTGTCCGGGTTACAATTTCCGAGGTAAGGGAAGCGGCGGAGATGCTGTTCACCCAAGAAATTGTAATACCGCATGAAGAAGGCTGGACCGATGAAGACGTAAACAAAGCGTTAGAGGAATATGGCGCCCAAACAGAACAAGGCTGGGCATTGATGTTTGAAAAATTGAAACAGCTGGTTGAAAACGACAAGTAAATGGATTTGCTAAAGCTGGCTTTTATACAGGTCAGCTTTTTCGTTTTCCTATTCCTAAAATTTTAAAGGAGGCAGTTTAAATATTCTTGAAATATTTGGTAGAATAGAAGTGGAGTTTTGCGAAAAAGAAGGATTGCATGAAAGTTTACCGGCAATCTTTCCAAGATGGATATAAACGGACAAAGGATAATCATAAAGACCAAAACCTTATGATTTTACACACACTGGCGGCAACCTGAACAAGGTTATGTACGAATAAAAAGTAAAGCATGTGCACTGCATCTGTTCAAAAGATAAGGGGGAAGAAAATGAAAAAGACATGTTTCTTTGCTTTGATCACCCTCGTTTTTGCAGGAGTTTTTTCTTTTCCCTCAGCAACAGGAGCTTGCTCTTGCACATCGCCGCCTGGGGTTGAGCAGGAAGTGGCGCGTTCAAAAGCAGTATTCACTGGAACTGTATTGGACGTGCGGGAAGCAACCCCATTCTTTGGGGCGCCTTCTACATCGGTCTTTTTTGAAGTGGAAGAAACATGGAAAGGTGTGGAACAGTCTCAAGTTATGATTGTGACCGGGAGCGGCGATGGAGATTGTGGTTCTGATTTCCAGACAGGTACAGCTTATTTGGTTTATGCGCGCGAGCCTTCCCTGTATGGCGGTTCCCATGAATTTGAATCGCTGATTTGCAGCCGTACAAATGAACTGGCAATGGCTCAGGAAGATTTGGCGGTACTTGGAAACGGAGCTGCGCCGACTGAACAAGTCGACTTGACCAGCTCCAAAAATGGGCAAACAATCTTAATGGGGATAATTATACTGCTGGCATTAGGCGTAAGTGCAGCGCTTATTTTGTTGAAGAGAAGAAATTCTTGAAACCAATTTCATTCTTTCTCTTTTTTTGAAGGATTTCAGTGAAGGGAGTGGTGTGAACAGAATATGCGAGCCTGGCAGAAAAATGTTCTTTGCTGCCTTTCTTTTTATATGAACGTTAAAAGGGATTCACTGCCCGAAACCCGAAGATATAACAAGATACTTTTAGGGAAGGTGACTGCGATGAAAGCGCCTGAAGAGATTCTTGCAGTATGGAGAAAGTTTGATGAATTTCCGATGGAAACTTTTACAAAAGCTTGGTTTTATTCGAAGGCGGAAGGGAAAAGGCAGCGGACGGTTGCATTGATGAAAGCTCATCGGGAGCGTTATGGGATATCCGGCAATTGCTTCGACTTGGCCATTTGGCTAATGGATGAATTCGCGCAAGCCGGCATCAAGGCCTATCCCGTCGGCAGCCATTTGAATACGGAGGATGCCCATGTAGGACTTGTGGCTGAAGACTCTTCTGGCAATCGCTATTTATGCGATCTTGGCGATTTATGGCTTCAGCCGATCCTGATCGACGGCAACAGCAAAGCGTTCACGAAAGAACGGCTTTCCGGCTTTTTTCCGGCGGCGGAAGTGCAAGTGCTGCCTAAAGAAAAGGAAGTGGAAATCATCTATCATCGGCCAAACGGCAAACAATCAAAACAAAGCTATGAAACAGATCCGATTGCATTGGATTTCTTTATGGCGGCGGCAGAGTTTTCGCAAAATCATGTCTATCCAAAGCCGCTGTTTGAAAAGCGCATTCCGTATAAAGATGAAATTGCCCATTGGGAATTTGATGATTGGAAAAGTTTCCTGAGCACAAGCGAAGGGCTGTTTTCCGAAGCACCGCTGTCGACAACCGAGGAATGGGCGGAGCGGATCCACAAGAGGACAGGCGCAGATAAAGTGTTTTTAACTGAAACTTTAAGGATTTATGAAAAGATGGACAAGATTCAAGAAAAGAGTGGGAACGCATGACAACAAACCTGTATTTTGTGCGTCACGCCCATTCGGTATACACGCCGGATGAGTGGTCGCGCCCGCTATCGGAAAAAGGCCTCCAGGATGCTTGTACTGTTACAGAACTTTTGGGGCGGGAATCTATCGACCATGTTATTTCGAGCCCTTACAAGCGGGCGGTTCAGACGGTAGAAGGGGTTGGCAATGACATCGAGCTGGTGGAGGAGTTTCGCGAACGGACTTTGAGTGATGGCCCGCTTGCGGATTTTGCTTCGGCTATCCAAAAAGTATGGCAAGACGAAGGGTTTGCCTGGGACGGCGGGGAGTCGAATGCGGAAGCAAAGGCGCGCGGCGTGAAGAAGACGGTGGAGCTTTTGCATACTTATGCCGGGAAAAATATCGCTATAGGCACGCACGGCAATATAATGGTGTTGATCATGAACCATTTCGATCCTGCATACGATTTTCAGTTTTGGCAGCAGCTTGCGATGCCGGACATTTATAAATTGTCTTTTGAAGGCACGGAGCTGACCGGGGTGACGCGCTTAGGAAGTTTTAGGTAGGGGGAAAAGGAATTGATCAAAGCGGTGTTGTTTGATTTGGATGGCACGTTGCTGGACCGGGATGCTTCTCTTCGGTCTTTTATCGACGGGCAGTACGAGCGGCTTGAAAAGTGGATTGGCCACATCCCGAAAGAGCGGTATATTTCCCGGTTTATAGAACTGGATAAACACGGCTATGTTTGGAAAGACAAGGTGTACCAGCAGCTTATCGCTGAACACCGCATCCGGGGCATCAGCCAAGAAGCGCTGCTGCAGGATTACGTCACAAAATTCCAAAACCATTGCATACCGTTCCCGGGAATGCATGATATGCTGGACGAATTGAAAAAGCGGTCGATCCCTATGGGAATCATCTCAAACGGCAAAGGGCAGTTTCAGATGAATAATATTAAAGCGTTGAAAATTGATCCTTATTTTGATGCGATTTTGATATCCCAATGGGAAAACATGAAAAAGCCTGACGTTAGGTTGTTCTATCGCGCTTTGGATCGTCTTCAGGCTGCTCCTTCCGAAAGTGTTTTCATCGGCGATCATCCCGACAATGACGTGAAAGCAGCCCGCAGCATCGGAATGAAAGGCCTTTGGAAAAAAGATCCGCAATGGAATGCGCCAGATGCGGATGGAGTGGTTGGAAACTTGCTTGAAGTGGTCGATTGGGTTGATCATCAACCGCCTTTTGAGGCGCTGAAAAATGACATTCTATAGTCTGCCGAAAGTTAAAGGAAGCTTTCTGTTTTGCGCATTGACAAAAAAACATATTTATCCAATAATTACATATTAGCATGCCATCTAGATCCTACTCTTTGGCAAGCGTTTGAACGGGTTGAAGGGGATTGTTGATCAATGGATGATAAATTACTTTTTTTCTTTCTGGAGAACATGGCGCTTATTATTGCCTTGATGTATATGGCTTTAAGGGTCAAAGAATCACTTTCGCTTGATAAGAAGAACCCCGCTATATTGTTTGTGGGCTATGCGCTTTTTATAAATTTTTTAACGTTCTCCGTCATGTACCATCCTTTTTTTCATGAGGGCATGCGGATTGATTTGCGGGAAGTCCCGCTGTTTTTCATTTCCTATATAGGCGGGTGGAAAGTTGGGATTCTCTCAAGTATCCTTCCGGCGATTTACCGCATTTACTTGGGTGGGCCGACGGTATTGGAAGGAACCCTTCAATCGATTATCCTTCCGGTTATCATCGGCGCTTTGTTCCACGTCAAAAAACCGGCCAATCCATTGCTTGTGCTCATCAATCTGAAGCGTATGATGGCAGGTTTTATTTTGTTTGAAATGATCAAAACCGTGGCTTTCTTGCTGAGTACACCAATCACTCCATTTATCGCTGCTGTAATGTTCATCTTTGCGGCGATTGCCGCATTGTCAATGGCGTTGATGCTGAATGAAGAAAACCGTAAGCTGTTGTTGAGGAAAGAACTGGAATTCCTATCCAATCAAGATCCGATGACTCATTTGCCGAATATCCGGTTTTTCAAGAACAGGGTGCAAAAGCTTTTGATGAAAGATGAGCCGGTTTCCATTGTGATGTTTGATGTGGATTATTTTAAAACATACAACGATACCCATGGGCATCAAAAAGGGGATGCGGTATTAAGGACATTGGGCCAGCTGTTGAAAGAGGCCGCCGGAAAAAATGATGTTATTGCCAGGTACGGAGGCGAAGAATTCATTCTCTGTTATTCGGGAGCTTCAGATGAGGAGAATGTAAAAGCGGCTGCGGAGCGATTTCGTAAAAACGTCCAAGACTATCGATTTGAAGGCGAAGAACAGCAGCCGGAAGGGGATTTGACCATTTCACTGGGTGTCAGTTTCTCAGGAAGCGGTAAAACGCTGGAACAAATCATCGAAGAAGCAGACCAAGCGCTCTACCAATCCAAGAAAATGGGGAGAAACCGTGTAACGGTCTGGGTAGGATGAAGATAAAGGAATTGAGGAAAACCGGCATATGATTGCCGGTTTTTTGCTTGAGAGGGGAGACAAGGGGATGGAAGCTGAAAAAATAAACGTATGCGATAAAGAGGGCGTTTTTCTTAAAGTGGCTACGCGCCAGGAAGTTCATAAAGAAGGCTATTAGCATGAAACATTCCACTGCTGGTTTGTTGGCAGAAAGCAGGGCAGAGATACCATCCATCTGCAGTTGCGGAGCAAAGACAAAAAGGATTTTCCGGGTTTGTTCGATATCACGGCAGCGGGACATATTCTGTCGGATGAAACGATAGGGGATGGTGTACGGGAAATCGAGGAAGAGCTTGGAATTGCCGTATCTTTTGAAGAACTGATTTCAATTGGCGTCATTAAAGATCAGATTCATGAAAATGGATTCTTTGACAATGAACGGTGCCATGTTTTTTTATACAATGCAGAAACAACTATTGAAACGCTGTACAAGCTGCAAAAAGAAGAAGTATCAGGAGTTGTAACTGCGGATTTTCAAGATTTCTATAAGTTGTGCCGAGGCTTGGAAAAGAAAATAGCTGTTGAAGGGTTTGGAGTGGCAGAAGACGGACGGAAAACAGCGGCAGGAAAAACCATCACGACGAACGATTTGGTTCCGCATAGCCCTGAGTATTTACTTCAAGTAACCGACTTGATTTCGAAGAAGTTAAAAGACCGCAAAAGCTTCTGGAAATAGAGATGAATGGGAAAACCCCCTGCCCAATAGGCAGAGGGTTTTCCCATTCAGTTACTTAGCGAAAAAGGCACCATAATGTCGGCTGAACGCAACTGCAAAGTCTCCGCGTGTTACTTGTTGCGCGGGAGAAAACGATGCTTCTACTGTAGGAGACAAATCATATGTCCCTTGGGTGACCGAGAATTTCGCATTCAAGATATTCAAATCGAGTGCCACTTGGACATAGCCTTTCAAGTGGGCCGGAATGGTTCCTTGATCTTTCACAACCACCCGCTCGTCTTTGTACTGGACAGTTACATCGCCTTCAAAAGCTTCGGCTTGTTCTTGAAGCCCTAAACTTTGGACTAGCGAGTAAGCCAATTCAGCTCTTGTAACAGTCCCTTTAGGGTTGAAAGAGCCGTTTGCTGCGGGCAGCATAACACCTTTGGCGGTTTGCTGGTAATCTCTGAAAGCTGCGCCTTTAGCGGCAACAGCTTCCGCAAATGGACGAACTGCTTCTGAAACATCCGTAAAGCTTGCGGTCTTTGGCAAAGCTTGGCGAATTTCAGCACCCATGACCAAATAGTTCGCTAGATCCACTCTTGTCAATTTTGAATCAGGCTTGAATGTGCCGTTCGCGTAAGAATCAAACAATCTGTTTTCAATGCCCATGACGATAGCTGCTTCTGCAGGATGTCCGGCAATATCGGACAAGCCTGTAATCTCCCCTGTGGTCGTAAATGCAAGTGACCCTTTCACTGTTTCTGGCAGAGCCAACCCAATAGGATTGGCTGCATGGCCTTTCAGGCCGCGGACTTCCAACTTCCATTCACCTGGAGCCGGGCTGTTGACAATGACAGTCCGGTCATATGCTGTAGGAAATAACAAGCTGATTCCTGAACTGAATTCCGTGCCGTCTGGGGCAATGAGAACCAAGTTTACTGGATTTCCAGTTTGTTCAATCAGTCCGGCAGCATTTGCTTTTGCAGAAACGATCGATGTTCCGGGTTCTACTGTAAAGCTGTGCTGCGTGCTTGCGGAAACGGTATAGTCCACTGCAAAATCCTCACGTGTTGTATCTGTAGTAACGTTTCCATTGAAATCTTTTGTGCTGTTCAATGTAGCGCCGTATACATTTCCGTTGAATACAGCATCCAATGCTGCGTAGGCATTCACATAGCCTGAACCAACTTCCCATGTTTCATAGCCTGGCATGTTTGTTGCCGTTTGCTGCAATGTGCTTTTGATCTCATCAGGCGAAAGTGAAGGATCCGCTTCTAAAAGCAACGCGGCAATGCCTGCTACGTGTGGAGTAGCCATGGAAGTTCCGCTCATTGTCGTGTAATAAGGCAAGTGAGCTGGATCAAGTGTTGCCGCATCCTGTTCCGCCGCCAAAGAAGTAACTGGTGAAACCGTACGGGTAGAGACGATATCAACACCAGGCGCCACTACGGTCGGAGCGTCTTCCCATGTCCAAGTTTCCCCGTCCATTTCAAATGTTCCGCCCACACCTTTTGTTCCTCTGGAAGAAAAGTCTGCTAGTGTCCCGTCTTTTTCACCGGCGCCCACAGAAATGACCCAAGGCGCTTTTGCATACGGGTTATGCGTATCTTCTCCGGGACCGGAATTTCCTGCAGCAAATAAAACTACGATGCCCCGGTCATGTGCTTTTTTACTGGCGATATTGATCGGATCATTTGGATCGAAATTGCCAGAAGAGCCCCATGAGTTTGTAATGACACGGATATTATATTCTCTTTGATGCGTGATTGCATAGTCAAATCCGCCAATGCCATCCAGGATGAAAAGAGCGCCTCCTGATCCATAACCGATCAAATCAGCGCCAGGAGCAGCGCCTGCATATTTGCCTCCTGACAAAGCTCCCGTACCGCCGACAGTACCTGCAACGTGTGTTCCATGGCCTGAATTCGTATCTGTATTAATCACATTTTCTGTATAAGAAATCGGGAGGATTCCTGTTCCTTGCAGATTTGTAGTCCCCAAAACGTTCTGAACCAGATTTTTTCCAAATTCATGGTCTTTGTGCGTCCCATCAACCCCGCTATCGTTGATGACTACACCGACACCTTTTCCGGAAACAGGGAAGCCGCCATTTTGCTTCTGGAATCCAGCATCTGCTTGTGCTTTGTCTACACCCGTCATAGCTGTAGCATCAGAGTTGAAATAGCTTAACTTTTCGTTCAAATAAACAGATTGAACATCTTCCTGTTGAGCCAATTGCTCTACTTGCTGTTTTGTGGCGACAGCGCCTACAATCGGCAGGCTTTGCATAGAAACCGCTGACTGGATGCCAAGCTTTTCTATGAATGCCAATTGCGCTTCTGTCGGTTTTTGATCCCCGCGGAAAGTGACAATAACCTGGGCCAAGTCTTTTTCTTCAAAAGCTGACCATACTTTTTCTTCTACTACTGTCTTGCCAGTGGAAACCACATCAGTGGCATAGGCAGTAGAAAAAGCAGGGAAAATCAAGAAGATCATCATAATGCTCAACAAAAGTTTTTTCATTCCTCATCCTCTTTTCATAATAATTTGAAAACTTATACTTTTATTATTGAATGGAATCATAATTTTTCCTATTCCTCTTAAGAAGTATCTTGATAAACAAAGGAACTAACATGATTACTACCAATGCAGTATTTTTGAGAAAAAAGTTTACCCACCCCTGTAGGGCGGGTAAACTGGGTCCTTATTTTGAAGATTCTGAAGCAGCCAAATCTTTTATCATGGTAACAGCCTCGTAAGCATTCACATAGCCAGCGCCGACTTCCCATGCTGCGTATCCGTCCATCGGAGTTGCGCTTTGCTGCAATACTGTTTTGATTTCTGAAGGCGACAGAGTCGGGTCAGTTTCAAGCAGCAAAGCAATGATGCCGGCAACGTGAGGTGCAGCCATCGAAGTTCCGCTGAACGTTGTGTAATACGGCAAATGAGCCGGTGAAATGCTGCTTGAATCTTTTTGCAAACTCAAAGGCGCAAGCGGGGAAAGGACGCGTGTAGAAATAACGTCTACTCCGGGTGCGGTTATAGTTGGCTGATCTGTCCATCGGAACGTTTCACCGTCAATAGTTACAGTGCCGCCTTTGTCTTTTACTCCTCTAGAAGAAAAATCGGCTAATTTTTTGTGTTGATCTCCGGCTGCAACAGTGACAACCCAAGGGGCTTTTTTGTAATTGCCGGAAATGGTCGATTCTCCAGGACCGGAATTTCCTGCAGAAAAGACTGTTGTGATTCCGCGGTCATATAATTTTTTTGTCGCGATATTGATCGGATGGTTCGGGTCAAAATCTGTATTTGAATCACTTGTATCGCCCCATGAATTGGTAATTACGTGAATATTGTATTGATGCTGGTGGGTAAGGGCATAGTCAAACCCGCCGATTGTATCCAAAATTGCCACGGCTGCTCCAGAGCCATAGCCTATCAAGTCAGCGCCTGGTGCAGCTCCTTCGTATTTTCCGCCGGACATGGCTCCTGTGCCGCCGACAATGCCTGCAACGTGGGTGCCGTGGCCGGAAGATGAGTCGGTGTTAGGCACGTTTTCCAAATAAGTGATGGGAACGAATCCAACGGTGCTGTTCAAGTTTGTGCTGGCTAGAACATTTTGCTTCAGATTGCGGCCGAGTTCATGATCTTTATGGGTTCCGTCAACACCGCTATCATTGATCACTACACCAATGTTTTTTCCGGTTAACGGGAATCCGCCATTAGCGGATTGAAACTCGCTATCTTCCCGCACGCGGTCAACGCCTGTTATAGCTGTCGAGGTTTCATTTTCATATTGTAAAGGAGCGTTGTAATAAACGGATTGAATGCTTTCTTCCATTGAAAGTTTCGAGATTTGTTCTTTCGTCAATAAAGCCCCGATAAATGGAAGGTTTTGAAATACTACCCCATTTGCAATCCCTAAATTTTGGAGCAAAAGAAGCTGGTTTTTCTTCTCTGGTTCGATGTCTTTAAATGTGATGATCGCTTCAACAGGCCCTGAAGCCTCCTGCAGCATTTCTTTTAATTTCTCATCAATAATTGCGCCTTCAGAGGCAGCTGCATGATGCTGGCTGGATGGCAACGATGTGAAAATGAGGCTGAATATCAAACAAAAGATGCTTATTAAACTCCATTGTTTCTTCATTAAAAACCCGCCCTTTTATTAGAATAGTAAATCTATTTTATCTTGGCATGAATCTCTTCCTTGCGCTATTAGGCATCAGCCATATTCTCACTACGTAAAAAGGCGTCCTCCGATACTACTTAAGTAGTATCGGAGGACGCCTTTTGCTTAAAGGAGAGGGACTAGTTGATTCTGTACAGCATAAATTATGGCTTGAGACCGGCTTTTCACATTCAGCTTTTTGAAAATGTTGCTCACATGGATTTTTACGGTTTTATCACTAATATAAAGGCGGTCTGCGATTTCTTTGTTTGATAAGCCTTCGACCAATCCTAGAAGAACTTCCATTTCCCGTGGGGACAATGCATTATCTTCTGTCTGATTTTCAGTTTGATGAAGAGACAGCAATTTTTTGGTCATCATTGGCGGAATGACGGATTCTCCATTGCTTACGGTCCGAATGGCTGAAATGACATCCGCTGAAGGGGAGTCTTTCAATAAGTAGCCATCTGCGCCTTCCCGAATGGCTGCCATAAAATACTCATCGTTTTTGTACATCGTCAATATAACGATTTTAATGGAAGGATAATTGCTTTTCACCCACTTTGTCAATTCAATTCCATTCATCTCTGGCATATTGATGTCCATCATAATCACGTTGGGTTTTTTGTTCGGCAGCATTTCCATCAATTGCCGGCTTCCTGTCGCTTCCCCGACCACTTCCATATCACTTTCTTGTGCGATAAGGGTTTTCAGGCCATCGCGCAATATTGCGTGATCATCTACTAAAACCACTTCTATCAAACCAGTTATCCTCCTTTGAATCCCTCTGCGGGGATTTTGACCATAATTTCGGTGCCTTCTTTTTCCTTGCTTTCGATCTGGAAACTGGCGTTCACTTTTTCCGCATCTTCATTCATTTGAAGAATGCCGTAATGCGGTTCTTTCATGGCTCTTGTCATTGCTTGATACAGCGAAAAGCCGATGCCGTTGTCTTTGATCCTTAAAAAGATATGGTCTGGCTGGTAAGCCAGCAAAATATCGAGTCGCGAAGCATTTGCGTGCTTGATGCAATTTTGGATGCTTTCCTGAACAATCGAAAAAATCACTTTTTCTGTCATCAAGCTCATTTTATCTTGGACTCCTTGGCTTTCAAAAGATATGGAAAGCGCTAATTCCTGATTTTCTTTAAGGTCTGCAATTTTTTTCTTTATCGCCAGGTGCAAACCCAACTGTTCAGTAGGATAGGGGCGCAGCGCATAAATCGAATCCCTGATTTCCTTTAGCCCTTCCCTAAGTGTATGGTTGCTGTCGTTGATAAGCGATTGAGCTTCCGCCGGATGGGAATAGATTTTTTTGGACGCCGTGTCATATTTCATGATGGCACCCGCTAAAGTCTGCGCAATGCCATCGTGGATATCGTGTGCGATCCGGTTGCGCTCTTCCAATAAAAGCCGCTGTTCTTTTTCGGAAAACAGCAGCTGGGTTTTCAGGAATATCGCCAGCTGGTTGGCTATAGTAGCTATAGAGTGAACATCTTCCACAATGAAACTATTAGTGCGGGTCTTTGCCATAACCAAACAGCCAATCTGTTGATCCTCTAAAACAAGGGGAGCATACACGGCTGATTGGATGGTTTTATCAAAATAAGCGGCTAGAGGCGCCTGATTCAAAGTTTGTTTGTTATAGACCTGTAATGAACGGATCTTGTTCAACGCTTCAAGTTCTTGTAATTGATGCTGGCTAAGGTGGAGGCTGCCTTCTGAAATCGCCAAATACCATTTGCCTTTCTCGTCGCGCGTGAACAAAAAACTTTCATCATAAGAAACAACGCCGGTAATCAGCCGTTTAAGCCCATCTTCCCAGTCCTTGACAGGAATCAGCTTGTTCAATTCAGAGGAAAAATGGAACAATGCCTTCAACCTTTGTTTGTCAGCCCGCAGCTTAATAATAATGGAACTGATGATAGCAAGGAAAATTAAAGGAGATAAAAAGAAAAAATAAGTAAAAATATCCACTTCAACGGCACGGTTTTGATTCCCCAAAAAGTGAAGAAGAACTCCATAAACCAGCGAGATGGCAAAGCTGAACAGTTCACCTCTTCCTTTTTCAAGCCAAATGGGCAGCGTATATTTTTCAGGCCTCAGAAGCAATACAATATCTACAATGAAGTTGTTGAAGATGTAAAAAGAGCAGAGAAAAAATAAGAACGAAGAAACTATTGCTGCCGGTTCAGATAAATCCCCAAATTGCATTGACCAACTTTTCGCAAGGTGGGCTATCCCTAAACTGAGCGCCAGCTGGGCAGGATTGAAGAAAATGATGCGCACCGGCCGCTGATTCAACAAAGTTGTTGCTAATACAGCAATAAAATACAGAATGAAGGCAATTTCAATTCCATAGATCAAGTACGTCAGATAAACGACTGGAAAAGTAAGAGAAGAATTGCCTTTTCGGAAAGGCATTGGAAAGTACTCGCAAATAAAGATGAACGCCAGTAAAAAAACCAATTCAAACGGTTCGGTGATCACCGGAAGGTGAAGCAGCAGGAAAGCCGCAACTGCCCATCCAATAAAAGAAATTGCCATCATAAAAAGCTGAGCCATATAATGCCGGTAAGATTTCTGTTTCACTTAAAGCCCGTCCTATTCTGCGTTTAGCTTTTGTAATGAAACCTCCAAGAACAGAAAAGCTGCTGCCCTTGGAAGTTTTCCTTTCACTCAAAAAGTTGAGGGATTCCGTTGGAAAGAGTGTAAATGCCCATCCATGCCATGGCAATCACAATGATGGCCCCGATTATGGTCATCCATAAAGGGTGCTTATAATCGCCGACAATTTTTGCCTTGTGTGCAGCTACCAACATAACTCCGAGGGCAATCGGCAAAATCAAACCATTCAATGATCCCACAAGAACAAGAATCAGAACCGGCTGGCCGATAGTGGCAAAAACGGCAGTGGAAATGACGATAAAGCTGATTGTCAGCAACCGGTGGTACTTTTCCAATGCCGGGCTGAATGTACGGATAAATGAAACCGACGTATATGCTGCCCCGACAACCGATGTAACGGCAGCGGCCCACATAACGACACCGAAAATCTTATAGCCAATATTCCCGGCTGCCAGTTGGAACACTGAAGCTGGAGGATTGGCCGGATCAAGCGGCAACCCCTGGGATACGACACCAAGAACGGCCAAGAACAAGATAATTCGCATAAGGGAAGCGATGCCGATGGCATAAATAGAACTGCGCGTCACTTCCGGAAGCGCGGCTTTGCCGGTCAGTCCTGCATCAATCAAGCGATGCCCGCCTGCAAATGTGATATATCCGCCGACCGTTCCGCCGACCAAAGTAACGATAGCAAAAATATCGATGGTATCCGGTGCGAAGGTTTTAACAATGGCTTCCCCAACAGGAGGCTGTGAGACAATCATGACGTACACAGTCAAGCCGATCATGACAAAACCGAGTATTTGCGCAAAGCGGTCCATCGCTTTGCCGGCCTCTTTTACGACAAAAATACCGATGGCCAAGGCTCCGCTAAGAAGGGCACCGGTCCTTGGGGATATACCGAAAAGCACATTTGTTCCAAGGCCGGCGCCGCCTATGTTTCCAATATTGAAGGCGAGCCCGCCCATCACAACCAATAGGGCCAAGAAATATCCGAGGCCGGGCAAGACGTCATTTGCAATATCTTGCGCCCGTTTTCCTGACACAGCGATGATTCGCCAAATGTTCGTCTGTGCACCAATATCGATAAGAATAGAAATTAAAATAACAAAGCCGAATGAGGCAAGAAGCGATTCGGTAAAGACGGTTGTCTGGGTCAGGAACCCTGGTCCAATAGCTGAAGTCGCCATAAGAAAAGCGGCGCCGAGCAGAATGCTGCGGTTTGTATTTTTCATGCTGTCCACACTCCTTCCATAAAGTAATTACATGAATTCACTTACTTTCAATACGTCAATGCCTGTACCGCGAAGCGTTTTGGAGATTTCAACTGCAAAATCGAGTGCGGTGGCGCCGTCGCCATGAATGCAGATGGTATCCGCCTGAATTTCAATATCTTCATTTTCAACCGTTTGGACTTTGTTTTCTTTTACCATGCGCACGACTTGGCTAATCGCAGTATTTGGGTCGGTGATCAACGCGTTCGATTGTGTTCGCGGCGTCAACGTTGCGTCAGGTTGATAGGTCCGATCTGAAAACACTTCGCTCGCGGTGCGAAGCCCGATGTTTCGCCCGGCTTTGATAATTTCACTGCCGGACAAGCCGAAGAGCACCAATTCGGGATCGATTTTATAGACCGCTTCAGCAATCGCTTCTGATAGCGAAGCATTTTTGGCGGCCATATTGTAAAGTGCGCCATGTGCCTTTACATGCTGCAAACGGCCTCCTTCAGCCTGGACAAAGCCGGACAAAGCGCCGATTTGATAAAGGGTGAGGTCATAGGCTTCCTGAGGCGAAATTGCCATATTGCGCCGGCCGAAGCCGACAAGGTCCTGGAGGCCCGGGTGAGCGCCGATGCCAACGTTTTTATCGAGTGCCAGCTGCACCGTTTTGCGCATCGTTGCGGGGTCGCCTGCATGGAATCCGCAGGCAATATTCGCCGACGTCACGTAATCCAGTATGTCGGCGTCATGCCCCATTGTATAGGCACCGAAACTTTCCCCCATATCACAGTTCAAATCCACTTTATAATTCATTTCCATTCCTCCCATTTCAACTGGATGCTGATTCTCAATTGCCGAATTTTCTGTTCTTGTTCAGCCCATAGCCGCTGAGATTCTTCCAGTGTGATTTCCTCGAAGCGAAGACGGTCTCCTGGCTTGAGTTGCGAGACGAGCGGCAAGTCGACCGATGCGACCTGGCCAATTTTAGGATAGCCGCCAGTCGTCTGGCGGTCCGCAAGCAAGACAATGGGATTGCCATCAGCGGGTACTTGGATGGATCCAAACGCCACCGCTTCAGAAATCAGTTCTGCTGGCTCTTCGAGAGATAACGGTGTTCCTTCCAAACGATAGCCCATGCGGTCTGAATTGGAAGATACAAAAAAGAAATCAGCAAAGATATTTTCCTGGCTTTCTTCATCAAACAAATCATATTGCCGTCCCTTCATCATACGGACAACAGGCTCAACCGAATAGTGCGGGGCAGGCACTTTCCAGTCCGTTTCTTTAGACGAAGCTTTTTCGAATGCTGCAAGCTGCCATGCGGGTGTAGGATTTGCTTCTACCAGATCATCTGCTTTTAACGCCCTTCCATGAAAACCGCCGATTTCCGCCCGCAAGTAAGTGGATCGGCTGTTCATCACTTCAGGGACGGAGATGCCGCCGGATACGGCCAAATAACAGCGGCATCCCGATATTGGGGCGCCGAACGACAAGCGGCTGCCGCCTTTTACAGCGAGGGGCCGCCAAGTATCCACCTTTTTGCCGTCAATTTTGGGGGACAAATCGCCGCCGCACAAAGCGATGAAGATGTCCCTTTCAAATTCGATGACAGGGCCGACAAGCGTAATTTCAAGTGTTGCAGCATTCTCTTCATTGCCGACCAGCAAATTGGCCAATCGGTGGGCGTAGGGATCCATTGCCCCGCTTGCGATGACCCCGTATTTTTGGAAACCGTAACGCCCCAAATCTTGCACAGTTGTTTGAAGGCCGCTTTTAATAATTTTCAGCATCGTCCTCCTCCTTCCATGCGTGATATTCACTTTCTGTGATTTTCTTGAAAACGATTTTATCGCCAGCCCGCAGCAAGCTTGGCACCGTGTTTTCCGGCTGGAACAACCGCATTGGGGTCCGGCCGATCAACTGCCAGCCGCCGGGGGTTTCGATGGGGTAGATGCCGGTTTGTTTGCCGGCAATGCCAACGGTCCGTTCCGGTATGCGGAGGCGGGGGGAATCCCGCCGCGGCGCCGCAATTTTCTCGGACATGCCGCCAATGAATGGGAAACCGGGGGCAAATCCGATCATGTGCACCGAATAAGTGCCGCTTGTATGGATACGGATAACTTCTTCCGGCGCCAATCCGTTATGCTCAGCGACAAATGCCAAATCCGGCCCAAACTCTCCGCCGTAGCATACGGGAATTTCTACAGTCCGAGCTTCCGAAGCCGCAACTTCTTCCGTTTGTTGAAGCAGTTCTTTCAGCTCGGCTTCCACTGTTTCATACCCCGCGGAAAGTGAATTGTAAAACACCGCCACGGTTGTAAAAGCGGGGATGATTTCCACCAGCCAGTGGGGCGGCCTGCTTTCGAGAAGCTGGGAAACTGTCCGAACCTGATTTTGTGCTTCTTCGCTTATTTCCTGTCCGACTTCAATTACGATGGCCTGGTCGCCAAGCGGGGAAAAAGAGTAGTCCAATTGCTCACCTCATTCATTGAGTATTCTGATTATAGATTCAGTATAAAGCTTTGCTTTATGCAACGAAAGTGGCAATGCAGGCAATTCATGAGAAAGGAAAAAAGGGAGGAAAAGAGATTAGCGGAAAAGTTTGGGAGGCTTGTTCTAATGCAACCCCAGTGAGTATGAGTCCCGGACAGTCCAACGAAATAAGAATAGTGCCTGCTCTCTGTGTGCTAAAAGGGTTCTCCATGAAGAAAAAGAAGCTGTCCGCAAGGGGTCAGCTTCTTTTTCAAGTTTCCTACTCTTCAATATCCACTTTTTTCGTAACGTCTGCGCCGTTGAAAAATTCGCCTGAAATCTCGGTTACGGTGCCGTCTTCAATCATTTCCTCAATAACACGGTTAACGTTTTCCGCCAGTTCCGTGTTGTCTTTGTTCATTACTACACCGACTTCGGACGGGCTGTATTTGATGTCAGGATGAATGGTGATATTCAGTTCTGGAAACGCGGCAAGCGCCAGCGTCTGCAGGTAATAATCATTCAAGATGACATCGGTCCGGCCGATAGCTACATCGCGCAAATACGTTTCGTTTGTTGCATTGTCATAGACAACTTCTTCAGCTCCATAAGAGCGGGCGGTTTCCATATAAACGGAAGTGGAGGCGCCGGCTGCTTTTTTGCCTTTCAGATCTTCCAGTGTTTCAATGCCTGATAAATCATCTTTGCGGACAATCGCTGTTCCATAAGAATATTTGAAAGGGGTCGAAAACAAGAAGTTTTCTTTTCGGTCTTCGGTCACTTCAATATCATTCGCTGCCATGTCGACTTGGCCTGTCTGGACAGACGTCAGCATTTCATCAAACCCAAGTTCAGTGAACTCAATTTCAAGTTCTAAGCGCTTCCCGATTTCTTTTGCCACTTCCACTTCAAAACCTGTCAGTTCATCTGTTCCTTCTTCACGGTAAGAAGTTGGATAAAGAGTGCCGGAAGTCGCGACAGTCAATTTGCCTTCTTCCTGAATGCGATCCCATTCAGTTGTCGGCTCCTCGGACATGTTATCGCTTTCACTTCCGCAAGCGGTTAAAAGAGCAAGTGATGCAATCCCGGCAATCAAGGCGCGGCTCCGGTTGTTAAATAAGTTCTTCAATGTAGTACCCCCTATTTTTTAATCCTTCCAAAACATAGCATTAAGAATAACAGAGAGCAATGGGTTAATTGGGTTAACTTTCTTGTTGAAAAATTCTAACAAAAGAGCGGCGGAAGAAGCCGGTAATTACCATAGAGAAAAAACTCCACGCTAAAAAAGCAGGCAGCAGGTCATGTAACAAGTTCAAGAATGAATGCCTTTGGCGTTTGTGGATTCTTGCGGCCTCTTGAATTTCCGGTCCTTGATTTTAGGCTGTCTAAGAAATGGAAATGCCTGCTTCCTAAAATAGAAAGCGGGCATTCTAACAGCTAGAAGAACAGCCATACAAGAGCCGGTCCGAGAAATGAACCGACAACGGCGCAGAGGGTCATGGCAACCGAACTCATCGAACCATCTTTAGGTCCGTATTCGAATGCCATGGCTGTCCCAAGGCCGTGGGCAGATGAACCAAGCCCGATGCCCCGTCCGATTGAGGAATCGATGCCGAGCAGCTTCATCAGCCATGAGCCGAAAATGACGCCGCTGAAACCGGCGACCATGACAAAAACTGCGGCTAATGATGAAATCCCGCCAAAGCCTTCGGCAAGCTGCATGGCTACAGGGGAAGTGAGTGATTTTGGCAGGACTGTCAAGATGAGTTCCTCTGAAAACCGGAATATCTTTGCCAAGAGCAGACCACTGAGCATTCCGACAAAAGCGCCAGCAGTGACCCCGAGAGTTACCGGCCATAGGTTTTGAATCAGCAGATCCCGTTGCTTGTAGAGCGGAACGGCTAGCGCCACCACCGCCGGACCGAGAAGAGAACCAATCCACTTGCCGCCGAGCATGTATTGCCCGTATGGAATATCAAACAGCAGCAGGAAAATGATGAGGGCCGTGGTGGTCGTTAAAACGGGAGTCAAGAGCGTCCAGCGGTATTTGACATACAAGCTGTTAAGAAACAAGTAAAAGATGATGGTCAGTCCGGCGAACAAGAAGGATAAAAGGATGACATTCATTTAACGGTTCCTCCTTTGGTCCGCTGCTCGGCTTGCCCATTGGCTGGAAAGTCCGGAAACCGCCATTGTCAACAATGTGCTGACCAATACAATGGCGATGAGCCAGACGCCTTTGCCGGTAAAAACATTTCCATATTCTATCGCACCGACTGTCGCCGGAATAAAATACAGCGATAAAAACGCCAATAAAAAATGGGCCCCGGATTCGATCCAGCGAAGCGGGTAAATTTTCAGCATCAAAGCGGCAAACAAAAGAAGAAAGCCTATGATGCTTCCCGGGAGTGGCAAGTGAAAAATAGTCCGTATGCTTTCGCCCGCAAGGTAAAAGCCATACAAGATGATAATCTGGATGAAAATGATGACGAACTTCATGTGCAACCGCAGCCTTCCATTAATATGCGTTAGATTATAAAAAGGAATAGCCGTCTCCCCGTAAGGAGGGACGGCTATTCCTCATTTGAAACAGTCGTTCTGTCACTTTTCATTTTACAGCAAAAGGAGAGAAAAGCGGTAATGGTTGGATTTGGATTGGCAGAAAACACCAGCTTTTTGAATTTCGGGCAAACAGTTTCCTGCTTCACAAGCTTTGAAACTTTTGATGTTTCCCGTCCGTATGTGTATGTATGGAAAAAAAGAATGGAGGAAGATAGGATGGGCGAATACACACTTGAGGAATTTATCCGGAAGACACAGCAGGATGAACAGGAAAACGACTATTTTGAGCTGGAAACACCGCGGATTTTGGAAGTGAATCTGGCGGATCTTGTATGGGCAAAAGCAGGTTCAATGATTTCTTATACAGGCGAGATCAAATTTGAGCGGGAGCGCATGTTTGAGCATGGGGTTGGCCAGATGTTCAAGAAGGCATTGACAGGTGAAGGGGCGCCGCTGATGAAGGCGACAGGCCGGGGCCGTTTGTATTTGGCGGACCAAGGAAAGAAAATCACGATTTTCCATCTGGACAACGAGTCGATTACTGTAAACGGCAATGATTTACTCGCTTTTGAATCTAGTGTGACATGGGATATCAAGTTGATGAAAAAAGTCGCGGGAATGATGGCGGGCGGATTGTTCAACGTAACTTTGTCGGGGAAGGGAAGAGTCGCCATCACCTCCCACTATGAGCCGTTGACGCTGCTTGTGCGGCCGGGTGAACCGGTGATTACAGACCCTAATGCAACAGTGGCTTGGTCCGGAAACTTAACACCGGAATTTCGGACCGATGTAAGCTTCAGGACGCTAGTGGGCCGCGGCAGTGGAGAATCCATTCAAATGGAGTTCAAGGGAGAAGGATTTGTAATTGTCCAACCGGTCGAAGAGACGCAGCCAATCTGATTTGAAATTGCTGTTTGAAGAGAGGGCGAGCGGGAATAAATAGAAAAAACGGTTTCTTATCTTTTGGGAAAGGGGCTGCGGCATGGCGGAGGGTATAGGATTAGCAGAAGTGCTTGAACAACAGTTCCGGGATAATGTCGAGAAGCAAATCAGGAAAGTGCACGAAACCGAGCAGACCCTTTATCATTACACGGGCCTTCCGAGTTTGATGGGAATGATGGAAACTAACCAGTTATGGATGAGTAAAGGAACATTTTTGAATGACTCAAGTGAATTGGTGTATTTTTCAAAAGTTCTGGAGTTCGTTGCAAAAAAGCTGGAAAACCGAAAACATACGCCCTTATGGCGATTGTACATCCGGGAATTGGTGAGGGTTATGGGGCTGTTCATGGAAGAGGTAAAGGACAACGGATTTGAAGTTTATATCTTTTCATTGTCGCATTCGCAAGACTCGCTCGCGCTTTGGTATAACTACGCTAAAGGAGAAGGCTACAATATCGGTTTTTCCGCAGAGCAGCTTTTTCAAAAAGTGAGCGGATTTTCCAGTGGGCCTATGCTCCATGGATACGTGATGTATGGCAGGAAAGAACAGGAAGAGGTCTTGATCGAGCTGCTGCTGAAAACATATGAATTAGTGGAACCATATGAAACAGAGGAAATAAAAAAAGCGCTGCCCGATCATTTTTTCTCCCTGATTGCCTCGTGTGCAGTGTTTTTCAAAGACCCCGCATTCAAAAGCGAGGAAGAATACCGGATAGCTTTGATGAGCCAGAAAAGCGACGAACAGCCGAACGTCCAATTCCGTGCGCAAAATGGCGTTATCATTCCTTATATTACAGTTGATTTTCAAACAAAACTGCCAATCAGCCATATCACGATCGGGCCTAAGAATAATGTGGATATTGCCAAGAGCGGCATGGAGCATTACTTGAAATGGAAAGGTTATGATATGGATCAAGTGAGCATCAGCAAATCAGTGGCAGCACTCCGTTATTAAATCCGAACGTTTAGGGGGCAGACGAAGCAAATCGGCCATCCTGATCAGATTGCGTCAGCGGGTGCTTGGCTGGCGTCTTCTAGAGCCGATTATGTAACCGGCACAAGCGCGTTTGCAGATGCCGGCATGGCGCTTTATCCCTTCCAATTACGATAAATTGCAGGTTTGCCTTAATGGCAAACCTTTTTTTGTGGATTTTTCTTCCTATTAAAGAAGTTTCTTCATTTAAAATTATTTCAAAAAAGTAATAAAAATGTTTTTGTTCCCGAAATAAGCAGACTTTTTTAAAAAATGAAGATTTTATCGTTGCTTTTAACCGAAAATAATGTATGATTACATTTGTGATATATTGCATATTAAGTTTTGCACAAGAAAGAATTATTTGAAAATTTTAATTTGGCTTTCTTGTTAATAGAACAATATGCGAATGAAGGAAGGGGAAAAGAAAGATGGATACAAAATTATCCTTTAAATCTTATGCTGTAGTAGGAATGATGTTGTTTGCTTTATTTTTTGGGGCAGGCAATTTGATTTTTCCGGCGCAGCTTGGACAATATGCAGGGACAAATGTGTGGGTAGCTGTAGCAGGATTCTTAGTTACTGGAGCTGGCTTGCCATTGCTTGGCATTTTAGCGATCGGCTATTCCAAGAGCAATGATTTGCAAGATCTTGCTGGGCGGGTTCATCCGTTATTCGGATTGATTTTCACAGCTGTACTTTATTTGACGATTGGACCATTTTTTGCGTTTCCAAGAACCGGGGCGGTTGCCTATGAAATTGGAATCGCACCATTTGTCAGCGAAAGTTTTATGACTATGGGCCTTTTTGTTTTCTCGCTTGTGTTTTTCGGGATTTCACTTTGGCTGTCGTTAAACCCATCTAAAATGGTCGATAATATCGGGAAGTTTCTATCGCCCGCTATTCTATTGGCTTTACTGTTATTGCTTGTTATGGTAATAGTAAAACCTTTAGGCACGATGGGAGCTCCGCAGGACGTGTATGCGAGCGGCGCCTTCTTGAAAGGCTTTACGGAAGGATACAACACAATGGATGCACTTGCTTCCTTGGTGTTTGGAATCATTGTTATTTCAACAGTACGCAAAATGGGCATCAAGTCACCGCAAGGCATTTTATCAGCAACTATGAAAAGCGGAGTTGTGGCTGTAGGCTTGCTGGCTTTAGTATATGTAGGAATCGCCTATCTAGGTGCAACTAGCACAGGCGTGTTTGGGTTGTTTGAGACAGGCGGACCGGTATTAAGCGAAGCTTCATCTCATTATTTTGGAACTTTTGGGGCGGTGCTGCTCGCGTTAATCATTACGTTGGCTTGTTTGACAACAGCTATCGGGTTAACGGTGGCAACGTCTGAGTTTTTCAACAAACTTACTCCGCGCATCAGCTATAAAGCTTATGTTGTCATTTTTACAGCATTTTCTTTGATCGTCGCTAATGCCGGGTTGTCTAACATCATCACGTATTCCATTCCGATTTTGATGCTCTTGTACCCATTGGCTATTGCGCTGATCATGCTGGCATTTTTGTCGCCATTGTTCAAGCATGACCGTCTTGTCTATGTATCGGCCATCACAGTGACTTTCCTGATCAGCATCATTGATGGATTAAAAACATTAACTGCTTCCCTGGGAGTTGGAAATCCTTCTTGGCTGCAAGCGATCATCGATTTTTATGCATCGGTGCTCCCGTTCTACAACAGCGGTCTGGGATGGTTCCTGCCAATTGTTATTGTGATTGCCATTACCAGTGTTATCGTGAACCTTAGAAAAGGCACGCGCACACAGGCGGCGCAAAACGAATTGTAATCAAGCATTAAAGGCCAGTCCGAAATATCGGGTCGGCTTCAAAAAAAGCTGTTCCAAAACCGAGGTTTTGGAACAGCTTTTTCTATTGTACGCATTAAGCATTTGCTGGAGCAGTCAATTCGTCGATTGTTCTAATCCAATTGGCCTTCATCAATCGTGATACTTCTGCGGCATCCTTTTCTTCAAGGGCGCGGATGATCCTTTCGTGCGTATCATACGAACCGGCGGTCAAAATCAGTGAGTTATGGAAAAACTGCCTTCTGACATGTGATTGCAAGTGGTCAAGCATATTGTGCACATAAGGATTTTGTGCAGCATCTACAATCAGCTGGTGAAACTCTTCGTCAATCTTGAGAGCAGAGAAGTTGTCGTCCGCTTTTATCGCCCGGGCAAACCGTTTGTTGGTTTCTTTCAGCATGTCAAACGACTGGCTGTCCATGTTCGGAATCGCCAGTTCTGCTGCCAAAGCTTGGAGCACCGCTACAGGAGGGAGGAGGTGGACAATATCTTCCTTGTGTACTTTTGTTACACGCGTCGTCTTGCCAGGAAACATTTCAACAAAACCTTGTGCTTCAAGAAGCTGCAGGGCTTCACGAATAGGGGTTCTGCTTAAGCTTAACGCTTGTGCTAAGTCGGTATCTACCAATTTCTCATCGGGTTGCAGCGTGCCATCTATAATCCATTGCTGTAATTGCAGGTATGCACTTTCTTTTGCAGTAACACGGACAGGTTTCGGGTGATTTACTGGGACCGGCATTGCAGTTTCCCCTTTCTTCTTTTATATGCTACATCCAGTATACACCAATTTTAACTATTCAAAAAGGTTGTTTTATGCAATATATCGTATCTTCATAGAAGAATAGGGAAATGTATGCTTGTTTGAAGCCGCAATGATAGGGAAGAAGAATGGTAAGTTTTCAAGATGAAAGGAGGAGTGTGCGCATGTTGACGTTGGTTCCTAGCAAGGATTTCCATACAATTGCAGTTGAAGTAAACGGCAAAGTGAAAAAAGAAGATTTGGAAAAACTGGACAAAGTGATTCAGGAGAAGTTCGAAGAAGACGGGAAGTTTAACGTATATGCAGTTGTCTATGATTTTGATGGGGCGGCTTTTAAAGCTGTAGCCGAAGAAGTGAAAATTGATGTGAAGCGGTGGAGCCAGTATGGGAAAATGGCTGTTGTGAGCGACAACAAATGGCTTAAAGGCCTTACCGAAGCGAGTGGATACTTGCCGGGCGTCAAAACCGAGCATTTTACATTGACCGAGATGGAAAAGGCTTGGGAATGGATTCAAGCATAAGATATGCGTTTTGCAGAAATGCAAAACGCTTTTTATATGGGCTAAAAGCGTTCAGAGAGCATCCATAAAAGCAATCGGTATAAAAGAAAGGCGCTTTGTATTACACTGGGTATAAGATTAAAGGGTTCTACAGATAGGATGAGAATGATGAAAACGGAAATTTCGATAAAAGTGAATGACAAATTCAAAGCGGACTTTGCTAAAGGCTACCCGCTGATTACCAAAGAATCAGTGGAAAACATTGAAGCCATTAGGGCAGAAGGCGCGATTTTACGATTGACGGACAAGCAGGGCCGTTTTATCGCCAAAGGCTATTTCGGCAAACAGAACAAGGGATACGGCTGGGTCCTGACGCGCAATGAGCATGATGCGATCGACCAGAATTTTATTCAAGAAAAACTGGCAGAGGCTCTTGCAAAGCGGGAATCCTTTTTTGACAACCCCTCGACAACAGCTTTCCGGGTTTTTAATGGGGAAGGCGACGGGTTTGGGGGACTGACGGTCGATTACTTCGACGGCTATTACATGCTCAGCTGGTACAGTGAAGGCATGTATACGTTTAAAGAAGAAGTTATTGCAGCTCTAAAAAACCTCGTGGATTTCAAGGGCATTTACCAGAAAAAACGATTTGATACAAAAGGGCAGTATATTGAAGAAGACGATTTCGTGGCGGGAGGGCGCGGTGATTTTCCGTTGATCGTCAAGGAAAACAACATCCATTATGCCGTCTATTTGAATGACGGCGCAATGACCGGAATCTTCCTCGATCAACGCGATGTGCGCAATAAAATAAAAGAAAAATACGCCAAGGGAAAAACAGTGTTGAATACGTTTTCGTATACGGGTGCGTTCTCAGTCGCAGCGGCCATCGGCGGAGCCGTGAAAACCACAAGCGTCGATTTGGCAAAGCGCAGCTCCAGCAAAACAATCGAACAGTTCAGTGTCAACAACATCGATTATGAAAGCCATGACATTCTCGTCATGGATGTTTTCAATTACTTCAACTATGCGAAGCGCAAAGAAATGAAATTTGATTTGGTCATCCTAGATCCTCCAAGCTTTGCGCGTTCAAAAAAATATACATTCAGCTCGGCAAAAGACTATACGAATTTGATGAAGGAAGCGATTGAAATTACAGAGGATGATGGCGTCATTGTCGCTTCAACAAACAGTGCTTCTTTTGGCATGAAAAAGTTCAAAGGGTTTATCGATAAAGCGTTCAAAGACTTAGGGAAGAAATACACCATTGTGGAAGAATTTACTTTGCCGAGTGATTTTCGCGTGCAAAAAGAATTCAAAGAAGGCGATTATCTGAAAGTGCTGTTCGTAAAACTGCAGTAAGTTTATGGTTTTGTTTTGGCACATTTTCCCTTCCGCTGAAACATGGTTCGACAAACTATGGCGAAACATTGAAGGCATGCGAATTTTTTTGTATAACTTCCTGCTGGAAAACTGTACATGCCAGCCCCGCCGCTTTTATAATGGATACTAGATTGGGAGGGGTAATGGATGTTTAAGAATGCACTCGGACAATTTCGATTTATGGGATTTTTGGAAGGAATTTCGCTTTTGGTTTTGCTGTTTATCGCCATGCCGTTAAAATATGGTTTTGATTTGCCGGAAGTGGTCAGCGTAGTAGGAGCTATCCACGGCGGACTGTTTACCCTTTATTGCGCAGCGATTGTTTATGCCACATTTGCAGTGAAATGGCCTTTGCGCTTTGCAGCTGGCGCAATCATATCGGCATTTATCCCGTTCGGAAATTTCATTTTGGATCACCGGCTGAAAAATTGGCAAAAAGCCCAAGCCATTTAAGAAACACTTGTGGAATCACTTCCGCAAGTGTTTTTTGCATGGGACAAAAAGTACTGAGGATTTCTGGCCGGCAGGAATTGTTCTATAATGGAAGCATTCTATAAAAGTTTATTGGAGGCACTGCCATGGCAAAAGCAATTTCTTCTCAAGCAGCGGGAAATCCGGTTTATTCGATTATGTTTGCAATAGGCGCATGCCATTTGCTGAATGATTCGCTCCAAGCAGTCATTCCGGCAATGTTTCCTATTTTAGAAGCTGATCTTGGCTTGACCTATACGCAATTGGGGCTCATTGCGTTTGCATTGAATATGGTGGCCTCTGTTTTGCAGCCGGTGGTTGGCTATATCAGCGACCGGAAGCCCATGCCTTTCGCCTTGCCAATCGGTATGACAAGTTCATTTCTTGGAATAGCGGGTTTGGCGTTCGCTCCTGAATACTGGATGATTCTTGTAGCGGTGATATTCCTAGGTTTTGGATCAGCTATTTTCCATCCTGAAGGTTCCCGTGTATCATTCATGGCTGCAGAATCAAAACGGGGATTGTCCCAGTCAATCTACCAGGTCGGAGGCAACTCTGGGCAAGCACTCGCGCCATTGATCAGCGCATTCATCCTTGTGCCGCTTGGACAGAGGGGCGCCGCATTGTTTTTAATCGTCGCAGCTATCGGCATTTTTATTTTGATGCGGATTTCTTTTTGGTACAAGGAACGGCTAGCTCAGGAAAAACTGGAAAAACAGAAAAAAACCATTCTTTCTTCATTGCCGAAAATGACTAGAAAGCAAGTAGGGGCAGCGCTTGCACTGTTGCTGATCATCATTTTCGCCCGTTCGTTTTATGTAACGAACATGACCAGCTTTTATATTTTTCATTTGATGGAAACATACAGCCTGACGATTCAGCAAGGGCAATTATATGTTTTTCTGTTTTTAGCTGTCGGTGCGGTGGGCACGTTTTTTGGCGGGCCATTAGCGGATAAAGTCGGCCGGAAAAATGTCATTGTGCTGTCGCTTCTTGTGCCGATACCACTTGCGGCAGTGCTGCCGTATGTTCCGCTCTTTGCAGTTGCCGTCTTGCTTGCGCTCATCGGCTTTTTCATTATGCTGAGCTTCTCAGTGACCGTCGTATATGCCCAGGAATTGGTGCCGAGTAAAATCGGGACGATGTCCGGGCTGACCGTTGGTTTGGCTTTTGGCATGGGGGCGATCGGCGGTGTCGTAATCGGCATGCTGATGGATGCGATCGGTGTCTACGAAACGATGGTCATCGTTTCATTCTTGCCGATCATCGGGCTTGCCGGATTATGGCTGCCCAGGGATAAAAAGCAGGATGCAGCATACTAAACAGGAAAGCCAGGAAATGGAGATGCCGCTTCTGTAAATGCCAAGGGAACCGGAACGAAACAATTGCTTGTTCACGGGCAGCAATTAACATGAAATCTCACTTGACCTTGACGTTGCGTAAAGGTGTAGAGTTAAGTTGCCGGGAGGTGATGAAATGGAGTACACCGTTCAAAAACTGGGGGAAATAGCGGGAGTCAGCGCACGGACGCTGCGATATTATGATGAAATCGGAATGTTGAAGCCGGCCAGAAAAAATTCATCCGGATATCGCATCTATGGGAAAAATGAAGTGGCCAAGCTGCAGCACATCCTTTTTTACCGGGAGTTAGGATTGGATTTGGACCATATCAAGAAAATAGTCAATGACCCATTGTTCGACAGTTCCGCTGCTTTAAGACAGCACTTGGAACAGCTTCTCGCTAAACGCCGGCAGCTTGACCTCTTGATCAATAATGTGGAAAATACTATTTCCGCAGCAGAAGGGAAGAGTGAAATGGCTGACAACAAGAAATTTGAAGGCTTCAAACAAAAGCTGATTGATGACAATGAAAAGCAGTATGGGCAAGAAGTTCGGGAGAAATACGGAGATGACATAGTTGATGCATCAAACGCTCATATGCTCAATATGACAGAAGGGCAATATACGGAATTTACCCGTTTGGAAAAAGAACTTCAAGCTGTACTGGCGGAAGCGTTCAAAGCTGGAGATCCCAAAAGCCCCATTGCACAAAAAGCGGCTAGCCTTCACAAACAATGGTTGATGTATACATGGCCCGAATACACCAAAGAAGCACACGCAGGCCTTGCTCAAATGTATGTCGAAGATGAACGGTTCAGCGCCTATTACGATAAGGGCCAACCGGGAACCGCACGGTTTTTGCGAGATTCGATCCAATTCTATACAGGTTTCAGCCACTTGTAAGGTTGTAAAAGAAAATGGGTCTAATTATTTAGACTCATTTAGATATTAACGAAAAGTTAATAAAATATTCATATAATTTACATAAAGTAAATACATTTTCATGTTTTCTTTGCTATAATGATAACTATAGCACTCTAGCCTGTGATTTGTTTTATTCGAAAGGGAGAGGATTATAGTGGCTGAAAAGAAAATGGCTCCAATCGTTTCTGTTAAAGTAATGTCGTTCAATATCGCTCATGGTTTGGGAATGGATGGTACTGTAGATTTGGAGAAAACGGCTTCAGTGATTGAAGATTCCTGCGCTGGCATTATAGCCTTGCAAGAAGTAGACCGCCATTTTTCAGCACGTAGTTCCTTTGTCGATCAAGTGGATTGGCTGAGCAGACGATTGGGGATGCATGCAGCATTCGGGGCAACATTGGATTTGGAGCCTGAAGCGCCCGATATGCCGAGACCCCAGTATGGAAACGCAATTTTAAGCAAATATCCGATCAAGTATTTTGAAAATCACCTTTTGCGCCAAGTGATCACTCCGATTGGACATAACGAACAGCGAGGCATACTGAAAGCGGTCATTGAAGTGAAAGGGTCTTATATCAGTGTTTATAATACCCATCTAGCTTTTAAGGACGAAGAACTGGAAGTCAGCATAAATGAACTTCTTGATATAGCGGGCAATGACCGCTTCCCTCGGATTATTGCCGGGGATTTCAATGCGGCACCTGACCATATCCAAATGAAGAAAATGAAAAAAGAGTTTTCAGATGTCTTTTTAAAGATGAAAAGAGGGGATGCGTATACGTATCCTGCTTCTTATAAAAATGAAGCTGCCGGGGAACTGTTAAAACCGGTTACGCGCATTGACTACATTTTCATGGACGACGAATTTGATGTTGCCCAAACAGCGGTGATGGATACAGCCGTATCCGACCATCTTCCGATTCTTGCCGATTTGATCGTCATGAAAACGAAAAAGCTTACAGAACAGCCGACAGTATCAGAGCTTCAAAAAGCGTAAACTGTATATTGCAAAAAAAAGCCGGAAGCTCCAATGCTTCCGGCTTTTTTGATTTTATTGATGGGTTTAACGGTTCGTGATGGTTTCCGGATACATATCGTGGTTCATCATGCGGTAAGAAGCCATTTCTTCATATTTTGTTCCCGGTTTGCCGTAATTGGTATAAGGATCGATCGACAAGCCGCCGCGCGGTGTAAATTTGCCCCAGACTTCAATGTAGCGGGGATCCATCAATTTGATCAAATCATTCATAATGATGTTGACAACGTCTTCATGGAAATCGCCGTGATTGCGGAAGCTGAACAAGTAGAGCTTCAACGACTTGCTTTCTACCAGCTTTTTATCAGGAATAAAGCTCAAGTAAATTGTCGCGAAATCCGGTTGGCCGGTCTGCGGGCAAAGTGAAGTGAATTCTGGGCAATTGAACTTTACAAAATAGTCCCGTGTATGCAAATTATCGATCGGCTCAAGGATATCCGGATCGTATTCAAATTTATATTTTGTGTTTTGATTGCCGAGAAGTGATAAGTGGTCTAATGTTTCTTCGTTTCTTCCTGCCATTGAAAAGGCCTCCTTATAATGCCGGTTTGAGAGCGCCCTATAAAAAATAATAACGGACAAAAGAAAAAGCCAAATCGCATCTGGATTTGGCTGAGTTTCAACAATCCATAGTTTTTTATAGAGGGTAAAATGCTATGAACCTCTCCCGATACCGGGTGATTTGGTTTTACTAACCCATACTATAAGACTTTGGATTCCCTGTCAATTCGGCTTTTACTTATGTTCTGACGGCTGCTGGGCTTTACTGATGATACACCGGCTTTTCGGCATCGTCGGCATGCGTGACATATGGTGCTCTAAATCCTGTTCCGGTACAGTATAGCTGATATTTTCAATGAAATATTTGAAGAACGGCTGCATCGCCATGACGGTCATCCATTTGCCGGCACAGCGATGCCAACGCGAACTTTTTGGCCGTTAAACAGGTTTCGAAAACATCAGATTCAAGCGCTCGCCTGCAGCTTGCATAAAACAGAAGCCTTCTTCAATAAGTGGCTATGGATTGTCCAATTCTTTAGCTCTTGGAATAGGGCGTTTAACTCACATCACTTCAACTTCTTCCTTAATTCGTTTTTCATAGGTATGGCGGCAACATTCCGTCTTCCAAAAACAAAACTTTCTTCCTGTAAACATTCCTATTCGAAAATTGGGTAAACGCTGTAGTTTCAATGACAAAGCGTTTTTCCGCTTATAAACTGGAGTATTTTAGGAACAGTCGGGGTATGGCTAAAAGCGGAGCATTACAGCAGAACAGCAGAGTGCGGTTAAGAAGCTTGATGACGCTGGAAGTGATTTCAAAGCTAGTCAATGAGCAAGAAACAAACGGACGGGAGAGAAAAAAGATGGGAACTAAGGAACCGATCCGGTTGCCTGAAAAAATCAGTGACTGGATAGTGGAGTCTATCGGTGAAGACGCGGAAATCCGCCATGTCCAGCCTCTTGCCGGAGGGACGTCTTCAACATTGCGGGAAATCACGGTTTACTGTAGCGGTGAGACGGCCAGTTATGTTTTGCGTTTGTTCTCGAACAAAGAATGGCTTGCTCAAGAACCGGATCTGGCGCAGCATGAAGCCCAAAGCTTGCGGCACATGAGTGGCAGCGGCATTACTGCGCCTCGGTTGGTCGCTTATGATGAGACCGGGAAGAAGTGCGGATTCCCGGCAACATTAATGACTAAAATCAGAGGCGCTGTGAGATTGCAGCCAGCCAAAGAGGATCAGTGGATTGATGGCTTGGCTATGGCTCTGGCAAAAATCCATCAGACGAATGAGGAAAGTTTTCCATTTGAGTACTTTTCCTATAATGATGCTTTAACGATGGAAAAGCCTTTATGGTCAAAAGTGCCGGATGAATGGATGCGGGCTTTTTATATAGTGGCCGGTGTCCGTCCGCAGACAAAACTGTCTTTCATCCATCGGGACTATCATCCATCTAATGTCTTATGGGAGGGAGAAAAGGTGAGCGGAGTAGTGGATTGGGTCAATGCTTGCCTTGGACCGGCAGGGGTTGATGTGGGCCATTGCCGTGTCAATTTGGCGCAGCTTTATGGCGTGTCGGTGGCGGACCGATTTTTGTCGGCATACCAACGTTACGCGGGCGCATCGTTTGGTTACCATCCGTATTGGGACTTGCTCTCTTTGATCGATATCCTTGACGGTCCGCCGTCAGTATATGCCGGATGGATTGAATTTGGAATGACCGGTCTGTCAGATGAATTGGTCAGGCATCGATTGGATGAATATTTATGCAGCTTGCTTGAACGCTTTGATGAACATTGAGCCAGAGGTTAGCCAGGTTTGACTTCTTAAAAATAGGAAATATACAAAACAAGCGAGTTTTTAAGGAGGAATAATAATGACGGATAAGCAACTAAACCAGTTGAAGGATCAATTGACCGATCAATTGAAATCACTTGAAAGACGCGTTCAGCATAAAGAAGAATTCGATACTACCGAACTTTCCAATTACGATAACCACCCTGGCGACGCCGGGACGGACTTGTTTGATATGGAACGGGGCATGGCGCTCACGCAGTTCAAGGAGGAAGAGCTTGACGATACCAAGGCGGCTTTGGCGGCAATCGAAGCTGGAACATATGGCAAATGCACAGAATGCGGAAAAGAAATTCCGTTTGAGCGGCTTGAAGCTATACCAACGGCTTTGACGTGCATTGACCATGCGGATCAGGAGCCGGATTTGACGAGCCGTCCGCCAGAAGAAGATATTCTAACAGGAGATACTTCAGATCCGGTAACGCAAGAAGATGATCGGCTGAGAGACTTTACAGACAACTTCCAGGATGTTGAAGAATTCGGCTCTTCCGATGGCCCTCAAGATCAGCCTGGAGACGATGAAGATATGGAAGATTTTTATGAAGAAAAAAGCAAAGATTGAATTAGCCCTTGGCTTTTGAAAGCCAAGGTTTTTTTTATGGATGAATGGATTAGGAGAGGAGAAATCGGACCCTCTAGTAATGGGAGGTTATTTCCCAGGAAATGTAGGCTCTGCAGCTGGATGTTGGAGTGGTGTGAAGGGCCATGCAGCCATGCGCTTTCTTCAACAGCCAACCGGGAAAAGGTCTCGCTGCAGTTCTGTCTGAAAAGCGTTCCAATGGATGGAAATTGATTTTCATCAAGGCACTTCGCCGATTTCTGGAAGAGCGGTGTTTTAACGGGCTTGAAAGAGGTTATTTATAAATAATAATAAGTCCACTTCAAAGGAGGAGAGAAAATGGAACATGCCATTGTGCTGTTTGACGGAGATTGCAACTTCTGCGACTCGAGTGTCCAGTTCATCATAAACCATGACCCAGCAGGCTATTACCATTTTGCGTCCCTGCAAAGCGATGTCGGAAGAGAACTTAGAAAAGAGCATCAAATACCGGACGATGTTGACAGCCTGGTTTTGATTGAGAACGGACAAGCCTATATCAAGTCGGAAGGCGCTTTGAGAATTTCGCATCACTTGACCGGGTTATGGAAACTGGCTTTCTATTTGAAATCGGTGCCTCGTTTTATAAGGGATGGCGCCTATGATACATTTGCCAGAAACCGCTATAAAGTGTTTGGGAAACTAAATAGCTGCATGCTGCCGCCTCCACACATCCGCAAAAGATTTTTAGACAAATAACAGCAAACAATCCGAAACAGCAGAGACGTTTCGGATTGTTTTTATGCGCGCATTTCGTTACTCGAATGTGGAAATGCGCCAATATTGGCTTGCAATCGCGTCTGACATCCAGGCAAGCCCTTTGCTTTCAGCTTCATGGATTTGCTCCCATTCGCTGTTTTTGCCCGTTCGCAAATATACTTCATGATTGGGCGCCTGGTCATGGATGCCGATAATATCATAATGGCCATCCCTATAGAAAGTCGCTGAAATTTCATAATCAATGTTTGGTGAAGGAGTGAGCGGATTTCCGACACTGTGCTTCAAAGAAAGCGAAACTTTGTGCGGGTCTTCCTTCACTTTCTCCAATACGATGCCTTCTGATGAGGCGACATCAGCTTTTCGGAATTTTTTGCGCCAGTCATAGGCAATGCTTGTGCCTACATCTTTTTCATATTCGAGCACGGCTCCGCCTTCTGTTAGCTCAAGAGAGAAATTCACTTGTGTGCGATAATCCTTGGACTCTGGATCGAAACTGCGTCCATCTCCGGAAAAATAGCGGTTGGGAGACAATGGATTAGGGCTTGGCAAAAATTCCTGCGGCAGAAATGTGGTATAACGGAAGTGCCAAATTGGATACTGCAAGTCAGTTTTAGGCTTTTCTTTTTCAGCAAGCAACCGGTTGCGGCTTCCTATCTTCTTTGTTATCCAAAACTCTTCTTCTGCCGCTTTTTCCTGAGAGGACTTCACATTTAACAACCCGAAGACTCGTGCAATCGCAGACTTTTCGGTTTTAAAGCTTTCTTCGGATTTTTCCAGTGGACGCTTGCCGCGAATCCAGTACGTATAAGATTGATCCATTTCCGCCGTGCGGTCTGTGAATTGGTTTTTATCGACGGTGTCTATCACTTCACCATTACGGTAAACCTCAAATTGCTCAATGCCATCAATGGCACCCCATGCAAGTATAATTTTTGACTTGGATAAGATGGTTGTCACAGCAATTTGCTGCAGGCGGTTAACGAAATTCTCGACATGGTTTTCGGTGCCTGTCTGCATTTTGATTTGTTCGATTGGTTTGCCTTCGCCGTTCAACCGTTCGATGGTATACGTATACAATTCGCCGCGCTGCAAATTTTCATCTTTCAAGGAATTTTGAGTTCCGGTATAGATTACTTCTTCATCACGTGTTACACGGCACGCATCGCCGGTATAGGTCCAAGTAAAGTCAATAACCGTGTCCGATTGTTGCAACAAATCGATTTCAAGGGAGTTCGGTAACAACTGCTTTCACCTCCAAAGTGGGTTAATATGCTATACCCTTTCTTAAATTGGGCGAACCTTCTCCCGGTAAAAAGTTCCATGGTGAAAATGAAAACAAGTGCTGTTTGCAAAAATGAAAAACCAATAGTATGTTTAAAAGAATGCTGGAAAAGTTTTACGAGCAATTTGCAGTAGGAGGAATGAACCAATGGCTTCACAAGAACAGAAAAGAAAACGAAGCTTCCGCAATTTTGATGAAGCGGCTGAACACATTTTGGAAATGCTCAGCAAGCAATTGAAAATTAATACATTGTTCATCGCTAAAAACGATGGCAAAACAAATGAAATTGTCAAATCCCGAAACGTGAGCGAAGAACTTGTTGTAGAAGGCAGTTCTTTGCCGCTGGAAAATACATTTTGCAGCCTTAGCCTTAACTACGGGGAAGCGCCGTTGGTCATTGATGATATTGCAGCAAGCACATTGACGGAGTCGTTGGAGATTGCTGCGCAGTTTGGCAATGGCTCTTTTATTGGGATTCCTGTCTACTATGAGGACGGAGAAGTTTACGGAACAATTTGCGGGTTGGACAATCAATCTTTCGAATTTACAGAAGAACATTTATACGCGTTTGAAGCGATGTCTTCGCTGCTGACATACGTTTTGGAACTCGAAAAGGCGAACAACCAAATCCAGACCCTTTCATCGCCGCTTGTCCCTGTTACAAAAGGATTGGCTATTTTTCCAGTCATCGGTGAAATCACGGCACAGCGGGCGCAAACAATCATCGATCATATGCTTGTAAAAGCGGGAGAAAAAGATCTGGAGTATTTGGTCATTGATGTTTCTGGAGTTTCCCACATCAACGCAGCGGTAGGCGAATATTTGCTGAAACTGATTGACATTTTAAAGTTGATTGGTGTTACTCCTGTTATTACAGGCATGCAGCCGTTTATGGCACTGAAAGTTCCGCACTTTGCCTCTAGCTTGAAAGGTGTCTTAATCGAAGCCAATCTTGAAACCGCATTGAAACAACTAGGTTTTGTATTGATGCAAGACTGTCAAAAAAACTCGGGCCCACTTTGATCGGGGCCCGAGTTTTCAGTTTTTTTTATCAAAAAAAATGTGTTTCAACTCCCATGATTCTCCGATTTCGAGCACACCGAAAGAATATTGGGGCTGCATACGTTTGTCAGTAGGGGAACCGGGGTTGAACAATATGATGCCATCCACTTCGCGCATTACCGGGATGTGGGAGTGGCCAAAAACGATAATATCCACCTTTTCATCCCGGAATGTATCCAATGCCCGTTGTTCGGTTGTTTGGCGGATGCCATCGCCATGGACTACGCCAATGCGAAGATCATCGAAAGTTAAAATTTTGCTTTTGCCGAAACGGTCTGAAATTTCCCATGGATCCACATTTCCAGTAACACCGTCGGTTTCTGCATAAGCTGCGAACTCATAATACACATCGAGCGTCTGCCAATCTCCGGCATGGATGATAAAATCTGCTTTCTGGCAAGCGTCGACTAAGGTTTGAGGCAGCTTTTTTGCGCGCATTGGAATATGGGTATCTGAAACAATTACAATTTTTTTCATATATGTACCTCCGCTCCATTGATTTCTTCAACCGTAAAACTAATTTCGGCCAATGTCAAAAACTATCTCTTTTTCTTCTTCAACATCTACCGCATCAGTACTGCCAAATAAAACAAGTTGTGATAAAATTAACGGAATAATCAATTTATTATTTTCGGCAAAACTTATGGATGAAAAGGGAGGAGGGGTATTATGCGCTATATCGAAAATTTGAGGGAGAAAGTCGGCAATGATCCCTTGTTGGCTGTCAAAACCTCGCTTGTTGTATTGGATAGAAGAGGATACATCCTGCTGATAAAAAGGGAAGATGGCAATTGGTCTTTGCCCATGAGCTTTATGGAGCTGGGGGAAACAGCTGAAGAAGCCGGACGGCGGGGAGTCAAAGAAGAAACGGGGATTGAAATTGGCGAATTGAGCTTGCTGGGTATTTTTTCTGGCAAGAAATACTTCCAAGAAATGCCGAATGGCGATCAGCTGTATTCTTTGACGATCAATTACCGTTGTACCGATATCCGAACCCCGCTCTCTTTAGAAGATGAAGAAGAGTCGCTGCAAATGGATTTTTTTGCACTGGACCAGCTGCCTTCACCCATCTGTGTACATACCAAAAAGGTTATCCATCATTACGGAGCTTCTTTTTATTGAATAGAATTCCATCTGATTCTCATCCATGGATATATTAAGCAAGGAGGGAAAGGAAATTGCCAAATCAACGCAGAATCGTGTGTTATATCGCAATCAGCCTGGACGGGTATATCGCGACAGAAGATGATTCGCTGGAGTGGCTGTTCAAAGTCGAGGGAGAAGGCGACGCGGGTTACGGGGAATTTATAAAAACCATTGATACGGTGGTGATGGGCCGGCGCACATACGACTGGGTAATGGAGGCGGAAGGCGGAAAGGATCCATATCCCGATAAGGAATGCTATGTTTTTTCCACAACAGAACACGGCCGAAAAGAAAATGTTAAGTATACAGATGAAGAGATATTGCCCTTTGCAGAAAGGCTGAGGCGGGAGCCGGGAAAAGACATATGGGTAGTTGGAGGAGGCAGTCTCCTCCATGGCTTCTTGAAAGAAAAGCTAATTGATGAATTTATTATATCCATTGCGCCAACGCTTATCGGCAAGGGCATCCCGCTGTTCCAAGAACTCGACTTTCAGATTGATTACCGCTTGAAGAGCGTCCGGCAGTTCGGGCAGTTTGCCCAGCTGCACTACGAATTGAAGAAATAGAATGGGAAAGGGATTCGAAAGCTTGCTGCTTTTGAATCCTTTTTAGCTGTTAAAGAGAACGGCTTTAGCCTTTGCTATGAGCAATGCAGTCGGCGTGGGTCAAATCGCCCCCTTTTTGGCCGCGAATGCCCGGGCTTTCAAAACTGCGGATAAACAAAGCGTTTCCTCCTTTAACAAATCGGCTCTTTTTGTTTTATTCGCTTCAATTTTGGGAGGATCCTTTTTTACTACAAGAAATGCTCAGGTTCCAGCATTTATCCGCTATAATGTTATAAGAATTATGGAAGGGTTGGGTAAACAATGCCAGAAACGTTAAACAGCGGAATGCCGCCGAAAACTTGCAGCATCGAGCGATTGGTCACGAACAAAAAAGATGTGGAAAAAGTATTGGCCGGAAAAAAAACAGCAACCCGCCGCAACGGGCGATATGCGGATATTGGGGAGATTATGATTTTAGAAGGTCGGAAATTCAAGGTGGAGCGGGTCTATAGGCAAACTCTCGGTGAGCTGACGGATGAAATGGCTTCGCAGGAAGGCTATGCAGACGTTGAAGCTTATAAGCAAACGATTTTGTCTTTTCATCCAGGCATGCCATGGACACCCGATATGAAAGTCTGGGTCCATGAATTCATTCCGGTATCCGGGGAATAAGCGATGTACTCTATTTTATTGTATGTCCATATCATGAGCGCCATTCTATCAATCGGCCCCTTCTTTGTGCTGGTTCCGTTGGTCAAGCGGATAGGGGCGGCACAAGGCGAGGTTCTGCAGGCGCACATTGCCACATTCAAATCGGCTACCCGCCTTGTCAAACATGCCGGCCATGCCTTGGTGGCCAGCGGCGCCTTGCTCATCTGGCAAAGCGCATGGCAATGGTCGGCATCATGGGTTGTCTTGACGCTTGCGGTCATGTTTGCATCAATTTTTTTCCTCGCCCGTGCATTTACGCCCGTACTGAGGAAGTTTGAGGAACCAAAAGCCGATCAAGCGGCACTCGTCAAAAAACTGAATCGCTCCTTATGGATCTATATTTTTCTCTTGCTGCTGATGCTTTGGTTCATGGTGGACAAACCGGTATTATGGTAACAAAAAAGCTGATGTACCGCTTTGTTGAAAGCGGAACACCAGCTTTTTGTTTAGCCTTTTACCGCGCCTGCAGTCATGCCGGCGACAAAGAATCGTTGAAGGAAAATGTATGCCACAACCATCGGGGCTGAAGCGATAATAACTCCTGTAAAAAGCATCGGGTAATTGGTGGCGTATTGCCCTTGGAATTCAAGCAAGGCAAGCGGCAAAGTTTTATACGCGTTGTCCGTGATGAACAAAAGCGGATACAGCAAATCGTTCCAATGCATGACGAACAAGAATATGGCAGTTGCCGACAATGACGGCAAGGAAAGGGGAATGACGATACTGGTGAACACTTTCCAATTTCCTGCCCCGTCCATCGTTGAAGCTTCGAAAAGTTCTTTCGGCAGCGTCTTCATAAAGCCGGTCAGGATAAAAACCGCAATAGGCAATGTTGTCGCGATATTAACGAGAATCAGCCCGACCAGACTATTCGTCAAATTCAAATCAAGCATCAGCGAATAAAGAGGCACCATGCTCACTTGGGCTGGAACCATCATGCCCAGCGTGAATAACAAGAACAAAAGATTGCCCAGCCAATTGTTGAGCCGGGTGATGCCGTAGGCGACCATAGCCGCAAAAAGCAGCGTGAACGCAACGGAGAATAACGTAACGATGGAGCTGTTCATGAAATAACCGGCCATCGTCTGTTCTTGGAAAATGTTGACGTAATTACTGAATTGCAGTCCGCCCTCTGGGATTCCTAGTGGGTTGGCGAACGTTTGCTGAAGTGTCTTAACAGAAGTCAGCACAACGACCAGCAATGGAATTAAGATCAACAATGCATAGACGGCAAGAGCGAATTTTCGAAAAAGCACATTGTTGTCCTCCTTTCATTAATAAGATATGCGGTCCGATCGCAGTGCTTTGAATTGCAAAAACGTAATGATGGCGATAATGACCATGAATATAACTGAAATGGCGCTGGCGTAGCCGAACTGAAAGCCTCTGAAAGCCACTTCGTAAATATAAGTTGCGATGATTTCAGTGGAGTTGTTCGGGCCGCCTCGAGTCATGGCGAAGACCAGGTCGAAAGCTTTGAATGACTGGATGGTCGTATATGCCACAACAATTGTAGCGGAAGGGGCAAGCAACGGCCACGTCACTTTTCTGAACGTCTGCCATTTGCTTGCTCCTTCAATTTTCGCTACTTCGTACAGGTCTTGCGGAATTGCTTGCAGCCCTGCTACAAAGATGATGAGCATTTGGCCGGCGTGGAACCACACTTGGGTTATCGCCAGTGAATAAATGGCGATATTAGCGTTCCCGAGCCAGTTCTGGGCCAAGAAACCGAGCCCGACCAACTCCAGAAGCTGGTTCAAAATGCCGAGCGAAGGATCGTAGATGAATGACCAGATGAACGCGACTGAAACAGACGATAAAATCGTCGGAAAAAAGTACAGCGCCCGCAAAAAGATGGTCGTTTTGGTATTCTTCAATACAATCACTGCAAAAGCCAGGGCCACAATAGTCTGGAAAACAACCACGACTAACATAAACTTCAAGTTATTTCCAATCGTTTTCCGGAATATTGAATCTCCCGTAAACGCGCGGTCGTAGTTATCCAGTCCGACAAACTGGTAGGACGGGCTAAAGCCGTCCCAATTGGTGAACGAATAAAACAGCGCGCTTAAAGTAGGGAAAAGAAAGAAAATACTATAGAGGATCAACCCTGGTATAAAAAATAAATAAATGGATTTTGAAATTTTCATGCAATCATTCCCTGTTTTCGTCTACGATTTTCTGGGCAGCCGCTGCTGCGTCCATTGGGTCTGCTCCGCCCAATACGTCTTCAATCGAGCTAAGTACAGCATCTTCAACTTGTGCGTTTGTGATTAAAAAGCGAGGTTGGAATCTCGTTTTTCTTTCATCAATCCAGTATGCTGTATTTTTTAGAACTTCAGATTCGTAATTGACGTCGTTAACCGTCAAATGCTGACCGGTTTCGTTCGCATACTTGGAAGCGATTTCCGGCTGGCTAAGAAATTCAACGAACTTTTTCGCTTGTTCTTTTTTCTCGGAATTGCTGTTGACAGCTAGCATGAATGTCGCGGTATTGATGCCTTCATATACAGCTTCGCTTTCTTCCACTGTGATAGGAGCAAGCAAATCCAGCTCCAGCTCCGGATTCAGGCCGATCAGAGAAGCCATGTGGTAAGAACCGGTTGCAAGCATCGCCGCTTCTTCGTTCGCTACCATTTGCATTGCGGAATCCTGGTTGGTGCCAAGCGCATTTTCTTGGATATAGCCTTTTTCTTCAAGCAATTGGAAGTCCTCCAGCGTTTTAACCCACCATTCGTTGGTCAGTTTCTCTTCGCCGCTTTGCAATTTGGCGAAGATATCTTCGTCAGGAGCATTGTTCATCATCATGCTGTTCATAAACTGGTTTGGACCGATATCCGCACCTGGGAAAGCGATAGGCGTTATGCCGTTTTCAAGCAAAGTGTCGCAAAGTGCTTGGAATTCGGACCAGCTTTTTGGAACTTCAAGTCCCAGTTCTTCAAACATCGCTTTATTGTAAATTGGCATATTGAATACCAGCTGATAAGGAAGAGCCAGCTGTTTGCCGTCTAGTTGGCCAACACTGATCAAGTTTTCGTCAAAGTTGGAAACAAATGCTTCTCCGCTTAAGTCCTCAAAGACTCCAGCGCTTTGGAGTGATTCAAATTGAGCGCCAGGAAATGATGCAAATACATCTCCAGTTGAACCTTCCTGCAGCATCCGCTGGGCAGTCGCCATGTATTGGTCGGATGGATAAATGGTCATTTCAACTGCGATGTCCGGATTTTCTTTTTCAAATTCAGCAATGATTTCGTCTAATACGGCTTTGTCTTCACCACGCCAGTGCATAAAGTTGATTTGCGTTTTTGACCCGCCTTCACTGCTGCTGTTGCTAGTGCTTTCGCCGGCACATCCAGAAAGAATCAATAGTACGGCTAAGAGTGTAAGCACTACAGAAGAATACTTTTTTTTCATCTTTGTTCCTCCTCGTCTTTTTTTGGAACTTCCCCTCATAACTAGAATACCTTATATATGCACCTAATGACAAAATTATCGAATAACTGAAATAATTCTGTTGACAAGAAGCACCATATCGCATAAGATAGGGTCAACCTTTTTGGACGGATGGTAGAAGATGCCGGGAGCGGCATCGCCAAAGTCTAGTTGAGTTGAGCATAGCCGAGCAAATCGTTGAATAAGAAGAGTAGCGCATCATCATCCTCTCAAAGAGAGCCGGTGGCAGGTGGAAACTGGCGGGGAATATGCGTGAATGGACTTATGAGAGATTCCGTGAAATTTTATTAGCGGAGTCCGTTTTCCCCGCGTTACTGGGGATTCAAGGGAAAGCTGTGTCAGCTTTAACGTGAGGTGGTACCGCGGTCAATCCGTCCTCTGCTAAGGAATGTTTCTGTTCCTGGCAGAGGGCTTTTTTAATGTCCAGCGGGTTTTGTAAGTCAGCTGCAGCGGCCAGATTCCCGGGGCATCGGCCCCTCCGGCTGTCCGGCTATAAAAATGCCGCTTCGCCAGAGTGTCTTATGCGTGTCGAAAGGAATCGGCCGCTTTCGCTTTTTATCAATAAGGAGATGAGCAGAGATGAAGATGAGAAAAATCAACGGAGATTCTTTAACGCCGATTGCAGTGTTTAACCGGTTGACCGGATCCCGGAAATGTCTGTTGGAAAGTTCGCTGAAGACGACAGCTTCGGGACGTTATTCGTTTATTGGAGCAGATCCGTCAAAAAGTTTTATCGGCACCGGGAATAGCTTGACCGAAATGGATTACCGGACAGGCAGCAAAACGGAATTTGCCGGTAAGCCGCTGGAGCTGCTGAAAAGCCGGATGCCGGCATATGAGGCGCAGGTGGAAGGGCTGCCGTTTACTGGAGGGGCGCTCGGCTATATCGGATATGATGCGATTCAAGCATATGAACCGGTGGATGCACCAAGAAAAAACAGTTTGGAAATGCCGGATTTGCATCTGCATTTATACGAGACAATTGTTGTATTCGATCATATGAAAAACGATGTAACGATTCTTTCATTTGAAGACAAAGTGGATCAAATTGAAAAAGAGCTCAGTTTGCCCGAACAGACTGCAAACTTTGAAGAACAACAGCCGCTGCAATTCCAATCAGAAACTGATGCGGCCAAATTCCGTGCGCAAGTGGAACAGGCAAAGGACCATATCCGCAAAGGCGATGTTTTTCAGTTGGTGCTGTCACAGCGCTTGTCCGCAACCTATAAAGGGGATGCGTTCACGCTGTACCGCAAATTGCGCAAGCAGAATCCGTCGCCTTACCAGTTTTTTGTGGAATTTGATGATTATTCAGTCGTAGGCGCATCTCCTGAGAGTTTGTTGACGATACGAAACGGGCAGATGGTGACCAATCCGATTGCCGGAACGCGCAAACGGGGCAAGACGGAAGCGGAAGACAATATGCTGGCCACAGAATTGGCGAACGATGAAAAAGAGCGGGCGGAACATCAAATGCTGGTTGATCTTAGCCGCAATGACGTCGGCCGCGTTGCGGAGATTGGCAGTGTCGCCATCCCTAAATTCATGGCGATTGAGAAATACCAGCACGTTATGCACCTGGTATCTGAAGTGACCGGGCAGTTGAACCAAGCAATGCACCCGCTGGATGCGCTGGTATCCTGCTTGCCTGCAGGGACAGTATCTGGTGCACCGAAAGTCCGCGCCATGCAGTTGATCCAGCAATTTGAAGAAGACCGGCGCGGGGTTTACGGAGGCGCCATCGGCTATCTTGGCTTCAATGGCAACTTGGATGTCGCGCTTGCCATCAGGACATTTGTGATGAAAGGCGAGCAGGTGCATGTGCAAGCAGGTGCGGGAATTGTGTACGACTCTGATCCGCAGGCAGAATACGAAGAAACGCTTCATAAAGCACGTTCATTAACGGAGGTGTTCGGATGATTTTACTAATCGATCATTATGATTCGTTTACGTACAATATTTATCAAGCTGTTGCCGAAATGGGGGTTGAAGTGGAAGTTGTCCGTTATGGCGCTTTGACGGTGGCTGAACTTCTTGCAAAAAAACCCGAAGCGATTATCTTATCGCCAGGGCCGGGACATCCCGATGCTTTGCCGGAATCGATCAAGCTCATCCAAACAGCCTGCCAGTCGATTCCGCTTCTCGGTGTTTGTTTAGGGCACCAACTGCTTGGAGCGGCGTTTGGAGGAAATGTGGTGCAGGCCCCTGTTATCCGGCATGGCAAAGTATCGCCTGTCAGACACAGCGACCGAGGCTTGTTCGCTCATTTGCCTCAGCCATTGCCGGTGATGCGCTACCATTCGCTCGTGCTTGAACCGGAAACGCTGCCCGAATGTTTTGAGGTGAATGCTGTCGCGACGGATGACAATTCCATTATGGCCATCAAACATCGGGATTATCCCGTGTTCGGATTGCAGTTTCATCCAGAATCCATCGGCACGCCGGATGGCGTAAAATTGCTGAAGGAATTTGTTTCCGGTTTGAAACGAAAAGCGGCCGTAAACGGATAGAACCGGACGGCATAAAAACAGGCATGCTTGCAATTATGCTGGCTGATTTATCAGCCCCATAAACAAAAAAACCTGGCTCATGATAGTGAGCCAGGTTTTTTGTTAGTCCCGGACAAGCGGCATCGTACAGCAGCGAAAAGCGCCGCCTGATTTGATGATTTCCGAGAAATCGACCTCAATAACCTGATAACCGCGCGAGGCGAGCTGGCGATTGACTCCGACATTTTGCGGCTGGCTGAAAACACGCTTGTCCCCAATGGACAAAACATTCACACCGAGAGAAAACTGCTCTTCGCGGTTTACGCGGATCAAATCGTAATGTTCTGAAAGCTGGTTGATGGTCTTGGAACTTAAAGCTTCCGGAAAAATGAGGGCTTCTGTAGGAGACAGGATGTTAAAGACACAGTCAAGGTGCAGATATTTCTCGTTGAATGGAATTGGCAATACATGATGATTCGGCAATTTCTGTTGCAGTTCCTGGATAGCTTGTTCAGATGTCCGGGAACTGATGCCAACAAATATTTTGTTATGGTCCAGCAGCACATCACCGCCTTCCATCGGCGTGCCTGAAAGCCGTTCAAATGGAATGCGGCGATCTTCAAGCAAGTGCTTCAAATTTTCTTCTTCTCCTTGGCGGATCTCTGAAGCCATGGACCCCAAAAAAACTGTTTCGCCGATTGTAAAGCCGATATCCCGCGTGAAAACTTGTTCAGGGAATTTGGGGACTGGCTTGATCAATAATGTATCTACTCCATTTCTCTGCAGGGCATCCACAAATGCGGCATGCTGAACCATCGCTTTTTCGATATCGATGTTCTCGTCTTTGTAACTTTCCTGTACGTCGTTGATCACTTCTTTGATTTCCATAAAACGCGGAGGGCAGAGAACGGCGCGGCGTAAAGCAGCATACTCGTTTTCACATCGCTCGGTGGATGATTCTTTTGCATGAGCCAACATTTAATTTCCCCCAATATACAGAATTTGTTAAGTTATTATTCCCTTCTGCGCGACCCGCTAAAACCTAAATTCAAAGCATCGTTCACAAGCTGAAGAACAAATGAGAGAATAGAAGGGCTTATAAAAAGGAGGAGAAGAAGTGGAAATCACTAAACAGGAAATCCAGGAAAACCGGGAATTCATCCGTTCAAAAGTCATTGAACACAATATGGCTAGCTTATCGGATGCGGTGAAATCTCCGAAAGAACAAATGAGCTTTATTGCGCGGAACGATGCGGGAGAGATTATTGGCGGTGTTACCGGCACAATCTATTGGCAGCATATGCACATCGATTTTTTGTGGGTGGATGAGGCCGAGCGGAAACAGGGGATTGCCAGGCAATTGATGGAGCAAATAGAGGCTTATGCCCGTTCAATGAATTGCCGGTTAATGATTGTGGAAACGTTCAGCTTCCAGGCTCCAGGCTTCTATAGAAAAATGGGCTTCCGCGAATTCGGCAAAATTGAAGACCACCCGGCGGGGCATAGTTTCCATTATTTCGAGAAATGGCTGGCTAAATAAAAAAGACACCCGAGGGTGCCTTTTTCAGTCTTTGTAGAACACTTTGTCTACGTTGTATTTCGCTTTTTGCGTATTGATCACGTAAGTCTCGTAAATATCGCGTTCCATTGGATCTTCAACAATCGTTACCGAAATGCGGTGAATTTCTTCGCGGTGGTTTTTCAATGGCGAAACGGTATCTTCCAAGTGCTTTTTCACACGTTGGCGAAGTTTGCGGGCTTTCCCGACAAACAATAGCTCGCCGCTGTGGTTGAAAAACTGGATGATGCCGCCCTTGTCGCGCGGAATTTCGTGCAAATCGATGAAGCCGTAAATCGGTTTGATGACCGCTTCGTCGCCATTGATTTCTTGTTTGCGCTGAGTAATCGTCACGTCCGCTTTTGGCAATTGAATATTAATCATGTTTATCACGTCCTCTAATTATCGTATTGCCTATCGTAACATAAAAAAGAGCGAAAATCCATTCGCTCTTTTTTCTTTGCCCAGGTGTTCTGGCAGTTACAACGATTTCAATGCGTCTTCGATAACTGTGTCGCCTTGCAGCACTTCGAAAGTTCTGTAATAGGTATTGCTCTTGTCGAGTACATCGACAAGAAGCGCCGCAACATCTGCGCGGGTGATGGACCGCCCTTCCATAGAAGGGAATCCATCTTCAGCTATTTCGACTTTGCCGACTGCATCTTCATTTGCAAGTGCGCCAGGCCGGACAATGGTATAGTCAAGGTCAGTTGTTTGCAGCAAGTCGTCGGCTGTCCGCTTGGCCACAAGGTACGGCTTCATTTTCTCGCCGCCGGCATCCGGATTATCGGAGCCCATGGAACTAAGTTGCACAAAGCGCTTCACGCCTTTTTCTTCTGCATACTTCGCGGCTTTGACGGCGCCCCATAAATCGATTGTCAGTGTTTTGTCTGCGCCTGTCGAGCCGCCGGAACCAGCCGCAAAAATGACGGCATCCACACCTTCGTATGCATCGCTGAAATCTTCTTCGAGATTGCCAAGAACAACCCGGGAAGCACCCAATTTTTTCAAGTTTTCCATTTGTTCTTCTTTGCGGACCATGGCTGTCGCTTCATGCTGTGAATCGGCCAATGCCTTTACAACCTTCTGTCCCACTTGCCCATTCGCGCCAATTACCAGTACGTTCATGTATGCCCACTCCTTTGTATGTTCGACTTTTTTATAATTCCCTTCCATTTAGCTATCAAACATATGAGGTTTTCATCCTTTTGCTATCCAAAAAAAAGGAGACAGGCTAAAATAAGGGGGTGGAGGTGTAACAATGGAAATCACGAATTATATTTTTGAAGAACTAAAAGACCCGACAGGCATCATAGTCGGCAAGCGCTATGAATTTTTACTGGACATCGAAGTAGATGAAGACGACGAGTTATATACAGCGGGCGGCCTTGAGCTGCGCGTCATTTTGGCAACAGACGACAACGGAGCGCGCATTGCCCATTATAACTTTACCGACAAACTGTCGCGCGGCGTGCTTGAATTTGGCCTGGAAGACGATGAAGAGGCGGAAGTGCTGGCATTTTGCGCAGATAAGCTATAAACAAAAATCCCCAGCATTGCGCTGGGGATTTTTGTTTAAACTTTCACTTCGATTTTCGCATCTTTTTTTAATTCTTCAATGCGTTCAAATACCGCATCCTGCGTTTTTTGCTGTTCAAGGGACTGGCGGATGGTCGGTTCCATTTCCTCAAACGCTGGAGCTTCTTGTTCCGACGATTCAACAAAGCCATCGTATGCTTCTTGCACTTCGGCATCCGTTACTTTGCCGCTTTCAATTTCTTTCGCCACATAGCTTTCGTAGACGAGCTGTTCGCGAAGCTGGTTTTCCAAATCTTCCATTGTATAGCCAGTCGATTTCAGTGTTTCGTTCATGGCTTCTTCGCTTTCGAAGTTGCCCTTCATTTCTTCAAGACGCTCTTTTAAAACAGTTTCATCCGCTTTATGGCCCTTTTTTTCGGCATCCTGGATGATGAGCTTGTTGCCGACGATCACTGTAACCGCCTGGGATTTCACTTGTTCCGCAGTTTCAGCACTGCTTGTATCCTGGCCTTGCGTAGCAAGTGAAGATTCCAACTGGCGGGCAACACTGTTATAGATATTGCCTTTAATTTCTTCGCCGTTGACGACTACTGCCACTTCATCGCTGGCCGGCAGCTCCATTTTTGAAGCGGGCTGCTCTGCTGCGGCATCCTGCTGCACTTCGGTTTCCGGAGCAGTTTCTTCTGTTGATGCAGCTTCTTCCTTATCTGAACATGCCCCAAGCGTCAACAATAAGAGAAAAGGGGCTAAAGTGAATTTCATTTTATTTATCATGCAAAATCTCCTCTTCATTTGTCTCGTTTCAGTTAACCATACTTGGAAAGGCGATACAAATAATATAGTGGGGCTGTATAATAGAACCTATTATATGCAGGAGGCTTTGAAATGGAAAAAATTTTTACACGTGCAATGGGCTTGCTGCTGTTTTTAGTTGTGATTTGGGGAATCAGCTGGTCTATTTATAAAGTGGCGCTCGATTTTACGCCACCCATTTTATTTGCGGGGATGCGGTCGCTTCTGGGCGGCATTATGCTTGGGCTTGTGCTGCTGCCTTCATGGAAGCGCATCCGGTGGCGCGAAAATTGGCGTGCTTATTGTATTTCTGCGTTATTGAATGCGGTGCTTTTTTATGGACTGCAAACAATGGGGCTCGATTACTTGCCTGGCGGCTTGTTTTCGGTACTGATTTATTTTCAGCCGGTATTGATTGGAGTGTTTGCCTGGCTTTGGCTGGGAGAATCAATGACGGCCCTCAAAATAACCGGTTTGTTTGCCGGTTTTCTTGGTATTGTTGTGATAAGCGCCGATAGCTTTGGCGGTGCGCTTTCAATCACAGGCATAATTCTCGCGTTGCTTGCGGCAATCAGTTGGGCTCTCGGAGTTGTTTTTGTTAAAAAAATGAGCGGAACCGTCGACTCGATGTGGATGGTTTCGCTGCAATTCGTTATCGGAGGCGCTATTTTAACGGCTATCGGGACTTGGCTGGAAAGTTGGGGGGACATCACTTGGAACTTTTCATATCTTATCGGTTTGGGCTTTGGGTCAACATTCGGTATCCCGATTGCATTCGTTATTTATTTTCACTTGATCAATAAGGGGGAAGCAAGCAAAGTGGCAGCGTTCACTTTCCTGGTGCCATTGATTGCAGTTTTGACAGGAACGGCCTTTATGCACGAGCCGGTCACTTATACATTGGCTATCGGATTGGCCTTGATTGTAACAAGTATCTACTTGGTCAATCGCCAGCGGAAAAGAACGGCATAAAGCAAGCGAGTATAAAGTGAAAACTGTGACAGTTGGTGAGGGTTTTATGAGGGAAATGCCAAAGAAGTCGATTTGCTGCATTGATTTGGAACTTTTGCCTGTTATAATTACCTATGAAACCAAATATTCATACTTTTTTATCAACAAATAAATCAAGTTTTCTGGAGGAATCATTATGGGACAGACAAATAACATCAAACCGCGCAAAACGCTAGGCGCAATCGAACCTTATTCACCGGGCAAGCCGATTTGGGAAGTGCAGAAAGAATTGGGATTGGAACGCGTCATCAAGCTTGCTTCGAACGAGAATCCACTCGGGCCTTCTCCTAAAGCGCTCGAAGCGATCCGAAACGGCTTGGCGGAATTGAACCGCTATCCCGATGCAGATGCCTCTAAGTTGAAGCAGGCCATTGCCGAAGAATACAACGTTGCCTCGCAGCAAATTATTCCGACTAATGGAGCGGATGAATTGATCACCTTGATTTCCGAAGCGTTTCTTGAGCCGGGAGACGAAGTGATTGTTCCTTCGCCGTCGTTTAGTGAATATGATTTCGGAGCTCATATTATGGGGGCTGCTGTTGTTCCTGTCCCATTTGCGGAAGATTTCCAATACGACGTCGATGCGTTGATCGCGGCGATAACGGAAAAAACGAAATTGATCTATATTTGTACACCAAACAATCCGACAGGGACTTATATAGCAAAAGCGGATATTGAAAAATTGGTGAGAGCGGTAAATGGAGCGGCGCTTATTGTCTTTGACGCTGCGTATAGCCATTTCGCTGAAGATGAGGATTATACGAACGGCATTGAATTTATCCAAGCGGGTTATCCTGTGCTGACCCTTCAGACCTTTTCCAAAATATACGGGATTGCCGGTGTGCGCGTCGGGTACGGAATCGCACCGGAATTCATCATTCAAGCAATCTTGAAAGTGAAGGAACCGTTCAACGTCAACAGTCTTGCCCAGATCGCCGCCACTGCAGCTATCGGCGACACTGAACATGTCCGCGCATCGCAGTCGGTCAATAAAGCAGGAAGAGAACAGCTGTATAAAATCTTCGACAGCCTTGGATTATCGTATACAAAGAGCATGGGCAATTTTGTGCTCGCGCATGTGGGGCCGGAAGGCGAGAAGATTTATAAAGAGTTGATGTCAAAGGGTGTTATTGTCCGTTACGGTAAAACGTGGGGCTTGCCGGAACACATCCGTGTATCGGTGGGAACGCCGGAAGAAAATGCATTTTTTGGTGAAGTGCTGACCGGATTATTGGCAAAACAAGTATAATACGAAGCCGCTCCCTAAAGGGGGCGGCTTTTTTGGGGGCTATTCAAAAAAGATGGGAAGAGTGCTGCTGTTCTTGTTTAATGGGCTAGCAGAGCGGGAAGATTTGAGGTAACCGATTTACGCGAAGGATGGATGCTATGATATACGATTGCGCAATTATTGGAGGCGGGCCTGCGGGCTTGAATGCAGCTTTGGTTTTGGGAAGATCCAGACGGAAAACCGTTCTTTTTGATGATGATAATGGCCGCAACTTGGTTACACGGGAATCACATGGGTTTATTACGCGGGACGGCATCCAACCAGAGGAACTTAAGCATTTGGCTCGGCAAGATATAAAGAAATACGATTGTGTAGAACTGAAGAAAAAGAGAATCGAGCGCATTGAACGCTTAAGCGAAACGCATTATCAATTGACAACGTCCGAAGGGGAGACGTTCCATAGCACTAAAATAATCCTGGCGGCGGGAGTGAAAGAAAAACTCCCGAACATTCCGGATATCGAGAAATTTTACGGCACGAGTTTGTATAGCTGCCCGTACTGCGACGGATGGGAACTGAAGGATCAGCCGCTTGCTGTTATTGCAGACAAGAACGTTTACGCTCTCGCCAAGAAAGTATACAACTGGAGCCGTGATCTAGCGGTCTTCACTAATGGAATCGGAAGGCTCGAAGAAGAAGAAAAAGAGAGTCTTCTTAAGAAGGGCATCAAAGTTTACGAAGATATTCTTAGCGGCTTGGAAGGGGAAAACGGGCAATTGCGCAGCGTCAGGCTTGAAGATGGTACATTGATCGATCGAGTCGGCGGCTTCACGACTCCGCTTTGGAGCCATTCCACTTCTTTCGCTGATGAACTTGGCTGTGAACAAAATAGTTATGGGGGCATCAAAACAGATGAATATGGCCGGACGAATGTCTGGAATGTCTATGCTGCAGGAGACGCTTCGCTTATCGTCCCTTCGCAGCTTGTTATTGCGGCAGGGGAAGGAAGCGCCGCAGCGATTGGCGTCAACGGCGATTTATCAAACGAATACTTTGATCCCGAGAAATGACGCGGCAAGGAATTCGCGTTTCGCTTGTTATCGCCTTGTGCCTTGAGGTAAACTGCAGAAAACAGAATGCAAGGAGGCAGTGAAATGGACAATTCAAATTTATTGGCATCAATTACGTACATTGATACAGAACGCTCAATTGAAGCCGGTGAAATGAAAATCGTCCATACCGAACACGCTCTCCATTTATATGAGGACACAGTGACCGCTTCAGCGTCGCATTTCCATTTGGCCAACGTGTGGGACATGTCTTACCGTTCTTTTTCCGATGAAGCGAATCTGCTGTATTTGCATACCCATCGCGGTGTCCTTGCCTATAAAGTGTATACAGATCCCGGGCATTTCGTCACCGCTTTCAAAAGGTTGAAAAACGCTGATTATTGATAGAGACGAAAGGAGAGCTTTTCATGAGCAACGTGATTGAAACGGCAGATGTATGGGTTGAAAAAGTGAATGCGCAAGATGTAGAAGGCGTTCTTGAGGTATCTGATCCCAACATCGAACTGATAGGTCCGAGAGGAGCGGGGTTTGGCCATGATTTGCTTGTCCAATGGATGGAAAATACAGGCGTGAACCTGCACACAATCACCCGCTATGCTGCCGGCCAACGCGTTGTGTATGAACAAGAAGCGGTTTGGGAAAACCAGGATGGGCATGTTATCGTTTATACGTTCATGGAAATCAGAGATGGCAAAGTGACAAGGCTAGAGCGGTTTGATAATATCGACGATGCTTTCAGCACGAGCGGTTTGAATGAAAACCACAAGCTGGAATAATAAAAAGCGGCTCCGGACAAAGGAGCCGCTTTTTTCTATTGATTGTCGGCCCTGGAAAAACATGGACTCTTCAACAGCAGTTTCAATCGGCCCTTTTTTGAAAGTGAAAAAGCCTCTCCAAGTTAATTATTGATCAAATTTTTCAAATCGGCCCAGTGTTTGATGCGGGGCAAGTCCATATGGCGGTTATACGATTGGTCTTTCACCAGCACATTGACCGGGCCGCCAGCCAACGTATCGATAACTGCGGGTTTATCATCCACATAATAGTCCAATTGCAGTTTCTTGATGATTTCTGCTTTCTCGGCATCTTTCATGCCGCAGAAAAAACGGTCATCGCGTACCGGGAAACCTTGCCGCTTCATCCATTTCTTCGTGTTTTCGCCATGCTTGGCGCTTCGTGCAGTTATATAGTAAATTTCATGCCCTTCTTTTTCAAGCTGCTGCAAAAAATCGATGGCCCCAGGATAAGGGGGACATTCGGTGTAATAAATTTCTTCCAGCGATTGTTTCCACATCTCTGCGCCTTCTTGGTCTGTCAGCCCGAACGCTTCGTGTATTTCCACACGATCCAGGGCATGGAACACATCCATTGGCACCGATTGCCCAAGCTTTTTTTGGTATAGGTTGAATGCGTATTCACGCAATCCGATCAATGTATCGTCTATATCAAAGCCGAATTTCATTTGTCTTCTCCCCGTTTTTCAGGATAGCCCGTAAACCGGAAATCCTTCCCGACTTTTGTGAATTCTCCGCCTGCTAATTCCACTGCGTCTTTCATCAAGCCGAACCCGGTTCCTTCGAGGAAGGTAGGCGCATCTTTTCCGCCGATCAGCTTTGGAGCAAAGTACAGCACAACCTTATCGATCAAGCCTTGCTCAAGAAATGCCGAATTGATGGTGCCGCCGCCTTCAATGAAAAGGGAGGAGATGGATTTTTCTCCGAGCATGCGGAGCATGTCCTGCACGTCCACCCGAATTTCTCCGCTTGTTTCAAAAATGGAAATCCCCCGGGCTTCAAGCTGTTGCCGCTTTTGCCGGTTGTATTTCCGGCTCGTGAAAATCCAAGTCTCTGCTAATCCGTCATTCAACACCTTCGCTTCCATTGGTATGCGCAAAGCCGAATCCAGTACAATACGAAGCGGATTGCGGCCATTTGGAATGCGGGCGGTCAATTCCGGGTCGTCTTCAATGACAGTTCCGACACCTACCAGAATGGCCATGTTTTCGCTTCTCAGCTGGTGTACATCCTGGCGGGCATCCGGTGAAGTGATCCATTTGCTGTCAAGGGTGCGAGTAGCGATTTTACCGTCGAGCGTAGAAGCAGCCTTCAAGGTCACGAAAGGCCGCTTTTCAACGATGAACTTGTTGAATACTTCATTCATTTTTCTCGACTCTTCTTCGCGGATTCCTGCAATTACTTCAATTCCAGCATTTTCGAGCATCTTAACGCCGTTTCCGGAAACAAGCGGATTGGGATCCAAAGTGGCGATGATGACTTTGCGGATGCCGGCGTCTATAATGGCTTGGGCGCATGGCCCTGTCCGTCCATAGTGGGAGCAAGGTTCAAGTGTAACGTAAATTGTTCCGCCATGCGCCAAGTCCCCGGCCATACGAATTGCATGGATTTCAGCGTGCGGCTCCCCTGCTTTCAAATGGGCGCCAATTCCGACAATCCGCTGATCGTTGACAATGACAGAGCCGACAAGCGGGTTCGGATCGGTTTGGCCTTTCATTGTCTGGGCATTCGTTAAAGCCAGATCCATGTAAAATTCATGGTGCGACATGGACGGAAGCCTCCTCGTTCTTTATATGGCCTGAGCGGCTGATCTTAGTCTGCAGGTAATTTGTATTGAATTCGGATTCATCGCCCCATAGGGAAGTTCTTCCGCTAAGCGGCAAACCAGCCTCTTCTAGTGCAGCCAGTTTTTTGGGATTGTTGGTGATAAGAGTGACAGGTTTTGAACGCAAGCTTTTCAAAACGGCAATGGCATCCCCGTAATTTCTCGAATCATCGACAAAGCCCAGGCTTTCATTCGCTTCCACCGTATCATAGCCGTTTTCCTGGAGAACATAGGCCATGGCTTTGCTGAAAAGGCCAATGCCGCGCCCTTCATGATTTGCCAAATAGAAGAGGGCGCCTGTGCCTGACTCCACAATTTGCTTCATCGATTGTTTCAGCTGAAAGCCGCAGTCACAGCGCTTGCTGCCGAAAATATCGCCCGTATGGCAAATCGAGTGCATACGGATCAAAGCATCATCCGCTTGTTCGAAGTCCCCATAAACAAGCACGCTGGATTGCTGATATTCAGCCAAATTGGATGAAGAAAGCTTTTCGATGATGCGCCCGTAGTCTTCGGTCACTTCATCGTAATTAAGCCAGCAATACCAGTTGAAGATAACCGTTTCATCATATAGATTGACTGGCAGGCGGATTGGCCCGACCAGGTAAATGGCGCCTTCGTCGGATGGAATCATTTGGATTTTATCTTTCAACACTTCAAAAACCTTTGGTTCTAGTTTCATGGTTTCCATTCGGATTTCCCCCTAAAATGAATATTCTATTTTGTATAGTTATCATACTACAACTACTTACTAAAAGTAATCAATTATTCTTTCTTATGGGTTTTATTTTTTTTGAATCCAACAGATTTAAAAGGGAACAACTCATAAAACGGCGCTTTCTATGCTGCGTACTAATTTTGCAATTGAAAGCTTAGTGTGCTATATTGGCTACATTAGAATGATTCTAAATAAGAAAGAGGAGGAATACGCATGTTACCGGCAAAGTTGACCTTGGCTTTGAATGACCAGTTTAATAACGAATTACAAGCAGCGCATTCGTATACTGCAATGGCAGCCCATTTTTCGAAAAAAGGGTACCATGGCTTCGCCAATTTCTATTTAGTGCAAGCGCAAGAAGAGCATTTTCATGCAATGAAATTTTATCATTTCCTGGTCACGATGGATGAAAAACCGGTATTGCAAGCATTGGCAGAACCGAAGAACCATTATGCAGATACCATGGACGTGCTTGAAAGCTCCCTGGCCCAAGAAAAAGATGTGACCAGTCATATTTATGCGCTAGTTACATTGGCAGCTGACTTGCAGGAACATGCCACCGCATCTTTTCTGGATTGGTTTATCGAAGAGCAAATGGAAGAAGAAAAGATGTTCCGCGACATCATTGCGCGCATGAAAAACATCACTGAAGGCGGCGAATATTTCTTGAAGATGAATGATGAATTTGCTGCGCGGAAAATGGAAGAAGGATAATTATAAAAAAGCGGTACACGCTTACTGGTGTGCCGTTTTGTTGTTATAGAAGGAAGTGGCGACATGTCTATCGATTACAAACCGGCTGTGCATTTCAATCATGTAAGCTATGCCATTGACGGCAATAAAATATTAAAAAGTGTTACAGGTTCGTTCCCGGAGGGAAAAATAACGACATTGGTCGGGCCATCCGGCGCCGGAAAAACCACCTTGTTGAAATTATGCAACGGGTTGTTGTCGCCCGCTCTGGGTGAATTGTATGTAAAAGGACAGCTGATCGAAAGCTATGAACCGACAGAATTGCGCCGCTTGGTCGGGATTGCACTCCAAAGCGCCCCGATGGTCAGCGGTACCGTTTATGGCAATTTAGCCTTGCCGATGGAACTGCAAAACAAAAAGCTTTCCGAAGATGCGGCGCTGCAGTTATTGCATGATGTTGGACTAGAAGAAGAGTTTCTCCACCGGAATGTCAGTGACCTGTCAGGCGGCCAGCGGCAGAAAGTTTCCATCGCGCGGACACTCGTAAACCAGCCAGCTATATTATTGCTCGACGAAATCACTTCGTCATTGGATCGGACCTCATTGAAGGAAATAGAAGAACTTATTGTAGCCATCAACCGCAAATACCGGACCACTATGATTTGGATTACCCACAATTTGCAGCAAGCTTTGGATATCGGTGATTTCACATGGGTAATGATGGAAGGCGAAGTGATTGAAACCGGCGAAAGCGATCTTTTGAAATCGCCTGCTACGGAAAAAGTCAGACGTTTTGTGAAAGGAGGGGCGGTATGAGTTATTGGACATTATCGCTTACATTGATTTTTGTTGCTTTGCCGCTCCTGCTTTCAAAAACGTTGCACCTCGGATTGGAAAGGGATACCGTAATCGCGACGGCGCGTTCTATTGTTCAGCTGTTAGCGGTCGGCTATATTTTAAAATTTGTCTTTGATTCTGAAAGTTTGCTGTATATTTTTTTGATGGTCACGTTGATGATTGTTGCAGCAACGCATAACGCCCAAAAAAAAGGCGCCGCAATCAAAGGCATCATATGGAAAGTCGCTGTAACGCTCGTGTTTGTGGAGGTGCTGACGCAAAGTGTGCTGCTTGGTTTCGGAATTACGCCGCCAACTGCCCAATATATCATCTCAATCAGCGGGATGGTCATAGGAAACTCCATGGTCCTGGCGATCTTATTTCTGAATCGCTTTACTGCGGAAGTCGAAACGCATCAGGATAAAACGGAACTCATCCTGTCGCTCGGAGGAACGCCAAAACAAGCAATACATAATCAGTTGATGCATTCCATCAAAGCGAGCATGATTCCGACGATCGAAAGCCAAAAAACGGTAGGGCTTGTCCAGTTGCCGGGAATGATGAGCGGCCAAATAATTGCTGGTGCAGATCCGATCCAAGCAGTGCAGTTTCAATTGCTTATCATGTTTTTACTATTGACGACTGCTGCTGTCACCAGTGTAATGCTCGGGTTTTTATCTTATCCGACTTTGTTCAACCAACGGATGCAACTGCTAAAAAGCTGACCCGCCAAAACAGGCGGGCCAGCTTTTTTAATCGATTTGAAAGTTTCCGGATCCGGGCAGCTCTTCAATCAGATGGGGACCGAAAAGGCCGGCAGGTGTAAAACTTCCGCCTCCGTAATGGGCGCTAAGCAATTTTTCCACTACAGCAAGCGAACCGTATATCGTGAGGTCATACACATTGGCGGTCTGGATCCGGACAGTCTTCACTTTGCCTGCGGCATTCCGCGCTTCTCCCCACACATAAGCGGGGGCACTGGACCGCAGCGTTTCATCAGGGCCGCTGATATGTCGGTCGACCCAAGCCGCTAATTTTTTTTGCATGAAAGAAGAGGCAAGGGCTGGACCAAATCCGGCAAGCAAGCGCGCCCCCGTAATTCGGTGCTTCGCCATTGGAATCCAGGTGGAAATGTTCGGGATGCCGGTTGTATGGAATGCCGTCGATACATCACCCCATGGGATGCCCATTGCGGATCGAGCGCCCCGGCCAAAGTCGATGGTGCGGCGCTGGCTTCCAAGCGGCACTGGAACCAACGCTCCGTTCCGTCTTTCGGCGCTTCCTGAGCCAAGCCCCTGAATTATTGTTTTCATGGTCCCTGGCGATATCCCGGAATCCGAATCGAAGCCGAGAGACAGATGAGTGGCGTCCGGCAGCAGTTCTTTTAGTTTTAGCGCAATGCAGTCGGTTGGAATGACATCAAATCCCACGCCGGAACATAAAATGACGCCCTGCTCTTTTGCCGGGCGGTTTTTTGCTTGTGTATGCTCGAACACGGTGATTTCGCCTGTGATATCCAAATAATGCGTTTTAGCTGAGATGCAGGCCTCGATCATAGGGGCGCTTGTGTTGCTGAAAGGCCCTGCACAGTGAAGCACCAAATCAATGTCTTCAAGAAATTTGTAAGCATGGGCATCAATCGGGAATTCCCGAACTTCCAATTTCAATTTGATGGCGAGAGGCAAAAGATTTTCTTCGCTGCGGCCACCCAGAACAGGCGACATGCCGCGTTTTGCCGCTTCATGCGCGATCAAATCCCCTGTATAGCCGCTTGCTCCGTAAATCATCCATTTCTTCTTCATCTTCTGTTTCCTCTTTTCCAGTTGCTTTGGTGAACTGTAACGGCAATTAAAAACCTGAAAGCAAAGAATCTTTTATAGACGGTTTAACGCCACTTTTCTTCATCATACAAATAGCGCGCCCGTAAGGCAGGAGCATTGCGATTTGCCAAGGGATGCAGCAGTCGCGCACAGGCGGGAGGCAACTGTAAACAACGGGATTACTGTACTTTTGCTCTCTCGTAATTGTTTGACCTTAAATAAGTATAATTTATAGAAGGTGCATGAGCATATGAGGAATTATAGGTGTTTTTGCATGCCGGCTGCATCGGCGGGACGTGCTTCAAAACCGAACTTTTTGTAAAACCCCATTTTTCCTTTAGCGCTCGTCAATTGGATCTGCTTCATGCCGTCTTTTTGGCATTTTGCGATAAGCGCGGCCAGTATTTCACTTCCAATGCCTTGGTTTTGATAATCCGGGTGGACAATCATATCACCAATCAAAGTCTGGTAAATTCCATCTGAGATGATGCGTCCGGTACCGACCAGCTTTGCGCCGCTATAGGCGCAGACTATAAAATAGCTGTTGCTGACGGCTATCTCCAATTCGTTCGCTGTAAAGCTGTATTTAGCATTCCAGCCGGTTGTTTCAAACAAAGAGAAAAAAGCTTCTTTTTCAGGCAAACCGTTTTCATAATGTATGGCCATCGCAAGCCCTCCACTTCCATCCTTTTTAATTCTTATCATGCCATTCAGTGTTAATAATTGCCAGATATCCATAAAAAGTTTTCAGAAAAAGAAAAACCGGGAAGAGAAGGGTAAGAAAAGAAGCAAAAGATTTTGCTTCAAATCAAGGAGGGGGAAAAATGAACAGAATCCATCTTATTCCTTATCGGATTGAAGAAATAACGGCTGTGGCCCCGCAAATTCCGGAAGGAGTCCGGATGATCAAGGCCCCGGAAGTTTGGGAGAAAGCGGATAATGGAAAAGGCAATGTTATTGCAATTCTTGACACCGGTTGCCAATCCAATCATCCCGATTTGGAGGCCCGGATTGTTGCCGGACGGAATTTCACGCCAGACTATAATGATGATGAAGCGAATTTCGAAGACAATAATGGCCATGGCACCCATGTTGCCGGCACGGCTGCCGCTTCTTTAAGGGAGGGCGGTATAGCGGGAGTGGCGCCTGAAGCGCAACTGCTCATTTTAAAAGTGCTGGACGCCCAAGGCAGCGGTGATTATGCAGGCATTATCGAAGGCATCCATTATGCCATTGATTGGACAGGGCCGAACGGCGAGAAGACCACTGTTATTTCCATGTCCCTAGGGGGCCCGGATGATGTGCCGGAGCTTCATGAAGCGATCAAGCGCGCAGTGGCTGCGGGAATTCCGGTTGTCTGCGCTGCCGGCAATGAAGGAGATGACAGCCCGGATACCGACGAATTAGCTTATCCTGGCGCTTACAGGGAAGTTATTCAAGTAGGGGCTATTGATTTTAACCGAAAAATTGCTTCATTCAGCAATACAAATGATGAAATTGATCTTGTTGCACCAGGAGTCAATATACAATCCGCTTATCTGAACGGCCAGTATGCCAGTTTGTCGGGAACATCGATGGCGACGCCCCATATTTCGGGTGCATTGGCATTGATCAAAACCATTGCGGAAAAGGAATATGTCCGAAAATTGACAGAAGCGGAATTGTACGCTCAGCTTGTTCGGCGGACTGTGCCGCTTGGCTATCCGAAAACCGCAGAAGGAAACGGTTTGCTTGAACTAGATGCCTTAGAAAAGGTTGAACAATTCTTTGGACATGGCAATAGGGGAGGCGTATAATCTATAAGGGTTTATGGAGTTCATAAATCTTTGCTTCTTTATCAAGAAGTTGACAGATTATAGAGGGGGAAGACAGCAGTGCCTACAGAGAAAAAACAGGGAGAAGTAAATTGGCGCTCCCTTTTAATTTGCGTGGCGATCGGCCTCGCATTGTGGTTTATACCAGCGCCTTCCGCGCTGAATGAAGAAGCTTGGCATTTATTCGGCATTTTTGTGGCAACTATAGTAGCTTTGGTTATTAAGCCGGTGCCGATGGGCAGTACAGCTATCATTGCTTTAACGCTTATCGTCTTGACGAAAACCTTGACGCTGGAAGAATCATTGAGCGGTTTTCAAAACACCACAATTTGGTTGATTGTTATCGCGTTCTTTATTTCCCGCGGGTTTATCAAAACAGGGCTCGGGACTAGAATCGCCTATATTTTTGTCCGGCTTTTCGGGAAAAAAACATTGGGATTGTCTTATTCAATGCTTTTCAGTGATCTTATCCTGGCACCTGCAATGCCATCCAATACAGCACGCGCCGGCGGCATTATTTTTCCGATCATCCGTTCACTTTCCGAAACATACGATTCACGGGTAGGCGATGGAACGGAGCGCAGAGTCGGAGCCTTTTTGACGAAAGTTTCCTTCCAAGGCGATATGATCACTTCTGCTATGTTTGTAACTGCGATGGCTGCCAATCCATTAGCGGTTCAAATCACGCAAGACATTACAGGTGTAACTATTACATGGGGCGGATGGGCGCTGGCGGCAATTGTGCCTGGCCTGATTAGCCTTTTTATTATTCCTTTGGTCATTTACAAGCTTTATCCGCCGGAGTTGAAAGAGACGCCGGAAGCTGCAGATATCGCCGGACGCAAATTGAAAGAAATGGGTCCGCTTAAACGGGAAGAAAAGTTTATGATAGGCGTGTTCGTCTTGTTGCTCGTTCTTTGGATCTTTGGCGCCCGTTTTGATATTAGCGCCACTACCAGTGCATTTGTAGGCCTATGTGTTCTTTTGCTGACGCAAGTTCTTACTTGGTCGGACATTAAAAAAGAACAAGGGGCATGGGATACACTTGTCTGGTTTGCTGTACTGGTTATGATGGCAACCTACTTGAACGAATTGGGGATGATTCCTTGGTTCAGCGGGTTGATGCAGGAATCTGCAAGCCAATTATCATGGATGACTGCTTTGATTGTATTGGCAATCGTCTATTTTTATTCCCATTACTTTTTCGCGAGCAATACTGCGCATGTCAGTGCCATGTACGCGGCGTTTTTAACAGTTATCGTAGCGGCCGGGGCACCGCCTCTTCTTTCCGCTTTGATTCTGGCGTTCTTCAGCAACTTGTTTGGCTGTCTGACCCATTATGGGGCTGGTCCTGCGCCGGTCTTTTTCGGAAGCGGCTACGTCAGCCAGCAGAAATGGTGGATGCTTGGGTTTATCATCTCCGTCATCCACATTGTGGTATGGATAGGCGCTGGAGGGCTTTGGTGGAAATTGCTGGGCCTTTGGTAAAATGAGCAAGATGCGGCAGTTGGCAGTTTGACAAATAAAAAGGCTCCTCTTCAATTATTTAATGAAGGGGAGCATTTTTTATTACAGAAGAACCAAAATAAGCACAAGGGAAATTATCATACCGAACGGTATCTTATTTTATTGACTTGTAAAATTATACATGTTTTAATTGTTTTTAGATTCAGAAAATTAAATCAAAAGAGGGGTGTTACTATTGGCGAAAACCGTTGCAGGAGGCAAAGCGCGTGCCGTTCAGGCTAAAGGGAAAAATCGCGGTGAAGGGAGCGGTACTGTTAAAGGGGAAGCTGGAAAAGAAAATCTGCCGGATTTTGATGCGATTGAAGCATCGGCTGGATTCAGAGACTTGATGAAAAAGAAAAAGGCGTTCTTGATACCGGTCATTGCCTTGTTTTTAGGTTTGTATCTGCTTTTCAATTTTGTTATTTCCTATACCGATTGGCTGGATCAAGCTTTCGTAGGGGATATCACATGGGTGTGGGTATTTGCTTTCGGATTATTCGCTATGACATGGATTCTTGTAACCGTTTACATGAAAAGGGCGGAGAAATTCGACGATATGGCTACAAAAACTTTAAAAGAATTCAATTATGACAAGGAGGAAAATCGATGAATGCTACAGTAATCATTATCTTTTTAATTATCGTGGCGATGACCCTTGTCATTACTTATTTTGCTGCAAAGCGTACGAACACTACCAGCGATTTTTATACGGCTGGCGGCGGATTGACAGGCTGGCAAAACGGCATGGCGATTGCGGGGGATTATTTGTCGGCCGCTTCATTCTTAGGGATTGCAGGATCTATTGCGTTGTTCGGTTTTGATGGATTTCTGTTTTCCATTGGATATCTAGTAGCCTATTTGGTTGTATTGTTCGTTGTGGCCGAGCCTCTTCGCAACCTGGGGAAATTCACCTTGGCGGACATGATCAATGCCCGTTTTAATGCGAAGAAAGTGCGCGGAGCAGCGGCGCTAAGTTCCATCACAATTGTTATTTTCTACATGATTGCCCAGCTTGTAGGAGCAGGCGCACTTATTCAATTATTATTCGGGATCGAATATCTATGGGCGGTTTTGCTGGTTGGGATAATGATGACAATTTATGTTCTTTTTGGAGGCATGACGGCTACAAGCTGGGTTCAAATCATTAAAGCCGTCCTCCTGATGGTCGGTACGGTAATTTTATCGTTCTTGGTGCTTCAGCGTTTCGATTTCAGTATCCTTGAAATGTTCGCCCAAGTGAAAACGGCTACTCCGCATGGGGAAGCTTTCTTGAACCCTGGAGTCAGGTATAAGATTCCATTGGATACCATTTCCCTAATGCTTGCATTAGTACTAGGTACAGCAGGTTTGCCGCATATTCTAATGCGCTTCTTTACAGTGAGGGATGCAAAAACTGCGAGAAGTTCCGTTATGTGGGCAACTTGGATTGTCGGGATTTTCTACGTCATGACAATTTTCCTTGGATTCGGTGCTGCTGCTTTTGTTGGTTCAGAAACGATCATCAGCACAAATGCTGCAGGGAACATGGCTGCACCGCTGCTGGCTCAGGCGCTGGGCGGAGATATTTTGATGTCATTCATTTCTGCGGTCGCTTTTGCTACTATCTTAGCGGTTGTAGCAGGCTTAGTGCTATCAGGAGCTTCAGCGTTTGCCCACGACATTTATGGGCAAATTATTAAAAAAGGAAAGGCCACAGAGCGCCAGCAAATGCTGGCAGCCCGTTATGCATCGGTTGGAGTCGCCGCATTGTCGATTTTATTGGCAGTTTTTGCACAAAGCTTGAATGTGGCATTTCTGGTATCATTGGCATTTTGTATTGCGGCAAGTGCGAACCTGCCTGTTATCGTCTACACGATTTTTTGGAAAAAGTTCAATACAACAGGAGCAATGGCGGCTATTTTTACAGGTTTAATCTCTGCCCTGGTTCTTGTATCGATCAGCCCGAGTGTTATGAATCCGGAAGCGGGAGCAGCCATTATCACAGGCACACCAATTTTCCCGCTGACAAACCCGGCGATTGTCTCAATCCCACTTGGCTTTATCGGTGGAGTAGTCGGCACGCTGCTTTCAAAAGAAAGCGACGTCAGAAAATATTCCGAAGTCAAAGTCCGGGCCAATACCGGCGGCTTCAGACAACTTTAATCTGTGTAAAGAAAACAAGCCATCTCCCTTTTACGACAGGGCAGATGGCTTGTTTTGTTTTTGTAAAAATTTATAAACGGCTCCGTTGAACTGAGGGAAATGACGCGGCGGCACTCGATGGGAAGCCCATTTTATATATTCAACTTGGGTTTGGGGAACGACTTTTTCAAAATCTTTCCGGTAATGGTGCATAGTTAACTCAAACGAACCATATACCAATAAGACAGGCATCTTCAAATGATAAAGGGAGCCGCTTGCATTATAGTGGAGGCCCGCCTGGCAATACTCATAAACCTTTTCGGCATCTGCATTTTTTCCATAGGCGAAAAAATCCTGCTCATCTTCTTTAAAATATTTATGAGTCTTGGCTTGGAGCTTAGCGAGGAAAGGAACTTTCCGCAACTTTGCCATCAGCATAGCAAAACGGATCAAGCCATATAAGTTCGGGCTGTTCACCCGAGGATAGCCTCCGCTTAGGATTAAAGCGGAGGTTCGTTCCGGATACAGCAAAGCGAATTCCTGCGCGATGGTCCCGCCATTGGAAAAACCGCAGATGACGGCTTTTTCTACACCGATTTCGTCAAGCAACTTTTTCAAATCATTGGCCAGAAGAAGGATGGATAAGGGAGCCTCTCCTTTTGAACTCCGGCCGTGGCCGCGAAGGTCGTAAAAGATGGTCTGGTAATGTTCGGAAAGCCTTTTCTGGTGCTTGAAAACACGTTGGCCGATGACCGGTGGATGGATGAACACGATCGGCAATCCGGTGCCATAAGTTTCATAATACAGAGAAACAGATTTTTCTATAGTCGCATGAGGCATAGACAGGCTCCATTCTTTGTAAGAGTCTAATATCGAGCGCAAGCGTCAGTACAGTTGTTTCTTTTATACCCGTATCAGGAAAAAATAAAAGGGCATTAGAAAATAATAAAATTTTGATTATGTTATAGCTTATCTCCTTAAGCTTTCGTATAATTATAAATATTTCGAAAACCGAAAAGGAGGAATGGAAATGAAGATGGGAACAGTAAACCTGCTGCACTTGATACTTGTTGTAACTTTAATATTATCAGCTTGTTCAGGAGGGGACGAAGCAACTCCTGCCGAAAGCGGTGGTGCAACTTCGGAAGAAGATAAACAGGGCGGTACACTCGTTTATGGGCGTGGAGCCGACGCTGTCAGTCTGGATCCCATTAACGTAACTGACGGGGAATCCATACGCGTAACGCATAATATTTTTGAAACACTGCTGGAATATGACCAAAACCTGGAGCTGCAGCCGAAATTGGCAACCAAATACAGTTCAAGTGAAGACGGGCTAACCTGGACATTCGAGCTGCGTGAAGGCGTCAAGTTCCATGATGGAACAGATTTTAATGCAGAGGCTGTGGTATTCAACTTTGAACGCTGGATGGATCCGGAAAACCCATATCATAAAGGGGATTTTCCTTACTATCCATTTTTGTACGGAGGGTTTAAAGGGGACGAAAACCATTTGATCGAACATGTAAAGGCGACCGGAACACACGAGCTTGAAATCAAGTTGAAACGAAAAACCGCCCCTTTCTTAAGCTACCTCGCCATCTCCATGTTTGGAATTGCGAGCCCTGCGGCAATTGAGCAATACGAAGGCGACGTAAATGAGCATCCGGTTGGGACAGGACCTTTCATGTTTGAAGAATGGAGCCGGAACAACACCATTACACTGGCTAAGAATCCGGATTATTGGATGGAAGGAAAACCATACTTAGACACTGTCATCTTCCAGGTAATACCGGAAAACTCCGCTAGGCTGAATGCCCTGCAAACTGGGGAAATCGATATATTGGACGGTATGAATGCGACCGATACGAATGCAGTTGAAGAAACGCAGGGGCTGGAGCTGCTGAAACGCCCAAGTTTCAATATCGGCTATATGGCCTTCAATACAGAAAAGGAGCCGTTTGACGACCCGAAAGTGCGCCAAGCGATCAATATGGCCATCAACAAGGAAGAAATCGTAAATGCCTTCTATAACGGCCTTGCGGACACCGCTACAAGCCCGCTGCCTCCTTCGTTATGGGGACATGACGACACGTTGGCCCCATACGAATACAATGTAGAAGAAGCGAAAAAATTATTAGCAGAAGCAGGCTACGAGAACGGTTTTGAAACAGAGTTGCATACGATGAGCAACCCGCGCCCATATATGCCGGAGCCGGTGAAAATAGCAGAAGCCATCCAATCGGACTTGGCCGAAGTCGGCATCACAGCCGAGATCGTTTCTTCGGAATGGGCAACTTACTTGGACGATACAAAACAAGGGAAGCACAGCATGGCGATGTACGGCTGGACAGGCGTTATGGCCGATCCGGACAACTTCCTGTATCCGAACTTAAGCAAAACCAATACGGAAAAGCCGGCCCAAAATATTGCATTTTATAAGAGCGATGAATTCACGTCGTTGATTACAGAAGCGCGCGAAACAATTGACCAGGATAAACGAATTGAATTGTACAAACAAGCGCAGCAGCTTTTCCAGCAAGATGCTCCATGGGTCATGCTGGCATATACCACGCCGCCGTTAGCTCAGGCAGATTACGTAGAGGGCTATGAGCCGCATCCGATGAGCAATGATTTGCTGACGGACGTCTATTTGACCAATCAATAAACAGCCTCAATAATAGAAGCCGCCTTCCTTTAAAACTAGGAGAGGTGGCTTCTATTATGTATTTATTTGGCTGTAATATTTAGATGGAAATGATCGGGCAGCAAACGGACGGTTTCCTTCGGCAAAGGAGTCTTTCCAGAATTGAAGACTCCGTTCATTAAAACAACGCTTCCTTTTTCCATGCTTCTTCTTTCAAAGCGATAGTATTGCAGATCGTACCTATACTATTACATAAAAGTGAACAATGAGAATATGGAAAAAAGTAAAAGGAGGTTGGCAGTGATATACTTCCACATATTCAACTTCCGATTTTCGTCAAAGAGGAATACTTCAATGATTAGGACTGTTACCATTACATATAAAAACTCATATCTGGCAAATAAAGAGGCACATGAAAAACCAAGAACAAAAGTTAGGCACATGATAATCGGCAACCGCTTATTATCCATACTCATCTCCATAAATCAGTCTCCTTTTAGGTAATTTAGAGGAAAAGCCCGTCCTTATTCCTTAATTGGTAGAATATACTGAATTTATTGTAAAATAAAAACTAGGCCATTTCTAGTAGTAATTTCGAAAATATGGAAGTAGGTCGAAAAATATGCCATAAGGCAAATTAATGTGATAAAATTCCTTTTGTGTGCATAAAGACAAAAGGAATTCAGTTAGGATTTTTTATTCCCAGTTGAGTGCTTGTGAAGTCGATGAGGCTTTCCGATCACTTCTCAAAGTGGGAGTTTGCGGGATTAGACAAGCTGGTGTTTCTTATTAGAAAACACGAGAAAGAGCAGGTGCAAAAATGATTTTCGGAATAGATGCGGGCGGGACACTGATCAAAGTGGCTTACGCCGAAAATGATACGCTCCAATTCGCAAAGTTCCCGGTTGCCGAAATGGAGAAAGTGGCTTCTTGGGTGAACGAATACGGCAGCCAAGTTTGTGTAACAGGTGGAAAAGCTGGAGTGCTTCTTGCTTTGTTGGACAAAGAGGCTAAGGAAATTGTCGAGTTTGAAGCCACTCATCTTGGTGTGAGATTTTTGCTGGAGCGTATGGGGCGCAGCGAAGAGGCGTATATAGTCACGAATGTGGGGACAGGGACATCCATTCATTGCATCGAAAACAATCGCCAAGAGCGTATTGGTGGAACCGGTGTCGGCGGCGGGACTTTGCTCGGTTTATCGCATTTGCTGACCGGTGTGACTGATTACGGCGATATTGTAAGAATGGCAAGCGCCGGATCGAGAGATCGAATTGATTTGAAAGTAAAACATATATATGAAGGAAAAGAACCGCCAATTTCCGGGGAATTGACGGCAAGCAATTTCGGCAATAACCTTTTCGGTGTTGCAGGGGACCTGTCAAAAGAAGAGCTGCTGGCGACTGTTATCGGCTTAGTGGGCGAAACTGTCAGTACAGTCAGTGTCCATGCCGCTAAACAATGCGGCTTTTCGACCATCATCTACATTGGATCGTCTTTCTACCAAAATCCGCTGCTGAAAGAAGTAGTAAACAGCTACACCGTATTGCGCGGCGCTGTACCATTATTTCTCGAAAACGGGGAGTACTCAGGAGCGGTAGGAGCTTTGTCCTTATTGAAATAACAAAAAGATGGCGCGGGTTCGCGCCATCTTTTTTAGTGCATTCATTCATCAATGACTATCAATTTTTCGCGGATATCGGTCCGAGGCCGTTTTTCCGGCACGTGTTTCGGATAACCGATCATCAGCGTAGCGACGATTTTTTCGCCAGGCACCACCCCGATCGCTTCCCGGAACTTCGGATCATAAATCCAATCGTTCGACCGCCAAATCATCCCGATTCCGCGTTCCCAGGCTGCCAGCTGGAAATTCTGGATAAGAGAAGAAATGGCGCCGTAATCTTCATCCCATCTTCTTTGGCGCGGGTCTTCCGGCATGATCACTACCAGATGCAGCGGAATATCCCGGAAGTACTGCGCCTTATTCAATACTTTTTGCGAAACTTCCCCTTCTGCGGTCGGCATAGCATCCACATAAGCTTGGACAAACTTTTCTTTTCCGGCGCCTGCATACAATTGAAAACGCCACGGTTCATTGATTTTATGGTTTGGTGCCCATTTTGCAATATTCAACAACTCGATGATTTCTTCCACATCAACAGGATCCTGTTTGAAAGCTTTGATGGTTCTTCTGCTGACAATATTTTGATCCACTGCATTCAACATTCTGGTCTCTCCTTTAAAAAAATCTGTTTCTTTAATAAAACCAGTCTCAACAGGGAATAGCAATAAAAGCGTGCCCAAACTGACAAAATATCTTCTCTCTATGTCACATGATTGTTGGTAAAATAGAGGCAACAATAAGGAGTGAATGTGGATGAAAACAGTTGTTGTTATAGGTGGGGGCATTACAGGCCTCTCCGCCATGCATTATTTGCAGAAGATAAAACAAGAACAGAGCCATGACCTGGAGCTGGTTCTCATTGAACAGCAAAGGGAGCTGGGGGGGAAAATCCGAACCGTACAAGACGGAGAATTTATCATGGAAACGGGGGCTGATTCCATTGTGGCGAGGAATGAAAGCGTGATGCCGCTCATTCAAGATTTGGGTTTGGAGGACCGCATTGTCTATAATGGCACCGGCATTTCATATTTATATGCCAATAACGAGCTCCACGCGATTCCAGCAGATACCGTCTTTGGCATCCCGATGAACGAAGAAGCACTGTTCAGCTCGACACTTGTTTCAGAAGAAGGGAAAAAAGCGGCGTTGCGCGACTTTGAAACCCCCAATGAAAGCTACACCCGCAATAGCTCGATCGGCGAATTTCTTGAGGAATTTCTGGGCGAGGAGCTCGTTAGGAATCAGATTGCCCCAGTGCTGTCCGGCGTTTATTCGGGTGATATATATGAATTGACGCTTGCTTCGACTTTGCCATATCTCGTCGATTATAAAAACAAATACGGCAGCATCATCAAAGGATTAGGAGAAAACAAACAACGGTTCCAAGGCGCAGCCAACAAAAAATTCATTTCATTTGATCAGGGCATGGGTGTACTGATAGACCGGCTGGAAGAAAGCCTGGAGGCCGCAGTTATTCGAAAAGGCATCGCTACAAAGCGGATTTCAAAGCAGGATGGCCGTTATAGTATAGAACTTGAAAACGGGGAGGAACTTGCCGCCGATTACATTGTTTTAGCTACGCCGCACGCTGCTGCACAAAAATTGCTTGGGCTCCAGGAGTTAGATCTGGAATTCGATCAATTGCTGGATTCTACATTGATTAGCATTTATCTAGGCTTCGATATTCCAGATGCCAAACTCCCTGCTGATGGCACTGGGTTTATCGTCTCACAGGAAAGTGATTTGCAATGCAATGCATGTACTTGGACGAGCAGGAAATGGGCGCATACATCCCCAAAGCACAATTTGCTTGTCCGTTTGTTCTATAAGAGCTCGCATCCATCATATCCCAAACTGAAAGGTTTATCGGAAGCGGAACTGGTGGATGCCGCCTTGAGCGATATCGAAAAAAGTTTGAAAATAAAAGCAAAACCCTCTGTTGTACAAGTGACAAACTGGAAAAACTTGATGCCAAATTATCATATGCATCACAAGTCCGCTATTAACAGGTTGGAAGAAAAGATGGCTTCCGCAGTACCGAACATCAAGCTTGCAGGTGCTTCCTATTATGGCGTGGGCATCGGTGCCTGCATCCAAAACGGAAAAAAATTGGCTGAAGAAATTGGGAATAAGCTATAAAGGGACGAGAAGAGGGGGTGCTATAGCATCCTCTTTTTTGTTGCAAAAAAAAGCAGCCGCCTTTTTATAAGGCGGTTGCTAAATGAGAATATCAAAACGCTATTAAGAATTATAAAGTTTCAGTCAGGCCAGGAACCGTCAGGCCAAGACCTTCTGCCACGCGGGTTCCGAATTCCGGATCTGCTTTGTACAAGTGGCCGATTTGGCGAAGTTTGATCTCCTCGACAGTTACTGCACTTAATCCGCCAATGAACGTAGCAACAAGGCGCGCTTGTTCTTCCGCGCTTTGTAGGCGGTAAAGGTCGCCGGGCTGTGTGTAATAGTCTTCTTTAAAGTATGGAACTGAATCTGCAACACCTGAAATTTCAAGCGGAGCCGGTTTCGCGGAAGCTGTTTCGGTCGGGCCGCTAAAGCTGTTCGGCTCGTAGTATACAGAACCGCCCCCATTTTTGCCAAAGTTCATTTGGCCGTCGCGCTGGTAGTTGTTCACTTGGTTCTTCGCTGCATTGATCGGCAGCATTTGGTGATTGGCCCCTACACGGTAACGGTGGGCATCGTGGTATGCGAACAGACGGCCTTGAAGCATTTTGTCAGGTGACACATCGATGCCAGGAACTAGTGTGCCAGGTGAGAATGTAGCTTGTTCAACTTCTGCAAAATAGTTCTCCGGGTTGCGGTTAAGCACCATGCGGCCAACTTCGATCAACGGGTAGTCTTTGTGGGACCAGGTTTTTGTTACGTCAAATGGATCAAAGCGATACGTATTTGCATCTTCCAATGGCATGATTTGAACGTACATTTTCCAAGCAGGGAAATCCCCATCTTCGATAGCGTTGAACAAATCTTCCGTATGGAAGTCTGGATTTTCACCGGCAATTTTATCAGCAACATCTTGAGTGATGTTTTTGATGCCTTGTTCAGTCAGCATATGGTATTTTACCCAAACAGACTCGCCCGCAGCGTTTGTCCATTTGAATGTATGGCTTCCGAAACCATGCATATGGCGGAGTGTAGCAGGAATTCCGCGGTCGCCCATTAAATATGTAACTTGGTGCAAAGATTCAGGTGACAATGACCAGAAGTCCCACACTGCGTTAGGGTTTTTCAAGTGAGTTTTTGGATCGCGTTTTTGTGTATGGATAAAGTCAGGGAATTTAATCGCATCTTGGATAAAGAAAATCGGTGTGTTATTGCCGACTAAATCATAGTTTCCTTCTTCGGTATAGAACTTCAGCGCAAATCCACGTGGGTCGCGAACTGTATCTGCAGAGCCGTTTTCCCCAGCTACTGTTGAAAAGCGTGCGAACATGTCCGTCTTTTTGCCGACTTCTGACAAGAAAGCAGCCTTAGTGTATTTGGTTACATCATTTGTGACTTCAAAATAACCGTGTGCGCCTGCGCCTTTTGCATGTACTACGCGTTCAGGAACCCGTTCTCTGTTAAAATGCGCCAATTTCTCAAGAAGATGAACATCTTGCAATAGGACAGGGCCGCGCTGTCCAGCTGTCTGTGAATTTTGGTTGTCTCCGACTGGGGCACCCCAGCTGGTAGTTAGAGCTCTTTTATCTGTACTCATTGATTGAACACCTCATTCTCAATTTTTGGTTATGATGCTGCAATAACAATGATAACACTTTTCATTTAAAAATCAATACTTAATGATAATGATTATAAATAAAGAATCCTTATCAATAAATGGGCATAATTTGAACAGCTATTTAATAAATAATTTCTTATAAAATTTTCCTTTTGTCAGTTTAATAAGGGAAAATAAGGGTATATTCAAAATGAAATACATAAAAAACCCACTGCATTTTGCCGAATGCAGTGGGTGTGATTTTTGTGTATCCAACTTAGTCCATAGCGTACAAGCGTTTGAAGCTATCGAAATGCTTGCCCCAGTAGCTGTCGTTCAAACTGGTAATTTGAACGCGGTCGCCGCCTGCATGGATAAACTGATTGTTGCCGATGTAAATTCCGACATGTGAAATGCCTGGGCGGTAGGTATTACTGAAGAAGACCAAATCACCGACTTGAGGCTTGCTTACATCATAGGAGCGAGCATCAAGTCCAGTCGTATTTGTACGCGGTACACTTACACCCGCTTTGTTGTATACATAATAGATATAGCCGCTGCAGTCAAACCCTCGTGTAGTTGAACCACCCCAAACATAAGGAATGCCTTGCAGTGATGTAGCAGTAGAAATGATTGTGTTGACGGTGCTTGAATTTGTCGGAGCAGTTACAGGAGCAGAGACCGGAGTCGTGCTTGGCTGTGTTGCTACTAGAGAATTTTCAACTTTGAGCGTTTGACCGACGCGGATCAGGCTGGAAGTCAAGTTGTTCCAGTTCATAATTTGTGTGACCGAGACACCATGGCGGTGAGCGATGGCGGATAATGTGTCGCCGCTTGCTACTTTGTAGGTTCCAGTTGGTGAAGCAGATGGAGCCGGAGTTGAAACGGCTGTCGTGCTTGGTTTGCTGGAAGAAGCAGACTTCTCGATTTTAAGCACTTGCCCCACACGGATAAGGCTGGAAGATAAATTATTCCAATTCATAAGTTGTGTAACGGAAACACCTGTCTTTTTAGCGATAGCAGACAATGTATCGCCGCTTGCTACTTTATAAGTAGAGCTGGTGGTTGCTGATGAAGCAACAGGTGTTTTTGCTGCGGGAGCAGTTGCTGCTTTGGCAGGAATGGTCGCTGTGCCGTTCACTGTAAGCTTCTGTCCAACATAGATCATGGAACCTGAAATGGCATTCGCTTTTTGCAGCGTGCTAACACTTGTCTTGAATTGCAAAGCAATTTTTGATAAGGTGTCTCCAGATTTTACTATGTATGTATTAGAAGAAACGGTCCTTTTAGTGGCGCTTGTTTTATTTTCTGCCGTTGAAGCGGTTGCCGCTTTCGGGGCGGATAACGTTAATTTTTGATTAGGATATACGAGATCAGATGCTAAGTTATTCCATTGCTTAAGGCTAGAGACAGAAACATTATTTTCATTAGCGATCTTCCAAAGGCTATCCCCCGACTTGATGGTATAAGTACTTGCCTCAGTATCCGACACTCCGAAAAATAAGGCTAAAGACCCTGTCGCGAGGACTGAAAAAGCGATTTTTTTCATTTTTTCTCTCCTTTTCAAAATAAATAGTAAAAATAGGCACTCGCTACTCAAAGCGTGAGCATGTCTTATTCTAACTAACCATATCAAAATAGGCAATATGATTTACATTAATGTCATATGAATGATATATACAGATTAATATAAATCTAAATATAGGAAATAATAGGAAAGATTTGAGTGATACACTTTTGCTCAAGTCTTTTTTGTTATTTCATCTTTGATATCTTGGAACGAAAGGAATTCCGTATAATTTCCTTTTTCACCAAATGACTAAAAGATATTAAAGATTACTATTAAAACAGGACTATATAATTATTTTTAAAGTTTTTTAAATGTTTTATTTAATCTGACTTTATAATATACGGAAATAGGGTGAATGTTCATTCATTATTTGGGAGGTCGAGAATATGTACGCAACACTGGGGAGCATTTTTGATCAGACAGTGAGCAAATTTCCGGAGAAAGAAGCATTAGTGGATTTAAGGAAAAACCAACGCTTGACCTATCGGGAGTGGAAAGACATAGTGCACCGTACAGCGAACGCTTTGGTTGCAGCAGGCGTTGAAAAAGGGGATCGGGTATCGACGTTTCTGTTCAATACTGAGGAGTTGGCAACTACCTTGTTTGCATGCGCAAAAATCGGCGCTATTTTCAATCCGATCAATTTTCGGCTGAAATCAGAAGAAGTGGCGTACATTTTAAGGGATGCTGACCCGAAAGTTGTGGTGTTTGAAGAGCTGCTGGGCGATCCCATTTCTGCCATCCATGATCAATTTTCAGCCGTCCAATTTTGGGCTATCGATGGCGACATACCCCAATATGCGAAAAGTTATCATGAACAAGTGGCTAGCTCCAATGCGGAACTGGCAGAAGCAGAAGTGAATGAGATGGATACATATGCCATCATGTATACTAGCGGAACTACAGGACGGCCGAAAGGCGTCATTCACCGGCACAGGGATATGGCTGAACAAAGCCTTATCTGTACTGCGGTGATCAAATACAGCAAAGATGATGTCGGGCTTGTCATCGCCCCAATGTTCCATTGTGCAGAACTGCATTGCTGCATCATTCCAAGAGTCCATTCCGGCGCATCCAGTGTCATCATGCACCAATTCAATCCTGCAGCCGCCCTGGATGCAATCCAAAAAGAAAAAGTGACAGTCATGTTCGCAGTGCCGACGATGTGGAGCATGATGGCGCAGCAAGAAAGTGCAGGAGAGAAAGCGAAGTCTTTGCAGCGCGGATTGTACGGAGCCGCCCCGATGGCCCCGGTCCTGGTGAAGGAGGTAAAAGAAGTGCTTGGCGTTGATTTGATCCAAGCATACGGGCAAACGGAGATGGGCCCAGCCATTACATTCCTGGCTGAGGATGAACAGCTGACAAAAGCGGGTTCTGCAGGCAAAGCGGCTTACAATCATGAAATCCGCATTGTCCGTCCGAACGAAGCCGGACCTTCCGAGCCGGACGATTTGGTGAAGCCGGGAGAAGTCGGGGAGATTATCGTCAAAGGGCCGTGCATGATGGAAGGATATTTCAACCGCGCTGAAGCCACCGAGAAAGCCATGTATAAAGGATGGTACCATTCAAGCGATCTCGGCTACCTGGATGAAGAAGGCTATTTATATGTGGCGGACCGGGTGGACGACATGATTATCAGCGGCGGAGAAAATATCTACCCGCGTGAAGTGGAAGATATACTGCATGAGCATCCTGCAGTCGACGACGTGGCGGTGTTGGGCTTTCCAGATGCGAAGTGGGGAGAAAGCGTATTAGCATTTGTTGTATCGAAAACCCCGGATCTGACAGAAAAGGAACTGGAGGAGTTCTGCAAAGGCAACAACAAGTTGGCTGGCTATAAACGCCCGAGAAAATACCGGTTCGTTGACGAGTTGCCGCGCAATGCCAGCGGGAAAATTCAAAAGTTCCTGCTTCGGGAACTGTCTGCGGAAACAAGCGGCGGCGAATCTTAGAGTTCATGCGGAAACTTGCAATAGGAAATCTGATAGACCCATTAGGAGGCGGTGAAACTGGAAATGAACATGAAGCCAGTGGAAGAAACGATTGCAGGTGTATTGGGTATTGAGTTTGTGGAAGTGCAGGCGGACCGGGTGATGGCGACGATGCCTGTTCATGCTGCCACCCATCAGCCATTCGGCCAGCTTCACGGCGGAGCGTCTGTTGTGCTGGCGGAGTCTGTAGCAAGCATCGGAACATGGAATCTGATTGACCAGGAGAATGAGCTGGCTGTCGGCCTTGAGATCAATGCTAACCATGTACGGGGAAAGAGCAGTGGTCTTGTGACAGCCATCGGTGTCCCTTTGCATAAAGGAAGGACAACAATGGTATGGGATATCAGAATTATAGACGAAGAAGAAAATTTGATCTGCGTTTCCCGCTGTACGGTAGCAATTGTCAAAAAGAACAAATAAAACTCCAGCAAGCTCCGTCCTTCTTGATTCTATTAATTAGAAAACAAGAGGGATATTTTATTTTCGGATTTCCTTCAAGGAGGAGGAAGGCGATTCAACTATTTTTGCTGCTGTCACAAAAAGTTATAAAAATAGGCCAGCGGATAGTTTATAGTGAATTATGGGGGTGGTGTGATGTTCGACTTTCAAATACTCGGAACACGAATTGTGGAAGAACTTTCTTCCTTGATTGACAAGAACGTATTAGTGACAGATAAAAATGGGTTTGTGATAGCGAGTACGGATCCGGTGCGGTTGAATACCTTCCATGAAGGGGCTTCCCTCTCGATGAAAAACCAAGTCGAAATCAACATGACAAAAGAGATGTGCGAAAAATTAAGGGGAGTCAGGCCAGGCATCGTAATGCCGATTATTATTGCCAATACGCCAATTGGCGTTATAGGGATTACAGGGAAGCCGGCTGAAGTGGAAAAGTACGCAAAATTGGTTAGAAAAGTTGCAGAGCTATTTATCACTGACTTTATGTCGCGCCAAGAAAAAGAGCGGGATATCCGGGAAATCGAGTTCTTCTTTTTTGATTTGATCACAACCGAGTCGACTGACGAAGCTATTGAAGATCGGGCAAAGGTATTGAACATCGACAGTTCGCTTTATGAGCGAGTGGCCGTGATTCAAACAGATCGGCAGCTGGAAATCGCAGATGTTGAAAATCTGTTGCGGATCCAAACGGTTCATCCTGATTTGAAAATTGTCCGATGGGGATTGGAAAAGCTTGTGCTGATTTTGCCGAACATCCCAAAAGAGCGATTATGCGAAGGGTTACTTAGCATTTCTGCAAAACTGCAAAAGAAGACAAAAAGAAAGCTGCCGATCGGCGTTGGCAAAGCCGCCGGTTTTTACAACATGAAGGAATCCTTCAAGCAGGCTGAAATGGCAGTTGCTATTTCGAGGCGCCAAAGCCGAATGGTCTTTGAAGAAGATTTGAAACTGGAATTGCTGTATTATTCTATTCCACAAAAAGTGCAGGAAGAATATCTGAGGCGGACAATCGCGCCGCTCCTTGAAGAAGAAGAGCTGTTGCATAATCTGGAAGTATGGATCCAAAAAAAGACATCGCTTCAAGAAGTGGCGGATGAACTGCATATCCATAAAAACACATTAAATTACAGACTAAGCAAAATCGAATCGATTTTAGGATTAAAACTCACTAATAGTGAAGATATAGCTGTTATTTACACAGCATTGCGCTTATATAGGAAGAAATGACACTCTAGTATTAGAGTGTTTTTTTTGTGTTTTTATACAAAAAATAAGAACGAATACTGAAAAACTTTGTTTTGTGCACACATAGTTTCAGAAGAGTTTGAATATTAATATAAATGAAAGCGTTAACACGAAAGAGAGGTAGAAGCCGTGGATGCAAAACTGGCAAAACCGTTCACCTCAATAGTAGGTGAATCCAATATAAAACATTCCCAAGCCCAATTGTTGGCCTATTCCTATGATGCAACAGCAAATTTTCAAGCAAAACCCGATATGGTTCTTTCTCCCAAAAGCACGGAAGAAATCAAGCAAATCGTTAAAATTTGCGCCAGTGAAAGAATACCGATAGTTTCCCGGGGTTCTGGAACCAATCTAGCTGCGGGGACTGTGCCTACGCAAGGCGGCATTGTACTTTTGTTCAACAATATGAATAAAATCCTGGAATTGGACGAAGAAAATCTGACAGTTACCGTTCAGCCAGGGGTCATTACCCAAGATTTGAGCAACTTTGTTGAAAGGCATAATCTGTTTTATCCGCCAGATCCCAGCTCTATGAAAATTTCCACAATCGGCGGGAATGTAAGTGAGAACTCCGGAGGGTTGAGGGGATTGAAATACGGCGTCACAAAAGATTATGTGAAAGCGCTTACCGTCGTGCTCCCGAATGGTGAAGTATTGAAGTTGGGCGGCAAGCTGGCGAAAGATGTGGCTGGGTATGATTTGATGTCCTTGCTTGTGGGAGCGGAAGGGACGCTCGGCATTATTACGGAAATCACATTAAAGCTGATTCCGTTGCCCATCTCGAAAAAAACAGGCATAGCATATTTCAACTCACTCGAAGATGCGGCTAGAACCGTTTCTTCAATTATCGCCCATAAGATCATACCAGTGACCTTGGAATTTATGGACAAAGGAACAATCGGCGCTGTTGAAGATTTTATGAAAATCGGATTGCCCCGGGATGCAGAGGCCATGCTCTTGATGGAACAAGATGGCAATGCCGAACAAGTTGAGCGGGACATACAGACGATGATCGCCATCGCAAAAAAAGAAGGGGCTACCTCCACAAGCATGGCTTCTTCAAACGAAGAAGCAGAGATCCTGAAAACAGGCAGGCGGGCAGCGCTTTCTGCACTCGCCCGAAAGCGGCCTACTACCATCTTGGAAGATGCAACGGTTCCGCGTTCTGAAATCGCAAAAATGGTCAGGGCCATCCAGGATATAGCCGAAAAGCACAATGTCCAAATCACCACTTTTGGACATGCGGGAGATGGCAATTTACATCCCACTTGCTTAACGGATGTACGGGATAAAGAAGAAATGGAACGCGTTGAACAAGCGCTGGCTGAAATTTTCCATGTCGCTCTTGAACTTGGCGGGACGATTACTGGAGAACATGGCGTAGGGGAGATGAAAGCCCCTTACTTGGAATGGAAGCTTGGAACAAGCGGCATCGACCTTATGAAGGCAATCAAAAGTTCGATTGATCCTCTTAATATCATGAACCCAGGAAAGCTGTTTGCGAAAGAAACAAAAATGAGGCTGGTGATTCACAATGGTTAGTGAATTACAACAGCACATGCAGGAATCTTTCAAAGAACATGTCAACGAAGAATATTTGATGGATTGCATGAGATGCGGTTTCTGTTTGCCGGCTTGTCCGACTTATCTGGCGACAAATCAGGACGAAACACATTCCCCTCGGGGGCGCATCGCTCTTATGAAAGCGATGCGCGATGGAGATGTAGTATGGGACGGCTCGGTCGAAGACGCTTTTGATATGTGTCTTGGCTGCCGGGCGTGTGAGCCGGCTTGTCCAGCGGGAGTTCAATACGGGGTGCTGATTGAGGAAACCCGGGTAGCCATTCAACAAGCAAAACCGAAAGACTTGATGGAAAAAGTTATCCGGAAAGCCAGCTTTGATGGAGTTTTTGCAGATCAAAAGAAAATGGCGGCAACCGTAAAGCTCGTGCAGTTTTATCAGCGATCGGGTTTGCAGGCAGCAACCCGGAAAATTGGGTTTTTGAGCCTGTTTCCGCCATTCATGAAAGAAATGGAAGGTGTATTGCCTAAAGTCGAGACCAAGAAAAAGAAATCTCCTTCCTTGAAACCGGCAACGACAAGAGTGGCTTTCTTCACCGGCTGCCTGATGGATACACTGTTTCAGGAAACGAACCGCAAGACCATCGAACTGCTTGAATGGCTAGGGGTGGAAGTGGTCGTTCCGAAAGAGCAGCAATGCTGCGGCGCTTTGCATGGCCATAGTGGAGAAATGGATAAGGGCCTAAGAAACGCCCGGGCAAACATAGATGCCTTCGACTCTGACAATTTTGATTACATTGTCAATAATGCCGGCGGCTGTGGGGCTTTTTTAAGCGAATACGAAAAGCATTTGAAACACGATCCGCATTATGCAGAAAAAGCGGCCCGATTTTCTGAAAAGATGCTCGATATTTCATCCATCTTCGTGAAGCTTGGCATGAATGCGCGGCTAAAAGCTTTGAAGTCCGAAGAGAACGCAATTGTCACTTATCAAGATTCCTGTCATTTACGCAATGTCAACAAAGTGTTTTTAGAGCCCCGGTCGCTTTTGCAGGACGCACCGGGCTATGAATATAAAGAATTAATCGATGCCGGCAGTTGTTGCGGGTCAGCTGGAATTTACAATTTGCTTCAACCGGAAATGGCAAAAAAAATCTTGGAACAGAAAATGAAAGGAGTGCAGGAGCTGCGCCCATCAAAGGTGGTGACATCCAATCCAGGATGTTTGATGCAAATGCAGGTGGGAATTCAGCGAGAAGGATTACAGGGGGAAATGCAAGCTGTCCATATTGTCGACTTTTTATATGACGCAATTCAAAAAAACCAAAATTAGGGGTGGATCGAATGTTGAAGAAAAAATTCAATTTAGCGGCGGTAGGGTTATCGGCAGCATTAATTTTAGGGGCATGTGGTTCTCAGACAGAAAGCGGCGCAAATGCCGAAGACAAAGAATATGATTTGAAAATGTCAGTAACAGTATCCGATTCATCTACTTGGTATGAAGCGGCTGAGAAGTTGAAGAAAGATATCGCTGAAGAATCGGACGGCCGCATCAATATTGAACTTTTTGCCAATGAGCAACTATCGGGCGGCGATTCTGCAAAAGCGGTTGAAAGCTTGGCAAAAGGTTCGATCGATTTGACTTTCAACTCAACTATTATCTACTCGGTTTTGGATGATCGCTTTGGGGTGGCAAGCGCACCTTTCTTGTTCGAAGGTGTTGAAGAAGTGGATCCGGTATTCAATGGCGAAGGCGGAGAAATGCTAAAAGACATCCTCGATGAAAAAGGCGTCCATGCTTTAGGGTTTGGCCAGAACGGTTTCCGGCAGCTGACGAACAATAAACTGGAAGTGAAAACGCCTGAAGATTTGGCTGGTTTGAAAATCCGTATCCCTGGTATAACGATGTACACAGACCTTTACCGGGAGCTGGGGGCAGATCCACAAACTATGACGTTCTCAGAAGTATTTACAGCCTTGCAGCAAGGGACGATTGATGGACAAGAAAACCCGGTTGACGTTATCTCTTCTTCTAAACTGCAGGAAGTTCAAAAATACATGACAATGTGGAACTATTCATATGACCCTCTAGTGCTGGGCATGAACAAGGAACTATACGAATCAATGAGTGATGAAGACAAAGAATTGTTTGACCGTCTAGGAAAAGAAGCGGCGGAGTACCAAGTGAAAATCGCGCGTGAGAAAGAAGAAAAGCAAATTGCTGATTTAGAAGCGGCTGGTATGCAGCTTTATACGCCAACTGCAGAAGAACTTGCTCAATTCAAAGAAGCTTCGCAGCCAATCTACGATAAGTATACAGATATTTGGGGTGCGGATTTGCTAAAAGCTTTCCAAGGTGAATAAGGAGGTTGTTCTTAATGAAAGTTTTAACTTACATCGAAGAAGTCATTTTGTTTGTTGCTTTCCTGATTATGACAATCATAACGTTCGCCAATATCGTTTCCCGGAATATAGCGAGTTTGTCTCTTTCTTTTACTGAAGAAATCACCATCAACTTATTTGTTCTCCTGACGTTTGTGGGAACGGCTGCAGGTGTGCGCAGATATGCACACCTCGGCTTTACTTTAATATTCGATCATATGAACAACGGATTGAAAAAAGCTTTAATCATCTTTTCTGCATTGATGGGGCTGACTTTGTTTGGTGTTTTGCTGTGGTATGGGCTTCAAATGGTTATGTTCCAGATGGATATGGGGCAAAAAACACCTGCTCTAGGCTGGCCGCAATGGGCACTGTCTATGGCGCTGCCAATCGGCGCCTTATTATGCGTCATCCGCACTGTCCAGGTTTGTGTGGAGGAAATCAAGCTGGTAAATCAAACTGCCCGTGAAGAAAAGCAGAAGATACTGAAACGTTCTGCATTGGAAGGAGATGGGCTAGCATGACGGCTGTGTCCTTGTTTGGAACATTCTTTGCCCTAGTATTTTTGCGGGTGCCGATTGCCATTGCACTGGGCGTTGCATCGCTTGTGGTTCTTGTAGTCTCGAGCGGCGTTTTCGGACTGGAAATGGTCACAGATATTATGTATACAAGTGTAGCGAAATTTACATTGCTGGCGATTCCTTTTTTCATCCTGGCGGGCGTCATTATGGAGCAGGTGGGGATTTCCAAGCGCCTTATTGATTTTGCTCAAGCACTAGTCGGGCACCGCAAAAGCGGAATTGTTCTTGTAACGGTAATTGTTGCGATTTTCTTCGCGGCGATTTCAGGGTCAGGCCCAGCAACAGTGGCCGCAATCGGAGGGATTCTTATTCCGTCGATGGTCAAGAATGGCTACAAAAAAGAAACAGCAGGCGCTTTGGTGGCAAGTTCCGGGGCAATTGGAATCGTCATTCCGCCAAGCATCGCGTTCATCGTTTTTGCGGTTGTGGCAGGCGATCAAATTCCGGTTACGATCAACCGGCTATTTGCTGCCGGCGTGGTTCCAGGGATTCTTATGGGGATCGCCTTTATCATCGCGGCAATGATTGTTCGTGCAAGACAAGAGAAAAAGGGGGAATTCATCCTTCCGGAAGGCTTGGAAATCCGTAAAGCGACTAAGAAAGAGCAATGGGACGCTTTTGTTGGAGCCCTCCCCGGACTGATGATTCCGGTAATTATTTTAGGTGGAATTTATGGTGGGTTTTTTACGCCGACAGAAGCTGCCGTGGTAGCGGTTGTTTACGGTCTGCTCGTCGGTATTGCAGTAAACCGCAAAGATACTTTTCAGAAAATCTACAAAATTTTTGTGGAAGCGGCGATTCAGACAGCTGTGGTGATGATCATAGTCAGCGCGGCATCCGTGTTTGCTTATATTATTACAACCGAACAAATTGCACGGGATCTTTCGGATAGCATAATGGGGTTGACGAGCAATCCGATCTTGATCTTGCTGTTGATCAATGTACTGCTGTTGATTGCGGGCGCATTTATCGATGCAATTTCAGCTTATTACATTTTCGTGCCTATTCTACTGCCACTCATTATTTTCCTTGAAGTGGATCCGACCGTATTCGGTGTCATTATGACAGTAAACTTAGCAATCGGATTGTTCACGCCGCCAGTTGGCTTGAATTTATACGTAGCGGCAGGAATCTCGAAAACAAACATCGTGGAAATTTCAAGAGGAGTTGTTCCTTTTGTAATCGCCGCAATCGTTGTCTTGATGCTGGTTACTTACATCCCGGCATTATCAACCTTCTTGCCGGATCTATTAAATGTGAAATAGGGAGCTGAAGATATATGAGAATGCAAAATGAAGTGGCAATTGTAACAGGAGCGGCAAGTGGCATCGGGCAGGAAGTGTCTGTTCAATTTGCGCGGGAAGGCGCGAAAGTGGTCCTGGTGGATTTGAATTCGTGTGAAAAAACAATTGAACTTTTGGGCGGAGCGGATCATTTGGAGTGTTTAGGGGATATCCGCGATCCCGATTTTGTGAAGGCCGTGGTAAACCGGACAATTGAGAAATTTGAAGAAGTCCATGTTTTAGTAAATAACGCCGGAACTTGCAGCCGTTTGGATCTTGAAGACATGACGCTTGATATGTGGGAGCGGGATTTGGATACCAATTTGAAGGCAACTTTCCTTTTTATACAAGCTGTCATTTTTCCGCATATGAAAGAGGCGGGATATGGCCGCATTGTTAATATCAGTTCCGTTTCAGGGATAAACGGCGGTGTGGTATCCGGGGGCGATGAGAAAAATGGGCGTTCAGGCCCGGCATATGCGGCATCAAAAGGCGGCGTCATTGCTTTAACCAAATGGGTGGCAAAAGAAGTCGGCAAGTACGGCATCACATGCAATTCTGTGGCGCCTGGAGCGACAGCGACGGCAATTACTGCAGGGGTTCCGTACGATACAAGCAATCAGGTCATCGACCGAATGGGAGAGCCGAGTGATATAGCAAATGCCGTTCTTTATTTTGCATCGAAAGAAGCCAGCTATACAACTTCCCAGATTCTGAAGGTCGACGGAGGGGTTAGTATTGGATAACATTCGAATTCAGACGGCGTATGATGAAGCCACTCACCAATTTGCTGGACAGGAAGAGGGAATGTTAGATCCCGCTCGCATCCAAGCGGTATATGATGGGCGATCTCACCGAATTGTCGGACGTTTGATGAAGGATGTTGACTTGTTTGGGGGAATCAAAGAAATATGCAGCCATTTCAATATAGAAGCGGCTCATTTCCAGTGTTTTGGATCATTGAAATATGCGACGTTCGTTCAAATGGAGCGGGGCGATATTGAAGGCACAGTAAGATATTCAGAAAAGATAAAATCCGCTTCAGCTGTGGAACTGCTGTCTGGAACGGGCTTTGTGGGCTATGGTGAAGACGGAAAACTGGATGTCCATTTTCATGGCATGATGATTGATTGCGACCGCCAGATTAATGGCGGCCATTTTCTGCCGGGTGAGAATCCTGTAGCAGTTACCATTGAATATATCATCTTCCCTTTGGACGAAGTTGAAATGCAGAGAGGGAAAGATCCTCATTGGGGGCTGCCTGTTTTCCAGTTTACAAAAAGGAGTGAAGAGTAAATGGAAACTTTAGGGCAATTAGCGTTAAAGTCAGCAGATGCTTATCCGGAAAAGATGGCTGTAAAAGATGAAAGGCGTTCATTCACGTATAAAGAATTTATCGGACGCGCTAAAGCACTAACAGCTTACTTCAAGGATCTAGGGTTCCAAAAGGGCGACCGCATTGGCGTATTGATGTCAAACCGCCTGGAGCATATCGAGTTGGATATCGCTGTGGCATTAGCTGGAATGGTTAAAGTTCCTCTTAACTACCGCCTTCATCCGAAAGAGCACCAATACATGGTTGACGATGCCGGACTAAGCATTTTGATTGGTGACCAATTATTGATCGATGCAGTGGAAATGGATGTGCCAGTGCTTTACATTGGCCAGCCATATGAAGCGGCAATTGAGCAATTCAAGGGGCAAGCGTTTCTTGAAGCTGTGGGCGAAGACGATTTGTTTGCGATCATGTACACTTCTGGAACTACAGGAAATCCAAAAGGGGTTATGCTGTCGCATCGGAATATGATTGCTGGCGCCTTGTCGCTAGCTCAAGTATGTGAAGTGGGTTATGAAGACATTGTCGGCCATGTTGCGCCGTTAACCCACGGTTCCAACTTCTTAAGCCATGTTTCCTGGCTGTACGGATTGACGCAAGTTGTCTACAGCAAATTCGAGCCGGAAGAGTTTTTGGATCATTTGGCAGAAGACAAAGTGTCCGTTTTATTCCTAGTCCCGACGATGGTCAATCTGATGATTCAGCACCCGGGATTTGATGCTTCCAAATTGGCTACTGTTAGATCGATTAATATGGCGGGATCACCGATTGCGGCAAGCAAGCTGCAGGAAGCAATTGAGAAGGCCGGCAATATTTTTGTGGAGACCTACGGGCAAGTGGAAGCGCCGATGTGCATCACAATGATGCCGCGAAATGAAATCTCCCATCGCCTGGATTCGTGCGGAAGAATCGGCATGTTTGTTGATGTGAAAATAGTGGACGATGAAAATAAAGAAGTGGCTCATGGCCAAGTCGGCGAAATCATTGCAAAAGGTTCGCTTGTGATGAAAGGCTATTGGAATAACGAAAAAGCGACCAGCGAAACGCTGCAAGACGGTTGGCTACATACAGGAGATTTAGGCTGGCGGGATGAACAGGGGTATGTGCATATTGTTGACCGGAAAAAAGATGTCATCATTTCCGGCGGCGTCAACATCTACCCTCGTGAAGTGGAAGAAGTGCTGAATCTGCACAAAGGCGTCAAAGAAACCTGTGTCATCGGTGTGCCTGACGACAAATGGGGCGAAAATGTGATCGCTTTTGTCGTGCCGAACGGAAAAGAAGAAGTGACTGTAGAGCAGCTCATCGGGTTATGCAAGGAAAATCTGGCCAGCTTCAAAAAGCCGAAAGAAATTTCTATTGTAGAAGAGCTGCCGAAGAGTTCCTACGGCAAAATCTTGAAGCGTGAAATGAAACAGCAGCATGTGGAGGTGAGCAAATGACGAATGTATACGTCCACGGTATTGGGATGACGAAGTTTGGGAAGTTGGATTCTTCTCTGAAGGAATTATTGCTGGAAGCCAGCACAGAAGCGTTGAATGATGCGGGGCGGCCGAAAATTGACGCGGTATTTGTTGGGAACTTCATGGGGGGCAGCATTTCCAACCAGGAAATTCTAGGGGCACTTATTGCAAATGATCTTGGTCTTGGCTATATCCCATCCACAAAAGTGGAAGGCGCCTGTGCTTCAGGCGGAATCGCTTTTCGCCAAGGGATACTGGCGGTCTTAAGCGGGGAATATGAAACCGTCCTAGTTGCCGGAGTGGAAAAAATGAAACACGCTTCTACGCCGGATGTTACTCAAGCGATCAATTCCGCAATGGATACAACTTCTACAGAAAAACACGCGGGGCTGACATTCCCTGGTTTTTTTGGAGTGCTGGCGAACCGGTACTTTTATGAAACAGGGGCTTCGAAAGAGCATTTGGCTCGCGTGGCATTGAAAAACCGGGAGAATGGCGTTCGGAATCCGTTGGCGCAATTTCCAAAGCCGACGAGTCTGGAGGAGATTTTGGCGGCTCGTATGATCACGGATCCGCTTGGCCTGTTCGATTGTTCACCGATGACCGATGGAGCTGCGGCCATCGTCATTTCCCGTAAAAAGTCACCGATCCATGTCCGTTCTTCCGCGCAAGTTTCGGGACCAACGCAAATGCAGGACGCGGTGGACTTGCTGTCGATTCCGGCAATTGGCGAATCAGGACGCTTAGCGTATGAAAAAGCAGGGGTAGGGCCGGAAGATATTGATGTTATTGAAATACACGACTGTTTCTCGATGACCGAAATCATCGCCACAGAAGAACTCGGTTTCTTTAACCGTTTGGAAGGATGGAAAGCAGTTGAGGAAGGCCGCACAAAAGTGACGGGAGATAAGCCGGTCAATACAAGCGGCGGGCTGTTATCGCGCGGCCATCCAATCGGAGCCACCGGCATCGCGCAACTCTATCAATTGGTGCGTCAGCTGCGCGGCAATGCAGCCAACCAAGTGGCGGACAATCCGCGTTTGGCGCTTGCGCAAAATCTAGGTGGAACAGGATCGTATTCAACTGTTCATATTTTAGAGAGGGTGTAAGGGATATGAAAATCTATTCATGCTGCGGCACAGATTCCATTACAAAAAAACACGCCTGTCCAACATGCAGAGAAAGCAAGCATGAGGAAAAAGAAGTATCCGGTAACGGGACGGTATACAGCTACACGAAAATCCATATCGCTCCCGCGGAATTTGCGGACATTGCACCTTATAATGTCGTGCTGGTCGATTTGGATGAAGCGAATGCGAAAGTTACAGCACGCATTCAAGAAGACGTAGCGATCGGAGATGCAGTCAAATTGAGCCGCATTGAAAACGGTGCCTATGTCTATGAAAAAGTATCAAACACGTCAGCGGTTGTGTGAAATGGAGAAGGCGGCTTATAATAGCGGCCTTCTTTTTCTATACAGTCGAAACAACTGATTGAAGGGCGTTAAAAAGAGGTATGGACTGAATCCAAGAAGAATAGGGGACGCTGTCGTTATTTTGGTTTGGGTCCGGAAAAGAGGAATTGTTCAATGGTTGTGCATGCCGGCTGCACTATTGGTGTATTATTTCTTGGAGCTTGGCATGTTCTTTTTGCTGTTCTGGCGAAGAATGGCGAGATCGGAAAGGGTATAATGGACAAAAAAGGCCGTCAAGAAAAAGAGAAAGGCAGTGGCTCTCCATGAAAGCGGAATTGATGAAGCAAAGCACCGACCTGTTTGTGGAAAAGGGGTTTAGTGCGACATCCGTCCAAGACATCGTTGACGCGCTAGGCGTGACCAAAGGCTCTTTCTATTATCATTTTAAAAGCAAAGAAGCCCTGCTTATGGATATACATCTCCGCTATATCGATGATTTGCTGGGAAGACAAAAGACGGTGCTGGAAACCGAACCGACAAACCGGGGAAAACTTGTAAAAGTCGTGGAATTGCTTATTCATGACATTGAAACCCAAGGAGCGATTGGCCGGGTATATTATCGGGAAATCCGCCATTTATCGGATGAAAATGCGGCGACGATACGGGCGAAGCGCGGCGAATTCCGGGAGAACATTGAACAGGTGATTGAAGAGGGCATTGAAGCCGGTGAATTCCGCAATAGCTTGCATCCAAAGATGATCACCTTCGCGATTCTCGGAGTCACCAACTGGAGCTACCAATGGTTCAATCCGGAAGGCGCCCTTTCGGCAGCTGAATTGGCAGATATGTATACTGATTTTATCCTGAATGGCATTCTAGCGGATCACAAGTAAAACAACATAAAGAAAAACCCGCCAAAGCATGGAACACCCAAGCTTTGGCGGGTTTTCTTTCATGTTTTTTGAAGCTCTAAATCCAGCAGGAACCGCTTAAGGTCCATGCCTCCCCGATAGCCGGTGATGGCTCCGTTTTTTCCGATCACCCGATGGCAAGGCACCAGGATCAGGAGCGGATTGGCCCCTATGGCACTTCCGACTGCCCGGGCAGCCGAAGGACGGTTGATGAGTGCAGCAATTTCCGAATAGGAAACTGTTTCCCCATAAGGGATTGTCTGCAAAGCCCGCCAAATCTCTTCCTGGAAAGGCGTCCCTTTAACATCGATGGGCAATGAGAAAGCCTGTTTAGTACCGCTGAAATAATTCACCAGTTCTTGGACGTAAGGCGTCAGCGCTTCAGGGTTCTCGGCAAGGGTGAAATCAGGATAGCGTTTGGAAAAATACACCTTGAACTCATCAAAAGAGCTGCCTGGCGATCCGATATAACAGAGTCCTTTATTTGTTTTCGCCACATATAGCTCCCATTGACCGTGTTTCAGAACTGTCCACTCAATCGTTTGTTCGTTTGGGTTCACTATAGTTCACTCCTTTTCGGAATTGGGCCGGTGTTTGGCCGGCTTTCTTTTTGAAAAGTGTAATAAAGTAAGAGGGGTTCGCAAAGCCGACGCTTTCCCCGATATCAGCGACAGGACGATTGGTCGCTAAAAGATCTTGTGCGGCTTTTTCCAAGCGCTTTTGTTGAAGATAGGACAAAGGCGACAGCCCTGTCGATTTCTTGAACGACCGCTGTAAATGATAAGGGCTGCCATGAAAAATGTCTGCAAGTATATCAAGCGTAACGTTTTCAGTATAATGGGTATCCAGCCATTCCTTGATGTGCTGGCTCCATTCTTCCGCCGGCAGCTTCAATCCATCTGGTTTGCACCGTTTGCAAGGACGGTAACCTTGTTCAAGCGCGATAAAGGCATTTTTGAAAATACGGACGTTTTCTTTGTTGGGCAAGCGGGATTTGCAGGAAGGGCGGCAAAAAATACCGGTTGTTTGCACACCATAGAAAAATTGGTCATCAAATGCTCTATCGTTTTCCGTGATGGCTTTCCAATAAACAACTGGGACCCAGGCCGTTTTTTGCTTTTTTATCATTCCATCACCTCTACTCGAAGTATACATCTAAGAATTGATATATCAACATTTCAGGAATGAAAAAGCAAGAAAACGAAACTTTTTGGGCAAACGAAAAAATTATCCGTTTTATCGTTTTTATAGAGGGAATAAAAAAGCAATGACATCTATTGGAAAAGAGAGTGTGAATTATGATTGATTCTTTGGCGGAATTGCTTGAAGAGAAAGGGTATAGAGACAAGCGTTCCGTATCGTGGAATGCTATCTGTAAAGATGAAGAACTGTCAGAAAGCTTTTTGAGGGAAAATAGTGACCAAATAAACTGGAGGTTGGTTTCTGAATTTCAGGTGCTGCCTGAACCGTTTATCCGGGACTTTAGCGGCCGCTTGTATTGGAAAGAAGTTATGCGGCATCAGAAAGTTTCGGAAGGGTTTATCGAAGAGTTTGCTGCAGCTGAAAAATGGCAAACGGATGATGAAAATTGGAGCAGGCGCCAGAAAACCTTATACGAAAAGGAAGGAACGCCATTTGACGAGCATGAATATTGGACAATTATCTCGATGAAAAATCAATTGGCCAATGGCAAAGGGTTGTCGCCTGCATTTATGGAACGTCACCAAGAAAAGCTGTCATGGAGTTGCCTATCAAAGTTCCAGCGATTGCCCATGCAATTGATTGATCGGCATCAGCACCAGGTGGATTGGCACGAAATTACCCGGGTACAGGTGTTATCAGAAAGATTTATTGAAAAACACAGGGACAAAGTGGAATGGGGAACTATCTCTTTCCATCAACAGTTGACAGAGCGCTTTATCAATAAGCATCATGAGAAAATGAGTTTTATCTCAGCGGAGCAAAAACGTTCAGAGGCTTTCCTCTATACACATTTGGATAAAATGGATGCCGCATCAATCATTGAAAACCAAAATTTGCACACCGTGAGAAAGTATCATGATATGGATGTTTATGTGATTGCGAAAAATAGAAGAAAAAAGTATATCGTTGAATTCCACAACCCCGAAGATTTTCGTAAATTCTTCAAAGCTGGAGAAGAAGAGCTGTTCGAATACTTGGCAGAAAACGATATGTTCGAAGTAATTGAAAAGGATTTCCCCGAACTTACCCTTGCGGAAGACAATGGGGTTTGACGGGGAAATCCTTGAGGCCATTCAATGTTTCTCTAAGCTGTTTTTCGCTTTTTCTAAAAAGTTGATGGTATATGCAATGAATTCTTGTGCAGTTTTGGTTTGGGTCCGTTCTTTATGCCATATTAATCCGACGGAACGCGTGCATTTAGGTTCAATAATACTGAGTTCGGCCAGCTTCAAAGAAGAGAGGCGCTGGCTTCTGATCATTGAAGGGCTAAAGGCGATGCCCAGCCCTTTTTCTACGAGTTCATAAGTGACCCCGGTTTCGTCTCCCTCAAAAGCAAAATCCGGATAAAAGCCTGCTTCAGCACAAAAGTTTTCCGTCATCTGCCGGAATCCGTAGCCGGGAGGCATGACAATGAATGGATCATTCTCCACTTCATGCAAGTAGATGCTTTTTCGCTCAGCTAATGGATGGGACAATGGAACCGCCAGCAGAACTTCTTCTTCTATGATGGGATACCATTCGATATTGTCTCCTTCGATAGGGAAAGTCGAGATGCCGACATCGATTTCTCCTGTCTCAAGCTGCGTCTTCATCCGGTCGGCGAAAGCTTGGTACTGGCGGAATCGTGCTTTGGGGCGATGTTCCAGAAATCCCCCCAGCAATTGGGGCAGAATCGTTGGAATGGTTACCGCTACTGAGATGAGCTCGTTTTGTTTTTCGGTTAAAAACGCAAGTTCTTTTTCCCCTTTTTGCAGCTCCAAAAAGACATTCTCTACTATTTTCAAATAGGCTTTCCCTAGTTTATTCAACCTGATTTGGCGTCCGGTGCGATCAAACAACTGATAGCCCAAGCGCTGTTCCAGTTTAGAAATCATTTTGCTTAAAGCGGGTTGTGAAACATTCAATTCCTGTGCGGCTTTCGTTAAGTGCTGATGCTTTGCCACCTCTTGAAAATACTTTAATTGCAACAAATCCATGCGGGCTACCCCTTTCGAAACATAGAACCAATTCTCCTATTGTAGTCGATATGAGCCGGGTTTCGCAAACAAGTAAACCAGCAGCGAGCAAAAGGCTTTCTAGATGGAACAGGGGAATATAAAAAAACTGCAGGTTCTATAAACCTGCAGCAAAGAAATCTGATAACTGATTAAACAAGAGAGCCGCCTTTTTCCAGGAACACTTGTATCCCTTCCGATGCCCGGTAAGAAAGGGCGCCAAGCGTAGCAGTCGGATTGAACGAGCTGTTGTGAGGGAAGGCAGATGCTCCCACCACAAAAACATTTTCTGCATCCCACATTTGAAGGTAAGTGTTGACTGCAGACGTTTCCGGATCTGCGCCCATAATAACGCCTCCTGTGTTATGGGTGTTCGTATCTTTGTTGACATTGAAATCATTTTGGACGTCATTGGTCTGAATAATATCAGCTCCGATTTCCTCCGCAATTTCACGGGTCTTTTTGGCCATGAATTTGACCAGTTCTTTGTCTTGTTCTGTATAATCGAAAGTCATGCGCAATAACGGCTTGCCGTAAGCATCCTTATAAGCAGGATCCAAATCCAGGTAATTGTAGCGATAGGGCATGCTCGCCCCTTGAGATTTGACCGGGAAATAGCTATTTGCATATTTAATAGAAGCTTTTTTGAATTCCGCCCCCCATTTTGGCGTATCGCCTGGAACCACATTATTGGCAATCGGGCGGTTGCCATATTGGGTTACGCGAATGCCGGCGCCATGAAGGAACTTTTCATTGGTATGGTCAAAAGCGTCTCCGACATAATCAGGAATTTCGATGCCAAGCGCTCCGGCTCCACCGTACAAGTTGAATTCTTTATCTTCAAAGAACAACATCGATGAAGCTGAGCTTACTTGATAGCAGTAGTTTTTGCCGATTACCCCGGTTTGAGTGGCTGAATCATAAGGGCGGCCTAAACCGGAGTTCAACAACAGTCTTACATTGTTGAATACGTAACTTGCTATAACGACAACTTCCGCCGGCTGCTCGAATTCTTCGCCGGTAATCGTATCTACATAGAGGACGCCAGTCGCTTTGGAGCCATTGTTTAAAATTTCAATGACATTCGAGTGGGTGCGAAGATCCAGGTTTCCTGTTTGCTGCGCTACCGGAATGACCGTAACGGCGGGATCGGCTTTTGCTCCGTACTCACATCCGAAGTTTTCACAATATGCGCAGTATTGGCAGGCGCCGCGTGAAATGCCATCTGGATTCTTGTAGGATTCAGATAAATTGCCGGATGGGATGACATATGGTGAATAGCCAAGGTTTTTAGCCGCGGTTTCAAACATTTTCATGATTGGTGTTTTCAACATAGGACCGGTCGGATATGGGTTTTGGCGGGGGCCATAGCCAAACCCTTCGACGGTTTCTCCGGAAATCCCAGCCATTTTCTCGAATGTATCATAATACGGTTCAATCTCATCATATGTGATGCCCCAGTCCTGAAGCGGCATATCCTTGCTGATTTTATCTGCTCCGTATCGTTCGACTGTTTTGGTTTTGATTTCAAAATCGTATGGGAGGAAGCGGTAAGTTTGGCCATTCCAGTGGCTGCCGGCACCGCCAACGCCATCTCCGACGATAAACGTACCGTAATCACGCATTGGAAGAGCACGCATTTTTTCATTGTTTCGGCTAGTAATTGTCTCTTTTGAAAGATCCTGCATCAACTCCTCGCGGTGCTGATAACGCAATTCGTCATGTCCCATGGCATAGTCGGCGGTTTTTCTCTCTTTTCCGCGCTCCAGTCCAACCACGTTGATTCCTGCTTTTGTAAGTTCAGATGCTACGATTCCGCCGGCCCAACCCATGCCGACGATGACAACGGGAACTTTAGGTAATTTTTTTGCCATTAGTTTTCAATCCTTCCTATCATCAATGACCCATATGGCTGTTAAGGCCTTGTGGATCCAATTTTACAAATTCTTTTTTTTGGATTTCCTGGGTATAACTCATCCGGGAACCAGGGAATTTCCGCATTGCCCAGCCCTCCATGTTTTTGTTGCCGCCGTATAAAGGATCAGCGTACACCCCTTCGATTGTCAGTGTGCGCAATAAATTAAAGAAATTGCTTGATCTGACTGAAGAGATTTTAGGGGCTTTATCTTCACTGAAGTCTGTTAAGATCTGATCCTGCTGTTCAGCTTCCAAGTCGACAAATCTTGTGTCGAATTTTTTGGTGCTATATGCATCCAAAGCTTTCAACCCCAGCAAAAATAGGTCTTTGCGCAAAATCCGGATTTGGCTTCCTTGAGTTTCTTCCGCTTCGTAAAATGGACCGGACATGTATTCTTTGGCGTTGATGCCCCACGAACCTGCCAATTGGTGATCGATATAGATTGCCGCATTCAATTCCATGGCGCCAGGCCCGTTTTCATCTTTCGGATAAATACGTTCGGCAGCCGCTTGGGTCAATTGATATTGTTCGGGTGTGAAGAACATTAAAGCTTCCGCTGGATTCACTGTTAATGCGGGAGATGAGGAATGGGATGGTGACTTTGATGTGGTTTCAGCATTGACGCCAAACAAACTGCCGACGGCCCCTCCTAATACAATCCCGCCTACTGTCATTCCTGTATTTTTCAAAAAGGTTCGTCTAGTTGTCCCTTTTTTGGTAATTTCTTTGTTTTCTGTTTCTTCCATAAGTAAAACCTCCAGATTTGTTAAAAAGCTGAGAAAAACAGTGTAAAGCAGATATATAAAATTTGAGCATTAACTAGCATACATACAAAACGAAATTATACTCCGATAGCAATAAAAAATATAATACCAATTTATATAAAAACGTATAACCTATAGGTTATGAAAGATGTCGAATAAAAAGAAGGCCTTCATCGGAAATGAAGGCCTTCTTTTTAAACCGGAAATCTAAAGGATAACATTGAAGTTGTACACTACTGAGAAAACCACTGTGCTTAGCAGTAATATGGTGTTGAACAGCCAATACTTTGTGCCAGACCAGCAATATACGATAATAGTCAATCCTACAGCCGATCCTGCTAAGGCAAACCATGGAAAGACGGGATGGTTCAAAAACAAGAAGTAGCCAAAATCTGTTACTAGGAATATGGCTAAGAGCAATTGATTGATCAATCTCAATTCCTCGTTGCTATGTTGCGTCATTTTATTCACCTGCCTTTTAGAATAATAACCTAAAATATATGATTTACAAAATACTACTCACGAGTATAATAACAAATAGAAACAAACGTCAATCCTTCTTTTCCAGTGGAAACCAGGAAAAGAAGAAAAGGCCACTGCTTGCAAGGAGGAATAAGTCATGCCAAATATCGGTGTGCCAGGCTTAATCTTGATTTTGATTATCGCTTTGATCATATTCGGACCGGCGAAATTGCCGCAGCTCGGCAGGTCGGTCGGCTTAACGTTGAGGGAGTTTAAAAACTCGGCAAAAGAAATCGTGGACGAAGCCGCACCGGAATCCCGATCTGAAGAAAATTCTGATAAACAAGCCGTTGATAAGTTATCTTGAATCTTGATGCGCAGTAAAAAAGGCAATTCTCGCCCAGTTAAGAGAGTTCGCCTTCTTTTGATGGAAACAGGTTATATAGAAGAAACTCCATTGCACAGAGGATTGCTTGTTTTCAAATGCTTTACAGCTCTTTTTTTCAGCAGGAGCTTGCCAAGAGCTTGGCTGATTGCTGTTGCAGTTCGTTACAGAAGGATTTTGTCTTCTTTGTTCACTAGCTCTTCACAATTTAATAATAGGAATGTCTATATGATTTACAAATTGTGCATGAGGAGTATAATTACAAGTGGAATGAGCAACAATCAAAAATTTGTTCATTGTGTTCCACATGATACAAGCCTTTTGACGAAAGATGATGGTTTTTTTCGCTATTGGAATTGACATGTTTCCCGAGTTAATGAAGTAGGTGGTTAAAGAGATGGATAAGGAAGAAACAGTTGTCGAACACTTAGCGGAGCTAAGGAAACGGCTTATCATTATTGCGGCAGCATTTATCATTTCCTTGGGAGTCGGTTTTGCAACTGCTGCCAGAACATTGCAGTACATCAAATCGCAGCCGACAGCAGTTAATGTAGAATGGAACGTATTCGGGTTTACAGATGGAATCTTGATCTACTTCAAATGTGCGTTGATATTGGCCTTGTTGATTACATTGCCGATTGCTTTGCATCAAATCTGGCTATTTGTGAAACCGGGTTTATCGGAACAGGAAGCAAAAGGGACTTTCCTTTTTATCCCGATATCTTTCCTGTTGTTCATAGCAGGTGTGAGTTTCAGCTATTTTATTTTGTTTCCATTGATGCTGAATTTCATGTCGGACGTTAACCAGTCCATTGGCGCAACAGAAACGTACGGGATGAACCAGTATTTTACGTTTATGTTCAACTTGATCATTCCGGTGGGTATTGTGTTCGAGATGCCGGTCGTCATTATGTTTTTGACGAAATTAGGCATTGTTACTCCATATACATTGCGGAAAATGAGGAAAGTCGCGTATTTCGTATTGGTTGTAGTCGGCGTTGTCATCTCACCGCCTGATTTTGTTTCAGATATATTGATCATCATTCCGCTATTTATATTGTTTGAAATTAGCATCTTCGTATCAAGTTGGACATATAAGCGGACATTAAAACAGTACGAAGAGCTTGCAAAATAAACGGATCCTCAGGAGGGAAACCCATGCCAAATATCGGTGTACCAGGTTTAATCTTAATTCTTGTTATCGCTTTGATCATTTTTGGACCAGCTAAATTGCCGCAATTGGGAAGAGCAGTCGGCCAAACCTTGAAAGAATTCAAAGATTCCACAAAAGGAATCGTAGAAGATGTAACTGAAGAATTTAAGGCAGACGATAAAAAAGACAGCGACAAAGACAAAGTCGTCATCGAAAAGAAAAAATAAAGTTCACAAAATAACCGCCTTTCGCATCCGCGAAGGGCGGTTTTTCTTTCATTTGGCGGCCGACACGTTATAATAAAAAGAAAAACTGAAAGTTGGGCGATTGATGGCGTTTACGGATTTGTCGATAGCGAAAGATGCGAAAATTTTACCGATACAAGACATTGGGAAACGGGCAGGAATTTCGGAAGAAGCTCTCGAGTTATACGGAAAATACAAAGCGAAGATTAATGTGGACCTATTGCCGGCAGCTGAAAAAACAGGGAAAGTGGTGCTTGTCACGGCGATTAGCCCGACGCCGGCCGGGGAAGGGAAGTCGACAGTGACGGTAGGACTGGCTGATGCGTTCAATCAGCTCGGTGAATCAGTGATTGTAGCGCTGCGCGAACCTTCTCTGGGGCCTGTCATGGGAGTCAAGGGAGGCGCGACCGGCGGCGGTTTTGCACAAGTATTGCCGATGGAAGACATTAACCTTCATTTTACTGGCGACATCCATGCCATTACTTCAGCCAACAATGCGCTTGCCGCATTTATCGATAATCAGCTGCACCAAGGAAACCCATTGAATCTTGATCCGCGTCGAATCACATGGAAACGCGCTTTGGATATGAATGACCGGGCGCTTCGACAAGTAACGATTGGTCTTGGAGGGCCGGCACAAGGCGTTCCAAGGCAAGATGGATTTGACATAACTGTAGCTTCTGAGATTATGGCAGTCCTGTGTTTGGCCAGCTCGCTGGAGGATTTGAAAGAACGCCTTGCCCAAATGGTAATCGGCTATACGTATGATAAAGAACCGGTGCTTGTACGTGATTTAGGAGTTGAAGGGGCGCTTGCCCTGCTCCTGAAAGATGCGTTCAAGCCGAATTTGGTGCAAACGATCGAAGGGACACCCGCCATTATCCATGGAGGGCCGTTCGCAAACATTGCGCATGGCTGCAATTCCTTGATGGCAACGAATACAGCGCGTCAGCTGGCTGATGTAGTTGTAACCGAAGCGGGATTTGGCGCTGATTTGGGTGCTGAGAAATTTATGCACATCAAGTCGAGAAAAGGCGGCTTCAATCCCGATGCAGTTGTGATTGTTGCGACAGTCCGCGCTTTGAAAATGCATGGCGGAATTGATAAAAACCAGCTTGGCGGAGCGAACAGCGAAGCAGTCCGGCGAGGAATGGTCAATTTGGCGAAGCACGTTGACACCATCCGCCAGTTTGGCATAGAGCCGGTCGTAGCATTGAACCGTTTTGTCACTGACACAGCGGAAGAAGTTGCGGAAATCATGAATTGGGCGAAAGACCACGGTGTGGCAATCGCGTTGACAAATGTATGGGAGCAGGGCGGAAAAGGCGGCGTGGAATTAGCGAAACTTGTAAAAGCGGAGCTGGAGCGGCCGACAAACTTTGCGTTTCTTTATGATGAAACCGATTCTGTTGAAGAAAAGCTGCGTGCTATCGTCCAGAAGGTATACGGTGGAGCGGATGTTCTTCTTTCCGACAAAGCACAAAAACAATTGGTTGATATTAAGAAATATGGTTGGGATACATTGCCGATCTGCATGGCAAAAACGCAGTATTCGTTATCAGACAAGCCTAAATTATTAGGCCGGCCTGAAGGATTCACCATTACAATCCGGGAAATTATGCCGAAACTTGGCGCAGGCTTCTTGGTATGTTTGACAGGCGATATCATGACGATGCCGGGCTTGCCGAAACAGCCGGCAGCTTTGAAAATGGATGTCGGGGCCAATGGAGAAGCGATCGGATTGTTTTAATAACGAGAAGCCCAAAAGCTCTGCTTTTGGGCATTCTTTGTTCAAAGGAGAAAAGAATGGCTGAAAACCATCACGTAACTGTCGTTGATTTTGTAGAACAAGGAAGTTCGATTTATATAAAAGTGGAAGTGTTTGATGCAGAGACGGATAGGCATTTCCGGGAGGAAGTCCGGTTTTTGTATGATCTTCTGTACGGTGAATTGGTGCATCCCGCTAAATCACCGCTTTCGGAACCATGCCGTATGATGACAGTTGAATATTTGAGAAAACACTTCGGGCGATGAGCCTGAAGTGTTTTTTATTAAGCAAATACTTTTCGGGCCGCTGATAAAAAGAGATCTACATCTTCTTCGGTTGTATCAAATGAAGTGACGAGACGGATTTCGCTTTTCTTGGCATCCCAGATGGCGAAAGCGTAAGATTTTTGCAAGTGCTGAATCTGCTCACCGGGAACACTAGCGAAGACGGCGTTGGATTCGACTGGCTGCGTGAGTGCGATGCCCGGCAATTTTTGCAGTCCTTCTGCAAGCCGAAGGGCCATGCGGTTTGCGTGGGCGGCGTTTTCAAGCCATAGATCCCCCTGCAGCAAACGCTCAAATTGAACGGAAATAAAACGCATTTTAGACCCCAGCTGCATCCCTTGCTTGCGGATGTATTTGAGATCCGGCGCGAATTGCTTGTTCAAGCACACGATGGCTTCACCGGCCATCATGCCGTTTTTTGTACCGCCAAACGACAGCATGTCAATGCCTGCATCCGCAGTCATCTCTTTTAAACTGCATCCAAGAAAAGCGGCAGCATTGCTGATTCGCGCACCGTCCATATGGACATATAAGCCGTTGGCATGAGCAAACGAAGTTAACTGCTGTATCTCATCGATTGTGTACACTGTGCCGAGTTCTGTGCATTGGGAAATGGAGATGGCTTTTGGCTGGCTGCGGTGCTGCGAACCGATATGGTGCAGCTGCTGTTCTATTTGCGCGACGGTCAATTTGCCGTCAACTGAAGGGACGGTCAATAATTTGCCGCCGATAAACCCTTCGGCAGCCCCGCCTTCGTCTGCATGAATGTGCGCCCCTTCCGTGCAAATGATGGCTTGATGAGAGCGCACCATCGCTTTTAGGCCGATGACGTTGGCGCCGGTTCCGTTGAAAGCGAACAGTACATCGCTTTCCTTTCCGAAGTGATCATGAAACTTGGCTGCTGCATCTGAGGTGAAAGAATCATCGCCATACGCCGGCGCGTGCCCGTCGTTGGCCTGTGAAATCGCCTCTAGAATCGAGGGATGAATACCGGAATTATTATCGCTTGCGAACATTTTTTTTGTCATAATTTCGCCTCCTGTTTTTAGTTTAAAATAGTCTCTTTGCAATGGACAATAGGTAAAGCAAAAGTTTATGGGTCTTTGCCAAACGAACTTGAAAGAAAATTCTATAAAAAATGAATATTGTCAATAAAAATACAGAATTTTTATGTTATTATAAATTTTATTAATAAGAGGAGGCTGGAAGATGGAAAATGCAAAGAAGCCAGGAATGTTTATCCGCATATTGAATGGAGTGGAACGGATCGGAAATAAGTTGCCGGATCCATTCATGTTATTTGTTTATTTAGCGGTTCTTGTCATGATTGCATCATTTATTTTTGCCCAGTTTAATGCATCGGTTATTCACCCAGGAACAGGTGAAAACTTGGCTATTCAAAATCTGCTGTCGGGAGCAGGGCTTCAATTCATATTGACATCGATGCTCGAAAACTTCACCGGCTTTGCACCGCTCGGCCTAGTGTTAGCGATGATGCTTGGCATCGGGCTTGCCGACAAAGTCGGCCTTCTTGAAACAGCGATTAAAAAATCAGTATTAAAAGCGCCGAAGGCCATTATCACTTATGCAATTGTTTTTGTAGGGATAATGGGAAATATCGCTTCTGATGCTGCCACCATCTTGATTCCGCCTTTGGCCGCTATGGTCTTCTATCGAATCGGCCGCCATCCTCTTGCGGGTTTGGCAGCGGGATTCGCAAGTGCGGGAGCCGGATTCACTGCCAACCTTTTGATTGTCGGGACAGATGCACTTCTGTCGGGCATCTCAACAGAAGCGGCGCAGATCCTGGACCCGAACATGGTTGTAACCCCGGTTGACAACTGGTATTTCAATATCGTTTCTGTGTTTGTCCTGACCCTGGTGGGCGGGCTTATAACAGAGAAAATAATCGAACCCAAACTTGGTACATACAAAGGGGAAGCGGTTGAAGCGGACGTTGGGGAAGAACATCCAAAAGCCAACAAAGGGCTCCGCAATGCAGCAATTGCGGGACTCCTATATCTTGGTGCCCTGCTTGCTCTTATCCTGCTTCCGGATTCACCGCTCCGCAATGAAGAAGGGGGCATGATACCATCGCCATTTTTAAGTGGCATAGTCCCTATCATTTTAATTTTCTTCTTGGTATTAGGTGTGGCTTACGGAGCAACTACGGGTGCTATCAAGCAGATAAGTGACATATCAAAATACATGACCGAATCCATAAAAGATTTGGCAGGCTATATTGTGCTCATTTTCGCCGCTGCCCAATTTATCGCCTATTTCACATGGTCCAATATCGGGACTTGGATTGCAGTGAACGGCGCAGAATTTTTGACAAGCATAAACATGACTGGCATTACAGTAATCATCGGATATAGTATTTTTACTGCTTTGCTGAACTTCTTGATTACATCTGGTTCTGCAAAATGGGCACTGGAAGCTCCTGTATTTGTTCCGCTGTTTATGCAACTCGGCTATCACCCGGCGTTCACTCAAGTAGCTTACCGGATAGCCGATTCATCAACGAACATCATAACGCCTTTGAACCCTTATTTCATCGTTGTTCTGTCATTCATGCGGCAGTATGATGCAAAAGCGGGTCTTGGCACACTGATTTCACTGATGATTCCGTATTCGCTTCTATTTTTCCTTACGTGGATCATCTTACTGCTGATTTTCTTCTATGCAGGAATACCATTTGGACCGGGAATTACACCATATCTATAAAAGAGAGAAGGGATTGAATGGCTACGGATTTACAGCAGGCGGTTGAAGAATTGCGCCCGCAGCTACAGACTTGGAGACGCGATTTCCACAAATATGCAGAATCAGGGTTTCTTGAAATGCGGACTGCCTCTATTGTCGCTGCCTATTTGGAAAAGTTAGGCTATAAAGTAAAGGCAGGCAGTGAAGTGATGGAGGCGGAAGCGCGCATGGGCGTTCCGGATGCAACGGTATTGGAGAAACACCAGCAATGGGCAAAAGAGAACGGCGCCGATGAAAAATGGCTTCCGAAATTGACTGGCGGGATGACTGGAGTTGTCGGAGTTCTCGATACCGGAAGGCCAGGGCCGGTTGTGGCGTTTCGCGTCGATATGGATGCCCTTGATATTCAGGAAGAGTTGAGCGAAGGGCATATCCCGTTCGCGGAAGGGTTTGCCTCGGTCAATGCCAATATGATGCACGCATGCGGCCATGACGGCCACACTGCCATCGGCCTAGGACTTGCATCTCTTCTTATGCAGCAAAAAGACCGGTTTAGCGGGACTTTCAAATTGATTTTTCAGCCGGCTGAAGAAGGGACGCGCGGCGCCAAGTCGATGACAGAAGCAGGCGTGGTCGATGATGTGGATTACTTTATCGCGACCCATTTGGGGACTGGTGTGCCGGCAGGCGAGATTGTTGCGGGCAATGCAGGATTTTTAGCCACAACAAAAATGGATGTTGTATTCAAAGGAAAAGCTTCACACGCGGGAGGCCGTCCGCATGAAGGGAAAAATGCCTTGATGGCGGCTTCCACTGCCGTGCTCGGTTTATATGGGATTCCTCGCCATGCGGACGGCGCTTCCCGGGTGAATGTCGGAGTGCTTCAAGCTGGAAGCGGGCGCAATATCATTCCTTCCCGCGCTCTTTTGAAAATTGAAACGCGGGGGGAAACTTCCGAAATCAACGATTATATACGCACGCAAGCGTTGAATGTCTTGAACGGCGCTGCTGCAATGTACGATACGCAAGTGGAAGTGGACATTGTCGGTGAAGCGCGCAGCAGCAAGCCAAGTCCGGAATTGGTTGAAATCGTGGCGGAAGCGGCAGCGCAGTCGCCGCTTGTTGAGAATGTCACCAAATGGAGTGAAGGAGCGGCAGGTTCGGAAGATGCCACTTATTTTATGGAGCGTGTAAAAAACAAAGGCGGCCTTGCCACATATATTATCGTGGGGACAACACTTGCCGCAGGGCATCATAATGAGCTGTTCGATTACGACGAAGAAGTATTGCCGGCAGGTGTTGATGTGCTCTTCCGGATTGCCGCTTCTCTTGCAAAATAACAAAAGATAATAAGCCCGCCATAGGAATCTGATTCCTATGGCGGGCTTATGCTAGTTTTTGATAACAGAAGGTTTGACCTCTGCTGGAATCGGGCAGACGTACGGGTTTTTTTCGCGTTTCTTTTCGTGTTCTTCTTTGATCGCTTTCAGCTCGTCTGTATTTTCAAGCAAGTGGATGGCTGTCAACGCCATCGCTGTTCCGGCGCGCAGCATTCCGGAATGGGCAAATGGCGAAATGCCTTGGGTCACCATCTGCCATGTATGAAGAGGGGTTCCAAGTGCTGCCGTTGCCGTTGTGCATTGCGCAGTCGGTACAAGCCAGCTGACATCTGAAACGTCGGTCGACCCGGATAATACTTCATCGGAAGGGATATATTCTGAAACATCATCGTATAAATACTTGCCTTCAAATTCTGACCCATCTCCGGTATAGCCAAAACCTTTCAGCACTTCAACCGCGCTTTTTTGTTCGCCCTCATTCAATGATTCCCATATGGCTTTCGCAAACTGCTGGTCTTCTTCGCTTGCAGATCCCGCGCCGGTTTCCACAAGACAGCGGTGGAGTATTTTTTCTAATGCCCGGTTCGGCTCATAGTTTGAACAGGCTTTATCAAAAGTGATGGTAAGCTGGGTTTCGGTCATAAGTGCGGCGCCTTCTGCGACTTTGCAAACCCGTTTATAGATTTCATCCACTTGCTCTACTTTTGGCGCGCGGATCAAGTAAAGGACCTCCGCATCTGCTTGCACAACGTTCGGGGAATAGCCGCCGGTATTTGTCACGGCGTAATGCATGCGAGCATCTGCAGGAACATGCTCCCGCAAATAGTTGACGCCGACATTCATCAGTTCAACCGCGTCCAATGCACTTCGCCCGAGATGCGGAGAATTTGCGGCATGGGAGGTAATGCCTTTGAATCGGAAATAGACTTGGTAATTGGCGAGCGTGCTGAGATGCATGATGCTATTCACAGGAGATGGATGCCAAGACAGCGCAACGTCAAGGTGGTCAAATACGCCTTCTCTTGCCATAAAAGTTTTGCCTGAACCGCCTTCTTCGCCAGGGCATCCGAAAAACTGGACTGTCCCGGGCAAGTTATGTTCTTCCATATAAGCTTTCACTGCAAATGCAGATGAAAGAGCGCCGGTGCCAAGCAAATTATGTCCGCACCCGTGGCCGATTCCGCCTTCGACAATCGGTTTCTGTTCAGCGATATTCGCTTGCTGGCTAAGGCCGGACAAGGCATCAAATTCCCCTAAAAAGCCGATGTAGGGTGCTCCTTCTCCAAACGTACCGATAAAGGCAGTTTCAATGCCGGCTACATTTCGTTCAACCGCAAATCCTTCCGTTTCGAGTGCATTTGCTAAAAAGGCGGCCGATTCGTATTCCTGGAAACGGGTTTCCGGGTGGTTCCATACATGTGTGCTGATTTCTTCGAAACGGGACCTGTATTTTTCCATAAAATCAGTTACAAAAGATTTAGTGCTTGCCATTAGAACGTCACTCCTTCAAAAAGTATTAACTTTATTGTACAGGAATTGGAATGGACAGATCAAAATAATCTGAAAATTTGGTTGTTTGCTGATAAAAAATGTTAAAATGGCCGTAGCATTTAGAACATCTTGCAAGGCGATGGCTCTTGCCGAAGTTTGTGAATCCGTATTACTGAATTTCCAGTTTTGCTTTAAGCCAAAGTTAGCGAAGAAGCAGCATGCACTTCAAGAAAGGGGCGGCAAGATGAAGTACCAATCGACGGCCAAGGAACGAATTTCTCTCAGTTTAACTGTTTATCACGGCGGTTTTTGCATGGTCAAAGAAGTGCGCCGAATTGGGGTCCAAGAAGAAATAGACGAGATTTGTTTTACGGATATCGCCAGAGGCATAGAAGCCGGTTCGGTTTTGGCGAAGGGTTTCAATATGCTTGAACAAAGATCTAGCCAGGATTTACTGAACAAAAGCAACCTGCTCGAAAAGTATATCGGTCAAGAAGTGGCAATACGCAAACATGATACTGGAGAAGAAAGGAAAATCCGCTTGCTGAGCATTGGGGATGGCTTGATCGGGGAGCTGCAGGACACAAAAGAAGTGGTGATAGATCCCAAAGGTGAGCTTGTTGTACCGCCGTTGCCGGAAAGCTTTTTTGATGGTCCAGCGCTTGTTTGGAAGACAGCGCCTGGTAAAATGGAGGATCATATAAAAGTGTCATACTTAGCCGAAGGCATCGAATGGCAGATGAACTATATAGCAGAGATCAAGGGAACGGAGCTCCAGCTGATGGGATGGCTGGAGATTCGCAATGACGCTGGAATCGATTTTATCGGCGCGGCTTTGAAGTTGATGGCTGGAAAAGTTTACCGGCAGCCGAGGACCGGTGATTTTTCCCCTGAGCTGGGAGTGCATGAAAGTTCAGTTAGCCGACCATCAATTGAAGGATATGATTTTAGGGACCGCCACACCTACAGGATAGGACAGCCCGTTACGCTTTTGAATGGACAAACAACACAGATTGCGTTCTTGGAAGCTCATATAGATTCGTTTCGGACAATCTATGAAGTAGACAAATGGAGCAATCGGGCAACTATAAAAATGGAATTTGACAATAAAAAAACAAATGGCCTTGGCGTTTCTTTAGCCAGCGGCAAGGTGAAGCTATATAGCCTGGATACGGACAAAGAACTGGAATTTATCGGGGAAGATGCCATCGGCTCCGTAACGGAGGGGGAAGCTGTATCAATCAGGATCGGGGAAGCGTTCAATATCAGATGCAATAGCTACGAGAAAAAGCGCTGGATGCAAGAAGGCGTGGAGTATATAACGTATTGCTATGATTTGGCGAATGGAAAAGAGGAAAACGTCCGAATCCATATTCACCATTCTATGGATGAACCTATTTGGACAATGGAATCGTCGTCGCACGATTACGAAATCAGGAATGCGGGCAATATAATGTTCATTGTGCGTACGGCTGCAAAAAAAGAAGTGCCGGTAGAGTTTACTTACCGGGTGGATAAAAGATAGCACCAAAAAAGCAGATACCAGTTATCTGCTTTTTTGGTCTTGCTGAAAGGGTTTTGTAAATTGGACAAGGTCCTTTTTAATTGACCGAAAAAACCATTACTTCCTCATGCTCCCCAAAAACTTCACCAGTCGGACGGAAGCCGAAGTGGATGTAGAGGGAGCGGGCAGCGTGGTTGTCTTTATGGACGGTCAGCCGGATTTCCCGGCATTCGGGAAACCGCTTTGTTATCCAGCGGACCATCTCGGCAAAAGCGGCTTTCCCATACCCTTTTCCTTGCTGCTTTTCATCGATTAAAAAGCCGTTTATCCAATACATATTGTCTGTGCCTTCCTCGTAGGCATGCATGATGAATCCCACTAGGCTGTCTTGCTCATAGATGGCAAAAGGCAAATAAGTAACGTGGTCGCCGTCCGGTTTAATGGCGATTTTTGCAAGTGATACCGCAACAGAAGGGGTGAAGCTGCGCTGGGCTTCTTTCACTTGCAGCGTTAAAGCCTCCTCCCAATTTTTTCGTGTGACGGGTTGTAAATGAATGTCCATTTCTGCACCTCTTTCATGTTTATAAAGTAGAAGTTCGGTATTTTGAAATGAAAACCTTTCGAGCTTCAAAAAATCCATGAACCAAATCCTTTGAAAGATTTGCCTAAGCAGTTTTTATGCAGAGCACCATGTTTAATATCCGCATGAGAGGATAGAGTAATACAAAAAAACAAATTGAAAAGAGGCGTAGAAAAGTGGAGCTACTGAAAGTGGATGGGCAAGTGGATGTGAAAAAATTGGCAGTGAATGTATTGGTCCCCGTTGTCGGTGGATCGATTATCGGGATGTTTGCTAATCAAGGCTCGCAGGAAAAGTACGACAAGTTGAAAAAGCCTTCATTTTCTCCCGCTCCATGGGTCTTTCCGGCGGTTTGGACTACGCTGTATGCGGCAATGGGGATTGCGAAGTACCGGGCAGATGAAAAAGCGAAGCTTCAAAATGCACGCTCAAAGACGAGTTTGCCGTATGACATACAACTGGGCTTGAACTTCTTATGGTCCTTTCTGTTTTTCAAATGGGGGCTGCGGGGCACTGCATTAGTGGAAATGGCGTTCCTGCTTGCAGCGGTAACCTTTACAGCATATAGGTTCAGCAAATACGACAAGACCGCCTCGATGCTTATGGTTCCGTACATCGGCTGGGTTGCTTTCGCTCTCGGCCTGAACTACTCCATCGTCAAACTGAATGCACAATAAGCCAAAGAGGGAAAGCTTTTTTATGGATGCTGCCTCATTGATTCTCTGGTAAACTTGTTATATTAAGGAAAATCTTTTCCAAGCAGAGAAGGGGTTGTGTATATGTTCAAGAAGATGGCTTCAGACGCTCTAGGTTTATCGGATGTAGGGAAAATCATCGATCCGCAGGATTACGACAAAACAGATGCAGATGATTATGTCATGCATGAAGATGATGAAAAAATTTACTTCATGATCAAAACCCGGGCTGACGAATACTGTTTCACAAATTTAGCGCTGATTCATGTTGATGGTGAAAGCGCCATGTCTTCAAAACGGACATTGCGGCGCTATCCATATTCCCAGCACATCATTTCAGATGTAGTTCTTGAGACGGCGGGAAAAATCGATTTGGATGTGGAAATCGGCTTTCGCTTAGGGGCTGTGGCATTTAAAATTGATGTTCAAAAAAACCAAATCGAAAAATTGAAAGACTTGTATAAAACCCTGCTGCGCATTGCAGAAATGACATATGAAAATGCTATCCTGATCGATATGGCAGGCCAAAGTTTGGACAAAGCAGTGACAGTCCTGCAAAATTCCCGCCCTTCAAATGTTGAACTTGACGTCCAATACTCCAAGCTGACAGATTTCGGCTTTACGTGGCTGACATCAGTCCGCAGCCAATACCATGTGAAAGATTTTGGGGACGTTTTCGAAAAGTACATTAATAACTAACCCCGATCATCCAAAAAACTGCCGCGATTCCATCCATGGCAGTTTTTTTATTTGCTTGAAAATTGCTCAGGCAAACAAGGGGAAGCAAAGTCCATCCTGTCCACAACTGCTCTAATGTTATAATCCCAACAGTTCGGGTATCAGTACGGTAACAATATTTTGAACGGCAGCGAAGCCGGCGAAGGAGAGGGTAAAATGACAATCAAAGTTGCAGCGGTTATTGGAAGTGTGAGAAAAGACTCGAACAACTTGAAGTTAGTGGAGTACATGAAAAAACGCTATGCCGACCAAATGGATATCGAGCCTGTTTTGATTCATGACATCCCGATGTATAACCCTGATACTGAAGAAAATGCACCGCAAGAAGTGATCGAGTTCAGAAATAAGATCAAACAGGCCGATGCCGTTCTGTTTGCGGTAGCGGAATATAATTTCTCGATACCTGGTTCTTTGAAAAACGCCATTGATTGGTTGTCGCGCGGCGGATTTGTGCTTCGGGAGAAACCGGCTTTTATTGTCGGATCTTCTATGGGTGTGCTTGGCAGTGTCCGTGCCCAAATCCATCTCAGGGAAATTCTATCCAATCCGTCACTATCGCCTTGGCTGCTTCCGAATAACGAAGTTTACATCGGATCAGTCCATGAAAAATTGAACGGCCAGAACGAAATGGTCGACTCCGGTACGAGAGGATTTCTGGATCAAGTGGTCGGGAATTTCGTGTCTTTCTATAAGCGGATGGCTTGACCCCAAAAAAATGCCGCAAAAGCCAAAACGGCCGATGCGGTTTTTTTTGGGTGAAAAAAGTTTGATTATTTTGAGTAATATATTGCATTTAGCTTAAAAGCGAAAATCCCGGCAGGGCAAGGGTTTCTGCTTGCAAACACCGCAGTGACGCTAAAAAAGAGCTTTTTCTTTTTGCATTTAGGTAAATAAAAGCAGTGCTATTTTCTTTGGAAAAGGCTACAATTAAGCTTGCGTGTATCATAAGGAATGGACTGCAATGAATGTTTATTTCTTGCGAGCAGCTTTTTGGTCAATTGTATCAGGAGGGAAAAACATGTTAAAAGAGATTTTTATTGGGTTGTCTACAAATCAAATGCTGACTGCTGCAGCGAAAAAGTATGGTTTGAAGCTTGGAGCCCAAAATGTTGTGGCGGGAACAAATGTTGAAGAGACAATCAAGAGCATACGCGAACTAAATGCACTAGGCATTAGCTGCACGGTTGATAATCTTGGTGAATTCGTTTTTGAAAGAGAAGAAGCCTTGAAAGCGAAAGACAGCATTTTAGAAGTGATTGAGGCCATCCATGCGAATGGAGTAGACGCTCATATCTCATTGAAACCTACACAAATCGGTTTAGATATCGATTATGATTTCTGTTACGAGAGCTTGAAGGAAATTGTAGCTGCCGCAAGCAAATACGATATGCACATCAACCTCGACATGGAAGATTATGGGCATGTCCAGCCTTCTTACGATTTGCTGGAAACTCTTTTAGAAGAGTACAGCAACGTTGGGACAGTAATTCAATCCTATTTCTATCGTGCGCAAGAAGACATTGAAAAGCACAAAGATCTACGTTTGCGTATTGTGAAAGGCGCTTATAAAGAGCCGGCTGAATATGCTTACCAAACACGTGAAGAAATCGATGCAAACTTCATCAAATTGATCGAATATCATTTGTTGAATGGAAAATTCACATCCATTGCCACTCATGACCACAACATCATCAACCACGTTATTGATTTTGTCGAAGAGCATGGCATTTCACGCGATAAATTTGAATTCCAAATGCTCTATGGTTTCCGCAAGGACATGCAAGTGGACTTGGCGAAAAAAGGCTATAACTTCTGCACATATGTGCCATTTGGCGACGACTGGTATGGCTACTTTATGCGCCGGTTGGCAGAACGCCCTCAAAACTTGAATCTGGTTGTGAAACAAGTGTTCAATAAACGCACGAATACGGCAATCGGCCTTTTCGCAGGTGCTTATGCGCTTGGACGGCTGACAGCAAAGAAAAAATAAATTCCAGAAGCGGCAGGCGAGAAGGATTTCTCGCCTGCCGCTTTTTTATTCTTCCGCCAGTTTTTTCTTTCCGAAGATGAAAAAGTAATATGCTGAAGAAAGAATATACAAACTGGCTGTAATGGTGAAAGCATACGCATATCCCCAGTAGGAGCCATATGAAATGACAAGGCCGGCCGCAATTGGCCCCATGGTTGCCCAGCCAACGTTGAAGACCATTTGGTTGACTGAATTGGACAAGCCTTTGTATTTATCATGCACCAATTCCATGGCAACAGCGCTTTGGATGGGATTGGCCGCATTCATCAGTGCCTGCCGGAAAAGAAATCCGACAGAAGCGAGAAGGAGGGAAGATGTATAGGCGGTCAACAGCAGGAATGGAATGGATAATATCTGAAAAAGTATCAAGGCTTTCACTTTGCCGGCTTTCCGGACGAGCAATGGCCCGATCAGCATTGCTACTGCTGTCATAGCAGAGCCGAGCGACAAGATTAAACCGATATACGCATTTGATGCTTCAAAGCGATTGGAAAAGTAGAGGTTCAAATAAGGGACAACCAATCCGGAACCTATACCTACCAGTAAACTGGCAAATGAAAAGTGAAAGATGACAATGAGGTTTTTCTTGAGGTCTGCATCAGCTGGGTGAATTTCGATATGAGCTTCCATTTTCTTTGTCTTTACAGGGCTTTCGCTATTCAATCGCAGCAGCGGCAGAAGCCCCATGGCAAAAAGCGCAGCACCAAAAAGCAGCGACCAGCGGATGGCTTCAACCGGGGCTGTCGCAAGGAAAAGCTGAAGCGTGTCCGAAACGACTCCGCCAAGCAGGCTGCCAATTACGTTGGCAACGGTCATTAACGCAAAATAAATGCTGAACAGGTGCACCCGCTCAGATGAATTGGAATTTTCCGCCAGGAACGGAACCCCTGATACCTGGACGAATGCCATAAAAAGCCCGGTAAAGAAGGCGGCATAAACAAGCGGTGCCTCGACTACAGCGAAACTGCGGTAAAAAAGTGTAGCTGCCCCAAGGGCGACTCCGCCGATAATAATCCATTTCCGCCCATATCTATCGCTCAAGAAACCTGCGGGAATCAATGCAATTGCAGATGCTAAAGCAGTCATTGAAATCACTTGCCCATTCACTGTTTCAGGCATTCCCAATTCTTTTATGTATAGATTGTACATGACCATGAACACGCCCATTCCAATTTGGATAAGCACATTGGCCAACATGAATAACTTGATATTCCGGTTGAAGGCCATGATTTTCATTTTCCAGTCGCGAAGCCAGCCCGACATAAAATTCCACTCTTTTCGTTGTATTTTATTTCGACTCTCTAAATATAAGGTCTGACTTGAATTAAATCAAATAAATTATAACGAACGGCAGGTTCTGAAAAGGGGATCCGGGGAAGCTTTCATCCAATCATCGCCTAGGGAAGTTGAAAATGGCCATCGTTGAAACCGGATTGAAATTTGCTCAAGGCTGGGTACAGAAATCCAGGCTTGGAGGAAAAACTGGAGAAAAGCTGATGAAATGGCGGATTGGTCACCTGAATGCCAGGCTGCAGAAAGGCTTGGATCGGTAAACGCTAGGTCTTTTCGATTTCAGAATTTACAGAATAATATTTTAATTATGTAAACCTTGAAACGGTTTTTTCACATGCTATAATAAGACCATTCTAATATATTCACTCATATAATAGCGGGAATATGGCCCGCAAGTTTCTACCGGTTTGCCGTTAACAAACCGACTATGAGAAGCAACGGAATGATAAGACTATGCCTGTTCCAACAGGTGTATTTCTTTTCGTTTCCTTTCGGCACTAAGCTCGAAGGACATTGCTCCGCTCATGGTATGAATGGATGCACGTTCTGAGGGCTATTTTTTATGCCTTCCGGCGTGACGAAAGGGGACCAGCTGCATGAAGCAACTACAGGAGAAAATCATAACAGACGGCAAAGTGCTGTCTGAATCAGTTTTGAAAGTCGATTCTTTTTTGAACCATCAAATCGATCCATCTTTGATGCAAGCAATCGGCAATGAATTTGCGGCGCGCTTCAAAAACGAAGCTGTGACCAAAATTTTAACGATCGAGTCATCAGGAATCGCACCGGCGGTTATGCTTGGGTTGAACCTTGGCGTTCCTGTAGTGTTTGCGCGAAAGCGGAAATCACTGACATTGGTCGATCAGTTGTATACAGCAAGTGTGCACTCTTTTACCAAAAACGAAACAAACGATATTTCAGTTTCCAAGGATTTCATCAAAAGCGATGATGTAGTATTAATCATTGACGATTTTCTGGCTAACGGGCAAGCTGCTCTTGGGCTTGTAGATATTGTAGAACAAGCGGATGCAGCACTTGCAGGCGTCGGCATCGTAATTGAGAAAGGCTTCCAAACAGGCGGCAGCATGATCCGGAATCGAGGAATCCGTGTAGAATCGCTCGCTAATATCTCGTCCATGGCCAACGGAAAAGTTGAATTTTACCAGGAGGTTCCAACCGCATGAAAAACTCTTTAGGGGCAGCAGCCTTAGGATTCCAGCATCTTCTTGCCATGTACGCAGGAGCAGTATTAGTGCCATTGATCGTAGGAGATGCCCTTGGCCTTACACCTGAACAATTAACATACTTGGTCGCTATCGACATTTTGCTTTGCGGTGTGGCGACAATCCTTCAAATCGTCAACAACCGGTTTTTTGGAATCGGCCTTCCAGTAGTTTTAGGATGTACATTTACAGCGGTCGGCCCAATGATTGCCATTGGCGCTGAATTTGGAATCTCGGCAATTTATGGCTCTATTCTGGCTTCCGGTTTGTTTGTTGTTGTAATCAGCGGATTTTTCGGCAGTCTTGTCCGCTTTTTCCCGCCGGTTGTTACAGGATCGGTAGTAACGATTATCGGGATTACATTGATTCCGGTTGCCATCAATAACATGGGCGGCGGACAGGGAGCGAGCGACTTTGGGTCACTGACGAATATTTCGTTGGCTTTTGGAACTTTGCTGTTCATTATCTTGGTTTACAGATTCGCTACAGGCTTTATTAGAGCTATCTCCATTTTGCTTGGATTGATCGCGGGAACAGTTGCAGCCACGATTATGGGTGTGGTTGATTTTACAGCGATAAAAGATGCTTCTTACTTCCACATGGTCGAACCGTTCTACTTCGGAGCGCCAACATTTGAGTGGTCTGCTATACTTACAATGTGTTTAGTGGCAATGGTTTCCTTAGTCGAATCAACAGGCACTTACTTTGCTTTGAGTGATATTACTGAGAAGAAACTAACAGAAAAAGATTTGGCAAAAGGATACCGTGCAGAAGGCCTTGCTATTGTTTTGGGCGGGATTTTCAACTCATTTCCATATACAACATTTTCTCAAAACGTCGGCCTTATCCAGATGTCCGGCGTCAAATCAAGAAAGATCATTTTGATCACCGGTTTAATGTTGATTACGCTAGGCTTCTTGCCTAAAGTAGCGGCAGCAACAACGATCATTCCGACTGCGGTACTTGGCGGAGCGATGGTTGCCATGTTCGGCATGGTCATTGCGCAGGGAATCAAAATGCTCAGCAAAATCATTTCGGAATCACAGGAAAATTCTATGATCATCGCTTGTTCTGTCGGTCTAGGCCTTGGCGTGACGGTTGTGCCAGAACTATTCGCGCAACTGCCATCAAGCATTCAGATTTTGACAAGCAACGGCATCGTAGCGGGAAGCGTCACGGCAATCGCTCTAAACATCGTTTTCAACATGCTGCCTTCAAAAAGAAAACAGCCCGTCCGTGTGCCTGTACAAAAAAGCGCAATAAACCATTGATATGTAGAAAAGAGCCTCCTAGTTGGAGGCTCTTTATTTATGCATCAATTACTTTTTGCTGACAAGAAATCCAATGTTTTTTCCAGTGTTTCCTGTGCATCGACGGTATCGAGCGCGTATTGGAATTCATGCTTCAATTTTTTGCCGCTGTCTTCGAAAAATACGCTGTCTACTGCGACATTCTGCGATTCCAGCGCTTGCACCATTTCCGCTGATTGGGAAGCGAATGGGTCTCCGTCTCCAACCGCTATGAATACCGGAGGATAATCCGGCGTGATTTGATCGACAGTCGACAATTCGGCGATCCGGGAAAACGATTCGAATTGATCAGATCCTGTATATGTATTCAGGAACAAGTCGATATTCGGGAAACCGGTTGCTCGGACCGTTTCCATATTGTATAAACCGCACATCAGTAAAGCGCCCCTCAATTGTTCCGCTTGGACCGCTGGCCGAATGCCCATGGCGCCGGCCAGTTTTTGGTTGGAAATCACTGCAGCAAGCTGACTGGCTATTTGTGCGCCAGCTGAATCGCCGCCTATAAACAGCCGGCTCATGTCGCCGCCGAATTCACCGGCGTGAAGCGCCATGAATTGCAGTGCGGCATTTGCCTGCAGAACTGGTCCTGGATACAGCTGGCCAGGCGCCAAGGCGTAGTCTATGTTGGCGACGACATAACCGGCATTTGCAAGTGCCATGCCGTAATCCTGCCGGCTGTCTTTTGACCCGCCCACATAGCCGCCGCCGTGAATCCATAAAACAACTGGAAGAGGTTCAGTAACATGTGCCGGATAGTATATATCCAAAAAGCTATTTTTTGTTCCATCGTATACCAGGTCCTTCAGGACGCGCACTTCTTTTTTTATGGTATCCATATTGGGCGGCGGCTTGAAAATCGCGGAACCGGTGATCTGATCAGAGGCGGACACATTCACTGACGTTGCAATTTGTTCTGTAGAAACTATTGTAAACAAAACGAATAGCGTACAGAGAAGGACGCTCATTTTTTGGGGCTTGAATGGGTTAGGATGCTTTCTTCTCATGCGGCACTTCCTTTGGCGGATATGTTCTTTGAAGAATGGTAATCTTATCTTATCCGGGACTTATGGCAAAAAGATAGGGACTTTCGAATTAATAGTTGTTTTACAAAAGTGAATTTTATGATAATAAGAGTCTTTAAGTGAAAAAACGGGTATAAAAATAATTCATGTGTTAATTGGACAAACGAAAAAGAGGGGATTTAATGTTTGGTCTTTCAGATCTGCTGTCGCTAATTATTTCCGCTTTTATCATTTTGCCAACGGTTGTGTTTATAAGAGAGATGGGTTATTTGATTGTCAGCGCAATATTCGGAGTGGAAAACCCTAGGCTTACAATAGGGACTGGGCCGCGAATTTTTAAATTTGGTATGTTTGATGTTCGTAAACACTACCATCTCTACAGCTGGTTTTCCTATGATTCGCTTAAAAGAAAAAGCAATTTCGCTTATGTATGCATCTACGCGGGACCTATACTGACAAATCTTGTAATGGCTTTAACGCTGAACGCCTTTTTGGCTAATGGCATGATTCAGGAATTTGTAAAGTTTTGGGACCGCTTTGTTTTTTATGCGTTTTACTATGTGCTGTTTGACGTGGTGCCAATGAAGACGTTCAATGGGAGGCCTAACAATGGGCTTATCATCTACGAATTGGTTCGTTACGGAAGGCGCACAGATTATAACCAAGAGCCTTTTATCCCGTCGACGACTGATGTGGAAAAAGAATACGAGGAGGAAATGGAAAGAATAGAGGAAATAAGCGAGAAAGAGAAAGAAAGAACCGGTCCGGAAGAAAATGCGGAAATCGAACAGCAAAAAAAGCAGGAACAAGCCGAATTGAAAGAACAGGAAGAACAGGAAAAGAAAGAGGTAATCGAACAACGGCAAAATCGAGGTTGATTTTGTGATTGAACAAACAGGTTCCAGTGCCGCATGCCAGCGGCACTGTATCCGCCGGGTGGTAAAAATCCCGCTTGAACCACTTCTGCCCTCATAAGAGTAGGCAAGCAAAGAAGCTAGATCAGTGCCTTCAATCTTTTTATCTTTAATTCGAGATATATTATGTTATAATGGGTTTAAAGAATAGAGACAGAAGTTGAGGAGAGATTAAAGATGGCGAAAAATTCAATGGGTATCCACCATATTACGGCAGTTGTCGGCAATCCGCAGGAAAATGTGGATTTTTATGCAGGAGTTTTGGGATTGCGTCTCGTTAAACAAACGGTCAATTTTGATGATCCCGGAACTTATCATTTGTATTTTGGCGATGAAGGGGCAAATCCTGGAACCATCGTTACTTTCTTTCCATGGGGAGACGCTTACAAAGGCCGGATCGGCGATGGGCAAGTAGGTGTGACAACTTATGTGGTTCCTGTCGGCGCCTTGGATTTTTGGGAAAAACGCCTGGCGGATTTTGATATTCAAGCAGAAAAGAGCGAGCGGTTTGGCGAGCAATATTTGGGGTTTGACGACCCGCACGGCTTGCACCTGGAAATCGTGGCCAGACAAGCCGGCAAAGACAATACATGGCGCTTTGGCAAAATCGGGCCGGACAAAGCGATCAAAGGCTTCGGCGGGGCGACGCTATATTCTTCCAACGCTGAGAAAACAGCAGAACTGTTGGAAACAGCAATGGGACTGGAACGGGTCGGAGAAGAAGGAGATTTGCTGCGGTTCCGTTCAACAAGCAACATCGGCAATGTCATCGATTTGAAGATGACGCCTGAAGGCGCAGGGCAGCTGGGCGTCGGTACAGTCCACCATATCGCTTGGCGGGCAAAAGACAACGAAGACCAATTGGACTGGAAGCGGCATATTGAAAGTTATGGCCTTGGCGTTACGCCTGTCCAAGACCGCAATTACTTTAAAGCCATTTACTTTAGGGAATACGGCGATATTTTGTTTGAAATTGCGACGGATCCGCCAGGGTTTGCAATTGATGAGCCGCTGGAAGCGCTGGGAGAAAAACTGATGCTTCCGAAGCAATATGAACAGCAACGGTCACGGCTGGAGAAAGATTTAGAGCCGATTCATGTACGGGTGCTGGATAAAAACTGAAAAAGCGGCTTCTCCACCTTGAACTGAGGATGGGGAAGCCGCTTTTTTATTTTGAAACCATGCTTTTCAGCACTAAGTTAATGTTTTGCGGGCGCTCGGCTAAACGCCTCATATAGTAGCCATACCAATCCTGGCCGAATGGAACGTAAGTGGTGAAGTTATAGCCTTCTCTCGCCAGTTCCTTCTGCATTTCAGAACGGAAGCCGTAAAGCATTTGGAACTCAAAGCGGCTGAGGGGAATGCTGTTTTGCTGAACGAACTTTTTCACTTCATTGATGATGTTATGGTCATGCGTAGCTATGGAAGTGAAAGCTTGGCCAAGAAGGCGGCTTTTGATCAGATTCATGTAATTCTCATCGATTTCTTGTTTGCCTTGCAAAGAAACCTCTTCTTTTTCTTTGTAGGCGCCTTTGACTAGCCGAAGCCGGACGTTTTGCAAGTTCTCAAGATCTTTTTCCGACCGGTACAAATAGGATTGAATGACTGTTCCGACATTGTCATATTCCTTCAGCAATTCGTTAAGCAGATCGAGCGTCTGCTGCAAATGTCCGTAATCTTCCATGTCGATGTTGATGAAAATATCATAATTTGCAGCAAGCGCCGCAATTTCTTTCATATTTTCCAAACAGAATTTATAGTCGACATCCAGGCCGACTTGGGTTAATTTGATGGACATATGGGCATTTACCGCATGCAGTTGGATTGCTTCCAGCGTATCCAAAATATTTTTTTTTGCAAGGAGGGCTTCTTCTTTGCTATAGACAAACTCTCCAAGATTATCGATGGTTGCGCTGATGCCATTGCTGTTCAGCTCTTTGACCGATTTCATCATGCTGTCGATATCCGTCCCGGCAACCACTTTGCTGGCCCCAAGCTTCAACCCCCATTTTTTAGCGCCATTGTTCAATAACTGGTTTTTGGATAATGAAATAAAAAAGTCTCTAGTTAACCCCACTTTGTATCCTCCTATACTTTTATAAGCGCCTGTTATATATGCATCGCGGCAGGTTAGCACGATATGAATGCTAAAGGGCGATATATTGAAGCTTCACTCAGCGGAGGCTTTCAATCCGCGCAATTCCATAAAAGCAAGATTTCCATTCCCCGGAAGCAGCTGAAGCTGAATCCTGAATTCCATTATAATCGATAGTGGCGTTTCAGCCTAACTTTACCCCGAAAAAAGAGAAGCTTTCAAAAACCGTTAAACAAAAAGCAGGCAGAGGCCATACCTCTGTCTGCTTCAATCTATCACCAATCTTTTGTCTCTTTCCCCATAATGCCCAACTCTTTCATCAAGCTGACAAAAAAGCTGTCGCGATTGCCTTGAAACACTTTTTCCGTGCAAGCGGACTCCGCCGGGTAATTCAAATCGCGGGCTTCCTGCAGTGTGGATTCTTCAAGAAAATTTGTCGCATTCGACTCTTCAAAGCAAGAATAGGCGATATAGGTCCGGTGCGAATGTTCCAGAATGACACGGCTTTGTGGAGGAGGCTGATTATCGCGCGGCATGAAAAAGAGCACAAGAAGAACGGCCGCGATTATGGACGATATCCATAGCCATTTCTTGTTTTCAAACATGCTTATTCCTCCACTAAAATTTTAATATCTGAAATGATGTCGTCGGCTGGCGGCTGGAGGCCATTATAGTCTTTCATCACGACTCCGTTTTGGTCTATAAGATAAAACGAGGTGCCATGCATGGCCTGGTCCTGATCTTCAGGTTTTCTTGCTATCGTCTTGAAGTTGTCCATGGCAAACTTATCAATCGTTTCCGAAGAATAGCCGGTAAGCAAATGCCAGCTTGATAAATCGGCCCCGTAATTTTCTGCATAAGATTTTAAAACTTCAGGAGTGTCAAAATCAGGATCGGCTGTAAATGAAACGATTTTCACGTCAAGCCCTTCTTTTTGAAGCAGTGCCTGAAGGTCGGTCATATTTGCCATCATCGGCAAGCAAACCGTTGTGCAATTTGTAAAAACAAAGTCAGCCAGCCATACTTCTCCTTTTAAATCGGCCAAACCTACTTGTTCGTTCTCCTGGTTCGTGAATGTGAAATCTTCCAATTCCCAGTTCAATGGATCTTGTATTGATTGTCCGCACCCTGAAAGGATGAGGGTGAAAAGCAACAGTGAAAAAAGCCAGACGTTTTTTTTCAAGGTTCCTCGTCCTCGCTTTCTTTAGCTTGTTTATCCTCCATAAGCGTAGTGGATATACTGGCATCAAACAAGTGCCTTGCAACAGAAATATGTGTAAACATTTCGAACGTCCGCTGGATTCGGCAAAGTGAATAATAATTTTTGTTATTATTTTCTGATAATTTTGTATTTTGACAAGGGTTTTCGGTGCAGTCTGTAGAATAACTAGTAAGAAATGACGGGAAGCTGCAGTCCTTTTGGGGGGTGTTATATTGATCAGCCAAGCAAATTCTTTAACGCAAGAAAAGCTATTGGAATTTCACGAAGGGCGGATGATTGACGCTTATCGGTACTTTGGCTCGCATTTGCGGGACGGCGAGACAACTTTCACAGTCTGGGTGCCGGAGGTGGAGCGTGTCACTGTCGTTTGCGCTAATGCCAAAGATAACAAGGAAGAAAGATACCCAATGACTTCCCATCCGCTCGATTCGGCGATATGGCAAGCATCAGTGCCAAGGATGATGGCAGGCTATCGGTACGAATATGAAATTGAAACACCGCAAAAAGAAAACTTGCGCAAAATCGATCCTTTTGCCAGAGCAAGTGAAAAAAGGCCGCAAAACCGCTCAATTGTACAAGCGGATTCAGAGTTTCTTTGGCCTGAAGCGGTCATTAATCTGAAAAAATCGCCAAATCGGCAGCATTTTGAAGAGCCGATGGCAATTTATGAGTTGCATATAGGGACATGGAAACGCACAAAAGATGGCCGGTTTCTAACTTACCGGGAGCTGGCGGAAGAAGTAATCCCGTATGTAAAAAAGCAAGGATTCACGCATATTGAAATGATGCCCATTACGGAACATCCGCTTGACGAATCCTGGGGATATCAAACTACCGGCTATTTTTCTCCGACCAGCAGGTATGGGTCAGGAGATGATTTGAAATACTTCATCCAAAAATGTGCAGAAAGCGGAATTGGTTTGTTTCTTGATTGGGTGCCTGGCCACTTTTGCGTCGACCTGCATGCTTTGGCTTTGTTCAATGGCACCCCTCTTTATGAAGAAGCCAGGCCGGAACGCCGGATGAACCCGGATTGGGGGACGTTGAACTTTGATGTACGAAAGGGGGAAGTCGTCAGCTTTCTCTTATCAAGTGCCCATTATTGGCTGGACGAATTCAAATTTGATGGTTTCCGGATGGATGCATTGGTCAACTTGCTGTTTGTCCCAAATGACCCTGAGCGAACTCCGAATGAAGATGGGGTGGCGTTTCTTCGCAATTTAACCGCTTCTTTGAGGCAACATCATCCGGAAGCCGTGCTGATTGCAGAAGACGCCTGGCATTATCCGAAAGTGACGGGCGAAATTGAAGATGGAGGAGTGGGATTCCATTACAAATGGAATTTTGGCTGGATGAACGATGTCCAGGTATATATGAAAACGCCGCCCGCTGAGCGCTCCAAATTTCACGGCAATATCAACTTTTCTATTTTTTATCATTACGAAGAACGGTTTATTTCCACTTTTTCTCACGATGAATTTGTTCATGGGCAAGGGTCCTTGCTCAACAAGCTTCCTGGCACTTACGAGGAGAAATTCCATCAATTGCGTTTGCTTCTCGGGTTTTGGATTGCCCATCCTGGGAAAAAGCTGTTGTTTATGGGCCAGGAATTCGGCCATTTCGACGAATGGAAATTCCAGCCCCAATTGGACTGGCATTTATATGACTTTAAAGCCCATCGGCAAATGGCCTTGTTTACAAAAGAACTGTTGATGTTCTACAGAAGTGAGCCAGCCTTATACGAACTGGACGACCAGCGGGAAGGATTCCAATGGCTGGATGCCGACAACAGCAAGCAAAGTGTCGCTTCATTTGTCCGCAGGGGGCGTTCGCCGGAAAATGAATGCGTTATCGTCTGCAATTTTTCGGACTGCCATTATCCGGATTTTCAAATCGGGGTGCCGTCAAAAGGCATCTACCTACAGATATTTTCAACAGACCAGGCTCCTTATGGAGGAGGGAGTGAGCAGCAGCATGTACAGGCTGTTGCCAAGGAGATTCCATTCAACCGCCAAAGCCAATCGATGGAAATTGATTTGCCCGCATTCACCATGAGTATTTGGAAGAAAAAACAGGATAGGAGTGAAGTTGAATGAAGACCGAAATCGTGGCCATGCTTCTAGCAGGAGGACAAGGAAGCCGTTTGAAATCGCTTACGTACAATATTGCCAAGCCCGCCATTCCTTTTGGCGGAAAATACCGGATCATCGATTTCCCGTTATCGAATTGCATGAATTCGGAAATCCATACGGTCGGCGTATTGACCCAATACCAGCCCCATGTGCTGCATAATTACATCGGCCTTGGGACGCCTTGGGATTTGGACCGGCGCAATGGGGGCGTTACGATGCTGACGCCTTATGCAGCCATGGGAGGCATCAGATGGTATGACGGCACAGCAAATGCCATTTATCAAAACATCAACTATTTGATGGAACACGACCCCGAATATGTCATCATCTTATCGGGCGACCACATTTACAAAATGGATTATGGCATGATGCTGGATTTCCATAAAGAACAGCAAGCGGATGCCACCATTTCGGTCATCGAGGTGCCATGGGAGGAAACCCATCGATTTGGCATTATGAATACCGACGAAAAAATGAACATAACCGAATTTGTCGAAAAGCCGAAAGATGCGAAAAGCAATTTGGCTTCGATGGGCGTCTATATATTTGATTGGCAAAAACTGAAAGATTTCTTGATCATGGACAACGAAAACGAAGACTCTTCCCATGACTTTGGGCATGACATCATTCCGCTGATGCTTGGCAAAGGGGAAAAGCTGGTCGCTTATCCGTATAAAGGCTATTGGAAAGATGTCGGAACCGTTGAAAGCCTGTGGGAAGCTAATATGGATTTGTTGAACCCCGAATCCGGCCTGAACTTGCACGATCCGGCATGGCGCATATTTTCTTCCAATCCCCAGCTGCCGCCGCAAGTTGTCACAGAAACAGGGTATGTTCAGGAATCTTTTGTTAACGAAGGCTGTGTTATCGAAGGGGAAGTGACCAAGTCAGTAGTATTCCAAGATGTTTATATTAAAGAGGGAGCAACTATACAAGACTGCGTCATCATGAGCGGAGTGGTTGTCGGCAACGGGGCAAAACTAACCAGAGCCATTGTGCCTCCCTCATTTAATGTTCCTGATAATTTTGAAGTAGGAAGCCCAGAAGGGGAAATCATTTTGTTGACGGATGAAATTGTCGAAAAGTGGAAAGGAAGTGGCGAACATGCGTTTGATGGCAATCGTTGATGCAGCAGTGAGAATACCTGGTTTGGAAGATTTAACGATGTACCGTTCAACGGCTTCCGTTCCTTTTGCTGGGCGGTACCGGCTAATTGATTTTACCTTGTCCAACATTGTCAACTCCGGCATAAGCTCGGTAGGCGTTTTTCCGACTAACCCGTTTGTGTCGCTTTTGGATCATATAGGTATGGGGAAAAGCTGGGATTTGGACCGCAGAAAAGACGGTTTATTCCTTTTGCCTCCTACCCAGCTAAACGGCGGGCATTTGAGTGTCGGGGCTTTTGCGGCGTTGGAAGAACACAAAGCTTTTATAACGAAAAGCAGACGCCAGCACGTCGTCATCACAAGTTGCTATACAATAACCCAGATTAACTATCAGAAGATGCTGCAGGCCCATATTGAATCAGGAGCGGACATTACAGAGGCGGTTAGCGGAGACACTTCATTAAAAAGCTATATCATGTCTAGGGAATTGCTGATGGAGCTAATCGACGTCTATAAAGAAAAACGCGTTGTCAGCGTGGAAGATCTTGTGAATTTGAAGAAGAAACCTTATACGTATGGGCGCTATGAATATGAGGGCTATGTAGCTGTCATTGACTCAGTACAAAGCTATTTCAACGAATCGATGGCTTTGTTGAACGTTGAGCGATGGAGCGAGTTATTTCTTCACGAATGCCCAATCTACACCAAAGTAAAAGATGAACCTCCTACCCGTTATCTCAAAGGTTCTGTGGTGAAGCGGGCATTGCTTGCTAACGGGGGTACCATCGAAGGTTCGGTGACGGAAAGCATTCTTGGCCGCGCCGTTATGGTCAAAAAGAACGCGAAAGTGGACCACTGCATCATCATGCAGAAATGCGTCATCGGGGAAGGCTGTGATTTGTCTTATGTGATCGCCGATAAAGAGGTCCATATTGAATCGGGTGTAATCTTGCGTGGGACAAAAGAAAACCCGGTCGTCTTGCGTAAAGGGGAACGAGTATTGAAGGAGGATGTTGGATGAAGATTGTCATGGCAGCAGCCGAATGTGCCCCTTTTGTGAAAGTGGGAGGGCTTGGTGATGTAATGGGGGCATTGCCCAAAGAATTGGTGGAGCTGGGCCATGAAGTAATGGTCATACTCCCAAAATACAACTTGATTCCAGAAAAGTACGAGGAGGAATTCTCATTAATTGAAGAAATCGAAATTCCGTTCAAATATGACAAAAAAAAATGTGGAATTTATGAGTATGTACAAAATGGTGTACGGTTTATTTTCCTGGAACACGATAAATATTTTAAGCGGGAACGTGTTTATGGGCATACCGATGATGCCGAACGCTACGCCTTTTTTAACCGGGCTGCCTTAGCGGTAATGCAGACCTTGAATTTCAAAGCAGATGTACTGCACGTACATGATTGGCATGCAGCGATGATACCATTTCTGGTGCGGGAAGATGAGCAGTTCCGGAGATTTAATGAAAACATCAAAACAATGCTGACAATCCATAATTTGCTTTATCAAGGACCTTATTCCAAAGAGGCTTTCCTTTCCAATTACGAGATGGACGAACGTTATTTTGATGAGGGCCTAGTTGAATGGAACGGCAAATTCAATATGATGAAAACCGGTTTGTTATATGCTGACTGCATTAGTACGGTTAGCCCTACATATCGGAATGAAATCTTGACAGAGCAGTACGGGGAAAAATTACATCCTTTGCTTCAGGAACTGGAAGAGAAATTCATCGGCATATTAAACGGCATCGATACCGTTGCTTACAATCCGGCGGCTGATTTAATGATTGAAAAGGAATATGACCAGACAAGCATGGAAGAAAAAGCGGTCAATAAACGGGCAATCCAAGCAAAATTCGAATTGCCGGAGCGCGGGGATATTCCCTTGTTGACCATGGTTTCCAGATTATCCAGACAAAAAGGCGTTGATGTGCTGATGGAAACATTGCCGGGCCTCCTTGAAAAAACGGATTTGCAGTTTGTGCTTCTTGGATCCGGCGAAGAAAAAAATGAACAGTTTTTCCGTCAGCTAGCCGAAAGCTATCCGGAAAAAGTAGGGATCTATATCGGTTTTGACGAAGCGCTTGCCCATTTGTTGTACGCTGGGGCTGACATTTTTCTGATGCCATCGCATTTTGAGCCTTGTGGTTTGAGCCAGTTGATCTCAATGCGTTACGGGACCGTTCCAGTTGCCAATAAAACCGGGGGCTTGAAGGATACTATCGAAGAATATGATGAAAACACCCGCAGCGGAACAGGTTTCCTTAGCGACTTTCTGCAGGGCAAATCTTTTTCTGATGCAGTAGAACGGGCTTTATCACTGTATTCCAAACCGGAACACTGGGAGACAATCAAACAAAATGGAATGGTCGGCGATTATTCTTGGGCGCATTCTGCAAAAGAGTACGCAAAAGAATATGAGAGGATAGCCAGAGGGTGAGGATAAACTATGTTCGATTCGAAAGAGGAATTCAAAAAAGAATTTACGAAACGTCTGAAGCAAACCGGAGAAGATAAGGACCCCGGATTGGCGTATGCGGTACTTGGCGCCATGGTGAGAGAAGTTGTGGAAAAAGATTGGGTCCGAACGAATAAGCGCTACGAGGAAGCTGGGACAAAGCAGTTATACTATTTTTCAATTGAATTTCTGATTGGTCGGATGCTTGGGCAGAATCTTCACAATTTGGGGATCTTCCCAATTGTCCAAAAAGGGCTGCAGGAACTCGGTTTTAGCTTGGATGAATTAGAAGAAATGGAACCTGAACCGGGGCTTGGCAACGGAGGGCTTGGAAGACTGGCGGCTTGTTTTTTGGATTCGCTCGCTGCTTTGCAGTTGCCGGGGCATGGGTACGGCATCCGTTACAAAGGCGGATTGTTTACGCAGCGGATTGAAAACGGCTTTCAATCCGAATATCCGACCAATTGGATAACGGAAACAGGGAACCGGGAAATCAGGCGGGATGATTTATCAGTGGAGATTCCGTTCTATGGCCGATTGCATCCGAACCTTAAAGATGTGGAATGGGTTAAAGCTGTTCCATATGACATGCCGATTATCGGTGCATCCGGCGGGACAGTGAATACCTTGCGGTTATGGCAAGCGGAGATTTCCGGACGCCCGCTTCCGGAAACGAAGGACTTTGAGGAATATGAAGCGGAAACCGCAGCGATATCCGACCGGCTTTATCCGAACGATTCCCTTGTTACGGGGAAGATCTTGCGTTTGAAACAGCAGTATTTTATGTGCAGTGCTTCTCTTCAAACCATTTTAAGAACCTTGCCTTGCCCCATCCGGCAATTGCCTGACCATGTAGCGATCCAAATCAATGATACCCATCCGGCAATTGCGATTCCGGAACTCATGCGCCTTTTGCTTGATGTGGAGGGATTGGAATGGGAAGAAGCCTGGAATCTCACGACCCGGACCATTTCTTACACAAATCACACAATCCTGGGGGAAGCGATGGAAAAATGGGACAGCTCCCTGCTGGCATCATTGGTTCCCCGCGTTTATGAAATTATCCAAGAAATTGACCGCCGTTTCAAAGCACAGCTGCAGGAACAGCAATGCAAAGAAGAGGCGTTTAAAAAGATGTCCATCATTGACGGCGGCATTGTAAAAATGGCCGTATTGGCAGTTGTGGGCAGCTATAAAGTAAATGGAGTGGCTCAGCTTCACACGGATATCTTGAAGAACCGGGAACTTAAAGAGCTTCACAGGCAGTTTCCGGAAAAATTCCACAACAAAACCAATGGCATCACCCATCGCCGCTGGCTGATCAAAGCCAACCCCGAACTGACAAAGTTAATTACAGACTCTATCGGGGAAGAGTGGATAAAAAAACCAATCCTATTGAATAACTTAGAAAAGTTCGCCATCGACTCTTCGTTCCTGGAAGCCTTGAAGGCGGTAAAGCAGACGAAAAAAAATCAGTTGATCGACCATGTTGGAAAATCAAGGGACAGCCTCATAGATCCGCTGTCTATTTTTGATATCCATATCAAACGGTTTCATGGCTATAAGCGCCAATTGATGAACATTCTCCATATTCAATCGCTTTACGACCGCATCAAAGAAGACAGCACATTCCGGCCGTATCCGAGAACGTTTTTCTTTGGCGGCAAAGCGGCTCCGGGATATGAATTCGCCAAGCAAGTCATCAAGCTGATCAATGTTGTGGCCGACAAAGTGAACAAGGACCCCTTAGTGCGCAAACACATCCATGTTGTTTTTGTGGAAGATTACAACGTCAGCCATGGCGAAAAAATGTTTCCGGCCGCAGACGTCAGTGAACAGATTTCGACCGCTTCCAAAGAAGCTTCAGGCACCGGGAACATGAAATTCATGATGAATGGCGGAATAACATTAGGGACGCTTGACGGTGCCAACGTTGAAATTGTTGACCATGTTGGCAAAGAAAATGCTTTTATTTTCGGCCTTCATTCCCAGCAAATCATGATGCTTGAAAAGCACAAAACTTATCGGGCGCAAGAAGTGATTGAGGAGAGCCCGGAGCTGAAACGGCTTATAGCTCGGCTGCTTCAAGGGGAATTGTCCGATGGCATCGGCAATATCAGTTTTATCCGCAAACAGTTGGTGGACTTGAATGATCCTTACTTTGTGCTGAAAGATTTCCATAGCTACGCCGGGGTGCATGAAAAAATGGTGGAGGCTTATGCGGATCAAAAGGAGTGGTGGGGGATGTCAGTGAAAAACATTGCAGAATCCGGCATTTTTTCCAGCGACCGAACCATTCAGCAGTATTCGGACGAAGTTTGGCGCCTTGAGAAAATTTTAGTGCGCATTGAATCCTGAAAGGGTGGTAGTGGAGTGGATAAGCCGTTCAATAATACGGATTTGGAAGATTACAAAGCAAGCGGAGTATTGAGCGGGAAAGTGGCTCTTGTGACTGGAGGCAGCAGCGGCATTGGCCGTGCTGTGTCCATCGCGTACGCAAAAGAAGGCGCAAAAGTGGTGATTGGCCACTTGGACGACGAGGAATCAGCCAATGAAACGATACAAGTAATCGAAAAATATGGCGGCGAAGCAAGGGCGTTGAGTGGAGATTTGAGCACTTCGGATAATTGCGGTCGTTTGGTCCAATTTGCGTTGGAAGAATTCGGCCGATTGGACGTCATTGTAAACAATGCAGGTTTTCAATATCCCCAGACATCGCCGCTGGATATTACGGATGAACAATTGTTAAAAACGTTTCAGATTAAAGCGTTTGCCATGTTTTATATTGTAAGAGCGGCGCTCCCCTATTTGGAAAAAGGGAGCCGCATCATCAATACGGCCTCCATCAATGCTTATCAGGGACATTCGGATCTTATTGATTATGCCGGGGCGAATGGGGCCATGGTTTCTTTGACCCGTTCTTTGGCGCGGCGCCTGGTCGACCAGGGAATTGCAGTGAATGGAATTGCGCCTGGACCGGTCTGGACCCCGCTCATTACGAAAACATTTGAAGACATCAACCCTAATGTGGGGGAAGATTTTGGGAAAGATGTGCCGGCGGGCCGCCCTGGACAGCCGTACGAACTCGCAAAAGCTTTTGTTTTCTTGGCGGATTCCCAAAACTCGTATATGACGGGCCAGTTTTTGCATGTGAACGGCGGCGGTTATATGTCATCTTAAATCTTCATCATACAAAGACAAGGCCGCTTCGGAAATTTTGAAGCGGTTTTTTTGTGGTTCGGCGCGGCAGGCGCTTAGCTTCTTGAGAAGGCGGGAAGAGCGAGAAGAAAGTGCATTGTGGTAAAATGCAGTATGAAATGAGGGAGAGTCCTTGAAGAAAAAATGGCTAGTTTTCCATTGCTTATTGATTTTGCTGCTGCTAGGGGCTTGTATCCGTCCAAGTGAAAAGGCGGAAGAAGCTGGGACGCAAAAACACACAGCCTCTGAACAGCAGGCTGGCGGCTTGAAAGTGCACTTTATTGATGTGGGGCAGGGCGACTCGACATTACTCGAGATGGAAGGCCATACAATGCTCATTGATGCGGGAGATTGGAATTCCACGGATGTGATCGATTATTTGGAAGCGCAGGACATTCGGAAAATCGACATTGCAGTTGGAACCCACCCCGATTCTGACCATATTGGGCAGTTGGCTGATGTCATTAAGAACTATGACGTTGGGGAAGTGTGGATGTCAGGCAACGAAAGCACATCTGACACGTTCATCGAAACGCTGGAAGCGATCGATTCTGGAGGCAGCGATTATTATGAGCCGCGGAGCGGAGAAGTATTCGATCTGGGAGCCATGGAAATTGAAGTGTTGTATCCGGAAAAGATCACTGGAAAAGCCAATGAAGAGTCGGTTTCGTTCAGGCTCACGTATGGTGACATACGCTTCGTCTTTACAGGTGATTCCGGCATTAAAGAAGAACAGAACATGATTGATAGTGGGATGGAGTTGGATGCCGAAATCTTGCATTTAGGGCACCATGGATCCAATACGTCTACAAGCGACGCATTTTTAAAATCGGTATCTCCTGAAATCGCCATTTACAGTGCGGGGGCGGATAATTCCTATGGCCATCCCCATGCAGAAGTGCTGGCTGCTGCGGAGAATGCTGGAGCGGAAGTATTCGGCACCGATGTCAATGGGACTGTCATTGTAGAGACAGATGGCAAGACATACAGCGTGTCCACGGAACGGGATGGGGTTGCCAAAGAAGGGAAAAATCGGTGCATTAATTTGAATGCCGCATCCTCTGCGGAACTGCAGGAAATTGCAGGCATTGGACCGGCTTATGCAAAAGGCATCATTGCGGAAAGGCCTTTCCGAACCATTGACGAATTAACGGAAATAAAAGGCATCGGACCTGGAAAACTCAGAGATATCAAAGAGCAAGGTCTTGCTTGCATAGGGGGATGATAGGATGAGAGGAATGCTTGACCGAATCGAAGATGGCTCCAATGCAGTTATTTTGCTGGAAGAAAACGGACGGGAGATCATTGTTCCCGTCTCTCGGCTGCCGGAAGGGAGCCGAATGCACTCCTGGTTTACAATCACGATGAACGAGGGAGAGATAGAGGCAATTGAAGTGGATGACAACTTGGCGAAAGCTAAGGCCGCCCGCGCACATAATTTGATGCAGCGGTTAAGAAGCAATTCCGGAAGCCGTTTCAAGAGGCGATAAAACCAAAAATGCCTGCACCCTTAAAAAAGTGCAGGCATTTTTGGTTTAAGCTTTTTCCGTCAATTCCAGCTTATAGTCAGCCACTTGGTCTTCTTCGTAAAGATTGGTGATGGAAGTCGAATAGTTGGAGATTGCGGCAACAAAGTCCAGGTTTTGTTCGGGCACCCGGATGCGAAACTCCATTTTATAGAGCAAGACAGCAATATCATGATACTCGGCGCTTGTCACTTTAAAGTCAAAAGCGATTTTTCGCTTGGTTTTCCCTGATGCAGGGTCGGTTACAGTTTCATTTTGGAAGTTTAATGCAGTAACCTCGGTCTCATCAATCCATACTAGAGTCATTCTGCTTTCCGCCTTTCAATTTTCTTTTAGGTTCCACTTTTCGATAGCCTGTCTGGCAAGCTGGGCTTTGACCATATCTTCCATCGGCGGATTGTAAAGGCCGGCGCGCACATTCAAATAATGGCGGTGCATCGGATTCGATTCCGATAAAGCGCGGGAGCCGACTATTTTCATCGCTTTGTCAACGATGCCGATGGCTGCATTGGTGACCGCAATTTTTGTAACGTTCAGCGCTTCGGCCAGCGGCGCTTTATCTGTAGCTTGTTCATAGCGTTCGACTGTTCCGTATAGAAGATGGCGGGCGGTGGCCAGTTCGAGCTCCATTTCGCCGATGAGCTGCCTGATGTTTGGGGTTTCTGCGATTGGCTTGCCAAGTGAAGCAGGAACGTAGCTTGCGGCAAATTGAATTGCATATGTCCGCGCAGCGGCGGCAATACCGATATAACAAGCCGGAATGTGCAGCAGCCATCCTTTTGCCGGTGCTTGAGCGTCAGATGATTTTAATACAAAAGAAGCAGGAATGCGGACATTGTCCATTACAAGCGTATGGCTTGCTGTTCCCCGCATTGCGAGCATATCCCACGATTCATCGATCGAAACCCCTGCCGTATTCCGCGGAATGATGAATGTCTCAACGGTGTTGTTTGTGGTAGTGGCAGTCACGAAAATGTAATCAAGGGCCGGGGCAAGCGATGTATATGTTTTTTCCCCATTGATGATCCATTCGTTTCCGTCGAGTACTGCGGTCGTTTTTGGCAGCGCGCCGCGAAGCGGGCTGCCCGCATTGTTTTCGGTTGCAGCCGTGTTGATGAGAGCCCCGTGCCTTATTTTTTCCGTCAGCCAGCTGGCCGATCCAGTGTGCCAATGGCGGTTTTCGGCATATTCAAGGACAATGCCGACGTGCCAGCCGATGGACAGGCCGGTGGCGCCGGATCCTTCTGAAATCGCTTCTTGTGCCAATATGTATTCATAAAGGCCGAGTCCTTGGCCGCCGTATTCTTTTGGCAGCGTCAGTGCATGGTAATTGATGTTTTTCAAATCGGCCATATTATCAAAAGGAAAAGAACCAAGAGCATCCAATTCCGGTTCGCGTTTTTGGAAAGTCGGCTGCAATTTTTTAAGTTGATTGACCAATTTTTGCTGTTCGGGCGTTTTTACAAACGAATCCATCAGTGAGCGCTCCTTCCGATTGGGTATTTCACTAAAACCATAACATGAAAAGCCGCCAAAGCGGAATTGCCTGCTTTGGCGGCTAAGATTTAAGGTAAGGATATTTACGCTGCGGCTGTTTTTTTATTGTATTTGAAGGCGGCGACAATGATTGCTCCTACCAGGAAGAAACCTAGATAACCGACAACAGGATAGAACATGCCGACAAGATCCTTGAAGCCGACAAAGCTAAGGATAAACGAAACCACGCCGGTGATAATCACAAAAATCCGGAATTTTGCCGTGCCGAAAGTATAAAAGCGGGCTGCGAACGCGAATACCATTCCGACTGCTGTGTTGAAAATCATTCCGAATAGAATGATTGACATAAAAAACCCTAAAATTGGAGAAATGTCATTGGCAATTTGCAGCATAGGCATATCTGCGCTGCCGACTGCATCGACTTTCGAAAAAATCGCCAAATGGCTTAATATGATCAGGATTCCAAGTCCAAGACCGCCAATCAATCCGCCGCGTGCCGCCACTTTTTCATCTTTCTCAGTGCCGCCCATGACGATGGCCATAGAAGCGCCTAACGCAATGTTAAAAGAAACATAATTGATCGCTGATAAAAACCAATTAGGCACAGCTGATGCTTGTTGCTGAGCAATTGGATCGAGCTCGGCAAATGAACCATCCATTGTGGCCAAGCTGTAAACGGCCAATACTACCACCATTATAATCAAAAATGGCGTGATGCTGCCGATGATAGCAATGACTTTATGGACATTGAGCATGATGGTCACGATGACCAATACCGTCATTACTATGCTGCCGGAAATTGCCGGCAATCCAAACTGCTGGGAGACCAAAGAGCCTGCACCCGCAATCATGACTACTCCTACACCAAACAAAGTGAAAATTATAATGTAATCGACCACTCTTCCGAATGTTTTTCCACTGATGCCATAAACAACTTCTTTATGGGAGGTGGTTTGCATCCGGCTTCCGAGAAGTGTTAAATTCATGCCCAAATAAGCAAATAAAGCTGTTGCGATAGCCGCTATTACGATGCCAATCATACCGAAGCTCGTAAAATATTGAAGAATTTCCTGTCCAGACGCGAAACCTGCTCCTACAATAATGCCGATAAAGGCGCTGCCCATTTTTAAACTGTTCTTCATCCTGTTCCCCCTTGATGCCCTGCAGAAAAAGCTAAGACTCTCTTAGTTCGAAAATAAAACTTATTCAAATATAGCAAAAATTATATGCTATATCAATGAGAAGAACGATTCTTATGCCATTAGTAACTATCTCCCTAAGTAAATGGAAGAAAAATGTTTATGTTAAAATAGTGAAAAATTATGAATATATAAATTAAGCCGAAAATGAAAGGCCGTTCTCAAAAAGAGAAACGGCCTTTTGTATTGCTTATTCATCTTTGGATGCAATAATGACTAATTTTCCTTTATCAAGCTCTTCTTCATATTCTTCGGCTTCTTGATCGGATAAACCGACTGCGGCCATTTGGGCCCGAAGCTCGTCTCCACGGGAACTGGTCATGTTTTTCATGCCAGCCAAAAAGCCTTGTTCTTTCATGCCTACGCTTTCAGTATCCAGCGCTTCAGTGATGTCCGCTTCACGGCGTTTGTCATGTGCGAAAATGTAAATATTGTCATCGTCATATCCTTGAGTCTGCAATTTTTCAATTTCCGCTTTCGCCTGTACGGCATTTTCTACTGTTAGTTTTACTGTCAAAGTAATCCCTCCATTCGATTATCACTCATTTGTATACATACCACCGGGAAATAGGGGATAAACAAGATGGCTGGAATTGAATCGGGTATACTAGAGAAAACAAATTGGCAAAGGAGCGGTTTTATGAAAATCACACCAGTTGGAATTTGGGGAGCTTTCCCAAACAAAAACGAAGCGACTTCTTCATTCTTGATAGAACAAGATGGTTTTCAATGCCTGATCGATTGTGGGAGCGGAGTGTTGGCAGCGGTGCAAAATTACACAGAGCTGCGAAGAATCGACGCTGTGGCCATCAGCCATTATCATGCCGACCATATTGCGGATATCGGCGTTTTGCAGCATGCGGCAATGATTGGTATGCAGTTGAAAGAGTGGGAGAACATACCATTGCCGATTTATGCCCATGACAAAGACCAGGAAGCATTCAACCAACTATCTTTCAAAGGAGTGACCGAAGGAAGAGCGTTGAAGGTTGAAAACAAGATTCAAATCGGACCGTGGGAAGTGTCGTTTTGCGAAACGGTCCACCCGGTGTATTGTTTGGCTCTCCGATTTTCCTCCAATGGGAAATCAGTGGTCTTTACGGCAGACACAGAATGGACCGAAGCCTTGGTCGGATTTGCTGAAGGCACAGACTTGCTTGTTGCTGAATCCAATTTATACGAAAAGTATATCGGCATCATCGAAGGGCATATGAGCGGCAGCCAGGCAGGCACGCTTGCAGAGAGAGCGCAAGCGCGCAAACTATTGCTGACCCATTTGCCGCAGTATGGCAATCTCGATGAAATTTTGCAAGCGGCCCAGAAAACTTACAGCGGAGAGGCGGAGTTTGCTGAAATTGGCAAGGCCTATACAATATAAAGCCGAAAAGGAGGGCCATGAAAATGGCGCTCCTTTTTATATTGAATTTTCAGTGTATACGTGTGAGTTTCCTGGAATTGGGGAACAAAAAGAATAAGTGGAAAATTGAAAGAAAACGGACGAGGCCAAGGATTATTCCAAGAACGCATCAAAAGAGGGGGAGAGGCGCGGCAAATGCCGTCAACGGGTTTGATGAAGATCAAAACAAGCAAAAGCAACGCCATCTTTTCAAGAGCTGCAAGCAGAAAGTTTGTAATCAGGATTTTCTGGTTCTATGCTTAAAATGCAGCTATAGAAGAAGGGGCGTTACGCAATGAATGAAGAAAGAACAACCATGCCGGTATCCGTATTGGATTTAGTGCCGGTGCGTGAAGGACATACAACAAAAGAAGCATTACAGGATATGGTCAAGTTAGCGAAGCATGTAGAAGAATTGGGCTATCAGCGTTTTTGGCTGTCGGAGCATCACAATACCCCGACGCTTGCAAGTTCAGCCACTTCTATTTTGATCGCTAAAGTTTTAGATAACACGGAATCGATTGAAGTCGGCTCTGGCGGCATCATGCTGCCGAACCATACGCCGCTTGTTGTAGCGGAACAGTTTGGCACGCTGGAAACTATGTATCCGGGGCGTGTTAATCTAGGGCTTGGCCGGGCGCCGGGAACTGATATGCGGACTGCCCATGCTTTGCGCAGAACCAATCAGGAAACCGCTTTTGTTTTTCCGCAAGATGTGGTCGAACTTCAAACTTATTTGAAATCAGCCCAACATCAGGGGACTGTCCATGCGCACCCAGGGGTCGGGACAGAAGTTCCTATTTTCATATTGGGTTCCAGTACTTCCAGTGCGCAACTGGCGGCGCGTCTGGGTCTGCCATATGTATTTGCCGCCCATTTTGCTCCGCAGCAGCTCGAGCAGGCACTCCATATCTACCGAAGCGAATTCGAGCCTTCAGAATATCTTTCCAAACCTTATGTCATGGTTTGTGTTAACGTGATTGCGGCAGAAACCAACGAAGAAGCGGAAACACTCTCGACTTCCAGCGATTTGTTTTACTTGAACGTTGTCAGAGGAACCCAAAACCTTCTTCAGCCGCCGGTTCGCTCAATGGATGGGCGATGGAACTTCTATGAAGAGAGCATGGTGCACGGCATGTCGAAGTACACGTTCAAAGGAGACCGGAATACTGTCAGTGAACAAATCAACCGGTTTTGTGGAGAATTGGAAATCGACGAATTGATGGCAGTATCTTATATATATGATCAGGAAAAAAGAAAGCGATCCTATGAAATATTGAAAGACGCCATAGAGCAGTAAGAAAACGCTGGGAGGAACCCTGAATGAAAGTTGGAATTATCGGAGCAACTGGAAAAGCGGGAAGCCTTATCATGAAAGAAGCGATGGTGAGAGGCCATGATGTTACAGCCATCGTTAGAAATGCGCAAAAACTTGAACGGCCAGATGTGAAGTATTTGGAAAAAGAGATTTTCAGCTTGACCGCTGAAGACCTGCAGCAATTTGATGTAGTGGTTAATGCGTTCGGCGTCCCGGTTGAAAAAGCGGAACAGCACGTAGAAGCAGGGAAGCATTTGATCGAAGCATTGAAAGGTGCGCCGAACACAAGGATGATCGTTGTCGGCGGCGCAGGAACCCTGTTTATGGACGAAGCAAAAACAACTCGCTTTTATGAGACGCCGGAATTTCCGGAGACGTTCAAGGCGATCGCCTTGAACCAAAGCCGAAACTTGGCCGATTTGGAAGCTTCAACGGGTATCCAATGGACTTTCTTAAGCCCAGCCGCTTTTTTTGATTCGGAAGGAATGCGGACCGGCTATTATCAGTCAGGCGAGGACGGATTTATCGTCAATTCAAAAGGAGAAAGCTATATCAGCTACCGGGATTATGCCATTGCCTTGGTTGACGAAATTGAGGATCCTAAACATAAGAACAAGCGGTTTACCGTCGTTTCAGAAGGTGAATAGCAAATCTTGTAGGGAATGCCAGCCAGCAAACTGATGCGGCTGGCATTTTTCCTGAATAAGGGCGCAGGGAGCAGTGATCGAAATTCAAGGATTGCCACTAAACGTTCACGTTCCTTCCCTAAACAGCCAAAACTATCATGTATAATTAGGAAAAAATTGATTAGTTAAAGGCGGGAGAAAATATAATGGAATTTCTATATTTTCCAGAAGACAAGACTGAGTATATCCCGGGAATCATTTCCGTTGTTGTAATATTCATTTTATCTCTTGTTATTATCTGGCTCTTGGTGAAAGCTTCAAAAAAAGAAGTGAAACAACTGGAAGACCAAGGATATACAGTAACGTACGATAAAGATACAGATAGCGACAAGAAAAAAGAGTCCTGACGGCGTCAGGCCTTTTTTTTGTCTTCAAAAAATAATGTATACTGGTTAACGACAGGACACATGAAGAAAGTGGAGAAAATATTGATGAAAAATTTAGTGGGTGGAATTCAATGGGCAGTTTTTCTTTTGGCTTCGTCAATAGCCGCGCCAATCGCAATCGCGAGTGTTTTCGGCATGGACGGAGGAGACACAACCTTGTTTGTGCAGCGGACAATTTTCGTCTTGGGGGCTGCCTGCCTTATTCAAGCCGCCATCGGCCATAGAATGCCAATCAATGAAGGGCCGGCCGGTTTATGGTGGGGCATCTTCATCGTTTACGCCGGCTTGATCGGCATGATGTACCCGACAATGGATGCTTCGCTGCAGGCGCTTCAAAGCGGCCTGATTTACAGTGGGGTTTTGTTTATTGTTTTTGCATATACCGGACTTGTGGACAAAATGAAAAGCTTGTTCACTCCGACAATTACGTTCATTTATTTGCTGCTGCTCGTTCTGCAGTTGAGCGAATCCATTTTGAAAGGTTTGCTCGGCATTGCAGAAGAAGGCGATCCGCTTGATGGCCTCATTGTTTTGGGAGCAGTGCTGGTCATCGTGATTACGTTTTATCTGATGGGCCACAAAACAGCTTGGGTCAACCGCTATTCGATTCTCTTGGCCATATCGGCCGGCTGGCTGATATTTCTTCTGTTGGGTAAAGCGCCAAGTGCCGCTTTTGGAGAGAGTTCAGTCTTCTCGCTTCCAAAAGTGTTCGTCTTTGGACCGATTATCTGGGATAGCGGCATGTTTGTGACGGCGTTGTTCCTGACCATTTTGCTGATTGCCAATATGATGGCCTCGGTCCGAGTCATGGAAACGGTGCTGAAAAATGAGTTTTCGATTGTCAAAGCAGACCGGATCAAACAAGCTTCAGTGGCCTCGGGGCTCAACCAAATTCTGGCCGGCATATTTTCATCTATCGGACCGGTTCCGATTTCCGGTGCCGCCGGTTTTGTCAGTGCCACAAAAACACCGTCGCTTAAGCCGTTTATGACCGGCGGTGTTCTTGTAGTGCTTGTCAGTTTGTTTCCGGATATCATGGCGCTGCTTGCTGCATTGCCGGCACCAGTTGCCTATGCGGTCATTTTTGCGATTTTCACAAAAATGGTCGAAATGGCGTTCAATGAATTAACGGAAGCTGAGGATCAGCAGCGTGCTTATAAAGTTTCGGCATTCGGATTGATGATCGGTGTTGGGCTTATGTTTGTCCCGCCTGACAGCATGGTCAATTTGCCATCTGTCCTGGCTGCGACACTGTCGAACGGCTTGATTGTCGGAACAATGGCGGCAATCGCGGTCGAACAGGCGTTGAACTGGAAAGGCGCCCAAAAGTGAAAAAAGCTGTCGAGAAACTCTTGTTACTCTTTTCAAATTGCGCTCCAGGCGGACGCTTTCCGCTGCCTGGCACTTCTTTTCATTCCCTGTAGAGATTCTCTGCCATCATGATTGTTGAAGCAAATTCACTGTTAGTGTTTCCTGCTCCCAGATAGAAAACCAAGCAGCGGAGACGCCTGCGGGATAGCGAGACGGCTGAGACCCCGCAGGAAATGAGTTGGGCAAATTGCTTTTGCCCAACTCATTTGCGACGAAGCTAGCGCAGCGATGCAGGAGCACAAGGTTTTCGAAGCGGCTGAGGAGGCTTGGCGCTCTCCCGCGGCAAGCGCAGCTGGTTGGCGAACTATCGGTTAAGGATGACGCTCATCCAAAGTTAACTTTCTCAACAAGCTGGAAAAAAGCCGGACAGAATCTGTCCGGCTTTTCTTCATGTTCTTATTATTTCACTTTGATTTCTTCAGTAAGTTTGACCAGTTCGTCGACCAATTCGCCGATGTAGGCGATGGTATCGCGGAGCGGCTGCTCGGTCGTGATATCGACCCCAGCCATCTGGGACAGCTCAACAGGCGTTTTCGTCCCGCCGGCTTTCAATACTTCAATCCAGTCGTCGACAGCAGGTTGTCCTTCTTTCAGGATGCGTTTGGATACTTGCGTGGAAATCGTCAATCCCGCGCTGTATGTGTAAGGGTACAATCCCATATAGTAATGGGGCTGGCGCATCCACGTCAGTTCGGCTCCTGGCGTGATTTCCACAGCATCTCCCCAAAATTCTTCAAGAACACCGCGTTTCAAGTTGTTCAGGATGCCTGCGTTAACGCTTTGGCCTGCATCAATGCGTTCATACACTTTACGCTGATAAGCTGCTTCGAGCAAATGCGTCACAAAGTTATGGTAATAGGTTCTGGCCACAATTGATGAGATGACCCAACGCTTGAATTGCGGATCGTTTGAGCTTTCGAGAAGATGGTTGGCAACGAGCATTTCGTTCATCGTCGACGGCGCCTCGATAAAATACAGGGATGGGCGCGCATTAAATACGTTCTGCTCGCGGTTGGAGTTGTAGAAATGGCCGGCATGGCCCAGTTCATGAGCCAACACAAACACTTCGTTCATGCGTCCTGTCCAGGATATCAGGATATACGGGTGGTCGCCGTAAGGGCTGGAACAAAATGCACCCGTCGATTTCCCTGTGTTTTGGGCGAAATCGATCCAGCGCTCCGAATACGACCGGTCAACCATCTCCAAATAATCCGGGCCCATGATCGCCAGTGCTTCATCGATGTATTTCTTGGATTCTTCCACAGTGATTTCAGGTTCATACGATGGATCCAAAGGAATTTTCAAATCAGCAAATGTCATTTTGCCAAGGCCATGGACTTCTTGCAGCAATTTAGCATACTTGCGCATATGCGGAGCCAATTCCTTCATGATCAAATCAATTTGGCGATGGTAAAGGGAGCGATCCACTTCCTGATTGAACAGCAAATAGTCAAAAATGGTATCGTAGCCGCGCAAATCTGAAGTTGTTTTTTCAGTTTGCAGCTGCATATCGTAAGTTTTCGCTGTCGTATGCTGGTAATCTTTCAGTTTATCGGAAAATGCGTTAAAGGCGGCCCGGCGAAGTTCAACATTCGTTTCGGCTTCCCAGTCGCCCTCAAACGATACATAGCTGAGCGGATAGTTCTTGCCGTTCACTTCAAAATCCTCAAATTTCATATCGACCATTTTGGTGGTGTTGTATAAGCCGTATGGCGCGCTGAAAGTGGACGAATAGGCAGCCAGCGTTTTTTCCACTTCCGGATGCAATTGATACCGTTTTTTGCGGATCAATTTCTCCAAGTAAACTTTGAATTCATCGGATTCGTTCATCGCTTGCTGCAGGGTGTCTTCAGGCAAAGCCAGAAGTTCACTGTTCAGAAAAGCCAGTTTGCTGCTGATTTTTGCGGCGACAGAGCCGAATTTGCTTGAAAGCATTTGGGCGGCATCATTTGTTTGGTCGGTGCTCAATGCCAGACTGGCGTATGTACTTAAAGGAACCAATTTCTCATAAAGTGCAGCATAAGCAGTCAATGCTTCGATAATAGAAGGAGCATCTGCTATTTTTCCTGAATGCTGCTGCTGGAATGCGGCGGCATGTTCTTCAAGCTCGGACAAGGCTTGATAAAATTCTTCTTCTGAAGAAAACAAACTCGTTAAGTCCCATGTATCCTGTACTGGCACTTCTGAACGCGGGGGTAAACTCTTAGCCATAAAATCTCTCCTTTATTACGGAATTCGAACTAATTCTAAGTATAGCCTGCTAAAAAGAAAAAGTAAAAAAATAATTAAAATTTAATAAAGATTCTAATAAATTTTTAAAAAAGAGGTTTAAAGAAAATTGTAAGGGGTATTTTATCTGTACAAGGCAGAACTACCGTAGGAAGAAACGAGTAAGCGAGCAAGTAAGAGAGTCGCTTATAATCGCCTTCAGACGAGGAATTGCACAGCCTTGGCGGAAAATTTGCTTTACTGGCGATTATCACTCTCGTCGGGGACCAACGTTTCATGTGGTTTCTAATTGGAAAGTGTAACAAAAGTAAGACGTAAGTTTTTTGTGTAAGTGCATTTGAAAGACTGGCTGCCACCAATCGTCACCAAAATGTAGATGTGAATCCACAGGCCGGAATGGCAAACAGCAGTCAGAGCAAGTGAACTGTAACAATGGCGAGGGTTTGTTATTCGTCAGAAAATGACAGTTTGTAGAAGGAATTTAATTGAATTTTCCGCGTGCAGAGCCCCTTCAGGAAGAAGGGGAAAGCAAAAGGGAAAGCATGGTCTGATGAAAAGGATCATGCTTTTTCCTTTGGGTTGCAAAAAAGGTTTGAAGCGAAAGGGCTTCAAACCTTTTTTATTTAGGGGAAAAGTTTGAATACTTGCATTAATCCACTAGTGCTGTGATAAGATAAAGAATATTTTGTACTTGGTAAACCGATTGAAAGAGGGTTGTTTTATGGAAGCGGACACGCGACATGCGATACAGGACGATTATGCGAAAGAATTCGCGTGGTGCTATGGCTGCGGCCGGTTGAATCCGCATGGGCACCATTTCCGCACCAGCTGGCAAGGGGAAGAAACGGTGACTTTCTACGAACCAAAAGAAGAACATACCGCCATACCTGGATTTGTCTACGGAGGACTGATCGCTTCGCTGATCGACTGCCATGGCACCGGCTCTGCTTCTTTGGCGCTGCACCGGAAGAATGGCTTTGAACCGGGAAGCGGAGAGGAACCGCCTCGTTTTGTCACTGCTTCTTTGCATGTGGATTTCATGAAACCGACACCAAAAGGAGCAATGTTAAGAGCAATCGGAAAAGTGGAAGAAATTCATCCGAAGAAATTCCGGGTTTCGGTTGAAGTGTTTGCAGGCGAAACGCTTTGCGCGGGAGGAGAGGTAATGGCTGTTGTCATGCCCTCATCTTTCGGAAAGTGACAGGGTTCTTGTCTGTGATGAAAATAGGGGAAAGGCTGTTATGAAAAGTTAAAAAATTTTATAACCAAGTTCACTGGTAAGAATAAAAGGGTTTATTGTATAATACGTTTAATCTTCAAAAAATGAATATTGAAGTTCCAGCTAATTTCTTTTTTAAAAGTTGGCCCTATAAAATTACAGCTCTGGGAGAAACTTCGAGAGTGGCAGTCACTTCATAGATGAGAGGAAGCGAGTAGAAATGAGATATGGTTTTTGGATGCCTATTTTCGGTGGATGGCTTCGCAATGTGGAAGAGGAAAACATGCCCACTACATTTGAATATGCAAAAAAAGTAACGCAGTCAGCAGAAAAATGGGGATACGATACTACCTTAATTGCTGAGTTGAACTTGAATGACATAAAAGGAATGGAAGCTGACTCGCTTGAAGCTTGGTCTACGGCAGCGGCACTTGCAGCCGTGACTGAGAAAATTGAAATTATGACTGCCATTCGCCCTGCTTTCCATAACCCTGCTATCACGGCTAAGATGGCGGCGAACATTGACCAGATCTCCAACGGGCGCTTTACGCTAAACGTCGTTTCCGCATGGTGGGCAGAAGAAGCACGCCAATACGGCGGCGAATTCACGGAGCATGACGAACGCTATGACCGGACAGATGAGTTCCTTGCAGTAGTGAAAGGCATGTGGACCCAGCCGGAGTTTTCATTCAAAGGAAAATATTACGATATTCAGAACGCGCGCTTGGAGCCGAAACCCGTGCAGCGCCCCAACCCGATTTTGTATGCGGGCGGAGAAAGCCCCCGCGGTAAAAAATCGATTGTTGAAAATTGCGATGCTTATGTGATGCATGGCGGAACAGTTGAAGAAATCGAAAAGAAAATACAAGATATGAAAGATCTTCGCAAAGCAGCAGGAAAAGAGCCTCTGCAATCGTTCGGTATGGCAGCATATGTTGTTTGCCGTGATACGGAAGAAGAAGTTAAAGCGGAATATGCGCGCATTGTGGATATGAAGGATTCCAGCGGCTATGTCGGCTATAATGACTTTGTCAGCAAATCGCAGCTTGAGCAGCAGGTGAAATTGGAAGACTATTCGGTATCCAACCGGGGGCTGCGCCCGAATCTGATCGGTACGCCTGAACAAATCGCAGACCGGATACTGGCTTATGAGAAAGCGGGCCTTGATTTATTGCTTCTGCAATTTTCTCCGCAGCTGGAGGAGATGGAACGCTTCTCGCAAAAAGTAATGCCATTGGTGGAAGAGAAAAGAAAAGCGCTTGAGACGCTTTCTAAATAGGAGGACTTTTCATGACAGAAAAAATATATGTAATTCACGAAAATGAAGAATGGACAACCCACTTGTTCAAGCGTTTGGATGAACTGGGCCTGCCGTATGAAAACTGGTTTACCGATGAAGGGCTTGTTGACTTGAACGAAGCGCCGCCAGAAGGCGTATTTTACAGTCGTATGAGTGCTTCCTCGCATACACGCGGCCATCGTTATGCGCCTGAACTTGCAGAATCTTTGTTGGTTTGGCTTGAGCACCATGGACGCAAAGTTTTCAATGGAAGCCGCGCCCTGCGCCTGGAAGTCAGCAAGGTCAATCAGTATATGGCTTTGAACGCAGCGGGCATCCGTACACCGAAAACAATTGCGGCGAACGGCAAAGAGCAAATCGTCAAAGCAGCAGAACAACTTGGAGAATCTTCATTCATCATCAAGCATAACCGTGCAGGGAAAGGGTTGGGCGTTCAATTGTTCCATTCGATGGCAGCATTGCACGAACACTTGGATGGCGGCGGTTTTGAACCGTCCATCGATGGCATCACGCTTGTTCAGCAGTATATCCAAGCGCCGGAACCTTTTATCACGCGCTGTGAATTTGTCGGCGGCAAATTTGTCTATGCGGTGCAAGTGGATACATCGGAAGGCTTTGAATTATGCCCGGCGGATGCCTGCAGCATTGAAGACTTGTTCTGCCCTGTAGGAGAACAAGTGGAAGAAAAGCCTAAGTTCCAGGTGGTGGAAGGATTCAACGATCCAATTATCGGGAAATACGAAGAATTTCTTCGCCAAAACAACATTACCGTGGCGGGAATTGAGTTTATCCGCAACAGTGCGGGTGAGATTTTCACTTACGATGTAAATACTAACACCAACTATAATTCAGATGCAGAAGCGGCAGCCGGTAAATTCGGCATGTTGGAACTGGCGAAATTCCTTGGGAAAGAACTGGAAAGCGTAAAAGTGACTGTCTAATCAATCAAAACCGGACTTATAAAAAGGTCCGGTTTTTCTATGTGTTTAAGCAGAAACGGGGAAGGGAAAAATTATTGCAAGAATTGCATGAACACGGAGGGGTGAAGCAGATGGAAAAGGAAAGGGCACAAGAGAAGGTTGGGCCTGGGGAAGAATCGGATGAAAAGGAAATCCGCTCGCATTTGGACAAAATCTACAGCAACATAGCTTCGAATCGCTATGAAAACCTTCGAACCAGCCATATTGAAAACAAAGCGAAAGAATTGAGGAAGAAAAAACGCTAAAAGGCTGGGTGCACTAAGCACTTGGCCTTTCAGCGTTTTGGGAGCTTTTGGATTTCTTCTGTGACGGCAAAAGCCAAATCGTCATTGCCGAACAGTTGCAGCACTTCTAAAAGAGTGTCGTGTCCAATTTCCATATGTTCCTGGCCGGCTTCTTCCGTCGCTTTCAGCAAAGCGCCGTTTTGTGCTTGTCCAGGATAGGCGCGCTGGTATAAGGCAACAGGATCCACACCATGGTTCAAGCACCATTGCACATAAAGCTGAATCATCGTTTCTTCATCTTGCTGGTATTTTTTGATGATGAATTCATCCCGATTTTTAAAGTCCATCCGCTTGTTCACCTTCCCATCCGTTTTGCTTGTTCTACCATACCAGACAATTTTATCGATTGCATGGACTTCTGCTGTTATTTCCTCTAAAATCTACAGAGGAGAAATACAAGTATTGGAGGGGAAAATATGAAATTAATTCAAGCGCGCAAAGGCCAGTTTGTTTACTATAATAATGAGCTGCACAAAATTTATTCCATTAAGCCCCTAGCTAAAAAATCAATTTTGATGTTTCGGATCAAAGATATGGAGCAAGTGGCAAGCAAAGCGGAAGAGGTAACTTACTACAAACCGAAACATATGGATTCGTTTTTGTTTTTAGGGGCAAAGTATACCCTTCGGGAAGACCGTGCAGCAGAAGAAGGCGGCTATATCTTGATCACCAAGCCGGATCCGGATTATATGGACCATTACTCCTTGAACGAGTTTGAAAAAGTTGAAACGGTCGAAGGGAAAGATGTAATAACCACTCGCCAAAATACAGTAAAAGCCAGGGAGTTTTATGTAATGGTCCCTGGGGAAGAACCCGGCAGCAATGATATAACCTATCAGGACAAATCCAAGGTGCCTGCAGACCTGTTGGAAGAAGACGCAAAGCTGGAAGACACGATAAAAGAAAAGCATGCACTAAGGCCATCCATTGGTGATGTGTATTTGAACTTGGACAATGGAGCGACCGCAATGGTAGTGGCCATTACTCAGGAAGAAGTAACATTAGGGACAGGGGAGCGGCTGACAATCCACGCATTGTATAAAGCCGACAACTGGAATTACTTGTATAGCCTTAACGACGGCGGTTTTATATGAAAAATGGCAGACCATCCCTGGTCTGCCATTTTTCTTTGAATTTGTAAGGCATTGAAATAAGACGGAGGGAATGAATCGGACTAATCAATTATCGGATTTTCGACTTTTAAAGGAGATAAGGCTTTTGTTTCATCCAAGAAAATAAAGGCGTCATAGCGCTGAGAAATTTTGGAGGGGACATAATTGCCATAGGCTTCGAATTCGGGATTGTAGACTACACCGATGGCTCGGTGACCGACCCAATCCTCGAACAGCGGCCGGTTTTCTTCATTGAAAATCAACAATTTATCGTAGGCGCCGGAACGGTGCATAATTTCTTCCCAAGAGTTGATGCGGGCGGGAGGGACGGATATCCGTTCATGCGGGGCTCCCCAGGAATCCGCAGCGATGACGGTGCCTTGATAAGTGCCAAAGCCGACAGCAAAAACATCCTGCGACCGGTTTTGTTCACGCAGTACCTGTCCGACATTGAGCATGCCGTCCCTTTTCATATCAGTTGCCCGGGCATCACCGATATGGGTATTGTGTTCCCAAATGATGATTTTAGCATCGCGTCCGTGATAATCGCACACTTCGTTGATGGCTTCAACCATATGTTCATCACGGATATTCCAGGAAATCTCACCGCTTTGAACCATCGCCCGGTAATAATCCTCCGCGTTTTTTGCGACCAGCGCGTTGATTTCCAAATTCAGGCCGCTTTCCTGATCATCTTTATAATGTTCTTCGTTGCTGCGGATCGAAGACAAGAGTTTGGATACTTCATCGACGCAGACTTCTGTGAAATTCGCGGTGGAAATCGCGTATTTTTCTGGCTGGCGGTTGAATGGCTCGAAGCAGGAAAACGCTTTTTTCGCCAAATCCAAATCTCCTCCGGCTGGATTTGCAACAGTCAAATACTGCACAACTTCCTCCATCGATTCCCATAGGCTGTAAACGTCGATTCCATAAAAACCGACTTGTCGTTCAGTATTCTCGTTGTATTTTTTCAGCCAGCGGGTAAAGTCGGCAATTTCTTCGTTGGCCCACATCCAAGTTGGCCACCGTCTATACGACTGCAGCACTTCCTCAGCGCTTTTGCCGCTGCCGCTATAGCCCCGGATATAGCGGTTGACTTGCTGTGATGACGGCCAGTCGCCCTCGACTGCTATCAACGTGAATCCTTTTTCTTGGATCAGCCTTTTCGATAATTCCGCACGGACGGTATAAAACTCGGATGTGCCATGGCTTGCTTCACCGAGCATGACAATTTTTGCATCTCCAATGGCATCGAGCACCGCCGTCAAATCCTGGGGCGACTGGAACGGCTGCGCGTATTTTTTGACTGCTTCTTCAAGCGGTTGGGACATGGCCAAAACCCCTTTCTGCTGTTTGTTTTAAGTGTTCCACAAAACGGAAGGGGGAGAAACTATAGGGGGAACAAAAAACATCCGCTTTCGCGGATGCTGCTCATTTCGCCAATATGTCCTGGAACTCAGGCGTTTTCTCAATGATTGCATTGGCGAACGGGCACTGGGCATCAATGCTTTTTCCTTCGTCCCTTGCATATTGAACAATTTCCGCCACCAATTTTTTGCCTATTCCTTGGCCTTCCAGTTCTGGGGAGACAACCGTATGATCAACCGTTAACACTTCGCCATCTGGAACATAAGAAATAAAAGCCTTTTCTTCAGAGTTGTCCAAAAAAGAAATTTTATTGTTTTCGTGCTTCATGTCCATTTCCGTTTCCTCCTAAAGGTTGGATTTTATATATGTATTCCCGTTATCTAACGAGATATTCAATGAAAGGCAACTTCCGCCTGAATTTCATATTGAAGTTTTTCGGACAAAAGCCCATACTGTTCGCATAAAGTCGCTTTCACCTCAATCCTTTCTGCAAAAGGAGCAAAGAGACATGAAAAAACTCATCGAAATCGCTGGATTGTCAAAAAACTATAAGGGGCTTCAAGCAGTCGGAAACCTTACGCTAAGCGTCGGTAAAGGAGAGATTTACGGTTTTATCGGGTTGAATGGTTCCGGGAAAACCACGACCATCCGGATGCTTCTGGGAATGATCAAACCGACTTCCGGAACATGCTTTATCCATGGGGAAAAGGTGAGCCTCAGAAATCACGCTATCTGGAAGAAGGTCGGGTATATGGTCGAAACGCCGCACGCCTATCCGGAACTCACGGTAAGAGAAAATTTGCACGCTTTTCGCCGGCTCCGCCTGATTTCTGATCCGGAAGTGGTGGACAACGTGATCAATCGGCTGAAATTGAAGCCTTATGCCGATAAGAAAGCGAAAAACCTCTCATTGGGAAATGCGCAGCGTTTAGGAATCGCCAAAGCTCTTTTGCACAAACCTGAAATTTTAATATTGGATGAGCCGGTCAATGGGCTTGATCCGGCCGGAATTGTAGAGATTAGGGAATTTCTTCGGGAGCTGGCATTTGATGAAGGGGTAGCCATTTTCATTTCGAGCCATCTGCTCACAGAAATCGCCAAAATTGCGACGAAGGTCGGCATTATCCACCAGGGCCGCCTTGTCCAGGAAGTGGAATCTGCCCGGCTGCATCTTCTTTTGAACAGGCGGCTTGTAATAGGGGCGCACGAGAAAGAGGGGGTTCTTGAAGCGATGGCATCTGCCGGATTTGTCTCCTCCTTGAATAGGGATGGATTTATCGAGACATACGATGCAAAAGCGATCCAGCGCCCGGATGACATAGCACGTTTCCTTGTTTATCAGGGCTTTGCTCCGACCCAATTGGCGGTAGAGGAAGAAGATTTAGAAACTTATTTTTTGCGGATTATAGGCCAGAAAGGAGAGGGGGGATTATGAATCCTTTAATGGCTGTGCTGCATGTAGAAGTTTTGAAGCTTCGGAAAGGCAAACTGCTCTGGGCTGTTTTGGCCGCTTTTACCTTCGCTCCATTGATGGGAGGCTTTTTTATGTTTGTCTTGAAGAATCCTGAATTTGCGAAAACTGCAGGCTTGCTTGGCGCGAAAGCCCGGATTGCGGGAGAAGCCAGCTGGCCGGCTTATTTTTCATTGTTGGCCCAAATCATTGCTGTAGGGGGCCTTATCGTTTTCGGCTTTGTAGCAAGCTGGATTTTTGGCAGAGAGTATACAGACAGGACAATAAAAGACCTCTTGGCACTGCCATATCATAGAGGCGTTCTAGTTGCAGCCAAGTTCTTGGCGGTTATGGCCACCACCGGTCTGTTGAGCTTGTATGTTACAGGGTTGGGAATGGTGATCGGATGGGGAATCGGCCTTGCCGGATGGTCACAGTCAGTTTTGCAAAATGGTCTTGCTGCCATAGTGATCACGGCCTTGCTGACCATCAGCTTAAGTGCGCCCGTCGCTTTTTTTGCTTGCTGGGGAAGGGGGTATTTGGCTCCTTTAGGGTTTGTGGTCTTGATGGTCGTGTTTTCGCAAATCATAGCGGCTGTCGGCTATGGCGCCTATTTTCCATGGTCTATTCCGGCCCTGTATAGCGGTGTGGCAGGGGAAGGCTACGATTTAAAGGCCATCAATATTTTCATCGTGCTTGCTGCCAGTTTAGCGGGGGGTGCCGGTACATGGGCCTGGTGGCTATATGCAGACCAATACTAAGTGTTTTGCAAAATCATCATTAACTTCGGCAGTAAAGGGGTATAGCAAAAGCAACGAGGTGATGAAATGGAAAAGCAACCATTAGCGGAAACCGCAGTCAACCAGATTGAGAAAGTATTCGGGAGATACCCGGGCTATCGGCGAGCCCACGCCAGAGGGGATATTTATGAAGGTGTTTTTGCGGCGAATGGAGCAGCATCGGAACTGACGACAGCACCGCATTTCCAGCAAGGGGAAACCAGGGCGCTTGTCCGCTTTTCGCATAGCTCGCCGGATCCCACTTGGACCGATATCATGTCGCCGGTCAAAGGGATGGCGGTCCAGTTTCACTTGCCGGAATCGGCTGTGGCGAATATTGTTGGAGTGAATTCTCCTATTTTTGTAGCTAAAACGCCCGAAGTGTTTACTGAAATGCTCACCATCATGAAATCGTTCAAGAACGGAAAACCACGCATAGCAGACCTGGCTCAATTGGTCGCAAAATATCCGGAAAGCAGAGCGGGCATCGATGTTTTGAAAAAAATGCACGCACCTGCCAGTTTTGCCACTGGGCGTTATCACGCCATCCATGTTTTTTATTTCATTGATGCCCATGGAAACAAAAGACCGGTCAAATATGAATGGGAGCCGGAAGCGGGAGTGGATACGCTGTCGCTGGCAAAAGCCGTATCAATGCCGATTGAATACTACAAAGCCGATTTCGAGGACCGGCTTGCTAAAGGACCGGTCGCCTTTCAATTGAATATCGTCCTTGGGGAAAAAGAGGACCCGACGGACGATCCAACTCAAGAATGGCCTGCCGACCGAAAGAAGCTGGCAATTGGCCGGCTGCTGGTTACGGGAAAAGCGGAAAGCGCCGAAACGGTCATTTTTGATCCGACTGTGGCGACTCAAGGCATCGAATGTTCAGAAGACCGCATCCTGAACTTCCGGAAAGAAGCCTATTCCATTTCCCATGACCGCCGGACAAAAGGAATGTAAAAACCGGAGCCATTATTGGCTCCGGTTTTTTTAAAAGTTAACGGCAGCTGATTTTTGTTTGTGCTTTTTTAATACAACTGGCCTTGGCGGTACAAAATCGTGGATAATCTTCTGACCGAATGGATATAGCAGTTTTGGCGTAGCGGGAACGGATCTCCAAAAAATTGGGGGAAAATCAAATCCATCGTATCTTTCATTTTTTCAAGGAGCAGCCGGTAAACTTCTTCTTCCGAATAGAATTGAGTTTCTCGGCCCTGCAGCCATTCGAAATATGAAACAATGACTCCGCCTGCGTTTGCCAAGATATCCGGAATGATGATAACTCCTTGTTCACTCAGATATTCGTCCGCTTCCTGCGTAACCGGAGCATTCGCTCCTTCAATGATAATGCGTGCCTGAATGTCCTTCATATTCTCCGGATGAATCTGGTTTTCCAGTGCGGCAAGCAAAAGAACATCAACAGGCATCGTCAACAGCTCATCGCGTCCTCTGATTTCCGCTGTCACTTTGGCTTGTTGGAGCTGTTCTTCCGTATTCGGCAAATCCCCGCGGTTGGTTGCCGCGAATTCGACCAATGACAGGATATCCAAACCATCCGCATTATATAATGTGACGTTGCGGTCACTGACCGCTACAACTTTATTGTTGATGTGGGTGCTCTTATAGGCTTCGAGCGCTGCAACAGATCCGACATTTCCAAAGCCTTGTACAGCCATTGTCAATGGCCGGTCATAGTGGGCTAGGGCAGTTGCCGCAAAAATATTGTCAGATGAGTTTAACTGCTGTTCGTTTTCTTTTATGAAGTCGTGCAGCAAATAGCGGAATGTAAAGTAAACGCCTTTGCCCGTCGCTTCTCTTCTGCCGAGTGAACCGCCGTTTTCAATGCTTTTGCCGGTAAAGCTTCCAAGATATGCACTGCCGTTGGTGATCTTCTTATATTCCGTCATCATCCAATCCATTTCACGTGCGCCAGATCCGACATCGGGTGCGGGTATGTCTTTGTCGGGCCCTATGACATCCGAGAAATAGCGTACATATTTACGCGCTATTAAATTCAGCTCTTTTTCCGAGAAATTTCGCGGGTTCAACACGATTCCGCCTTTTCCGCCTCCGAATGGCACACTGTGCAGCGCGTTTTTCAACGTCATCAAAAAAGCCAAGTTGACAACTTCCTCTTCATTAACGCTTTCATGGAAACGGATTCCGCCTTTGTAAGGGCCGAATGCATTGTTATGCTGGACGCGGAAAGAAGGGATTCTGACAACACGCCCATCATCCAATGGAATCCGAAGAAACGATTTGTGAATTTTGTTAGGGGTTGAAAGAATGGAGCTCAATGAAGTGAACGCTTGATTTCTCATGGATCCTTGCAGTTCCGGCAAGAACTCCCGATTTTCCAGCAAGGCATCCAAAGAATCTTGGATGATTGCTTTCGTTTGTTTTTCCATAGGGCTGAGCACCTCCATTTTTTGGGTTTCTTTTTCCTATACCCCGCTTGGTGAAAAGTATGTATATGCTAAAAACCGCCTTCCATTTGATAATCGGAAGGCGGTCACGATTCATTTTTTCGGCTTAACTAATTTAAGCTCTGCGCTCAATGCTTTGAATAACGCAATGACCATCAAAATTATGATGAATGAAAACGGCAAAGCCGCAATGATGATGGTGTTTTGCACGGCGGTCAGGCCGCCTACAGACAGCAGGATTGCCGCTACAAGCGACTGGGCAATGCCCCATAAGATTTTGATCTGGTTGCTTGGCAATAATGACCCGTTTGTCGACTGCATCCCCAGCACGAAAGTGGCGGAATCCGCAGAGGTGATAAAAAACGTGCTGACAAGCAAAATGGCCACGATGGCCATCAATGTACCGATAGGCATTGCACTGAACATCGCGAACAATGTCTGCTCTGTCGGGAAAGCCGTCAAATCAACGCCGCTTTTTTGAATATCAATTGCGGTTGTGCCAAAAGCGGCAAACCAAATCGAGCCAAATACCGTTGGGGCGATTACTACTCCGATTAAAAATTCCCGGATAGTCCGTCCTTTGGAAACGCGGGCGATGAACATGCTGACAAATGGCGCCCATGAAATCCACCAAGCCCAATAAAAGATGGTCCAAGTGTTCAGCCAGCTGCGGTTTTCTGCATCAAGAGGAGCGGATTGGAAACTAAGGCCGATTAAATTCTGGAAATACGCGCCGAATGTTTCAGTGAACATATTCAAAATAAGAATGGTCGGGCCAAGGACCAACACAAGGATCAGCAGCGTGACGGCAAGCACCATATTAGTGTTGGACAAATACTTGATGCCTTTGTTGAGCCCTGACCATGCAGAAATGATGAACAGGACAGTAACGGCACCGATAATAATCATTTGAGCAGTGTAGCTTTGCTCGATGCCGAACAGGTAAGCGAGTCCGCCATTAATTTGAGCAGCACCGAAGCCGAGCGAAGTTGCTACGCCAAAAACAGTGGCAAAAACCGCAAGCACATCGACGAGCGTCCCTAAGGGGCCTTCCATCTTTTTGCCGAAAATCGGCTTCAATGTTGATGAAATTAATGCTGGCTGGCCTTTTCTGAACTGGAAAAAAGCAAGTGATAAAGCGACCATTCCATACATTGCCCAAACATGGATACCCCAGTGGTAGTAAGTTCGCTGCAGCGCTTCTTTAAAAGCTGCATCTGTTCCTGGTTCTGCAGTAGCAGGCTGGATGGCGAAATGGGATAGCGGTTCGGAAGCCCCGTAAAAAACAAGGCCGATTCCCATGCCAGCTGAAAAGAGCATGGAAATCCAAGACAGGGTCGAAAATTCGGGGCGGTCAGCATCTTTGCCGAGCCGGATTTTTCCATAGGGGCTGATGATGATGATAAAAGTGAAAATCAGCAAAAATGCCATGAGCATCAAATAATACCAGCCAAATGAAGTGTCGATGAACGAACGGATATTTCCGGTCACTTTCTCAAACATCTCTGGTGCGATGACTCCAAAGGCAACCGTTAAAACAATTAAAACAAATGTGATGTAAAAAACTTTCGAAGCTTTCTTCATAGATTCCTCCTTAAATGAATAGTCCCAAAGACAATTCTTTAAGGTTACCGAAGGCAGTTAAGTTAGTCAAATGTCAAAAAAATCAATCAGGCGCCCCTTGGCCTGATTGATCATCCCCACTCATCCATTTGTTCTTCTTCGGTCACAATACGAAGGTCGTCTGCAGTAATCGTCAGCACCTCATAATCCGCTTTTTCAGCATAGCGGTCCGCTTCTTTTTTGATGAATTTTGGTGAGCCATCCGTTTCTTCATCATAGACAATAAGAATGCCGTCGGAATTTCGAAGGAAAAACTTATTCTTCTCGATAAACTGCCACGGCGCTTCATACGGTTTGTTCGTCAAACTGCGATGGAAATCTGCTTGTTCAACAATTGTGCGGTACTTTTCCTGCTTGGTTTCATTCCAATTCTTTTCTTGTTCGAGAAAAGGAGTCAGGACGGCATACTTCAAGTCCGGGAATTCTTTTTTCATGTCTATCACTACTTCTGCCGCCCAAGTTTCGACACCAAGCTGTCCGCTCAAAATCACCCATTCAAGCCCTTCGTCAAGCAGGGAACGAAGACGGTTTTCCAGCGCTTTTTTGATAAAGCGGATTCCAGGGTTTTTGTCGTCGAATATTCCTAGTTCATGTTGCTTGTATCCAGTGATCACTAAACGTTTCAGCATAGCAGCCGCCCCTTTCCTGTATAAGGATAGTTTACCATGCCAATGGCATACTTTCTTCGGCGGGAGCTGAAATTAAAGCTGATAAAGACGGAATAATCGAATTACTTGTGCTAAAATAGCCTCAATAAAGGGGGAGAGATATGGTCAGTTTAAGCGATGTGCAAAAAGCGCAAAAGGAACTGAAGGGCATCATTCACCAAACGCCGGTTTTAACGTCGGCTTTACTGGATGCAAAAAGCGGAAACCGCATTCACCTCAAATCGGAACATCTTCAAAAAACCGGCTCTTTCAAATTGCGCGGTGCTGCCAATGCGGTCATACATGCAGTCAGAGAAGGCGCCCGTCTTGTTACCGCGGCCTCATCCGGCAATCATGGACAAGCTGTCGCATATATTGCTGCGGAGCTCGGGATTCCAGCAATTATTGTCGTTCCCGAAGATGCAAACCGCGTAAAAGTCGCAGCGATCAAAGCATACAATGGAGAAGTTGTATATTGCGGCACCACTTCCGCTGAAAGGATACCAAGAGCGATTCAGCTTGCCGAAGAAAACAATGGATTTTATGTGCCGCCTTACGATCATCCGCATATTATCGCCGGCCAAGGCACGGTTGGATTGGAATTGCTCGATCAAGTACCGGAAGCGGACACCCTTGTAGTTCCGGTCGGTGGAGGCGGTTTGATTGCCGGCATCTTGACGGCTGTTAAAGCAGTCAAGCCACATTTGAGGGTGATTGCGGCTGAACCGGAAATCGCTAACGATACGTATTTATCGCTTGCTGCCAACAGGATTACAGCGATTCAAGGAACTGAGACAATCGCTGACGGGCTGCGGACTTCCCAGCCAGGCGATTTGACTTTCCCGATTCTGCAGGAGCATTTGGATGGAATCGTCTTGGTGTCGGAAGATGAGATCAAAGAAGCATTTCAGTTTATGGTCGAGCGGACAAAACAGCTCATCGAACCTTCAAGCGCCGTAGCGATTGCTGCTATACTTTCCGGAAAATTTGAAGCTGCCGGCAAAAATATTGCCGCAATTTTGTCCGGCGGCAATGTGGACCTTCGGCAGCTGGAGCAATTTTTGCCAACTCTGCCTGAGAGCTGAAAACAGAATGAAATGCCTTGTTTAGCGTGTTGCTGAACGGGAAAACAAGTTGAAATGAAGTGTCGGGAAGAGGCTTGAAAACGCCAGGCAATAGCTGTACATATGAAAGGAGGCATATTACATGAGCAAGAACAAACAGCCGCATAAAAAAATGGGGAAAGAATGGAAAAGGTCAGGATGACCAAGGTGAAAAAAGAAGACACGGAAAAATGAATGATGAATGTCCCTCAAGTTACTATAGAGCTTGAGGGACATTTTATTTTAGAAAAAATTGGACAGGCGTTCAAAGGCTGTAACGGCTTGTATTCTGGCTGCCAAAGCGCCAGTGGACAGATTCTGTATTTTGCACAAATCAAACAGTCAGTTTAAAACAGCTGACGGAAATTCAGATATGAATGCAATGGCATTGGTTATGCTGGATAAAAATCGGCAGCCGCAACACAGAAAGGAGAGGGAATGGATGGCCCATGAAACAACTGTGAAAGTGCGATTTAGCGAAACGGATGCGCTGGGGCACATCAGCAGCATCAGCTATTTTATCTATTTGGAAGAAGCCCGTACTGACTTTTTTCAAGAACTTGGATTAGGTGCAGATATTGCTGATTGGAAAATCATTCTGATTTCGGCCCAATGCGATTTTGTCCGCCAAGGGCATTTCAACCAGCGGCTGAAAATTGCCACGGAAGTCAGCCGTCTTGGCGATTCAAGTTTCATGCTGGCGCATCAAATTACGGACGAAAAGACAGGTGAATTGATCGCCAAAGGAGAAGCGGGGGCTGTTTACTTCAACTTTAAAAAACAAAAAAGTGAAAGGTTGCCCGCTGAATTGAAAGAGAAACTGGAAAAGTACTTGGGGAAGGATAAAAGAGAGCACAAAGCATAAAAATGTCATTTGCTATGATACGATTTGTGCAATTTCCCGGGAAATAGCAACGGTAGACGTCATTCACCGGATTTCCCTTTATAGACTTAATTCTAGTAGGAGCAGAATTGTGGCGCAATTGAAAAATTTGCGCCACAATGAATATTATTACAGGCAATGAAAAGGAGAAACGCTGATGAAGATTCTTATTGTGGGAGCTGGTGCAATCGGCGGGTATTTTGGCGGCCGGTTGCTTGAAAAAGGGGAAGATGTCACATTTTTAGTGCGTGAAAAACGAAAAGCGCAGCTTGAGGAAACAGGATTGAAGATTAAAAGCGTCAACGGCGACAGCCGCTTAGTCCCGAAATTGATAACTGCAGAAAATGCTGGCGCAACTTTTGATGTGGTTGTCATTTCGACGAAGTCTTATCAGCTTCGAGGCGCGATTGAAGATATCCGTCCGTTTGTTGGAGAAGGGACGATGATTTTGCCGCTGCTGAATGGCATTGCGCATATTGATGTTTTAATAGAAGCATTCGGCGATAGCGCAGTTATCGGCGGTCTATGCTTTATCGAATCAACACTTGACGAAAACGGTGCTGTTATCCAGACGAGTCCGATAAACCAACTTGTCTACGGAGAACGCACGGGGGAAAAGACAGAGCGTGTAATGAAACTGCAAAAAGCATTCGAAGGCACGAAAGCCGAGTTTATTTTTAGTGAAAAGATCAATCAGGATATGTGGCATAAGTATTTGTTCATTGCTGCAATGTCTGGGATTACCGCTGCAATGGAATCGCCGATCGGCCCGATCCGTGACTTGGAGACGGGACGTCGGACAATTGCTGCATTTATCAAGGAACTTGCTGAGATAATGTTCAAAATAGGCGCGCCTGTCAAAGAAACGATAGCGCAAGAACAAATAGAAAAAATCAATGCAATGGCAGCCGGCATGAAATCCTCCATGCAGCGTGACGTAGAAAAATCACTGCCGATTGAGGCGGAGCACCTGCAGGGATATCTGCTGGAAAAGGCGAACGAACACAACGTGGATGTCCCGATTCTTGAAACGATTTATACCAAGCTGATGCTTTATGAACAAACATACATAAAGTCCAAAAAGGATGAACGATAATATAAAGCGGAAGAGGAGCGGATGGCAGAAGTGAAAGCATTTGTAATCGAAGCGGGAGAATTGAAGATCAAAAACATGGAAGAACCGAAAGCGCGGGCTGGTGAAGTTGTGGTCTCTCTTCGGACAGCGGGATTGAATCGCCGGGATTTAGGGTTGGTAAGGCGGCATGGCAACCATCCGGAGGCGCTGATCATCGGTTCGGATGGCGCTGGCGTTATTGAATCGGTCGGCGAAGGAGTAACGAATGTTTCTGTAGGAGACGAAGTGATTGTGAACCCGGCTTTGCGTTGGTATGAAAACAGCGATGCACCGCCGGAAGGGTTCGACATTCTCGGCATGCCAGACCATGGAACATTTGCTGAAAAAATTGTATTGTCGGCTGAGCAAGTGGAGCCAAAACCGGACTACTTGTCATGGGAAGAAGCGGGTTCTTTGGCGTTGGCTGCGTTGACAGGCTACCGGGCGCTGTTTACAAAAGGGGGAGTCCAAAAAGGCGACACCGTCTTTATTCCAGGGGCGGGAGGCGGAGTGGCCACTTATCTGATTCAATTTGCGAAAAACGCCGGAGCAAAGGTCATTGCAACGTCGAGAAGCAAAGAAAAACTGGAGCAAGCCAAAGAGGCGGGAGCGGACATTGCCATCGATACGGCAAGCGACTGGAAGACAGAGCTTTCAGGAGAAACCATTGACCTTGTTATTGACAGCGTAGGGCGCGCAACATTCAACCGTTCGCTTGAAGTGTTGAAAAAAGGCGGGCGCATCGTTATTTTCGGTGCAACGACAGAAGATAATGTTGATTTCAATCTGCGGCAATTCTTCTACGGCCAGTATCAGCTGTTCGGATCGACGATGGGCAGCAGGGAAGAGCTGCGCGATATGCTCGCCCACATCGAACAGCACAACACCCACTCACACGTCGACAAAGTGTTCCGGCTGGAAGACGCCCAGGCGGCATTCGACCACTTGTCGGAAGGGCGGCAATTCGGTAAAGTGGTTTTGCAGATCGACCAATGAGAAAATGAAACTTTTCAACCGGTCATCCGTATAATAGGTATCAGAAAATGACTGGAGATGAAACAGATGCAAAATACCGGATTGAAAGTGCTTGTCCATGCCAGTGCCTTTTTTGCTCCGTTTTTAGTGCCATTTATCGTCTTTCTTATCACGGATGACCATGAAGTGAAGAAACTATCCATCCAAGCCCTGTTATTCCAAGTTGCCATGGGGATCTTGCTGTTTATTTCTTCGCTGCTGACAGTCATCATCATCGGCATCCCGATGTTGATCGTCTTCGGAATCATGACAGTCATCGTCCCGATCCTAGGCATCATCAGAGCATTGAACGGCGACCGATTCGATTACCCGATCGTAGGAAGCTGGTACCAATAAAAAAACGTCCAAAAGGACGTTTTTTTATTGCGACGAAGCTAGCGAAGCGATGCAGCGGTTTTTCATGTCTCGAAGCTAGCGGAGCGATGCAGAGACAGGAGCAATAGGTTTTGGTTTTTACTGCGACGAAGCTAGCGAAGCGATGCAGCGATTTTTCATGTCTCGAAGCTAGCGGAGCGATGCAGAGACAGGAGCAATAGGTTTTGGTTTTTACTGCGACGAAGCAGCGAAGCGATGCAGCGGTTTTTCATGTCTCGAAGCTAGCGGAGCGATGCAGAGACAGGAGCAATGAATCCTTAAGTGCACCAGCCAATATCAGTCCCGAAAAACCCGGCCATCTCAGAGGTGGCCGGGTTTTTCATTCAAAAATATATGACAGGGCTTTGAGGGCTTGATCGACGGTAGCAACAGTAGCGCTCGCTTTTCGGGATAGCTCTTTTAACGGATGGTGCAGATTTTCGGGTCGAATGATGATCAGCGGCTTGCCGGCAGCAATTGCGGAACTGGCATCCATGGCAGTATTCCATTGTTTATACTGCTCGCCAAAAAAAGCGATGACAAGATCCGCTTTATGGATCAAAACGCCGGTCCGCAGATTGTTGAAACTGGAGGCAGTCATATCCTTGACCAACGCGTTGGGCTGTTTGCCAAGAATTTCTTCGCCGATATTGTCCGAGCGCTCATGATTTTCCATGGGTCCGACAAAATCAACAGGAAGCCTTAATGCCAATGCTTTTTTCTTGAGTTCTTCGCGCCATGCGCTGTGAATTTCTCCGGCCAGGTAAACAGTCAATCTCATGCTAATCCCTCCAACAGCCATTTCTTTCAGTTTAACATATTTGGAGGTCGAATCAGATGATCAACCGTTCTTTTCGCGTTACAGGAATCAATGAAAGCACATTATCCACTTTAAACGTGCGTTTCTTGTTCCGCAGAAAGCAGTAGGCCTGAAATGCATCGCCGCTCACTTTCAATATTTTAATCCGGCGCTTGCTGATGGAGCCGTCGTTTGCCATGTACATCATGTCGATGAGCTGTTGGTGCTTAAAAGCTTTAAGGATCTGTGCTTTCATGATTTTCACTCCTTTTAATAGAACGTTTGTTCTCATTATAAACCATCTATTTAAAGGAAACAAGCGAACAGGTTTCGTGTATAATGGAACGAACATATATTCTTTTTAATGATGGAAAGGGGAAAAACCATGAAGTTTTTTCATACTGCCGACTGGCATTTAGGAAAACTGATCCAAGGCGTCTATATGACAGAAGAACAGCGTCTTGTCTTGAACCAACTGATCGCTGCCATAGAAGAAGAAAAACCTGACGCGGTGATCGTTGCCGGAGATTTGTATGACCGGGCAGTGCCGCCGACCGATGCCGTCAATCTGCTCGATGAGGTATTGGCCAAAATCGTCCTGGGTTTAAACACCCCGGTACTCGCTGTAGCGGGAAACCACGACAGTCCAGGCCGCTTGAATTTTGGCAGCCGCATTATGAAGATGAACGGCATCCATATTGCTGGACATGTCCAAAAAGAACATGAGCCGGTCATCTTGAAAGATGAACATGGGGAAGTCCATTTTCATCTCGTCCCGTACACCGATCCTTCGCTGGTTAAATACGCCTTTGAAGATCCGGAAATCCGTTCCCATAATGACGCCATGAAAGCGATCACCGGCACCATCAAGAAATCGCTCGATCCAAATGCCCGCCACGTTTTTGTCGGCCATGCATTTGTGACGCCGCACGGGGAACAAGAAGACAATACAAGTGATTCAGAGCGTCCATTATCGATCGGCGGGGCGGAACATGTGGCTGCGCACCATTTTGACAGCTTTCACTACACCGCGCTTGGGCATTTGCACAAAGCCCATTACGTTTTGAATGAAACGATCCGCTACGCGGGATCGCCTTTGAAATATTCGATTTCTGAAGAAAAACATCAAAAAGGGTTTCATATAGTAAATATGGATGCCAGCGGCCAAGTGACAGTCGAAAAGCGCTTGTTTGTGCCAAACCGCGATATGCGAACGGTTGAGGGGACAATGGAAGAAATTCTGAAACATGAGCTCAATGAAGACTTTGTTTTTGTCAAATTGCTGGATGACTCTCCAATTTTGTATCCGATGGAAAAAGTTCGTTCGGTTTATCCGAATGCGATGCATGTAGAGCGGAAAAGCTTTATGGGAACTGCTGCGCAAAGCGGGGCCGGGGTGCGCCGGAAAATGGATTCATTATCGCTGTTCAAAGCATTTTACGAAGAAGTGAAAGGCGAAGCGGCTTCCGAAGAGACAGAAGCGATTTTCAAAGACGTGCTGGAAGAATTCTTAAGTGAAGAAAGCGATAAGAAAGAAGGGGTGAACGTATGAGACCCTTAAAACTAAAACTGACCGCGTTCGGCCCATACAAGCAAACAGAAGTGATTGATTTTGCCGATTTGCAAGGCAATCAGTTGTTTGTCATCTCGGGCAGCACCGGCTCAGGGAAGACCACGATTTTTGATGGGATCTGTTTTGCGCTTTACGGATCGGCAAGCGGATCGGACCGCAGCGACTCAAGGATTTTGCGGAGTGACTTCGCTGACGATGGAACGCATACGTGCGTCGAAATGGAATTCGAGATACATAACAAGGTGTACCGGATTTTACGCCAGATGGGCCATGTGAAAAAAGGAAATAAAAGTGCGACTGGTGAACGCTATGAATTTTTCGAGAAATGCGAAGGCGGGGAAAAACCATGCGTCGAGCGGCAAATCGTTTCGGAAATCAACCGCAGGATAGAAGAAATCATAGGATTGACCCAGAATCAGTTCAGCCAAATTGTCATGCTGCCGCAAGGGGAGTTCCGCAAGCTTTTGACTTCGGAAACTGACAACAAAGAAGAGATTCTGCGGAAGATTTTCAAAACCGAACCCTACAAAATGATCAGTGAACGATTAAAGCAAAAGAAAGATGAAGCGTCAAAAGCGTTCCAATTGGAAGAACAGGTTTTAGCAAGCCATATCCGGAACATTGCAGCCTCGCTTCCCGACCGGGATTCAGCGATTTTCGAGCTGCTTTCACGCGACCATTACAATGTCCATCAAGTGATGGCAGCCCTTGGACAGGAAGCGGAATTCTACGAAGGAAAAATTGCTTCGGATAAAGTGGCGTACCAAACCGCTTATCAGCGGCATGCAGAAAAGCAGCAGCTTTTTCATGAGGCGAAGCAATGGAATGACCGTTTCGACGAGTTGGCGCAAAAAGGGGAGCGGCTCGAGCAGATGACAGCCGAACTTCCAGTTTTTGAAGAAAAAGAACGGCATTTGCAGCAGGCTGAGCGCGCAAGTTTGATTGAAGGGCTGGAAAGCTTTTTTAAAGAGCTGCAGAACGATGAACTTGAGAAACTGGAACTTCTAAAAGCAGCCCGGGCAAATGCGCAGACTGCTCTTGATCAATGGAAGAGATCGGAAGCGGAATTTTGTGTGCAGGAAAAACGCCAAGGGGAGCGGGAACAGCTTCACAGAAAAATTCTTGAACTGCAGAACAAACTTCCTGCAGTACAGGAGTTGGATGGGAAAAGGGCAGAACTCGAGCGTCTTGAAACGCTGGCAAAACAAGTGGCAGCGGAAGCGGAATCAGCTGAAGAAACTTGGCAGACTGAAAAGCGGGTCCTCGAGAAGATAGCGCTGCAAGCGGCAGAGCTGGAACAGAAAGTTGAAGCTTTTGACGGGAAAAATGAACGCTTGGCAGAATTGAAAGAGAAGTGCCGTATTGCCGCATCTTTGCTTGCCGCTCAAAGCAGCTGGACAAAACTGGAGAAGGAAAGCCGGACATTGGAAACGGCGTACAGGCAAGCTGCTGCCCATTATGCAGAGCTTGAAGCGAAATGGTTCGCTGACCAGGCGAGAGTGCTGGCGGAGCAATTGCACGAAGGTGAAGCATGCCCGGTATGCGGAAGTCTTGAGCATCCGAATAAGATCAGTGCGGCGCATGGATCAGCGGTTGCAAAAGAGCAGCTTGATCTGGAGAAGGCCAAACTCGACGGAGCAGACAGCCGATTCCGCAACGCATCGGCACGTTTGAATGCATTGGCCGAACAGTTGGACGAGAAGAAAGCGGAAGCGCGCAGCTTCGGATGGAATCCCGATCGGACAGAAGAGGAATATCCAGGTCTTGAGGCGGAACGAAAAGCGCTGGATGCAGAAGTCGGGGAATTGCAAAAAGACAAACAAGAACTGCGCACTTTAAAAGAAAACCTCAGCCAATTGGCCCGCCAAGTGGAACAGCTGGAACGGCGAAAAGGAGATGCCTCAGCGGCCATGCAGAAACAACGGGCAGCGTTTGAGACAGCAACAGCCGTTTTTGAACAGCAGTTAATGTCGATTCCAGAGGAGATTCGGGTTCTTGCTGTCCTGGAAAAGAACATCCGCCAAGCTTCGGCCGAAAAAGATCAGCTTGAGAAACTATGGGCACAAGCGCAGGAGCGTTTCCAATCGGCGAAAGAAATAAAAGCTTCTACAGCAGCAGCGCTCGAGCATGCTGTGGGAACAGCCGAAGAAGTGAAAAACAAAAAAGTACAGGCAGGAGAACAATTTAATGCGGCTCTTCAAAAGTCGTCGTTTGAATCGGAATCAGTTTATCAGCAGGCGAAATTGACGGAATCCGCACAAGCTGCGCTGAAAAAAGAGCTCGAGGCCTATAAGCAAAGCAGGCATACATTGATTGAGCAAGTCAGGGAGCTGGAAACTTTGCTTGCAGGGCGTGAAAAAACCAATTCGGCGGAACTTGAAGCTGAATTGGCTGAATTGAAACGCGTCTATGAACAGGCTTTTGCCCAATTAAACTACTCCAAAGAGTTTGAAAAGACAGCGGTGGCTTTGATGGGCAAAATTGCGCAAGCAACCGAACAAGCGGCGCAGGCTGAGCAGGAAATGAGCAGAATTGCCGATTTGCATGATATGATTCGCGGCCAAAACCCGCAAAAAATTTCCTTTGAACGGTATTTGCAGATTGAATACTTGGAACAGATTATCCATTCAGCCAACGAGCGTTTGAGGGAATTATCAAATGGCCAGTTCTACTTGATCCGCAGCGACCGCCAGGAAGCGCGGGGCAAACAAAGCGGATTGGGGCTTGATGTCTACGACTCGTATACCGGGCAGACGCGCGACGTCAAAACCATGTCGGGCGGAGAAAAGTTCAATGCTTCTCTATGTCTCGCTCTTGGCATGGCCGATGTTATCCAAAGCTTCCAAGGCGGTGTGTCGATTGACACAATGTTTATCGACGAAGGATTCGGTTCGCTTGATGAAGAATCATTGAACAAATCCATTGAGACATTGATTGATTTGCAGAAGTCTGGACGGATGATCGGGGTCATTTCCCATGTCCAGGAATTGAAATCCGCTATCCCGGCGATTTTGGAAGTGAAAAAGTCGAAAGAAGGCTATAGCCAGACGCGCTTTTTGCTGAAATAAACAGCTGAGTTAAGAGATCGAAATTTCTTTAGTGTTTAGATCCTTCTTGAATAGTGAATGACAAAAGTAAGAGTTCGGTTCTGGAAGGGGAAAACATGGATACATTTCTTTATTTTTTCTTTGCGGCGGCATATCTCCTATTGCTGATATGGGGGATGGGACAGCAGAAAACATGGAACATGATGTCGTTTGTGTTTTTAGTGGTGCTTGGCCTTATTTACGATAACGGCATTATCGCGCTCGGCAAATTCATTGGGGAAGGAGCGCTGCTGGAAAGCTTGAGCAGGCCCCGCTTCTGGATTCATGCTTTATTGACGCCGACGCTTGTCTTGTTTTCATGGGGTGCATTGGATCGGGCTGGCGTGGAATGGGTGAAAAAAGCGCCGGTTCTGGCTGGGGCTGTATTATGTACGCTGGCTCTGATTGCAATTGAGTTTGTGCTTGAAACAGTCCATCTGGATTTGAAAAGCGCGAGTGAATATGGGGTCGTGCGCTATGTTTCTGCTGACCCGGCGACTGGCCCGCCAGTCATGGTGCTGCTGTTGACAGCTGTACTCATCTTTTCAGGCGCTGTCCTTTGGAGGCTTACAGGCTGGAAATGGATGCTGGCCGGTTCGGTTGTGATGGTTATCGGCAGCGCTGTCCCGATGCCCTTAGAGAGTTCGGCCGCAACGAATGCGTTCGAATTGTTCTTGCTTGTCACGCTTGTTTGGACCAAAGCCCACTTGGAATCGACTAAAGTGCGACGGTAAATCGCACCCATTCAAAGGAGTTTTTCTATGAAAAATTTTAGTTTTAAAGGCCGAATCATTTATTTTGCTGCCATCGCAGCCATAAGCCTAGCTTTTTTCGGCCTCCAGTTTTATGCGAATTCCGAAGGCTCCCCAGGGATAGGTTCCACCGTCTTGCTGATTTTATGGGGAGTGATGGCGGCATTTGGCATAGGAGGAATAATTTTCAGTGTTATACAACGGAGCCGTCAGCAAAAATGACGGCTTTTTGTTTTGCAAAAAAATAAAAAAACAGCAATTTTGAGAAGGAGAAAACAAAGGAAACTATGATAAAATTTAACGATATTAGCAGAAGCGGGAGTGAAAGCTGAATGGCCAAAAAGTTGAGTATTCCAGATTTGATCGGCTTGATTGAGCCGGGAGCAGATATCATCATTCCAATAGCGAACGGGGAGCCGATCCGGTTGCTTGACCTATTGGAAGAACATGCTGAAAAATTGAAGGGCGTAACTATTCATCAAATGTTAGCTTTGCGCCCCAGGCCTTATATTGAAGGACGATTTGAACAATTGAAGCACGTCTCGTATTTTCTCAGCGGAGCCACAAGAAAAGTCTATCAGCAAGCGAAATTGGAGCTTGTGCCAAACAATTTCCATGAAGTGCCGAGAATGCTGAAGAAAATAACAAAAATGTCGATGATTATGACTGTCGTTTCCCCAATGGACGAGCATGGCTATTTTACGTTGGGAACGCAGGCGGACTATGTTGCGGAATTTATCGGCACAGTTCCTTTTGTGCTGGAGGTGAACAACCAGATGCCAAGGACTTATGGGCGCAATCAAATCCATATCAGCCAAATCGCCGGCTACGTTGAGCACAATGCAACACTTCTTGAAGAAAAATCATCTCAAATTGGCGAAAAAGATATTCGCATTGCGGCATCCGTAACCGCAGATATAGAAAATGGGGATACGCTGCAGATCGGCATCGGCTCGGTGCCGAATGCGGTCATCAGCATGTTGAAGGACCATCGCCATCTAGGGATTCACACGGAAATGCTGCCGGATGGCATCGTCGATTTGGTGAACGCGGGGGCAGTGGATGGAACGCGGAAATTCACCCATCCCGGGAAAATCATTGCGACATTCGCTTACGGAACGAAGAAATTATATGATTTTATCGACAATAACCCAGGGGTCGAATTTCTTCCGGTCAGCTTGGTCAATGACCCTCGAGAAATTGCTAAAGAAAAAAACATTGTGTCGATCAACGCGACTACGGAAGTGGATCTGTTCGGCCAATGCGCTTCAGAAACGGTAGGCGGGAAATACTATTCATCAAGCGGCGGCCAAATCGATTTCGCGAGAGGCGTCCGGTTCGCCGAAAACGGCAAAGGCTATATTTGCCTGCAGTCGACGGCAAAAAACGATTCCATTTCTCGGATCAAACTGGATTTGGCTCCAGGGTCTGTTGTTACAACAGGAAAAAATGACGTCGATAATATTGTGACGGAATACGGTATTGCGCGCCTTCACGGCGTGTCGCTCTCTGAACGCGCCAAGCGCTTGATCGGAATTGCGCATCCGGACTTCCGTGAAGAACTGCTGTTTGAAGCAAAAAAACGTGGAATCCTGATTTGACAATAAAATCTAGATACTTCTCCATTTGGCTTCAGAGCGACGCTTTCGGTCCATCTGGAGCCAAATGAAAAAGGCTATCGGAAAATTTCCGAAAGCCTTTTTTATTTTGCTTATCGAAATAATCTCTTTACTTGCCCGCCGACGGGCGATATACTTACTTAGGTAAATAATTAGAGGTGGGATGTTTTATGCGGAATTTATTGTTTCATGAAATCCATCAAACATCGCGATTGTCTGTAAAAGAGGTAAATGAAGTGTTGAAGGAGTTCGGCTTGTACAGCTCGCAATGGTCGATTCTTTTTTGCCTGAAGCAATTCGGGGCTATGGCGCAAAAAGATATATGGCAGTATTTGAATGTTGAAGCGCCTACGGTGACGCGTACTATTGTCCGGCTGGAACAAAGCGATTGGATTGTGCGGCGGGAAGGGACGGACAAACGGGAACGAATTGTGGATCTTTCAGGCCGGGCGAAAAAGCTGCTGCCGAAAATTGAACGACGGGTCACGGAATTGGAAGAACGGCTGTTGTCCGATCTGACAGAAGATGAACAGCTGCAACTGATTGCTTTGATGCGAAAACTTGGAGCGGAAGCAAAAGAAAAGGATGTAAGGAATGACTGAAAAACCTCCGATTTGGACGAAGAGTTTCATTAACATATCAATTAGCACGTTTTTTATTTTCGCCGTGTTCTATGCATTGCTGACACTGGTGCCAATTTATGTACTGGATCCAGAAGGATTGGACGGCACGGCTGCTGAGAGCGGCTTTGCCGTTTCGATTTTCCTGGTATCCGCAATCATCATGCGTTTTTTTGCAGGGTTGATCCTAGAGAAATTTGGCAAACGGAAAATATTGGCGTTCAGCGTCTTAATGTTCGCAGTCAGTACATTGTTGTATATATTCGCGGCAGAACTGCCGGCGCTTTTGATGCTGCGCTTTTTTCACGGCATTTGGTTTAGTTTGGTGACGACTGTTGCTGGAGCCATTGCGGCTGATCTTGTTCCGCCTGAGCGGCGAGGGGAAGGGCTTGGCTATTACGGCATTGCGATGAATTTGGCTGTGGTTGCCGGCCCATTCCTTGCTTTGACGCTTCAGCCTCATGTGGCGTATCGGACGATTTTTTTGATTTTCGGAATTATCATGGCAGTCGGCTTTTTTTGCGCCTTGTCCGTTCGAGCAGAGGAAAAACCGGTCGTCAAATCGGAAAAACGAAAATTGGCCTTCAGTGATTTTATAGAGATAAAATCACTGCCTGTTGCCAGTGTAGGATTTTTGATTTCCTTTGTGTATGCCAGCATTATAACCTTTATCTCGGTTTATGCAGAATCGCTTGGGCTGCTTCAGACGGCAAGTTTTTTCTTTGTCGTTTATGCGGTGGCAATGTTGTTGGTGCGGCCGTTCACCGGACGGTTGTTTGACATGAGGGGACCGGACATTGTCATCATTCCTTCATGTATCATTTTTGCAGTCGGCCTCCTCGCATTGAGCTTCACCCACTCCTGGTGGATGCTTTTACTGTCGGGGGCGCTGGTAGGGCTTGGATATGGGACGCTTTTGCCGAGTTTCCAGACTTTGGCGATCCAAGCGGCCGACAAACATCGAAGCGGTTATGCGACAGGAACGTTTTTCGCTTTGTTCGATAGCGGAATGGCGGTCGGTGCGGTATCGCTTGGCGTTCTTGCTGGGCTGATGGGGTATTCGAACCTTTACCTGGCGCTGGCAGTTGCCTTGATCGCAATCATTTTTTACTATAAATGGATAATGGCTAAACACAGGGATATCGAAAATTAAACGTTGAAAAAGGCCTTCTGCAGATGCAGAAGGCCTTTTTCAGTAATCAGTGGATAATCCCCATCTTTTCTTATACTATGAAAGTACAATGAAAAAGGGGATTTATAAACAATGGGCCAAATCAGCAAAGATCTATATGGATTTATGATTCAAAATACAAGCCATTTGACAGATGAGTGGCTCAGCAAACGTATAAAAGCGGACGGCTCCACTTATTCGAAGAATGCAGCGGTTCAGGTTGAAAAGCAGTTGAGAATGCAGAACGCGAAATTCATCGAAGCAGTTTCTTTAGTCTTTGTACAAGGACGAGAAGAATATGGCAGCTTTATCGAAGAATGGGTGGAAACAGTGGCCAAAGAACGCGTCCAACAAGCAGTTCCGCTTCATGAAGTCATTGCCCAGCTGCGGATTTTCAGAGGCATTTACTGGGGGTTCGTCCGGAAGTTCTTTGAGGAGAACCCTAACGCTAGGAGTGAGGACGCATTGCGTTGGAGTGAGGCGATCAACCATGCTTTTGACTATATCATTGAAATTTTTGCTATCCATCATCATGAAGCGACCCAGAAAATTTTGGCCAGCCAGCAAGCTATGATTAACGAACTGAGCAGTCCGGTCATTCCCATAAAAAAAGGGGTAGGGATTCTGCCGCTTGTTGGCGATATTGATACCCACCGGGCCAAAGTCATCTTGGAAACGGCGCTTGAACAAAGTGCGAAGCGGCAGCTGCATACCTTGTACATCGATTTGTCTGCCGTGGCAATTATCGATACAATGGTCGCCCAGCAATTGTTCCAGCTGATGGCTTCATTGAAAATAATCGGTGTTCAATCTGTCCTTTCCGGCATCCGTCCAGAAATCGCCCAAACGGCGGTAACCCTGGGCATCAATTTCAAAGACATCAAAATCCAGGCCAACTTGATGCGGGCGTTGGAGACCTATGGAAACTAGCAGCCAAAAGACCTGTCCTTCTTTTTTTTATGAGAAGGACAGGTCTTTTGAATTTCGGGCTATGCTAATGTCTTCTTGCTGAATCGGCATGGAGCATGTGCTGCTGTCTTCGCCCATCTGATCTACAAAACATAAAAGTAAACCGAGATGAAATGGCATAAGCTTCCGAGCAGAATAAACAGGTGGAAAATTTCATGGAATCCTAAATATTTTGAAGACAAAAAATCAGGCTTTAAGCCATAGATGATTCCGCCTATCGTATAGAAAAGCCCTCCAGCGACCAGCCAAAGCAAACCGCTGATCGGCATGCTCGCGGCAAGCGGCACAATTGCAAAGATGATGATCCAGCCCATGGCAATGTAAAGCGCAGTCGAAAGCCAGCGGGGGGAATGGAACCAAACCATTTTAAACAAAATGCCGCTGATGCCGAAGACAGCTACAAGAGCGAACAACACCCAGCCGAGCGTTCCGGAAAGAGCAATCAGGCAAAACGGGGCATATGAACCCGCGATAAGAGCGAAAATCATGGAATGATCAAGTTTTCGAAGAAAAGCGATAGTCCTCGGTGCAGCTATTGCTGCGTGATAAAGGGCGGACGCGGTATAAAGGCACATTAAACTGATGCCAAAAATCATGACGGCTGCGACATGCAAGCCAGGTGCATCGGCGTATGCTGCTTTTAACACCATGGCGCAAAATGCGATAAATGACAGGACAGCCCCTGCTAAATGGGACAATGCATTGAAAGGTTCTCGTATGTAAACAGACATAATATACGCTCCTCTTTTTACGTAGTTTTTAAAACTACTTATAATGATATACGCATTATTTTTGCTAGTCAAGCTTGGAGGATATTCAATGATAAGGTAAAATAATGACTATCAAGCAGCAGGTGAGGAGGACGACAATTGGAAAACCGAAAAGAGCCATTTGATAAGCGGGCTTTTCAAAGCCAGATTCCAGCAGAAGATATTCCTAGAATAGATTTATACATCGATCAAGTGATTCAATTGTTTGAAACAGGCTTTGCTGAATCCAAAAGAAACAATGAAGAAAAAATCCTGACCAAGACCATGATCAACAATTATGCCAAAGGGAAACTGTTTTATCCGCCGCACAATAAAAAATATTCCCGCAACCATATTATGTTAATCTCTTTGATCTATCAGATGAAAAGTGTGTTGTCGATCAATGACATCAAGCAAGTACTTGACGGCATCAATGAAAAAGCTGGCCAGAAGGGCATGGATCTGCAGCCTTTCTATGAGAGTTACCTGCATCTGCAAAAAGGCAACGTCGAAAGTTTTGCGAAAGAGCTGGAGCGGCAGGAGGAAGGGGTGGCCAAGCAAATGCATGAAGCTGGAGAAATGAAGGAATTTGATCGTGTGCTTTTGATCGCCTCATTGGTCCACACAAGCAATTTGTACAAACGCGCGGCGGAAAAACTGCTGGATGAGATGAATGAAAGGGTGAACAGCTGATGGCGAAAATACTCATCGATGCGGATGGCTGTCCGGTAGTGGACTTGACCATTGCAGCGGCGAAACGTTTCGGGCTGCCTGTTCTGTTATTGTGTGATACAGCCCATGATATGCAGCGGGAAGGGGCGGAAACGGTCACTGTTTCGAAAGGCGCGGATGCGGTCGACTTTGTTTTGGTCAACCGGGTCCAAAAAGGCGATGTAGTGGTCACTCAAGACTATGGTCTAGCGGCCATGGTTCTGGCTAAACAAGGTTATCCCATCGATCAAAATGGGCGCGTTTATTCAGATGAAAACATAGACCAGCTGCTATATGGGCGCCATGTGGCTAAAAAAATCCGCCAAGCGGGCGGACGTATGAAAGGCCCTAAGAAAAGGCGCCAGGAAGACAATGAGGAATTCGAATTGAAATTAGTGGATCTGCTTGAAGAGATTACTTCGAAATTTGAAAGATAGAGTCGGCTCTTGCCCTTCGGCTCTATCTTTTTTATTTCAAATAATCTTTCACCGGGATTCAAGTGAACAATGAGTAAATTATGGCTTAAAGGGAATACGAAGAAAAAGGGCTTATCCGGCTGAAAGGGGATTAGTATGAAAAAAATTTTAATAGCGGTAACGAATAACGCCTCGCTCGGAGTGCCAGGAAAAATGACCGGTCTATGGCTGAGGGAGCTGACGGATTTTTACCATGAAGTCAAAAATGAATTTGAAGTCGACATCGTCAGTACCGCTTCGACACGGGTGCCAATCGATCCAAGAAGTCTCTTGGCCGTTTTAACCAATAAGAAAACCAGACATTATTATATGGATGATAGTTTGATGGACCGGCTGAAACAGCCGCTGGTTCCAAGCCAGATCGATGGCAATGAATACGATGCCATCTATTTTACCGGCGGACACGGAACCATGTGGGATTTTCCGAACAACAAAGGCCTTCAAGAACTCACTAGGACGATTTTCAAAAACGGGGGAGTGGTATCAGCGGTCTGCCATGGGCCAAGCGGCTTGCTGAATGTCCACTTGACAGGGGAGCGCCCGATTCTTTCAGGGCATGTGGTCACCGGCTTCACCGACCGCGAAGAAAAAGTGATGGGGTTATACAGCTTCATCCCCTTCTCGCTTGAGCAAGCCATGAAAGAACAAGGGGTTCTGTTCAAACAGGCAGCGCTTCCGCTGACCGAATGTGTCGTGGTATCCGGAAAAATTGTTACCGGCCAAAATCCCGCATCCGCTAGAGGCGTTGCGCTGAAAGTAATTGAACAGCTTAAAACCGGGACGGCTTGAGCCTGTGCGTTTAGATTGCATAAGGTCAGGGTAAATTTTTAGATAACTCAGCAGAATGGAACAACTGCAATGAACCGGCAAGCCGTCCTTTTTAGAGGATGGCTTTTTAAACCGAAAAGAAAAAGGAGGAAAGCCGATGTCATTCATCCGGAATGTAGTCATTGAAAACGCCCCTTATTATGTTGACCAAAAAGAGATCGTCGGGGTCGTACGCAATCTTTTTGGCGGGCATTATGATGATATTGAAAGGCTGCTGCGGGTATTTGGCAACGGCCAGATCGAAGGTAGGTATTTTGCGGCTCCGCTTGATTGGTTCGAAAAAGAGCGTGGACTTGAGGAAAAAAATCAGCGCTATGTCGAAGAAGCCGTACGGATGGGCAGCCGCGCTGTTGCCCGTTGCCTGGAAGAATCAGAAGTGGAAAAAGAAGAGATCGACGCTTTCATCTTCGTATCAAGTTCCGGCATGTCGACGCCGACCATTGATGCACGGATTATGAACGAGCTGCGGCTGCCTCCCCACATTAAGCGCATTCCGTTATGGGGCCTGGGCTGTGCTGGGGGAGCATCTGGAATCAGCCGTGCCCATGATTATTGCCGCGCTTATCCTGAAGCGAAAGTTCTCGTGCTGTGCATTGAGTTATGCAGCTTGACGTTCCAGCGCACCGATACCTCAAAAAGCAACTTGATTGGAACATCGTTATTCGCCGACGGTGCCGCGTGCGCTCTTGTAACTGGCGAGCAAGTGCAAGGAAAGGGAGCCGGTTTTTTCATCAAAGACACCCAGTCCACATTGATGCAAGACTCTGAAGACGTTATGGGATGGGATGTAAAGGACCAAGGCCTTCATGTCGTTTTTTCCCGGGACATTCCGAAAATCATTGAGAAATGGCTCAAGCCGAATGTGGACCTCTTCTTAGAAAAACTCGGTAAAACTTCTTCGGATATTATCCATTTCGTCGCCCACCCCGGTGGTAAAAAAGTGCTTGCCGCCTATGAAAAGTCGCTTGGCATTTCAAATGAAAAAACGGATATCTCCAGGAACGTATTAGCGAATTACGGGAATATGTCTTCGCCGACAGTTTTATATGTTCTCAAAGAATTTATGGAAGCAGAGCCAAAACAGGGGGAAGAAGGGCTGTTGACAGCTTTGGGGCCCGGATTCAGCTCGGAAATGCTTTGGCTGGAATGGGGAGAATCGGGCCAATGACCTTTTTTTATATCGTATTCGGCTTTGTCATTCTGCAGCGCCTGCTGGAAGTCATGTATGCTAAATCCAATGAACGGCGGATGAAACAGCAAGGAGCAATTGAAGCGGGAGCTTCCCATTACAAGTGGATTGTCTTGCTTCATATTCTTTTTTTCGTTTCATTGCTTGCGGAAGTCTTGTACATGGGGCCTGACGGAGGCGGGGGCTGGCTCTTCTTTTTCCTTCTCTTTGTTGTCGCCCAGATTTTGCGTGTATGGGCTTTGGCTTCCCTGGGACCTTTCTGGAACACTAAAATTTTGGTTTTGCCGGGAGCGGAAAAAGTGAAAAGCGGACCTTACCGCTGGATTCCACATCCGAATTACGTGGTTGTAGCCTTGGAAATTGCTTCGCTGCCCATGATATTCGGGGCATGGCGCACTGCACTGATTTTCACCATCGCAAATGCAATGCTGCTGCTGTTGGTCCGGATTCCGGCGGAAGAAAAGGCGCTGCGGCAATTGAAAGGGTAACGAAAACCGAAAATCTTTTGTTTTCGTATTTAAGAACAGCTTTTTAGGGTATACAAGAAAGAGAAGAGCAATCAAGTTTCTAAATGTGGAGGGATTCAGATGAAAAATTCAACGATGAATACAGTGATTGGAAGTACGTTAGCTGCAGCAGCCGGCTTTTTTGTTTTCCGGGCGGTTCAAGCGAAAAAACAAGTACAAGTTGAAGAAGACGTGGATATGCGCAATAGCCAAGAAGTCGATAAACGGGAAAGTCCGGATGCGGATGTAGATCCTGCGGAACAAGGCTTGACGCAATTAGACTCGGCTTATCGCGATGAATGGCAGGCAAACGGTTTTCCTCAAACGCACCGGGAAATGCGCGAACTAGAAGAAGACAAATAAGCAAAGTCAAAAGAGCGGAAGCGGGGATACCCTTGCTTCCGCTTTTTTTGCTGAAATCTATAAACAAGCTATATGAAAAGGGGCAGACGGAATGTGGATCAGAAAACCTTTCTTTGAGTATGCAACAGCAATTCTCTTCGCTGTTGTTATCCTATTTTTTCTTGGGCGGATCGATTATGTATGGATACCGTTCAAAATTATCATCGCAACAATCTTTGCGCCGATTTTGATTGCCGGCCTTTTATATTATATGATTCGGCCTTTTCTGCGATTATTGATGCGCTATATGCCGAAAAATGCAGGAATCGTCATATTATTCATGCTGATGGTGCTTGTTATTACAACATTGGTTTATTATTTTGGCCCGCTAATCAAGAGCCAAGTTGAAGGCTTGGCGGAACTTGCGCCAGAACGAGTGGAGGAAGTGACGGAAGAATCGGGGGAAGCCCTTTCACAAATTCAATTTGGCGGGGTTTCAGGAACAGAGTTGAAAAATCAGGCGCTTGGCCACATAAAAAACTTATCGGACGGATTGATGGAAAATGTCTTGGGCATCTTCACAATGGTCATGAATGTGGCCCTTGTCTTAATCATTGTCCCGTTCATCTTGTTCTTCCTGTTAAGGGATGATGAGAAGCTGGTTCCTCATTTGATGAAATATCTTTCGGAAGACCGGAGGCCAGAAGGCAGGAAAGTTTTAAAAGACGCTGACCAAGCTCTTTCTACTTATATTGTCAGCCAAGTGATTGTAGCGGTTGTCGTTGGTGTCCTGATGTATATAGGTTATGTGATTATTGGACTTGAGTATGCATTAACACTGGCGGTATTTGCGATGTTCCTTAATATTGTCCCGTTTCTTGGGCCGATGATCGGCGTTGTGCCGGCTCTTTTTGTCGCATTGATCAGCCCGGAACCTTTCATGGCTCTCAAAGTGCTTGCAGTACTTTTTGTTGTGCAGCAGCTCGAAGGGAACTTGGTGACGCCTAACGTTATGGGCAGCCGCTTGAATATCCATCCGCTGACAATCATTCTGCTGCTGCTGGTATCGGCAGCACTCTACGGGTTTATCGGCCTCCTGATCGCCATTCCGTCCTATGCGGTGCTGAAAACACTGGTGCACAATTTCCGGCTCTTTATGAGGCTCCGGAGAAAAAGGGAAATTGCGAATGGAGTCAACTCCGATAGCTAATTCGAATATCTTTTCTTTCAAAGTATAGAAGAAACAAGAAGTAAGAAGATAATGGATATCTTACATTTTTGGGATTGTGGTATAACTTTTTAGGTCAAAAGAATAACAAAATACAAAAAATATGTTATATTAAATAGAAGGCAATAGAACTACAAGGGGTGAGAAAGGTGAAAAAGTTCAGTTTCTTTTTGCTGCTTTTGACCTTGATTCTAATTGTAGTTGCGTGCGGACCAGAAAGTGGACAAACTCAACAAGAAGGGGGGGACAAAGCAGACGAGGAGAATGGAGAAAGCGGAGGCGGCAATGGCGGAGGAGCGTACTTAGTTGGCATTGACACAACTTACCCGCCATTTGAATTTCAAGTAGGAGGCGAATATACGGGGATCGACATTGACATCATCAATGCGATTGCCCAAAGCCAAGACCTTGATATTGAGCTGCGGCCAATGGATTTTGTAGGGATTATTCCGTCTTTAGAATCTGGTGAATTGGACTTGGCCATTGCCGGAATGAGCATTACGGATGAAAGGAAAGAAATTCTGGATTTCTCTGAACCGTATTTTGATGCAGGTTTGACACTTGTAGTTAATGCAGAAAATACAGAAGTGGCTTCTTTGGAGGATTTGGAAGGGAGAGTGGTCGCTGTAAAAAACGGAACTACAGGATCGAAATTTGCCCGTGAAAACCAAGAAGAATATGGTTATAGAATTGCTGATTTCGAGGATAGCCCTTCAATGTTTCTGGATGTTGCAAACGGCCACGCAGATGTTTTATTGGAAGATTATCCGGTAATTGCTTATGCAATCACCAAAAGGGACCTTAAATTAAAAACAGTAGGCGAGCGTTTGACCAACGATCAGTACGGGATTGCAGTATTAAAGGGGCAAAACGGGGATCTGCTCGAAAAAGTCAACGCTGGACTCCAAGAGTTGCGGGATAGTGGAGAGTACGATGAGATTTTGAAAAAATACATCGACGAGTCCGGTTTATAACAATTAGTTTGGATCTTGCAGGGGATTGGTTCAGATGCTTTCAACCATAACAGTGCTTCTGCTTCATCATCTTTAGAAATCGCTATAAAAAACCGGCTTGGAACTGTCCAAGCCGGTTTTTCTGCTTCTTATTCTTCGTCAAAAACATGGACTTTAGTCATTTTGTCGCCATTTTTCATGGCTTTAGCTGTTTCAAGCCCAGAAGTTACTTGTCCGAAAACTGTATGCACACCGTTAAGATGCGGTTGTGGTTCATGAACGATAAAGAATTGGCTTGAGCCAGTGTCTTTACCGGCGTGAGCCATTGACAGGCTTCCTGCCTGGTGTTTATGAGGGTTTCCTTCAGTTTCGCATTTAATGTTTTTGCCGCTGCCGCCAGCACCAGTGCCTGTCGGGTCGCCGCCTTGCGAGACGAAGCCAGGGATAACGCGGTGGAATGTCACACCGTCATAGAAGCCGGAGTTTGCAAGTTCCTCAAAGTTTTTAACAGTGTTTGGTGCTTCGTTCGGGAAAAGTTCGAATTCGATCTTTTCGCCATTTTCCATATGGATGTGGCCTTTTTTCGCCATGTACAACATCTCCTTTTCATTTAGTTCATTTTCCAGTATATCGGCTTTTCGCTTTGGTGTATAATCTTAAGGCTATTACAAGGCTTTAAGCAGGCCTCCGTCAATAACAAGCGATTGCCCGGTCAAATAGGAATTCGCGGAAGAAGCAAGGAAGACCACCACTTTGGCGAATTCTTCAGGGTCACCGAATCGGCCGATCGGTATTTCAGATTCGCTTTTTTGGATGATTTTTTCAATCGGCACTTGCTGCCTCTCTGCCGCAAGCTGGTTCAGTTCCGCTACACGATCGGTAGCGATGCGTCCAGGGCCGATCGTATTGACCATGATGTTATCGCCGGCGACCTCGCGAGCCAGTGTTTTTGAGAAACCGACCATGCCGGCACGGAACGTATTGGACAAGATCAATCCATCAATCACTTCTTTTGTGGAAGAAGAAGATATATTGATGATGCGTCCGAATTGCTGCTTCTTCATATAGGGCAGCACAGTACGAGCGGTCCGGATGTAGCTTAAGAGATTTCGCTCGAATGCGTTATACCAGTCGTCGTCGTTTACTGCACTCGACCCGCCGGCTTTCGGTCCGCCGGTGTTGTTGACCAGTACATCGACTCTGCCAAACTTTTGAATGACAAATTGGAACAGCGAAGTAATGTCGCGCTCTTTAGACATGTCGCAAACGCGCATATGGACATTGCTGTTGCCGGTTCGCTCTTGGATTTCTTTCTGTGCCTGTTCCAGTGCTTCCTGGCTGCGGCTTGAAATGATGACAGCCGCCCCTTCTTTCGCAAACTCCATGGCTGCCGCTTTCCCTAAGCCCTTGCTTGAAGCCATGACCACTACTATTTTCCCTTCCAACCCTAAGTCCATTCCCATTCATCCTTTCCTTGCTTCTGTTAGATTCAGTTTACCGGAAGCCAACGCAACTTGCAGGCATTAAAGGCGTCTCTGCAAATTTTAATTTTGCGGTTTCCGCCATAAGTCCAATAGCGAGATATAGGGGGAATTGTGATAAGATATAGGTATTGATTAAAAATAGGAGTGTTATAAATGAAAGAACGCGAAATTTTCGATATTACAATTATCGGGGGCGGACCAACCGGCTTGTTCGCTTCGTTTTACGGCGGTATGCGCAAAATGAAAGTGAAAATATTGGACAGCTTGCCACAGCTTGGCGGCCAACTTTCGGAATTGTATCCTGACAAGTTCATATACGATATTGGCGGATTCACAAAAATTTTGGCGAAAGACCTTGTTGATAATTTAGTGGTTCAGGCAAACTACGGCGATCCCGCCATTTGTCTGGAAGAGACAGTAGCTAATGTTGAACGCGACGGTGAGGTTTTCGTCATTGAAACGGACAAAGGCTTGCATTATACAAAATCGATTCTCCTTACAGCTGGCGTCGGCGCATTTCAGCCGCGCAAATTGGGTATTGATGGATCTGAGCAATTTGAAGGCAAGACCCTCCATTACGGCGTGAAAGATTTAACGTTGTTCCACGACAAGAAAGTGGTAGTGCTAGGTGGAGGCGACTCTGCTGTAGACTGGGCGATGATGCTTGAAAATGTGGCGGAGCATGTCACACTTAGCCATCGCCGGGACAAAATGACAGCACACGAAGCGAATATCGACGTGCTCATGCAGTCAAAAGTGGAAATCAAAAAACCTTATGGGGTAAAAGAGCTGGTTGGCGAGAATGGCCAAGTCCGCGAATTGGTCCTCATTGATAAAGAAGGCAACGAAGAGCGCTTGGAAGTCGATCATGTTATCGTCAATTACGGAAACATCACTTCACTTGGACCGATCAAAGAGTGGGGCCTTGAAATGGAAAAAAATTCAGTAGTGGTCAATTCCAAGATGGAAACGAGCATCGAAGGGATTTACGCTGCCGGCGACATTGCAACATATGAAGGAAAAGTTAAGTTGATCGCTGTCGGCTTTGGCGAAGCGCCAACTGCTATCAATAACGCGAAGGCTTACCTTGACCCGAAATCCAAGATTCAGCCGCTTCACAGCACCAGTGTCTTCAAATAAAGCCAAGTGAAAAGCTCCCGCATATCCAAGCGGGAGCTTTTTATTATGAAATCACTCTATTGAAGTAAAATTTCCATTAAATTCTCCCTCTTTCTTCAATGAAAATAAAAAAAGGATTTATCTAAACTATTAAGAAATTATTTCCAACTATATTACATTACGTAATATATGCTACTTTTACGTAATGTAATTGATAACTTTAACTCGACGTCCTGTCATCTTCTTGCAATGTTCGGGTGTTATGATGCTTTCAGACAGTGAGAAGGAGGAATTTCATTTTATGAAAAAACAAATTATCACGTTCACGGCAGTAGCGGCATTAAGTGTAGGACTAGCGAGTCAAGCTAGCGCTAATTCATCTTATACAGTTGAATCTGGGGACACGCTTTGGAGCATCTCCCAGAAGCAGAACGTTTCAGTAGATCAGTTAAAAGGGTGGAATGAGTTGTCATCGGACATCATCTATCCGAACCAGGAACTTCAGGTAGAAGTGAAAGAACAGAAAGAACAACAATCAGCGGAAAAGTCCTTGTACATAGTACAAAGTGGAGATACGCTATTTAAGATTGCTCAAGCCCATGGCATATCATTGGACGCATTGATGAGCTGGAACGGTATTACGGGCCACTGGATTTATCCTGGAGACAAATTGGTAGTTAAAGGCGGAACGCCGATTTCTGTGCCAAAACCAGTTGAATCAGCAAAAGCGGCACCGGAAAAAGTAGAAAAAGCATCAGCTCCTGCTAAAACAGAAGCAGTGGCAAAAGCTTCGGCAGAGCCTGCTTCAGGCAAAGAAATGACCGTATCAGCTACAGCTTATACAGCATTCTGTGCGGGATGTTCAGGAGTTACAGCAACAGGACAGGACCTTCGTTCGAATCCGAACCAAAAAGTGATCGCGGTCGACCCTACTGTTATTCCGTTAGGCTCTAGAGTTTGGGTTGAAGGATACGGAGAAGCGATTGCAGGCGATACAGGCGGAGCAATCAAAGGAAACAAAATTGATGTATTTATTCCATCACAAGATGCAGCTTTGAACTGGGGCCGCAAAAGCGTTACCATCAAAATCTTAAATTAAATCAATCATGCTACAAAGCCGAGGTGTCCATTCCCTTGGCCTTTTTTATTGGGGAAAAACGGACAACCTTTACTAAGGCTGTCCATTTTTTGGCATTTCAAATTTTTCATTAGATATATGGCACAATAGAGTCATCCTCGAGCTGAAAACGAATTACGTTCTCGGCGCCTTTTTTGTATTTGGATGTGGAAATGGGGCCAAACCCTTTTTTAGTGACGGTTGCCGAGTTTCCTTTAACGGTTATTTCATTGTCTTGAAAAGGAATGGCGGCACTTTGAATTCTTTGCTCTAAGCCAATTTCATCCTTCAATTGTTTTTGGAACTTATTCAAGTACGCTTGATTGAAACACTCCACCAGGAAAAACATCAAAAGCGAAAAAAGAACGCCGAACACTAGCGCGAATAAACTATCCTGAAAAAAGTACAAGGCGATGCTCGGAAGTAGAATGAATAATACCAAAAACATGATGTTCGCGATCCGGTAAAAATACACATTGCGCTGAGCTTTTTCTATTTCAGCCGAATAATGTTTTTTTGCTGCCTGTACATCCATAATGCCATAGCGTTCCAAATCTTCTTCGATCTGGGGGTCAAACAAGCGGGTTAATGTATAATCCGCTGTATCCGAATCAAAACGGTACCTTAAATCCAAGAGAGAATCTTTCCATCTCAAATAGGAAGGAATTTCCTTGATTGATAATCTTGTTTCCATTGCCACCAACCCTTTCTTTTGGCATTAAAATTCCCTAATTTATTAGGATTAAACCATTTGTGAAAGGGTATACAGGGGTATATTCGCAATGTTTTAATAAAATAGTAATTAGGGGGTCAGAAAAGATGACGAAAAAAGAAAAAAATTTCTCCCGGCGCGATTTTTTGAAAACGTCAGGAGTTGCAACTGGAGCCTTGATTGGAGGCGGTCTGATTGGTGGTTTGATTGGATCAAATGTTGGCGGAAACGGTTCTGCAAGCACAACTGCGCCTCCTGCTGCAACTGATGGGGAACAGGGAGGAGCCGGTGGTGTCCTCGGGCTTCAATTTTTCAAAAACGACGCGGAATTTCAAATTCTGGCACAGGCTACGGAACGGATTTTTCCTGAGGATGATTTAGGGCCGGGTGCAATTGGACTGAATGTCCCTTATTTTATTGACCGCCAATTAGCAGGAGCTTATGGTGAGAATTCGAAAGAATATATGCAGCCTCCTTTTTATGAAGGTGAAAGCACCCAGGGCTACCAGAGCCGCCTGAAACGAAACGAGATGTTCCGCCAAGGCCTCCAACTGATGCAAGCAGAAGCACAAAGCCGGTTCAACGCCAATTTTGTGGATCTTGAGGGAGCGCAAAAAGATGAAATTCTGACCGCTTTCCAGGAAGATGAAATTGACATGAAAGGGGTGTCCTCTCTTTTCTTTTTCAGGCTGCTGCGTCAGGCAACTTTAGAAGGGGCATATGCGGACCCGATCTATAGCGGAAATGCCAATATGGAAGGCTGGAAAATGAAAGGTTTCCCTGGCCATCAACCAGCTTATATCAATGAGATTGAGAGTGAAGAATTCCAGGAAATCGAACCGCACTCGCTTGGCATGTGACATAACATATATGGGGGGATATTAATGGCGACAACTTTAGATAAAGTTGATGTAGTAACGGTTGGAGTTGGTTGGACAGGAGGCATCATTGCTGCTGAATGTGCGAAAGAAAACCTTAAAGTAGTGGGTTTGGAGCGTGGGCGCGAGCGGAGTACATCGGATTTTTCAATTGTACATGACGAATACCGCTATGCCATCCGCTATGAATTGATGCAGGATTTATCACGGGAAACCATCACGTTCCGCAATAGTCGAAAACAACGCGCATTGCCTATGCGGCAAATGGGCTCTTTTTTGATAGGTGAAGGACTGGGCGGATCCGGTACCCATTGGAATGGCCAAAACTGGCGGTTTTTGCCGTATGATTTCGAAATAAAGTCCATGACCGAAGAGAAGTATGGAAAAAACAAACTTTCCGCTGATTATACTCTTCAAGACTGGGGAATCACGTACGACGAATTAGAACCATATTTTATGAAATTCGAAAAAACAGCAGGAATTTCTGGAGAAGATAAAAACCCGTTTTGGGGGAAACGTTCAGAGGACTATCCTACTCCTCCGATGAAGAAAACCCCTATTCTGCAAAAATTTGAAACCGCTGCAACAAATCTAGGGCTTTCGCCTTTCATGATGCCGTCGGCAAACTTATCGGAAGTGTATGAAAATCCAGATGGCAAGACCATAAATGCCTGCCAATATTGCGGATTTTGCGAGCGTTTCGGCTGTGAATATGGAGCAAAATCATCACCGGAAGTGACAGTGGTTCCAACAGCCATGGACACAGGGAACTTTGAGGTCAAATTCAATGCAAACGTAGTGGAAATATTGAAAGAAGGAGATAAAGTCACAGGGGTCCGGTATGTCGATACAGTAACCTTTGAAGAATTCATTCAACCGGCAGAAGTGGTTGTTCTGACAAGTTATATGATGAATAATGCGAAACTGCTGATGGTGTCGAATATCGGTGAACAATATGATCCGGAAACAGGACGCGGCACTTTAGGCAAAAACTATGCTTACCAGATTCTTCCTTCAGCTTCTGGCTTTTTTGATGAACAGATGAATACATTTATGGGTGCTGGAGCGCTTGGCATGACCGTCGACGATTTTAATGGCGACAATTTTGACCATAGCGATTTGGACTTTATCCATGGGGCTAGCTTGTCCATCACTCAAACTGGGCAACGGCCAATCCTTCATAATCCAATTCCGCCAGATACGCCTTCTTGGGGGGCCGATTTCAAGAAAGCTTCTATCCATAACTACACAAGAGCTTTGAATGTCGGCGGACAAGGGGCTTCGATGCCTCATAAAGAAAACTTCATGGCGCTTGATGGGACGTATAAAGACATTTACGGCGTACCGTTGCTGCAGCTGACGTATAATTTCACCGACCAAGACAAAGCGTTGCATGCGCACTTAACAGAAAGAGCTGCTGAAATTATGCAGGAGATGGGCGCGAAAACTGTTGTTGGAGGAAACCCGATTTCCGATTACGACATTGTCCCATATCAGACTACACACAATACAGGCGGAACGATTATGGGCAGCAGCCGTGAAGATAGTGTAGTCAACAACTACTTGCAGCATTGGGATGCTGAAAACTTGTTTGTGGTTGGAGCAGGGAATTTCGCCCACAATGGCGGATACAACCCGACAGGCACAGTAGGTGCACTGGCTTACCGCTGTGCTGAAGGGATCATCAAATATAGCAGAGACGGTGGATCGCTCGTCTAAAAAAGGAGGCTACACATATGTTTTCATCAATTGGTGTTCCAGGATTGATCATTATCTTGGTTATTGTTCTTATCTTATTTGGACCGAAGAAACTGCCTGAAATTGGAGGCGCTGTCGGAAAGACGCTATCGGAATTCAAGCGTTCGACAAAAGGAATTATGGATGACGAAGATACACATACGCCAACTCAAGCACCGGCACAGACGACAATACAACCGCCGCCAACCCCTTTACAAGCAACAGCAGCAGAAGAGAAAAAATCTGAAACACTATGAAGGTGGTTAAATGGATCCGTATGGAGAACAAAAATTAGTAAGTCCATTGCGTAAAAAGGCGGTGCCGCCAGTAAATCCTGTTGAAAAAATGCAGGCTGGACCTCTTAAGCAAAGTGAACCGCCCGCGCCGCCAAGCGATCCAGGAAAAGAACCGGACACTCATGTGGAAACATTGGTGGATCATTTAGGGGAATTGCGGAAACAATTGATAAAAAGCGCAATTGTTTTTCTCATCTTTTTAGTGGTGGTCTTCTCAACGATAAATTACTGGTTCCCCTTTGTGGTGAAAGGGCATGACTTAGTGATTCTTGGGCCGTTGGAAGTCATCAAATTCTATACTTCCATCTCGATGACATTAGCGTTGGGTCTTTCCCTGCCTTTTCTTTGCTATTTTTTGTGGCAATTTGTAAAGCCTGGTTTGAAAGAAGAAGAAACGAAGTTCATTGGCTTGTATTCGCCGGTCATGCTTCTTCTTTTTATCTTGGGCGTGGCTTTCGGTTATTTCATAGTCAATCCATTAAGCTATCAATTTCTAGTCGGAATGGGAGCGGCCAACTTTGCCGTGATGATCTCAGCGAGTGAATATATTCACTTTTTGATCATGACAACTGTTCCGTTAGGCTTGTTGTTCGAATTGCCGATTGTCGCCTTGTTTTTGTCTTCAATCGGATTGCTTACATCAGCTTCAATGAAAAAGGTGCGTAAATATTCTTATATAGTCATAGCTGTCGTGTCAGCGCTTATCACCCCACCGGACTTTATCAGCCAACTGATTGTCTTGGTTCCGATGGTCATTCTATATGAAGCAAGCATTTACTTGATCAAAAAAATTGAAGTGAAAAAGGCTGATGTGGAATCTTCTGCTGTTTAAAAGAAAAAGAGAAACTGTGCAACTGCACAGTTTCTCTTTTTAGTTGCTAGAAAATTCTGATTGCATGCTGGAATTCGTAAAGGAACTCCTATACACTGAATAAGAACATGCAAGACCATGGCGAAACCATGCACACCATAATGAGGAGGCTACAATATGACCGTAAAACTAAAAGAAATCGATGATTTAACAACGGTGGATGTCTCAAAGTTAGTGGAAGAAAGTGAAGCCGAAGGATATCGCTTTCTTAAGCGGTTGGTCAGCCAGTATCAGGATGGCACCAATACATTTAACCAGGCGGGCGAAGTGCTTTACGGTGTGTGGGATGAACGGGATGAACTTGTAGCCATCGGCGGTCTGAATCGCGACCCTTATTCAACCAAAGGCGGCATTGGCAGACTGCGCAGGTTTTATATTTCCCAGCATGTGCGCAGACAAGGGATTGGTACGATGTTATTAAAGAAGATTATCGATCATGGCCGTGATCATTTCAGCGAAATTGTAGTGCGGACAGATTCTGCTAATGCAGATGCTTTTTACCGGGCAAATGGATTTTCGGCAGACCTTGGGTTGCCGGATGCAACACACGGTTTAAGGTTGGACGATGCATACAGTAAAGCGGCAGAGTAAATAGATAGAGTGAACGGCGGCTTGCAGTGGCAAGCCGCTTTTTCTCGTGAATATTAAAGGGGGAGAAAGATGAGGAAAGTAACGGTCACCGAATTCAATCCCAAATGGAAACAGCAATTTGAACTTGCATCAAGCGAAATTCAAAAGGTGCTTGGAGAAGAGTGTCTGGCAGTTCATCACATTGGAAGCACCTCGGTTCAAGGAATGGCAGCAAAACCGGTGATTGATTTGATGCCAGTGGTCAGGGATATTGAAAAAATCGATCGGTTCGATAATGATTTGGTGAAATTAGGCTATATTTCCAAGGGGGAAAACGGGCTTCCCGGCAGGCGTTATTATCAACGGGGCGGAGATGAGCGCACCCATCATATTCACATCTATCAAGAAGGAAATATGGAAATTATACGGCACTTGGCTTTCCGCGATTATCTTCGGGAAAATCCCCGGATTGCAGAAGAATATGGTACGTTAAAAAAGAAGCTGGCAAAAGAATTTCCTTGCAACATCGAAAAGTATATTGAAGGAAAAGACATCATGGTGCGGCAAATTGAAAAACGAGCAATGGGAGAGATTTGATGGAAATGTCGAACTGGAAAGGCGCAGCCGGCGTCTGTATAAATGAATTGAATGAGGTGTTGTTGGTGCTGCAGGGCCCTCCTGAAGAAGAAAAAAAATGGGGGGTGCCCTCGGGCGGACAAGAATCAGGCGAAACATTAGAAGAAAGCTGTGAACGGGAGTTTTTTGAAGAGACCGGTTTAACGGTCCGGGCTATTGAAGAACTGACGGTGAAAAGCGGAACTTACGAAAATGATGCTGTATCGTTTGAACTCCATTATTTCAGAGTGGAACTGATCAGCGGGGAAATCACTCTTCTTGAAGGAGACGAATGGATTGCAGATGTTGCTTGGAAACCGATTGATGAACTCGAAGAATTGGATTTGGCATATCCGGATGATATTCCGCTAATCAAATCGTTGGTGAAAAACTGAAGGAATAATAATTGTACAGGGTTAAAAAAGATTACTTGAAAAGCAAAACGGGTATTTTAAAAGTAATCATATTCCTAGGAGGAGCAGCGATGAAGAAGGACAATCACGAAGGCGAAGAGTTGATCCCGAGAGTCGAGCCGCACAGGGATACACCGCCTGCGCCCGAGAAGGATTTTGAGTTGTTGCCGGACAAGGATTTGGAGTATAAAGAAAATTCGAATGAGAAATATAGAGACACTGATCAGAACAACCCAATCGATAAATAAAGCAAGCCTGCGGCGGCTTGCTTTTTCAATCGAGCGCATTATAGGGATAAGGAGGGATTTGCAATGCCGCAGCATTCATTTGAAAACGGGATTTGGCAAGAAGGGGACGTGGAGGACCAAAATTTCCGGAAATTCATGCCGGAAAATAAGCGGATGCATTCGTGGATTCAAGAATCAGAAAACATAGCAGTCAATGCTTTACATACGGAAACTTCAAACCCGGGACATGAAGCAATTTGGGGCTCCTTGGTGTTTAGGCAAAGCCAGCAGCAGCGAAGCGCACGTGACGTTTTTCATTTTTATCTGTCCCGGGAAGCATTGGTAACGAACGAGATCGCTTTTGAAAGGGATGAAGATTTGGACGAAGAAGCCATTCTTCGGCAGATGCAAAACGCTTCATCATCAATCGAGCTCATGATGATTTTGCTCGGGAAAATGTCTAACGCGATTCTCAAAAAAATCGACCTTTTTGAAGAACGGCTCCACAATTTATTGTGGGCTATCCAGGAAAAAAACAATAAGAAGATTTTTGAGGAAGTCCAAAATGTCCGTCATGAGATTTTTCTCTGGAAGCATCTTGTTATCGGCTTTTTGGAAATCAAAATGGCGATTCCGGAAGTGTTTGGAAAAGAAGTGCAAGAAGAGCCGGAATATTACCGGACATCCATGCGAATTGACCGCTGCGCCATGCTGGTTGAGTCTTATGAAGACGAAATCAATAACTTGGTCGATATGGAAAATGTCATCGCCAGCTATCGGGGAAATGAAATTGCTAAAACTTTGACTGTTTTGGCGACATTGTTTACTCCAATCATGGCTTATGGCGGTCTATGGGGCATGAACTTTGACAATATGCCAGAGCTTCACTGGTCATTTGGCTACCCGATGGCGCTCACGTTAATCATACTAACTACCTTGGTCTTATACCTTTACTTGAGACGGCGGGGCTGGATTGGGGATGTCTTGAAAACATCCCATCCCAAATCAAAGTACAATGGCTGAGCAAAGACAGAACAGGAAGATACGGTCCTGTTCTTTTTTTGATGCTGAAAAGAATATTCTGATTTCTGTTGACTGCTTTCTTAGCTTCGCTTATTATGGAAGAAATGAACGAAGGAGGTGGGTAAGATGAATCATACTGGTAAGCGCATGTCGGAATGTGAACAATATTTGTACATCCTTCATGCCGTTTTTTTCACCGGAGTAGCTGCACTGGACAAGTCTGTCCTTTTACAGACAACTGCATGGAGTGAAAATAACCAGTAAGAGACATCTGCCTGCGAACGGATTTTTTAAAAGGGCATGCGTCTGTGCATGGCCTTTTTTCTATGGCTGCGTCTCTTCGACGAAAGGGAGAGCACGATGATTATTAGCCAATTCCAACAGATCATGTGTCATTTTGCGACACAAAAATTATTCAATCATATAAAAGGCGAAGTGGCGGAGGGCCAGCGAATCGGCTTGGTAGGCCGCAATGGAGAAGGGAAAACAGCGCTGCTGAATGTGCTGGCAGGCGCTTTGCAGCCTACTGAAGGAACGGTCACCTGGAAAAAGGGAAGTGCGGTCGGATTATTGAAGCAGTCTCCGTATGAGGATGGGGAACTGCCGGTTTACCAATTGTTATCGGACGTTTTCTCAGAATTGGCAGCGGTCCAAATGCAATTGGCTGCAATGGAAAATGCCATGGCAACAGCTTCTCCGGAAGAAATGGAACGGCTCCTATCGCGCTACGGCAAGCTGCAAGATGACTTTATTCAGCGGGGCGGGTATGAGATTGATGTCCGGATGGACCAAGTGCTGAACGGGTTGAAGATCAAGCATTTGAAGTCCGAGAAGTGGGGCCATCTAAGCGGGGGCGAACGTACAAAAGTGGGGCTTGCAAAATTGTTGCTGCAGCAGCCGGATCTGTTGTTGCTCGACGAACCGACCAACCATTTGGATCTGGAAGCCATTGAGTGGCTAGCCGGATTCATTGCCCACTATAAAGGGACGATTGTGCTGGTTTCGCATGACCGCTATTTTCTTGATGAAACAGTGACTCATATTTGGGAACTTGACCAAGGGGATTTGATCCAATACAAAGGGAACTACTCTGCATATGTAAAAGAGCGGGAAGCCCGGCTCTTGATCGAATTCCAGCAGTATCAGGACCAGCAAAAGAAAATACAGAAAATGAAAGAAACGATCAAGCGGCTGAAGGAGTGGGCGAACCGGGCCAATCCGCCGAATGCGGGCATGCACAGAAGAGCCAAAAGCATGGAAAAAGCGTTGGCGCGAATTGATGTACTGGCGCGCCCCGTATTGTCGAAAAAACAGATGGCTCTCCATTTTCAGGCAAAAGACCGGAGCGGTAAAGACGTTGTACGCATGGAGGACGTTTGGAAGGAATTTGGCGACAGAATTTTATTTCATGATGTTTCCATGCATATTCGGTACGGGGAGCGCGTTGCAATCGTCGGCTCCAATGGAACGGGGAAAACGACCCTTCTGAATATGATTTTAGGGAATGAGCCGGTGGATGCCGGGGAGATTCGGCTTGGCAGCGGACTTTCAATCGGCTATTTGTCCCAGCATACTTTGGAAATGGATAACGACCGTACCATTATCCAAGAATTCCGGGATGTAGTGCCGGTTTCCGAATATGATGCCCGTCCACTCCTGGCGAAGTTTCTGTTTTTTGGGAACATGGTATTCCAGCCAGTCCGGCAATTGAGCGGCGGGGAACGGATGCGGCTCCGGCTGGCCCAGCTGATGCATATGGACCACAATTTACTTGTTTTGGATGAACCGACGAACCACTTGGATTTGGAGGCGAAAGAAGTGATGGAAGAGGCGCTCTCCGATTTTCCGGGAACCATTGTTTCGGTCTCGCATGACCGGTATTTCTTGGACAAACTCTTTCCGGTCACCTATTGGCTGCGCGACGAAACAATTGAACGTTTTGATGGAAACTACAGCTTTGCAAGAGAAAAGAAAAAGGCGCTGGCTGTGAAATGACAGTCCGGTTAGCCAGCTGAATTCCGGAAGACAAGAAGCATGCTTCTACCGTATGCTTCTTTCTTTTGGCAAGGCTGAACATATAATGGAGCGGCAGGAATAGTCTTATGCGATAATGGGTATAAGGTAAATACCAAAATGACTGATAAGGTGGAAGACTATGGCCGCAATAGGAGCAATACCGGATTCGATATCACTGTTACATGCCCTGGACTATATTGGAGAAACTATTATAATTGCCGATACTTCTTATACCGTAAGATGGATGAACACTGAAGCATGCAGGCTGCTTACAGATGTTGTCCCGTTATTTGGCCTGTCTGATTGCCGGGAGCTGATCGGCATGAATATGGACAGTTTTCACAAGCAGCCGGATCGGCAGAAGCAGCTTATGAAACAGCTGAACGAAACTCACCGGTCCAGAATTACCATCCGCAATGAATTTGTAACTGATATTGTCATAACGCCGATTAAAAATGCGGAAGATGCAATTGAAGGCTATATTGTGATGCTGATGGATGTCACAACACAGGCAGAAGAGCAAAAGCGAAGTGAGAAGCTGATCAAGGAGCTCTCTATTCCCATTCTGAACATTTGGGAGAAGACGATAGCGCTTCCGCTTATTGGGGAGTTTGATAAAGACCGTTCGGATCAGCTGCTGGCCACGATTCTGGCGGAATGCTCAGAAAAAGGCATAGAACACGTTCTCGTTGATTTGAGCGGGATTACGGAGTTTGAAAACCAAATTCGCTACCAGATTCAAATGTTGACGGATAGTTTGAAGCTTATTGGAACCGAATGCATCTTAGTCGGCATCAACCCTAAGCTGGCGATGTCCATTGTGAAACTGGAAAGCAAAACAAAAACATTCGGTACAGCCTATGAGGGGCTGAAATACATTATTCAGCACCAGACCAAATAAAACAGCTTATCCTATTGATGGATAAGCTGTTTTATTTGGTTTCAATCGGTTCCACCCAGGTTTGGGACCAGCTTTGGATTTCATCCATGACCGGTTTTAATGCAATGCCTTTCTCGGTCAAACAGTATTCAATCCGCACGGGTGTTTCCGGATAGACAGTACGGGTCACAAGACCGCTCGCTTCCAAATTTTTCAGCCGTTCGGACAACAGACGGCCGCTTATGCCAATAGCTTCGGTCAACTGGCTGAAGCGCTGAGGCCCTGATAATAATTGATATATGATTAAGCCTGTCCAGCGCTGGCTCAAAATTGAAATGGCACTTTCAAAACGCGGGCAAATAAGGGATGTATCCATATTCCTCACTCCTTTCTATATATAATAGCAAAAAATACTGTAAATTAAAAGAATAAGGTTACTTGACAACTTATTGTTATTAAAATAAAATTAGTTACATAAAGTAACTAGAAGGAAGGGAAAGAAGCATATGAATTTCCATCAAAAACCGGTCACTTATGTGGCCCAAGTAGGATTGAAAGTATTGGATCTAACGAAAATGATTCAGTTTTATACAGAGACGATCGGTTTTAGCGTGCTGTCCCGCACAGAAAAAAGGGCGGAACTAGGAGTAGCAGGACGGACGTTGTTAGTTCTTGAAACAGTTGAAGGGCTATTGCCGAAACAAGGGCGTTATGCAGGCCTTTATCATTTTGCGATTTTGCTTCCAAACCGCAAAGAGCTGGGGAAAATTTTGATTCATCTTCATTACAGGGGCATCGGGCTTGGTTCGTCGGACCACTTGGTGAGTGAAGCGCTGTATTTGTCGGACCCCGAAGGAAATGGGATTGAAATTTACCGGGACCGGGATGCTGCAAAATGGAATTGGAATAACGATGAAGTTGCAATGGCGGTCGATCCGCTTGATGCGGAAGGGATCGTCAAGGCTGCACAGGAATCCGGCGAAACGTGGCAAGGAATGCCGGCTGGCGCCGTTATGGGGCATATTCATCTGCATGTATCGGATCTTGCACAAGCGGAACATTTTTATGTGGCTGGCCTGGGCTTTCAAATTGTTGCTTCAATGGGGCGGCAAGCATTGTTCATAGCCGACCGGAAATACCACCATCATATCGGCCTGAACGTCTGGAACGGTGTCGGCATCCCGGCGCTTCCCGAGAAAGCTGCTGGATTGGATTACTATACTTTGATCTTTGATACCGAGGAGAAACGAAGTGCGACAGCTGCTCGGCTTCATGAAATCGGAGCGGAAGTTTCGTTCCATGAGGATTTTCTGGAAACAAAAGACCCAGCGGGAAACAAGATCCGTTTGGTTGTTTGATTAATGTATAGAAGCACGAAAACCGTAGCAGGACAGGCGTTTCGCCATGTGAAAAACGTGAAGTTCAGGGGGATGGTCCGAAAATTCATGCAGGGACGAAAAACTTCATGAAGAAAATTTTGGATTCGCAATCCAAGCGGTGAAAAAGCAAGGCGGCCCAGCAATCGTCGAAAACGATGCTGGGCCGCCTTTTATATTAATCGCGGGAAGGTTTCTCGCAGCTGCTGTCCAAGTTGATGTAGAGGTTAGTTGTTTTATGTGCTATGGCCACTAACGGTTTTAAACCAAATTCATTTTGTGTGGCAATTTCTGCAGAATGGTGTTGGCGCGTTTCAATATAAGCATACATTCTTTCGTCGCTTTTCCATTCTTCGAGAGGGTTGTCGATGAAAATTATAAGGATCAACCCAAATGCACCGACGATCAAAGTGATGCCCAAAAGTGAAAGGAACCCCTTCATAGTAGTAATCCCGCCTTTTTCTGTCTGCTTTTTTAATAAGAACGATGAGCGCTGCGGAAAAGTTCCCGATTGAAGAAGATTGCCGGTTGCGAGATACTGAAGACAGAGTGGAAAATGCTAGGAGGGAGAAAGTGATTACATTAAAAACAGGAATATGTGAATTGTTTGGCATTGAATATCCGATTATCCAGGCTGGTATGGCAGGCGGTCCTACAACTGTAGAGCTGGTGTCTTCAGTCAGCGAGGCTGGGGGGCTTGGTACGCTTGGGGCCGCTTACATGGCTCCGGATGCGCTTCGGACTGCCCTTAGCGAGATAGCTCAAAGAACTTCTCGGCCCTTCGGTGTGAATCTGTTTGCAGCAGAAGTGGAAGACGATTTTTCTCGGCTTGAAGAAGTGCAGCAAATCTTGAATCCTTTTCGGACAGAACTGGGAATTGCCGAGCCGCCTGCTTCCTTGTCGTCTCCCGATTGGAGCGGCGAGCAATTCGATATTTGTTTGGATTTTGGCGTGCCGATCATCAGCACAGCGTTCGGCTGTTTATCGGCGGAACAGATGGCACGCGCGAAAAGCAGGAACATCAAAATTGTAGCGATGGTGACGACTGTAGAAGAAGCGAAGACAGCGGAACGGATAGGAGTGGATGCTATTGTTGCCCAAGGCAGTGAAGCCGGCGGGCATCGCGGCACGTTTACGCTTGGCAAGCATCCTTTTGGCGCGCAAATCGGAACAATGTCTCTTGTGCCGCAAATCGTCGACGCAGTTGGGATTCCGGTTGTTGCGGCAGGGGGAATCGCGGATGGGCGAGGACTTGTCGCTTCGCTTTTTCTTGGCGCGCAGGCGGTTCAGATCGGAACCCGCTTCCTTTCTTCAAAAGAATCTGCCGCACATGAAATGTACAAACAGGCTTTGTTCGAAAGCACAGAAGAAAGTACAGTCATCACCAAAAGTTTTACCGGGAGGCCGGCGCGCGGCATCAAAAACCGCTTTGTCGAAGAGTTCGAGCAGAAGAACATTGAGCCGCTGCCATTTCCTTCCCAAAATACCGCAACAAAAGATATTCGTGCAGCAGCAGCGAAAGCGGCGAATCCAGAATTCATGTCCCTATGGGCAGGCCAGACGACGCGCATGCTGACCCATGAAATGGCCGCCGCCGATATCGTGCGGACGATTATGCAAGAAGCGGAACAGCTGCTGAAAAAGAACCTAGGATGAAAAAACAGGCTCCAAGTGTTTGGGAGCCTGCTTTTTGTTGGTCAATTGCATATGCCGCTTAGTGGACGGCAATGGCTGAAGTGAAACTTCCCCCCTGGTTATCCGTATATAGTAATGTGGGAACCATTCAGAAACAGAGGGGAATACATTATGGGAAGTATTATCTTGTTTGCTGCTATTGCCGCTTTAGCCGCCGCTTTGATTGCCTCGCCGCTGACAGAAGGAAAGCCGACAAAGCGCGGCAGCGGAAAAAGGACTTTTTCCGCGCGGCTTGCCGGGGTTATAGTTATGCTCCTGTTTTTCACGGTGTTAATCACCGCTTACTATTATTTTACGCATTTGGACCTCAATTTGTTATCGCTTTGGCCGCTGTTTATAATAGTGTCCGCGCTTGGGTTTTTCGCTTCGAGCGGCACCGAACAAAAAGTGAAGGGCTTTCTTTTTGTGGCTTCGCTGATAATAGGCGCGTATGTTTTGTCTGCGCCATTGTTCAATGCGACGGAAAAATTCAAAGCGGTCGAAATGGATGAACAAATGGAAATCACTGCGTTTGACGAGACCCAAACACCGGCCAGCGTGCCGCCTCAATTTGCCCGCAATAAAATGAAAAAGGCGTTTGGGCAAGTGCCGGACACAAGCTATTATGAATTAGGGAATTTACAGATTCAAAAAGTGGCCGGGGAATATGTCTATATTGCTCCTGTAGAATTTTCCGGCTTCTTCAAATGGCGCAATGCGGAAGTTACTCCTGGCTATTTTACGATGAGCGCAACGGACGCGGCAGCTAATCCGAAATTCATGGCTGCCGAAATGGCGTACACGCCGTCTTCTTATTTTAACAAAAACATTGAGCGCCACATGCGCATGAAAAACCCGGAGGCGGTTTTCTACGGGGATCCTCAGCTTGAAATTGATGATGATGGAAAGCCCTTTTATATCCGTTCGTATGGCGAATTCATTTCAGCGCGCAACGGATTCAAGGTAAAGGGCGTCGTCGCGGTCGACCCGGCTTCAGGGGCAGTTGAAACCTACCCTTTGGCCGAAGTTCCGGCGTTTATCGATGGAGCTGTTTCTCCTGAATCCGTCAGTTTGGAAAACGATTATTACGGAGAGTACGTCCATGGATTCTGGAACAGCGTTTTTGGCAAGAAAGATGTAAAACTGCCGTCGAATGAAGGGACGGAGGCTAATGTCAGCCCAATCTTCGACGCAGCAGGCGACATGTATTATTTCACGGACTTCACCAGCCCGAAAGAAGGCGTCGATTCGATGCTCGGCTATTCTTTGACAAATGCGCGGACAGGCGAATCGACATATTTTACGGGCAACATGGAAGATTCTTATATGGATTCTCGAGGAAACCTGCAAATTATTGAAAAGCAGTTTATCGAGAAAGAGTGGTCTGGAGCCATGCCGGTACTTTACAACTTCTACGGCGAAACAAGCTGGCTGACGCCGGTGCTTGATTCCAATGGATTTTTGCAAAACTATTTTATCGTTTCTGCAGCGAATCCGGAAATATCGGTTTATGCTTCAACTCCAAACGACGCTTTGCGCTCATACAAGACGGCTCTTCAGCGCGGAGGCAGTACGGTCAACGGCGCGTCGGGTTCAGAGGACGCGGAAACTTCGGGCATTGTCGAACGGGTTTTCAAGGAAAAAGCCGGGGACTTTACTGTGGTGTCGTTTTTGCTTGAAGATGGAACCAATTATCTTGTCTCTTCCGAGAATGTGCCTTTGGCCATCTATTTGCAGGAAGGCGATGACGTTTCGTTAACTTATTCCCGGACGGGGGAACTGTTCTTGCCGGTAAAAGAATTGGAAATCAAAGGAATTGAGTGAAAAGAGAAGGCCCTGATGCTGATGCATGCGCAGGGCTTTCTTTTCAATTAGCCGAGCGTTATTGCTTTATAGTTGCGGCGGCGGCATTTAAAATGGGAGAGAAGAGGTGATGCACTTGCGGAAAATATTTTGGCTGCTGGCCATACTTGTGCTTGCTTATGCGGCACGCCCATTATGGGAAGAAAAGGCCGGTGAATACGTGGATTTGAGCTTTTTGGACTCTGTCGATCAGGCCATTGAAAATGTATCAGAAAATCCGGAAGTTGCAAAAGCGCTGGATGGCGCCAAGCAATTCACCGCGCGTCTTGGGGGTGAACTTCAGTCGTTGGTTTCCGACAATTCGCTTGAAGCTCCAAAAGCAGTTGCAAAACCGGATATCGCTGCAACAGACTCTCTTTTTGCTGTCCATAACGTCACCCTTGGCATGGCAAAAGAAGAAGCACAGGCGAAAGTGGGCTTGCCGCTGCGTTTGATGCGCAATGAGTATGGGACAGACTGGCATAGCTACCATACAGACTATCAAAACTATGTCTTGCTTTCCTATGACAAAGAAGGAAAAGTCAATGGCATGTATACCAATCAAGCCCTCATCTCCTCAACTGAAGATCTGTCGATGGACTCGACGAAAGAGGAAGTGCGGAAAGCGCTAGGGACGCCGCTCAAACATCTCCAAAAAGGCAATGTCCAATACATTTTAGATACGCGGGACGAATACGATTTGTACAAGATTGATGATATTTACGTTACAGTTTTTTATGATGTGCATGAAGGGGATACCGTCACAGCCGTTCAAGTGATCCATGAAGAATTGGAAGAAAAACGGCCAGGCATTTATGCAGAGCCAAACGATGAGTTTCGGAAAGGGTCGGAACTTTTGCTGTTTGAGCTGACCAATTCAACGCGGGTCCAACGGAACCTGCCCATTCTGAGATGGGACGAGGAAGTCGCGGATACCGCTCGTAAACATAGCGAAGATATGGCAGCCAATCAATACTTCAGCCATACGAACCAGCAAGGGGAGTCACCGTTTGACCGGATGGAAGAAGACGGAATTCAATTCTTCGTGGCTGGCGAAAATTTAGCTTATGGACAATACAGCAGCATTTTTGCTCATGAAGGCTTGATGAACTCCATGGGGCACCGGGAAAATATCGTAAAAGCCGATTATGGGTACTTAGGGGTTGGAGCGGCATTCAACAAAGAAAATCAGCCTTATTTCACGGAAAACTTCTTTAACCGATAGCAAGCATCTGCGCAATTTGCAGATGCTTTTTCTGTTTCAGCACGAATATGCGAGGCGAATAAGAACAGAATCCTTTGAATAGCGTTAGAACATGGAGCTTTCGTGGTAAACTACGGTTATATATATAAAGAAGGGATGTGCATTAGTTGACGAGTAAACTTTGGTTTCAAGCGGGTATCGGTACTATACTTGCTTTGATCATTATCCGTTTATTTATAGAAGTCCAAGCAATATTCGATCCGCTGTTCATCATTGCGCAAACAATTTTTGTGCCATTGTTGCTTGGAGGGGTGCTTTTCTATCTGACCCGGCCGATTCTTTATTTTTTGGAAAGGAAAAAGTTTCCGAAATGGTCAGCTATTTTAATTATTATATTGCTCATTATTCTTGTTTTTTGGCTGCTTTATAGAATGATTGGCCCGATTGTAACAGATCAGGTCAATGCATTGGTCGAAAATGGTCCGGAGATTATCGAAAATACCGAGGGCTATATCCAGTATTTGCTGGATCAGCGGGACCGTTTGCCGACTTCGGTGGAGGAGCAGCTGAATGGAGTGACAGAGCAGTTTGGAGCAAGAGCTGCGGGAATCGGGACATGGGTATTGTCCTTCCTGACAAGTTTTATTTCCGGCTTGTTCACGCTCGTTCTAGTGCCGTTCTTCCTTATCTATCTGCTGATCGATCACCGTAAATTCGTGCCATTCATTTCGGGATTCTTTTCAGGGGCCCGCAACAGATGGATCCGCAAGACGATGCACGACATTGACCAAACTTTGCAAGCGTACATCCAAGGGCAATTGTTTGTCAGCTTTTTAGTCGGCATCATGCTGCTGATCGGTTATTTGATCATTGACCTTGATTATGCTTTGCTCCTTGCTTTGATAGGCATGGCGACGAACGTCATCCCGTTTTTAGGGCCTTATATCGCGGTTGTGCCTGCGGTTATCATCGCGCTGGTACAAGAACCGATTATGGCGGTATATGTTCTCATTGTCATGCTTGTTGCGCAACAAATTGAGAGCAACTTCATCACGCCGAATGTCATGGGCAATGCTTTGGATGTCCATCCGCTAACCGTTATCACGCTCATTCTGGCGGCCGGGAACATAGCGGGCTTATGGGGAATCATCTTGGCTATCCCGGTGTATGCCGTGATCAAGGCGATTGCTAAGAACATTTACGCGCGGCGCCAAGAAATCGGTCATACTGTAGTAAAAGATGTAGAGTAAAAACCTGTGGACTTGTTCCACAGGTTTTTTTATGGAATGTGAATTGCTTGACGCAGGAAAGTATACCCCCTAAACTAGTTAATAGTTTAGGGGGTATACTTTATGGATGAAAGAATAAAAGAAGCGGTGGATTTGTTTCAGGAAGTAATGTTTTATGGGACGGAACGGGTCATACGGGCAGTGGATAACCCGTTATGGAACGAGTATTCGCCTGAACAGATACAGACTTTAAAGCTCATCAGCAAAGAAGGGAAGATCACTTCAAGCCGATTGGCCCTTTTGCAGTCTGTCCACAAAAGCGCCATTTCAAGCCGCATCAAAAAATTGCTTCAAAAAGAGTTGATCCGGATTGTCCAAACGGAAGACCGGCGGGAGAAACTGCTGGAATTGACCGAGTCGGGAAAAGATGTGCTTGAGCAATCCGATAAAGTGCTGATGGAGTATCTCGGAAAGCTGTTGTCCGACCAAGTGAATGATAAAGAAATCGAGCAGTTTCTGTTGTTTTTCCGAAAGCTGAAAGAGATCATAAAAATGGATGGAGTGTAAGGAATGCGTACAGTACTAAAGTTAAAATGGCCGATTACCATCGGTTTGCTTGTTATTACAGTTGCTTTGTTTTTACTGGCCCCCAATTTGGCGGAACAAGCGGAACAGGCTGGTTCATTCCAACTGTCCGATGAAGCTTCTTCCCAAATTGCAGCCACAATCTTAAGCGATGCCGATGCAGCGGAACAAACCATTTCACTCGTTGTTCCGCTTGAAGATGGTATCGACAGTTCGATGCGGGAGACGCTTGGGCAAATGGTGGGGGAAATTGAAGAGTTGGGCGATCCGGTTACAAGCGTCCTTAATCCGGTCGAAAGCGAAGAGCTTGAAGAACAATTGATTTCAGAAGACCAAAAAACGGTGCTTATGCCGATTATGGTTGATGGCACTGATGAAGAAGTGAATGCGGTAGCTGATGAAATTCGGGAAAGCATCATACCGGAAGACCTGACAGCGTACGTGACCGGAGAAGCGATTATCAACAACGATGTCAATGCCAGCGCGCAGGAAGGCTTGAAGCGGACGGAAATCATTACAGTCGTATTGATATTCGCTTTGCTTTTAGCGGTCTTCCGTTCAATCATCACGCCGTTCATCCCACTTGTTGCGGTGGGCATTTCATACTTGCTGAGCCAGTCGATTGTAGCTTATTTCATTGACTGGTTCGGATTCCCGGTTTCGAATTATACTCAAATATTCCTGGTGGCGATTTTGTTCGGAATCGGGACCGACTACTGCATATTGCTGCTAAGCCGCTATAAGGAAGAATTGTCGGCCGGGCATGATACGGTGGAATCCATCGTCAATACGTACAAAACAGCGGGAAGAACGCTCTTGATCAGCGGGATTGCTGTGTTCATCGGCTTTTTTGCCATCGGCTTTGCCGAATTTCCGATTTTTAAATCGGCGGTTGCAGTGGCTGTCGGCATATTCGTTTTGCTGATCGTCTTGTATACAGTCGTGCCATTCTTTATGGCATTGCTGAAAGAAAAACTTTTTTGGCCGGCAAAAAAATCGGCTTCGCATAATGACAGCAAACTCTGGATAACAATGAGCAAGTTGTCCATCAACCGACCGTTATTGTCCATGCTGGTAGTGGCCATCATCACTGTGCCTCTTCTTTTCACATACGACAACTCGCTCTCGTTCAATACAGTTGATGAGATCGGCTCGGAATATGAATCGGTTAAAGGACTCCGCGCCATTGAAGCAGGCTTCGGAAAAGGTGATTCCTTGCCGGTGCAAGTTATTGTGAAGTCCGGGGAATCGCTTACCGACGAAGAAATTGTTCCATATTTCGAATCGCTCAGCCGTGAAATTGAAAAAATTGACGGAGTTGAAGCGGTCCGCACAGTGACCCGGCCAACTGGCGAAGTTATCGAAGACTTGTACGTCGACAATCAGATCGGTTTGTTGGCCGATGGTATTTCGGACGCGCGCGACGGGCTTGGCGAAGTCCAGAATGGATTGGGCGAAATTGAAACGAACCTGGCCGGTGTCAGCGCCCAAACCGATGGCGCTGGCGGGCTGGATGAAGCGGCAGCCGGCCTTTCCCAGATCAATCAGCAGCTTGCTTTGACAAATCAAGGCTTGCAGCAAACTGGCAATATCCAGCAAACAGTTGGCGCGTTGACAGGCATCAGCGGTGGGCTTACGCAAATCCAGCAAGGATTGGCAGGAGCAGCCGGGCAAACAGGTGAACTCGGTACAGGCCTTTCTCAACTTGCTGATGGGGTCGGTGCTTCCAATGAAGGGATCATCCAGATTCAAGATGGTTTGACCCAAGCGACAGATATAATGCAGGAAATGAGCGGTAGCCAAGCGGCAAGCGATACCGGCCTTTTCATTCCTGACGGCACCCTTGAAGACGAAGAATTCGCTCAAGTGCTTGATCGCTATGCATTTGCAGACGGCACAGGCATGAAGCTGGAGGTTGTATTAGCCGAAGATCCATATTCACCGGAATCGATCGATATAACAGCGGAAGTTAAAGAAGCTGTGGACCGCACAATTATGGACACGCCGCTAGAAGACGCGCAAATCGCCTACAGCGGAATTTCAAGCATCAACAACGATCTGCAGGAAGTATCATCGAGCGACTTTACCAAGACAGTAACAATCATGTTGGCAAGTTTGTTCATCGTGCTGGCAATTTTGTTCCGTTCGTTGATCATGCCGCTGTATATGATCGGCTCATTGTTGTTGACGTATTACACATCGATTTCGATCGCGGAACTGATTTTCGTGAATGGGCTTGGCTATGACGGCATCAGCTGGGCAGTCCCGTTCTTCGGATTTGTTATGCTGGTGGCACTCGGTGTCGATTACTCGATTTTCCTTCTTGACCGTTTCCGCGAAGAAGCGGAACACGGACTGAGTGTACGCAAAGCGATGGGCATTTCAATGGCGAAGATGGGTACCGTCATCATCACAGCTGCCATTATTTTAGCCGGTACATTCGGTGCCATGATGCCATCCGGCGTCTTGAGCCTGGTGCAAATTGCGACAATTGTCATTACCGGATTGCTGCTTTACGGTTTGATCGTCTTGCCGTTATTGATTCCGGCAATTTCAGTATCATTCGACCGCGGCGTCTGGTGGCCATTCATCCAGAAAAAAGCGAAAAACTAATGAAAAGCTGCGTCCGCGCAGCTTTTTTGTTTTGGAGTTGGTTGCCGGAATTTTCTTCATGAAGTTTTTCGGTTCCTGCACGAACTTTGAATCGTTCTACAAGCACTTTGGACGTTCCTGCATGACGAATCGCGATTCTTACACGAATCCGCCCAAAGCACCGCCTTTTTCATGCTATAATATTCAAAGAGTGAACCATAAGAAACGGGGTAAAAATATGCTGACATTCGAACAAAAACTGGAAATCATTGAATCTTTTCCGGAATTGACGCGCAAAGACGTGTCAATGAAGCGTGTGAATTTCCACTTTGAAGAAAGCCTATATGATAAAAAAATAGTAGTGTACCACCTTCATCCGAACGGCAACGGCTTTGTCTATGTAGGGGATTTGCCGCATTATGAAGCGGACAGTAAAGGTTTCGTCAATATCCGTGAATTCAATGAAAAAGAACTGCGCTCAGTTATTGCTGATGCACTCGACTATCTATCGCTTGAACCGGAACCGCCTTATGAAAAAACTTGGACAAACCGCGAAGACGTCAAATTGCTTTTAGCTTATGAAGAACCGTTCTGGAATGTTTACACAGGAAAGAACTTGGAAGAAAGCTTCGGCACATTTGACGATGCGAAAGAATATTTGCTCGACCAGGGATTCCGAGAGAAAAACTGATGGATATCCGGCTGCTGCGAAAAAACGAACCATTGCCAATGGATTTGCTGCTCGAGGCGGACCCGTCTGAAGAGCTCATTCTTTCATATGCAGCAACCGGTTTTTGCTATGCCGCAGAACATCAAGGCGAGAGGGTCGGCGCGTATATCCTTTTGCCGCTCACTGACACTGCCATTGAAATAAAAAATATAGCCCTTGAAACTTCCAGAAGAGGCAAGGGCTATGGCAAAGAGCTGCTGAATCATGCGCTTTCGGAAGCTTTGCGGATGGGCTATGAAACAGTGGAAATCGGCACGGGAAATTCAAGCATCGGCCAGCTCGCCCTCTATCAGAAATGTGGATTCCGCATTGCGGCTATCGACCGGGACTTTTTTATCCGCCATTACCCGGAACCGATTTTTGAGAACGGCATACAATGCCGTGATATGATCCGTTTAGAATACAAAGGCAAAGGGGCTTCTGGCTGAAAGTGATTTTGGCAGCCGGCAATCGAGAAGCGAAAGAACTGCAGTTTACCGGAGCGGTATAAAAGGAGCCTTGTGCTCCTTTTTCTTTTTGTTGTATAAAAGAGGAAAATCCCTATCGTTTTCGGTATGCTTGTCGTAAGGGGTGAGGACATGTTTAAAAAAGTGACCTTATATACAAATCGTTTGGAAGAATTGAAAGGGTTTTATGAATACCAATTAGGATTCCGTATTGTGGAGGAGGGCGATACCGGTTTTACGCTCTCGATCGGTGAATCTCAGCTGGTCTTCGAAAAATCCGAACGGAAAGCATTTTATCATTTTGCCTTTAATATTCCCGGCAACCAATTCACGCTTGCTAAAAGCTGGGCAAATTCACGTGTAACTTTAAATCGCCAAGATGGCATGGACGAAATCTTTTATGCCAATTTCAACGCAGACGCGTTTTATTTTCAAGATCCGGCTGGTAATATTATAGAATTTATTGCAAGGCGTAACGTCGACCGGATGGGCGACTTTACCGTCGATTCGCTCCTGAACATCAGTGAAGTCAGCATCACTACCCCGCATGTAAAAGAAATCGGCCGCCGATTGGAAGAAATGAATATCCCGGTGCGGGGCAATAAAGGTATAGATCCCGGCACGTTGAATTTCCTTGGAAAAGGCGATACTTATCTGCTCCTGGTGCCGCCAAAACGCCTATGGTATTTTTCGAAGCAGAAAAGTGAAACCCATCCGCTATCGGTTGAACTGGCGGACGGCCGCCAAATCGATATTACGGAAGAAGGCGAGTTCCGGGAAGCTGCCGCTGAAAATCCTATATCCGATACATTGGAGGAAATGGAGTTTTCAGGAGTCGCTATCTTCAAGCGAAAAGAAACATGGTCAACAGCAAAGGGGCTGGCTGACCGGGCGAATCTGCGGCCAAATGCCATAGATACACGTTTTGGCATCGCTTCCGGCAGCAAGATATTTACTGCGGTTATCATATGCCAGCTGGTGGAAGAAGGGCTTTTGTCTTTCGAAGCCAAGCTGTCCGAAGTGCTGCCGGATCTTTTCCCGGATTTTCCTGCAACCATCCATCATCTGCTGACGCATACTTCCGGCATCCCGGATTATTTTGATGAAGAAACAATGGCGGATTATGAAGAATTGTGGCACGATCGGCCGATGTATGGAATGAAAACCGGCAGTGATTTTTTGCCGCTCTTCCAAAACAGGCCGATGCTGTTCACGCCGGGTGAACGTTTCCGGTACAACAATGCAGGGTTTATCGCACTCGGCCTGGTTGTGGAAAAAATAACGGGCAAGCCGTTTATAGAAGAGGTGGAAGAACGGATTTTTGCGCGGGCAGAAATGGCGGATTCCGGTTATTTTCCATTGGATCAGCTGCCGGCGCAGACGGCATTTGGCTATATTGAAGAAAAAAACGGTTGGCGGACCAACCAATACGCAATTCCGGTTATCGGAGGAGCTGATGGAGGGGCTTTTGTTACCGCAAATGATATGGTGCGTTTTTGGGAGAGCCTGATGAATCATTCCTTGCTTTCAAAAGGCATGACCGGCTGTCTGCTCACTGCCCATGTTTCCGGGGGGAGCGGCGATTACGGCTATGGTGTTTGGATCGATCGACAGGACGGTGCCATCACTAAATATCACGTCATAGGCTATGACCCGGGAGTAAGTTTCCATTCAGGCTACTATCCGGATAGCGGCAGTGTGTTGACCGTACTATCAAATAGGGGCAAGGGCGCTTTTGAGGCGATGAAACTGATTGAGGGTGCATGGCTGGATGAGGCAGGACAGATTTGAGAAAAAGGGGTGAGGGCATGGATGGAAAGAAACTGGCACTTGGGATTGCCATCGGGACTCTTGCGGCATGCATTTTGATTTTTTTGGTGTTCCAATTGTATTTCGCAATGAATCCTCAGCAATAAAATCATAGAATGGACGGGCACTCAAGAAAAGGGAAAAGCGCAGCTTTGCAGAGCTGCGCTTTTTTATGCAAGAAAAAGGCAAAAAAATGGGCTCCTCCGAAGAGGAACCCATAAATAGTTGGTTTTAGATTAAGCTTTAACTACGTTAGTAGCTTGAAGACCGCGTTGGCCTTGCTCGATGTCAAAAGTAACTTCTTGACCTTCGTCTAGTGATTTGAAGCCTTCGCTTTGGATTGCAGAGAAATGTACGAATACATCGTCGCCGCCTTCGCGTTCGATGAAGCCAAATCCTTTTTCTGAGTTAAACCATTTTACTTTACCGTGTTCCATGTGTGTTTCCTCCTCGTATGCGTGAGCATACATTGTATTACTATCCTTGCTCAAATCTTGCAGATATACATCTGACACTTTTAAAAAAGTTATCCGAACAAAAATAATTCTTCCTTAGAATAACATGGGTTTACGGAAATTGCAACCCATATCTTTAGATTGTCTAAATTTTTTATAGATTGGCTCTTGCATTTAATAGTAAAATAGAAAACAAGAGTGAAAAAAAGGGAGGCAGAATGTGGAAAAAGTCATCGTAATGGGCGTGTCTGCAGGAGTGGGGAAGTCCACATTCGCTGCTAAGCTTGGAAAGAAACTATCCCTGCCGGTTTACCATCTTGACGCGTATTATTGGAAGCCCGGTTGGATAGAAGCAGAACCTGAAGAATTCAGGGAGGCCCAAGAAAAAATCGTAAAAAGCGATAAGTGGATCATTGACGGAAATTATACAGCTACGGCCGATATCCGTTTAGCAGAAGCGGATACAATGATTTACCTGGAGCTGCCATTAGGCATTTGCTTGTATCGGGTTTTAAAACGCTGGCTGGCTAATATCGGAAGAACACGGCCTGATTTAGGGGAAGGGTGCCCCGAAAAAATGGATTGGCCCTTTTTGAAATTCATCATCACCACTTATTCTGCGCGGAAGATGAAGATGAGGGAACGAATGCGGGTGTTCCAGAATGCCCGGCCTGGAAATACTGTCATTCTTCTGACATCAAAAAAGCAAATCGAAGGATTTTTCAAATTGCCGGCATGATTTAGGACTTGTAAAAAAGGATGAAATGCATAAAAATTCATCGGAAATACAGACGAGTTCTTTTGCGCGTGGTATGCTAACTTACAAAAGCGACATAAACTAACCAATAGGAGAATGTACAATGGGGTTCTTGTATGAAGGGACTATAACTAACCAAGTGCTTCATGAAAAACAGCCTATGTATATAAAGCGCCTCTCTTTGGAAGATTTGCCGATAATCGAACACGTGCAGGAAACCGTAATCGAATCGCTTGCTGAAAAAGAAACGCTCCAGCCGCTGTCAACGGAGGAATTCCTATTCATTTTAAACGAACGGGGAGTTATGGTAGGCGCATTCGCGGAAGGCCAGCTGATCGGCTTCCGTGCTTTGTTGATACCGGAAATTGATGAAGGGCATTTGGGATACGACATCGGGCTTGGGGAAGAAGAGCTTTCGAAGGTCATCTATCAAGAAATTTCTGTAGTGCTTCCTGAATACAGGGGCAATCGGCTCCAGCAGACTTTGGCAGAAGTTGTAATGAAAGAGCTGCCTCATTTAAAAGAAGAGTTCCGCTATGTTTGCTGTACGGTAGCGCCGATGAACATTCCCAGCTTGAAAGACAAGTTTTCCCAGCATATGTACATCAAAGCGTTAAAAAACAAATACAATAGTTTGGATCGGTATATCTTTATGAAAGATTTGAAGAACCCTCCGCTTCGGTATACGGATTACGTCAGCGCGAAACTCAATGATCTTGAAAAACAGCGGAAACTGCTGGAATCCGGCTATGTCGGCCTCGGTTTCCAGCTTGTCAAAGGCTTCCACGAGCTTCAATTTGCAAAACCCATTCTATAAAACTGCATCTGCACATTAAGCAAAAGATGGCTGTCTTAAGACAGCCGTCTTTTTGGTTGTTGAAGGATTCTTCTATACAGAGGAAGAAGAACCGGCATTCCGAAGACGAACGGCCTTTTCGATGGAAAATGTATTTTTCTGAAACTTTCTTCTTTTCTCTCCGTATAGAAAGTATGGAAATAAAATAACTGGAATGGGAGGTTTTGGAATGGAGCTGTTTAAGCTGGCCATGGAGCAGCTGTATATGTACACCCTTATTATCGCAGGGGCTTTGACAGTGCTTTACGTGTTTTTTGGCGATGTTGCTGACGGGGGAGATGCGCTTCCTTTTTTAAATCCGACAGTCATCTTGGCATTCTTCACTTTGGCAGCTGCAGCAGGTTATTTGCTGGAAATCGGGACGGGATGGAGCAGCTTGGCCATACTTGGCGTTTCTTTAGCAATAGCGGCGTTCTTGGACTTTTTGCTTTATTTCTTTGTTTTATTGCCGTTGTCCTCTGCGGAATCATCCATCGCGTATACAGAAGAGTCGCTTCTTGGGCAAGTTGCGCGGGTGATTATTCCGATACCTGAGAATGGATATGGGGAAGTCGTTATGGAAACATATGGCGGCATGATTGCGAAGCGGGCGACAGGCTATGATAACGAAGCTATAAGCCAAGATGAGCAGGTGCTGATTATCGATGTCAAAGACAATACGCTGTATGTCAGGGCATATCAACCGGTAAGTTTCGGCGGGAAAAAATGACTGGGGGAATGGAAATGGAAATTGGAATGGGTATGATTGCAGTGGGAATAGCAGCGTTTGTGCTGCTGGCGATTATCGGCGTCTATATCACTAAATATAAGACGGTAGGCCCCGATGAAGCATTGATTGTGACAGGGAGCTACTTAGGGTCAAAGAATGTCCATACGGACGATTCAGGAAACCGCATTAAGATCATTAGAGGGGGAGGGACATTCTTGCTGCCGATATTCCAGCAGGCGGCGCCGCTCAGTTTGCTGTCAAGCAAGTTGGAAGTGACCACACCTGAAGTTTATACGGAACAAGGAGTTCCTGTCATGGCCGACGGCACGGCCATCATCAAAATCGGCGGTTCAATTTCTGAAATCGCGACTGCTGCAGAACAGTTTCTAGGAAAGTCAAAGGAAGACCGCGAAAACGAAGCGAAAGAAGTGCTTGAAGGCCATTTGCGTTCCATTTTAGGATCGATGACTGTCGAAGAAATTTATAAAAACCGCGACAAATTTTCCCAAGAAGTGCAGCGCGTCGCTTCCCATGATCTGGCGAAAATGGGTTTGATAATTGTCTCCTTTACTATCAAAGACGTGCGCGATAAAAACGGCTATCTGGATTCACTCGGTAAAGCGCGTATTGCACAAGTGAAGCGGGATGCCGACATTGCGACGGCGGAATCGGAAATGCAGACGCGCATCAAGCGGGCAGAAGCTGGCAAAGACGCACAGCGTGCTGAAATCCAGCGCGCCACGGAAATTGCGGAAGCGGAGAAAGAAAACTTATTGAAAGTCGCGGAATACCGGCGCGAGCAGGACAGCGCGAAAGCCCGCGCCGACCAAGCATACGAGCTTGAGACGGCCCGCTCGAAACAGGAAGTCATAGAGCAGGAAATGCAAATTCGCATCATTGAGCGCCAAAAGCAAATTGAGTTGGAAGAAAAAGAAATCCAGCGCCGTGAGCGCCAGTATGATTCCGAAGTAAAGAAAAAGGCCGATGCCGACCGTTATGCGGTTGAACAGGCTGCCCAAGCGGAAAAGTCAAAACAGCTGACAGTGGCGGATGCACAGAAGTACCGCGTTGAAGCGATGGCGAAAGCGGATGCGGAAAAAGTGCGCCTCGATGGTTTGGCGAAAGCCGATTCTCTTCGTGCGCAAGGTGAATCGGAGGCGGATATCATCCGCATGAAAGGTTTGGCCGAGGCCGAAGCAAAACGCAAAATTGCGGAAGCGTTTGAAATGTACGGCCAGGCTGCCACTCTCGACATGATCGTTAAGATGCTGCCTGAGTACGCAAGAGAAATCGCAAGCCCGCTTTCCAATATTGATAAAATCACTGTAGTCGATACAGGTGGCGGAGAAGGCGGCGGCGCCAACAAAGTAACGGCTTACGCGACTAATTTGATGTCCTCGCTTCAAGAGACGCTAAAAGAATCTTCAGGCATCGACGTCCGCGACATGCTGGAGAGCTTGACAGGGAAAACTGATTACGCTGAGGCGATAAAGCAACTACAGTATGAAACAGCCTCTAAACAAACGGAAAAGTAAGATGGATTTGGATGATTGCCGAAAAGGAGCAAAAGCTCTTCAGCTTTTGCTCCTTTTTTGTTTAATTTTAAAGGATGGGCATAAAACAGTTTCCATAAATAGAAATTCGTTTCCAGTAGAAATCAATAAACAACGGAGCTATATCCAAAAAGCGTTAAGAAAAAGGGCTGGCCTAGTCGAATAGTACGAAAATAAAGTATATTGGGTAAATGGCTTTCGGAAACGGTTCTCTCGCTCCTGTTAAAATGATAGAATAATGGTAATCTAAGGATAAAATTATCTGTAGAACAAGTTATTTTCATAAAGAAGGAGCTGCCAATGAATATACAATTCGACCAAATTCCACATTTTTCGCTTATCGCCTGCTATGGCCCCGAAACACAGGAAATCAGTTCCATTGTATATAACTCACAAGAAGTTACAAACGGCTCCGCATTCTTTTGCGTATCTGGAGAAAATACGGACGGACACCTTTATATAGAAGAAGCCATTCAAAAAGGGGCTAGTGCAGTTATAGGATCGGACCGCGAAATTTTAGAAACTCACGCAAAAGCCCATAATGGGGTGACTTTTGCAGCAGTGGAAGATTCCCGTACCGCATTGGCATATGCCTCTATTCACTTTTACAACCGGGTGCAAGACCGACTGGTTAAAGTCGGGGTGACAGGAACAAATGGCAAAACAACAACGGCGACATATGTGTACCACTTGTTCAACCTGCTTGGAATTCCTTGCGGTTTTCTTGGTACAACCGGCATATGGAACTCGGCCGGCAAAATCAGTTATAAAAAAAGCACGCCGACTACCCCGTTATCTTCCGACATCCACGGCATCTTTTCACAATTGGCCGCTTTTGGGGACCAGGCCGCGTCAATGGAGGTTTCTTCCATCGCCCTAGACCAAAAACGGGTGGAAGGCGTTCTTTTTGATGTCGCCATCCATACGAATATTTCAGAAGAGCATATGGAATACCACAAAGTGTTTGAACATTATTTACAGTGCAAACTTCAATTGTTTTCGCAGGCGAAAAATGCAGTCATTAATTTGGACGATAAAGGAATGGCAAGGCAAATTCTGGAGGTTGTAACTTACCCAGCTCTCACTTACAGCCAATTTTTAGACTCCGGTGCTGATTTGATCTGGGCAAACTGCGAAAGCCTGAATGACGGATTAGCATTCGATTTAATGTACAAGGGGCAGTCCTATCCGGTGAAGGTCCCGCTTTACGGCGAGTATAATGCCGCTAATCTGACAGCCGCCATCGGCGCGGCGCTCCTGACCGATGTTCCGATCGGCGAGATTTTGCTTGCACTACCGAAGATGCCGCAAGTGGAAGGTCGCTTTCAAGTGATCCGGGGACCGGAAGAACGGAAAATCATCCTCGATTATGCCCATACGCCGGTGGCTTTGGATCTGGTATTGAAAGAAGTGAAGAAGTTGCCGCACAATCGGCTGATTGCCATGATTGCAGGAGTGGGCATCCGCGACTTTGCCAAAATGCCGAAAATGGCAAAAGCAGCTGAAGGAAAAGCGGATGTCCTGGTTGTCTCGGTTGACCATCCCGGCTTCTTGGATCCCGATGATATTGTCAACGAAGTGCTGAAGGGGTTTTCTGTCCCTTACAAGCAAAAAGTGCGGACAGCCCCTACGCGGCGCGAAGGAGTTATTGAAGCGCTGAGAGAGAGCGGCCCCAACGATATCGTGCTGCTTTCCAGCGGCAATATCAATGGAGCGCAAATTGTCAAAGGCGAATATATTCCGCATTCGGATGAAGAAGTGATCGAAGGTTTTTTCATGCAGCAAAAATAGGACTTTTTTAACTGGAAAGGTCGCTTTTTTTGCACCGCTTGTGTTTAATAGAAGAGAAGGCTACATAATGACATATGAATTGGAGTGAATGGAATGCAGTATCGTACAGAGAAAGACACGATGGGCGAAATTCAAGTAGAAGCAGACAAAATGTGGGCAGCGCAGACACAGCGCAGCCTCCAAAACTTTGCAATCGGCACAGAACGCATGCCGCATGAAGTGGTCATGGCGTTTGCCCAATTGAAAAAAGCGGCAGCGAAAGCAAACCATAAACTTGGCAAATTATCAGAAGCGAAGATGAAAGCGATCGAAACAGCCGCAAATGAAGTGGTCGAAGGCAAATGGAACGACCATTTCCCATTAGTGGTTTGGCAAACTGGCAGCGGCACCCAATCGAACATGAACATGAACGAAGTGCTGGCACGCCGAGGCAACGAAATTCTGGCGGAACAATCATCTGAAGAAAAGCTGCATCCGAATGACGATGTCAATATGTCGCAAAGCTCGAACGATACATATCCAACAGCGATGCACGTGGCAGGCGTTTTAGCAGTGACTGAGAAATTGCTTCCAGCCATCCAAAAACTAAAAGCGACGCTTGATGAAAAATCGAAGCGTTTTGACGATATTATTAAAATCGGCCGTACGCATCTTCAAGACGCGACACCGTTGACGCTTGGCCAGGAAATCAGCGGCTGGAGGCATATGCTTGAGAAAAGCGAGCGTATGATCCGCGCAAGTGTTGAAGAAATGCGTGAGTTGGCAATCGGCGGTACGGCGGTGGGAACAGGCATCAACGCTGATCCTACTTTTGGCCCTTCTGTTGCGGCATTTATTTCAGAAGCAGTCGGCTCCCAATTTACATCTGCTGAAAACAAATTCCATGCGCTGACAAGCCACGACGAAATGGTTTATACACACGGCGCAATCAAAGCGCTTGCGGCGGACTCCATGAAGATTGCAAATGATGTTCGCTGGCTGGCAAGCGGCCCGCGCAGTGGCATCGGCGAAATCACGATTCCTGAAAACGAACCAGGCAGCTCTATTATGCCAGGGAAAGTCAACCCGACACAAAGTGAAGCTTTAACGATGGTGGCCGTCCAAGTTATGGGCAACGATGCAGCAATCGGATTTGCAGCAAGCCAAGGGAATTTTGAGTTGAATGTCTTTAAGCCGGTAATTGCATACAACTTCCTGCAGTCTGTCCGGTTGTTGACAGACAGCCTGATCAGCTTTGATGACAATTGTGCAGTAGGAATTGAAGCGAACCTTGATGTTATTCAAAATCATGTGAGCAATTCATTGATGCTGGTGACATCATTGAACCCGCATATCGGTTATGAAAAAGCGGCAGCAATCGCAAAACAGGCCCATAAAGAAGGCACGACGCTAAAAGAATCTGCGGTAAAAAGCGGACATTTAACAGCCGAACAGTTCGATGAATGGGTAAGGCCGGAGAACATGGTAGGAAGATAAGCGATTATAAAAGCATGGACAAGGCTGTCGAGAACTCTCGGCAGCTTTTTTGGTTTCTTGCTAAGCAGATGCTTTTTGCAAAAGGATAAGCGCCTCGCTCTTCAATCGGCACAAGGCTGGAGCAAGGGCTTGGGAAACTCAAGGCGACAAAGGAATTTAGTCGTCCGCTGTCGAATTTTATAAAATAAGAACCATTAAACAAAAGAGGTGCCAAATGCAAAAATCATTTTTTATGTCATGGAGCGGCGGCAAAGATTCCGCACTCGCTTATTACCGGGCAGTCTTGGAGGGGCATGTTCCTATTGCGTTGTTTACGATGTTTGAAAAGGACGGATCCCAATCGCGGTCGCATGGATTGCCGCTGGACGTAATGGAAGCGCAAGCTAAACGCATGGGACTTCCGCTTGTCATTGGCAAAGCCGACTGGGCAGGATATGAGGAGGAATTTATTGAGCAGTTGAAAAGGTTCCGGCAAGCAGGCGTCCAAATGGGTGTGTATGGCGATATCGACTTGGAGGACCATTTAAGGTGGGTGGAAAAAGTCAGCGCAGAAGCAGGGATGAAGCTTCTCCATCCGTTGTGGCAGGAGCCGAGAAAAGCCTTGCTGCAAGAACTGGTGGATGAAGGCTTCAAGGCAGTCATTACGGTTGTTGACACAGAGCGCATGGATGAACGGTTTTTGGGCCGGGAATTTACCCTGGAATTGATCGAGGAGCTTGAAGCGCTGGGAATTGATGCGTGCGGGGAAGAAGGGGAATTCCATACCATTATCATTGACGGACCAATTTTTGTAGAGCCTGTGCCGGTTGTTTTCGGGGAAAAGTTGGAAACGGGCCACTACCGCATATTAGAAGTGAAACTTCAGTCAGAGGAGTGAAGGGCCATGATTCAGTTTATAGGCGTCGAAGAAAACCATATTCGCCAAATGGCGGCATTATTAGCGAAACGGCATGAAAGGGAACGGAAAAGCTTTGCGTTTCTTCCTGAGAGTTTCGAAGAAATCGACGAAGCGGAAAACGTAATCCGTAAGATGCTGGAACGCCCTTATATCAGCGGCATCGTCGCTGTCAGGGGAATTGAAGTCATTGGCTATCTGCTGTATGAATTCAAGGAAGAGGCAGAGCGGGGGCGATTCGTTTGGATGGACTACGAAGCGATCGCCATCAGCGAAAAGGAAAATCCGAGCTTGCTGCGGCTGCTGTACGCGGATGCGGGAGCGGAATGGATCAAGCACGGCTATTTCCATCATGTACTGATGGCTCCGCTCGGCAATCCGGCAATCGTGGAACAGTGGTTGAACCAATCGTTTTACTATGAACAGAAATACGCGGTTTTGCCGCTTCACGACTTTGAACCGAAATTGCCTGCGCAGAAGCCGAACTTGTCATTTCGCCGAGGCGGAAAAGAAGATGCGCCTCTTTTGAAGAAAATGGCGCTTTGGAACAGCATCCACCAAGCGGACGCCCCGTCATGGCTGCCGATTACGAAAGAGACGATGCACGATATCAAAAATGCGTATGAAGCGTTATCGGAAGATCAGGAAGCCTATCTGTGGCTGGCCGAGCAAGGGGAACGGGTCGCGGGATTCCATGTCTACTACCGGAAAGACAACCCGTTGAGCCTGGTAACACCGGCCAATTGCGTGGAGCTGCCTGCTGCTTCTACAAATCCGGAGCTGCGCGGGAGAGGAATCGGACGGGCACTTGCGAACCATTGCTTTACGGAATTGAAGAACGAAGGGTTTGATTTTGTTTTTGCCGATTGGCACACGCCCAATCATTTAGCTTCATCATTTTGGCCGCGGCTTGGATTCAAGCCGGTAATGGTGCGCATGTCGAGGCAAATCGATCCACGCATCGCCTGGGCACGCGGACAATAGAGAATATGGAATTGTGGCAACGGACAAAAGGGCTCCTTGGGGGCCTTTTTGTTTTGTCCAATGCTTCTTAAGACTTTCTTCAGAAAAGCCCTGCCTATTTGTTAAGATTTGCCCTTTATACTGAAACCATGAAACAGAGAGGGGCAGTAATATGATTGAGATTCAAAATTTGCAGCACACATTCGCAATCGGGAAAAAAGGAAAAGAGCGCCGTGTTCCAGTGTTGAAAGGTTTGACTTTAGATGTAAAAAAAGGCGAGATTGTCGCGATTCTTGGAAAAAGCGGATCGGGGAAATCAACGCTATTGAACGTTCTGGCAGGTTTCATGGCGCCCGAATCCGGTTCAGTAAAGGTGAACCAACAAGAAACCGCAACGCTGAACGAAGCGGAAATGGCTAAATTTCGCTTAGCGAACTTCGGTTTCATCTTTCAGAATTTCCAATTGATGCCTGGATTGACCGCCTTTGAGAACGTTGAACTGCCGCTGAAAATCAAAGGAGAGGCTGAAGGCGAAAGACGGGCAAAAGTGCAGCAATTATTAGAAAAAGTGGGGCTTGCAGCGGTGGCCGACCATTATCCAAATGAATTGTCGGGTGGGCAGCAGCAGCGTGTCAGCATTGCCCGCGCTTTGGTCACCGAACCGCCCATTCTGCTCGCCGATGAGCCGACAGGCAGTTTGGACTCCGAAACGGAAGAAGATATTTTAATGCTGATTCAATCGCTGAACCGGTCGCTCGGGTTGACATTTGTCATCATCACGCACGACGAAGAAGTGGCCAATGTGGCACACCGGAAATACCGGCTCCATGACGGCGAACTCGTGAAAGGGGAAAAGCGCCATGCGATTTAAGGACCAGATCGATTTTATCCGCCAGCATATGAAACGCAATAAGCTTCGGGTAGCGACGACTATCCTTGCAGCGATGATGGGCTGCGCGTTCCTGATCGTCTTGGCGTCTGTCGGCTTCGGTTTGCATAAAACGATCACAGACGATGTGCTGGACAACCAACTGGTCACGGAAATCCAAGTGCCAGGCAAAGAAGAGTCCGATGAAAAAATCACTGATGAAGAAATTCAAGCAATGCGGGATATGGACCACGTTATAGCAACCGTCAAGCACAGCAGGCCGGAAGCGGAAGCGAGCGCAATGCTTGGTGAAAGAGAAGGGTATGTTTCACCGGTTCTAGTGGATTTTAAAGAAGAACAAAAAGCCGGTCTTGTTTTGTCGGAAGGCGAAATGCCGAAATCAAAAGATGAAGTTTTGGTTGGCTATCATTTTGCACAGTCGCTGTTAACAGAAGAAGAGCAGGGGCAGGCAGACAATGGGGAAGAAACGAAAGGATTCGCGGGCAGTATCCTCGGCCAAACATTCAAACTGGAACTAACCCCATACGAAGGAGACGCAGAACCTGCAACTTGGGAATTCACGGTTTCCGGCATTATGGAAGAGCCAGGAAAAGATTGGATTGTTAACAATAGCGTTTATATCGATAACTCATTTGTAGCTGTGTTCAACAGCGAACTGGCTCTGAACGAAAGCTTTAGCGAAATTCTAGTCTATGCGGACGATCTTCAAAACGTCGGAACAATCACTGAAACACTGAAAGAAGATGGGTACTATGTGTATTCTGTTACCGAAGAACTTGGTTCGATGGATATGTTCTTTACCGCATTGAAAGCAGGCTTGATTTTTGTTGGGACGATTGCGGTGTTGATCGCTTCTATAGGTATTTTTAATACAATGACGATGGCGGTCACGGAGCGGACGCGCGAAATCGGTGTTATGAAAGCAATCGGTGCACAGCCGAAGCTGATCCAGAAGCTTTTTCTGATGGAAAGTGCCGCTATCGGCATTATCGGCACCGTGTTTGCAATCATCATTTCTTACGGCATCAGCTTTTTGGCAAATTGGCTGGTTCCAATCATCATCAAAAGTTCGATGGGTGAAGAGGGCGTGGACGATATCAATATCCTGATTTCGGTTATTCCCTGGCAGCTTGTGGTCATCGCATCACTTATCAGCATCGGAGTTGCGATGGTATCGGGATGGCGGCCAGCACGAAAAGCCACAAAGATTGATGTTATCCAGGCACTTCGGCAAGAATTGTAGACTTTACGAACATTTTCATCGGAATTCAGCAGCGCTTCCAACAGAAAAGAGCACCCATGAGGTGCTCTTTTCCTATTCTATGACATCTTCAGGCCGCCAGCCTTTTTGCAGGTCTTCGATTGACAAGCCGAAATTCATTTCCAGGTGGGGATAATCCTTGAAATTCCGCCAGTCGCCGCCCCATGAAAACCCAAGTTCTTTGGCGATGTCCGCTACTTCCAGCCAATCGGCTTTCCCGTTTCCGTTGCCGTCTCTTTTTATATCCCATACAACACCTCCATCAGGAAGGCGCAATGCGAAATCGATAGCCAATCCGTAATTGTGGTAAGATTCGCCGCCCTCGGCATACGTTACAATCCTTCCTGGCTCGCTGCGTCCTTGGCGGTGCAAGTTGTCTTGTGCATCGATGGAGCGGAAATCGTCAGTAATGAGAATCTCGATGCCGATATCCGCGGTTTTCTCAATCAGTTCATCTTTCTTTTCTTCGACGATGGGATGGAGGCTGGACGGCGCGGGCCGTTCTTTAAGTTCTTCCCGGAACGCCACTTCGTTGCGCAGCCATATAAACAAAAAACTGCCGAGCACCAGCAAGAAAAAGACGGAAAAAACGGTCTGTGCAAGTTTCAAATCCATTCACCCCTATATGTTTATTGTAGCAAAAATCGTCCGAAGAGTATCGAAGCAAAGTTTTTGTTAGGATAGAAGAAAGGATTGAAAGGAGATAAGGTTAATGGTTTTGAACTTAATGAAATCCCATGCATCGGTGCGTGATTATCAAGAAAAACAGTTAACGCGCAGCGAAGTCAGCGAATTGATTGAAGCGGCCCAGTACGCAGCAAGCTCGCATTTTGTGCAAGCTTATTCCATCGTTTGGGTCACCGATCCGGCAAAACGGAGAAAACTGGGGGAACTATCACGCAACCCTCAGCAAATGGAAGGGGCTGGCGCGGTGTTTTTAATGTGCGCCGATTACAACCGTCTGAAGCATGCATCAGCGATGCAAAAAGAACCTATCGTTTTTGATCAGGCTGAAAATTTGATCGTGGCGGTCACGGACGTCGGGCTTCTGGCACAGAATTTGGCGCTTGCTGCGGAATCCAAAGGTTATGGCATTTGTTATATTGGCGGAGTCCGAAACAATATGGAAGCAATCAGCGAGCTGGCCGGGCTGCCGGAAGGCGTTTTTCCGGTATACGGCTTGACTATTGGGGTGCCTAATGAAGCGAACGAAGTAAAACCGCGTTTGCCGGTAGAAGCGATATTGCATGAGAACGAATACGATGAGGCGAAATATCAAAGTTTGCTTCCAGAATACGACAATACCATTGCAGCTTATTATAAGACGCGAACTTCTAATCAGAAATCCATCACATGGACACAGCAAATGGCTCATTTCCTAAATAAGCCGCATCGCACGCATCTGCGTGAATTTTTAGCGAAAAAAGGTTTTCTTTTCAAATAACACCAAACTGAAAGCCGTTATTTTTTCAAGAAAAAGGCCGAAACGGGCCTTTTTAAATTTATACGGGCTTTTCTTCGCAATAGGCAAGTCTTACTAGTTGACAGAAAATTCTATATACTTTTTAATTAGGCTACACCACTTATTGCCTATGTTTTCATTTGATTTTATCAAGCCATTGGAAACATTTTTCATCCATCATTCATAAAGGAGGAAGCACATGAAAATTGCTTTGTTTGGAGCTACTGGGCGAGTCGGGGAAAAAATTTTACGGTCGGCCTTGGATGATGGCCATCAAGTGAAAGCGCTGGTCCGGTCAAAACCGCCTTTTGATCATCCCAATCTAGAAGCGATTGTTGGTGATATCCGAAAAGCGGAAGATGTCGGAAAGGCAATTGCCGGGACGGAAGCGGTCTTCAGTGCAATCGGGACCGACCGGACCACAACCTTATCCCAATCCATGCCGCTTATCATCAATGCGATGAAAGAGCAGGGGATTCGGCGCATTATCACGATTGGAACGGCAGGCATTTTGAATAGCCGGATGGCACCCGGATCATTGCGTTACCAAGGAGGCGAATCCAATCGCAAGTTGACTTTTGCAGCAGAAGAACACGCTTCGGTTTTTCATTTGCTGGAAAAGACCAGCCTTGACTGGACCATTGTCTGCCCGACATATTTGCCGGATGGAAAAGCATACGGCAATTACCGGATTGAAAAGGATTACTTGCCGGAAGGCGGAAAACAGATTACGGTAGGGGATACCGCTGACTTTGCTTATAAACAATTGGAGAATCCCGAGTTTATTGGCAGCAGAGTGGGCATTGCTTATTAACCTGCCCTTATAGGAGTAAACATCATATGAAAAAGTGGGGCATCCGGATTTTACAGGTGCTTGTGCTGCTGAGCGTGCTAAGCGCAAGCGCTTTTTTCATCTATGCACAGTTTCAATATAGCCCCAGCGGCGTGTTAAAAGAGCAAGTGAATATGAAGGAGATTGAAACAGGGGAAGAAGGGCTTCTTTTTCGGCCGGGAACAGCGAATGGGAAAGGAGTCATCTTCTATCAAGGAGCTAAAGTGCAGGAAGAGGCTTACGCTTATTTAGCGGAAAAACTAAGTGAGCAAGGATTTTTAGTCGTAGTTCCGCAAATGCCCTTAAATTTTGGCATTTTCGGTGTAGACAAAGCTGATGCGGCCATCAGCAGCCATCCGGAAATCGACCAATGGTTTATCGGCGGGCATTCTTTAGGCGGCGTTGCAGCTTCGATGTATGCCCAAAAGCATCAAGGAAAAATGGCTGGCCTCTATTTCCTCGGCTCGTATCCCGCTTCGGATTTTTCTGAAGGATCCCTGCCCATGCTTTCCATTTATGCTGAAAATGACGGCTTAGCGACAATAGCTGACATCAAAGAGAATCGCGCCCTCTTTTCGCAGGAAAGCACTTTTATAGAAATAAGAGGGGGAAACCATGCCCAATTTGGATTGTATGGAAAACAAAAAGGGGACAATGCGGCAGACATTGCGCCGATTGATCAGCAAAATCAAGTGGCAGAAGCTTTGGGCTCTTGGATGAGCAGCCGTTAAAAAAACCGCCTGTGCGTTCACAGGCGGTTTTTCAGTGGATTATGCCGTAATATCGCGTTTGGAAAAGGTCCAGTAGCTGATGCCAAGAAACAGGAGGAAATAGACAGCCAGCACAATAAGCGACATGGTCATTGTAATATCAGGAACCGGCATAAAGCCGTTGTAAAACTGCGTCAAATCCGTATGTGTAAACAAATAATACTTAATGACCTCATAGTTGCTCAGTAAGAAGACCGCTTGGATGCCGGTGAACATCAAGAAAATCGATAATCCGATTGCGAGTGAGCTTGACCGGAAAACAGTGCCCAGCATGAAAGCGAAAGTGCCGAGGATCCAGACACTTGCAAAGCTAAGGATAAACAGTTTGACCGCTTCAAGCCAGTAAGACCCTTCCACCACTTCAGAACCGTTCCATTCGAGGAATGTCCCTTCTCCAATGCCAAAAAAGATCAAACCAGCCAATGCGGCGGTGAACAAGGTGATGACCGATAATAATACGGCGAAAACCATAGTCGTCAAGTATTTGGAGGTCAGGACTTTCCATCTTCTTACAGGCCGTGTCAACAGCATTTTAATAGTGCCCTGGGAAAACTCGGAAGCTGTAATGCCGGCTGCAATGATAACCGTGAATAATGTAACGATAGACAACATTTCATGGGCGTCAATGACACCTTGCTGCATACTGGTGAATTCGAAAGGGCGGACATCATTTTCGAGGCGGTATTCCGCGATGGCGATTTGTCCCGTGTGATAGTCTTTTTGCGCATCATTCATAGCGGGGTCCATGATCATCGCCTTGTTGACCTCGAGTTGAGCGGCAGTGACAGCCTGCCACGATTCTTCAACGCCTTCATTCGCTGTTGAATTCACGTACTTGCCGATGGCGGCTGAAGCGAACAGTAATAGGACCAGTAGAAAGACCATCATCCAGCTCGCTTTTTTGCTCCACAATTTCATCCATTCATTTTGCATGAGCTTGAGCAATCTGGCCACCTCCAGTCATTTCAAGGAATTGGTCTTCAAGCGTTGCACGGTAAGGCTGGACAGTATAAATTTTGGCTCCGGCTGAAACGAGCATTTGGATGGCACCTGGAATATGCTGCTCTTCTGTATCAATCACCAAGCCTCCATCATGCCTGGCAAGAGGGAAACCGATGCCGGACAGCACTTCTTCTGCCAGCTCCAGCGGCTCAACCTGAAAGTAATACTGGGAATGATGAAGTTCGTTGACGTTTTTGATATCGATCAGTTCACCATTTTGAATAACTGCAATGCGGTCGCATAACAATTCGATTTCAGACAGCAAATGGCTGGAGACAAAAACGGCGACGCCGCTTTCGGTTGCGACCTTCTGCAAATACAAGCGGAATTCACGAATTCCTGCTGGATCCAGCCCGTTCGTCGGTTCATCCAAAATCAGGAATTTAGGTTTATGGAGAAGAGCCTGCGCCAAGCCTAACCGCTGCCGCATGCCAAGTGAATAAGAGCCCACTTTTTCATGGATGCGATTCTGCATACCGACTTGTTTGACAACTTCGCCGATGCGCTCTTTTGAAACGCCTTTGTGCATGCGGGAAAAATGCAGCAAGTTTTTATACCCGCTCATATACTTGTACATTTCAGGATTTTCGACGATGGCCCCGACTTTCTGGATGCTTTCTTCAAAATCGTTCTGGATGGATTGTCCATCAATTATCACATCTCCGGATGTGGGCTGCATCAATCCGACCATCATGCGGATTGTCGTGGTTTTTCCGGCGCCGTTTGGCCCTAGGAATCCGGTGATTTGGCCAGGATACAAATCCAGGTTCAAGTTTTTGATGATTTTCTTTTTGCCAATGGTTTTTGAAAGGTTTTTCAATTGCACAATCGGTTTTCCATCCAACTTCCTCACCTGCTTTCGATAATCTCTTGGTAGTAATAACGAATCAACCCGCTTAAAGTTTCGGGATTTTCACAATCTGGAATTCAGGGTTTGAAAGAGCATGCATAATGAGTGGGGAATCAGGGAATACGAAACTTAAAGAGCAGGAAAATGGAGGGATTCAAATGGCGGCATTTCAAGACAAAGAACAAATCTTAATGGCTTATTATGTGCAATATTACCGCGGTGCGGCGATAGGAGAAGTGAAAGAGCTCGACAGGCGCCTGCGTGAAGAAATAGGCGAAGAGAAGTACGGACAGGCGATGGATGAATTGGCCGAACAAGGACTGGTGCTCGGGATTGAAGGAGTCGAAGAACGTGAAAAAGAAGGCCTTGAAGCGCCGATGGCTACGAGGGAAGGAATCCTTTATATTTCTGAAGCCCTCAGCTTGCAATCGGATATGGCAGAAGAAACGATCCTGTACTATTTCGATAAATATCTTCAAGCGAGCGAGGAGAACGGGCTGGAACTGACTTTAGAACCCGTAAAAGCCTATATCGACGAATCGATCAAGGAACACCAGAAAGAAAAACCAAATTCCAATCAGCCTTAAAAATATAAAAAGAGCCCGCAAAATTTTGCGGGCTCTTACAATTCCAGAGCGAAAAAAGACAGTACGAGCGCCAGGAGGACGGCAAAGTTTATGGCTATGGCGCTGCGCCTGGCAACAGGTTCTTCTAACGAAGGAAGACGCGCGGCAAGCTTCGATAACCCCGCCGTCAATGCAACGATCAGCAAAATCACCAACACTACGTGCATATTGTAAATGCGGACGTCGATAAACCGGACAAAGATAACCGAGAATGCGAGAATGATGCCGTTCAGCAGTTTCTGTTTCGTCATAGCAAGTGCTGCAATTCGTTTTCCAGGAAAGGATCTGCGGACAAAAGCTGCGTGAACGCTTTATAGCGTTCCAATTGTCCGGCTGCCGGCTTTTTGCCGGTTTTATATGCCCGGATCAGAATGTTTTTCGGTGTGTTTTCCAAATCGATAAATTCCATCAGCTGCGTTTCATAGCCGACAAGCGACAGGATTTCAGCGCGGACAGAGTCGGTCGCGAGAGCACTAAAGCGCTCTTTGATCAATCCATGCTGAAGCATAAGCCCGAGTCCGGGAGCGGCAATCTGGCTGTTCAGTTCATGCTGGCAGCAAGGGACGCTCAAAATGACACTGGCGTTCCATTTGACTGCCCGGGAAAGCGCCATGTCCGTTGCGGTATCGCAGGCATGGAGTGTGACCACCATGTCGACTGCGGATTCTTCGTTGTATTCATTGATGTCGCCGACTAAAAATTCCAACTGATCATACTGAAGATCATCAGCGATTTTTTGGCATTCTTCAATCACTTCTTTCTTCAAATCCAAACCGGTTACCCGAAGGTCCAGGCCTTTTTCAATCCGCAGATAATGATAGAGGGCGAACGTCAAGTAGGATTTTCCTGAACCAAAATCGAGAATCCGTACTGTCCGGCCTTTCGGCAAATGTTCAAGCGCATCATCGATAAATTCAATAAAACGATTGATTTGGCGGAACTTATCGTATTTTTGTTTTTTTACTTTGCCATCTGCGCTTTGAACTCCTAGGCGTACCAAAAACGGATAGGGAATTCCATCTTCCAGCAAATATTGTTTTTTGCGGTTATGTGAAAGCTCGACGGTTTTTGCTGAGGTTCCTTCGGACTTCCAGGACACTTTGAATTTCTTGGAAAGCTGCACCTGAATTTTTTCTTCGGTGAATTGAAACAGCGCCTGGCGGAAATCGCCAAAAATGCTTTCCAGCTTTGCAGCTGCTTCATCTATTGACAAGTTTTCGTGTTTTAGCACATGTTCATGCTGATATTCAAATTGAATCCGGTACTCGTTTCTTATATTAACGGGTTTTAATTTTATGCGTTTAACGTCATTTGACTTTAACCGGGGCTGGCTGATGGTCGCAGAAACAAGAGCGCGGCCTCTTAAGCGTTCGGCAAGTTGAGCGTGCATTGTTTGTAGTTCCATTGCAGTTCCTTTCATTTAGCCAGAATATCCTTATTTTATCATGATTGTAGAGGAAAGGGCGAATGAGCGGCACAGTAAAAATCAGGTTTTCTGCCGCCGTATTCTAAATTTTATGATAATATGGAAGGGAATGAAAAGTGACATATTGGGGGTATGATGATGGCAATTCTGCAAAAGACAGTGGGGCAAATCGTACGCGAGCAAGCAGCCAGGCATCCGGAAACGGAAGCGTATGTTTATCCGGAGTATGGCATCCGAAAAACGTATAAAGAGTTCGATGAAGAAACAGACCGGTTAGCAAAAGCATTTATCGGAATAGGCATCGAAAAAGGGGAGCATGTGGCAATCTGGTCAGATAACAAGCGGGAGTGGCTGCTGAGCCAGTTTGCGACCGGCAAAATGGGCGCGGTGCTCGTGACGGTAAACACAAATTACCAAGCGAATGAACTGGAATACTTGTTGAACCAGTCGGACGCCACCACATTGATCCTTGGAGAGGAATTCAAAGGCACCAGTTATATAGATGTGCTTAACCAAGTTTGTCCAGAACTGAAAATGGCTGAAAAAGGCGCAATCAAAACCGGCAAACTGCCCCATTTCAAACGGGTGATTTTAATGGGAGAAAACGATTATCCGGGCATCTTTACTTGGAGTGAATTGGAAGCGTTTGCAGAAGGGGTGTCGGACAAGCAGCTGGAAGGCCGCTTCGAGTCGATGAATCCGGATGATGTTATCAACATTCAATACACTTCCGGCACGACCGGTTTCCCTAAAGGGGTGATGTTGACGCATGTAAACGTCGTGAATAATGGCAAATTGGTCGGCGATACCATGAATTTGACAGAGCATGACCGCTTATGCATTCCGGTGCCATTTTTCCACTGTTTCGGCTGTGTCCTTGGAACGATGGCTGCGGTTACCCATTCTACGACGATGGTGATAGCGGAGCAATTTGAAGCAAATCGCGTCCTGCAGATGGTCGAAGATGAAAAATGCACAGGGCTTCACGGCGTTCCGACAATGTTCATCGCGGAACTAAACTCGCCGGATTTTGCCAAGTTCGATACTTCGACGCTGCGAACCGGAATCATGGCTGGATCCCCATGCCCGATTGAGGTGATGAAAAAAGTCATCAACGAAATGGGGGCGGCAGAAATCACCATTGCTTACGGCCAGACAGAATCGTCGCCAGTCATTACGCAAACGCGCTCGGATGACGCCATTGAAAAACGTGTAGCCACTGTTGGCAAGCCGCATGCGGAAGTGGAAGTGAAGATTGTCGACCCGGTGACCAATAAGCTAGCAGCTGCCGGTGTTCCCGGTGAGCTTTGCACACGGGGCTATCATATTATGAAAGGCTATTACAAAAACGAAGAAGCGACAAAGAACGCAATTGATGAAGAAGGGTGGCTCCATACCGGCGATATTGCAGTTGAAGATGAGGACGGCTATATTGCCATCACTGGCCGGATCAAAGATATGGTAATCCGCGGCGGCGAAAATATTTATCCGCGTGAAATCGAAGAGTTCCTGTACAGCCATCCAGCCGTCCAGGACGTGCAAGTAGTTGGGGTGCCGGATCCAAAATACGGAGAAGAACTGATGGCATGGATTATTCTTAAGGAAGGGCATGATATGGACGCGGATGGACTGCGTACTTACTGCACCGGTAAAATTTCCCGCCATAAAATTCCGCGCTATATCGAGTTTACAAAAGAGTATCCGATGACAGCATCCGGAAAGATCCAAAAATTCAAATTGCGCGAACTGGCGATAGAACGCAGCCAAAAAACGGAAGTATGAGAATTGAACCTCCAAAAAAAAGAAATCCTTCTTTGTTAAGGATTTCTTTTTTATGGAATCCAGAAACAGAAAAGACAGGGATCTTTTGAATTGTGTTTAACAAAACTTCAGAGGGGGGAAATGACTACAGTAAGCAAAATCTTTAAATCGGAATACTTGAAACTATGGCAACTGTCACGGATCTTATAGTAAAAGGGGAGAACTTAAAATGGAAAACGTTAAGTTAGCAATCATTTACTACAGTTCTACAGGAACCAATTATCAAATGGCGCGCTGGGCAGAAGAAGCGGCAACTGCATCTGGTGCTGAAGTGCGAGTGGCAAAAGTGCGGGAAAATGCGCCGCCGCAAGCAATTGCAGCAAATCCGGCTTGGCAGGCACACTTTGATGCTACTCAAGATGTCCCTGAAGCGGAAGTGGCGTTGCTGGAATGGGCAGACGCAATCATCTTCAGCTTTCCGACGCGCTATGGCCATATCTCTTCTCAAGCGCAGCAATTTTTTGATATCACAGGCGGTGCATGGGCGCAGGGCAAGCTGGCGAACAAAGTGGTAAGCGCCATGTCTTCCGCTCAAAATCCGCATGGTGGACAAGAAGCGACCATTTTAGCTGTTTATACGACTATGTTCCATTGGGGCGCTATTGTTGCGGCACCCGGGTACCGGGATGCAGCGCTGTTCAAAGCCGGAGGGAATCCCTACGGTACAAGCGTTACTGTTGACCAACAAGGCCAAATGGTTGAAGACGTCGAAGATGCCGTGAAACTGCAGGCGAGGCACACGATAGAAGTGGCTGGTTGGGTGAAAAACGGACAAAGCCAGTAATGGCGGTATAAATGCAGAACAGGTGAGCGATTTCTTCCTCACCTGTTTTTTATACTTCAGATTAAAGGAGGAAAGCGTTTATGACGTTTTGGCTCAGTTTTGTTTTTGTAATTGGATTTATACTAATTCATATTTTTTCCAAAAACATGAGATTCTTGAAAGAGGTGCCCCGCAGCCGGTTTTTGTCCGTTGCAGGTGGCATTTCGGTGGCTTATGTATTTTTGCATTTGCTGCCTGATCTGGGAAGATATCAAGAAACGCTGCAAGAAGAGCTGGAGTCGGGTTTTTGGAGCTTTTTAGAAAGCCATATATATGTTATTGCAATGATAGGGCTTGTGCTATTTTATGGGTTGGAAAAAATGGCTGTCTCCTCCAGGCTTTCAAAACATAGGGCACCGAAAAAAGCGGAAGAAGACGAAGAATCACCGGCCGGAGTTTTCTGGGTCCACATAGGCTCGTTTACACTTTACAATGCAATCATCGGCTATCTTCTTATTCGTGAAGAGTACACTAGAGAATGGGGAATGGTTTTTTTCTTTGTGGCAATGGGCGTTCACTTCATTACCAATGACAGAGGGCTTCGTGCCACCCATAAAGAGGATTACGACAAATACGGAAGATGGCTGTTAACCACTGCCATCCTGATAGGCTGGCTAATCGGGGTACTCACCGAAGTGAATGAACTTGTAATATCTGTGCTTGTTGCGCTGCTTGCAGGGGGCATTATATTGAATGTGTTGAAAGAAGAGTTGCCGGAGGAACGTGAAAGCAGCTTTACTGCTTTTTGCCTAGGTTTGTTCGGATATTCCATATTATTGCTTTTGCTGTGAAAAATGTTCTAATTTTCTGGCTATTTCATTTCTTGTCTGCTATAATTACGGATAATATAGGTAGAAAGAGATGAGCCTTTAAAACTACGATTCTTTGAGGTGGCCAACTTGCTGACAAAAGAAGAACGAGTTGTTTTTGAAACTGAATTGCATAAACTTTACGGTGAATATCGGAAATGTGCCAATAGATCTTTGAAGCTTCAAATCGAAAAGGACATTTCTTTGATAAAGTCAGTGATTTCAATTGTCCGGGAACAAAAAGTTTAACGGATATTCAGCAGCCATCAAAAGCCCATGAATCTTTTCATGGGCTTTTTTTGTTTGCGGGCTGAGGTGAAAATTAAAAGGCTTAAATGGCAGAGGTTCGAGCAGCTGTTTTGCGGAAGGCTAACATCCTTAATGGTTAACTTGTTTTCAACTAAGCTGTCTGGCAAACTGCAGTTTTTGGCCGATATTGTGAACATGGCTGTAACAAACTCCCCTTAACATAAGGAGGGACAGGGCAACTGCAAAGGGTTTTAAATAGGGATGCTTTATAATGGAAGCATAAGCAATATTGCGGCATAAAAGGAGAGAACGGCATGATTGATCTGAAACAAATGGCGTTTGAGCGAAAAAGAACCATGGCGTTGCTAGGGGCGGCTTCGGTCCTAAAAGGGCTAGCCATCATTATGCAAGCATTGTTTTTTGTATGGATTGTAGACGGGGTCTTTATCAAAGGTGATTCTTTCAACACAATCATCCCATTGCTTGGCGGTCTATCTGGCGCGATTATGCTTCGGGGGGCTTGCGGATATATGCTTGGAAGAACGGGCGTCCAGCTCGCCGCAGAAATCAAAAGTGAATTGCGGAAAAGATTGATCCGTTCATTTGCGGCGAATCCGCTTCAGGCTGCGGCTCAGGGCCAGTCGGGCAAAAAGGTGAGTTTGCTGATGGATTCGGTTGATGAAGTGGATGGCTTTTTCAGCAAGTATATGCCGCAAATAATGCAAACCTATACGATTCCTTTGATGCTCCTGGCAGTGGTCTTTTATCAGCACTGGGTAACGGGTGTCATCATTTTGATAACTGCACCGTTCATCCCGGTTTTTATGGCGATCGTCGGGAAGCGGACGAAAGTGAAAGCTGACGAAAAGATGGAGCAGCTTGGCCAGTTCTCGGGAACTTTTTTGGATGTTCTGCAAGGGTTGACCACCCTCAATCTCTATGGACAAGCAAACAAACAGAAACAGCTTATCCAAAAAAACAGCCTGGCTTTCCGTGATGCTACAATGGGTGTTTTGAAATCGGCATTTTTGTCTTCGCTTATGCTTGAATATATTTCAATGCTCAGCATTGGAATTATCGCCCTGGAAATAGGGCTTCGGCTCGTCGTATTCCAAAATATCACTTTCTTTACCGCATTTTTCATGATGCTCCTGGTTCCGGACTTTTTTAATATGCTGAAAGACTTCGGGAGCGCGTTCCATACAGCAAGAGGCAGTATGGCGGCGGCTAAACTATTGTCGATGGAATTGGGACAAGAAGAACGCAAGACCGAGTGGGGACAAGAAGTCCTGGCTTCTGAACCGCCTCATATCCAGCTTGATGGAGTGGCTTTCCAGTATGGTGACGGGTTTGCTTTGCATCCGGTGCAAGCGGAAATCCCTCCCCATAGCCAAGTGGCGATCATCGGCAAAAGCGGCTCAGGAAAAACCACGCTCATGCATTTGATTGCCGGGCTTTTGCCCCCGAGCGCTGGAACGGTAAAGATCAACGGTATCCCGCGAGAAGAGATTAGCGAGAAATCCTGGTTTGACCAGTTGAGCTACATTTCACAAAATCCATACCTTTTTGCGGGAACCATCAAAGAAAACATTATAATCGGCGCAAACAGGGAAGTGACCCAAGAGGAAGTGGCAGAGGCGGCAGAAAAAGCGGGCATATCCGAATTGGTGGCATCTCTTAAAAAAGGGTTTGATACAGAAATCGGCGAAGCCGGACGTGGATTATCCGGAGGAGAGAAACAACGGATTGCTCTGGCTCGTGCCTTTTTGAAAAAGCCTTCCGTCATTTTGTTTGACGAACCGACAACAGGGCTCGATTTACAGACTGAACGGATTCTGCAGGAGTCCATGGCGGAACTTGCCAAAAGTTCCACAGTCATAACGATTGCTCACCGGCTTCATACAATCAGCCGGTCGGACCAGATTTTTTTCCTTTCAGACGGCCGGTTATCAGCCGTTGGAGGCCATATGGAATTGATGGATAGCCATGGCCCATATCGTGAAATGGTTGCTGTACAGCAAGGAGGAGCTGCTGAATGAAAGAGCTCAAGCATATTTTCAAATTGACGATTATGGAGAAAAAAGATGTTTCGCTTGCGGTGGTCTTTGGTTTTATAGCAGGCATCGCCGGAGTGGCGCTTCTTGCGTCAAGCGGTTACTTGGTTTCAAAAGCGGCGTTGACCACGCAGATGACGACTTTGGTTGTGATGGCTGCATGCTTGAAATTGTTCGGTTTTGTTTCTGCGCTCAGCCGCTATGCCGAACGCTTGTATTCCCATAGGGCGACCTTCACTATGCTAAGCAATTTGCGGGTGTCGTTTTTCGAGAAGCTTTCCCCGCTTGCTCCGAACTTGTTCCAGCGTTATCGGAGCGGCGATTTGCTGGCCCGTATTGTTGGGGATGTGGAAAGCTTGCAAAACTTTTTGCTGCGCGTTTTTTATCCGCCGGTTGTGCTGGCGATTGTATTTTCGAGCACGATTTTCTTTGCTTCTTTTTTCTCGGCGGCGATAGCTGTTGTGCTATTCACAGGCTTCTTGCTGACTGTGGTAGTAGTGCCGGCTTTGTTTGCTTGGCAAAAGCGCAAAACCGCATCGAAAACAAGAGCGAGCCGTGCGGCTTTGTCGACGGAAGCTACTGAATTCTTGTATGGCTTTCGCGACCTGAAAATTTATCAGCAGTTGGAACAGCAGGAGCAGCAGCTGCACCAGTTGGTCGATGGCTATGAAAAAGAACAGCGAAACGAAGGGCTGTGGGAGAATTACAGCCAGTCCATCAATGCTCTTGCGGCAATGCTCATATCGCTGATAGTTCTGGGATTGGGGGCTTATTTTACAGCGGCCGGTGAATTGGAAGGTTTGTATTTGGCGATGCTTGTCATGCTGTCGTTAGCTGTCTTTGAAAATGTAACGCCTATGGCAGTGTTTCCCGCTTACTTTGAAGAAAGCCGAAAAGCCGCAAGCCGCTTGGACAAAGTGGTTGAAGAGCCTGTTCAAAACAAAGGAGAAAAGAATCTTCAGCCTGGACGGATAGAAATAACCATGAAAAACGTCTCATACACGTATCCTCAAGAAGAGCGGCCGGCATTGGATGGAGTGTCGCTTCGATTGCCGGCAGGGTCTAAAACGGCGATTGTGGGGCCAAGCGGATCCGGAAAATCAACATTGATGCAAGTTCTGCTTCATACTATACAAGCTGATGCCGGTGCGGTCCTCGTAAATGGAGAGGACGTCCATAGCTTTGATCAAGAAAAGCTATGGAGCCGGATCAACGCCGTGCTGCAGGAAAACCACTTCTTTTTTGGCACCATTCGAAGCAATCTGGCTATCGCCAGCGAAGAAGCTACCGATGAACAAATGGAAGATGTGCTTGAAAAAGTGGAGCTTGGGGCGTTTTCTTTGTCAATGAAAGTTGAGGAAAAAGGCCAGAACTTGTCGGGCGGCGAAAAACAAAGGCTGGCCATTGCTCGGGCCATGCTGAAAAATGAAGCGCTATGGCTGCTCGATGAACCAGTTTCATCTATAGACAGCATGACCGCAAAAGCAATTTACAGCTGTCTTTTCGAACAAGGAAGAGAAGATACGTTTGTCGTTATCAGCCATGATTTGACAGGGCTTGAAAGGATGGACCAAATCATTGTCATGGAACAAGGGCGGATTGTGGAAACAGGTTCATATGACGACCTTATGGAACGCCGTGGCTACTTCTACGGTTTGAAGCAAATCGAAAAAAGCGTATTTGCATAAACCAAAAAAAGAGCGGGACTGCATGCAGTCCGCTCTTTTTTCATTTCAACAGAAAATCATTTCCTTTTCTGGCGTCTTCGAGCTTCATCTGCTCCAATTCAAGCCGCATCTTTTGTGTTTCAATGACAAAATTATCATGTTTGAGTTTTTCAAGTTCCAGTTCTTTTTCAATCATTTTGTTTTTCAATTTTGCCTGTGTCTGAAGGTGCGAGGTGATGATGCCAGCGAGCGGGATTGAAAAAATCATTATGACGGCTATCAGTCCGGTCATGCCGTTCCCTCCTCTTCTGAATTATCTGACTATTAGATTATACACCAAAGGGGAAAAATAGCAGGGAAAAGAAGAAAAGATATGACAAGTGTCATATCTAAACTAGACGTTTATGTCTTTTTTGAACTTGCTTTTAACTTTATGATAAGGACAATAAGTTATTCGGGCAGAAAGCCTGTTTAAGGAGGAAGACATGAGCAGAGAAAAAACAGCGCAATTACGTAAATTCGTGGCACCTTTCGAAAAAGCCGATGTAAAAGCAAGTGTTAGACAATTGATCAATACCATTCCACCGTTCATTTTATTTTGGTTCTTGGCTTATCAGGCGTTAGATGTATCCATCTGGTTGACAATCGCTTGTTCAATCGTAGCAGCAGGGTTTGTTATTCGGACATTTATCATCTTCCATGACTGCACGCACGGGTCGTTCTTCAAAAATAAAAAAGCAAACGCCGTGGTAGGGACAATTACCGGCGTTCTGACATTGTTTGCTTACGAAAAGTGGAAACGTGAACACTCGATTCACCATGCTTCAAGCGGAAACCTCGACAAACGAGGCGTTGGAGATATCTGGGTTATGACGATTGAAGAATATGTAGAAGCGTCTAAATGGGAGCGTTTCAAGTACCGCATGTACCGCAACCCGCTTGTCATGTTCGGATTTGGACCATTGTTCTTAGTTTTAGTATCAAGCCGTTTCAACCGCAAAGATGCGCGCAGCAAAGAACGCAACAACACTTACTTGATCAATTTCTTGCTTGTGGCTATCTATGCAGCATTGATTTGGGCAATTGGCTGGCAGGCATTCGTCATCGTTCAAGGAACGACAATGTTTGTAGCTGGGGCGCTTGGCATTTGGCTGTTCTATGTTCAACATACATTTGAAGATTCATATTTCGAAGACGAAAGCGAATGGGATTATGTGAAGGCTGCTGTAGAAGGAAGCTCTTATTACCAGCTGCCAAAAGTCTTGCAATGGGTAACAGGAAACATTGGTTTCCACCATGTTCATCACTTAAGCCCGCGGGTTCCGAACTACAACTTGGAAAAAGCGCACGAATCAACTCCGCCGCTTCAACAAGCAACAACTATCACGATCAAATCAAGCTTAAAATCGTTGCGTTATAAAGTATACGATGCGAAAAACAAAACATTCGTTACGTTTAAAGACATCAAGCATCTTGTAAACGACTCTAAAACAGCAACCGAATAAATGTTAAGAAAAACCATTCTTCGTGAATGGTTTTTTCTTTGTGAAAAAAGAGAGATGTCAAGATTGTTTGAACGCCTGCACTTTTTATCATCTTTTGATATGATATGACTAATAGAAAGAAGAGGGGGAGCTTATGCAAAGCTGGTATCAAATATTTCCGAAAAATTCATGGCTCAGCCTTTATGCCTGGATTGCTTTTTGTGTGTTGCCGTTCTTCTTTATTTTCAGGTCTTCATCGTTTACAGAAATTACAGTGGGCATTTTGCTGTTGCTGCTGTTCTTCTTGGCGTATCGGCTTTCGTTCAATTCCAAGTCCGGAATGGTCTATGTCTGGATTAGTCTGGAGATAGCGATCAATATTATTATGACATTCTTGTTCGGATACGTATATTTGTCCTTGTTTTTAGCGTTTTTCATCGGGAATATTCGCCATAAAGTCGGTTTTTTCATCGTTTATGGAATCCATATCGGCACGACAATCATCGCGGTCATTTTAGGTCTTATTGAACACCAGGAACTGTATACGTCTCAATTTCCATTTATGCTCCTTACAGTGATTGGAGTAATTTTACTGCCTTTCAATACCTATAACCGCAATAAGCGTGAAAAATTGGAAGGCCAGCTTGAAGATGCGAACAAACGGATTTCCCAGCTGATGATCATCGAAGAAAGAGAGCGGATTGCCAGGGATTTGCATGATACACTGGGACAAAAACTTTCCCTGATTGGCCTTAAAAGTGATTTGGCGAGTAAATTGATCAACCGCAATCCTCAAGCGGCCATGGATGAGATCAATGATGTCCGGCAGACTGCGCGTACTGCATTAAAAGAGGTGCGAGAACTGGTTTCGAATATGCGGGGAACCAGGCTGGAAGACGAACTGCTCCGCATCCAGCAGATTTTAAAAGCGGCGGATATTGATTTTGTGCTGTATGGAAATGCGCAGCTGACCAATACACCTTTGCTGGTGGAAAATGTCCTGAGCATGTGCCTGAAAGAAGCGGTGACCAATGTGGTTAAGCACAGCCAAGCCACCCGCTGCAGCGTGCTGATCAAGCAGAAACCTGAAGAAGTGCTGGTCCAGGTACAGGATGACGGGATAGGTCTTTCTGAAGGGGGCAGTTTGACTCAAGGAAATGGCTTGGCAGGAATGCGCGAGCGGTTGGAGTTTGTCAACGGCACACTGGAAATCAAAATGATGGAAGGCACGATTTTGAACATTCGGGTTCCGAATGTTATTCTCTATAATTCAAAGGAGAAGTTGGTATGATACGAATTGTCTTAGCGGAAGACCAGCGCATGCTGCTTGGCGCATTAGGGTCGCTGTTGGATTTAGAAGAGGATATGGAAGTTGTCGGCAAGGCGTCGAACGGGGAAGAAGCGATTGCGCTTGTTGAAAAACTTCAGCCGGATATCTGCATTATGGATATTGAAATGCCGTTGAGAAGCGGTCTCGATGCGGCAGAAATATTAAAGGACCACCCTTGCAAAACGATCATTTTAACGACTTTTGCACGGTCTGGGTATTTTGAACGGGCACGAAAAGCGGGAGTCAGCGGCTACTTGCTGAAGGATAGCCCAAGTGAAGATTTGGCCACTTCCATCCGTTCCATCATAGCGGGCCGCCGGGTGTATGCTCCGGAGCTGATCGACTTGGCATATGGCGATGAAAACCCGTTGACTGACCGCGAACAGGAAGTATTGAAACTTGTGGCTGATGGAAAAAACACAAAAGAAATTGCGTCAGAGCTGTTCATTACGACGGGAACGGTCCGGAACTACATCTCCACAATATTAGACAAGCTGGAAGTCGGAAATCGCATTGAAGCGATATCGCGGTTCAAAGAAAAAGGCTGGTTCAAGTAAAATCCCGTTGCTAAACAGCACCGGGATTTTTTGTCTAATTTTCTTTATACAGTGTGTCCTCAAGTGTTCCGTCTTCTGTGAAGATACGCAATTCCCCGTTGTGCTTGTTAACGTAGCGCTTTGCTTCACCCATCAGTTCCGCTTTTGTTTCTTCGATCAAAATGGCTTTTTTGCTGTCTTTTTTCTTGAGCTGCCAGCCATCGTCATGGGCGCGGATTTCATAAACAGGCTGCTCCTCTTCGCCGTGGACGCTTTTGCGCGCACGATCCAAGGCAATGGGAATGGCGCGGCCTTCTTCATACCCATCCCGAAGAAGTGCATTTGCAATTTCAATTGCTTTGCTGCGCACATCGTCGTTTAAGTTTTTAAATGAGTCCGGATAATTTTCGTTGCTCCATGGCACAATGATCGCCTCCTTGAGTTTCTTTTCCCCCTTAGTCTGAAAAATAAAACAAAAAAAATATAGACAAGGTTAAAGAACCTGTTACACTAAAAATCTGAGGGGGAGTATTAATGTCAGATTCAGTTTTTCAAATCATAGCTCTTGCCGTTTACATGGCAGCTATGCTGTTCATCGGATGGTATTCGTTTAAGAAAACAGCCAATTTAACAGATTACATGCTTGGAGGAAGAGGGCTTGGGCCTGCAGTCGGCGCATTGAGTGCCGGGGCGGCCGACATGTCCGGCTGGCTATTGATGGGGTTGCCGGGAGCTATTTATGTAAGCGGCCTGGTTGAAGCTTGGATTGCGATTGGTTTAACAATCGGAGCTTACTTGAATTGGTTTTTCGTAGCGCCGCGTTTGCGCGTATATTCGTTCATCACGAAAGATTCAATCACCATTCCCAGCTTTTTGGAGAACCGCCTGAAAGACAATTCACGTCTGCTGCGGGTAGTTTCAGGAATTATCATTTTAGTGTTTTTCACGTTTTACGTTTCTTCGGGAATGGTTGCCGGAGGCGTGTTTTTTGAAAGCTCATTCGGCCTGGATTACCACCTTGGCCTGGTCATTGTGTCAGCTGTAGTAGTCGCTTACACACTTTTCGGCGGATTCCTTGCGGTAAGCTATACGGACTTTGTTCAAGGATTGATGATGTTCTTGGCGCTGATTGCTGTTCCTATTATTGGGATTGTGGCTACAGGGGGCTTCAGTGAGACTGCTGCAAGCATACGGGAGGTTGATCCTGCATTGTTGAACTTCACGACAGGGGCTTCTCTGGTCGGAGTAATTTCAGCAGTGGCGTGGGGCCTCGGTTATTTTGGCCAGCCGCATATCATTGTTCGCTTTATGGCGATCAAAACTTTGAAAGAAGTGCGCCAGGCTCGCCGCATCGGAATTGGCTGGATGATTTTGAGCCTTTTCGGAGCTATTGCAACAGCTTTGGTGGGTCTAGCTTATTTCCAGCAAAATCCGAATGCGAACTTGGGAGATCCTGAAGGCGTCTTTATCGTTCTAGGCCAAATCTTCTTCCATCCATTGATTGCCGGATTTATGCTGGCGGCTGTACTGGCAGCGGTCATGAGTACTATTTCATCCCAGCTGATTGTTACATCATCTGCGCTGGTTGAAGATTTGTACAAAATCGCTTTCAAGAAAGTTTCTACGGACAAACAGTATGTAACGCTTGGCCGTTTGGCTGTATTGGTCATTTCATTGATTGCCGCCTTCCTTGCTTGGGAACAAAATGCGACAATCCTTGACTTGGTAGCTTATGCTTGGGCTGGTTTCGGAGCTGCGTTTGGTCCGCTTATCTTGTTGGCTCTGTTCTGGAGAAAGTTGACGACATGGGGCGCTTTGGCGGGTATGGTTGTCGGCGCCGCTACAGTTATCATCTGGGACTCAATAGGCACAGCAGCTGAAGATCCTGGTGCTACCGCGGCCACTAACTTCATCGGCAGTGTTTATGAAATCATTCCGGGCTTCCTTCTTTGCTTGGTTGTGACGTTGATTGTAAGTTTGATCACTTACAAACCGAACAAGGAGATTACAGCAGAGTTTGATGAAACGGAACGTTTGATCAAAGAAAGAGCATAAACAGTCATTAAAGGCTTTAGAGGCAACGCGAAAGTTGCCTCTAAAGCCTTTTTTGTTGGCATGTGAACAAGCTTCCCCGTGAATTTAAAGGAATCTTTTTCAACATGACGTATAATTGAAGCAATAAGAGAGCAAAGGGGAGAGAAGCTTTGTATTTAGATCATATTGTGCACTTTACCGAAGAGCATCCTCAAGAAACTGTGGATTACTGGAACCGGCTGAAATTCCCGGCAGTGCTCGGGGGGCAGCATTTACAGTGGGGAACCCACAACGCCCTTTTTTACGCCAAAGACTGTTACATAGAATGGCTGGCTGTAGAAAATCCAGCCATTGCGAAACAGGCCCATCATCCACTGACTGAATTGCTCCTTCATGACAAGTCAGGGTTTGGTACAGTTTGTCTTCGTACGGATAATATCGAGGAATTAGACAAGCGATTACAGGATCAGGGATTTGAAACTTCCGGAGTTCTTGATGCGGAGCGGCGGACAAGTGCCGGCAAGCTGATTCGATGGAAAATGCTATTCATCAAAGAAGCAGTTTCAGACCAACTGCCATGTCCGTTTTTCATTCAATGGCAAGAAAGGGACGCAGTCCGCCTCGAAAACTTGAGGCAAAGCGGCGCGCTTCTGCCCGAAAGCGAAATGCTGGAAGTGGAGAAATGCATTTTCGGTGTGAATGACGTTGCCGCCCATACTGAAAAATGGACGAAGCTGCTCGGCGGAAAGCTGGATTTGGCAAATTGCCGCATTGAATTCCAATCAGCCCATGGAAAAAAAGAGCGGTTGGAAAAGGTGGCCTTTAAAGCTGCAGAGCAGGAAGTGACTTTCGCCGATGGGGTTTATTGGCTGCCGGAAAAAGGGAATAACAAAGGTAACTAAATGCGGCATCTATTCAACTGCCTAGTATAAAGAGCTTGAAAGTCGCCTTGTTGCATAAAGGGTTTCCTTTAAGGAAAAGGAGGATCATAAATGGATCTACTAAAAGAAAAAGCGATACTTGTTGGCGTCCAGCTTCAGAAGGACATCCATTTTGATTATGAAATGGAAGAGCTGCGCAACTTAGCGGAAGCTTGTGAAGTGGAAGTCGTCGGGGAAGTCGTGCAAAATTTGGAACGCATCAATCCTTCCCATTACGTCGGTACAGGGAAAGTTGATGAAATCAAAGCTCTGTATGAAGAAGCGGGAGCGAACTTGGTCATATTCAATGATGAGCTTGGGCCGTCTCAGATCCGTAATTTGGAAGAAGAGCTTGAATGCAAAGTAATTGACCGTACACTGTTGATTTTAGATATTTTTTCACGACGCGCCAAAACGCGCGAAGCTCAGGTGCAAGTCGAATTGGCCCAGCTTCAATACATGCTGCCGCGTCTGGTCGGATTGCGCGCTTCTCTCGGCAGGCAAGGGGGAAGCAGCGGCGGCGGTTATCAAAACCGTGGTGCTGGTGAAACGAAACTGGAACTCGATAGACGGAAGATTGAAGACCAGATTTCGAAACTTCGCAAAGAGCTGGAGCAGATCAAAGACCAGCGGGTTACCCAGCGGAAACAGCGTACCAAAAAAGGAATGCCGGTCGTCTCGCTTGTCGGGTATACAAACGCAGGGAAGTCTACCATTATGAACGAGTTGCTTACAAAAACGGGACAGGGTGAAGAAAAGCAAGTGTTCGAAAAAGATATGCTGTTTGCGACACTTGATACATCCGTACGCCAAATTCGCCTGGAGGACAACAAGTCATTCCTGCTTGCGGATACCGTCGGATTTGTCAGCAAACTGCCCCATCATTTGGTCAACGCCTTCCGGTCCACATTAGAGGAAGCGCGAAATGCGGATTTACTGCTGCACGTTGTGGATGTATCGAACGAAGAATACCGCCACATGATGGATGTTACCCATTCGACGTTGCGTGAAGTCGGCGTCAAAGATATACCGACCCTTTTTGTCTATAACAAATCGGACCTGGCTGGAATCCCGTACCCTAAAGTAACAGGGGATGCATTGTGGATAGCCGCTAAAGAAGACAGCGGACTTGATGAATTGCTGGAACTGATCAAACGGCACATTTTTTCCGACCATGTTACATGCCGGATGATCTTGCCGTTTGAACGGGGGGATATTGTGGCTTACTTGAACGAATACGCGACAATCGAAGAAACCGAGTACGAGGAAAACGGCACGCTTCTCAAAGTGGAATTGAGCCAGGCCGATTACGACCGTTTCGAAGAATTTGTCATTGGAAAATAAAAAAAGCGCCTCTCCGTTTATGGAGAGGCGCTTTTTAACTGTTGAAGGTGTTTTGGGATGTTGCAGGGATTCCTTATGAAAATAGTGCCCCTGTTCTGCATCGCTGCGCTGCTTCATTGCTGGAACTGGATGCGGTGCAGGTTGGCGAAGATGCCGTTGTGTTCGAGCAGTTCACTGTAGCCGCCTTGTTCTGCAATGCCGTCTTCGGTCACGACGATCACACGGCCCGCATCCCGGATGGTAGCCAGGCGGTGGGCGATAATGAGCGTTGTGCGGTTTTCAGCAAGTTCGGACAAAGCTTCTTGGATGATCCGTTCTGTTTCTGTGTCGAGCGCCGAAGTCGCTTCATCAAGAATCAGGATTGGCGGGTTTTTCAGGAACATACGCGCAATGGCCAACCGCTGTTTTTGGCCGCCCGATAGTTTCAAGCCGCGTTCACCGATTTGGGTTTCATAGCCTTCCGGAAGCTTGGATACGAAATCTTCCAAATGCGCTTTTCTAGCAGCCGCCAAAATTTCTTCGTCAGTGGCATTTTGTTTGCCGTAGGCGATATTTTCCCTGATTGTTCCTGTAAACAAAAACACATCTTGCTGCACAATGCCGATATGGGAACGAAGTGACTTCGTTGTCATATCCCGGATATCGATGCCGTCAATCGTAATGGAACCTTCTTGGATATCATAAAAACGCGGAATCAAAGAACAAATAGTGGTCTTGCCGGCTCCAGAGGGGCCCACAAACGCAATTGTTTCTCCTGCCTTTAACGTCAAATCAATGCCTTTCAATACCGTTTTATGGTCATCATAGCCGAAATGGACATTATCGAAGCGGATATTGCCTTTTAGCCTGTCGACGGCAATTGCATCTTCACGGTCGAAAATTTCCGGCTCTTGGTTGATCAATTCACGGAAGCGGCCAAATCCGGCCATGCCTTTTGGGTACAGCTCCAAAAGTGCGCTGATTTTATCAATCGGTTTGATTAGAACGTTCAAGAACAATACAAAGCTGACAAGTTCGCCATAAGTCAAGCTCCCCTGATAGTTCAGCCAAGCTCCGTATACCAGGACAAGGAGCGTCAGCAGCCGCGTCATCATATAAATGCTGGAGTGGGTAGCGGACATTACTTTATAAGCGACAAGTTTTGCTGTTCGGAACCTATCGTTATCTTTTTTGAAACGGTTGATTTCAAACTCTTCGTTTGTAAATGACTGCACGACGCGCGCTCCAGAGACACTGTCTTCCACGCGGCCGTTGACATCTGCGATTTTGCCGTACATGCTGCTCCAAGCCTGGTTCATCTTAATGTTGCAGTAGGTGATTAGCCAAATAAGGAACGGAATGACGATCAATGTGACAAGCGCGAGTTTCGGGTTGATCCAGAACATGATGCTGAAAGCCCCGAAGAAGGTCATGATAGCGATAAAGAAATCTTCCGGACCATGATGGGCGAGTTCGCCGATATCGAACAGATCATTCGTTACACGGCTCATGATATGTCCGGTCTTTGTATTGTCAAAAAAGCGGAAAGACTGGCGCTGCACATGGGTGAACAACTCCTCCCGCATATCCGTTTCAATATTGATGCCGAGTTTATGGCCCAAATAATTGACGATATACTGCAGAAACGTGCTGAGCAAGAACACGGCAAGCAATAGGACGCTGACAGTCACGATAGAATTCCATTCACCGCTTGGCAATAGGGAATCAATGAACCATTGGACAGCGAGCGGAAAAGCGAGCTCCAAAATCGCTACGATAATAGCGCTTGAAAAATCGATGATAAACAAACGTTTATGGGGTTTGTAATATGTGAAAAACTGCTTTAACTTCAAAAAAACCACCTCTTAAGTTTTGCCATAAATCAAAGTATAATGTAAAACTTGCCAATTAACTAATGGAAATTCGCCAATCGAAATATTTTCTGCAACTAAATAGAAGTGTTGCACGTACTAACCCATAAGGCAAACCATGAAAGGATGATTGATTTGAAGAAATGGACCCCATTCATCAGTGGAGCGGCACTGGCGTTTAGTTTATCAGCTTGCGGCCAGACGGCACAGCCGGAAGCGGGCGGTGAAGCAAGTAAAGAGGCATCTGGTGGATTTACGGCCGAAGAAGTCTATGTGAAGTCACAGGAAGCGGCGGAGGAAGCGGACAGCCTGCACGCCGATATTTTAACGGATCAGCATATGAAGATGCAGCCGGAGGGCATGGAGATAGATGTGGCAATCGATGCGAATATGGATATTATCAGGAATCCGGAAGCTTTCCATCACCAGTCGGAAACCTCGATTAGGTCCGATGATATTCAAAACGAAACACCTGCTTCCATGGAAATGTATTTTACTGAAGAGGGATTGTACATGTATGAAGCCCCGCTGGACATGTGGCTGAAATTGCAGGATGAAGCCGTTGGGGATTTTAAGCTGCTCGCCGACCAGCAGAGTGCGGATCCCGCACATCAACTGAAAGAGCTTGGTGCTTTTGCTAAGGATTTCGCTTTGGAAGAGACGGGCGAAGAATATATACTGCGTTTAGAATCATCTGGCGAAGAATTCTATCCATTAATGGTTGAGCAGCTGAAAAAAACGTTTGGCCAAATGGAAATAGGGACACCGATGAACAGTGAAGGAATGAACATTCGTTCTAGCCGCTACGAATTCCGCCTCGATAAAAACTCATTCAGAGTAAAAAACTTGAAAATGGATGCGGATCTTGAGGTGGAAATAGATGAGGAAACCATGTCGGTTCAGTCCAGTGTGGAAGCGGTATACAGCAAATACGATGAAATCGGCGAAATCACTTTGCCGGATAAAGTCACCGAACAAGCACAAATATTGGAATGAAGGCATTCGTAAGAGCCAGCTGAAAAGCAGGCTCTTTTTTGTTGGAATTGATAAATTTGAACAAATTAAAAAAATCCCACCTAAATGAAAATAATTCTCACTAAATCATTGACTCTTTTTACCAAACTGCTATACTAAAGCTTGTAAACAAGTGATAATGATTATCACTCGCATGAAAGTTTCAAACATTTCTAACAAGGATGAGGGCAGTAATGAAAAAACGTTATTTAATACCAGCATTGATCATACTGTCGTTCGTCTCGCTGTTTGTCGGAGTCAGCAGCATCAGTATCACCGATTTGCTAGATTTCCAATCTGAAGAAACACAAATTTTCTTGATCAGCCGTCTGCCAAGGCTGGCAGCGATTTTGCTTGCGGGCGCTGGTATGAGTATGGCAGGACTCATTATGCAGCAGCTAAGCCGCAACAAATTTGTGTCTCCGACAACCGCAGGTACACTTGACGCCACCCGGCTCGGAATTCTGGTATCGATGCTGATGTTCGCCAATGCATCGATGCTTGAGAAAATGACGTTGGCGTTCGGCTTTGCACTTGCCGGCACTTTCCTCTTTATGCAAATTCTCAATCGCATAAAATTCAAGGATGCTATTTTCATTCCGCTTGTCGGGATGATGTTTGGAAATATCTTGTCTTCAATCACGACCTTTTTTGCATACCGTGCTGATGTCATCCAGAACATGGCTGCTTGGATGCAAGGCGACTTTTCGATGATCATGAAAGGAAGCTACGAATTGCTGTACATCAGTTTGCCGGTCTTTATCATCGCTTATCTCTACGCCAACCGCTTTACGGTTGCTGGGATGGGGGAGGATTTCTCCAAAAATCTGGGGTTGAAATACCGAAGCGTTGTCAACCTGGGATTGACGCTTGTCGCGCTGATTACGGCTACGGTTGTTTTGACAGTTGGGGTCATACCGTTTCTGGGCTTGATCATCCCGAATATCGTATCAATTTTCAAAGGCGACCACTTGCAGAAGACCTTGCCGCATACGGCGATGCTAGGAGCGATTTTCTTGTTGGTTTGCGATATTTTGGGAAGGGTTCTTATTTATCCATATGAAATCTCCATCAGTTTGATGGTCGGGGTCATTGGAAGTTTTATTTTCCTCTTCTTGTTGTTTAGGAGGAAAGCATATGCGTGATTTACATAAACTGATGGTTCTTGTCGGTTTAGCGATGCTGGCATGCGGCGTCTACCTTTTTCAGGATTTGAATGGCAGTTTTGATTACGCACTGCCGCGGCGCGGGGTGAAAGTGTTCGCGATGGTGCTGACCGGGATTGCGATTGCCTACGCTACGGTCGTATTCCAGACGATCACCCATAACCGGATATTGACGCCGAGCATCATGGGCCTCGACTCCCTTTACATGCTCCTTCAGACCTTATTGATTTTCTTTCTTGGCTCAAGCCATGTGACGCTAATCAACAAGCAGCTGAATTTCGTTTTATCCATAGCTGTCATGGTCGTCTTCGCTTTGCTGTTTTATCAGTTGCTTTTTAAGAAAGGAAACCATCCGATCTACTTTTTGCTCTTGATCGGCATCATATGCGGAACGTTTTTCTCGAGCATCTCAACATTCCTGCAAGTGCTGATCGATCCAAATGAATTTCAGCTTGTGCAGGACCGGATGTTTGCCAGCTTCAATAACGTTAACTCGGACTTGGTATGGACTTCGCTTGCAATCATCAGTGCACTGGTCGTTTTTGCTTGGCGGTACAACAGCTCGCTCGATGTTTTGTCGCTGGGGCGCGACACGGCGATCAATCTTGGCGTAAATTACGACAGCCTTGTTAAAAAGATGCTTGTACTGGCGGCGGTGCTGATTGCGATTGCTACTGCGCTGGTCGGTCCCATTACGTTTTTTGGATTGATCGTCGCCAACTTATCCTATCAATTCTTCAAGTCCTATAAACATTCAACAATTATTTTCGGATCTATAGTCATCAGTGTGATTGCGCTTGTCGGCGGTCAATGGGTAGTGGAGAGGGTCTTCACTTTCAACACGACATTGAGTGTTATCATCAACTTCATCGGTGGGATTTACTTCATCTATCTACTATTAAAGGAGAGTCGATCTAAATGATACAAGTTCGTGAATTGACAAAGCTTTATGGAAAGAAGCAAGTTGTGGAAAATGTCTCGGTCAATATTCAGCAAGGCCAGATCACTTCGTTTATCGGGCCGAACGGAGCCGGGAAATCAACGCTTCTTTCCATGGTCAGCCGTTTGCTTGATGCTGATACAGGAGAAGTGCTGATTGACCGAACAAACTCCAAAAAGATGAAATCGAATGATTTCTCTAAGCGGGTATCAATTTTAAAACAGTCAAATTACATGAACGTGCGTTTGACAATTCGTGAACTTGTCTCTTTTGGACGCTTTCCTTACTCCAAAGGCCGGCTCAATGGCGAAGATGAAAAGATGGTCGACCAAGCCATTGAATACATGGATCTGAAAGACATTGAACATTCCTATTTGAATGAGCTTTCCGGCGGGCAGCGTCAGCGCGCATTCATTGCCATGGTCATCGCCCAAGATACTGACTACGTGCTGCTTGACGAGCCGTTGAACAATCTGGATATGAAACATTCCGTCCAAATCATGAAAATTTTGCGCCGTTTGGTCGATGATCTGGGCAAGACAGTGGTGATTGTGCTTCACGACATCAACTTTGCTTCTGTATATTCAGACCGGATTGTTGCTATGAAAAATGGCCGCGTGATCAAAGACGGAACAACGGCGGAAATTATTCAGTCGGCTGCTTTGAAAGAAATTTACGACATGGATATACCGATTCAACAAATGGACAACTGCAGAATTTGCGTTTACTTTAATTCATAATAATAGGAGATGAAACATATGAAGAAATTATTGCTTTTAGCTTTCGCATTGATGATGGTTGCTTTCTTGGCTGCATGCGGGTCTAGTGGAGCGGAGGAAACAAGCGCCGCTGAAGGATCTACGGAAAAAATGACAGTGACACATGAACTTGGTGAAACGGAAATCTCGAAAAATCCTAAAAAAGTAGTGGTATTTGATTACGGAGTTTTGGATTCTTTGGACCAGTTGGGTGTTGAAGTTGCAGGCGTGCCGCAAGAAACAGTGCCTGCATATCTGGAGAAATACTCAGACAAAGAAAAGTATGAAAATGTCGGGACGTTAAAAGAGGCGGATTTTGAGGCGATCAACGCAATGGAACCGGATTTGATCATTATCTCTGGACGCCAAGCAGAAATGTATGAAGAGTTTGCCAGCATTGCACCGACAATCCATATGGCGGTTGATACAAACAACTACATGGATTCTTTCACTGACAACATGACTCTTCTAGGTGAAATCTTCGGCAAAGAAGATCAAGTGAAAGAAGAGTTGGCGTCAATCAACACGGAAATTGAAGGCGTGAAAGAAGCTGTAAGCAAAACAGATGAAAAAGCATTGATTTTGTTGGCGAACGAAGGCAAAATCAGCGCGTATGGACCAGCATCGCGTTTCGGCATCATCCATGACGTATTCGGTGTACCGGCTGCGGATGAAGGCATTGAGGTTTCAACTCACGGCCAAAGCATAACTTTTGAATATATTTTAGATAAAAATCCGGACATTCTTTTTGTGGTTGACCGCAACGCTGCGGTAGGCGGTGGCGCAAGCGCGAAAGACTCTCTCGAGAACGCGCTAGTGCAAAAAACAAATGCCTATAAAAATGGCAAAATCATTTACTTGGATCCAGACTACTGGTACATGTCGGGTGGCGGACTTCAATCTGTCAGCGCGATGGTGAAAGAAATCCAGTCAGCATTCGAGTAAAAAAGGAGGTTATTGTATGTTCGTACAAATGAAAAAGATTGTCGTGAAAGAAGGGTTTTCTGAGCCGGTTTTGGCTAAGTTTTCCGGTGAAGGAAAACTTGAAAAACAGCCCGGGTTTATCGATCTGGCGGTTTTGAAGAAAAACGTCAGACGGGGCGATGAAGAAGTGGTCGTCTACGTTCGCTGGGAATCAGAAGAAGCGTGGAAGAACTGGGAAAAGAACCCTGAACATATCGCTGGGCATAAAGCGAATCTCGGAAAGCCGAAACCGGACCATGTCCTTGAATCGTCCCAAAGCACATATCATGTTCATGCCGTAAAATAATGAGAAGAAGAAAGGTGGACCGTTAGCGGTTCACCTTTTTTCATAGGCCTGAATAGAGGGGTATGATGAAGGAGAGCCTAAGGAGTGGGCAGAAGTTTTGGCTTGGAAAATGTGGCAGCCGCGTTTTCTTCAAATTATTTCAAAATTTAGGTTATAATAAATTAACAACTGATGCGAAAGAGGGTGAGGAACATCAAAAGTTTTTTCTACCCGCTTGGGATGGCGACATTAATCGTATTTTTTGCAATTCTAATTACTTTTCCAAGTGTGCAGTTTCGGCAAATAGACATAGCCGCTTTTGAACTTCTGGGAGGAAACTCTTTAATAGATAGTTTATCGCTGCTTGGGGAACAATGGGCAATCATGACAATCAGCGTTGCCTTGATTGTATACTTGTGGATTCATCGGAAAAATTACCGCGGCATGTTGTTTGTGTTTTTAACCGCGGGTGCAGGAAATGTGATAAACCAACTGCTAAAGCGCATTTACGATCGGGAACGTCCGGATTTTCCTCATGGGTTGGAAAGTTTCAGCTTTCCTTCCGGACATGCGATGGTCGGGTTGCTTTATGTTTTTACAGTTGCTTATTTCATCACGGAACACATGGCGTCAAGGGTGATAAAATGGCTGGTTTGGACAGCGGCAGCCGCTCTTGTGTGCGGCATTGGGCTATCCCGTGTAGCGGGGGGCGAACATTATTTTTCAGATGTCGTGGCTGGATGGTGCGCTGGCTATTCGTGGTTCGTGGCAATTGCGATTTGGTATGAAATGCGGGAGCGCTTTTTCAAAGAGCACTTACAAAAATAAACAAAAGGGCGATCCGGTTTATCGGATCGCCCTTTTGTTTATAACTTTTGAATAGAAGGATCTTCCCCCAATTGGTTGAGCCGTGCAGCGAAACTTTGATCGCTGGCAGGGCCTGTGCCTCTAAGGACATCTTGCATAGAATAAGCTTGAGAACCATGTTCCGTAAAATCAAGGCCGGTTTCTTCTTCTTCGGCAGTGACGCGAAGCGGGATAAAGGCATTGATAGCAAGAACTGCTAGGCCTGCTGTAATTGAAGTCCAGGCGATGACAGCCAAAATGCCCACTGTTTGGATGCCTAAAACTTCAGCTCCGCCGCCATAGAAAATACCGCCGGTTGTATCGAACAAACCTAGTGCGAGGGTTCCCCAAATCCCGACAATGCCGTGTACAGAAATAGCGCCGACTGGATCGTCGACCCGGATTTTCGAATCGAGAATACGGACGCTTTCTGTCATGACGATACCGGCAATCAGTCCGATGAAGATGGAACCTATTAGCGATACGTTGGCGCACCCGGCGGTAATCCCGACCAGTCCGCTCAAAGCGCCGTTCATTGTAAGAGAAGCGTCGATACGGCCATATCTGAAGCGTGTGTAAGCTGCTGTGGATAAAATGCCGGCTGAAGCTGCAAGCAGTGTATTGGCGATGATTGAAGGTACAGTCGCCGGATCCGCTGCCAGTGTGCTGGCGCCGTTAAATCCGAACCAGCCTACCCAAAGGATGAAGACGCCAAGGGCTCCTAAAGGCAAATTGTGGCCTGGAATTGAATTGACCGTTTTTCCGGAATATTTTCCGATGCGCGGCCCGAGTTTCCAAGCCGCAACAAAAGCGGCAACACCACCGGTCAAGTGGACGACAGTTGAACCGGCAAAATCGATGAATCCAAGCTGCGATAACCATCCGCCGCCCCATACCCAGTGGCCGACAACCGGATAGATTACGGCGATCATAGCAAGTGTCAGGAGAATATATGCCGACAAATGCATGCGTTCCGCTACTGCTCCGGAAATGATTGTGGCACATGTTGCAGCGAAAACTGCCTGGAAAACGAAAAATCCGATATCATCGCGTCCCAAAAGTGCAAAACCATCAGTGCCGATAAGGCCAAAGGCGGAGGTGCCGAACATAAGTGCAAAACCGATAAAAAAGAAAAGAACTGAACCGATGGCTACTGTAAGCAAGTTTTTCATCAAAATGTTCACTGTATTTTTAGAACGGGTAAACCCTGTTTCCACCATTGAGAATCCTGCGTGCATAAAAAATACTAGAATAGCCCCGAGCATGACCCATAACATATCAACTGAACTTTGAACTGCTTCCATTTGTTTTCCCCCTTATCCGACGGCGACGGCGCCGCGTTCTCGTGTTCTGATTCGAATTGCTTCCTCGACTGGCAGGATAAATATTTTGCCGTCCCCGACTTGGCCGGTGGAAGCGTACTGCAATAACGCCTCGACAATATCTTCCACTTTGTCATCTTCCACTACCATTTCTAATTTAAGTTTTGGAGAAAATTCCATCGTATAAGCATTACCGCGGAACAGGCCGACTCGGCCTTCCTGTTTTCCGATTCCAGCTATTTCTGTGACGCTAAGCCCGTCGATTCCTTCAAGCGCCAATGCTTGGCGCACATCAGAAAAGACGGATGGACGAATAATTGTTTCGATTTTCTTCATGTTTTGTCCTCCTCTATGTTAGGTTTGTTAACATCATAATCAAAACATTCTAAAAGTGCAAGCTTTTATTTTCAAATATGTTAGAAAACCTGACATTAATAATTGTGATAAACTTATTAAGAGGTGATTCGATGTATAGAATTTCAGATGAGCTGGCGGCAAAAGGGATAAAACGCATTGAAGGTTTTCCTGTGGATGGATTTGTAAGGGGCCAGGGTCCGATGAATCCGGCGCTTATGCTGGTAGGGGAAGCCCCAGGCGAAAATGAAGTGGAAACCGGCATTCCGTTCACCGGAAGAGCTGGAAAAGAGTTGATGGCTTCTTTGGCAGGCATCGGCCTGTCTAGGGAAGATGTATACATAACGAGCGCAGTTCGAAGCAGGCCGTATAAATGGGGACAAAAGAAAGAGCGCAACGGCGAAGTGGTAAAACGGAAATATAACCGGGCACCGACAAAAAAAGAAATAATTGCCCATGCACCAATATTGGATGCGGAAATTCACGATATCCGTCCGCCGATCATCGTGACTCTTGGAAATATCGGATTGCAGCGATTGGTGGGCCCTCAGGCAAAAGTCACGCAATTACATGGGGTCTTGATGGAAACGCCAATTTTAATATGGAATGAAGAAACCCAGACATTCGAAGCTTCTGAAGACAGTTATCACATCTTTCCGACGTTTCATCCGGCAAGCGTTTTCTACAATCCGCCAGTGCGGACATTAAAAGATGATGATTGGCGAAAGTTAGGGGAATTGTTGAAACCCAAAAAATAAAGGGGTTATATAAAGCCGCTTTTTTAAAAGGCCCCCGCCTCTTTACTGAAGAGACGAGGGTCCTTTTTGGCAAGACATTATCACTGAAGAAAGAAATAAATGAAAAATAAAACATCTTTCTGAGTTGAAAAAAGTTGCTCTAAGGAAACTTTTGCCGTACAATATTCATATTCAAGCGAAACGGAAAGTGGATGATGCTATGGACACTACGGTTTTATTTGCTCTAGGATTGACTTTATTCGCTGGCCTGGCGACAGGGATCGGCAGCTTGATCGCCTTTTTAGCATCGCGGACAAATACGAAATTTCTATCAATATCGTTAGGTTTTTCTGCAGGAGTAATGATTTACGTTTCGATGGTCGAGATTTTTGTTAAAGCGAAAACAGCTTTGACTGATGCCCATGGTGATTCATTGGGGTACTGGCTGACAATTGCCGGCTTCTTCGGCGGAATGATTTTCATGGCAGCTTTGGATCGGATTTTGCCTCAGCTTGAAAATCCGCATGAAGTCAAGACGATTGAAGATATGGATGCAGGCCCGACAAATGATCAGTATGCCCATTTGCGCAAAATGGGTATTTTCACGGCTTTAGCAATCGGGATTCATAATTTTCCGGAAGGAATCGCGACTTTCATGTCTGCAATCCAAGACCCGGGTCTTGGTGTGGCAATTGCTATTGCAGTGGCAATCCACAATATTCCGGAAGGAATCGCCGTCTCTGTTCCGATTTATTATGCAACAGGGAGCCGAAAAAAAGCATTTCAGTACAGCGTCTTGTCGGGGATCTCGGAACCGGTAGGCGCAATTGCGGCATGGCTGATTTTGATGCCGTTCATGAGTGATACGATGTTTGGCATCGTTTTTGCTGGTGTAGCCGGAATCATGGTGTTTATCTCAATAGACGAATTACTGCCGGCAGCCAAACGGTATGATGAAGCCCATTTGTCCATTTATGGCTTGATAGCGGGCATGGCGGTCATGGCCATCAGTTTGGTGCTGATTGCATAAATGCTGAAACCCAGCGCCTTCTTATCTCGTGAATGAGATAAGAAGGCGTTTTTTTTGTATATTGAATCAGTCGGAGAAATTTGTGATGAATCACCGGAAACAATCGGTTGGGCCATAGAGGGGCAGGAGAGAAAAGACAGTAGCGATAATTTTAAAGAATTGCGCCTTCCTGAATCTGCTATGAGAATACCGGCGGCAACCTGGCTTCGCCCCTATCGTTTACGTTCCGGAAGTTGTGGGTAGAGTATGGGCAATAAAGAAGATTGTTCAAAAACGGAAGAACCGAGAATCATAGCGGAAAACAAAACCCGGCAAGCCGCAATAAGGGCGAGTGTTAAGGCGATGGATGCGGCAACCGGTACCATCAATCCAGCCACCTGATAATAATTAGAAAAGTTAAACATTTCTTGGCGGCTTGTCACTTTATTTCCCGAAATGTATAGTAAAGGTGTAAAGACAGTTAGTTACATGTGTAAAGACAGTTAGTTACATGTATAAAGACAAGGGGAGAAGAAATGGCTACGCTAACAGAAAAGAAAGTAGAATCAATATCAAAAAATAAACTTCTTGGAATTGCGGGATTAGGCTGGCTTTTTGACGCTATGGATGTGGGGATACTATCATTTGTCATTGCTGCGCTTCACCAAGACTGGGATTTGACGACTCAGCAAATGGGCTGGATTGGCAGCGTCAATTCCATCGGCATGGCGGTCGGGGCGTTTGTATTCGGTATATACGCGGATCGCGTAGGGCGCAAGAAGATATTTATCGTCACATTATTGCTTTTCTCGATAGCAAGCGGATTATCGGCATTCACGACTACATTGGCAGCTTTTATGGTTTTGCGCTTTTTCATCGGGATGGGGCTCGGAGGAGAGCTGCCAGTCGCTTCAACGCTTGTGTCGGAAAGTGTGCCGGCAGCGGAGCGCGGACGTGTGGTCGTCCTGCTCGAAAGCTTCTGGGCAGGCGGCTGGCTGATTGCAGCAGTAATTTCTTACTTCGTTATACCGTCGTTCGGCTGGCGTGTCGCATTGCTGCTTACGGCGCTTCCCGCTTTATATGCTCTTTATTTGCGGATCAACTTGCCGGACTCTCCCCAATTCACAGCGAAAAAGACAGGGCTTCAATCGATTTCAACCAACATCAAAAGCGTATGGTCTAAAAAGTATCGCCGGCCAACACTGATGTTATGGATTGTCTGGTTCACGGTAGTCTTTTCTTATTATGGCATGTTCTTGTGGCTGCCAAGCGTTATGGTGTTAAAAGGATTCTCCCTCATTCAAAGTTTTCAGTATGTCTTGATCATGACGCTTGCCCAGCTGCCTGGCTATTTCTCTGCGGCCTGGCTCATTGAGCGGATGGGGCGGAAATTTGTCCTTGTCACTTACCTCTTTGGTACAGCAGCCAGCGCACTGGCCTTCGGCAATGCGGATGCCATTGCTACATTGATCGTTGCAGGGGCTTTCCTTTCTTTCTTCAATTTGGGCGCTTGGGGAGCGTTATATGCATATTCGCCTGAGCAATATCCGACGGTTATTCGCGGGACGGGAACAGGAATGGCCGCTTCTTTTGGCCGCATCGGCGGTATTCTCGGACCGCTTCTCGTAGGGTCGCTTCTTGCGGCTGATTACGATATCAGTTTGATTTTCGCGATTTTCTGCGGTTCAGTCATCATAGGGGCACTGGCGGTTGCTTTCCTCGGGAAAGAGACAAAACAACTGGAATTGGATTAAGGGATAAAAGCTCAGCTCGTCTTCGGATGGCTTGAGCTTTTTCTGTTCATCTCTTTTTCCTGGAAAACCGGATCTGGTCTTCATAAAAAACTTATGAAAATTCTCATATTTTAGCAGGTTATTCTCATGCAATAGCTAATACTTTAGTAATGCGAAATTAAAGGAAAAGAGAGTGGAGAAATGAATTGGAATATCTATGCCGAAACAGAAGCCTTTTCTGAAAAAGTGGAACCGGCCCTTTATGAAAATGAGGATATATATAGTTTGTTCTTAGGGGTGCTGAATCAGATCAAACAAGGGAAATACGAGGACTATTTTTTGGCTATCGCCGAAGACGAGGAAGTAGTATTGGCGGCCTGTTTGATGACCCCGCCGCATCCGCTGCAATTGATCACTTTTGTGGACACGCCGGAAGTAGAAAGCGAACTTTCAAAACTGCTTATCGAATCTGGTGTTGAATTGAATGGGGTTATAGGAGACCGGGAAACGGCAAATCGATTCGTTTTGGCCTGGACAGCGGAAACCGGCCAAAAAGCGCATCTGTTGATGGATCAAGGGTTGTACCGGGCTGATGCGGTGGCGAACGGCCTGGAAAAGAGTCCAGGCACATGGAGGGTGGCAAACAAAAAAGATGCGCCGCTTTTGGAGGAATGGTGTTTGCTGTTTGAAGTGGAGACCGGGATAAAAGTGTCAAGCGCTGCGGAAGCGGCACGCCAAATCAACCAATTCATCGAAAACAAAGAAGTCTACGTTTGGGAAGTGGACGGTGAAGTGGTGTCTTGCATGAAAAAAACGAGGCCATCAAAAAGGGGCATCACAGTTTCTTTTGTTTTTACGCCCCGCAAGCATCGGAGAAAAGGGTATGCCCGCTCGTTAGTCGCTGAAGTGACAGAAGAGTTATTGTTTGAATATGATTTTGCTATGCTGTATACCGATTTGAAAAATCCGACATCCAATAAAATCTATCGGGAAATCGGCTTTGAACAAGTAGCGAATCCGGTGCATGTGTCTTTCGAATAATCATAGGAATCGTCAGAATTATGTGATATAATCGACGCATCAAACTGAAGGGAAGATGGATGGACGATGGATATATAATCCTGTTTCTGTAGAACCGTAAATATATGGTGCAAAAGAAATTGGATTCGTCTGCCTATCTTCAAGAAAAATGCCTGCGTGAGCGGGCTGTTTAGGCATGCGAATTCTTCCGGTGATTATCTCGGAGGAATTTTTTGTTTCTCCGGCTAGGAGGAATAGCAATGGCTATTATAGGAAAGCTGAATAACCTGGCTGTACAGTATGGAGAATCGATAGTATTGAAAAAGGTGAATGCGGACATCCCGAAAGGCGCGCGAATTGGCGTGGTGGGACCGAACGGAGCAGGAAAAACCTCATTGCTTCAAGCGATTGCCGAAGGTTGGGCGGGAGTAGAATGGAAAGGTGCGGCGCCGGGCATAGTTTACATGCAGCAAGAGGTGAGAGGGAATCCTGGCCGCACCACTGACGCGGAAGCACGTAAATTGGAGAAAGAGTGGGGCGTGCCTGAAAATCGGGAGAAACCGAGCGGCGGTGAAGGGATAAAAATAAGATTGGCGCAAGCTTTAGCAGGAAGGGCTGAACTGCTGTTGCTGGATGAACCGACCAATCATCTGGATGCGGAAAGCGTGGAAGTTGTTATAGATCAATTGGCTGCTTACAAAGGAACTTTGATTTTCATTTCGCATGACCGGTACTTTATCGATAAAATTGCTGACCGTATTTGGGAAATCGAAGAGGGGGATTTGGCTGCATACAAAGGGAATTACAGTGCCGCCCTCTCTGAGAAAGCCCATAACCGTTTGACGCAGCAGCGAAAATATGAAAAACAGCAGTCGAAGATTGCGCGTGTGGAAAGCCAAATGGCGGAATTGCAGTCCTGGTCAGCAAAAGCCCATGCGGACTCTACGAAGCAGGAATTTGCAAAGGAGTTTTATCGCTCAAAAGCGAAGCGGATGGATGTGCAGATCCGCAGCAAACAAAAGCGGCTGAAAGCTGAACTTGAACAAGAGCGCATAGAAAGGCCGAAAGAAGAAAAATCGGTGGTCTTTGAAATAGCAAGTGGAGCAAAAAAAGGTAAACGGGTCATCGAACTAAAAAATGCCGGAGTCCAATTTGGCGGCCGCACTCTTTTCAAGAACTCTTCTTTTACTATCCAACACGGGGAACGCGTTGGATTGGTCGGCAAGAATGGCAGTGGAAAGTCGACATTGTTTGGAGTGTTGCTTGGAGAACAAGCTTTTTCCGGGGAAGTCTGGACTACAACCGGTATGAAAATCGGTTATTTGAGCCAAAATGTTTTTGACTTGCCGGAAGAAAAAACGCCATCCGTATTGTTTGCGCCGTCCGGTTTTGAACAGGCCGGGAGAATCCGCACATTGATGGATAATCTTGGGTTTGGTAAAGAGCACTGGAATCAGCCGGTTCTCCATATGAGTATGGGAGAACGGGTGAAATTGAAGCTGATGGAATTCATGCTTGCCGAATGCAACGTATTGTTTTTGGATGAGCCCACCAATCATTTAGACTTGCCTTCGCGCGAGCAATTGGAGAAAACCTTGGAAACGTTTGAGGGAACGCTTCTTATTGCAACGCACGATCGATACTTTATGGAACGGCTTGCCAATCGGCTTTTGCTTTTCAGCCAAGAGTGTTTGGTTAAATATGAAGGAAGCTATAATGAGTGGCTTGATAAAAAAGCAGAACACCAGGAAAGCCGGAAAAGTGAAATCTTGGCGCTTGAAACGGAGCGCCAGACGATTTTGGGGAAACTCAGCTTCATACAGCCAGGCGACAAAAATTACGCAGAACTGGATTCCCGTTTCAACCAGTTAACAAAGGAAATACAGGCGATTCAAGCGAATTAGAATACGAAAGGAAAAAACGGTTGTTGAATGCAGCCGTTTTTTCTTTAATCGAACTGTGAATAGTTTTTTTGATTAAGGGTAAGGACCTATCAGACAGGAAAGAGGTGCTGCAATGATTCGTTTTGAAAATGTCAGCAGACGGTTCACTGACGGGACTGATGCACTGAAAAATGTTTCACTCACTCTTCCAGCCCATCAATTGACAGCCGTCATCGGCCCCAGTGGCTGCGGAAAAACCACATTGATGAAAATGATCAACAAACTGGAAAAACCGACAGAAGGAAATATATATATTGATGGGAAGCCTGTAACGGATCTGGATGAAGTTGAGCTTCGACGCTCTATCGGCTATGTAATCCAGCGGATTGGGCTGTTTCCCCATATGACGATTTTTGATAATGTCTCACTTGTTCCCAAGCTGCTTTCGTGGCCAGAAGAAAAAACGGCCTCCCGTATACGCGAACTACTAGATCTGGTCGGGCTTGATCCAGATACCTATCTGAAACGCTTTCCTCTGGAGCTTAGCGGAGGCCAGCAACAACGTATCGGCGTTGTCCGTGCGCTGGCCGGAGATCCCAATATCGTGCTGATGGACGAACCGTTTTCTGCTTTGGATCCCATTAGCCGGGAGCAGCTGCAGAACGAATTGCGAAATCTGCAGAGAACCATCAACAAAACCATCGTGTTTGTCACTCATGATATGGATGAGGCGTTAAAAATCGCCGACACAATCGTTGTTATGCGAAAAGGGCGGATTGAGCAAATCGGCACGCCCCAGCAGCTGGTTGATAATCCTGCAAATGAATTTGTCCGGAATTTTATCGGCATTGAACGAATTCGCCAAAAGCGGTCGTTTGGAGAGCGGCTATTGAAAGAGTATGTGGGGATTTTTGACAAGGAATGGAGTGGGGATGCGCAAAAAATCGCTTCTTCCTCAACAATTGATGAGGCGGTTCTTTGTTTAGGCGAAAGCCGCAGCAACCGCTTGGCTATTACTGAAAATGGGCGAGTCATTGCTTATGCGAGCGAAAAGGATCTTTTGAAAGCGGCCCTCTTCAAGGAAGATGGTGCGCTAGTATGAGGGATTTCCTGGACACCCTAGCCAGCCGCCAAGAAATGATTCAAACCGCATTTTTTGAGCATATATATTTGTCGTTTATAGCCATTGCAGTCGGCATCGCGATTTCTTTGCCTTTAGGGATCCTTATAGCGCGTTATCGCCGCTATGCGGAGCCGGTGATTGGCGTAACCGCAGTTTTTCAGACAATACCGAGCCTGGCATTGTTCGGATTTTTAGTGCCGATTCTCGGCATCGGCTATCCTACTGCGATGATTGCACTCATCATTTATGCGCTGCTTCCTATTTTGAGGAACACATATACCGGAATCACGGGAGTTGATGGGTCGATTATTGAAGCGGGGCGCGGAATGGGCATGACCCAAACACAGATCCTGCGGCAAATCGAACTTCCTCTCGCTTTGCCTTTTATCATGGCAGGTATACGTACGGCCACTGTTCTTACTGTCGGCATTGCCACACTCGCCACTTTTGTCGGAGCGGGCGGCTTGGGGGATATTATCTACCGCGGCTTGCAATCTTACAACAATTCACTCGTTTTGGCAGGGGCTTTGCCGGTAGCTCTGCTTGCCATCGGGTTTGATTGGATATTGAAATGGATCGAAAAGAAAGTGACGCCAAAAGGACTGAAAATTTAAAGGGGGCTCCACGATGAAAAAAAGCGTTTTGGGAGTTTTGTTGGCAGTGTCGGTGGTTTTATCAGGATGTGGTTCGGAAACGGGCGGAGAAAGTGCGGATCCAATTGTCATTGGCGGAAAACCGTGGACCGAACAATACATTTTACCCCAGATTTTAGGGCAGTATATCGAGGCGAACTCGGATTATGCAGTGGAATACAAAGAGGGCCTTGGAGAAGTGGCGATTTTGACTCCGGCACTGGAACAAGGAGATATTGATTTGTACGTAGAATATACCGGCACCGGTTTGAAGGATGTTTTGAAAGAAGAGTCTGTTCCCGGCCAATCGTCTGAAGAAGTGCTGGAACGCGTCCGCCAAGGGTATGAAGAACAGCTGAATGCGACTTGGCTGCAACCTCTGGGATTTGAAAACGGCTATACGCTGGCTTTTTCGAAAGACAGCGGCTACGATGCGGAGACGTATTCGGAACTTGCGGAGATTTCGCAGAAGGAAGACATGTCATTTGGAGCGCCGCACCCCTTTTATGAGCGTAAAGGGGATGGCTACAATGATATGGTGAAAACATACCCATTCAACTTCTCGGAAATGGATAGCTTCGATCCCGCAATTATGTACGAAGCTGTGAAGAATGGGGAAGTTGACGTCATTCCGGCATTTACAACAGATAGCCGCATCGGCCTGTTCGATCTTCAAACAACCGAAGACGACTTGTCGTTCTTCCCCAAATACGATGCAGCACCGGTTGTCCGCCTAGAGGCACTTGAAGAATATCCGGAACTGGAGGGTGTACTGAAAGGGCTTGCCGGTCAAATCAGTGAAGAAGAAATGCTTGCCATGAACGCCCGCGTCGACCAGGACCAGGAAGTCGCCAGTGACGTAGCCCGTGATTTTCTTATAGAAAAAGGCTTGATAGAAGAATAATTTCCTTCCGATCCTGCAGAAACTTCTGCAGGATTTTTTATAGTATTTGTCGGCGGTGTCTTGTACAATAACAGCAATTGAATGAATAGTCATTCAATTCTGAAGTCTTTCGGGTTTGAGGATGACTGGCGAAGCAGGGTGAAGAAATGAGGGAAGCAGTAATTATAGAAGGAGTCCGTTCAGCGGTTGGCCGGGGCAAGGGAGTGCTTGCGGGCATCAGGCCGGACGAACTGGCGGCTAAAGTACTGGAAGAATTGGTGGATCGCGCAGGTGTAGAAAAAAGGGTTGTCGAAGACGTCATCTTAGGATGTGTGTCCTAAACTGGTGAACAGGGAGGCAACATTGCGCGGACAGCAGCATTGATTGCGGGCTTCCTGCTCATGTTCCGGGCGTCACGATTGGCCGGCAATGTGGATCGAGCCAGCAGGCGGTGCATTTTGCAGCGCAGGCAATTTTGGCTGGGGATATGGATATTGTCATTGCGGGCGGTGTTGAAAGCATGACGCGCGTTCCTATGTTTTCAAACATGCAGGGAGCGGAGCCGAGCGGGAAATTGACTGCGCAATACGAAATTATCAATCAAGGCTTGTCTGCGGAGCGGATCGCGGAAAAATGGCAATTGACCCGTCAGCAATTGGACGCTTATTCAGTGCAAAGCCATGAACGGGCGCAACAGGCGATTGCCGAGGGAATCTACGGACGTGAAATCGTACCGGTGGAAGTGGACGGTGAAGGCGGCAAGAAGCGAGTAGTGTCTGTGGACGAAGGGCCGCGTCCCGGAACGGCTGTTGAAGTGCTCGGAAGCTTGAAGGCTGTTTTTGATGAAAACGGTGTGATTACAGCCGGGAACGCGAGCCAAATGAGTGACGGTGCCTCAGCTGTATTGCTGATGTCCGGCGAGAAAGCACAGGAACTTGGGTTAAAAGCGAAAGCGAGAATCATTTCTCGTGTGGTGGTCGGGTCTGATCCGACATTGATGTTGACAGGGCCGATTGCAGCAACGAAAAAAGCACTGGAAAAAGCAGAATTGAAGATTGAAGATATCGACCGTTATGAAGTGAACGAAGCGTTTGCGCCGGTTCCGCTCGCGTAGCTTGCCGATATTGGAGGAGATCCTGCAAAACTGAATGTTGGGGGAGGGGCCATCGCCCTCGGCCATCCGCTGGGTGCGACCGGGACAAAGCTATTGGTCTCGCTCGTCCATGAACTTGAACGCATCGAAGGGCGTTACGGACTGCTGGCCGTCTGTGAAGGGATGGGTATGGCGAACGCGACAATCATCGAAAGGCTGTAGCCGCAGTTTTCATTCAAGGAAGGGGGATGGCGATGAAACTGGCGGACATAAAGGTGGGACCTCTGGCCTTGGCAAAGCGGCAATTCGTCTCAGGCGCTCTTCGGAATACGCGCAATTGGTAGAAAGCAGTGCGGAAAAGGCCATGTTGAACAGGGAAGTAACCGGCTTGACGGCGCCATTCGCATGCGGCTGAAATAAGGGGGAATACGAATGGGCAAGTATCGATTTGAAGAAGAAGAGCACGAGTTGTTCCGCAAATCTTTGCGCAAATTTCTGGAAAAAGAAGCTGTTCCGCAATATGAAAAATGGGAAGAAGACCGTTTGATACCAAAAACATTTTGGAAAAGGCTGGGCGCTATGGGTTTTCTATGTCCGCAAGTGGAAGAACAGTACGGCGGGTCTGGCGCCGATTTCCGGTACGCTGTTGTCATTGGAGAAGAGATGGAGCGTGTTGGCGCGAGCCTCACGGGTGTCGGGCTTCATAATGACATTACTGTGCCTTATATCGAAGCATACGGTTCGGAGGAACAAAAAAAGCGTTGGCTCCCTGGGTGTGTTTCGGGAGAGCATATTACCGCAATTGCGATGACGGAGCCTGGGGCAGGATCGGATTTGGCCAGCCTTTCGGCAACAGCAGTAAGCCAAGGGGACCATTATATCGTCAATGGCCAAAAGACCTTTATCACCAACGGCATCAATTCCACATTGGTTTTAACGGCTGTTAAGACGGATCCCGAAGCGGAACCGAGTCATCGGGGTATTTCCTTGCTGATGATTGAAGAAGGGATGCCGGGGTTTACTAAAGGCCGTAAGCTCAACAAAGTCGGGTTGCATGGCCAAGATACGGCGGAATTGTATTTTGAAGACTGTATCGTTCCTGCTGCGAACTTGATAGGCGCTGAAAATAAAGGGTTTTCATACTTGATGGAAAAGCTGCAGCAAGAGCGCCTGATTGTGGCCATTGCAGCGCAAACCGCTTCGGAAGACATGCTCGAAATGACGCTCGATTATGTCAAATCGAGAAAAGCGTTCGGCAAGCCGATCAGCTCTTTTCAGAACTCTCAATTCAAATTGGTGGAAATGGCAACCGAAGTGGAAATCGGACATTCATTCCTCGAGTCGCTGATTGAAGAGCATATGGCAGGGAAAGACATTGTATCCAAAGTGTCAATGGCGAAATATTGGCTGACGGATACAGCGAAGAAAATTGCGGGTGAATGCATGCAGCTGCACGGCGGCTATGGCTATATGGAGGAGTATAAAATAGCAAGGCGGTACCGTGACATTCCGGTTGCCGCCATTTACGCAGGGTCCAATGAAATCATGAAAACCATCATTGCCAAACGGATGGGCCTCTAGGCGGACGAAGTGCGTTATGCCAGTGAGTACATTATTTTGACTTGACAGAATAAACAAAAGAATTTAATATAAATGAAACTTGTTGAACGAGCCGACAAGTCCCTTTGAGAGAAAAGCCTAGAAGAGCAGAGCATAGATAGCAGAAAAATCGAAGATCGAGACGAGTAGGCAGGGATATCCATTTAGAGAGTCAGCGGCTGGTGGAAGCTGATTGGATTACTTGCGCGAATGGACTTAGGAGAGCTGGCCTGAAAGCGGAAGCGAGTAAGGGAGACGTACGCCCTGCGTTAAAGGGAAAGGCGAAGAGCCTGTTTAAGTGAGTGCAAAAATGCACTAATGCGTGGTGGTACCGCGGTTTTACCCCGTCCCCGCAACCGGATAATTGTCCGGTTGCGGGGATTTTTGCATCCCAAAACGAGTTGAGGAGAGATTATGATGAGCAGAGCTGAGAATTATACAGAACACAGCATGTATGAAAAATCATTGGACATATTGAGTGGAAATGTTGACGAACCAACAATCATACAGTTTTTGACGGACTTGCATGCAAAAGGTGAGACAGCAGATGAACTAGTGGGAATGGTTAAGGCAATGCGCGAGAAAGCTGTGGCATTGCCGCAAGTCCATGGTGAGCTTATTGATGTTTGTGGAACAGGGGGTGACCGGTCGTTCAGCTTTAACATCAGCACGATGACCGCTTTTGTATTGGCTGGGTGTGGAATGACGGTTGCAAAGCATGGAAACCGCAGTGTATCGAGCAAAACTGGCAGCGCGGATGTGCTCGAAGCGCTCGGTATTTCCACCGAAGTGGATGTCGAGTCCATTCCAGCTATGCTTGAACAGACCGGAATCGCTTTTTTGTTTGCGCCGGCTATCCATCCAGCCCTTGGCGCACTGCGGGCTGTGCGCAAGAGCATCGGCACCCCGACCATTTTCAATTTGGTTGGGCCGCTTGCCAACCCGCTGCCGATTACTGTGCAGATGACCGGTGTATACCGCCGCGATATGATGGCTCCAATGGCCGACGCGCTGGTGCGTCTAGGAAGAAAACGGGGGGCGCTTATCCATGGCGCTGGCGAACTTGATGAATTGTCGCTGGCCGGGACAAATGAAATGATCATTTTCAATGAGCAAGGAATACAGGAAGTGAAGATCCATCCGCGTGAAGCGGGACTGGAAACAGCACCAATCGAAGCGATTCGCGGAGGTGAGGTGAAGCGCAATGTGGAAATTTTCATGGATGTGCTTGAAGGCAAAGAAAGCGCATATTTGGATACCGTTGCGCTAAACGCAGGAGCCGCCCTCTTTGTCAGCGGACGCGTTTCTTCGATTGCGGAAGGTGTCCTCCAAGCCCGGAAATCCATCTTATCCGGTGAAACAGCTCGCGTTTTCGAGCTTCACCGTATTACGTCAGGAGTGCTTGTATGACCATTTTAGATAAAATCATCGCCACCAAAAGACAAGAAATCCAGAACTATACAACGAGCCCTGCTGCGGATTTCATTTTTCCGGAAAAGCCGCGGTTGGCCGATCATTTGCGCAATAGAAACGGTGTTATTTCTGAAATCAAGCGCGCGTCTCCATCAAAAGGGGATATCCATACAACAGTCGATATTGTCGCGCAGGCGGAAAAGTATGAACAAGCTGGCGCTGCTGCAATATCGGTGCTGACAGACGAAACATACTTTAAAGGATCGATCGATGATTTGCGCCAAGTGGCGCAAGCGGTGTCTGTCCCCGTATTATGCAAAGACTTTATGATTAGCGAAATTCAGATTGACCGTGCAAAAAATGCTGGAGCCACAATCATTTTGTTGATTGTCGCAGCTTTGGACAAAGAGGAGCTGCATCGGTTGTATCGGTACGCCAAATCCCGAGGCCTGGAAATATTGGTTGAAGTTCATGATGAAGAAGAGCTGGCTGCCGCATTGGAGCTGGATGCTGAATTGATCGGTGTCAACAACCGCGACTTAAAGACATTCAACGTATCGTTGGAGCGGACAGCCGAATTGGCAAAGCTGTTTCCCTTTGAAAGCGGCCGGATTTTAATAAGCGAGAGCGGCCTCCATACAAAAGAAGATGCCCGACTTGTCTATGGTTTCGGAGCGTCGGGCATCTTGGTCGGCGAAGCGCTTATGCGTTCGGAAAATCCCGGAACGTGGATTCGTGAGGCGATTCGATGACGAAAGTGAAAATATGCGGATTGATGGAAGAGGCGCATGTAAAAGCGGCCGATCAAGCGGACGCCATCGGCTTTGTTTTCGCGCCGAGCAAACGGCAAGTGTCCATTGAACGGGCAAGTGAATTAGCGAAATATGCTCCAGTTGATATTGAAAAAATTGGTGTGTTTGTAAATGCTTCCCTTGAAGAAATTGAGAAGGCGGTCGAAAAAGTACCGCTGACAATGGTCCAGCTGCACGGGGATGAACCTGACAGTTTAGTTGAAGCGATCGATGTGCCGGTCATTCAAGCTTTTTCCATACGCAGCAAAGAAGATGTCAGCCGGTTGAAAAAATCAGTGGCCGATTATGTATTGGTCGACGCGCCTGGTACAGCCCATCGGGGAGGCAGCGGAAATGTGTTTGATTGGACGTTGCTCGAAGGAAGCGGAATTGATCCGTCCCGCCTCATCGTAGCAGGCGGGCTGACTGCAGAGAACGTTCGGTCTGCCATCGGGCAAACCAAACCCTTTATGGTCGATGTATCGAGCGGAGTGGAAACGGACGGCAAAAAGGACAGTGTGAAAATACAGAAGTTCATTCAACAAGCAAAGGGTGATTTGATGGAGCAGGCGATAGAAAAAGTAGGGTTTTTTGGCAAATACGGCGGCCAATTCGTTCCAGAAACGTTGATGAAGGCTGTGAAGGAATTGGAAGATGCCTATACAGAGGCAAAGCAAGACCCGGAGTTTTCAAAAGAATATCATCATTATTTGAAGGAATATGTGGGGCGCGAGCAGCCGCTGACGTTCGCCAAACGGCTGACGGAGGCATGGGGCGGCCCGAAAATTTATTTGAAACGTGAAGACTTGAATCATACAGGAGCGCATAAAATCAATAATGCTATTGGCCAAGCGCTGCTTGCGATGCGCATGGGCAAGCGTAAAATTGTTGCAGAAACAGGAGCTGGGCAGCATGGTGTTGCAACTGCCACGGTTTGCGCGCTGTTTGATCTTGAATGTGTCATTTTTATGGGGGAAGAGGACATCAAACGCCAGCAACTTAATGTCTTCCGCATGAAACTCCTTGGCGCACGGGTGGAAAGTGTCACCAAAGGCAGTTCGACATTGAAAGACGCCGTTAACGAAGCGCTTCGCTATTGGGTTACAAATGTCGAAGATACGCATTACTTGATCGGTTCGGCGCTCGGGCCCCATCCGTTCCCGACAATGGTCCGCGATTTCCAAAGCGTGATCGGAGAAGAGACGAAGCGCCAAATTTTAGAGCATGAAGGCCGTTTGCCGGATGTGGTCCTTGCGTGCATCGGCGGGGGAAGCAATGCCATCGGTATGTTCTATCCGTTCTTGCAGGATGAAGCGGTGAAATTGATCGGTGTGGAAGCGGCAGGCGAAGGTGCGGATTCCGAAAGACACGCGGCAACAATGACGAAAGGGACAGAAGGCGTATTGCACGGGGCATTCATGAAATTGCTTCAGGATGATGCGGGCCAAGTGCAGGAAGCCCACTCTATCTCGGCAGGTTTGGATTATCCGGGAGTCGGCCCAGAACACGCCTACTTGGCGGATATAGGCCGAGTGGAATACAAAGCGATCACAGACGAAGAGGCATTGAAAGCAGTCATTACGTTTTCGCGGTTGGAAGGGATCATTCCAGCGCTTGAATCGGCCCATGCCATTGCAGAAGCGGAAAAACAGGCAAAAGAAATGGCTTCGGATGAACTGCTTGTCATCTGTGTGTCCGGCCGCGGCGACAAAGATATGGCAACTTATGCAGATAGATTGGGGGAACTGGCATGAACCGCTTGGCTGATTTGAAAAAGTCGGGAAGAAAAGCGTTTGTCGCCTACATTATGGCAGGAGACGGTGGATTGGAGCGATTGAGCGAACAAGTGAAATTCCTTCAAGATGCCGGAGTGACAGCGATAGAAATCGGCATACCGTTTTCGGATCCAGTGGCTGATGGCGCCATTATCGAAGCCGCGGGCAACCGGGCGCTGAAAGAAGGCATCACACTGCAGAAAGTGCTGGACGAATTGGCAAGCTGGACGTTCGAAGTGAAAGTGCCGCTCATCATTATGACCTATTTGAACCCGGTGGTTAAATTCGGCATTGAACGATTTGCCAAAGAATGCAAGCGGGCAGGGGTTTCGGGAACAATCATCCCTGATCTCCCTTATGAACATCGCGACCTTGTACAAGGCGCTGTACGGCAAGAAGGCATTGCGCTGATTCAGCTTGTAACATTGACAACAACGGAGCAGCGAATGGAAGCCATTCTGCAGGAAGCGGAAGGATTTGTCTATGCTGTCACGGTTACCGGAATCACTGGTGCGCGCGACCATTTGGCTGAAGAGGTGCGGGATTTTATGAAGCGTGTCCGCTCGAAAAGTTCCGTTCCGGTTTATGCAGGCTTTGGGATTTCAAAAGTTCAGCATGTCGATATGCTGCGTGATGATGTCGATGGTTTCATTGTTGGATCGGCCATTGTCCAAGCGTTCCATGACAACAAGATTGAAGAGCTCACACCCCTGATCGATGCGGTAACTGCCCCTTCTTCGGTATAATGCCGATAGGAGGGATGCAGCATGTTCACACCACTGAAAGATGATTTTTTTGGAGCGCCGACGCTTGAATTGTCGCGCAGCCTGCTTGGGCAAATTCTCGTCCATGAATTGCCGGAAGGAATTGTTGCAGGGAGGATTGTGGAGACGGAAGCGTATATGGGGGCGGAAGACCGGGCGGCCCATAGTTTTGGGAACCGCCGCACAAAACGGACGGAAATTATGTTTGGCAAGCCTGGTCTTGTCTATACATATCAAATGCATACACATACGCTCATCAACGTCGTCAGCGGCCCGGTCGACACTCCGCGTGCTATTTTAATACGGGCGGTGGAGCCGGTTGAAGGAATTGATTTGATGGCGGAGCTGCGCGGCAAACACTTGCCGATCAGGCAATGGACAAGCGGACCGGGAAAATTGACGAAGGCGATGGGCATAACGATGAAGTATTATGGCCATCATTTTTCGGAACGGCCGCTGTATATCGCCGAAGGAGATCCCGTTCACGCAATCGCTGTCGGACCGCGCGTCGGCATCGGCAATTCACAGGAAGCCGTCAACTATCCTTATCGCTTTTGGGAAAGTGATAATCCATTTGTTTCCAAGTTTCGCTAAGCCCTATGTTTAAGATAATCTCAGTGTGGAATATTAAAAGAGAATACTTAACCAGAAGGAGTGAAAGATAGTGGCGAAAATTGCAACACTAATCACGGATATGTTCGAAGATGTAGAATATACCGATCCATCGAAAGCATTTAACGATGCAGGCCATGAAGTCTTTACGATTGAGAAAGAAGCGGGAAAAGAAGTGACCGGCAAGCAGGGCGAAGCTGTGGTGACAATCGACACCGGAATTGACGATGCGAATCCCGAAGATTACGACGCATTGTTCTTGCCAGGCGGATTTTCTCCCGACCAATTGCGTGCGGACGACCGGTTCGTCTCATTCACAAAAGCATTCATGGACGCGAAGAAGCCTGTCTTCGCAATCTGCCACGGACCACAGTTGCTGATTACCGCAAAAGCGCTTGAAGGGCGCAAGGCGACGGGCTATAAATCGATTCATGTGGATATGGAATACGCAGGCGCGGAGCTTGTGGACGAAGAAGTCGCTGTATGCCAGGACCAATTGGTGACAAGCCGCCAACCGGACGATATTCCGGCATTCAACCGTGAGGCATTGCGTGTGCTTGAGCAATCAGCTCAATAAAACTAAAAACAGAAATCCCGCCAGCAGCTGCTGGCGGGATTTTTTATGGAGAAATTTCGGGAAGCGGCGAGACCATCTGATAAGGAGGGGGTGGAAAGAAGTTTCTGTTGTCCTCCGGTAACCTTGTGGCATTTTAAAATAGTCTCTTGCTATCAATAAGTATTTGCTTATATAATGAATCTATTATGAATAAGAAGGTGGCATAGCATGGAATATTCGCAAATGGAATTGTATTTGAAAGCGATCGGTGACCATAACCGGATGCTTATTTTAAAATACCTAATGAAAGAGGCGCTATGCATCTGCGAGTTTACAGAGCTTCTTGATATGACCCAGCCAGCGATTTCGCAGCATATGCGGAAGCTGAAGGCGGCGGAATTGGTCATGGAAGAAAAACGGAGCCGCTGGACTATTTGGTCACTGAATACGCGGCATCCGCAATATCCGATCTTGCTTCATTTGTTGAGTTTGCTGCCGGAACCGGAGCGGACAATTGAATCATTGGCGGCAGAAGGAAAAAAAGTAATTTGTGAATAGGGAGATGGGTCAGTAGTGGAGGTTTGGTTAGCTGGAATAATTTTTATTGTTACATTGTTTTTAGTGATTACACAACCAAGAAACTTGTCGATCGGATGGTCGGCAATCGGGGGCGCGGTCGTTGCGCTTATTTTTGGGGTCGTCGATTTTGGCGACGTCTGGGACGTGACAGGAATTGTCTGGAACGCTACGTTAACGTTTGTTGCGCTTATTATCATATCGCTGATTCTTGACGAAATTGGGTTTTTTGAATGGGCGGCTTTGCATATGGGCCGTTTTGCCAAAGGCAGCGGTCTGCGCATGTTTTTCCTGGTAACATTTCTTGGGGCTGTTGTGGCGGCACTGTTTGCCAATGACGGCGCGGCGCTCATTTTAACGCCGATCGTCCTCGCAATGGTGCGTGCGCTGAACTTCAAAGACGCCATGATTTTGCCGTTTATCATGGCTTCAGGGTTTATCGCGGATACGGCATCTTTGCCGTTTGTCATCAGCAACCTTGTCAACATCGTCTCGGCCGACTTTTTCGGCATAGGCTTTACTGAATACGCATTGCATATGGTAGTGCCGAACCTTTTCAGTATCCTGGCAAGCATGCTTGTTCTATATTTATACTTCAGAAAAAGCATTCCGAAGCAGTTTGACAGTAGTGTGCTGAAAAAGCCGAGCTCAGCAATAAAAGACTTGAAAATGTTCCGTTTGTCATGGGCCGTTCTCGGAATCTTGCTTATTGGCTACTTCATTAGCGGTCCGCTCGATATCCCGGTATCCTTTATCGCCGGGGCCGTAGCGATTCTGTTTTTAGCCATCGCGCGCAGAAGCGAAGCTGTCCATACGCGGGCGGTCATCAAAGGCGCGCCATGGGCGATTGTCTTTTTCTCGATCGGCATGTATGTAGTCGTTTACGGCCTGCGCAACGTTGGCCTTACATCCGTCCTTGCCACGGCCATTGATTGGACTGCGGGCCATGGCTTATATGCGGCAACAATCGGCATGGGCTTTATCGCCGCAATTCTGTCTTCGGTAATGAACAATATGCCGACAGTCATGATAGACGCGCTTGCCATTGCTGATACAAATACGGCTGGTGTCACTAGGGACGCGTTGATATACGCAAACGTTATCGGATCGGATCTTGGGCCGAAAATCACGCCGATCGGATCACTGGCCACACTTCTTTGGCTTCATGTATTGCGGGCGAAAGGCGTAAAAATCAGCTGGGGCTATTATTTCAAAATCGGCATCATCCTGACGATTCCGACGCTTTTCATCACATTGACCGGTCTATATTTCTGGCTGTTGATCCTGAATTAAAAAAGTGCATAAAAAAGAGGCTTGCCAATGCAAGCCTCTTTTTTAATCGAGAAATTTAGCCATGTAAAATTCATCATACGGCTGCTCGTCAATGATGAGAGATTTTTTTCGTACGCCTTCTCTTTCATAACCGGCTTTTTCGTACAAATTGATAGCTGGCGTGTTTTCCGTAACCACCGTCAATTCTAAGCGGGTGACTCCTTTTGCTAGCGCCCATTCCTCGGCTCTTTGAAGAAGTGAAGAGGCAATTCCTTTTCCTCGGGCGTTCTCTTGGATGCCAAGGACGATGGCGGCTCTGTGGGCTGCGCGCTGGGCTGCGTTTCCGATGACCATCAAATAGCCGACGTGTTCACCGTTCAAGATGGCAATGAAAATAGTGGAATAGCCGTTTTTCTTCCATTCAATGATTTGTTTCCGGACTTTTTGTGTTGACTGGACGCGTTCATCTTTGCCGTACAGCATAAAATCCGATTCTGCTTCCACGGTTTTTTGGAGTGTTACAAGTGAACTGGCATCGCCATGTTCAGCGGTCCGGATCAAAAGGATGTCTTCGTCAATATCAGCGCCTCCATTTGCGCCGCCGTTAGCAAGGTCAATCCGTTCAAAAACCACATAACGGTTCGGCTCGACATCTTTAACAAGATAACCGGCATCAATCCAGGCGTGAAAATGCTTCGCCGGAGCTTTTGTTTTTTTCCACCAGCTCTTATTCAAGTAAGCGGCATTGGGCAATTGCTGGCCCATAATTTTCTCAATTTCAGTAAAACTTAGCCTAATTGATGGATTTGTAGCAGACGAAAAATAATTTGCCAATGGAATGTATTTTTTTTCCAATAATATAGTCAATATTTTCTCCCCTTTTCGCCTAATTCGATTATAATTACCAATGATTATATCATTAGTCCTATTGGTAAGTACACAATTTTTCCCTTAATATTTAAAAATTCTATTTATTTCATGTAAAAAGAGTTTTTCTTTCTATTTGCCCCCTTGCCGGTATTTCAGAAAGGCCGACTTATGGTAGAATAATCACGGAAAACCATAAAGACCAGGAGGCAATAGCATGTCAAAAACTTTTGTATTAGGCCACAAAAATCCAGATACCGATTCAATCTGTTCAGCTATTTCATATGCATATTTGAAAAAAGAAATCGGAATGGATGTTGAACCAATCCGGTTAGGGGAATTGAACAACGAAACTCTTTACGCGCTTGAACAATTCAACTTTGAACATCCGCGCCTTGTTACCCGTGTTGCGGCTGAAGTTTCCCAAGTGATTCTAGTCGATCACAACGAACGCCAGCAAAGTGCAGAAGATATTGATAGTGTGCAAGTGATCGAAGTGATCGACCACCACCGCATCGCAAACTTCGAAACAACCGATCCGCTTTATTTCCGTGCTGAACCTGTAGGTTGTACAGCAACTATCCTATTGAAACTATTCAAAGAAAACGGTGTAGCAGTTCCTGCCAATATTGCAGGACTTATGCTGTCTGCCATCATTTCGGATTCGCTTTTGTTCAAATCCCCGACTTGCACAGAGCAAGACATCCAAGCTGCCCGCGAATTGGCGGAAATTGCAGGCATTGATGCGGCGGAATATGGTTTGGCCATGCTCAAAGCAGGAGCCGATCTAAGCAATAAAACATTGGAAGATTTGATGTCATTGGATTCTAAAGAATTTGAAGCTGGCGCTCATCACTTTGAAGTGGCACAAGTCAATGCAATCGGGGTAGATGATGTCATCAGCCGCCAGAAAGAACTGGAAGTATTGATGAAGCAAGTTATCGAGAAGAAAGGCTTATCACTTTTCGTGTTTGTCGTAACGGATATTTTAAACAATGATTCGGTCGGGATTGTCCTTGGAGAACAAGCCGGCATCATTGAATCTGCGTTCAAATCGAGTGTTGTGGATAATCGTGTGCTTCTGCCAGGTGTCGTTTCACGCAAAAAACAAATCGTACCAGTTATTACTGAAGCGCTTAGCTGATTCCCTTTTGGGAGTCAGCTTTTTTTGCGGGAAAATATTGTGTGCAACTTGAAACTTGTTACAGCCTGTCTTGTGCCTGTCGAATCTGCACAGGCGCCTGCGCTTTTCTTTGCACAAGCAAAAAAATTGAGGCTGTTGTCTTCTGTTGTTATAGTAGGTGCAAGAGGTGGATAAAATGAAAATTGAAATTTGGTCAGATTATGCATGCCCATTTTGTTACATAGGCAAGCGAACATTCGAACAAGCATTAAAGCAGTCCGGGTTTGAAAGCAAGGCTGAAATTTCATTTAAAGCCTTTCAATTAGATCCAGAGGCACCGAGCGATTCATCCATTTCGATATATGATCACTTGGCAACAAAAATGGGCCAGACAGTGGAGCAGGCAAAAGCAATGACGCAAGGTGTTGCTGAACAGGCCCAGACAGTCGGACTCCAATTCAACTTTAAGGATATGGTTCATACCAATACATTTGCAGCCCATCGCTTGGCGAAATGGGCGGAAAGTTTAGAACAAGACGCAGCAGTCACGGAAAAATTGCTTCATGGGCATTTCACTGAGATGAAAAATATCGGCGACCCAGGCGTGTTGGCTGATATTGCGGAAGAAGCGGGATTGCCGCGAGAAGAAGCGAAAGCAGTTATCGCTTCTGAAGCATTTTCAGAAGAAGTGCTAAAAGATATAGAAGAAGCCCGGCAAATCGGCATCCAGGGCGTACCTTTCTTTGTGGTCAACCGCAAATATGCCTTGTCAGGCGCTCAGCCGCTTGAAACGTTTATAGAAGCAATCAGTGAAATTGCTGAGGAAGAAGGCATCCGCCCGGCGTCAAAGCCGCGCAGCAAAACAAGTTATTGCACTGGAGATTCCTGCGAAGTATAAGCGTGAGCAGAGTAATGGACTTTCAAGCTGATTTCATATATGATTAGATTGTCTCGAATTAAAGATAATTAAAATTAGAATAAAAGGAGTTTTTATAAATAATGAACGTACTAGTAGTAAAAGCAAACAACCGTCCAGCAACTGAAGGCGTGTCTAGTAAAATGTATGAAGTATTTATGAATGAAATGGGAACTGACACTAATGTAACAACATTTGATGTCTTTAAAGAAGATATGCCTTACTTCGGCCAAGACTTTTTTGATGCAATGCAAAAATCGGCTCAAGCTGAAGCGATGACCGAATTGGAGCAGCGCATTCTGACTGCTTCTGCTAAAGCGATGGATGCATTTATGGAAGCAGATGTTGTCGTATTTGCTTTCCCATTGTGGAACATGACAATCCCGGCAGCTCTTCAAACTTTTATCGACTACATTAACCGTGCAGGCGTTACGTTTAAATATACGGCAGAAGGTCCAGTCGGTCTTGTACCTGAAAAGAAAGTTATTATTTTAAATGCACGCGGCGGCATCTATTCCACTCCTGAAATGGCTCCGGCTGAAATGAGTGTCAATTATATCCGCAATATCATGAACTTCTTTGGCATTCAAGACGTAAAAGAAGTTATCATTGAAGGCCATGCTCTTGATCCGGAAGCAGCGCCGTCAATTATTGAAGAAGGCATGGATCGCGTAAAGGAAGCGGCTCGCCAGCTTCAAGGCATAAAAGCTTAATAGACCATAAAAAAAGCCCGAAAGCGTATATTCGCTTTTGGGCTTTTTCTATTGATTAAAAATGGAGGGATAGGGTAGATAGCTTATAAAAAGGTTGTGAGGAGGAAGAGTATGTTAAAAGGAGAAAACACTAGCCGCGTTCCCGAGTTTCCCAAATCGTACTGGCGGGACGTTAAAGGCCTTCCAAGCTTTCCGGCGCTGCAAGAAAACGAGTCAACCGATATTGCAGTAGTGGGCGGCGGAATTACTGGAATCATCAGTGCATACCTGTTGGCAAAAGCGGGAAGAAAAGTTACTTTGATCGATGCCGGGAAGTTGATGGATGGCGTAACAGGCAACACTACAGCTAAAATCACGGCGCAGCATGGGCTGTTCTATTTTCCATTGATCAAGATCATGGGGGAAGAAAAAGCGCGGTTGTATTATGAGGCAAATCTTGAAGGCATGAATTGGATCAAGCAGACTGCATCTGAATTGAGTATCGACTGCGACTTTTCGCATCAAAACGCGTTTGTCTATTCCCAGTCGAAAATAGGGGCCAAGCTTATCGAAAAAGAAGCGGAAGCTTATCAGCAGCTTGGCATTGACGGAGGCCTTGCGAAAGACGAAGTTGAACTCCCTTATGAGGTGGAGCAGGCGATCATCATGCGCAATCAGGCCCAATTCCATCCCATAAAATTTTTGGCTGGCTTGGTGCATGAAATTGAGCGGCTGGGAGGGAAAATTTACGAACAGACCCGTGCAGTAAAGATTTTGAAGAAAAATGACCCGGTCATCCAAACAGAAAACATGTCGCATCTGTCATGCAATAAAGTGATTGTCGCGACCCATTATCCTTTCAATGATTCGGATGGCTTGTACTTCTCACGGCTGAACATCACCCGTTCCTACGTTATCGGAGTTCGGACGAACGGGCCTATTCCCAACGATATGTATGTCAGCGCGGATATGCCGTCGCGTTCATTGCGCTATGCGACCACTGATGACGGCGAAAAATTGCTGCTGATCGGAGGAGATGGCCATCCGACAGGAAAGAGCAAAACGGAAATGATGCAGCATTACCGCAACCTCGAACAATTTGGGGAGGAGCATTTCGGTATCGAAGACATTCCTTACCGCTGGTCTGCCCAAGATATGACAACGCTTGATAAAGTGCCTTATATCGGAACCGTTACAGCAGGGTATGACAATATCCTTGTAGCGACCGGATTCCATAAGTGGGGCATGGCCCATGGTGCGGTTTCTGGACTGTTGCTGTCCGACCAGATTCTTGGAAACGCCAACCGCTACTCGGAACTTTACGACCCGACCCGGCCGAAATTGAAGGCGGTTGATATCTTGAGCTTCCTGAAAGACAATGGCGGCGTAGCGAAAGAACTGATCAAAGGCAAGCTTAAATTGCCGTACAAGACGGTCGATGGCTTAGGCAAGGATGAAGGTGCCTTGGTTAAAGTAGGCAATAAAAGAGCTGGAGGCTACCGGGACAAATACGGCCAAGTCCATTTGGTCGACACCACTTGCACCCATATGGGATGCGAGTGCGCATGGAACAATGCTGAACGTTCATGGGACTGCCCATGCCATGGTTCACGGTTCTCCTATACTGGGGAAGTCCTGGAAGGGCCGGCTGTAAAACCTCTGAACAAACTTGGCGACCAATAAAAAAAGCGGCTAATCAATCTGATTAGCCGCTTTTTTATCGTTATATTCCTATGGCCGGTTTTCCAAATACGTGACCCATGCTTTTGAGCGCCAGCGGTAGAACATGATAAATCCCCGTACCCATTCGTCCATGATCGAAGCGATCCAAATGCCGACAAGGCCGTAAGCGAAATGGATGCCGAGCACATAAGAAAAAACCACACCCAGCCCCCACATCGACATAGTGCCGAAAATGAGGGGGAACTTCATATCTCCAACGGCTCGAAGAGACGTAATGATCATCATATTGATCGCGCGGCCGGGTTCTAGAATGATTGCCAAATAGATAAGCTTTTTAGCATCTTCAACGATAGCCGGGTCATTGGTGAACAAGGATAACAGCGGCTCTGAGACAAACGAGAAAGCTATCGCCAAAACCGCCGACACGGCAATTGCCAACTTCAGGCTGTCCAAACAGCGCCTGTAGGCATCATCATACTCTTTTGCGCCGACATGGCGGGCGACAAGGATTTGTGTGCCTTGAGATAGTGCCATGCTTCCCAGGACGATAAAACTCATTATATTAAACGCATAAATGCGTGTAGTGACAAACATAGTTCCCATATACGTGGTTATAAAGAAGATAGTGACGAACTGGCTTAAGTTGTATGAGATCTGTTCTGCTGCAGCAGGCAGGCCGATATGCAGCAATTCCTTCAAATGGGTTTTTGGCAACTTGAACGCTTTGAACAGACCGAGCGGTTCTTTTATCCGCTTTTTCAGTATATAAACAAACGCGGCCAAACCTAGCAAACGGCTGATCGTCGTGGCCATTCCGACACCGGCCACTCCCAGTACCGGAAAACCGAGCGGCCCAAACAAAACTACATAATTCAATAAAATATGAAATACATTCATCGCAATATTTATATACATGGCGTCTTTCGTAAATCCATGGCTGCGCAAGATCGCACTGAGTGTCAGCATGGCGGCTTGCAAGAACATGAAGCTTCCGACAAGCGTCAAGTAGCTTTGGGCTTCAAGAGCGACATGGCCGCTAACATTCATCCATTCGAGGATTTGGCCTTGGAAAAGATAGATGCCTCCGCTTAAAACTATTCCGATTCCTAGATTTGCAACAATGGAAACAGCAGCCAACTCGCTGGCGCGTTTCTTGTTTCCCGCCCCCAATGCCTGTGACATTAGGACAGTGGTTCCCGTGACGATAAATCCAAACATGACAATCAGCAAATAGATAATCTGATTTGCTATTCCTACCGCGGCTACTGCATCATCTGAATACTGGCTAAGCATGAAGGTGTCGACATTTCCCATCAACATGGCCAATAACAGCTCAGCAAATATCGGTATCGTTAATGCGGGCAAAGTGAATTGCTTCGCATTTTCTTTTGCAATCAATTGGTTCTTACTCCTTTAATATGGTTCAAAAATAAACAACGTTGTCCATCATACGGCAGGCGAGAAAGCGAGTCAATAGAAGATCCATAATTTTAGTAATATATTTTTATAAGATGTAATAATCTGAAATAAAATATGAATTAACAATATTCTTTCAAGCACTTTGCTGGAAAAAGTAGTATATTTTATGAATATAATGAAAATATAAAACGGTGATTCAATAGATATTGCTTTTCTCAAAAGAAAAAGACTGCAGGAAGTCCCCGGAATTCCGGGTCTTCTTACAGTCCAAAACCTTCTCAATGTCCAGCTGAAGTGCTTAGCCCATCGAGCCGCTTTTCTATTTAAGCAGGGTTAGCTTGCAGGTCTAGAGAAATCTTGATATCTTCGCCGACCAATACGCCGCCTGTTTCCAAAGCCTGGTTCCAAGTAAGGCCGAAGTCTTTGCGGTTTACTTTGCCTTCAGCGTTGAACGCAACAACTTCTACGCCCCACGGGTTTGTACCTTTGCCGCCGTATTCAACTTCGAAAGTAGCCGGGCGAGTGATGCCTTTGATTGTAAGATCGCCAGTCAACTCATATTCATCGCCTTTTTTCACGATGTCATTTGCTTTGAATGTGATGTATGGGAATTGTTCAGCGTCAAAGAAATCCGCGCTGCGCAAATGGCCATCACGGTCTGCATTGTTTGTGTTGATGCTTGCCACGTCGATTTTGAAATCGATCAAAGCGCCTTGCAGATTTTCTTCGTTTGCTTCAACTGTTGCATCATAAGCGCCGAAAGAGCCTTTGACTTTTGAAATCATCATATGTTTTACGGAAAATCCAACTTCTGAGTGTGCTGCGTCTACTGTCCATTTTTTCATGTGAATTGCCTCCTAGGATTTAATGTTCTGCTATAACTATAATGGACAGATATCTCGATGTCAATAAGTTTTAATTAAAAACTCTCGAATTCGAGATTATTTTTTTGTATGACTTTCGAACGGAACATCCGGATATAGCTTGTCAAATACCTCGGAACATCGGATACTGATAGAAGTGAAAAGAATTAGAAGGGATTTGCTCTAGATGACGAAAGAAAGATGGCTAGAAGATTTACGCCGTTTTTTGCCTGAACAACAGGTGAAAATCGATGAGCCGCTACACCTGCATACGTTAACGCGAATGGGTGGGCCAGCTGATATTTTTGTAACGCCAAAAACCGAAGATGAAACTGCTGAGACAGTTAAATATGCATACGAAAACAATATACCGCTTTTGCTTCTTGGAAATGGATCGAATATGGTCGTACGCGATGGAGGGGTCAGAGGAATCGTCCTTAATCTGAAAAGCCTTCAGGCCATCCGAATAGACGGCATGAGCGTCTATGCCCAAGGCGGCGCGAACATAAAGGAAGTGTCAAAAGCGGCTGCAAAGCACCGGCTTACAGGCATGGAATTTGCCTGTGGCATTCCAGGTTCTATCGGCGGCGCACTGGCGATGAATGCAGGCGCGTACGGCGGGGAGATCAAAGATGTCATTCGGCAAGCGACTGTGTTGACGCGGGAAGGCGAAAAGCTTGTATTGTCCAAAGAAGAGCTGGCTTTAAGCTACCGGAAAAGCATTATCACGAAAAAAGGCTATTACGTCCTGTCTGCTGAATTCGATCTGGAAGTCGGCAAGCAAAGCGTGATTGATGCGAAAATGAGCGAACTTACTTATCAAAGAGAATCCAAGCAGCCTTTGGAATTTCCTTCGGCTGGCAGTGTATTCAAACGCCCGCCTGGCAATTTTGCCGGCAAGCTGATACAGGAAAGCGGCCTTCAAGGCAAAGGCTTTGGAGGAGCGGAAGTTTCGACCAAACACGCAGGATTCATTGTCAACAAAAACAACGCTACAGCAAACGACTATATCCAGACAATTGAAATGGTGAAGGCGGCGGTCCGTGAGAAGTTCGGCATTGACCTGGAGCTGGAAGTGAAAATTGTCGGAGAAGATTTAGCCTAATTTAGAAGCGATGCCCGTAATGGAGGCATCGCTTTTAATTTTTTAAAAATGTCTATGTTATAATTCTCCTATATAGAAGAGGCGGAGGGGAAAGAATGATAGATTTTTCGACGAACGGCATCATTTTGATTGGCGGCATTTTCCTCTTAGCCGGTGTCCTTATGACAAAAGTTTCTTCACGCGCCGGTGTTCCTTCCCTCGTGCTCTTTATGATTATCGGTATGTCCCTGGGAAGCGACATATCTGGATTGATTTATTTTTCCAACGCGGAAATTGCTCAACTTGTCGGCATTGTCGCTTTGATCTTTATTTTATTCGAAGGGGGCCTGCAAGCGAGCTGGAAGCACATTCGGCCGGTGCTTGGCGGTTCCCTTGTTTTAGCGACGGTCGGGGTGGTCATTACCACATCAATTGTCGCCATAACAGCCTATTATATTCTTGATATCAATTGGATAGAAGCTTTTTTGCTTGGCTCGATTGTTGGGTCCACTGATGCTGCAGCGGTATTTTCGGTTCTTGCCGGCCAAAATATCAAATCCAAAATCTCTTCTACGCTAGAAGCCGAGTCAGGGACCAATGATCCGATGGCGATGTTTTTGACCATCGCTTTTATTCACTTGATCGAGGCGCCAGATTCGTCTGTCGGGCAAATGGTCGGGGATTTTGTTTTGGAAATGGGAATTGGCGCTATTATCGGAATAGGGATGGGGTTTGTGGCGGTATGGGCGATCAACCATAGCAGTTTGGATGCTTCCGGTCTGTATGCGGTATTGTCCGCAGGTTTTGCTATCTTCATTTACAGTTTTGCTGCAACACTTCATGGCAGCGGCTTGTTGGCGGTCTACCTCGCGGCTCTTGTGATGGGAACCCGGGAATTGACACAGAGCTATTCGATTGTGAGTTTTCATGAAGGAGTCGCATGGCTCATGCAGATTTTGATGTTCGTCATGCTTGGTTTGCTCGTTTTCCCAAGCGAGTTGGCTGATTGGGACCTGATATGGAGAGGGCTCGTTCTATCATTTGTACTGTTGCTTGTAGCGCGCCCGATTGCGGTTTTCGTTTCAACCATTTTTTTCGATTACTCCATAAAAGAAAAAATCTTCCTATCCTGGGCAGGGTTGAGGGGGGCTGTCCCGATTGTCCTTGCAACGTTTCCGCTGTTGGCAGGAGTGGACAACAGCTTCTTGTTCTTCAACATTGTGTTCTTTATCGTCATCACTTCAGCTTTGTTTCAAGGTTCGACTATTGCTTTCATGGCAAAAAAATTGGGGCTTAATGGGCCGCCGCAGCCGAAACGCATTCATTCTTTGGAATTGGTGTCGATGGACCGGGCGAATGCCGAGATGCTGGAAATTCAGCTGACTGAAAAATCTCCATTTGCCGGCCAGCTTGTCCAAACCATCGGCTTGCCTAAACAGACCGTTATCAGTGCCATTATCCGCTCGGGGAAACTTGTCATGCCGACAGGAAAAACCAAACTGAAAGTTGGAGATGTGCTTTACGTCTTGACGGAGAAAAAACAAGTATCCAAAGTGAAGATGGTGCTTGGAGAAGAAGATATGGCCAACTAACCCGCTGATAGCGGGTTTTTGCTTTGTTGAAGAGGGTTTTTGGCAGCTGCAGTCGAATGAAACACGATATAAGGAAAAGGAGGGAGCCTTTAGTGCCGGAAAATAGGAGGATAAGATCGTGGCTGAAGTGGTTGCTTGGAATGGCGGGTGCGCTATTGGTTCTCTCTATCGTCGTGCTGTTGTTTGTAAACGGTTTCATAAACAGGTCGAAGCCTAAAATTGAAGGGGAAACGACAGTCGGCATATTGGAAAACCGGGTGGATATCATACGAGACGATGTTGGTGTGCCGCATATTAAAGCGGAATCAGATGCGGATTTGTACCGGGCACAAGGTTATGTGCAAGCCCAGGACCGCATGTTTCAAATGGATTTGTCGCGCAGGCAAGCAAGCGGCCGCTTGGCGGAAGTGGTTGGAGAGGGGGCAATCGATACCGACAAGTTTTTCCGGACATTCAGTTTGAGGAACGCAGCTGAAAAATCTTGGGATGAATATAGTGATGAAGCGAAACAGGTGCTTGAGTGGCATGCAGAAGGCATCAACGCGTACATAAGAGAAGCGAAAGAGGAAGGCACACTCAGTTTTGAATTTTCGCTGCTTGGCTATGAACCGGAGGAATGGACACCGACAGATTCATTGGCCATCGGCAAATATATGGCATATGACCTTGGAGGCAATTGGTCGACACTTGCTATAAGGCATTGGGTCTTGAACGAATTCTCGGAAAACAAAGCAAGAGAGCTGTTCATCGAATATCCGGAAAATGCACCTTCGATCATTGAAGCGAATTTGAAGCAGCCGGTAAAAGTGGCAGGAGATTTTAAAGGGGCCGTTATTCCGCCGGAATTCAATGGCAGCAACAACTGGGTCCTATCCGGAGAAAAAACAGAAAGCGGAAAGCCGCTATTGGCGGACGATCCCCACCTTGGTCTCAGCACCCCTTCGATTTGGTACCAGATGCACCTGGAATCGCCGGAGCAAAATGTCAGCGGTGTTATTTTCGCCGGAATTCCCGGCATCATCTTAGGGCATAACGAGCATATAGCCTGGGGAGTGACGAATGTCGGGCCAGATGTCCAGGATTTATACATCGAAACGCCGAATCCAAAAGATTCTCATCAGTTCCTTTACGAAGGCAAGTGGGAGCAAGCGGAAGTCCGCGATGAACCGATCAAAGTGAAAGATGGAGAGACCGAAGATTTCGAAGTGGTCGTCACGCGCCACGGCCCAGTCATTTCTGGCGTCTTGTATGAGGAGGAAAATCCAGGAGCCTTGTTTTCGATGCAATGGACAGCGCTTGAACCGACATTAGAACTTCAAGCAGTCCTCGATTTCAACAAAGCATCAAACTGGGAAGAGTTTGAAACAGCTCTGGAAGACTTTCAAGCCCCGGCACAGAATTTTGTCTTTGCTTCGACCGATGGAACCATCGCTTATAAAGCAAATGGCCGGATTCCGATTCGGAAGACGGGGAACGGCCAATTGCCGGTTCCGGGAAATTCTGCTGATTATGGCTGGGAGGGGTATGTGCCTTTTGACGAATTGCCGCGCGCCATCAATCCGGAAAGCGGATTTCTCGCTACGGCGAACAATAAAGTGGTGGACAGCTCATACAAATACCATATCACCAATTTTTGGGCCCAGCCATATCGATATAATCGGATAGCGGAAGTGCTTGAAGGGAAGGGCAATTTGACAAAAGAAGATATGATGGCGCTTCAAATGGATCAGAAGAATTTGTATGCGGCTGAGTTTTTGGGGAATATGATTGCGGCTGTGCGGAGCGAGACGGATGATTTTGATGAATTGCTTGAAATGCTTGAACAATGGGATCAAATAGACAGCCAAGAACAAGCCCAACCGCTCATTTTTCATCAGTGGATCAGACAGCTGCCGATCACACTGCTTGCCGACGAATTTCCGGAAGATATTTTTGATATGCTGCCTGGGAAAAACCACATTACGGATCAAATGATGCGCGATGCTTTTGCGGGGCGGGAAGGGGCATGGGTTTCAGAGTATGGAGGCGTGGAAAAATGGCTTGCAGATTCGTTTGCTGAAAGCATTGCCGAAACAGAAGAAGCGTTTGGCAACAACTATGAAGACTGGAGCTGGGGGGAGAATCACAAGCTGGCATTCCCTCACCCGTTAGCCGGCGCTTCACCGGTTTTCGCCCATTTTCTAAATCCCGATCCGGTGCCGATCGGCGGTTCGGACATTACGGTCCAAGCGGCAGCTTCGGATTCTTCGGGCAATGTCAATCACGGCGCTTCCTGGCGGTTTGTCGCTGACTTGAGCAATCTGTCCAGTACATACCACATTGTCGGGCCGGGGCAAAGCGGCCACATGAAGTCACCTTATTTTCATAATCAAGTCGAGGACTGGATTGAAGGCAGATATCATGAAACGGTGTTGGTTGGAGAAGTGGATGGCTCATCATTAATTTTATCGCCGGAGTAAGTTATAATAGGAGAAAATGATTTGAGGCGGTTGAAGTGAATCGGATTTTGGCGGTTGGTTTTGGCGGAATGGCGGGAGCGTTGCTGCGGACATGGATCTACGCGGCAGTACCCGGCGGGTTTGGGATATGGACAGTCAATTTGGCTGGAAGCTTTTTGATCGGCGCAGCGGCTGCAAAGCTTGCTGGCAAGCCAGCGGAACTGCGGTTGTTTGTCTCGACAGGACTCATCGGTTCGTTTACCACATTTTCCGCTTTCTCCAGCGATTGGTTTCATTATTTGGAACGTTCGCTTATGGAAGGCATCGCCTTTGCGGTATGCATGACAGCGGGATCTATCGCGGCTGCAGCTTTTGGGCTATGGGCAGGCAGAAAGGGCGGCCGCTTATGATCGGCATTGCAGCGGGCGCATTTCTTGGGGCGGTCGCGCGTTACTTTTTTTATGTTTTCGTAGAAAAGAAAACTTGGCATCCCAAAACGGCAACTTGGCTTGTCAACAGCTTAGGTTCATTCGCCCTCGGTGCATTTATGGGGAGCGGACAGCTTTCGGTTTTCTGGATGACAGGGTTTTTGGGGGCTTTTACTACCTTTTCTACATTGGCGCTTGATATGGTCAAAGATATCGAAGAGGGAAAATGGCGGAGTGGGGTGTCATATGCAGCTGCCACTTTGCTCTGCGGTATTGTATTGTTCGGTGCGGCTTATACCGTATTCCAGTAAAACGGGCATCCTGCAAAGATACAGGATGCCCGTTTTATGTTGAGGATTTATCGGCAAACGTAGGCAAAGCCGAAAAACTTAAGGAAATAAAAACGTCCATCGTTTTTCTCGGACTGAGCGGTTCTTTCTGGAAGAAAAGGCGGCCAAGCTAGATGCCTGGCCGCCTTTTTGAATTCACTTAACAATGATGACAGGTGCTTGGACCCGTTTGGCCACTTTATGGCTGACGCTGCCGAGCACCATTTCCTGAAAAGAATTCAGTCCTCGGCTGCCGATGAACACCACGTCATAGCCAATTTCATTGGCATGCTGGACGATGGTCGGCCCTGGTGTGCCATGCAAAGTTTTCGTTTCAAACTTGATGCCTTCCGAACTGAAAATCTCTTCTAGCGGCAATAAATGCTTCCGCCGCTCATAATGAACTTCATCGCTGCTTTGGCCATGGAGGATTTCGCTTCGCGCTTTATCATAATCAATGACATAAAGAAGGGTAATGACAGCTTCAGGATTCGCTTTGGCCATTTTCACCGCTTCGCGGGCGGCTCTGATGGAATGTTCGGATCCATCTGCTGCAACAAGAATTTTTTGATACATGCAAAATCCCCCTTAATGTTGGCTTGAACTTCTGCCTGCATTGCCGTATGTCGCCAATTTGTCTACAAGTTTTCGGCTTGAAGCATTCAGCCCGGTGATCTCCACTTTTTGCGCTTTCGCCTGTAATTTGTTCATTACACGATCGATGGCCCCGACACCTGAGTCGTCCCAGACGGTTGCGTCTGAAAAGTCCAAAGTGATATGTTCAGCCGGTTCTACAGCATCAAAATATGATACAAAATCTTGAGTTGATGCAAAGAATAATTGTCCGTGTACTGTATAGACATTCGACGAACTTTTTTCGAATCCTTTTTTTCGGATCTCCACTTTGGAGATTTTGGCAGCAAATAATACAGCGCTCAAAATGACGCCTGCAAACACGCCTTTTGATAAATCGTGCGTGTAAACGACCACAATAACTGTCACCAGCATGACCAATGCGTCTGATTTTGGTGCGCTTGCCAAATATTTGAAAGAACTCCAGTCAAACGTGCCGATACATACCATGACCATGATGCCGGCAAGAACCGGCATTGGAATCTGGACAACCCAGTTTCCGAGGACAATGATCAAGAACATCAGCACGGCGCCGGCAGTGAACGTGGACAAGCGTCCACGCCCGCCAGATTGAACGTTGATGCCCGATTGCCCGATCATTGCGCATCCTGCCATTCCGCCAAAAAAGCCGGTGATGAAATTAGCAATTCCTTGTCCGCGCGCTTCCTGGTTCTTGTCTGAATCCGTTTCAGTCGCGTCGTCCAAAATGGATGCTGTCAGCAGGGACTCCAGCAAACCGATGATTGACAAGGCAAGAGCTGTCGGGAAAATAATCTGCAAAGTTTCAAAGTTGAACGGCACATCAGGCAGGAAGAACGTCGGCAGCGATTGGCTGATGGTGCCGAGGCTTCCAACATTCTGCATATCGATGCCCGCATACATGACAATTCCTGATAAAACCAGAATGGCGATAAGCGGAGCCGGGATTGCTGTGAAAAAACGCGGAAGAATATACACGATAGCAAGTGTGACTGCTACGAAAACATACGTAATCGTGTTAATGCCGAAAATGAACGGCACCTGTGCCAGGAAGATTAAAATGGCCAGTGAATTGACAAAGCCTATCATGACAGCGCGCGGGATGAATTTCATAAACCGCGCGATTTTCAAATAGCCGAAAATCACTTGGAGGATCCCTGTTAAAATGGTGGCAGCCAACAAATAATCCAACCCATGGTCCCGGACCAAAGTGACCATGGCAAGTGCCATCGCTCCTGTGGCAGCCGAAATCATGGCAGGCCTGCCGCCGACGAAAGAAATGATTACTGCAATAGAGAACGAAGCATACAGCCCGACCATCGGATCGACTCCGGCGATGATGGAAAAAGCGATTGCTTCTGGAATAAGAGCCAAAGCCACAACGATGCCGGCAAGAATATCTGCACGGATATTGCCGAACCATTGCTCTTTGTATGACATTGTGTTCAAAAAATTCCACTTCCTTTTATATTATTATAGTTTTGACTTCCCACTCTCAAAGAAGTCCCGGGTAATGGCAATCGTAAGAACTTTATCATTTTTTCTCGAAAGAGTAAATGCTTTTCATTCAAACCTTCGTTTGACTAAGTGTGTTCAAGGAATTATACTAAAGACAACAGTCAAATGTTTGTTTGAATGAAAGGGAGGTTTCTATTATGAGAGAAATTTGTGAGATCACAACAGTCCATCCCGAAGTGGTGGAAAAGGTTCAAACACATATGGCAGACCTGTCCGATGTGGCAAGCTTGTTCAAAGCATTGGCAGATGAAACTAGACTAAGTATTGCGTATGCGCTGACAATAGAAGAAGAAATGTGTGTCTGCGATATTGCGGCGGTGATCGGATCGTCGACAGCCACGGCTTCACATCACTTGCGCTACCTTCGCGATCGAGGGTTAGCCAAGTCTGAACGCAAAGGAAAACAAGTGTATTATGCGTTGTCCGATGACCATGTCCACCAGCTTGTGAAGATTGCCCATGAACATGCGAAAGAGGGTGTCAGGGATGCAAAAAACCTATCGTCTTGAAAATTTGTCATGCACAAGCTGTGCAGCTAAATTTGAAAAAAATGTCCGGGCCTTGCCTGAAATCAATACGGTCAACTTGAATTTTGGTGCTTCAAAACTGACCGTGGATGGAAATGTTTCGATTGCGGAACTCGAGAAAGCAGGGGCATTTGACCACATCCGCGTTTATCCTGAAAAAGCGCAAGTAGAGCATGTGCCGTTTTATAAGCGGCGCCAGACGATTGAAACGGTGATATCGTTCATACTGCTGGTTATAGGGACGTTCATTTCGTTTCAGACAAGCGAAACCGACCCGCGGGCGATCGGCTTGTTTGGAGCCTCAATTGCGGTCGGCGGCTATGGCATGTTTTGGACCGGGATCAAGAATTTGTCGAAGCTCCAATTCGATATGAAGACATTGATGACCATCGCTATTATCGGTGCGGTCATTATCGGGGAGTGGCGCGAGGGGGCGGTAGTCGTCTTTTTGTTCGCAGTCAGTGAAGCGCTGGAGTCTTTTTCGATGAACAAAGCGCGGCAGTCGATTCGCGGATTGATGGATTTAGCGCCGGCCCGCGCTTTGATTCAGCGGAATGGCGAGTTATTGGAACTGGATACTGAAGAGATCGAAATTGGTGATGTATTGATCGTCAAGCCGGGACAGAAAATTGCGATGGATGGAACGGTGCAAAGAGGCGCTTCCTCGGTTAACCAAGCGGCGATTACCGGAGAATCGATTCCTGTTTCGAAAGAACAAGGGGATGAAGTGTTTGCAGGCACACTTAACGAAGAGGGCGCACTCGAAATTCATGTCACCAAACGGGTGGAAGATACAACCATTGCGAAAATCATCCATTTAGTAGAAGAAGCTCAGGCGGAAAAAGCGCCTTCCCAAAAGTTTGTCGACCGTTTTGCCAAGTACTACACACCGGCCATCATTGCCATCGCATTTCTAGTGGCCATTGTGCCGGGGGTTGTGACTGGCAACTGGGAGCTTTGGGTTTACCAGGGTTTGGCTGTTTTAGTTGTTGGATGCCCGTGTGCGCTCGTAGTTTCGACGCCCGTGGCCATTGTTACTGCTATCGGAAACGCTGCCCGCCAAGGCGTCTTGATCAAAGGCGGCATCCATTTAGAGGAAACAGGCCGCATCCAGGCCATCGCTTTCGATAAAACAGGCACATTGACAAAAGGTTATCCGGAAATGACAGATGTATTTGCGGAGCCTGGCTATACAAAAGATGAAGTGGTGAAAATCGCAGCTTCTGTGGAAGCCATGTCCCAACACCCTCTTGCCCGCGCCATCACGGTTCAAGCAGACAAAATTTATGATCATGAAGATTTCCAATCGCTTACAGGAAAAGGTGCAAGTGCCATTGTCAACGGCATCCGTGTTTTTGTCGGAAGCCTGAATTGGGCGGAAGAAGAAGGTTTTCGGATTCCGCAGCAATACCGGAAACTGCAGGAGAGCGGCAAATCCGTCATGGCCGTCTTTTCCCAAATGGAGTTGATCGGCGCTATTGGCGTAGCTGATGCTGTTCGGAGTGAAAGCCCGGACATCATCCGGACATTGAAAAACCTGGGCATTCGACGGACCATTATGCTGACGGGCGACCACCCGGCAACTGCCAATGCCATTGGCGAAAGCATCGGCATGACGGATATACGGGCAGGATTGATGCCGGAAGATAAATTGTCTGCGGTCAAGGACCTGCAAAAAACATATGGCCGTGTTGCCATGGTGGGAGACGGAATCAATGATGCACCGGCTCTCGCCGCTTCCTCTATCGGTATTGCGATGGGCGGAGCCGGCACAGACGCCGCCCTGGAAACAGCGGATATTGCTTTGATGGCCGATGATTTAGAAAAACTTCCATATACAATTCGACTCAGCCGAAAAACTTTGCGTATAATAAAGGAAAATATCATTTTTGCATTAGGATTGAAAATAATTGCTTTGCTTCTGATAATTCCCGGATGGCTGACGCTATGGATCGCGATTTTTGCGGATATGGGTGCCACGCTGCTCGTTATCTTGAATGCGCTTCGGCTGGTGAAAGTTCAGAAGTAAGAAGTACTTGGAGGATTTTGGTTTGAAGTTAACTGAATGGACTATGGAAGAGCAAGAACAGCTTATCAATTTTATGACAACGAATTCATGGCCGTTTCACGGAATCGAACATCCGGTGCGGGGATTGATCCAAAAGACAATTGAAGAAGGCGGCTATCAGTCCGATCAAGTGACAACGTTCTGGATTGAAAACGACGAGGGCATGCAAGTAGGATTAGTGAAGATCTTTGATCTGCAAGATGACATTCCGCTCTTTGATTTGCGGATTGCGGACCCTTACCGTGGCAAAGGTTATGGACCGAAGGCGTTGAAAATGATTGCCGATCATGTGTTTTCACTGCCGGAAAGGAAAATACGCCTGGAAGGCAACACGCGCCACGATAACTTCGCGATGCGCAAAGCATTTGAACGGACTGGTTTTGTCAAAGAAGCCCATTTGCGCCAAGCGTGGTTTTCCCCGAAAGAGAACCGCTATTATGACGCGGTGACTTACGGTATGACCCGGGAAGACTGGCAGGCAGGAATTACCACGCCTGTCCATTGGGATGACGCGGTAGAGATTGTCAAAGAACCGACTTTTAACCCCATCTTGCTTGATTTTCCGGAAGAGTTTGAATCGGAGCGCCTGCTGATCCGGATGCCAAAACGAGAAGACGCAAAACTCAGCTACGAAGCCGTTCTCCATTCTATAGATGCTTTGCGTCCATGGATGCCATTTGCCCAGAAAAAACCGGATTTGGCGCAGATGGAGGCAAACTTAGTGGAAGCCATTGCTGATTTTCAGCTGCGCAAAGATTTGCGCCTGCATTTTTTCTCAAAAGAAACAGGCGAATTTATCGGTTCCTCCGGCCTTCACCGGATTGATTGGGAAGTCCGCAAGTTTGAGATCGGCTATTGGGTGGATAACCGCTTTGAAGGGAAAGGCTATGTTACGGAAGCGGTTGACCGCATCACAAAATTTGCCTTTGAAGAACTCGAAGCCAATCGGGTGGAAATACGCTGCGATCCGGAGAATGTCCGGAGCCGGGCTGTAGCTGAACGGTTGAAGTTTGAACTTGAAGGCATCCTCCGGAAAGATTCCGTTTCAAAAATCGGCAACAAATTGCGCGATACATGTGTGTATGCAAAAGTGAAAGAATAAAAAGAAGCGGCGGGGGAATTTCCCCCGCCGCTTCTTTAGGCTAAACGCCCCGTCTGCCTGTCACTAAGTTGATAATCAAAATAATAGCTGCGATGACTAAAAGAATGTGAATTAAACCACCTGCAACGTCCATTAAAAATCCGATCAACCAAAAAGCAATGACTACAACTAAAATAATCCAAAGTATGCGGCCCATGTTCCTCACCTATCCTTTCTGGTTCCATAGTAATAAGTACCCTGTTTCGATCTCGGCCAAACATCGGCGGAAAAATGAATCTATTTACAGACCCGCGGGAGTCGGTTGTTCGATGGGGTGGGGTATAGTAAACTGAAGAGAGCCACGTTAGGGAGGAAATCATTTTGCCTACTCCGAGTATGGAAGACCATATTGAAATAATCTATTCGCTAATTGAACAAAAAGGATATGCACGTGTCTCGGATATTGCGGAAGCTTTATCGGTTCTGCCATCCTCCGTGACAAAGATGGTCCAGAAGTTGGATAAAGATGGATATCTGATATACGAACGCTATCGCGGTCTTATGCTGACTCCTCAAGGGCAGAAGTTAGGAAAGCGGCTTGTGAAACGGCATGATCTGCTTGAGCAATTTCTGCGGCTGATCGGGGTTGATGAAGAGCGTATTTACGGGGATGTAGAAGGGATCGAACACCATTTGAGCTGGAATTCAATCAACCGGATTGCCGACCTGGTTCAAGTGCTGGAAGAAAACCCGGCATTCAGGGAAGAACTGGAAAAGCTGAAAAACGAACAAAACGAGAAATAATCGATACAAGGAGGATATATAAATGGCATTGCATCCAGGGTTAAAAGCGACATTACAGATAAAAGACCGGTCAGGGTCCCAATGGATATTGACGAACAGTTCCGGGGATGAAGTCCTTATGAATGCATCGGAGATTGAAGAAGGCCAAGAAATCGGCGGGGAAATAGAAGTGTTTATGTACCGCAACCGCCAAGGCGGCATTTCAGCTACACCGATGATTCCGCATATTTTGCCAAGCCAATACGGCTGGGCGAAGGTTTTGAAAGTATCAAAGCGGGAAGGGCTGGTAGTGGATATTGGCACAACGCGGGAAGTATATGTGCTTCCTGCCGATCTTCCCCAAATTGAAGAGTTGTGGCCAGAGCCGGGCGACCATATTTTCATGACATTGCGCACCGACCGTTACGGGGATTTGTATGGCCGGCTTGCGACGGAAGAAACAGTGAGTGAACTGTCCATTCCGGCTCCGGAAGAGGTGTTCAACAAGGATTTGAAAGCGCGCGCTTATCGTTTGCTTCCGGTCGGCTCATTTATGCTTTCCGTTCCCGAAATGTACCGTATCTTTGTCCACGAAAGTGAACGCGAGGAAGAACCGCGTCTTGGGGAAGAAAAAACTGTTCGTGTAATCGGCGTTAAAGAAGACCGAACATTGAATGGCTCTTTGCTTCCTAGAAAGCAAGAACGCCTTTCCAGCGATGCGGAAAAAATCACGGCTTATCTGGAAGAGTCAGGCGGCCAGATGCCGTTCACCGATAAATCATCACCGGATGAAATCCAGGAAATGTTCGGCATGAGCAAAGCCGCATTCAAGCGGGCGCTTGGCACTTTATATAAAGCACGCAGGATTGTGCAAGAAGAAGGTTGGACAAAGTTAACCAAGTAATGCAACCTTTTCCCCGCAAGTTTCGTATTAATTTGGAGAAAGGGGTTATAACCAATGAAAAAAATGATTTCGGCCATTACGATGGTTGTTGCAGTATCGGTCTTATCGCCGGCAATGGGTTCGGCAAACGTCGGCATCAATGAAAAATTCGGCTTGCCAATCGCAGTGTATGGCGGCGACTTATCAGCAACTGAAAAAGAAAGTGTCGCAAAAAGCCTGGAAGCAACAGGTGAGGTAGAAGAAATTGAAGTGACAGGGCAGGACCTTGTAAAATACATTAAAGACGGCGATTCGCGCGCGCGTATGTATTCTTCCGCTAAAATCACGCGGCAAGACGAAGGAAAAGGCATGGTAGTCCAAATTGTCACGCCTGACAACATCACGCAAGTAACGACGGAAATGTACGCCAATGCGATGCTGACTGCAGGCATCAAAGACGCGACTGTAGAAGTGGCAGCACCAAAACCGGTAACTGGGCATTCGGCGCTTGTCGGCATTTATAAGGCTTATGAAGTGAACGGCGGAGAAGAATTGGACCCCGAGCGGACAGATGTAGCCAACGACGAACTGGGTGTAGCGACTGAAATCGCCGACAGTGGGGTTGACGAAGCCAAGGTCAGCGAATTGTTGACAGAGATTAAGAAAGATATTGCTGAACAACAGCCTGAATCGCGGGAAGAAGTAGAGAAGATCGTAGAAGAGCAAATCGTTAAGCTGCAAATCGAACTGAGTCCGGAAGATCGCCAATTGTTGGTGGATTTGATGGACCGGATCCGGAATCTGGACATTGATTTTTCTCAATGGTCAAACGAACTTAATGATTTAAGCCAGACGATTGAAGACAAAATCGGTACAGTTGTCAACGATGACGGGTTCTGGCAAAGTGTGAAGAATTTCTTTAACAAGCTGATCGATGGCATTCGTTCATTGTTAAGTTGATAGGGTAAAAAGGCGAACCGGCAGATATACTGGTTCGCCTTTTTTGTTTTTATTAAGAAGTTTCCTTTGTTGCGCTATCGGAAAGTAAGTGATAAGATAACTTTAATATCTCGAATTCAAGATAATAAAAGGAGGAAGTTCAATGAAATTAGAAGGAATCCACCATGTATCAGCAATTACAGCCAATGCAGACAAAAACCATGCGTTTTTTACCGGTATATTAGGAATGCGTTTGGTGAAGAAAAGCGTCAATCAGGACAATACGTCTTCGTATCACCTGTTTTATGCAGACGCAGTCGGGACCCCTGGGACAGACATGACCTATTTTGATATTCCTATGGCAGGCAGAACTTACCCTGGTGTATCAAGCATCAGCAGCACAGGATTCCGCGTGAAAAGCGAAGCGGCCTTGGATTATTGGATAAGCCGGTTTGAAGGATACGGCGTGCCGCATGGTGAAATCGAACTGCGTTTTAACCGGCCTACATTGACTTTTCAAGATTTTGAAGGATCGCGTCTTATGCTCGTTGTTGATGATGGATCCGGAATCGAATACGGGATTCCTTGGTCAAAAAGCGGGGTCCCGGATGAATTTGCGATTGTCGGATTGGGGCCTGTCCAGCTTACCGTCCGCAAAGCCGGCAAGACGGCTGCTACGCTGACGAACATTCTTGGCTTTGAACAAATCGGCTCCTATCCTTCAACGGTGGATGGCATGCCGGATATTTTAGTGTTTTCGACAGGAAAAGGCGGGCCTGCCGGCGAAGTACACTTAGAAGAGCGCACGGATTTGCCGCCTGAACGTCCGGGCAGAGGCAGTGTACATCATGTTGCGTTTCGTGTTAAGACGTTTGAGGAATATAGTAAGTGGAATGAGTATTTGCGTTCGAACGGTTTTGTCACTTCGGGGGAAGTGGACCGTTACTATTTCAAGGCAATCTACTTCCGTGAACCTAATGGCATCTTGTTTGAACTGTCAACAGATGAACCGGGATTTGCGACCGATGAGCCAATGGAAGAACTTGGGGAAAAACTGGCTTTGCCGCCGTTCCTGGAGCCAAAGCGGACACAGATCGAAGCTTCCTTACGCCCATTAACGCTTAACGACTAAGGTAAGAGGAGGATGAAAAATGCAATTTGAATTCACGGAACTTGGCCATGACGAATTTGCTTTTATCTGGAAAGAAGCTGGAGATCTAAAAGCGGAAATTACATGGACGCAAATGGCCAATGTCATGGTCATAGAGCATACGTATGTCGATCAATCACTGCGTAACCAAGGCATAGCGAAAAAACTGCTGGATGAAGCGGCAAATTACGCGCGCCAAAAAAATTACAAGATGGAACCTGTCTGCACATACGCCGCTGTAGCATTTGAGCGTTACAGTGAGTATGACGATGTAAAAGCGTAAACATAAAAAGCAATCCGCTATTTTCTCTAGTGGATTGCTTTTTTACGTTTCGGTTATGTAGTTTTTCATGTTTTCCTCCAATTTATAGGCTTGTCATAAAGAAAACGATAGCTGTCAAAATGGAAGCTCCACCGATGCCGTACATGAAATCTGCTTGGTTAAATATTAGTTTTTTTTCCATTTTCTAGAACTCCTCTCAAATCTTTGATATTAATAAATTACCCGGGATTAGAAACTTTAAACAGGTTTTATTAAATTTTTTAGGGGAAAGGAATAGCAAGAAACGATATTTTATGATACATGCAAGAAAAAACTAAAAAGAGGTGATCGAAATGAACGAAGGCAGAGTAAGCAGAGGCGCTGAAAAAGCGTTAGGCATAATAGGCATAGTCTTCAACCTTATTGTCATTGTTTCCACCATTCTTTTGATCAGCAACTCGGGCAGCTTTCAAAACTCTCCGCAATTCCAGCAATTCGAAGAAGAAATCAGGAATAATCCATCTTTCTCAAATCCTCAAGATGCCCAGGCGGCAATTGACGCTTTTGTAGCCAGTTTTGGAGTGGTCGGCTGGACGCTTGTGGCTTTGTTGGCAATCAGTACACTTTTTGCGATACTGGCTTTGCTCAATCTTCGTAAGGATAAGAATGCAAAATTAGCGGGTGCGTTTTTTATCATCGCTGGCTTGTTTGCGGGAGTATTGTCCTTGACGTCTATTCTTTTCTATATTGCTGCAATCATGTGTTTTGTCCGCCGGGCAAAGCATAGACGAGATGATGATTTGCGCTACCGCGACGACAACGGAGGCGCACGCACAGACAGCCATTCCCAACGTACGGACCACACAGAAACCCGTACAGATGAAGCGCTTCATAAAAAAGAAGACACACCGTATCGACCGCTATAAAGTCCATATAGCGGTCATGCGGCAAAAACACCCGCTTATAAGCGGGTGTTTTTGAGATAGCCAGAAGTTCCTTTTTGTGACAGGATGATTGTCCTGGAGCAGAACAGCTGCAAAAATTCAAACCGTTAAAAAAGCACCCGCTTACAAGGCGGGTGCTTTTAGGTCATATACATATTTGGCTGTCTGCAGTGGGTAGCCTTCGAACAATTCTTCAAACTCTTCCACAAACTTGAAGCCATTGGTTTCGTAAAAATGACGGCCTTTCAGATTTTTACTTTCCACATAAACAAATAACTGAGAACCTTGCAAAAGGGACAAGCCGCTGCTCAGCAGTTTTTTTCCATAGCCGTTGCGCTGGTATTCGGGCTTTAGGTAAATGGCGATCAACTCCGCATCTCCATCTTCATCGACTTTAGTAAAGTTGGCAAAACCGACAGGCTGGCCTTCGTGTTCAGCTAGAAGCATAATTGTTTTCTTTAACCGCATTTCCATCATTGGGAACGAGTAGGATTTATCTAAAAAACTTTTTTGGACAGGGGAGGGAATGATTCCTTCATACGTATCACTCCAGCTAGTATAGGCAATTTCCTGCACAGAAGAGATATCTTCTGTTGTGCCAGTGCGAATCATGCAATCACCTCTAAAATTCTTTTTGCCATCATATCAAATAATACCCTGAATAGCCACTGATGTGGAATAATAGAAGGAAAAAGGAGGCGGTATTTTTTGAATTGGAAAACTTATCATTTTAATGATTTATCAGTTGGAAAATTATATGAAATTTTAAAGCTGCGAGTAGATGTTTTCGTAGTGGAGCAAGAATGCCCATATCCGGAATTGGATGGCCTGGATCAGGAGTCTATTCATCTTGAATACGCAGAAGGCGGAAAAACGCTCGCTTATGCGCGTCTTGTTCCAGCGGGAGTAAAGTATGAAATTCCATCAATCGGCAGGGTAATAGTACATCCTGAAGCAAGAGGACGTGGCCTTGCGAAGCAATTGATGACCCATTGTATGGAATATATTCTATCGGAATGGAAGGCTGAGGAAATTCAGCTGCAGGGCCAAGTATATTTACAGGAGTTTTACGAAAGCTTCGGCTTCCAGCCGGTTTCAGAAGCGTATGATGAAGATGGGATTCCTCATGTTGATATGAAATACATGGCGAAACAAAATAGCATTTAAATAGTGCGTTTTTCAGGTTAAGTCGTAAAAGTTCAGGGTAAATAGAAGGTAAATCTGATGGGAGTGGTTGAGATGGCAAAACGGAGAGGCCTGTTGATTGCAGGATTGGCTGCAGGCGCATACGCGTATTTTAAGAACCCCGAAAATCGAAGAAAAGCCACAATCGCTTTTAACAATACAAAGTTAAAAGTCAACGATTTTCTGGAATCCCAAAACTTAGAAGGCTTTGGAGAGACGGATGCTGCCGTTTCACCTGCGAAGGAATCTTCATCCGGGAAGCCGCAAAATGACGGCAAGTCGACAAGCGTCCAATACGTCAATGAGGATAAGGAACAAGAAGGGAAAACTTCCGCGAATTCGGACCGGGATCAATTTGGCCGTACGGATTCCGAAACACCGGAAAGCAAGACCCCTTAGAGCGATGCTTAAAAAGATGGGAACTCCCCATCTTTTTTTAATTCTTCCATATAATATTTCCATTGTGGATTAGTAAAGCCTATAGTCCGGGTAAAGATATAGAAGAAGTCATTATATCCCGGAGGTAACTAGATGAAAAATGCAATGTTTATACTGAATCCTTCTGCCGGCAAAGAGAAAGCGGCCGATTATCGCTTGGATGTTCAATTCACGTTGGAACAGATGGGCTATATGGTAGATACGAGAGAGACTGAAGGCAAGGGGGACGCAACCCGCTTTGCGAGAGAAGCTTGTGATAAAAAATATGATTTTGTGGTGGCAATGGGGGGCGATGGCACAATCAACGAAGCCGTATCAGGCCTTGCAGAACAAGAGCACCAGCCTTTGTTTTCGCTGATTCCCCTTGGGACCGTCAACGACTTTGCCCGGGCATTGGGGGTTTCCTTAGATCCGGCGGAGGCAATCGAAGCTTTGAAGACAGGCTCGGAAAAGTGGGTGGACATTGCAAAGGTTGGAAAACAATACTTTATGAACATCTTGGCGATTGGACAAATTGCCGAATCAACATATGAGGTTACCCCAGAACAAAAAACAAAACTGGGAGCCTTCGCTTATTTCATAGAAGGCCTCAAAGCGATTACCGAAGACGCCGAAATGTTTTTTGAGATTGAGCATGATCACGGCGTATGGAAAGGAGAAGCTAAACTCGTATTGGTAGCATTGACGAACTCGGTAGGAGGCTTTGAGAAATTGGCTCCGGAGGCGCTGACCGACGATGGTCTGCTGCATCTCTATATCGTGAAAAATGCCGCTCTTCCGGCTTTTATCCGGATTGCCGGAGCGCTGTTGATTGGAAAGCTGGAACAAGATCCCGCGGTGGAAGTAGTCCACACCACAAAAGTTTCAATCAATACGAGCAATCCTTTATCGTGCAATATAGATGGCGATGAAGGCTGTGCAACCCCTTTCCAAATCGAAGTATTGCCTCGTCATATCCGAGCGCATATCCCGCCGGATGTAGAAGTGAAATAAAGGTTCAATAGGAAAAAAGCAGCCATTTAACCATTTTGGCTGCTTTTTTGTTTTTGAAAAAATTTGGGAGATAAATGGTCAAAAATGAAACCATTTTGAGAGTATTTCGTTATATATAGTATATATTTTGGGAATATATTTCCTTTTAATCAGTAACTAGTAAAATAGAGCCTAAATCAAATTACATAAAAAAATTTAAAAAGTTAGGAGATTGACTATGTTCTTATGAGCCGTTTCGGTATATAGTTGAGGGAGCGCTTGCAAATATTGTACAAAGAAAGACGGGGAAAAGATGAATATTATTGCTGCACCATCCATTCAAGAAACCATTTCCAAAATTTTCATGGCGGAAAATGAGAATTTAAATCATTACGAAGGATTGGAAAACTTTTTTGAAATTGAAACCCAATTGGTTTATGAAATCCATCATCTTGAAAAAGACCGGGCAAAACAAACATTGCGGGAATTGATAGACTTGATATCGGTACGCGCTGGAAAAGAAACTATCCGAGCAGTCCGCAACTACTACATTGTGTTGTCTTCACTTATGGCACGCAAATTGTATGAAATGCGTGTGCCGCCGAAAAAAGCATTCGCATTCAATGCTGCCTGCATTGAATTAGTGGATAACCGGATGAACGATTCGGAATTTTTATATGTAGCGGATGAATTGATCGAGTTCTTCGTGTCAATTATCTCTGAGCGGAAACAGCCTTCTTTTGGCCACCAGACGGTCAATAAAGTGGTGATGTTCATCAATGATGAAGTCGAGCGTGATTTATCTGTGGAAGATATTGCAAAGCATTTTCATATTTCCACAAGCCACTTGTCCCGCATCTTCAGAGAACATGCAGGAATTACGCTTGTCGAGTATTTGAATGTGCGGCGGGTCGAAGAGTCGCAATATTATTTACGTCATTCTGATAAAGTTATTTCAGATATTTCGAAGCAATTCCATTTCTGCAACCAAAGCTATTTCACCCGCATCTTCAAAAAATATACATCAGTCACACCAAAACAATTCCGGGACAGCCAGCATATTCCGTATTTCCGCTATACGCTGCCCAATGCAAAATAAGGAGAAGAAATTCTCCTTTTTTTCTTGTCTTCAGAACATTTGAGGCTGAAAAGCATTCGCAATTTTGCCACAAAATGCCGAAAAGTCGGCTGAGGAATATCCATTGATTGAATTTTATTGTTCTTATGGGTATACTTCTTAATAGTTGAAAAAGGTGAAGGTGACTAAAGTGAAAAAGAAATTAACATTGCTGCTCATGCTAGCAGTTTCAGTGATTTTATTAAGTGGATGTTCCGCAGTGGAAAATCAGGAAGGCTTTTTCTACAACCTGTTTGTTAAACCGTTTGTTTTTTCTCTGGATTATTTAGGGAATCTGTTCAACGGAAGTTATGGAATGGCTATTGTTGCCATTACGGTGATTATTCGCTTGATTTTGATGCCTTTCATGTTGAATACCTACAAGCGCCAACAAGGCATGAAAGTTAAAATGGATAGAATGCGTCCAGAAATGGAAGATATCCAAAAACGTTTGAAAGCAACAAAGGACAAAGAAGAGCAAATGAAAATTCAGCAAGAAATGATGGGGCTGTATAAAAAGCATGACGTGAATCCCCTTAATATGGGATGTTTGCCTGTCATTGTTCAAATGCCGATTATCATGGGCCTTTACTTTGCCATCCTATACGCGCCAGAAGAAATCAAAACGCATGAGTTCCTATGGTTTACTCTTGGTTCTCCGGATATTTTGATGACACTGATCGCCGGAGCTGTCTACTTCTTCCAGGCAAAAGTTTCTCTGTGGACAATGCCGGAGCAGCAGCAGAAACAAATGAAGCTTTTCATTTATATTTCGCCGATTATGATCATGTTCGTCTCATTTTCATCGATGGCTGCATTGCCGGTCTACTGGGCAGTCGGAGGGATTTTGCTGATCATTCAAACATTCATTGGCCGGAAATTCTATTCAGAGCATCCGGAAAAAGCGCTGGAATCAGTTGAAGAGAAGAAATAATATGAAAAGCCGGCATTGGTTGCCGGCTTTCTTTTTTAGGGGTTGAAAACATGAACCGGAAATTGGTGTTGGGAATAAGCGTGGCAACTTTAAGCATTGCGTCCTTGATTTTTTTGATTCAAGGAAATATGGATATAGCGGTGCTGTTGATGACATTGCTGTTTGTCATTACAAACAGCTTCCGCGCCCGGCAAATGAAAAAGCAGGGAATGGAACGGGAAGCGAAATGGATGTCAGGCATGGCTATTATGTTCGCTATTTTATTCGCAGTTGTCCTCGTTACTGTTATTATATAAAAAAACGGCGCGGCCTCATTGGGGCTGCGCCGTTTTTTTATATTCATACTTATCTTTTTGCCGCTGTTCCAATAAATTGTCTAAACGCCCTATTAAACTTTTTATATCTTTTTGAGATATTTGTTTCATTATACCCATCTCCTTGTAATGTTTCTAATAGTTTATTCGTGCAAAAGAGAAGGGTTATGGGGGTCAATTGGCGTTTCATTAGTTTTATTCCGCTTATGGCAGCCATAGGAGCAACAAGAAAAAAGAATCGTTGAAGAAAAAACTGGCATAAGAGTTTGAACGTATGTATAATGCCAAAAGGACGGACTGGCATCAAGGAAAAACGGTTTTGCCAGTTAGCCGTTGCAACCTCCAAGCGGTTCTTGCAGTCTTTATAACATACGGTGAACTTATTGAATTCGCAGGAATTTAGAAGCCGCTGTATGGTAGAATAGGAAAGAAGTCAAGGGAAAGAAGGAAAACTATGCCATCTCGTTACACACCGAATCAGCAAAAAAAGAACCCTTTTATAAAGTGGTCTTTGATTATTGGATCAATATTAGTAGCCGCAGCTGCCGCCGCGTGGTTTTATTTACAATCCATAGATAGTCCAGCCAACATAGATGATGCCGCAACAAACGAAGTGCAGACTTCGCAAAGCCCTGGAGAAGAACCGCCGGAAGGGGATGGAGCTGTGAAAGAAAAAGCTCAAGAGCTGGAAACGGCTGAAGCGCCGGAACAGGAAGAGGAAGAAAAACAAGAGGAACCTCAAGAAGAACCGAAAGAAACGGAAACAAAAGAAAAGGCGGCGGATGAAGCGGAGCCGACAAAGGATGCCACCGTGTATTCCGATACGGTTGAACTTCCTGAAGAACCGGCCGTGATCAATGGCATCCTGCTGGCGAATAAACAGCATCCGCTGCCTGAAACATATGCGCCGGGAGAAGGTAAAGAAGCCCGTGCAGCGTTTGAAGAAATGAGAGAAAAGGCGCTTCAAGAAGGGGTAGATTTGGTCGCGTTCAGCACCTACCGCGACTATAACCGCCAAAAAGAACTGTATAACGGTTATGTGGCAAAAGACGGACAAGAAGCGGCTGACCGCTATAGCGCGCGTCCGGGTTACTCGGAACATCAGACCGGACTCGCTTTTGACATTGGCGAAGCGGGCCAGGAACAGCATTGGGCCTCGGCTTCATTCGGTGATACAAAAGGCGGGAAATGGCTGGCGAAAAATGCGCATAAGTATGGCTTTATCTTGCGGTATCCGGAAGGAAGCGAAAGCATTACCGGTTATATGCACGAATCATGGCATTTCCGTTATGTAGGAAAAAAAGCCGCGACGGAAATCCATTCCAAAGGCATTACGCTAGAACAATATTTAGGCGTGTAAAAAAGAGTTCCAGAATATATCATTCTGGAACTCTTTTTCTGTTTTATAGGATGGGCGACAATAGCCGGGCAATGGATTCTTTTGTCTTGATCATGCGCGTTCGGCTGTAATATTTCTCATACGTCAATTCGGTGGATAATTCCATGTCGTGGTGGAACAGTTCGGCCAGTTCGGTAGAAACCTTTTGGTCGTACATGAAAGCATTGACTTCGAAATTCAATTTAAAACTCCGTACGTCAATATTGGCTGTACCGACTGTCGAGGCTTTGCCATCAATGACAATCATTTTCGTATGTAAAAAGCCATTGTTGTAAATGAACACCCGAGCGCCTGCCCGCAGCATCTGGCCGGCATAAGAATAAGTTGCCCAATAGACGAATGGGTGGTCAGGCTTGTTTGGAATCATGATGCGGACATCGATTCCAGAGAGAGCCGCGATTCGGATGGCATCGTAGAAACTGGCATCCGGAATAAAATAAGGCGTTTGGATATAGATGGACTTTTCAGCCATGTTGATCAATTTCAAATAGCCATCTTTGATTTGTTCCCATTCCTCATCAGGGCCGCTTGAGACGATTTGGATCGTTGTTTCTCCTTTTTCCGGAATCGCAGGAAAATAACCATCATCGTATTCAATGTCATTCCGGGCGGAGGCTTGGTTCCAATCAAGGATGAAGCGGGTCTGCAGCGGATGCAGTGCGCTTCCCTGGAGCTTCAGGTGGGTGTCCCGCCAATAGCCGAATTTCCGGCTGAGCCCGATATATTCCTCTCCGACATTGAAACCCCCGATATAGCCGACCCGACCATCTATGACGACGATCTTGCGGTGATTGCGATAATTGAGGCGCGGGTTGATAAGCGGCCAAATGGCTGGGAAAAACACTTCCACTTCTCCGCCGGCATTGATAAATTCCTTGAACTTTCGTTTGCTGAGGCGGCGCGAACCCATGTCATCATACAGCAGGCGGACTTTAACGCCTTGCTTTGCTTTGGCGATCAAGGCATCCATGATGCGATTGCCCAGCTGGTCCAAGCGAAAGATATAGTATTGGATGTGGATATGGTGTTTGGCGTTTTGGATATCGTCAATCAACGAATCGAACTTCTCGCGGCCATCATTGAAAATTTGCACGGAATTGTCTTGGGTCAAGACGGCTCCGTTGTTCCGCAAAAGCAAATAAACCAACTCTTTATAGGATTGCGCATTCTCGTCACGAAAATGAAATTCGTTATCGTGCAAAGCATTCATTTGATGGGCGATTAAGTTTTCAATTCCCACTTTTTTCCGGCCTTCCCATTTGAAAAGGGTTTTCCTTCGGAGCCGTCTTCCAAGTAAAAGATAAAAGAAGAAACCGAAAATCGGAATGAAGAATAAGACCATTATCCACGCCCAAGTTGAAGAGGCATCACGGCGTTCTAAAAAGACAAGTGCTGCGGCAAGAAAAATATTCAAGACAAAAATGACTGCCGTGAGGATGCCGATAATGGATATTGTCATGTGTATTCCCCTTATTTTTAAATTTGATTCTGGTTTAATTATAGACTAATTACGCAAAAGTAAGAAGAATATTGTCATTTTGAATAAGCAACTTTTCCTATTTTCTTCACCAACTGGAAATAATAAAACGCACTCGCCGGTTAGAGGAGTGCGCTTCAATTATTCGCTAATATTTTCATCTTGCTTCAATTGTTCTACGATGCTTTCCACTTCTTGGCGGCTCATTTTTTCTTTGCCCGACTTCAAGGCTTTCAATGTGCTATGGGCCAATGCAAGCGGAACTTTGCAAAACATAAGGATTCGTTTGTTTTTAATGGATTTCACGTAGAGCTGAGCTTGTGCAAGGTTTTCGTTTGCGTAGTTGAACATATCTTCCCGGTTCCAATCTTTCGGCACGAAGCTGACGCCGCGTTCCAAATCTTCATCGTAGTTCCGGAGCATGTTGACCGCCTGCAGCCCGCGGCCGAATGCAATAGCAAGTTCAGGGTCGGTTTCCGTATTGTCATGCCATTTCCATAAATCCGAAAGCATCGTACCGACAAGCCCTGCAACATAATACGTATAGTCATCCAGTTCTTCCCGAGACTGGATGTTCCAGCCTTTCTCCACCCACTTTGCCATTCCGCCTGCCATTTCCGCGGTAGAAGCTTTCACTTTATCAACAATTTCAGTTGGGCATAAACTGATCCAATCGTATAAGCGAAGGCTGACCTGAGGCAGCATATGCTCATAAGGCTGAAGCAGCAATTTGTATTCATGTGGATCGAACGAAGTTTGCAGCATTTCGCTGATTGTCAGCAGCAAGGTTTTTTTTGCTTTGTCGTCCAACTCTGGATGGTCTTCGATTTCATCGATTGCCCGCATGCAAAGGTAGGCGGATGCAACCGTCTTTTTCAAGGTAGGTTCCAAAAAACTGATTGGGATGAAAAAAGTCCGGCTTGTTTCTTTTAACATGACCATGGACTCTTTGTGCAGATTCGAGACTTTACTCATCTCAATTTCCTCCTGTTCGTAGACAAAATAGCAACTCGTATGTATAGAGTGAAATGGAGCGGAACCCCAAATCTTGAAAGTGCCTGTCTACTAAATATAAACGAAATACATAAAAAAACAAATGATTACCCTAAATGCAGTTTTTGGGCAGAAAAAAATCCTAAGGGCCAATCGCTTTTCAACGAACAGTCTTTAGGATTTGGTGTTTATTTTGAATGGAAATACTTCCATCCTTCCAATATGCCTCCGGCAAATCCACGCGATGCGCGGTAAATTGTCGGGTCTTCCGGAACAGCCAATAATTCAGGATGGGCGTTTCCGACAATGACAGAAGGAAAGCCTTGCGTAAGCATTTCCGTGTCATTTCCAGAATCTCCGGAAGCAAGCAATTTTGCATCTTGAAGGTTATATTTTTCTACGATATAGCGGAGCGCTTGGCCTTTGCCCCCATGGGTAGGCAAGATATCCACATATTTGCTGCCGCTATAGATGAATTTATGCTGTATTCCTGCATCGCTTAATTGCTTGCCGAATTCAGCAGCTGTTTCATCATCCGTTACATAGTAGGAAGAACGGTTTTTTCCTGTGACCGGCTGTTTTTTTAGCCCAGGAAACTGGGAAGCAATTTTCTCGATTTCTTCAGGCCGCCAGTTTTCGGTCATGCGGGCGTCCCATTCTTCGTCCAGCTCAAAATCTTCGCCATTCCTAATGCGGATTTCTGTTCCGACATCTGTAACGGCAATGTCGGGAGCGGGCAGGTTTTCCGCTTCTCTCAACCCTTGCAGTGATTTGAAATGGCGTCCGGTATTGTACACCAAGTTTACGTGATAAGGCTGTTCTTCGAAGAACGCCAATAGTTCTTTCAAAGCTTCCCTATCCCCGACGAAGGTTTTGTCCAGGTCGGTTGCCAATAAATGTGTTACTCCGTTCATCAATGATCACCTCATACATAGCGTCTATTTTTTTGGAAATAGATGTCCACTGGAATTCTTGGTTTGCGACATCGATGGCTTGGCGGCTTAGGCGTTCTGCAAGCAAAGTGTTGGCAGCAAGTACTTCCATTGCAATGGCCAAATCCACTTCGTTTTTTGTTTCGACAAGCAATCCTGTAACTCCGTCGCGCACCACATTTTTCAATCCGCCGACATCAGACGCGATGACAGGGCTTCCGCACGCTTGCGCTTCTGCCGCAACCATGCCGAACGATTCGTAAAAACTTGGAACAACAGTTGCGGTTGCCACATTAAACAACGTTGCCAGTTCATCTTGCGACTTCGGCCCAAGAAATTCCACTTTATCTTCAATTCCTCTTAAAGCATAGCACAAACTTTTATCAAGAGGCATGCGCGTTGCCGGATCAATGGCTTCTTCATCGCCGCCGGCAATCAGCAAGCGCGGATTGTAGGATGAATCGCCTTTGGCCACCAGCAGCTGAAACGCCTGCAGCAATGTGTAGATTCCTTTTGTTTCCTCCAAACGTCCGGCAAATACAAACAAGGGGCTTTCATATCCCAATTTTCTTCTTAAATGTTTGCGGTTTCCACGCACTTTGAATGCTTGGTCAACCCCGATGGGGATTACGCTGATGGGAGAAGGAGAGGCGACGTTTTCCTGAATAAGCTGTTTTTCGCTTTTGGTTGTCGCTAGAATTTGATCCGCAGATTGAAGAATGGTTGCTTCAGCTTTCATACGGCGTTCATCTCGAATGCCTGTCGCTTTTTCTTTCGCCCATCCTAGAGAATGTGATGTGTAGACGAACGGCAGTCCGAACTCTTCTTTCAGTTTTTTTCCGATCAGTCCCGACAGCCAGTAATGGGTATGGACCAAATCGTAAGAATCCAAAGGTAAGGTTTGTTTCATTTCTTTATAGAAAGCGGGCAGCATGGTATACATTTCGTTTTTCGATACAAATCCTTTATATCCGGCTTTGATGCGATAAACACGGCACGATTTTCCGAACGTTTCAACCCGAGGGGCTGTCTCGTCACACCAATGCGTTGCCACATCCACTTGCCATCCTCTTTTTTCCAAAGCTAACGCCAATTGTTTTACATAATTGTTTTGTCCGCCGGCTTGTTTGCCTCCAAGTTTTGCTAGTGGATCTCCATGATCCGAAATAAAGAGCACTTTTTTTCTCATTTCAGTTCATCTCCATTCTAATTGCCTCGGAATCTAAAAAAACCGAGACTCTGTTAGTTGAATACCCATCCCCTCATCTCTTTAAACATTTAATTTACGGAATTTTCTATTTACATTTCACTATTGATAATAATAGACAAAAGAAAGCCCTTGGAAACAGGATTTCCAAGGGGCGTAAACAAAGTGCTATTTGGAATTATCGACGAATCTGCCGTAATCGGGCACTGCAACATATGGGAAATGATTGACTAATTTCACGAGTCCTGATGCCATTTTCGGGCCTCTCATCGGTTTTCCGTGTCCCGTAGCTGCAATGGAAGGCCGCAAGTTGGCTATTTTAATGACTGACTCCCAGGCGTTCTGCCAATCTGTCGTCAAATAGACGGGCGGGCCGCAAACTTCCTTTTTCTGTACAAGCACTTTATAGAAGGAGTCCTGCTTGACCGTTACAAAAGCATCGCCTGCGATGATGATCCGGCCTTCGAACCGGAAAAGGGAAATATGCCCTTCCGAATGGCCTGGAGTGTGAAGCCATTTCCAGCCAGGCAGCTCTGGAATATTGCCGCTTGCGGGAAGTTCCTTAAGATGTTCGGAAATATTGATCGCTTGCTTCGGAAACGCCGCTGACATCTTGGCTACAAGACCGCCCTGCACTGTAGAATCGGGTTCCGGGTAGTCCTTTTTCCCTTGCAAATACGGAAATTCGAGCGGGTGGGCGTAAACCGGCACCGGGAACTTCGCAAGTATATCGATAATTCCGCCCACATGGTCAAAATGGCCATGTGTCAAAACGATCGCTTTCAGTTTATGGTCGGGCCCAAAGCGGTCTTCAGCTTCTTTCAATATTCTGCTTCCTGATTCAGGCATACCTGCGTCAATAAGCACCCACTCACTGCTGACCGCGGGATTTCCGATAAAATAGACATTGACAATCTGTGTAGTAAAGCAATAGACATCACGCATCACTTCCCGGCCTGAACCGTCTTTCACTGAAGTGACAGGCAATACTCTTTCAGTTGATGAGCTTCTCTCCATATTGAATCCTCCTCCGTTTTCCTCGCTTCTTTCTAATAATGCTTTACCCCAAATACTGCTTTCGAATCAGCTCAGTAAAGAGAAACTTCAAACAGCGGAGTTCTTCTCCGCGGCAAAGCGCTGAATCGGAAGTTGTTTTGCGCTCGCCGCCTACTGAGAGGTTTGAGTCTCTAGTGAAATAGCGGTAAGATATACGGATAAAACTTTTGGGAAATAGGTGTGAATTACATGAAATCAATCGTTATCATTGGAGCAGGGATTATAGGGGCTTCTGCAGCTTTTCACGCGGCTAGGGCGGGGGCTGATGTGACATTAATCGACCGCGGCGATACGGGCCAAGCAACCGGCGTCGCAGCAGGTATTGTCTGCCCGTGGATTTCCCAGCGCAGAAACATGGCGTGGTATGGGCTTGCCAGAAGCGGAGCGGCTTACTATCCGGAACTGATCCGCCAGCTTGAAGGCCAGGGCGAAAAAGAGACGGGCTATAAGCGGGTCGGCATTGTCAGCATTCATGAAGCAAGCAAGCTTGATAAAATGGAACGAAAAGCATATGAACGCCGGATGGACGCTCCAGAAATGGGTGAAATCCGCAGGTTAACTTCAAAAGAAACGAAGCAAATGTTTCCTTATGCTTCCGATGACTATGGTTCCCTGTACGTAAGCGGCGCCGCCCGGGTAGATGGCCGGGCGATGCGGGACGCTTTGATTGGGGCAGCGGTCAAGTTAGGGGCGAAACGGGTCCACGGAAATGCGAGACTGTGGATGGACGGCTTTAGAGTGATCGGAGTAAAAACGGAAACAGAGGAGTTTCGGGCTGGCAGCGTTGTTTCAACGGGAGGGGCTTGGGCTTCTGAATTGTTCGAACCGCTTGGCTTGGAACTTAAAATAGTCCCGCAAAAAGCGCAGATTCTCCATTTGCAGGTTGAAGGCCGACAAACAGGTGACTGGCCGGTTGCAATGGTGCCGAATGGTTTATACGTCGTGCCATTTGCAGATGGCCGCGTTGTTGCAGGGGCAACCCATGAAAACGATGCCGGGTTTGATGCCAAACTGACAGCGGGGGGCGTTCATCACATCCTTAACAGAACTTTGGATGCCGTTCCGGGCTTGGCTTCGGCGGAAATGACGGGAGCGGGAACTGGCTTCCGGCCATCAACTCCAAGCGCATTGCCGTTTATCGGCCAAGTGCCGGAACACCCGAACGTTTATGCTGCGAACGGATTAGGGTCTTCCGGGCTTACAGCCGGCCCTTATCTCGGTGGGCAGTTGGCTAAATTGGCAATCGGGGAACCTCTGGACATCGATTTGAGTCTATACGATATAGAAGAAGTTTTCCAAAAGAGGTAGAGGAGGGCTCGCCTTGTATTGGTGCAAAATCGCCAGGACAGAAGCGGAATTCAAAGCCATAGCTAAATTGAATTATGACACCTTTGTCGAAGAAATACCGCAGCATGAAAAAAACAAGGAAGGCATCCGGGTAGATCCGTTCCACAAACAAAATACTTATATCATCGTTCTGTCACGTACGGAACTTGTAGGTATGATTGCGCTTCGCGCCGAACGTCCTTTTTCATTGGATTTGAAAATAGGGGAAGTGGAGGGTCATTTGCCCGATATTGGGAAAGTGTGTGAAATCCGGCTACTTGCTGTCCGAAAAGCGCACCGCAATGGACGGGTCTTCTTTTTGTTAGCCCGCGCATTGTCGGATTTTTGCTGTGAAGAAGGATATGACTCCGCAGTGATTTCAGGGACGACACGGGAATTGAAGCTATATGCCCAATTGGGTTTTCGTCCTTTCGCGGAACCTGTCGGCAAAGGAGATGCTGTCTTTGTGCCGATGGTGACAACCCGCAAACAATACAGCGAATCAGTGGCGGCACGTCTTCAAACAAAAAAGAAAACCTTTTTCCCGGGACCTGTCCAGTTGAGCGGAAAACTGGCTGCACCTTTCGGCGAAGAAGCGGTATCCCATCGCTCCGCGGCTTTCGCGGCACTTCTTGAAGAAGCGAAAGGGCAATTGCGAAAAATGACGTCAGCAGCGCCGCATCTTTTGTCCGGGAGCGGGACGCTGGCAAATGAAGCAATGATTGCCCAATTGCTGAAGCTGAAGGCGAAAGGGCTTGTCCTGGTAAATGGAGAGTTTGGCAGGCGGCTAAAAGAGCAGGCATATCGCTGGAAGCTGGACTTTGATGTTATGGAAGAGGATTGGGGCGGCCCTTTTTCGATCGAAAAGATAAAAAAGGTCCTGCATAGCCGCGACATCGGCTGGGTACTCATGGTACATGGGGAAACGTCCACGGGGGTGCTGAACGATTTTGAAAAAATCGCGCTGCTTTGCAAAGAGCAAGGCGCCAAACTTTGTTTGGATTGTGTCAGCAGCTTTGGCGCCGTACCTTTCTCGCTTGAGAACGTTTGGCTTGCTGCAGCAGCCAGCGGAAAAGCGATTGGCACCATGAGCGGGGCGGCCATCGTTTTTGCCCATCATCAAATTGAACCGGATGAAGGGCTGCCTTCTTATGTGGACTTGGGCCTCTACGCCGGTAAAATCCCATTCACATTGTCTGATGGGCTGCTGAAAAGCCTGAACCGGGCATTGCACGCTTATCCGGAACGATATTTGCTGCTGGAACAGCGTTTAGAGTTGCTGAAACGAAAGACAAAAGATTGGCCGCTTGTCTCAGGGGATTTTCCAACCATCATGACTTTCCGGGCGGAAAAAGAATTTGAGGGCTTTTTGCAAGCTGCTCAGTTGTCCGGTTTTGAATTGCATGCGAATAGCGGCTATTTGAAGTCGCATTGCTTGTTTCAAATTTCCTGCATCCAGCCCCGGTTTGAGGAAGATTTGGAGTCGTTGATGGCGTTCCATAAAGTTTATCGAGCATATGCCGCCACATAAAAAACCGCCAACCGGCGGTTTTTTTATTGCGTAATTTGCCTATGGACATCCAAAATGAATTTTTTGTATGGCAGATCGGGCATCGGATCAATATTTTCTTTCGCGATTTCCGCATGCTTCACGGCCAAATCATGACAGCCTTGTTTTTCAAAGATCAACGCCATGTATGCGTCTTTTTCGTAGTTCATCGATAAATCGTAGGGGTGGTGGAGATATTTCGAAAGTTTATGGAGTTGAAGCCAATGAAGCGCTTCATCCAACTTATCCATGCCATATAGAGCTTTGCCCTTCTCCAGGTAAAATTGGGAGACATCGATAGTCGAGCCTTTTTCCAAAAACTTGTCAATAATATCGTAAGCTTTCTGGTATTCGTGTGTGAAAGAATTTCTATAGTGCGCTTCAAGCAAATCAAGGGTAAGGCCGATTTCTTCGTCATCCGAAAACTCTGCAAACAAGCGGAGCTTCCGCACATAATAATCCCGGCTTTCTTTGTCATCATTTAAAACTGCCTGGAAACTCATCACTCTATACAGATCATTTATTCTGTAGAAAATCTTGTTATCCTTTGCATAATCTACTGCCTCTTTCATTATGCGGAGCGCGCTGTTTGCATCGCCGACGGCACAATATAAAACTGCTTCCAAATAATCGAAATCCAATTTTTTCAACGAATCCAAAACTGCTTCCCGCTCTTCAAAAGATTGGCGGGATTGCTGAAGCATTCTCAAAGAGTGGATGTAATCGTGTTCCATGAATTTTATAGTTGCACGGAACGTGTGGATGTCGGCAGTTTTGTTTATCATATGCAACCCTTCATACATTTCCTCTGCTTGTTCCAAAAACGGCTGCCATCGGTCTGACTTTGCATAGTAAAGGCAATGGCTATATATTTCAAGAAGCCTTGCCGATTCGTAGCGGTAGGGCATTTTTCTTTCGTAAGGTTCTATTTTATCGATAATAGGCTTGAAATTATTTTTTGGATCTTTTTGTTCCGCTTTATAAAGCCCCTCAACTTCATGGAGCAATTCACGCATTTCGTTCGGGGAAACTTCTTCTAACAGCTCATTCCTATTAACCCCAAGCTGTTCCGCTATATATGACAAACTTTCCATTGAAGGATTCGCTTTATTGTTTTCTATCAAGCTGAGCATGCCTTTTGTTAATCCTTCGCCAGCAAGCGCCTGCAATGTCAAGCCTTTTTCTTTTCGAAGTTTCTTGATGCGTTCGCCTAGAGTAGCCACTCCATCACCTGCTTTTCCAATATAGTTTAATTATATTAAACTTTTGTTTGCAACGCCAGTTTTTACATGTTATATTTTGTTTAATTAAATTAAACTTTTAAGGGAGGGTGAAAATCATGACCGAGGCCGCTAAGATAAGAAAAGCGACTTTTCATCTGTACACTTTCACCATCAGCAAGCTTATTTCCACGTTTGGTAGCAGTATCTATACATTCGGCATCAGTTTGTATGTGCTCTCGCTTACCGGATCGGCTGCGAGTTTTGCCATCAGCTTGATTTGCAGCATCTTGCCGAGGAGCTTGATTGCACCATTTGCCGGATATGCCGCAGACAGTTACCCGAAGAAAAAGCTGGTCATTTTGTCGCAAGCGGCAAGCGTCCTGGCGGTTGCCGGCTTGCTGGTCTATAGCTTGGCATCTGGCTTGTCGCTGACTGCCATCTATATAACAACTGCACTTGTTTCAGCCGGTTCCATGTTCACGAGTGTGACGTTCACCTCTTCAATTTCCAACTTGATCGATCCGGACCGCATTCAAAAAGCGATGGGCTTCAACCAATCGGCGATGTCGATTGCCGCAATGGGCGGTCCGGTCATTGGCGGCATGCTCTTCGGATTCGTTTCCATGAACATGTTTTTGGCCATCCAGATGGCAGCTTATGCCCTAGCGGTCTTGCTGGAATCGACGATGAACTTCAAACTGTTCACAAATTCCGAGGAGAATGAGGGACCTGAACGGCAGTCCATAGTCAATAGCATGAAAGAAGGGGCGGTATATTTAAAGGCTAACCGCGTGATCATGGTCATTGTGACAACAGCCGTCGGCATCAATTTCTTTTTTTCTGCCATGATGATCGGCTTGCCGTTCATTGCCGTCCAGCAATTAGAAATCAGTTCAGCGCATTTCGGCATTATTGAAGGGACGATTGCAGCTGGCATGCTGTTGGCATCGGTTTACTTTGCGTTGAGAAAAGAAGTGAAGTTCCCGCTCCTCTTTTCAAAAAGAGCAATTCTCATCATGTCAGTTATGTTAGGGGCGGTGGCGATGCCGTTGATCATGAATCTGTCTTATGGAATGAATGTCGGATACCTGGCAATCTTAATGTTCAGTTTTGGCGTCTCCAATATTTTTGTCAACACACCGATTGGCGTAATGATGCAAAAAGAAGTGGATGAACAATATCGGGGCCGCGTGTTCGGCATATTGGATTCGATGTGCATGGCGATGATGCCGGTCGGCTATTTGTTGTTCGGATTATTGTATGATATGATCCCGGCCCAGTTTGTTGTCTGGGGAAGCAGCTTATGCCTTATCCTATTGACCCTCTACATGATGCGCCCGACAGTGATGAAAGAGGCTTATCCGGAACTGGATAGTCCAGTTCCCGGACTGCCAAAGCTTCAATAAGTTTCCTTTCAGCCTTTGACCCCCAGCTTGATAAAGACGAGCTGGGGTTTTTTCCGTAAAACTCCAGGTTTAGGCTGGAAGATAACGGGAAAATCGACAAAGACAACGCAAATTTGGAAAGGGTGATGAAGATGGAGAAAGATAAACCGGAACACATTCCTGCTCAAGAACAAGAAAGCCAGCCAGGCCATGAAACAGAGATGACCCCGAGGCCCGATTTTGCCAAAAACCTAGCCGGGCAAGCACAGCGTTTGCCTGGGAAAACTGCATTGATAACAGGAGGGGATAGCGGCATCGGTCGTGCCGTTGCGGTCGCTTTTGCCAAAGAAGGGGCGGATGTCGCAATCTCCTATTTGAATGAGCACGAAGATGCGGAAGAAACGAAGAAGTTCGTCGAGCAAGAAGGGCGCCGCTGTTTGCTGATTCCAGGTGACATTGGCGATGAAGCCTTCTGCCAAGAAGTGGTCCAAAAGGTGATTGATGAATTCGGCAAGCTTGATGTCTTGGTGAATAATGCTGCCGAACAGCATCCTCAGAAATCGTTGAAAGACATTTCGGCGGACCAGCTTGAACGGACATTCCGCACGAACATATTCAGCATGTTCTACCTGACAAAAGCGGCCCTTGACCACTTGAAACCGGGCGCTTCAATTGTTAATTCGACCTCCATCACCGCCTTCCAAGGAGAGCCGTCGCTGATTGATTATTCATCGACAAAAGGAGCGATTGTCGCATTTACGCGCGCACTTTCCGGGTCTCTTGCAAAAGAGGGCATCCGGGTGAATGGAGTCGCGCCTGGCCCGATTTGGACGCCGCTTATCCCGGCGACATTCGAAGGGGAAGGCGTGGAAGACTTTGGGTCTGAGACGCCGCTCGGCCGCGCGGGGCAGCCGGATGAATTGGCGCCAGGATATGTTTACCTGGCATCTGACGACTCTTCATATGTAACTGGACAAATTCTTCATATAAATGGCGGAACGCCGGTTTGACCGGAGCCATATAAAAAGCAAGTGCCTCATGTGGAGGCACTTGCTTTTTCTGTGTCGCGCAGAGTTTTAGGGGAGCTTAGATAAAGTACAATCAATAAAATGGCTGCAATGGCCAAAGCGCCGGATAACAAGTATACCGAACCGGCTTGCACCGTAAGGAGCCAAGTAAAGAACAAGGGGCCGATAATGCGTCCCATATTATCCATGGAGTAAGTCATGCCGGCGGCCGTTCCGTATTTTCCGCCGGACTCTTTGGAAGTCAAAGACACTAAAGACGTACGGGCAAGGGCGTTCCCTGCAGTGAAGATGCTCAATGCTGCACCCGCAAAAAACAAGTTCTCGGTAAATGGCAGAAGAAACAGGCCTGCTGCGGTTGCTAGCTGAGCACCAATGATCCATTTGGGTTCCTGTCCATTCTTTATTCGGCGGACCACACCGCCCTGAATGGCGGCATCCACCAGTCCGCTGGCGATAAACAGATACCCAAGCTGAAGCGGAGTGATTTCGATCTGGTCAATTTGGAACAATTGGAATGTCGATTCCAGGCCGGCCAGTAAAAAAGTCGCCATAAACGAAAACAAAAACAAATAACGGATGCGGTAATGCCAGAGTGCCGCACCGCCCTGAGGAACAATCGCCCGCTTGGCGGCAGAACCGCGCCGTGCCGGTTCCTTCAGAAACACCGCACTATAAACCATCAGCAGCAGGACTAGAATAGAGGAAGCTGTAAATGGAAGCGAAAGGGCGATGCTGCCAAGCAAACCGCCAATTGCCGGTCCGAAGATAAATCCAAGGCCGATTGACATGCCGAGGAGGCCCATGTATTTGTTGCGCTCCTCATCAGCCGTAATGTCCGCTACAAAGCCGGTGACTGCCGTGTAAAGAGCTCCTGAAAAGATGCCGCCGACAATGCGCGCTGCATAAAGCAGAGCCAGCTGGTCGAGAAACAGGGAAGAAAGGAAAAAGCTCAGGCTAAACCCCGCCAAGCCGGTCAAAATCAATTTCTTGCGGCCAGTTCGATCAGAAAGCGCTCCCCATAACGGAGCAGTGAAAAAGGACGCAAGCGCATAAATCGTAATCAATCCGCCGACATGGATATCAGCGTATCCCTGCTGGACAACAACCTCCGGCAGTACCGGTATGATAATGCCGAACCCCAAATAAACAAAAAATTGGACCGACATCAATAGTAGAATAGTTTTCTTCATTGCAAAAATTCCTGCTTTCTAAAAAGACTCAACTCCCATTCTACCCTTGTTTCAAGCTAGCAACAACGCCCTATCCCGAAAGAATTTCGGGATAGGGCGTCTGCAACAATCTTCCGTAGTTAAAAGCCATCAAAGAAGGCGAATAGTTCGAAAAGAATTTACATTGTCATCAAAATGAAAAGTTTAAAACGTAAAAAACATGGTATTATATACATAGACATAAAAAAGTCAAATATTTTCCCTTTATTTATGAAACCGTTAAGGTTCTGATTCGTTATAAAAGTATGGAAAAATATAAAGAGGTGATCTGGATGGCGAAAGACGTAGAAGTTCGCAAAATCGTTTCAAATCTATCGAAACTGGGAATCCAAGTAAAAATCACAAAATCACGCGTTGAATTACTAAGAGCGCTTGCTTTGCCGCAATCTCCACAAACGCAGTCATAAGCATAAAAAACTCCGACGTTAAACGTCGGAGTTTTTTATTCATCTTCTTTATGATTGCCGAACATATAATTTTTATGGTGAAATTTCATGCTGAAGACAATGCCGAGAGCGAGCATGTTGCCGATCAATGAACTTCCTCCGTAACTGATGAGCGGAAGCGGAATCCCGGTAATGGGCAAAAGCTGGATGGTCATGCCGATATTCTGGAACACATGGAATGTGATCATGGCAATAATGCCTGCACATACATATGTGCTGAACGTATCTTTCAATTGCAGCGTGATTTTGGTCAAATGATAGATAAGCATAAAAAAGAGGATAATGACGGTGCTGGATCCGATAAAACCGAAATCTTCCGAGATGACGGTAAAGATAAAATCCGTATGGTTTTCCGGAACATAAACCTGTCGGCCTTGGTAGCCTTTGCCGAACACTTCGCCTGAACCGATTGCGTTCATTGCGGCGATCAAATTATAGGCTTCATTGTCCGCATAGGAATAAGGGTCGAGCCACGTATAGATACGGGCGAATGCATAAGGTTGAAGCCCCAGCTTGTCCGTCAAAAACTGCTGCATGTTCAGCGTCATCCAAAGCAGAAGGCCGCCGATTGCTGCAACGCCGCCAAAACTTGGCAAAATGATTCTCCAGGAAATTCCCGAAACAATGACCAGTGCGAGCGTAATCGCGATAAATACCAAGGCGGTTCCGAGATCGGGCTGCTGCATGATGAAAACCAACGGGATGAGCAGCAGGACGGCAATTTTACCCACTAGGTAGAAATCGGTTTTCAATGTCTTCACCGGATTTTTTTCGTGGTGGGAAGACGCCATTTTAGCCAACGACAGAATGTAGAAGGTTTTCATGAATTCGGCTGGCTGAAGATTGAAGACCGGTGTGTGGAACCAGGCTTTCGCACCGTTGACAGGCTGTCCGATCTGCCCTTGCCCTTCTGGCGCCAGCATTAAGAGAACCAGCAGAAGGATGCCGAAGCCATATAAATAATACGCGGCTTTCTTGTATTGATCAGGATCAAAATACATAAGAACACCGATCATGCATGTCGCGACGATATAAAAAATAGCTTGTTTCGGCACAAAGTTCGCACCATATTGGCCAGTTGTTTGTGCAGACGAAATCGCGATCAGACTGACGACAAAAAATAAAAATAATATAAAAGCGAGCGACCAATCGATGCGGTCAGCGAAGCTTTTGTTTGTTTGCATTTGCGTTCACCTGTACTTTTTATTATTGAGATTCGGTATTTATTATAACGTATTGCCCTAAAATTTGCCTGCTCCAAAAGTAATGACGTCTGGAAGTGCTTTGATGTTTCATATTTTAATTGATTAGCCGTATAATAAATAGGAATGGAGTGAAAATTATGGTGAAGAGACCGCTAGGCGCGGATTATTATATACAGCATTTATATGTCTACTTGAATGAAGCTGACCGGTTTGCCCTTTTCAGCGGCCTTACCTTCGCCCATTTTATGGATGCTATGAAGATGCCGAAAAACTTATTGCTGCTGAAACACCCATATGAGGATGCGTCTTTCAATATGCACACATACATGGAATTTGTTTCGCAGGAGGAATTCGCCCAGCTGCGAAAAGCGCGGGCAAACAAAAAAAGCGAATTTTGCTGGATAGATTTCAAAAGTGAAAAACAGCTTAATTCTTTGACGCCACAAGAACAAGCGGAACTCTTATATATCGGACATAAAAAAGAAACAGTGCGGCCGCCCTTCTATTCCACTTTGCAGAATGAGTTCATCTATTTGTCGAGTGAAGAAGAGCAGACGACAAAAATCTATTTCCGCCACTTAGACCGTTTGAACGAACTTGTCGGGAATTATTTTACCCACTTAATAAGAAGAGAAGAAAATGGTCAGAACTTCTGGCGACGCAAAGCGAAAGATTTGATTCCTGAATTGCCGATTGAAATATTGAACTCCCTGAGAAAAGAGTACCGGGAAGGAATCCTGATTTCATTGGCGGATCCGGAAAAAACAAAAAACACCATTGAGCTTCATGTGCGTCCAGTCGAAGAGATTTCCTTTCTGGATGAGTTCTGGTCGAACATCCAGGATTACACGAAACAGGATATCAGCCGGAAAATTGTCTTTGACCGCAAAGCGAAGCAGTGGAAAGAATAATAAATCATTTTACAGGCTGCCGGGAAACTTTCGGCAGCCCCTTCAGTTGAAGAAGAAAAAAGAATTGCCCCATAACCTAGGAAATAATACTCGCTTAGAGTATTATTTTTTTGTGGTTGAAAAAAAGGAAACCATAGCTTAGTTTTGTTTAGTCGTGGCTCCCGGTTCGTGATAAACTAGGCAATATGTGCAATCAGTTTTGAAAGAAAAAGCACAGCAGCATTAGCAACTCGATAAAGCGGAGGTTTACCTGATGAAAAAACAGATTGGTTTATTATATGGAGGCAAGTCGGCAGAGCATGAAGTATCCTTATCAACTGCCCACGCTATGACTCAAGCATTGAATTTTGACAAATATGAAGTATATCCGATTTACATAACGCAAGAAGGGGAGTGGATTAAAGGCGGTTTGCTTGAAGGGCCGGCAGAGTCGATTGAGCAGCTTCAGCTTGCAGACAGCGGTTCCAATCCCAATAGCATTTCAGGCTTTCTTCCGGCAGAGCAGGAGAAAGGGCTGGATGTCATCATTCCGCTTTTGCACGGACCTAACGGGGAAGACGGCACTGTCCAAGGTTTGCTTGAAGTGTTGAATCTGCCATACGTCGGCAATGGCGTTTTAGCCTCAGCCGCTGGCATGGACAAAGTAATCATGAAGCAATTGTTTCAACAGGCAGGTTTGAAACAAACCCCTTACGTGTATTTCATAAGAAACGAATGGCAAACCGATCAAGACCATTGGATCAGCAAAGTGGAGACGGAGTTATCCTGGCCGGTCTTTGTGAAACCGGCGAACCTAGGTTCAAGTGTCGGCATCAGCAAAGCGGATAATAGGGAAGAACTGATTGCGGCAGTTCAGGAAGCGTTGAAATTTGACCGCAAAATCGTTATCGAACAAGGCGTAGTGGCACGCGAAATCGAAATCGGCGTTCTTGGAAACGATATTCCGGAATGTTCGGTTGCCGGGGAAATCAAACCGCTAAAAGCGTTTTATGATTACCAGGCGAAGTACAAAGACGGCAACACGGCGATGATCATCCCTGCAGAGCTTGATGAAGGGGTTTATGCAGAACTTGTTGAATCTGCCAAGAAAGCATTTAAAATCCTTGATTGCTCCGGACTTGTACGAGCGGATTTCTTTGTCACTGCAACAAACGAAGTCCTGATCAACGAAGTGAATACGCTGCCGGGCTTTACGCCATTCAGCATGTTCCCGCTTCTATGGGAAAATACCGGATTGGCTTACCCGGACCTGATTGAACGATTGATTGGCCTGGCCATTGAACGTTATGAAGAAAAGCAGCAGTTGCAAGTTAAAATAGATTGAGTGGAGAAATCAAATGAAAAAAAAGATTGAGCAAGTAGCCAAGTGGCTTGGTATTAAGACGAATTTAAAAGGCATTGAAATTACAGGAGTCTCGATTAATACGAGAACGCTTCAACCTGGAGATTTGTTCATTCCTTTCCGTGGTGAAAAAGTCAACGGACATCAATATGTAAGGCAGGCGATTGAAGCAGGGGCATCCGCCTCTTTGTGGCAGCGCGACGAGCCGAATCCGCCAGAGGATTTGCCGCTGCTGTTTGTAGAGGACTGCCAAGCCGCCTTGCAGGAAATGGCGCGGGCGTACCGGGATGAATTGTCTACAACCATCATTGGCATTACCGGCTCAAACGGCAAAACATCAACGAAAGATTTGGTGGCGAGTGTCTTGAAGCCTTACTTCAAAGTGCAAAAGACACAGGGGAATTTCAATAATGAACTTGGCTTGCCTTTGACCATCTTGTCCCTGGATGCTGACACGAAATTTGCGGTATTGGAGATGGGCATGAGCGGTTTCGGGCAAATCCAGTTTTTATCGGAATTGGCACGGCCGGATTACGCCATCATTACCAATATCGGAGAAGCCCATATGCAAGACCTTGGATCCCGAGAAGGCATTGCCCAAGCGAAATTTGAAATTACGGCTGGCCTTGAAACGCACGGCAAGCTCTTTTACGACGGCGATGAACCGCTGCTTCGTCCACATGTAGAAGATTTTCTCCAAGCGGTGTCATTCGGCTTCGGCGACGATAACGAATTGACAGTGACCGACATCAAAGCGACTGAAAATGGCAGCAGTTTCATGGTCAGCGGCATTATCGATGCGGCCTTCAGCATTCCGGTTCTTGGAGAGCATCAAGTGAAAAATACATTGGCAGCGATTCTAGTCGCTTTAGAAGCCGGCCTGTCAGAAGAAGACATCCGGAAATCGCTGAAAGATGCGGCGCTGACGGATATGCGCATGCAGATTATTCCGGCAGCCAATGGAGCGACGTTCATCAACGACGCCTATAATGCAGCGCCTTCGTCGATGAAGGCGGCATTGAATTTTATCCGTGAAACGACGATGAAAGAGGATAAATGGGCCGTTCTTGGAGATATGCTCGAGCTTGGCGACAAGGAACAGGAATATCATGAAACACTTGCCAAATCCATCACTTCCGACTTAGCAGGTGTTTGTCTATACGGACCGCGGATGAAATGGCTTCACGATAAATTGGTTTCTTCCTTTGATGGAAAACTGCTATGGAGCGAAGCGGATTATGAACCGATCATTTCATTGCTTCAAGACAATATCACGGCGGATTCCATCATTCTTGTAAAAGGGTCGCGCGGCATGGCACTCGAGCATGTTATCGAACCTTTTACAAAACAGTGAAAAGGGGAGAACCGTTTGAAGACAGGTGTTTTATGTATTCACGGTTTTACGGGCGGGCCTTTTGAGGTTCAGCCTTTTGCCGACTATATCGAAGAACAGACAAATTGGGTCGTGAAAGTTCCTGCCCTGCCCGGGCACGGAGAGACCCTTTTCTTGAAAAACAGCACGGCCGAGCAATGGATGATGGAAGCCGAACTGGCGCTTCGTGAACTGAAAAAGGAAACAGACCGAATCATCATCGTCGGGTTTTCAATGGGCGGGCTTATCGCCATGCACTTGGCAACCCGCTATAAAGTGGACCGGCTTGTGCTGTTAAGCGCGGCGGCCAAGTATTTCAGCCCCGCGCAATTTCTAAAAGCGGCGGCAAAGTCCCTGAACAGTGCGGTAAGAGGCGGCTTGTCGGAGGATCGGTTTTTCCAAATGTATAAATACAAATGGACCCATACCCCTATCCGTGCAACCGTCCAATTCCTGCGTGTGGCGGAAATGGTAAAGCCTTATTACAGCCGGATCCGCATACCGGTCTGCATCGTGCAAGGAAAAAAAGATGGCATTGTTCCGGCTTCGGCCGCTGATTTCATCTATGACCACATCGGTTCAGAAGAAAAGCAGCTCATCCATTCGGAGACTGGGCAGCATTTGATCTGCTACAGCGACGACTGCGATGATTGGTTTCGCCAGGCATTGGATTTTATGAAAAAGCTGGAAGAGTAAACTGATTATTAGAACCTTTGCGTATTCATTGCATATGGAACTTAATCGTGCTATTCTAATGAAAGCAATGGATACATTTTTGAAACACTCTTCCCTGTGAAGAGTATTTTTTTGAGCATAAACGGTTTGTTCTACTCATAGGGCATCAAACACCCGCCGATCAGACCGCTCGGCAACGCCCGAGCTTTTCCTGTTCACACATCCCCTCTGACTTAAAACTACAGAGTATGATTTTCGACGTGAAAGTTCCTCATAAAGGCTCGACTTTGTCACGATTTCATCTAAAATGTACACCATTTGTAAATCAGATGAAGACAAAAGGAGATTGAAAAAATTTGGTAAAATTTTCAGAATTAAATCTTAGCGAAACAACTTTAAAGTCCGTAAAACGCATGGGGTTTGAAGAAGCAACGCCAATTCAAGAAGGCACAATCCGTTTAGGTATGGAAGGCAAGGACATTATCGGACAAGCACAGACTGGTACTGGTAAAACGACTGCATTCGGTATTCCGTTGATCGAAAAAATCGACACTAAAGACGGCAATGTCCAAGGATTGATCATTGCGCCAACTCGCGAATTAGCAATTCAGGTTTCAGAAGAATTGTACAGACTGGGCCAAGATAAAAACGTGCGCATTCTTTCAGTATATGGAGGCCAAGAAATCGGCCGCCAAATCCGTGCTCTTAAAAACCGCCCACAAATCATCGTTGGTACACCAGGACGTCTTTTGGACCATATCAACCGCCGTACGCTTAAATTGGACAATGTAAACACATTGATCCTTGACGAAGCAGACGAAATGTTGAACATGGGCTTCATTGAAGATATTCAAACAATCATGTCAAGCGTGCCAGAAACTCGCCAGACATTGTTGTTCTCAGCAACTATGCCGGATGCTATCCGCCGCATTGCAGAGAAATTCATGAAGTCTCCGGAAATCGTTAAAATCAAATCAAAAGAAATGACTGTTGAAAACATCGAGCAGTTCTTCGTTAAGTCGGTAGAACGCGAGAAATTCGACATCCTTTCACGCCTTATAAATGTTCAACAACCGGAACTTGCAATCGTCTTCGGACGCACAAAACGCCGGGTTGACGAATTGTCTCATGCTTTGAATATCCGCGGCTATGTTGCTGAAGGAATTCATGGCGATTTGAGCCAAGCAAAACGCATGTCTGTATTGAAGCAATTCAAAGCAGGTAAAGTTGACATCTTGGTTGCAACTGACGTAGCAGCTCGCGGACTTGATATCTCAGGCGTATCACACGTATACAACTTTGATATTCCACAAGATCCTGAAAGCTATGTTCACCGTATCGGCCGTACTGGCCGTGCAGGCAAAAAAGGAGTCGCGGTCACGTTTGTAACACCACGTGAAATGGGCTACCTGTCAATCGTTGAAAGAACAACGAAGAAAAAAATGGAAGCGTTGATTCCGCCGACTGCTGATGAAGCAGTATTAGGCCAAAAACGCGTTGCTATGGAACAACTGCAAGAAATGACAGAGAAAAACAACTTGGGCGACTACCGTACATTTGCGGCTGAAATGCTTGAGAAGTTCGATGCTGTTGATTTGATTGCAGCTGCTCTTAAAACAATGACGAAAGAACCGGAAGATACTCCAGTTCAAATTTCTGAAGAGCGTCCTCTGCCTTCTCGCGGAGGCGGCGGTTACAAAGGCAAGAGCGGCGGAAGCGGTTCTCGCAGCGGAGGCGGCGGCTATAAAGGCAGCCGTTCTGGTGCAAACGCTGGCCGTCCATCATCGGGCCGCAGCGGTTCAGGCGCAGCAGGCAGACGCCGCGAAAGTGGAAGTGCTGGCGGCGGCCGTCCAGGACGCACACGCCGTCACGAATCTTAATTAAAAAAGCGAAAACGGCCGTTCAGGTTCGAAAGGCATAAGACAGACTGGTGAAGCGGCGCTCCTTGCCGCACAGCCGGGATGGGTTATGGCCCGAGAACCTGGCCGTTGAAGTCTGGACAATTAAGAAAAGTGAAAATCCCTATCTCATGGGTACTGAAGCTGAATGACAAAAGGCGAATCCAAACAGGCAACTGTTTCGGGTTCGCCTTTTTTATATCTCTGTTATAAAGTACAATAAAGTGAAGCATGATTCAGTAGGGGCTCATTGAACCGTTTGGAAGAACATGAAACGTTCTGTTGGATAAATCGTATATAAAGCATGACGGCGAATGGAGAGAGATATATGGACCAACAACCGAAAAACCAGATTTCGAAAAAGGGCTTAACAGTATGGAGAGTTTACGGCGTGATTGAAACTGCAGTAATTGTGCTGATAGCCGGCGGAGCGGCTGCTGTAACTTATTTCTTCAATGGGCCATGGTGGCTGTATGCGATTTACGCGGCCATTCCAGCAGCGCTTGGTTTTCTTCTTATTTACTTGTTCCCGAAAATTCGCTGGAAGCGCTGGCGATATGAAGTGAGGGAGCAGGAAATCGAACTTCAGCACGGATTGTTCATTGTGAAGCGCACCTTGGTTCCAATGGTGCGTGTTCAGCACGTCGATACAGAACAGGGACCGATTTTGCGTAAATATGATCTAGCGGAAATATCCATTTCCACAGCGGCTACAACTCATACTATTCCCGCTTTGATTACTGCGGAAGCGGACGAATTGAGAAACCGGATTTCTGTGCTGGCGAGGGTGGCGGAAGATGATGTCTGATGTTCGATATAAACTGCACCCGATTTCTGCCTTTTTGAATTTTATCAAAGGATTGAAGGAACTTATTTTTCCCTTCATCATTATTTTTGGAGTCAATCTTTTCAGGGGCGGGGGCGAAAGTGTTGCTGACCGCGGATGGCAGGGCTTGATTCCGGTTTTGATCGCGGGTGTTGTGTTGATCTTTATGCTGGTCAGCGGCCTCATCAAATGGCGGAGGTTCGTCTATTGGTTTGAAGAAGGCGAGTTGCGCATTGAATACGGGCTGTTCGTTAAGAAGAAGAGGTACATACCGTTCGAACGAATTCAAAGTTTGAATTACACGGAAGGAATTTTCCACCGGCCTTTTGGTTTGGTGAAAGTGAAGGTGGAGACGGCGGGGACGGGTAAAGTTGGTCAAGCGGATGTGGAATTGACCGCTATTTCCCGTGAAGATGCCGAACGGATAGAAAAAAAGATGGAGTATGCCAAGCATCATAGCCGGGAACCGTTCCCTGAAGCGGACAATGAGGTTGGGGAAGAGACGGAAACTTCAGCGAAAACGGTCAAAACCATTTATCGCATGTCTATGAAAGAGTTGATAATTCTTGCTACGACTTCCGGCGGAATTGGCGTAGTCATTTCAGCTGTGGCTGTATTTCTTTCGCAATTTTCGGATCTGATTCCGTATGACGCCGTTTATCAGGAAGTTATGCTGTTTTTGCGATTCGGTTATTTGATTGTTGCATTGGCAATTTTCCTGATTCTATTGTTGGCGTGGGTGATTTCGGTTATATTGGCCATTTTCGCAAACTACCAATTTACGATTTCGGCAGATGAAGACCATATTTATATTTCACGGGGGCTGCTGGAGAAAAAGAAAGTCTCAGTGCCGTTCAAGCGGATTCAAGGAATCCAGATTTCTCAAAACCCGCTTCGTGAATGGTTTGGCTATGCAGCAGTGACTGTTGAAAGCGCCGGGGGAACTTTTGGGGACAAAGACGAGAAGATCCGGTTGTTTCCGCTGGCAAAAAAATCAGCGATCCTTCCGATTCTCGGCGATTTGTTTCCGGATATGGAATGGGAGCCAGTGATGAAAAAGGCGCCTAAACGGAGCCTGCACTTCTTTTACCGCCTTGACTTCTTCTGGATGATTCCGGTTGTTGGTTTGATAAGCTACTTTTTTTATCCTTATGGTTTGATGTCTTTGCTTATTTTTCCGGCCGTCATTCTGTTTGCAATTTGGCAGCACCGAACAGTCGGCTATGCTTTGACCGGCAAGCAATTGACGATGGAATTCCGTACAGTCAGCAAACATGCGTTTTTCATGGTGAAAAAGAGAATTCAAGCTATTGAAGTGACGCAAAGTTATTTCCAACGGCGAAAGGATTTGGCTTCCATTCAAGCGACGATCAAGTCCGGGATGCTTGGCGCGACGGCTCGCATCGACCACATGGAAAGAGACGATGCCAGCAGAGTGCTGGCTTGGTATGAGCCTTCCAACAGCAAAACAACCGATCAATAAAAAAGTAAGGCAAGCCGTTGTTTAGGCTTGCCTTACTTTTTGGCTTTCCAACTGACAATTCGTTTTGGGTGGAAATAACTGAGCCCGATGAGGAATCCGGTAATCATTCCAGCGATATGGGCAGTCGCATTCACGTTCGGTGTCAAGAACGTCATCACTATGCTGATCACGATGATGGGGAGTATGATTTGCCTCAGTTGTGGCATGACGCGCCCCCCGTAGTACAATAGCGCTCCAAACGCACCGAAAATGCCGAAGATTGCTCCGCTTGCGCCTACATGGGAATAATCGAGCGGCTGCAAAAAGTATGTAGCGACCGATCCGAAGAAACCTGCCAACAAGTAAATGGTGATAAATCGGACTTTGCCTGTTAACCGCTCCAGCTCGGGACCGAACAGAAACAACGAAAACATATTGAAGAGCAGATGCATCAAGCTGCCGTGGAGGAATACCGGCGAGATAAACCGCCACCATTCGCCATCAGCGATAAAATAATTATAACCGACTCCGTAGTAAAACACTTGGTCCCCAATTTCAGGAACCCATGATAAAATATGTATCAGCACATTGATTGCGATCAATGCGGATACGACAGGATATAACCGGATATACTGGGAAAAGCTTTCTGTACGTAAAAACATCTTGTCACCTCTATTTCATACGAATTATTATACCTTTTTAAGCTTAAAGATTGAAAGGAGAAACAATTATGATCACTGGAATTGGCCTCGATATTACAGAGTTGGATCGGATTCGAAGATTGGATGAGAAATCGCCGAAGTTCCGGGAGCGTGTTTTAACGGAACGGGAACTCGCCGAATATGATTTGCTCTCAGCAAACCGGAAGACGGAGTTTCTGGCAGGCCGGTTCGCAGCAAAAGAAGCGTTTGCGAAAGCTAGAGGGACAGGGATCGGAAAATCCTGTTCGTTTCAGGATATTGAAATCAGAAAAGATGGCAATGGCAAACCGGAGATTTATTTTCGGGAGCTTGAAACCGGATTGGTTTCGATTACCCATACGAAAGAATATGCAGCGGCACAAGTGTTGCTGCAATCAACTTAAGTGAGTAGGGATGATATGACAGAATATTACCGGCCGACAAAAGCGGTCATCGATTTGAATGCAATCCAGAAAAACTTGCAGGCTTTCAAAGAGAGAAGCGGCAAAGCGAAAGTCATTGCAGTGGTAAAAGCGGATGCTTATGGACACGGTATGGTGGAAGTGGCCGAAAAAGCGCTTGAAAACGGGGTTGAATGGCTTGCTGTCGCTACGCCGGACGAAGCGCTTGCGCTGGTGGAGCGTAAAATCCGGGCGAATATTTTGGTGATGGGCCATACACCCGCAGCGTTTATTCCGGTTGCTCAGCGCACTGGAATTACAGTTGCCGCCATTTCGCTCGATTGGCTCTTGATGGCTGGAAGAGCTATCGATCCGGACCTTCCGCGCTTGAAGATCCATTTGAAAATAGATACGGGCATGCGCCGTGTCGGTGTTCAGGCAGAAGAAGCGGGTGAAGCGCTTCGGATGGTTCGGAGCCGCTTTTTTTCTTTGGACGGCATCTTTACTCATTTCGCTACAGCAGATGAGGATCAAAACGACTTGTTCCAGCGGCAAGTGAAGACCATAGCGTCTGTTGTCGAAGAAATAAATGATCCGGCGCTGATGGTCCATGTTTCAAACAGCGCAGCAGCCAGCTTGCATCCGGAGCTGGCATTTGATGCTGTGCGTGTGGGGATCTCATTATACGGAATTGCGCCGTCTTCTTATGTAGAAAATAACATGCCGTTCGATCTGGCGCCAGCCTTAGGGCTGGAAACGGAAATTATCCATGTCAAGCAAGTCAAAGCGGGAGAGACGATCAGTTACGGAGCTACTTATCGCTGTGAACAAGACGAGTGGATCGCGACGCTTCCGATCGGTTATGCAGATGGCATGCTCCGGGGGCTGCAGGGACAGGAAGTTTTGGTGCGCGGCGCAAGGGTGCCGATTGTCGGCCGCATCTGCATGGATCAATGCATGATCCGGCTGCCGGAAAAAATGCCGGTGGGCGAAAAAGTTCAATTGATCGGCCGGCAAGCCGGTGCACAAATCCGGATAGAAGAATGGGCTGAAAAACTAGGGACCATCGCTTATGAAATCCCCGTCAACTTGACGAAAAGAGTGCCCCGGATCTATTGCTGAATTTTTGAAATTCGAGATTTGCCTTTTCAGGGAAGGCAGACAGTGTTAAGATGAGAAAGAGTAGAGAGAGACGAACGGTATTTCGGAGGTGTCGGCTGTGTACGAGAGAGTCAAAACAAAAGAGGTGGTTGTTAAATTGCCTAAAAAAATGATTTCAGAACTGACTACTTTTTCAGATGAACAAGTTCAAGAGCGTGGGGATTATATTTATGTTTCCACTCATCGGGTAACGAAAAACATGTACGATTCTTATCATATTCGAGAAGCGATGATCAAGGGTTATGTGGAAATGTCGCAAATCAACCTATCGATTGCTTGTGAGTGTTCTCACGCTGAATACGAAGCGGAGCACACGACGGTGCGACTCGTAAGCGGAGGGTGACAACTTGATTGTAAAACGTGGTGACGTTTTTTTTGCAGAATTATCACCGGTCATCGGGTCCGAGCAAGGCGGGACCCGTCCAGTACTGGTGATTCAAAATGATATAGGAAATCGGTTTAGCCCGACAGTAATCATAGCTGCTATTACTGCGCAAATCCAAAAAGCAAAACTGCCGACTCACGTGGAGATCAATGCCAAGAAATACGGGTTTGAACGTGACTCGGTCATTTTACTTGAGCAATTGCGGACGATAGACAAATCCCGGCTTACCGATAAAATTACCCAACTTGACGATGCGTTGATGGAAAAAGTGGATGAAGCACTGGAAATTAGTGTTGGCCTCGTGAAGTTCTAGCATACATACTCCTTTAAAACACCCGAGATTTGTTTCTTTGGGTGTTTTCTGTTATTCCTTATATAGAAGTAAGGCGGCAGCCGATAAAATAGATGTGAAAAAAACAGTTTTCCGATACAATAAAGAAAGCGTATATAACTTGTGTTTTATACATAGCGGTTACAGGGAGGGTTTTTTAAAAAAATGAACAAGCAAATAGCTAGTTACATCGAGAATAACTCAAGTGAGATTATTTCGAAATGGCAGGAACTGATGAAAAATGAAGAAAGTGAACGTTCTTTTCAAGTGATGCCAGTAGATTTGATGGATCAGACGAGCAGAGAGTTTTCTGACTTGATGGTTACGAATTTATTGGACAACCATGAAGCCTATGAAAACCGGCTGGCTGATTTTGCCGAGAAAGTCGTACGCCTTGGCTGGTCCATCACTTTTGTTACGAAAGCAATCACCCATTATGTCGAAGTGGTTTACCACGGGATGGAGAGCGATGGGATTATAAATGAAGACAGTGTTCGTAATTTTATTGAGGAGTTCAATAATTGGGTGACACCAATACGCGATAGCACCATTGATACATATTCAAAGACATGGGAGCGGACAGTGAGCCTGCAGAAAATTGCGTTGCAGGAACTTTCGGCTTCACTGATTCCTGTTTTTGATAAAATATCTGTCATGCCGCTTGTCGGCACTATCGATACGGAACGCGCTAAACTGATTATGGAAAATCTGTTGGAAGGTGTTGTAAAACACCGCGCTGAAGTAGTGTTGCTGGATATTACCGGAGTGCCTGTAGTCGATACAATGGTAGCCCATCATATTATTCAAGCAGCAGACGCGGTGCGTCTTGTCGGCGCCAAATGCATGCTAGTCGGAATTCGGCCGGAAATCGCCCAAACGATTGTCACTCTTGGCATCAATTTGAACGAATTTACAACAACAAGCACTTTGCAGCGAGGTGTAGAACAAGCCTTGGCTTGGACAAATCGAGAAATTGTGGAGGTTGAAGAACAATGAATTTTCGAATTCCGATCTTAAAATTAAGAGATACATTGATTGTTTCCATTCAGTGGGAATTAGATGATCAAACGGCAATTCAGTTTCAGGAGGATTTGCTAAATAAATTGCACGAAACAAGTGCTCGCGGTGTAGTGATCGACTTGACTTCTGTTGATTTTATCGATTCTTTCATTGCCAAGGTCTTGGGAGACGTCATTAGCATGTCAAGCCTTATGGGAGCGCGAGTGGTTATCACCGGTATCCAACCAGCAGTAGCTATCACTTTGATCGAGTTAGGAATTCGACTTGAAGATGTTATGACAGCACTGGATTTAGAAAATGGTTTGGATAAACTTCAATTGGAATTGGAGGCTTAAAAATGAGCAACCAGTCCTCGGTAGAAATTTTAACGGAATGGGATATTGTGGCTGCAAGACAACTCGGACGCAATGTCGCTAAAGAGCTCGGCTTCGGCACAGTAGATCAGGCTCGTATCACTACGGCCATCAGCGAGCTTGCCCGCAATATATATTTATATGCTGGCCAAGGAAGAATCGAAATTCAGCGTTTAACAGAAAATGGAGTCAAAGGCATTTTAATCATTGCAGCTGACAATGGGCCCGGCATTCCTGATATTCGGAAAGTGATGGAAGACGGATTTTCAACTTCAGGAGGCTTAGGAGCTGGATTGCCTGGCGTCAAGCGCCTGATGGATGAGTTCAGAATTGAAACGATCCTAGGCGAAGGGACAGATATAAGAGCTACAAAGTGGCTCCGATAGGAGGTGCGCCCGATGGTTCAGAAAATCGAAAGCCAATATAAAGAGATATTAAACCAGTACATGCAAAGACAATCTGAGCAAAATTTGTATGTTGGCCAAAACTTCAGCAGACAACTTATTTCTGAGAATACTTCCCCTGAAGAAGTAATCTCAATGCACAAGGCCGCTATGCAGGAATTGTATAGCGACATGCCTGAGGAAGTTTGGCATTCTTTCGATTTTTTAATTGAAATGATGATCAATTACGGATTGGCTCTTCAAGAGCGCCAAAGCCTTCTGAAGCGCCAAGAGGAATTGAAAGTGGAAATGGATTTAGCGGCCCACGTTCAGGAAACCTTGCTGAAGACGAAATTGCCGGCGCTTGAAGGGCTGGATATTGGTTTGCTGTCCGTTCCTGCACGCAAAATGAATGGAGATTACATATATTTTATAAGTGATCAAGCTGGCCATGCAGGGGTAGCGGTCGCTGATGTGATCGGGAAAGGGCTGCCGGCTGCTTTATGCATGTCGATGGTCAAATTTGGCATGGACAGTTTAAATGACTCGACAGCACTTCCGAAGCAAGTGCTTGAAACAATCAACCGCATCGTTGAAAAAAGTATAGACGATTCGATGTTTGTCTCCATGTTTTATGGAAGATATAAGGCGAGTGATGCGACTTTGACTTATGGCTCTGCAGGACATGAACCCGCCATCTTGTACCGGGCTAAAACCCGCGAGTTTTTTGAACTTCCTGCAAAAGGGCTGCTGCTTGGCGTTTCGCCGCTTGCCACTTATGAAGAACATACAATTTCTCTTGAAAAGAACGACTTGGTCGTTATGATGACGGATGGCGTAACCGAATGCCGGACCGATGAAGGATTCATCGAACGCGATGTAATTTTTGATTTGATTGAAAGCAAAAAAGATGAACCTGCCCAAGTGATTGTGCAGCATGTTTATGATGAGCTGGACCGCATGCAGAATGCGGAACTTAGAGACGACTTTACATTGGTGATTTATAAAAAAATCTAGCAGCAGGTTTAGTGCTTTAAAGTAAGGGTAAACAAACTTACGATGGCTTTATAAGTTCGAGCGAATTACAGAAAAACGGGGTGTCAATAAATGAATATTCAAGTGGATTTAGAAGAGGCGAACAATGTCTTGACCGGATTTATCCGCGGAGAAATCGATGCGTTCACTGCACCGGTTCTTAGAGACAAATTAGAGAATTACCAACATCATGAAGGATTAAATGCAGAGTTGGATCTTTCCGACGTTAATTATATGGATAGTACAGGTTTAGGTGTTTTTGTAGCTTTTTATAAAACAGTCAATGCAAAAGGCGGTCATGTAAAGCTTAAAGGTCTCTCTGCTCGTTTGAAACGGCTATTCGACATAACCGGTTTGGGCGACATTATGGACATCGAAGCCGCTGGAAAAGGTGGTAATTGATATGCGTCCTTTCGATTATGTTGAAATGAGGGTTCCGGCCAAGTCGCAATATGTAGGTGTCGCAAGGCTGACCATTTCTGGTTTGGCAAGCCGCATCGGTTTTACGTATGATGATATTGAAGATTTGAAAATCGCTTCCAGTGAAGCGGTGACAAATGCAGTTCAGCATGCATACGTAGAAGGAGAAGAAGGCGAAGTTGTTATCGGCTGTGCATTGTATGGCGATAAAATCGAGATCATGGTAGCGGACCACGGCCAAAGTTTTGACTTTGAAGACACGAAAGCAAAAGTCGGCCCTTACCACGACCAGGAAGAAGGAGCTTTTCTTCGCGAAGGAGGTCTCGGCCTTTATTTGATTGAAACGTTAATGGATGAAGTCAAAGTGCACCATCAAGAAGGCGTAACGGTCTTTATGACAAAGTACGTTGGAGGAGAGCGGGTGGAAGAGGATGTCGAAACGGTCTCATCCTAATCAACCTACAAAAGAACAAGTTCTTGAGTGGATTGAAGCTTACCAAAAAAACGAAGATGAAGAAGCCCAAACTAATCTAGTGAACAACTACAAACGTTTGGTCGAATCTATCGCGCGCAAGTACTCGAATGGCAAATCTTACCACGAGGATATTGCGCAAGTAGGCATGTTGGGCCTGTTAGGGGCGATTCGCCGCTACGACCCATCGTTTGGAAGAAGTTTTGAAGCTTTTGCCGTCCCTACTATCATAGGCGAAATCAAACGATTTTTACGGGATAAGACGTGGGCTATTCACGTGCCGCGCCGCATAAAAGAACTTGGTCCGCGCATTAAAGCGACAGTTGAAGTGTTGACGCGCGAACTGCAGCGGTCTCCGCAAGTTTGGGAAATCGCCGAGTATTTGGATGTTGATGAAGATGATGTGCTAGAAGCGATGGAGATGGGGAAAAGTTATCAAGCCCTTTCGATGGACCATTCTTTGGAAGCCGATTCGGATGGCAGCACCGTAACACTATTCGATGTTGTTGGCCAAGAAGACGATGGCTATGAAAAAGCGGATCAGCGCATGCTTGTGGCAAATGCTATGAATGTGCTTTCGGAACGGGAAAAACAAATTATTCAGTATACGTATATTGAACAGCTCAGCCAAAAGGAAACAGGCGATAAGCTCGGGATTTCCCAAATGCACGTTTCACGGCTTCAGCGAAAAGCGATCAAAAAATTGCAAGAAGCCATTTTGGCGGCCGGTGGAGTTTCGTAGTGGAAGCCATACATCATAGTTTCATCGAAGCTTTCATCTTCAATGAAGCAAAAAAAGGAAATTACGAGTCTGGCGACAGCTATCACACGGTGCTGACAGACGAGTATTTCATTTGCTCCATTGCTGACGGTCTTGGAAGTGGGCCAGTGGCGCGTGAATCTTCACAAGTCATCCCACAAATACTAAGAGAATACCATCACGAAACAATCGATCAATTGATGCTGCGTTTCAATGAGTTGATGGTCCAAAAACGGGGAGCGGCAGTAGCGATTTTCAAAGTGCATTTCAAGAACAAAACTTTGGAGTACAGCTGTGTAGGCAATATCCGTTTTTACCTTTACCGAAAAGGAACAGGAGAGATGATTTATCCTTTGCCGGTTATGGGGTATTTGTCTGGACGCCCACAAACATTGCGGACGCAATTGTATACGTATGTGGAAAATGATTTATTTTTGATCCATTCCGATGGAGTGGATTTGAGAAACCCGAAAGCAATGATGCGCCAGGCTGGAATTCCTGAACGCCTCTATTACGATATACTCGGCACCATTCAAACTGGTGACGATGCAACATTCATTACAGGAAGCCTTCTCAAGTGAGAAGGCTTCTTTTTTATGTGATAAAATGGAGAAGGAAAAAAAGGAGAGTGTAGTTGATGGAAATGCAGCAAATCCAATCGTTGATTGCTAAAGAAACAGGTGTCCGCCCTAACCAAGTGGCACAAGTTATTGCTTTGATCGAAGATGGCAATACGGTCCCTTTTATCGCGCGCTACCGAAAAGAAGCCACAGGTTCGCTCGATGAAGTGCAGATCAAAGCGATTGATGACCGTTATACATATATCCAGAACTTAGAGCAGCGAAAAATAGAAGTCATCCGTTCAATCACTGAACAGGAAAAGATGACGCAGGAATTGGAGAAAGAAATACAAAACGCGTCTGTCCTTCAGCGATTGGAAGACTTGTACCGTCCATACAAGCAAAAGCGCCGGACAAAGGCAACAATTGCAAAAGAAAAAGGATTGGAGCCGCTGGCGGATTGGCTGATGGCTTTTACAAAAGAAGATCCGCTGGCAAAAGCCGCTGAATTCGTGGACAAAGAAGCGGGAGTGGAAAGCCCGGAGGATGCGATCCAAGGCGCCCAGGATATTTTGGCTGAGACATTCGCTGATGATCCAGACATCCGTGAGAAAATCCGCTATATGACACGGAAAGATGGAAAAGTCATGACTGCAGCCAAAAAAAATCACGAAGATGAAAAACAAGTTTTTGAAATGTATTATGAATACGAAGAAGCCATACAAAAAATCGTGCCTCACCGAATCTTGGCCATTAACCGCGGAGAGAAAGAGGAAGTCTTGAAGGTATCGATCCAGCCACCGGCCGATCGAATCATAACATTGATGAAAAACAAATGGATCAAATCTTCAGTGCCTTCAAGTGATATTGTGGCTGAAGCAATTGAAGACAGCTACAAACGCTTGATCCAAACGTCGGTTGAGCGGGAAATCCGGACAGAGCTTAGTGAAAAAGGAGAAGCCCAAGCTATCCATATCTTCTCCGAGAACTTGCGCAACCTTTTGCTGCAGCCGCCGATGAAAAACAAAATGGTTCTGGGTGTCGACCCGGCATACCGGACCGGCTGCAAGCTCGCCGTGATTGACGAGACCGGAAAGCTGCTTGAAGTTGCGGTCATTTATCCCCACGCGCCTAAAAACGATCAAGCGGGCGCAAAGAAAATCATGAAAGGTTTGACCGGCAAATATCCGATCGAGATTATGGCGATTGGCAATGGGACAGCATCGAGGGAAACGGAACAATTCGTTGCCGATTTCTTGTCCGAAACGTCTGCCGATATTTCTTATGTTATTGTCAACGAAGCGGGAGCCAGTGTTTACTCGGCCTCTGAAATCGCGCGAGCGGAATTCCCGAATCTTCAAGTGGAAGAACGCAGCGCGGCGTCCATCGCCCGCCGTCTTCAAGATCCTTTGTCGGAGCTGGTGAAAATCGATCCCAAAGCTGTCGGTGTCGGCCAATACCAGCACGATGTTTCCCAGAAAAAGCTTGCGGAACAATTGACGTTTGTTGTAGAGACGGCAGTAAACCAAGTGGGAGTTAACGTCAACTCAGCCTCTTCCTCTTTGCTGCAATATGTAGCCGGCCTGAGCAAGACGGTGGCAGAGAACGTCATTAAAGTGCGTGATGAAAATGGAAGATTCACTTCACGAGCCCAGTTGAAGAAAATTCCGCGGTTAGGTGCCAAAACATATGAACAGGCAATCGGCTTTTTGCGGATTCCGGAAGGGAAAAATCCGCTGGACGCAACTGGTATCCATCCGGAAAGCTATGCCGTTGCCGAAAAGCTGTTGGATTTAGTAGAAGCAGACAAAAAAGCTGTCGGGAAACCTGAGCTTGTTGCAAAACTGGAAGTTTTGAATGCCGCAGATTTGAGCAAAGAGCTGGAAGTCGGAGAAATAACATTGCAAGATATCCTGGAAGCATTGAAAAAACCGTTCCGCGATCCGCGCGATGAATTTCCGCAGCCTTTGCTGAAAAACGATATTTTGAAAATGGAAGACTTGCTCCCGGGAATGGAAGTGCAAGGGACAGTCCGCAACGTTGTCGACTTCGGTGCATTTGTCGACATCGGCGTAAAGCAGGATGGCTTGGTCCATATTTCGAAATTGAAGAAAGGTTTCGTCAGGCATCCGCTTGAAGTTGTGGCAGTGGGGGACATCGTTACCGCATGGGTCGAAAAAGTCGAAAAAGACAAAGGGCGCATTGCCCTGACAATGCTTCAGCCAAAAGAACAAACACAAGGGCAGCCGTAAAGCCTGCTTTTAATAGGGGAGCTATCATGACGAACGAAGAATTGACGGAGCTGATCAAGGACATATCACTGAACGTTTTTCATAAACCATTTGCCCATGCAGGAATTTTTAACGCTAGATTAAGAACGACAGGCGGCAGGTACTTGTTGAGATCCCATAATATCGAAATCAACCCAAGTTCGTATGAAAAATTCGGCTTCAAAGAACTTGAAGGGATTATAAAGCACGAACTATGCCATTATCATTTGCATTTAGAGGGCAGGGGATACAAACATCGGGACAGCGATTTTAGAAACCTGCTAAGAGAGACCGGATCGCCGCGATTTTGTTCTACAATTGAAGCGCGGGCAAAAAGAAAATCGGCGAAACGGTATGTATACGCATGCCTGTCATGCAACACGAATTACGTTCGAAAGATCCGGATGAACACAGAACGCTACCGGTGCGGCAAATGCGCCGGCAAACTGTCAGCGGCGCAAAACCAATAAAAAAGAACGAAGAGGCTGGGGCGTTTATGCCAGCCTCTTTTTTGTTCGAAATTAGTTGGCGCACAATAATAAATCAGGCTCTGATAAATAATAAAAAGTAATTTTAAAAAAGGTGTTGACGATTCTTGATAAGGTCTTTATAATAGAAAAAGTCGACAAGTACTTAAGCGGATTTGAACGACTGAAAACAATATTCCGAAGTAGCTCAGTGGTAGAGCACCGCACTGTTAATGCGATGGTCGTAGGTTCGAGTCCTACCTTCGGAGCCATTTAGGCCCCTTGGTCAAGCGGTTAAGACACCGCCCTTTCACGGCGGTAACACGGGTTCGAATCCCGTAGGGGTCACCATTATTTTTTGAAGCATATTTTAAAGGATAATTATTCTTCAATAACTTTTCTTGCAATAGAAGAAAAGCATTTCTATTTCATTATCGCGGGGTGGAGCAGTTCGGTAGCTCGTTGGGCTCATAACCCAAAGGTCGCAGGTTCAAATCCTGCCCCCGCAACCAAATGGTCCCGTGGTGTAGCGGTTAACATGCCTGCCTGTCACGCAGGAGATCGCCGGTTCGATCCCGGTCGGGACCGCCATTTTTTGGGGTATAGCCAAGCGGTAAGGCAACGGGTTTTGATCCCGTCATGCCCTGGTTCGAATCCAGGTACCCCAGCCATCTTTTTTTGCAGTCGACACACCAAATTCATCAAACAGATGATCTCGAAAAGTTTTCAAGATGCTGTTGACTTTGAATTAGGAATAGCGTACAATAGAGTTTGTCCCTAAAATAATTCATTGCGGTCGTGGCGGAATGGCAGACGCGCTAGGTTGAGGGCCTAGTGGGAGAAATCCCGTGGAAGTTCGACTCTTCTCGGCCGCACCATACTTCGTACGCGCCCGTAGCTCAATTGGATAGAGTACTTGACTACGAATCAAGCGGTTAGAGGTTCGAGTCCTCTCGGGCGCGCCATATTTTCCTTAATCTTATATGCGGGTGTAGTTTAGTGGTAAAACCTCAGCCTTCCAAGCTGATGATGAGGGTTCGATTCCCTTCACCCGCTCCAATTTTACCAAACCAAACGGTTCAAATGAAAAACAAGTTTCTTGTTGACATTGAATTAGATACAGGTTATGATAATAAAGTTGCTGTGAAAAACAGCTGAAAAATGAACCTTGAAAACTGAACAGCAAAACGTCAACAAAAATTGTTGAGGCGTTCCGAACGCCGAAACAAATTTCTGCGAGAGCCGCTTTGGCGGCTTGAGCAAACAACTACTGATCAAGCCTGGCTAGATCAAGCGATTCGCGCGTCCTTCGGGACGGCGAGCGCC
>NZ_VOHD01000007.1:0-2500 GCF_007859395.1 Planomicrobium sp. CPCC 101110 | reverse complement strand
GTTAACGGGTGATGGCGTGCCTTTTGTAGAATGAACCGGCGAGTTACGATCCCGTGCGAGGTTAAGCTGAAGAGGCGGAGCCGCAGCGAAAGCGAGTCTGAATAGGGCGTTTAGTACGTGGTCGTAGACCCGAAACCAGGTGATCTACCCATGTCCAGGGTGAAGTTCAGGTAACACTGAATGGAGGCCCGAACCCACGCACGTTGAAAAGTGCGGGGATGAGGTGTGGGTAGCGGAGAAATTCCAATCGAACCTGGAGATAGCTGGTTCTCCCCGAAATAGCTTTAGGGCTAGCCTTAAGTGTAAGAGTCTTGGAGGTAGAGCACTGATTGGACTAGGGGTCCTCATCGGATTACCGAATTCAGTCAAACTCCGAATGCCAATGACTTATCCTTAGGAGTCAGACTGCGAGTGATAAGATCCGTAGTCAAAAGGGAAACAGCCCAGACCGCCAGCTAAGGTCCCAAAGTGTGTATTAAGTGGAAAAGGATGTGGAGTTGCTTAGACAACTAGGATGTTGGCTTAGAAGCAGCCACCATTTAAAGAGTGCGTAATAGCTCACTAGTCGAGTGACTCTGCGCCGAAAATGTACCGGGGCTAAATACACCACCGAAGCTGCGGATTGATACCAATGGTATCAGTGGTAGGGGAGCGTTCTAAGGACAGTGAAGTCAGACCGGAAGGACTGGTGGAGTGCTTAGAAGTGAGAATGCCGGTATGAGTAGCGAAAGACGGGTGAGAATCCCGTCCACCGAATGCCTAAGGTTTCCTGAGGAAGGCTCGTCCGCTCAGGGTTAGTCAGGACCTAAGCCGAGGCCGACAGGCGTAGGCGATGGACAACAGGTTGATATTCCTGTACCACCTCTTTATCGTTTGAGCAATGGAGGGACGCAGAAGGATAGAAGAAGCGTGCGATTGGTTGTGCACGTCCAAGCAGTTAGGCTGATAAGTAGGCAAATCCGCTTATCGTAAAGGCTGAGCTGTGATGGGGAAGCTCCTTATGGAGCGAAGTCTTTGATTCCCCGCTGCCAAGAAAAGCTTCTAGCGAGATAAAAGGTGCCTGTACCGCAAACCGACACAGGTAGGCGAGGAGAGAATCCTAAGGTGTGCGAGAGAACTCTGGTTAAGGAACTCGGCAAAATGACCCCGTAACTTCGGGAGAAGGGGTGCTTTCTTAACGGAAAGCCGCAGTGAATAGGCCCAAGCGACTGTTTAGCAAAAACACAGCTCTCTGCGAAGCCGTAAGGCGAAGTATAGGGGGTGACACCTGCCCGGTGCTGGAAGGTTAAGGAGAGGGGTTAGCGTAAGCGAAGCTCTGAACTGAAGCCCCAGTAAACGGCGGCCGTAACTATAACGGTCCTAAGGTAGCGAAATTCCTTGTCGGGTAAGTTCCGACCCGCACGAAAGGTGTAACGATTTGGGCACTGTCTCAACCAGAGACTCGGTGAAATTATAGTACCTGTGAAGATGCAGGTTACCCGCGACAGGACGGAAAGACCCCGTGGAGCTTTACTGTAGCCTGATATTGAATTTTGGTACAGTTTGTACAGGATAGGCGGGAGCCATTGAAACCGGAGCGCTAGCTTCGGTGGAGGCGCTGGTGGGATACCGCCCTGACTGTATTGAAATTCTAACCTACGGGTCTTATCGACCCGGGAGACAGTGTCAGGTGGGCAGTTTGACTGGGGCGGTCGCCTCCTAAAGTGTAACGGAGGCGCCCAAAGGTTCCCTCAGAATGGTTGGAAATCATTCGTAGAGTGCAAAGGCATAAGGGAGCTTGACTGCGAGACCTACAAGTCGAGCAGGGACGAAAGACGGGCTTAGTGATCCGGTGGTTCCGCATGGAAGGGCCATCGCTCAACGGATAAAAGCTACCCCGGGGATAACAGGCTTATCTCCCCCAAGAGTCCACATCGACGGGGAGGTTTGGCACCTCGATGTCGGCTCATCGCATCCTGGGGCTGTAGTCGGTCCCAAGGGTTGGGCTGTTCGCCCATTAAAGCGGTACGCGAGCTGGGTTCAGAACGTCGTGAGACAGTTCGGTCCCTATCCGTCGCGGGCGTAGGAAATTTGAGAGGAGCTGTCCTTAGTACGAGAGGACCGGGATGGACACACCGCTGGTGTACCAGTTGTTCTGCCAGGGGCATAGCTGGGTAGCTATGTGCGGAAGGGATAAGTGCTGAAAGCATCTAAGCATGAAGCCCCCCTCAAGATGAGATTTCCCATAGCGTAAGCTAGTAAGATCCCTGAAAGATGATCAGGTTGATAGGTTCGAGGTGGAAGCATGGTGACATGTGGAGCTGACGAATACTAATAGATCGAGGACTTAACCATATAATATGTAGCAATGTTATCTAGTTTTGAAGGAATATGCCTTCATAGTTTGGTGATGATGGCAGAGAGGTCACACCCGTTCCCATACCGAACACGGAAGTTAAGCTCTCTAGCGCCGATGGTAGTTGGGACCTTGTCCCTGTGAGAGTAGGACGTCGCCAAGCAA
>NZ_VOHD01000008.1 GCF_007859395.1 Planomicrobium sp. CPCC 101110 | reverse complement strand
CCCTCAAAGACGATGAGGTAGATAGGTTCGGGGTGGACGCGTGGCGACATGTGCAGCTGACGAATACTAATCGATCGAGGACTTAACCAAATCTGTTTCGTTTCAACCGTCGTGTATCCAGTTTTGAGTGAACAAGCACTCTAAAAAAAGAGTCCAGTGATGATGGCAAAGAGGCCACACCCGTTCCCATCCCGAACACGGAAGTTAAGCTCTTTTGCGCCGATGGTAGTTGGGGGTCTCCCCCTGTGAGAGTAGGACGTCGCTGGTCTGTTTTTTTTTGGTCCCGTGGTGTAGCGGTTAACATGCCTGCCTGTCACGCAGGAGATCGCCGGTTCGATCCCGGTCGGGACCGTCATTCTTATAAATAAACACAGCGATTCTGCTGTGTTTATTTTTTTTGTTCAATAACCTGTCTCAAAGCCATTCATAACTTCATGTTCTAGATTATATATTTTGATTTACTTGCATATCTTCGCTAAACTTATGACAGACTCAATAGAGGTGACTGAAACCATGACATATACGATATACGTTGATTCGCCCGAAGAAACGGAAAAGTTTGCACTGCAACTTGCCAGCCTTCTGCAGCCTCAAGACCTTTTGACGCTTGAAGGCGATTTAGGGGCAGGAAAAACAACATTCACAAAAGGAATCGCCAAAGGTCTTGGCATAAAACGGATGGTGAACAGCCCGACGTTTACCATTTTAAAGCAGTACTCAGGCAATCTGGATTTGAACCATTTTGACGTGTATCGCCTAGAAGACAGTGAAGAAGACATCGGCTTTGACGAATTGTTTTCAAGTGAAGCCGTTTCTGTTGTTGAGTGGGCAAAATTCATTGAAGAGTATTTACCGGCAGAGCGCCTGGAAATTACGATAACCCGGCAATCTGAAACAGGCCGTGTTATTGTGTTGCATCCAATCGGTGAACGCTATGAAACTGTATGCAAGGAGCTTAAACTATGATATTTCTCGGGATCGATACATCCAATTCACCGCTTGCAGTTGCATTGGTGAAAGACGGTACGGTGTTAATAGAAGAAACGACAAATTTAAAAATCAACCATTCCTTAACCGCGATGCCTGCAGTTGAAGAGATAATGGCCAAAGCCAAAGTAGCGCCAGCCGATTTGACGCATATTGCTGTCGCAGAAGGTCCAGGCTCTTACACGGGGGTACGGATTGGGCTGACCATTGCTAAAACCTTGGCTTGGTCATTGAAGATTCCTCTTTATATGGTTTCAAGCTTAAAAGTGCTGGCTGCCAATGGGCAGTTTTTTGATGGCTTGGTTTGCCCGATTATGGATGCTCGACGCGGCACTGTCTTCACAGGCGCTTATGATGGATTGAGCCTTCAAGAAATCATTCCTGATGGACACAGTGACTTGAAAGAATTTCTTGAAAAACTGCAGCAATACAATAAACCAGTATTGTTTACAGGAATAGATGTTAGTATCCATGAGGCGACGATCCGGGATGCAATGGGAGACAAGGCGTTTTTCAGTGCCCCTCAAAACCGTCTGCCGCGTGCGTCCAATCTGATTATGCTGGCAAAAGGCAGCGAGCCGGTTGACGTGCATCAGGCAATTCCGGAATACCACCGGATCACAGAAGCGGAAGCCAACTATATCAAGGCGCAGGAAGGGCAATCCAAATGAATGAAAACATCACATTCAGGAAGATGACAGTTGAAGATATCGATGCTGTCTACGATATCGAAGTTTTGTCTTTTTCATTGCCATGGACGAAGCAAGCTTTTTTCTATGAGATGGTAGACAATGAACACGCGTATTATGTGATTGCAGAGACAGAAAAGGGCATTGTCGGTTATTGCGGGATGTGGCTTGTCATGGATGAATGCCATGTAACCAATATTGCAATCCATCCGGATGAGCGCGGGAAAAAGCTGGGGGAACACTTGATGAAAGCGGCAATGGAAATTGCTAAAGAAAAAGGCGCTATGTTGATGACGCTAGAAGCAAGAGTCAGCAACCATGTCGCCCAAAATCTGTACCGTAAACTAGGATTTGAAAATGGTGGCATCCGTAAGCGCTATTACTCGGACAATTACGAAGATGCCATAGTTATGTGGGTGAATTTTAATGAATGAAGATATTTTTGTTTTAGGAATTGAAACGAGCTGTGATGAAACCGCGGCGTCCGTTATAAAAAACGGAACGGAAATCGTGTCCAATGTGGTCGCTTCCCAAATCGAAAGCCATAAACGCTTTGGCGGCGTTGTGCCGGAAATTGCATCACGCCATCATGTTGAGCAAATAACCTTGGTGATTGAAGAGGCATTAAAGGCGGCTGATCTCGCGCCAAGTGATTTGAGTGCGGTGGCGGTAACAGAAGGGCCTGGGCTTGTCGGTGCATTGCTTGTCGGCGTAAATGCGGCAAAGGCATTCGCGTTTGCCCATCAATTGCCGCTTGTCGGCGTACACCATATTGCCGGCCATATTTACGCTAACCGGCTGGAGCAGGAAATGGAATTTCCATTGTTGGCTCTTGTGATTTCAGGGGGACATACGGAACTGATCTATATGAAAGAACACGGCCATTTTGAAGTGATCGGTGAAACGCGGGATGACGCAGCAGGGGAAGCTTATGACAAAGTGGCGCGCACATTGAACTTGCCTTATCCTGGCGGTCCGCATATTGACCGGCTGGCGCATGCAAGCGATGATGCGATCCAATTTCCACGGGTATGGCTTGAGGAAGGCTCTTATGATTTTAGTTTTAGCGGCCTGAAATCTGCTGTTTTGAATTATATGCATAATGCCAAACAGCGCGGGGAAGATGTGAAGCCGGAACATATTGCAGCAGGTTTCCAAAACAGCGTTGTCGAAGTGGTTACAACAAAAGCTTTGCGCGCAGCGGAGCAATACAATGTGCGCCAAGTGATTGCGGCCGGTGGAGTAGCTGCGAACAAAGGGCTGCGCACTTCGCTGGAAGCGGCATTCAAGGAGAAAGGCATTCCTTTCTATATCCCTTCTCTTCCGCTTTGCACGGACAATGCGGCAATGATTGCGGCAGCCGGAACGGTCATGTATGAAAAAGGTATTCGCGGCACTATGAAAATGAACGGGCGGCCAGGAATGGAACTTACCTCTTGGACCTCGTAAAAAGAAGCTCTGGAACCAGCAAAGGCTGAGTTCCAAAGCTTCTTTTTTTTATATAATATTACTTCTTTCAAAGGCAAAAATCGATTGTTATGTCAATAGAGAACATTTGTACTTATGCACAATTTGTGAATAGTTTGTTAATAAAGTAGGGAGAAAAGAAGAGTTTTCTACATATTGTATACCCAAAAGGGGAAAACTATGTGTATAACTTTTTATTAATCTGTGGACAATGTGTAAAACTTTGTTGATAGGCGTTCTTATCACAAAAAAGATGTGGATAAGATTGTGGAGAATAATTATTGCAGGAAAAGGTATTGACCTACATATAGCGAAAGAAAAATCGCATACTGGTGTATGCGATCAGCCTTGGATTTGTTCGATTTTTTCTTGCAGTTCAAGCCATTCATCAGTTTTTTCTTCATGAGCCGATTTTAGTTGTTCCAGCTGGCTTTGCAGCGGCAAAACTTGCTCATGGTCTTGGAATATTTCAGGCTGGCACAGCAAATCCTCGATTTCAGCGATTTGTCCATCCAGCTTTTCCAGCGCTTGTTCGGCTTCTTCCGATAGGCGCATCAACTGGCGTTCAAGTTTTTTAGCTTCTTTGTCGATTTGGGAAGTGGAAGCTGAAGCGGCTGTTTTGGCAACGGCAGCAGTCGGGCCTGCTTCAAGCGCCTCTAATTCCTCGAGTTCAAGTTTCTTTTCCACATAGTAATCATAATCGCCAAAATAATCGGTTGTGCCGTTTTGCGTCAGTTCGACCACTTTTGTCGCAATGCGGTTCATGAAGTAGCGGTCATGGGAAACAAAAAGAATGGTTCCCGGATAATCCAATAACGCATTTTCCAGCACTTCTTTGCTGTCGAGATCCAAGTGGTTGGTCGGCTCATCCAACAGCAGTACATTGGCCCTTTGCATCATCAGCTTGGCCAGTGCCACTCGGGCCTTCTCGCCGCCTGAAAGCGAGGACAGCGGCTTCAGCACATCATCGCCTGAAAACAGGAAACGCCCCAAGACGCCTCGGATATCTTTTTCATTGATATGGGGATAATCGTCCCACAGTTCGTTCAGCACCAGTTTGTTTCCTTTTAGGTTGGCTTGTTCCTGGTCGTAATAGCCAAACTGGATGCCGGTGCCATAATGAATATCGCCTGCCAGAGGCTTCAATTCTTTTATGATGGTCTTCAGAAGCGTCGATTTCCCGACGCCGTTCGGACCGACCAGCGCCAGGCTTTCCTGGCGGTACAGTTTGAAGGAGATGTTGTGCGATACGGGCTGTTCGTTGTAGCCGATAGCAAGCGAGTTGACGCTCAGTACGTCGTTGCCGCTCTGCTTCTCGATCGTAAAGCCGAACCGTGCGGATTTCTCATTGCCGTCCGGCGCTTCCATCCATTCGGTCTTTTCCAGAACTTTTCTGCGGCTTTGCGCCATTTTGGTTGTCGAAGCCCGCACCAGGTTGCGCTGGACATAATCTTCAAGTTTGGCTTTTTCGCTTTGCTGGCGCTCAAACTGTTTCAAGTCCAGCTCGTATTGCTTGGCTTTTTCGTCCAAATAGCGGCTGTAATTGCCCGTGTACTTTTTGACGCGATGGCGTGATACTTCATAGACGATGGTCACCACCTGATCCAGGAAATAACGATCGTGCGAAACGATCAAGATGGCGCCGGGATAGTTTTTCAAGTAGTTCTCGAGCCAGCTCAGCGTTTCGATGTCCAGGTGGTTAGTCGGCTCATCGAGGATGAGCAGCTGCGGTTTGCTGAGCAAAAGTTTTGCAAGCAATAAACGCGTTTTCTGTCCGCCCGACAAGGAAACGATCGGTTTGCTGTAATCCTCAGGAAAGAATTTCATCCCGTGAAGGATGGCGCGCGTTTCCGCTTCATACTGATAGCCGCCCGCATCCATGAAATGGACTTGCAGGAGGTCGTATTCTTTTAGAACTTTTTCGTACTGGGCAGCGTCATTATAAACGGCGGGATCGGCCATTTGCTTCTCCAGTCCGCGGAGCTTGTTTTCCTGTTCACGGAAATGAGCGAAAATCGACATCATTTCATCCCATATGGTGGCAGTCGATTCGAACGTGGACTGCTGCTCCAAATAACCGACGGTCAAGTCTTTCGGCATGATGATATCGCCGCTGTCATAAGACATTTCACCGGATATGATTTTCAGCAGGGTGGATTTGCCCGCGCCGTTGCGGCCTACTAAAGCTACGCGGTCGCGGTGTTGGACTTCCAATTTAACGCCGGAAAGAATTTCGTCCGCTCCGAACGATTTATGGACTTGATTTACTTGTAAGACAATCATATAGGTCACCTCTATTCTATATCAGTGTAGCCCATGCGTTGCATGTGTGCAATTAGCCAAGCCTTTACATATTGGCTTCGCTAATGTAATATGAAAGCGATTTAAGACGAGCTCAGGAGGTTGCGAAAGCGTATGTTACAAGAAGCAGCAAAAATTCCTCTGGCCACTACAAAAAGATTGCCGCTATATTACCGTTTCCTTCAAAACTTCGCGAACGCCGGACAAAAACGAATTTCTTCACAAGAGTTGAGCGACGCTATGAAAATTGATTCAGCAACGATCCGGCGGGATTTCTCCTATTTAGGCGCCTTAGGGAAAAAAGGATATGGATATGATGTGCAGGAACTTCTGGCATTCTTCCGGAAAACACTGGACCAGGACGAAGAGACGAATGTGGCATTGATCGGTGTGGGTGGACTTGGCAGCGCTTTTTTAAAGTACAACTTCCATCGGAACCACAACACCAAAATCATTGTAGCGTTCGATTCAAACAGCCCGCATGAAGGCGAGAAAATCAGCGGAATCGATACGTTCCACCCTGATGAAATCGAAGGGAAGATTGAAGAATACGGCATAGAGCTGGTTATCTTGACGGTGCCTTCCCGCTCGGCGCAGGAAGTGACGGATCGGCTGGCGAAAACCAGCATCAAAGGCATTTTGAATTTCACTCCTGTACGAATTTCCGTGCCGGACCATATACGGGTCCAGACCATCGACTTGTCGGTGGAGCTGCAGACCTTGATCTATCAGATCAAGCAACATTAAAAACCTTTCCCGAATGCGGGAAAGGTTTTTGTTATGGCTGGATGTTTTCAAGCTGTTTCAGAAAATCCTGTATTTTCTCCATGTTCAATTGAATGAGCATCACATAGCCATTGAGCATGACATGAGCGATGATCGGCGTAATGATGCGTTTGGTTTTTTGGTACAGGAACGCCAAGATCAAACCGGTTGTGAAATACAGCAGCAAATGCATGAATTCCAGGTGGACCAAGGCGAATACCAAGGCGCTGACAGCGGTGGCGATGAAGAAATTGGTCGTCTGGTTGAGCGAGCCGAAGACGACGCGGCGAAAGACCAGTTCTTCGAGCACTGGGCCAAACAGCACTACTGCAATGACGGTAAGCGGAACAACTTCCGCAATGGTGACGATATTCTGGGTGTTGGCGGACCCAGGGTCGATGCCGATGGCCATTTCGATATAAGCGGCAAGCGTCTGGCCGACAAGAAGCATCAGAAAGCCAAGCAAGCCCCAGCCGACTGCTGCGGGAAAGCTTGATTTTTTGCCTTTCCAGATATCAAAGAACTTCCGGTCGCGGGCAATGACGAACAAAGTGACGACAAATCCGATGGCCATGGCGATGACCACCAGCCAGCCAGAAGTGGTGATTTGCGCTGTATTTTCATCAAGCCCTTGGTTTTTGAAATAATTGAATGTGGGAACGACCGCTAAAATCGGCAGCAATTGCACCGCGATAAAAATAAGCAATACATAAAGCGGGGTCCGCTTGGCGGTTCGTTTTGTTTTTGTGGGCGCGCTGTTTGTTTTCATATCCGTATCCTTTCGTCTTCTATTCCTCTTTCTATTGTAGAACTTTCAAAACGGGAGCGCAAAGATATGCGAATTTTAAATGTTCTCGCTTGCAAAAAAGAGTGGATTTTATTAAACTGAGTATTGGGTTAGCACTCAAGACATGAGAGTGCTAATGTAGAATATTCATTTAATTTGAGGAGGGTGTTTCAATTGTTGAGACCATTAGGAGATCGCGTAATTATTGAACTCATCGAAGCAGAAGAAAAAACTTCAAGCGGTATCGTGCTGCCGGGTTCGGCTCAGGAAAAACCGCAAGAAGGCACTGTAATCGCTGTTGGTAATGGGCTTATTCGTGAAAACGGACAGCGCACTGAATTGGACGTCAAAGAAGGCGACCGCATCATCTTCTCTAAATATGCAGGTACTGAATTGAAATATCAAGGTAAAGAATACTTGATCCTACGTGAAAACGACATCTTGGCTGTTTTAGGCTAATACTGATTCTTTCTTAGATTTACACTTGGTGATATTCCGCAAACCGGCTCCGCTTTCCTGCGGGCTCGCGCCGAACTAACTCGGGACTAGCGCCCGAGTGGATTTCGGCACTTCGCTTTCCCGCGGGAGTCTTCGCCGATTTGCTCCATATCATGACGTAAGAAAATATAGAAACATTTATTTTTCAATAGACAGAGGAGGATATTACAAATGGCAAAAGAGATTAAGTTCAGCGAAGATGCACGCAGTTTGATGTTGAAAGGCGTGGATAAATTAGCAGATGCGGTTAAAGTGACACTTGGGCCGAAAGGGCGCAACGTTGTTCTTGAGAAGAAATTCGGTTCGCCGCTTATCACGAACGATGGTGTAACGATCGCAAAAGAAATCGAACTTGAAAACGTTTTTGAAAACATGGGCGCAAAGCTGGTTGCTGAAGTGGCTTCAAAAACAAACGATATCGCTGGTGACGGTACGACAACTGCAACGGTTCTTGCGCAGGCAATGATCCGTGAAGGGCTGAAAAACGTTACAGCTGGCGCAAACCCAGTGGGCATCCGCCGCGGGATTGAACTTGCAGTAGCATCTGCAGTAAACGAACTAAAAGCGATTTCCAAAGAAATCGAAGGAAAAGAATCGATCGCACAAGTTGCGGCGATTTCATCCGGAGATGCTGAAGTCGGCAAGTTGATCGCTGAAGCGATGGAGCGCGTTGGCAACGACGGCGTTATCACGTTGGAAGAATCACGCGGATTCACAACTGAACTTGATGTAGTTGAAGGGATGCAGTTTGACCGCGGTTACCAATCGCCATACATGGTGACGGATTCTGAGAAAATGGAAGCTGTCCTTGATAATCCATTCATCCTAGTAACAGACAAGAAAATCAACAACATCCAAGAAATCCTTCCGATCCTTGAGCAAGTGGTCCAACAAAGCAAGCCATTGCTGATCGTTGCTGAAGACGTAGAAGGCGAAGCGCTGGCTACACTTGTTGTCAACAAACTTCGTGGAACGTTCAATGCTGTAGCGGTTAAAGCTCCAGGATTCGGCGACCGCCGCAAAGCGATGCTTGAAGATATCGCAGTTCTTACTGGTGCTGAAGTTATCACTGAAGACTTGGGCCTTGATCTGAAATCCACAAACATCATGCAGCTTGGACGCGCAAGCAAAGTTGTCGTTTCGAAAGAAAACACAACAATCGTTGAAGGCGCTGGCGACACTGAAAAGATCGTTGCACGCGTCGGCCAAATCCGCAGCCAATTGGAAGAAACATCTTCTGAATTCGACAAGGAAAAACTGCAAGAGCGCTTGGCGAAACTTGCCGGCGGCGTAGCAGTGATCAAAGTCGGAGCGGCTACTGAAACCGAATTGAAAGAGCGTAAACTTCGCATCGAAGACGCGTTGAACTCAACTCGCGCGGCAGTAGAAGAAGGAATCGTAGCTGGTGGCGGTACTGCACTAGTGAACGTCCATAACCGTGTGGCTGAACTTCTTGAAACCGAAGAAGGCGACGCTGCAACAGGCGTGAAAATCGTCCTTCGCGCACTTGAAGAGCCGGTTCGCCAAATCGCGACAAACGCTGGCCTTGAAGGCTCAATCATCGTTCACCGCTTGAAATCAGAAGAAGTCGGCATCGGCTTCAACGCTGCAAACGGTGAATGGGTGAACATGCTGTCTGAAGGAATCGTTGACCCGACTAAAGTTACGCGTTCAGCTCTTCAAAACGCAGCTTCTGTTGCGGCGATGTTCTTGACGACTGAAGCAGTCGTTGCAGACATTCCAGACAACACAACTGTAGCACCAGGCATGCCTGATATGGGCGGCATGGGCGGCATGATGTAAGCCAATCACCAAAATTCAAAAGCGCCAACTCCTTTACCGGGAGTTGGCGCTTTTTTTGTAAAAGTGATAAATCAAACCAATGAACAGGTTAAGCAGGTAAGCCCTTCCATTTTCCACAACTTGGCACAATATTGAAATATAGATAAGGCTATTTTCAAGCTCCTCTTCGACAGTTTATAGTACAATTCATTAATACAAAGATAAGAAAAAATCGGAGGCAGCAGTGTGGATACTATCACGCATACCTTATTCGGACTTACATTATACGGAACAGTGGATAAAAGAGAGTTAGATAAAAATCATAAATGTGCTTATTTGTTAACCGCGGTAGGGGCGAGCTTGATTCCCGATATCGATGTGGTTTCCCGTTTGTGGGATACAGCTGGGCAATACCAGATGTGGCATCGAGGCATCACACATTCTATTTTCCTGACACCGCTATGGGCGGCCTTGCTCTTTTTGATTTGTATGGTCATTTTCAAAACAAGGGATAAAAGGCTGTTTTGGCTTGGCTGGCTGGCTGTGGTTATCCATGACACGAGTGATTTGTTTAATGCATGGGGAACAGGTTATCTTGAACCTTTCTTAAGTACTCGAATTACTTTCGGGACCATCCCGATTGTTGATTTGGTATTCTGGTTCATTATGGGGACTGCTTTTGTTTTATCGAAGAGAAACAAGCAAAAGTCGCCCCACTACTTCAAAATGGCTTGGGCATTTATGAGCCTCCATCTTATTATTCAAAGCGTTCAAGGGCTTCTCATCTACAACCAGTATGATGAAAAATACGATGAGGTCGCTCTTTCGGCTAATTTTGTCCCTTGGACCTATTCAGTCATTACGAAACAGGACGATACCGTGACTATTTTTCAGGATAATCTGTTCCAGGAAGAGAAAGAACAGTATGTTTTAGCTTCTAAGGAAGATGCGGATCTCGATTATCTGTTCTCTCAGCGTCCTGAAGCAAAAACACTATATGAATGGTCACCTTTTGTTGTTGTAGTGGATGATGGGAAGCGGCTGGGATTGTATGATCCGCGTTTTTACCGTGATGGACAGTCGTTTCTTTTTGAATATATTGAGAGATAAGGAATGGGTATTCTGCTTCTTAAGTTTCCAGCCCGCGCCGCTTTTCACAAAAGGCTGGCTCATGTAAACTAGTGAAGTCAAGAAAAGAGAAATGATTAGATAGATAAAGTTCATATATTTTAACATCAGCATAGATAGATTAAAGGTTTTTGAAAGGATTGAAAGTTGAACATGAAAGAGAATTTTTGGCGTGATTTGCCGCGGCCATTTTTTATCCTGGCGCCGATGGAAGAGGTCACGAATGTGGTTTTCCGGAAAGTGGTGGCGAAAGCTGCGCGGCCGGATGTGTTTTTTACGGAGTTCACGAACACTGAAAGTTACTGCAATCCGGATGGCATCTTCAGTGAAGAAGGGCGATTGACGTTTACAGAAGATGAACAGCCGATCGTGGCGCATATATGGGGGAACAAACCCGAGCAGTTCCGGGAAATGAGCATCGGGATGGCGAAGCGAGGCTTTAAAGGAATCGATATCAATATGGGCTGTCCGGTGCCGAACGTGGCAACGAAAGGCAAAGGCAGCGGCATGATCCGCTTTCCTGATAATGCGGCGGAAGTGATCCAAGCCGCAAAAGCGGGCGGATTGCCGGTCAGCGTGAAGACGCGCCTTGGCTATACCCATGTGGATGAATGGAAAGGATGGCTGTCGCATGTCTTGAAGCAGGACATCGCCAATCTGTCGATCCACCTGCGCACGAAAAAAGAATTGAGCGCTGTGCCTGCGCATTGGGAACTGATTCCGGAAATCAAGGCGTTGCGCGATGAGCTGGCGCCGGATACACTCTTGACGATCAACGGGGATATCCCTGATTACCAGACAGGCATGGAGCTTGCCGAGAAATACGGCATCGACGGCGTCATGATCGGGCGCGGGATATTCCACAATCCGTTCGCCTTTGAAAAAGAGCCACGGGAGCACAGCACTGAGGAATATCTTGGCCTCCTGAAGCTGCAGCTGGATCTGCACGATCAATACTCCACGGAAACCAATCCGCTGCCATTCAGGCCGCTGCGCCGTTTCTTTAAGATTTACGTCAGCGCAATCCCGGACGCCGATGAACTGAGAAACCGATTGCTGAAGACCGAATCGACGGCTGAAGTGCGGGCATTGCTTCTGGAGTTCGAACAGAGAATAGCGATTGGCTGAAACGGCGAACTTGAAGAGCTGGATTGTCCAAGCACAAAGAAAAGACTGCTTCCCAAAAACGGGAGGCAGTTTTTTCTTTGCTGAAATTTTTATATCGAAGTTTATTAGGAAGAAGAAGCGAAGAAACGCAAAACTTTCTGCCGCTTTACATGGATTTACACAACATTAACAGTATTCCTATATTCGAATAACAAATTCTCCTTATACTGAAATTTGTGTGGATGAGAGAGTTTGAACCTTTTGAACTTCAGTTATGAGGTTGAACTGAAAATTGAAGTAAAAATAATACATATAAAAAATCGCAGCAGAAAAGGAGAAATACAAAACATATGAAATATTTTCAAAAGAAATCAGTAGCAGTACTTCTGGCGCTATCCGTGGGTTCTTCTGTGCTTCCTGTTCAAGCCGCTACACCTGCAGCAAACGAGGCAGGTTCAATACATAGCTACGAAAAAGGCTCTTATGCTGAGACACAAAGCAAGTCCCATAAAGCTTCGAAAAAAGAAGGGATTACAAAACCTTCAAAGCCGCAAGGGATTTCTGGAGAAGTAAATACAGACGCTCCGAAAGTGGAAATGCCAGCAGTGGATTACGGCGGAAATGCCAATGATCCGATCTTGAAGAACATCGCTGCGACGAATCCTTTCATCAATATTCTGGATGGTTTTGATTCCATTTGGTCGCTGAACCAGCCGGACTGGAGAGACGGAACTGCGTTAACCCAGCCAGGCGTGAATGGCAAAGCTGCAAACTATGGCGACGGACCTGCCGTTTATTTTGATGGCTTTAAAAATGACGCATCAAAAGTAGTGGCTGATAAGAAAACCTATGCCAACGAAGAAATCAGAGATGCAGCGACGTGGGAAGCGAATATTAAATACGTGGAAGACGTGACGCAAAACAGAACAGCCGAAGAAGCGCTAGCCGCCTACTATGATGATCAACGGGATAAGATCTACAGCATGATGGAAGCTTATGGGCCTTTGGCAAATACATATGCAGACATTGTTAACCCGACAACGAGCATCGTAAGATCTCCAGAGGATATGAATAAAGTATTGGAAGAAGAGACGGCTGAAGACCAAAGCCAAGGAATGGGGCAGTGGCAGGAATCTGAACTTAAGGATGCGCTGGATTTGGTCCATTTGATCCGATTCCGGAGCCCCGCTTCGTCAAACCCGTCGAAGTATTTCTATTCTTCTCCAAGACCATACCGGATCAATTCAAATGGAGAAGTGAAAGAAATCGTGGATGCGAACGGCTTGCCTGTCTGGGAAACAATCGGCAGCGGTAAAACTACATCAGAAGCACTGCCTTCAGGCGGCAAAAAAGAAACAGGGGAAAAACATTTCCAACAATATGAAACAGCTGTGGAAGTCATTCCGGCTTTGGAATATGTGAAAAGAAAAGCGGAAGACGGCAGAGGGAAAGACGGCGCATTCCCAAGCGGCCATACAAGCGCATCGTACTTGTCAACATTCGGGTTTGCATACGCAACACCGGAGCGATATGCAGAATTTTTAACAAGAGCAGCCCAAATGGGGGAAAACCGAATCGTGGCCGGCATGCACTCGCCGCTTGATGTGATTGGAGCACGAATCCAGTCGACAGCAATGACTGCCTATGCATACAACCTTGCAGAAAACCAAGAAGTTTTGGACAAGGCGTATGAAAACGCCGGAGAAGTATTCGGTGAACTAGCCGAAGCAAAAGGCATGAGCTTGTACGAATACGCCCATACGGTAACGGAAGAGTATACGTTTGAAAGTGCGTACGACGAAGAAAAGTGGGAAGACCACGAAGCCAATAAAGCGTTCTACCGTGAAAAGCTGACGTACGGCTTGCCGCAAACAGGTACAAAAGGGTTAGCCCCTGTCGTTCCTAAAGGAGCGGAAGTGTTGCTGGAAACACGCCAGCCGTATTTGACGGATGAGCAGCGCCGAGAAGTGTTGTATACGACAGAAATCGACTCAGGATATCCTGTAATCGACGAGTCGAACGGCTGGGGAAGACTGGATTTGGTCACTGCAGCTGATGGCTATGGCGCATTTTTAAGCAATGTAACTGTCGATATGGATGCTTCAAAAGGAAGATTCAATGCCCACGACTGGTGGAGAAATGATATCTCTGGCAGCGGTATGCTTACCAAAAAAGGGACAGGAACGCTTACATTGACAGGCGATAACAGCTACTCAGGCGGCACCCTGCTGCAAGGCGGGACGCTGGAAGCTGCATCTGCAACAGCTTTTGGTAAAGGTGACCTTTACGTGGAAGGCGGTACAGTCGTGGTCAATGCGGATGGACCTGTAGAGGTGAACGGCAACTTAACGATGGAAGCCGGAAACCTGGACATCAAAATGAACAACGACAACAGCCAAGTTGATGTGGATGGACTGCTATACCTTGAAGGCGGAAACTTGAACTTGGACCTTTCAGAGTATGAAATCGGAAAAGGAAAGGTTAAAGACATCACTTTGATGACTGCCGAAAAACTCGAAGGCAAGTTCGACAATGTAATTGCCGATGGCTACAAAGTGACTGTGAAATATAAAGATAATAAAGTCATTGCAAGCATCAAAGCAGAAAAATAGGAATTGGTCATGCAAAATATGAGAGTTGTCGACGGTTGTCGGCAGCTTTTTTGTGTGATTGGCATGGGGATAACCGGAAGATGAAAATCTCCTGTAAGACGATGATTAGATTAGGTTTCTCATTGTGCACCTACCCGTGCTATAATGAGGAACTTAGGATGATTACGACTTTTGCTCATAATTGATCGGATGCCCCAAGCCTTCGCCTACCAATAAAATATAGAGGTGTAACAAAATGAATAAACGATGGACGTACGCTGAAATTCAAAAATTTGTAGAAAAAAACTCCGACAGCAAATTGCTGTCAACGGAATATCACGGATTTTCACAAAAGCTGCTATTCAAATGCTCATGCGGCAACAACTTCGAAAAAACATTCACGAAATTCAACAAGAACAACCAGCGCAAATGCGACGTATGCCAACCGCCAAAAGAATCACGCGGCGCGAAGTGAATAAAAAAGCACCAATTCCCGTTCAAGGAATTGGTGCTTTTTCTTTGCGTACTTTATAAAGCTTCTATAAAACTAGCTGATGGGAATGAAGGCGGCGAGCAAGTTGGTCAAAAGGATTTTGGCCAACTTGTTTGCGACGAAGCAGCAAAGCGATGCAACGCTTTTTCATGTCTCGAAGCTAGCGCAGCGATGCAGAAACAGGAGCAACGGTTTCAAGCCGTGCCCGCGGAAAGCGTCCGCCGAAGTGGACATCAGCCATGTCCACGAACCTGAATTTTCTATATAACCGCCTGAATAAAGAACTGCGACTGCACATAATTGTATGTCACTTTTGAAAAATCGAATGGCTGGCCATTGGTTAAATGGAAGATCGATTCAACGTACAGTTTCGGATCGCCTTTTTCCAAGCCTAAGTAACCCGCTTCCTCTTCGGTCAGCTTGTCGATATGAAGAAACATATCCGAAAACCCGACATTCAGCCCCAATCCATCTGTGATGTAATTGAAAATCGATTCAGTGATGATTTCGTTGTTCAAATACGTGACGATCGATTTGTTGAAATACGATTCTTCCAGACAAAGCGGCTGCCCCTGGATATAACGAACCCTTTTTACATAATAGACATCGTCATCAGGGCCGATGTTCAGGTTCAGTGCGGCTTCTGTTGTCGGTTTCCGCACATCCAGCTGGATCACTTTTGAAGTGATCTGAAATTCTTCCAGGTTTTTTTTGAATCCTTGGTTTGAAAGAAGGCTGATATATCCTTTTCTCTTATGCCGCCGGACGAAAATCCCGCTTCCCCGGACTTGAAACACGACCCCTTTTGTTTCCAGCAATTCCAATGCTTTTGTGACCGTGCTTTTGCTTACTTCGAATTGGCTCATCAAATCTTGCAGGACTGGAAGCTTGTCTCCTTGCTGGAGTTTATGCTCTTCAATGTAATTTTCGATTTCTTCTGCGATGTGCTGATATTTTAACATATGCATTCCTCATTAGTTTATTTGGCTGATAAGATACGAGAATTATATCATAACCCCCTTAAAAACGATTCAAATAAATTATATACTATTAATTTATTTGTTTCGTACTTGATATATTGTACCGGTACAATATATAATGAAAGCGTACTCAGAAAAGGGGGGCTAGAAGTGGCCGCAAAAGTCAGAGATTATTCAAAACTTGCAAAAGATATATTGGAAGCAGTAGGCGGGGAAGAGAATATTGTAAGTGCAACCCGCTGTGCGACAAGACTCCGGATCGTCCTAAAGCGTTCCAAACCGGAAGCGAAAGCAGCCGTTTCGGAAATGCCGGGCGTTATTACAGTAGTTGAAACCGGTGGACAATTCCAAGTGGTCATCGGCCAGCATGTAGGGGAAGTTTTTGAAGAGTTTTCAAGCTTGGTGAAACTCGACACAACAGCTGATGTGACTGAAAACAAAGGAACCATCCTGAACCGCGTCATTGCGACAATGTCCGCTGTTTTTGCTCCGTTTGTCTATATTTTGGCGGCAGCCGGTATTTTGCAGGGTTTGCTGATATTGATAAATTTATTGTTTCCTAGTTTTTCGGGAACAGGGACTTATGAAGTTTTCAGCTTTATCTCCTGGGCGCCATTTACCTTTTTACCGATTTTCATTGCTATAACAGCAGCGAACCACTTTAAAACAAATCCATATATAGCGGTTGCCGCTAGTGCGGCATTGGTCAGTCCGACCTGGGCTGAGATGGCCGGAAGAATTGCAGCGGGAGAAAGCATTACGTTTTTCGGCCTTGCTTTAAGCCAAACGGTGTATACATCTTCTGTGTTGCCGCCGCTGATACTGGTATGGATCCTGTCTTATCTGGAACGCTTCTTGAATAAACGGATACACGAAATCGTCCGTCCATTGTTTGTTCCATTTTTATGCCTTATCATCATGGTTCCGTTGACGATTCTAGTGCTTGGTCCTCTTTCAACAATGGGGGCAAACGGAATTGCGAATGGCTATAACTTCCTTGCGGAAAATGCACCGGCTGTGGCTGGGGCGATTATCGGCGGGCTTTGGCAAGTGCTTGTTATTTTCGGTGTCCATTGGGGGATCACTCCAATGGTGTTGGCGAACTTTGATTTGTACGGCCGCGATTCGTTCCAGGCCTACCAAACGATTGCCGTCATTGCGCAAATCGGCGCTGTCTTGGGTGTCATTATCAAGTCGAAAAGCCAAGAAACGCGGAAACTCGGTGTTTCAGCCGGGGTAACGGGATTGTTCGGCATCACGGAACCTGCTATTTACGGAATTACGCTGAAGTTCAAGAAACCGTTTATCTTCGGAAGCATCGCGGGCGCTGTTGGCGCCGTCACGGCAAGTTTCTTCAATCCGTATTACTTTGCGTATGCCGGGCTGCCGGGGCCATTGACCATTGTGAACGGCATCGGCCCTGACTCTCCGATGTCCATCTGGGGAATCTTGATCGGTTCTGCCATTGCGATTGTCCTTCCGATCGTCTTGATCCAAATCTTCGGATTCGGAGAGAATATGGCGAAAAAAGCGGGCGGAGACACAGCAGAAGAACAAGGTCAGCCTGAGACAGGCACCGATTACCAGAACGAAGAACCGATCGCTACGCCATTAAGAGGCCAGATCGTTCCGCTTTCACAAGTTTCGGATGAAGTGTTCAGTTCAGGCGCGATGGGACAAGGCGTTGCCATTGAGCCGCTGGACAATAAATTATATGCTCCGTTTGATGGAACAGTTGTAATGATCGCTTTGACAAAACACGCAATCGGCTTGCGTTCAAACGCAGGTGTTGAGCTGCTTGTGCACATCGGTTTGGACACAGTTAAGCTGGATGGAAAACCGTTCACGCTGCATGTGGAAGATGGCGCCAAAATCAAAAAAGGCGACTTGCTCATCACATTTGACAGAGAAGCCATTCAAAAAGAAGGCATCCAAATCACGACGCCGCTGATTGTCACGAACACACACTCTTATAAAGAAATCATCGTTGAGAACATTCTGGACGGCATTGTCGGCGAAAAATTGCTGACAGTCGTAAAATAAGGAGAGAGATCTAATGAGTAAACTACCAAATGATTTTCTATGGGGCGGCGCTTTAGCCGCTCACCAATTTGAAGGCGGCTGGAACCAAGGCGGAAAAGGGCCGAGCGTTGTGGACGTTATGACGGCAGGCGCACACGGTGTGCCGAGGGAAATTACAGAAACGATAGAAGCGGATAAGTTTTATCCGAACCATGAAGCCATTGATTTCTACAGCAAATACAAGGAAGATATCGCATTGTTTGCCGAAATGGGCTTGAAGTGCCTGCGTACGTCGATCGGCTGGAGCCGCATTTTCCCGAAAGGCGATGAAGCGGAGCCGTGCGAAGAAGGCCTGCAGTTTTATGACAATGTGTTTGATGAATTGCTGAAGCATGGAATCGAACCGGTCATCACCCTTTCCCACTTTGAAATGCCGTTGCATTTGGCAAGAGAGTACGGCGGATTCCGAAGCCGGAAAGTGGTGGATCATTTCGTGAAATTTGCTGAAGTTTGCTTCGGCCGCTACCAAGACAAAGTGAAATACTGGATGACGTTCAACGAGATCAACAACAAAATGGACGTTCATAACCCGTTATTCTTATGGACAAACTCAGGTGTTGTCGTAAAAGAAGGCGAAAATGCCAAAGAAGTGATGTACCAGGCAGGGCACCACGAACTGATTGCAAGTGCATTGGCTGTAGCAAAAGGAAAAGCCATCAATCCTGATTTCCAGATCGGGGCAATGGTATCCCACGTGCCGATTTACCCTTATTCTTCAAACCCGGCGGATGTGATGCTGGCGGAAGAAGAAATGAGACAGCGCTACTTTTTCCCGGATGTCCATGTGCGCGGCTATTACCCAAGCTACGCGCTGAAAGAATTCGAACGTGAAGGCTACAATATCCCGTTTTTGCCGGGCGATGATGAAATCCTCAGAAACGGCAAAGTGGATTACCTGGGCTTCAGTTATTACATGTCGACAACAGTGAAAAGCGATGTCCAAAACGAAAACACAGGCAGTATTGTAAACGGCGGATTGGCGAATGGCATAGACAATCCGTATATCAAATCGAGCGACTGGGGCTGGGCGATCGACCCGACAGGCTTGCGTTATACATTAAACCGTTTCTACGACCGCTACCAGATTCCATTGTTCATCGTTGAAAACGGCTTTGGCGCAATTGATACAGTGGAAGAAGACGGCTCAATCCACGATGAACAAAGAATCGAGTACTTGAAATCCCATATCGAAGAGCTGGAAAAAGCCGTCACTTACGATGGCGTAGACTTGATGGGATACACGCCTTGGGGCATCATCGATATCGTTTCGTTCACAACCGGCGAGATGAAAAAACGCTATGGCATGATCTACGTTGACCGCGACAATGAAGGCAACGGATCAATGGAACGTTCCAAGAAAGATTCATTCGAATGGTACAAAAAAGTCATTCAGACGAATGGCGAAGAACTATAAGACCAATCCATACGCCCGGACAAGGAAGATTCCTTGTCCGGGTTTTTGTTTGATGCAATGCGACAGGAAAATTCACTGCGGCCATGGAATAGATAAGGAGGAGGTGAAATCATGAACGAATTTTTGAAAGAGCATCACGAGAAATTGAACAAAGCGCTCGATGAAATTTATACGATCAACACCCCATACGATTTCCCAATCAGCACTGAAGAGCAAATAAATGTCGACAAAGAACTTCAAAAACTTCGTGCATTGGAAAAATTTTATTCAGCCATAGAAAACGGGAACGGCCAAGGGTCAATATTCGAGGAATACAGCGAGCATCTGAAGTTTGCGCGAATGGGGATCGAAGTACTCGAAAGAGAAAAGCAAGCCATCGAAGAAGAGCATGCAGATGATATCGCCAATATCCGTTTGTTGCTGGAGAATATGGAGAGCAACCATAATACGTAGTTTTGTAGCATCTCAGCTGAGGTGCTTTTTTGTTTGGAGAAAAATGAATTACTTCAGTTTTAAATTAAAAAGATGTTGCTCCAACGGTTTTTATCAAATGCTTTTTTTATCTCATCGGACCCGCCAAATTTCTATGAATAATCGAATTAGAGAGAAGTTTAAGGCAAAAATGATTTTATAAGGAAAGTTTTATTCATACTGAAATCTAAAATAAGGGGAATTTCTCTTCGAAAGTCAACTGAAATAATAAAAATAAATAAAACGCCAATTATTTTTTACGTATTCGATAAAAAAACTTTCAATTATCGCAATATTTCCTATTGATTAAAAACTTTAGTGATAGTAATATAAAAATATCGATAAGCGAATTTTCTTATAACAGAAAACGCTTTCAATTTTAGGGTGGGGAGGCAGAGATTTATTGGATGCAATATTGACGGCCATCATTAATGAAATAAAATCCGTGGCTGAAAATGTGAACGAAGAAAGACTGGACTCTGTAGTGGAAGCGATTACATATGCACCAAGAATATTTGTTGCAGGAGCCGGACGATCTGGTTTAATGGCAAAAGCGTTTGCAATGAGATTAATGCATGCGGGTCTTGATGCAAATGTCATTGGGGAAATTACTACTTCAAGTTCTCGTCAAGGAGATTTGCTTGTTTTAGCTACTGGATCAGGAGAAACAGAGAGCTTGAAAGCTTATGCGCAAAAGGCTAAAAAAAATGGACTAAAAATTGTTGCGATTACTAGTTTTCCAGAGTCCACTTTAGGAACGATGGCAGATATAGTTCTGCAAATTCCTGCTCCGACTCCAAAATCAGATAAACAGTCATCTATCAGTTCTAAACAACCTATGGGGTCTTTGTTTGAACAAACCTTACTATTATCCTTTGATACATTAGTTATCAAAACAATGAAAGCGCTTAATCTGGAATCGGATGAAATGTTTAAAAATCATGCGAATCTGGAGTAAGAAAGCGATTGGATAGTGATATTTTTAAAATGGCCTTTATAGGCAGCTACGAAAACGTAGTTGAATGAATATAAAAAATTTAACGGGGGGTTTTTTTGTGAAAAAGATTTTATCAACACTCATTATTGTTCTGATGTTCTTTTCGTTGACAGCTTGTTCGATGGGCACAAGTACAGATTCTGCTTCAAGTTCAGGATCGGGATCGGGTGCAACATCTGGTGAAGACTTACTAAACCCAGCAAATTTCAAATCTGATAAAGATAAAACAGAGTGGACAATTGCTGTAGTTACTAAAGACAATACTGCTGCATGGTTCAAACGTATGGAAGTGGGAGTTAATGAAGCTGGCGAAAAACTTTCTGTAAATGTTATTCAAAAAGGCCCTGCTAACGCAGACGCTGCTTCTCAAGTACAAGTTATCGATGACTTGATTGCTCAAGGAGTAGATGCACTTGCTGTTGTTCCTATCGATCCAGGCGCCATTGAATCATCATTAGAAAATGCCTTGAGCCAAGGGATTGCTGTAGTTACACATGAAGCATCCAACCAAGAAAATACACTGTTTGATATTGAAGCTTTCACTTCTGAAGCTTTTGGTGCTTCTTTGATGGATGCGCTGGCGGGAGAAATGGGAGAAAAAGGTAAATATGCCATGATGGTTGGTTACACAACAAGTACTACTCATATGGAGTATGCTAATGCTCAAAAAGCTCATCAAGAAAAAACTTATGCAGATATGGAACTGATCAATGATGGACAAGTTCCGAGCGCAGAGTCTGAGGAAAGTGTTGACATTGCTTATGAGCGAGCAAAAGAGATTTTGAAAGCTAACCCAGATTTGAGCGGTTTCACAGGTGTTGCTTCTCCTGACAGCCCGGGAATTGCAAAAGCAGTTGAAGAATTAGGCTTGCAAGACAAAGTTAATATTGTTGGAGTTGGAACACCAAACGAATTTGAAACATTTGTAAAGGCCGGAACAATTAATAAATTATTGCTTTGGGACCCTGCAAATGCTGGTTATGCAATGGTATCCGCTGCTGTAAAAATTCTTTCAGGCGAAGAAATCACTGAAGGAACAGATTTGGGAGTGGAAGGTTACGAAAAAGTTCGCATCATTGAAGGAACAAACAAAACCGTTATCGGGGATGCAGCACTTGAAATCTCTGAAGAAAACATTGATGACTACGACTTCTAATCGAAATTGTTAAGGTGACCAAAAGGGATATCGTCCATCTGAAAGATGAAGCGATATTCCTTTTTCAAAATTAAATTGTAATTTCCATTACATTAGGAGGCTTAAAATGTCTGAAAACATTCTTTCCGTAAAAGGAGTCCATAAATCGTTCGGTGGTGTTCATGCTTTAAAGGGTGTTGACTTGACTATAAAAAAAGGTGAGGTGCATTGTTTAGCTGGCGAGAATGGTTGCGGCAAATCCACTATTATAAAAGTCATTTCTGGGGTGCATAAACCAGACTCCGGAGAAGTAGAACTTAACGGCAAAAAATATACATCCATCACTCCTTCAGAAGCTATTGAAGCAGGAGTCCAAATCATCTATCAAGACTTCTCTGTTTTCCCCAACCTTACTGTAATGGAAAATTTGGCGATCAATAAGGCCTTGGCCAGTAAAAAGAAATTCATCAATAAAAAAGAGTTCCGCAGAATTGCAGAAGAAGCTGTTAATAAAATCAATTTCAAAGTGGATTTGGATGCGCTTGTAGAAGACCTTCCCGTTGCTGATAAACAATTGATTGCTATTTCCAGGGCATTGCTTGCCGACGCTAAGCTTATTATCATGGATGAACCTACGACGACTTTAACGAAGACTGAAGTCAAGCGGTTGTTTGAAATCATAGAAGATTTAAAGGAACAAGGTGTAACAATTCTTTTTGTTTCCCATAAGCTCGATGAAGTATATGAAATTTGCGACAGCATAACAATCTTCAGAAATGGCGAAAACGTTCTTTCTTGTCAGGTATCTGAAATGGACGACGAGAAGTTTGCATATTACATGACTGGCCGTAAATTTGATAGTCAAAATATCAAACAAAATGCAAAAGCAGGGGACTCGATTCTTGAAGTGAAGAATTTATCTGCGCCAGGATTCGATAATGTAAACTTCAATCTAAGAAAAGGAGAAGTTTTAGGCATTTCTGGACAACTCGGTTCAGGACGCACCGAATTATCTTTAGCTCTTTTCGGTCTGTTGAAGCCGTATGAAGGGTCTATTGTGGTTGATGGGAAAGAAGTCAATATTACTAGTCCTGCAAAAGCACAAGAGTTAGGGATTGCACTGGTTCCTGAAGACCGCTTAACAGAAGGCCTTTTCCTATCACAATCAATAAAGCGGAATATTAATGTTACAAAATTAGATGAACTATCCAGCAAGTTAGGGGTCATGAATATAACGGCTTTGACTGATGAATCGAAAGGCTGGGTCAAGAATATTGGCGTTAAAACAAAAGACCATGAGTATCCAGTTCAAACCCTTTCAGGCGGCAACCAGCAAAAAGTAGTGCTGGCACGCTGGCTGGCGACAAATCCAAATGTCTTGATTTTGAATGCTCCGACAGTCGGAGTTGATATTGGTGCAAAACATGACATCCACACATTGCTTCGAAATCTAGCCAATGAAGGAAGAGGAATCATTGTTGTTTCCGATGATGTGAAAGAACTTGTAGATGTATGTGATCGAGTAATGGTCATGCAGCAAGGGAAAATTATAAATGAAATAGCTTCAGGTGATTTGAATGCAGATATGCTTTCCCAATATATTTAATCAAAAGAGGTGTAAACATGAATTCCTTAACAACAAAAAAACTGAAAAAGAGTTTGGTGAGTACTGAATTTTTTGTTTTGGTACTCATCGTTTTATTAGCAGTTTTTATTGAAATGCAATCGGGTTTATTTTTTACCAATAACAATCTTGTCGATTTATTGCGGTCCATGATTGTTCCATCCATTTTTGCACTATGCGCATATCTTGGATTTATCAGTACTGGACCAGATGTATCATTTCCTTTGATTGCAGCGTTAAGCAGTTATATTGCAACGCAATTTGTTGTTATTACTGGGTTTCAGGGTTCTATCGCCATTGTTTTCTTGGTAGCGATTGCAGTGGGCCTAGTTTTAGGATCAATAAACGGTTTCATCATCGCAAAATATAATTTCCCAAGCTTGATTGTTACGCTAGGCACTTCTACTATTTTCAGTGGAATCTTGCTGGGGGCGTTCGAAGCAAGCCGGATGGAATTGCCTGCAACGATGGCTGATTTCGGAAGACAATCTTTATTAGCTGTTACGAATGCTAAAGCAGGTATAGGTTCTTCGTTACCAATGACATTCTTAATTTTTGTTGGTCTTTATATTATCGTTTATTTTGTTCTAAACCATACCATGGCTGGGCGAGGGGTTTTTGCAGTTGGAGGAGATGAAACTTCTGCAGAACGTGCTGGATTTAACGTAAAACTAATCCGCTTTGGTGTATTCACTGTGAGTGGTGCTATTGCTGCTATTGCCGGGGTTTGTTATACAGTCGAATCCTTGTACTATTTGCCAACGGAATTCGCTGGCGAAGAAATGATTGTTATTGCAGCAGTCATCCTGGGCGGTACCCGGTTAATGGGTGGCGTCGGTACATTGAAAGGTACAATTCTGGGAACTTTATTGATCACTATTGTAACCAACAGTTTGATCCTTGTGGGTATTCCGGTGTACTGGCAAAAATTCTTTATCGGCGCAATCATTATAATCGGAACAGCTATTTCAGTTATTCAAAGCCATAACTTATTCAAATCGAAAAAATCGAAGGATTCGAAAGGCCTTCAAAATTCGGAGGTGGTAATTAATGAAACTGCTCAAAAACAATAGTCTCTCACTAAACCAATTGGATGGAAATACGGCGCGTTTGTTGACGATGTTTGTGGCCATTTTCTTAGTTGCGAGTTTAACAAAACCCGATATGTTCCTTTCAAGCGGGAATTTTCAATCTATGTCAAAGCAACTAGTTGAATATGGATTGTTATCACTAGGGGTTGGTATTGCAATGATTTCCGGCGGTATCGACTTGTCCGTTGTCTACATTGCGAACTTAAGTGCCATTGTTACTGGAATGGTTATGAAAGCACTGGTTCTAACTGCTGTTGGACCTGAACTGCTGCTTTTCATTTTAATTGCTGTTCTAGCCGGAGTTTTGACAGGATTCCTTTGTGGCGCATTTAACGGCTTCTTAATTTCGAAACTTCATATTCCTGCGATGCTGGCAACATTAGGGACTATGCAGCTATACATGGGAATCGCCATCATTATTAGTGGAGGCAGTACTGTAAGTGGAATCCCAAGAGTATTCAGCCAGCTTATTTCCAACAGCTATTTATTTGGAATTCCGTTGTCGTTCTTCATTTATTTGTTTGTAGTGGGGTTCATTATCTTTATTATGAGCAAGACCAAGTTTGGTATGCGGGTATTCTTGATTGGAACAAATGCCAGAGCAGCTGCATTTTCAGGCATCAAGATCAATAATGTCCTGATCAAGACTTATATATTATCCGGGTTGCTAGCATCATTGGCAGGTATATTAAGCCTGGCTCGTTTAAGCTCTGCTAAAGCCGACTTTGGGTCAAGTTATATCATGCAAACCATCCTGATCGTTGTATTAGGCGGCATTAACCCGAACGGTGGATATGGAACAATAAGAGGCATTTTCTTAGCCACTATTACGGTTCAAGTTATCTCTTCTTTCCTAAACATGTTCCCGGAAATCAGTAACTACTATCGTGATTTGATCTGGGGGGTAGCAGTAATCGGTGTCTTAATCGTCAACTTTTCTGCGAACAAAAAAACTACAGCTAAATTAGCGAAAGCAACTGCAAACTAATATTTAATTTCTTTCAGGAGGTAACCGGTATGACAAGCCCCAGAATTTTGGTCGTCGGAAGCATGAACATGGATTTAAACGTATACGGCGTCCCGAAGATACCAAATTTCGGCGAATCGGTGGTATGTTCCACTTATTCGTATGCAACTGGCGGAAAAGGCGCGAACCAAGCTTATGCCGCTTCTCTTCAAGGATCTGATGTTACAATGGCCGGTCGAGTCGGTGATGATCCGAATGGCCGTTTACTTGCTGAAAATTTAAAGAAAGCAGGCATCAATACAGATTACGTTGTTTTTGATCAAAATGCTCAAACTGGGCTTGCTCCCATAATGGTTGATGAAACTGGCAAATATGTATCTTACGTCATATTAGGCGCAAATGATCATCTGAGTGCTCAAGACGTTTTAATGGCAATCGATTCTGATCAGTTCGATATGATTCTCATGCAACTTGAAATGCCTTTAGAAACGGTATACAGAACTTATGAATTAGCTCAAGAAAGAAACATTCCTGTTTTCCTGGATGCTGGCCCTGCGATGAATATCCCGTTAGATCGATTACAAGGCTTGTTCATCATTTCACCAAATGAAGCCGAAGCAAAAGCTTTAACAGGAATTTCAGTTGATAGTGAATCCGAATGTTTAGAGGCGGCAAAACAATTATATGAACGGGCAAAACCACAATACGTCCTGTTAAAACTTGGAAGCCGTGGATCTTGCCTTTACGACGGCAATAAAGCAACGATTTTTCCTGCTTTCCAGGTGGATGCGGTTGATTCGACCGGGGCAGGAGATACGTTCAATGCAGCGTTTATCACTAGATTTTGCAAAGGCGATTCGGTAGAAGAGGCTATTTCATTTGCCAGCGCAGCGGCGGCGATTTGTGTATCCCGACTAGGGGCACAGCCATCAATACCTTATGAAAATGAAGTGCATAGCTTCATAAAAGCATCGGATTATAAGGTTTCACCGTATTAAGCCATATTTAAAAGTTTGGAGGAGGACGTAAAATGAAAGGGAAGATAGCACCATCCTTGATGTGCGTTGATTTGATGAACGTAGAAAGAGATATAAAAATTTTAGAAGAAGCGGAAGTCGATTATTTGCACATTGATATCATGGACAACCATTTTGTGCCTAACGTGACGCTTGGTTTCGATTTTATTGATGCCATTCGAAAAATCACACACTTACCGTTAGATATCCACTTGATGATTGAAAATCCGGAAAACAGTTTGTCATATATAAAAAACTGTAGTCCAAAAGATATCGTGAGTCTTCATTACGAATCTACACCTCATATTCACCGGGCTTTAGCTCTTGTAAAAGGCCTAGGGGCAAAAGCAGGAGTAGCCATCAATCCAGGAACACCAATCCAAGTATTGGAAGATTTGCTTCCGGATATTGATGTTGTATTGGTGATGACGGTCAATCCAGGATTTGCCGGGCAGCAATTAGTCCCCGCAACATTAAATAAAATCTCTAAACTAAGAAAAATGCTTGATGAAAGTGGGCATGGCCATATTGAAATTGAAGTGGATGGCAATGTAAGTTTTGAAAAAGCAAAGCTAATGTATGAATGCGGAGCAGATATTTATGTAGGAGGATCTTCAAGCGTTTTCCATAAAGACTCTTCAATTTTAGAAAATAGCCAAAAAATGAGAGAAATTGTTAATGCATAACGGGTCCAAAGAAATCCTCTAGTATTTTGCATGAAAATAGAAGGCTAATTGCTTTCGGTTTTTATGAGATGAGCCCGATCTACCAAGGAGGTTCATATGAAAAATGAATAAAAGACAGGTAAGACATCAAAAGATCCAAGCTCTACTAGTTGAAAGGCAGTTAATTGGTGTTCGGGAATTAGCCCAGATACTGGGCTGCAGTGAAGCAACTCTTCGCAATGATTTGCGTGAGATGGAAAAAAGCAGTTTGATCAAACGCTCACATGGCGGAGTTCTTTCAAATAGTGAAGCTGATAGTTCTCATGATGAAGCATTAGAAGTACAAAAAAATGAAAAAAAAGCAATTGCCCAATATGTAGTTGACCATATTTTAAAAAATAACGACACAATTGTTCTGGACACAGGTACTACAACGTTAATTCTTGCTGAATACATTTCAAAATCTTCATTAGAATTAAATATCGTAACAAATTCTATAGAAACGGCGAGCATATTAACCAAAAACAAAAAATTAGTAATTATAGTACCTGGTGGAGAATATGATAGCCATTTAGACACCTTGGATACTTCCGAATCGGTAGAGTTTTATAAGAAAATCCATGCAGATTACTATTTCATGACATGTAATGGGATTGATCCAAAGGATGGATTCACCGTACCGTATACAAAAATGATACCTATTAAACAGGTTATACGGAACCAAGTAACTTCTACAATCGTTCTTGCTGACTCTTCTAAGATTGGACAAGTTACAACTCGTAAAATTTGCGGGCTCAATGAAGTTGATATGTTGATCGTTGATAATGGTTGTACGGAAATCCAGAAAAAAAGCTTGTTGGAAACTGATCTCGATATCCGCTTTGCTCAAATGGAAAAGGTTGGAGTTTATTCCCAATCTATGGAGTTATAAGCCGTGTTAAATCAACTGGCTTTTATTTAGAACATATCAATTGCTATAGCAATTTTAAAAGAATCAATAGCTGACCAGGGGGAGAAAAGATGAAGTTGCAATTAGCCCTTGATACTTGTAATACAGAAGAAGCATTAAATATTGTCCAAGAAGTTTATGATTTTGTTGATATTGTGGAAATTGGTACACCGCTGATCATTCGTTATGGAATGGAGCCAGTTCGGACGATAAAAATTGCTTATCCAGAAAAAACTATCTTAGCTGATGTGAAGATTATGGATGCTGGAGAGTATGAAGCGAAAATTGCCTTTGAATCCGGTGCTGATATCGTTACTGTAATGGGCGTTACTCACGATAATACAATAGAAGGCGCAGTTAAAGCAGCCAAAGAGTTTGGCGGGGAAATTGTAGCCGACATGATGGCTGTACAAAATTTAGAGGAACGCGCCAAGCAATTGTTGAAACTTGGTGTCCACTATGTCTGTATTCATGTGGGAGTTGATGCCCAAAGCACGGAAAGTCCATTTGAATCATTAGAAAAGATACAAAAAGCTATCGGTTCCCAATTTTGTGCAATTGCAGGCGGAATCAATCAAAACTCTGTTGAGCGAGTTCTTGATTATCAGCCCGGCATTGTCATTGTAGGAAATGGTATTACTGGACAAACGAATCGACATGAAAGTGCGAGCGTAATTTTCAAATTGCTTAATGAAAACAAATAATCTTAGAAAAGAGTGATCCGTATGATTGCCATTGGGTGTGATCATAGTGGTGTAATGTTAAAGAACACCATAATTCGCCACTTGGAAGAGCAAAATATTAAGGTGTTGGATTATGGCACATATACAACGGAGATGTGTGATTTTCCTGGCATTTCCCAGAAAGTAACAGATTCTATTATAAACGGAGAATCCGAACAAGGAATATTAATCTGTGGAACTGGGATTGGGATGTCGATTGCTGCCAATCGTGTAAAAGGAATTCGGGCGGCTCTTTGCTCTGATACATTTACTGCAGAAATGACAAAGAAACATAACGACGCGAATGTTCTCGTTCTTGGCGCTCGTGTGATTGGCGAAAGCTTAGCTATTAAAATTTTGGATACATTTTTGGAGTCATCTTTTGCAAATGAAGCAAGAAATATCAGAAGGTTGAAGTTACTGGAAGAAATGACAAGCAATTAGAATGGACAAAATATAAAAGCAGACTTGTTTGAGGAGGAGCCACATGACTGCCCAACAAAATTACATTGATAAGTGCAGCACTGTTCTTGATGAATGTACAAGAGCACTGCAGTCAGTAGACTCGAATAGTGTTGCTCACTATTTGAGAGTTTTAATGGAAGCCGAAAAAGTGTTCTTTATAGGTGTTGGACGGGTGCTTCTATCATTAAAGTCAATATGTAAAAGATATTCGCATCTTGGAATCAACGCCATTGTCGTAGGGGACATTACAGAGCCCGCGATAACTGGAAAAGATGTTTTAGTCGTAGGGTCTGGTAGCGGTGAAACGCTCATACCATTATCCATTGCTGGAAAAGCGAAAAAACTAGGAGCTACAGTCGTTCATATCGGAAGCAATCCGGAAAGCAGTTTGAGTGAATACACAGATGTATTTATTCGAATTCCTGTTTCTAGTAAATTAAAACGTATCGATGAAATTGTTTCCCGACAACCAATGACCTCTTTGTTTGAACAGTCTCTGCTATTATTCGGGGATATTACAGCCATGATGATATTAGAAGAAAAAAATATACCTCTTGAAGATTTATGGCAATTTCACGCTAATCTTGAGTAGTAATAAAAACTTAAGATATGGAGGGGAAGAGATGAAACCCATGTTTTCGGCGTCTCTTATGTGTATGGATTTTTTACATATAAAAGATCAAATAGAGATCTTAAATGAAAATATTGAGTATTATCATATTGATATTATTGATGGCCATTACAGTAAGAATTTTTCTTTATCACCAGATTTGATGAAAGCTTTTAAAAAAGTGGCTACTAAACCGATGGATGTCCACTTGGCGACGACAAATCCGGATGATTGGATTGAAATGTGTGCAAAAGCTGGAGCAGAATATATAACCGTTCATGCTGAAACAATCAACAAAGATGCTTTCCGTATCTTAAATATGATAAAAGCAGCGGGATGTAAAGTCGGTATTGCAGTAAATCCAGCGACTCCGTTAAACCATGTGGAATATTACTTGAACCGTGCTGAGTTATTAACCATTATGACGGTTGATCCAGGATTTCCAGGCCAACCTTTTATTCCCGAAATGCTACAAAAAATCAAGGAAGCAAAACGTATACGAGAAGAAAAAGGTTATAACTACTCCATTCAAGTTGATGGATCAGTAAACGAGAAAACGTTCAATCAGCTACATGAAGCTGGCGCTGATATTTATGTTTTGGGGTCTTCTGGCTTGTTCGGTATCCATGAAGATTTGAAAACCGCTTGTGAAAAAGCATATAAAAATTTTGAACACGCAATAACAGAGAATGTCGCGAAATAAATGAGTTGTGAAAGCATTAAAGCAGGAAAAATGGGAGGGGCAATTTAATGGAATTGATGTTTGATACAGGCAATATAGAAAAGATTGAATATTACTCCCAAGTGTTCCCGATTGCAGGTGTTACAACAAATCCTAGTATTCTAAAAAAAGAGGGAAAAGTAGAGATATGGGAGCACTTTCGGCAAATACAAAAAATTATTGGCGAAAAAACCTTTCTTCATGTTCAAGTAACAACTGGTACCAAGGAAGAAATCATTAAAGAAGCTTACAAAATAGTTGAAGAATTAGGTTATGAAACCTATGTTAAAATTCCAACTACTATTGAAGGCCTTCAAGCTGTTAAAGTCCTCAAAAAAGAAAACTTCAAAATTACGGCAACAGCCATATATACAATGGCTCAAGGTGATTTTGCCATTATGGCAGGTGCTGACTATATCGCCCCATATTTCAATCGGATGGAAAATATCAACATTGAACCGGAAAGGGTCATCAAACACTACGCACATCTTATCAAAGCAAATAACAAAGAAACCAAAATCCTCGCTGCTAGCTTTAAAAATATGGGACAAGTGATGAGCGCTTATGAATGGGGTGCCCACTGTACAACGGTTGATCCCGATTTGCTCGCTGATGCATTAAAAATGCCTTCTATTGAAGAAGCGGTGATTAACTTTAAAAGCGATTGGGAAAGCTCCTTTGGAAAGGGAGTTTCCCTTTTAGACGTATAAATATATATAACTAATCAAAAGAGGTGCGCTTATGACAAAGTTTACGTTGTTGGAATCCATTCATGATACGCTCCAAAAGGAATCGGAAGCAATATTGGAAATTAAAAATAATTTCAATCCTGACCAAGTCAACAAAATATACGAATTGATCCGGGATTGCAAAGGGAAAATAATTACGACAGGGAGCGGAACTTCTGGAGCAGCCGCACGTAAAATCGCTCACACTTTAAATTGTGTCGATTGTCCGGCCTTATTCTTGAACCCTGCAGATGCTGTACATGGAGCATTGGGAGTTGTACAAGCGGATGACCTCGTTTTTGCATTTTCAAAAGGAGGAGCCACGACGGAAATCAACAATCTGATCCCGGGCTGCAAAGCAAAAGGCGCCACTTTGGTTGCTGTTACAGAAATGGAAGATTCTTTTATAGCCCAAAAAAGTGACTATATATTAAAAGTGAAAATTGAGAACGAGCCTGATGACTTCAATATGCTAGCTACATCAAGCACTCTTGCAACCATTGCTATCTTTGATGCAATCTGTATCGCAATCACAAGATTAAGAGGTTTTACTAAAGAGCAATTCTCTATTATTCATCCGGGAGGGAAAGTTGGGGAACGTTTACATGAAAATTAATACCGATATAAAAGGAGATATCTTACAGGTCTTAGACGGGATAAGCAGAAAAACTATCAGAACAATGGGAGAGAACATTCATGGCAAAGTATACAATAGGTGTTGATTTTGGTACACTTTCAGGCCGGGCCATTCTTGTTAATGTAACAACTGGAGAAGAATTAGCGACTGATGTGCTTGATTATCGGCATGGTGTGATGGAAGATGTATTGCCGAATGGCAAAAAGCTTCCGCCGGATTGGGCATTACAACATCCACAAGATTATTTAGACGTATTAGCTACTACGATTCCCCGAGTTATTGAAAAATCCAATGTTTCACGTGACGATATTATCGGTATTGGTGTAGACTTCACTGCCTGCACCATTCTTCCGGTCAAAGAAGATGGCACCCCCCTATGCTTCCTGCAGGAGTTCCAGGATAACCCGAATTCTTATGTTAAATTGTGGAAACACCATGCTGCGCAAGACAAAGCAAATAAACTAAATGAAGTAGCTGAGGCAACGAATCAATCTTGGTTACCAAGGTATGGAGGTAAAATTTCTTCAGAATGGTTATTTCCTAAAGTATGGCAAATTTTAGATGAATCGCCAGAAGTGTATAAAGAAGCTCGCTACTTTATTGAAGCGGCAGACTGGATAGTTTGGCAACTATCCGGTGTCCATACGCGTAACGCGGCAACAGCCGGTTATAAAGGAATGTGGCATAAACAAGACGGGTATCCGGATAAATCTTTCTTTAAAGCTCTGGATCCGCGTTTGGAAAATGTTGTAGAAGAGAAGCTTGATATACCGGTGACCCCAATTGGCGAGCGTGCTGGTTTTATAACAAAGAAAGCTTCCGGAATTACAGGATTGAAGGTTGGCACGGCTGTTGCTGTAGCTCATGCCGATGCACATAACTGTTTGCCGGCTGTTAAAGTTGATGGTCCAGGAAAAATGTTGAATATAATTGGTACATCAAGCTGCCATATGGTATTAAGTGAAAAGGAGCAACTGGTTCCTGGTATTTGCGGAGTTGTAGAAGATGGAATCATTCCTGGATTTTTCGGTTACGAAGCAGGCCAAAATTGCGTTGGTGATCAATTTGCATGGTTTGTTGATAACTGTGTTCCTGCAAGTTATAAAAAAGTAGCCGAAGCCGAACATAAAAATATTCATAGCTATTTAACGGAAAAAGCTTCTCTGTTAAAGGCCGGTGAAAGCGGATTACTGGCACTTGATTGGTGGAATGGCAATCGTTCTACATTGGTAGACCTTGAATTAACAGGTATGTTTATTGGATTGAACTTACAAACAAAACCAGAAGAAATGTATCGAGCTTTGATCGAATCCACTGCTTTTGGAACAAGGAAAATCGTAGAAGCATTTAGAGAAAATGGTGTGCCAGTTGATGAGTTTTATGCCACTGGGGGTATCTCTCGAAAAAATCCACTGCTAATGCAAACTTATGCGGATGTATTAAATATGCCGATCAAAATTGGGGGGACATCCCAAGGGCCGGCATTGGCGAGTGCGATTTTTGGAGCCGTGGCAGCAGGAGCTGAAGCTGGTGGTTACGAAGATATTTTTGAAGCTGGAAGTGTAATGGGTAAGTTGGACGATAAAGTTTACTATCCGAATCCGGAGAACAAAGAAATATACGATTACCTTTACAGTGAATACACTATTTTATATGACTACTTTGGCAAGGGCGAAAACAATGTCATGAAACGCTTGAAGGCTTTAAGCAGAACAGGGAAAATAGAACCTACAAAGATATTTTAAAATAATTTTGGTTCCTCTGTATAAAATCGAAGCTAATAGAGAGTAAAGAAAATCAAAAGACATCTATCAATTGGGTATCCCAAAGTATAGATGTCTTTTGAATTTTTTAAATTCTATACATTTTAAGAAACAGAGTATATGGAGCAAAATATCGAAGAAAATCGTGTACTCCTATATCGCTGTGCGCTTCGTCGCAAAGCCATTGTCCAAGTAAACTTTGACCAATGGCTTCGCAACTTTTTTGTGGAGTATTAATAATTATTATCACTAAAGCCGTATTACCTTACACCTTCTCCCCAGCAGACACAGTCCGTGCTGGAATCGGAATCAGGCATTTCACGTCGCTTTCAAGTCCGAGCGGTGCCGGGTTCAGCTGGAAATGATTGATGGCGTTGCCGATGGTCCGGGCCCTTTTTTGCAGCTCGAAATCGTTCAGTTCAACAGAGTCGACGGAAATGTGTGTATCTGATATTTCGATGGTGCGGATCGATTGTTCGTCGAGCACAGCCGCCAGCTGGAGGAAGTTCCACTGCTCCTTGATTGCAACAGAGTTGAAGTGGTTATGCCCATTCACATACAGCCCCATGCCTTGTTTTTTGCTCAGCAGCTCCCAGATCGGTATGTCTGCCGGGATGCATAATTTATCTTTTTCGGAATTGGTGGTGGTGCCGTGGATGGGATGATGTGCAAAGACAATGAGCGGTGCTTCTCCGCTTTCTTCCACAACGCCTTCGAGCCAATCAAGCTGAGCCGAGTCGAGCGTTCCGCCCCAATTCTCCAAGTCCTGTTCTCTTTCTGTGTCGATAAAAGCCAGAGTAGCCGCATCCGTCGAGATAGAATGAAAACGCTGCTGCCCCGTAATCGAAAGAACTTCATCGCGCGCCAAAGCACATACGTCGTGGTTTCCTAACACATGGACGAACGGTTTGTTGTAGCGGTTGATCATTTCGTAAATATCGTCCAGTTCTTCTTTCAACCCGTAATTTGTCAAATCGCCGATGGATATGTACAAGTCCGCCGGCACCGAGAAAAAGCGCTCCATAAAGGTTTCGTAAAATACCTTTCGATCTTCTTCAATAGATGCGTATGCCTCTTCAAGTGCCGGATAGTGCAAGTCGCCGATAACTGCAATTTTCAAAGTTTCCATCTCCTCTCTATTGTGTAACAGCTTCAGTATTTCAGATGGATGCTAATTTGCTTTTAAGAACTTGTTAAGATTTGTAAAAATCCCGTTTTAGAAGCTTAAAGAAAACTATACTGAAAGCAACAGGTTTCAGAAGGAGGCATGAAAAATGAAAAGACAATGGAGCAATGCCGAAGTATTCAAGCGCCTGAAGCGGCATAAAAAAATTGCGGCGGTGAAAAATCATAAAGGAATCGAAAAGGTGTTGGCCAACAAAGATGACATTGCGGCTGTGTTTCTGTTGGCGGGATCCATTATGAATGTGAAACGGTTTGTCGATGTGCTTCAAAATGAAGGCATTCCGGTGCTGGTGCATGCGGAAAAGATCGGCGGCCTTTTACTGAACAACGAGGGGCTGGATTTCATCGCCGATTATGTTCAGCCGTTTGGGATCGTGACAACAAAAACGGCGCTCATCAAAAAAGCGAAAGAACGCAAGCTGTTTGTTGTCCAGCGGGTGTTCATGATCGACTCTGAAGTTTACGACAGTGTTCTGGAAAACAAGCAGAAACTTGCACCGGATATGATTGAGATCATGCCTTCGGCGCTGTATGATGTGATCCGCTCCTACTCGAAGATTTTGGATATCCCGGTCATTACGGGAGGCTTGCTTTCTACCATAGAACACGTGGAAGCTTCTTTGGAAGCCGGGGCACTGGCCGTCAGCACCTCGAATGAATCGCTGTGGGCCTGCGATTTTTCGAAAAGCGGATTGTTAAAATGATTTTTACATCCTTATCACACGGCCTTAACAATGAAGGACTACAATCGGATGTAACAAGTAGATAGATAACCGGGTGCACTTAGAGAGACCTCAAATACCTCCGCAGACGCGGAAGGGCTATTTGAGGTCTTTTTGTTTTGCCATCCGTTGTTTATCGGCTTAAAAAAGAAACGGAGGCAGGGAAATGAAGAAACTCAGCTTTTTAGTGGTAATGGCAATAGCACTTATGGTATTAGCGGCATGCAGCAGTTCAGGGGAAAGCAAAGGGAACGAGGCAGCACCTTCAGCTGGAGCGGAAGGTGAAAAAGTCGAGTTGACTTACTGGTATGCCTGGGGAGATAAAATCGGTGAAAACAATGAGAATTTGGTGAAGCAGTTTAACGAGTCGCAAGACAAGATCCATGTGACCGCAGAATTCCAAGGCACATATGATGAATTGCACGCAAAGACACAAGCTGCTTTTGCGGCTGGAAACGCACCGGAAGTAACGCAAAATGAAATCGCATCGATCGGGATTTTCGCAAAGTCCGGCATGACCCAGGATTTGACTGCACTGGCTGAAAATGATCCTGATATAAACATGGACGACTTTAATCAAGGCTTGATGGGGAACTCATACGTTGAAGGCAAACTATACGGCTTGCCTTATTTGAGAAGCACGCCGATTCTTTACATGAATACGACAATGGCTGAAGAAGTGGGATTGGATCCGGCTGGACCGAAGACTTGGGAAGAGTTCCAGGAATACGCAAAAGCTTTCACGGACGAGGAAAAAGGCCGTGTGGGAGTATCCATGCCGATCGATATCTGGTTCTTTGAAGCGTTTATCGCGCAAGCGGGCGGTTCGACAATGAACGAAGACAGCACGGAAGTGACGTTCAACAGCGAAGCGGGAGCGGAGGCTTACAATCTTTGGAGAGACATGGCAAAAGAAGGGACGATGAAATTGTCTTCCGGCACTGAAGCAGGCGAAAAGACGAGACAAGATTTTGTCAACGGACATTCCGGCATGCACTTTGCTTCAACTGCGGATTTGTCTTACTTGCTGCAGCTTGCTGAGGAACAAGGGTTTGAATTGAACACGTACTTCTGGCCGAGCGGCAAAGAAGCGAAAGTGCCGACTGGCGGCGCGAACCTTGTGATGACAAGCGGATTGGAAGAAGAAAAGCAAAAGGCGGCTTGGGAATTCATCAAATTCATGACGGCAACAGAGCAAACGGCTTATGCATCAGAATTCACAGGTTACCTGCCAAGCCGCAAGTCGGCGGCCGAGTCCGAGAGAATCCAGGCTTTGTATGAAGAAAAACCGCAATTCAAAGTGGCTGTAGACCAGCTTGAAAATGGAGTTGCGCGCCCGATGGCAGAGAATTATCCGGAAATTGTCCAAATTTTGATTGATGAACTGACGCGCGGCATTTTGGATGAAAGCATCCCGACCGAAGAAGTCTTGGATAATGCAGCTGAAAAATCAAGCGCACTGCTTGAATAGACTGCAGGTATATAAGTGGGCGAGAAGTTATTAGAGTAAAAGAGTTGGAGAGATAGCTCCGGGCGAACGCTTTCCACTCTTTCTTCTATAACTCTTCAATAGATATGAAGCAAAACAGCGGAGAAAAACCGACTGCTCCTGTCTCTGCATCGCTGCGCTAGCTTCGAGACATGAAAAAGCGTTGCATCGCTGCGCACTTCGTCGCAAAGTATCGGCCGAATAGCGTTCGGCCGATACTTGCCCGCGGCAAGCGCAGCTGTTTTGCGGGATATCGGCAGTATATAAAAACTGTTCAACTTCAATAGAGAAGGAAGTGCTAAATTGTACTTCCTTTTCCAAATTCGAGGAGGCAATAAGATGAATTGGCTAAAAGATATCAATGTAATCATTTTCGATATGGACGGAACGTTATATCAGGATTACTCCTTTATGGGGCGCTATATCCAAAAGATGTTGCAAGCGAATCACACAGAGAGCGAAATCCAGCAGACGGTGGCATTGGCTTACGATATTCTCGAAGGCAAAAAATCCATCAAGCTGGGATTTTTATACGATCCGAAAGAATTGATTTTCTACAGCCATAACGATTTGAAGCCGGTGGTTTCGTACAACTGGGACGGCATTGAAATTGAAATGGCCCAAAGAGGGGACGGCCCGCTTGCTTATATAGGCGACCCTTGGGGCATCGCTCATTTGATGGGCATAAAGAACAATATCGCTGAAGAAACGATGAAAAAGGCGTTTGAGGATGTGCGGGCTGAGATGCTGATGGAAGCTTATTGCATCATCAAACGGACGGATTTGTTTGATGAGATCAACAAGCTGGAAGGAAAGAAAACCATCCTAATGACCAATTCGCCGCTGCCTACGGGCCAGGAATTTGTGGACTTTTTGGAAATCGGCGATGTATTCGATGAATACTACTTCAACGGCAAAAAACCGCGTGGCATCCAGGAATTGATGAACAAACTGTTTGATGAGGGCTATCAGCCGGAGGAGATCCTGTCGATCGGTGATCATCCATGGAATGACTTGTATCCTATCCATAAAGCAGGCGGCCATACGTGTCTGATCAGCCAGTACGAGCACAACGACGCGACAAAATGGTCGGTATCAGTCAAGACCATCGATGAATTGGTGGATCTGGTCCGGCAGATGAATGAGACAACAATAACTGCAAAATGAAAGGAAGAGGCGTATGGCTGAAATCAGATTTGAAAACATCTCCAAGACATTCAACGAAGACCGTGTGGTCAAAAATATTTCACTGACTATCAAAGACGGATCGTTCACTGTGCTTGTCGGCCCTTCCGGATGCGGAAAATCGACCATTCTGCGCATGCTTGCCGGCTTTGAAAAACAGACGGAAGGCGATATTTGGATCGGCGATAAACTGGTCAACGACTTGAGCCCGAGCAAGCGCGATATTGCGATGGTGTTCCAGAACTACGCGCTTTATCCGACCATGACGGTCAAAGGGAATATCGAATTCGGCTTGACGAACCGCAAAGTGCCGAAGAAAGAAAGAGAGCAATTGGTTGGGGAAATCGCCGGCATTGTCGGCCTGACGGAGCACCTGAACAAAAAGCCGGACAAGCTCTCGGGAGGGCAGCGGCAGCGTGTGGCATTGGCGCGCGCCATGGTCAAAAAACCGAAAGTATTTATCCTTGATGAGCCATTGTCCAATCTTGACGCCAAACTGCGCACGCAGATGCGCACGGAGCTGATCCAATTGCATGAAAAGCTGGGGACCACTTTTGTCTATGTGACCCATGACCAAGTGGAAGCGATGTCGATGGGGGATGAAATCATCATCCTCAACCATGGCGTCGTCCAGCAAAAAGCGGCGCCAATCGATGTGTATGAAAATCCAGGAAATATCTTCGCGGCCGAATTTATCGGACAGCCGCCTATGAATGTGTTCGAGCGGAGCGCTTTCGCCGGGACTCTCGATGGCTTGCCGGAAGAAGCGCATTATATCGGCTTCCGGCCGGAACATGCCGGCATTTCTTCAACATCGGCTTCAGTGCCCCACACGATCGAGCTGGAAAGTGAAATCCTGGCGCTTGAAACCTTGGGAGCGGAGACGATCTATAAAGTGAAAAACCGCATCGGCGTCATGAACATCAGAAGCTTTGCGGCTCCGCTGCCGAAGAATGCTTCCTGTTTTGTGACGATTCCATTTGAAAAATTGTATCCTTTCGGTGCTGACAAAACCGCCGGCCCTGGCCTGGACTTGTCCGTGAAAAAGGAGGCGGCACTCAATGGCGTTGATTAAAGCTTCGATGGGCATGGAAAGAAGAGCGGAGCGCCGAAGCTTGGTTTCCTGGGCGAACGTCCGGCCTTATGCCATGATTTCCCCCGCAATCGTTGTGTTCTGCCTGTTTTTCATCTATCCCATCGGTTACATGATTTACTTGAGTTTCCATGATTGGAACTTTGTCAGCCCGACAAAAGAGTTTGTCGGCACAGCGAACTTTACGCACTTATTGTCTGACCGCGATTTCCGGGAAGTGATCGTCAATTCGTTCATCTATACGTTCGCTTCCGTCTTTTTGACAATCAGCATTTCCTTGATGCTCGCTTTATGGCTGAACCGGCGTGGCGCGATCTACTCTTTCATGCAGGCATCCATTTTCAGCCCTCATATTATTTCGCTCGTTTCCGTTTCGATGCTGTGGATGTGGATCATGGACGCCGACTACGGGTTGCTGAACTGGGCATTGAACCTGATTGGCATTGAATCCATTCCGTGGCTGACAAGCCCCGATTATGCGCTCGCTTCTTTGATCCTGGTGGCGGTGTGGAAAGGGATCGGCTTCAATACGCTGGTATTTATCGCCGGGCTGCAAAGCATTCCGAAGGATTTGTACGAAGCGGCGGAACTTGACCAGACCCCGCCGTGGAGAAGGTTTTTGCGGCTGACCGTTCCGATGCTGTCGCCCACATTGTTCTTTTTGACCATCATCGGGCTGATCAATTCCTTTCAAGTGTTCGAAACGATCAACTTGATGACTGCCGGCGGACCGATCAATTCCACAAACACCTTTGTCTATTACATCTACCAGAACGGTTTCCAATTTTTCAAGATTGGCTACGCATCTGCAGCGGGTGTGATTTTGCTGGTGATTTTAAGTGTCTTGACCGTCATCTATTTCAAAGTACTAAGCAAACGAGTCCATTACAGATAGAAAAGTGAGGAGAAAAGGATGAAGACACCATCGATTTTCAAAGCCGTCAACGGATTGGGCCTGCTCCTGTTGTTCATCATTTTTGCAATGCCATTTGTCTGGATGGCCAGCACCGCGTTTAAGACACTCGGCGAAACGCTGACGTTTCCGCCCGTCTGGATTCCGGAAACTCTCCAATGGGAGAATTTCACCCAGGCCTGGAATTCCGGCCCGTTCCTGAAATACTTTTTCAACAGCGTCATCGTCACGCTGTTCATATTGATTCTGCAATTTGCCACCATCATCCCGGCCGCTTATGCGTTTGCCCGCTACAATTTCCCGTTGAAGAACTTTTTCTTTGCGCTGACGATGATCTGCCTGATGATTCCAAGCCAATTGATCTTTTTGCCGGTCTACTTGAATTTGAGTTCTTGGGGAATCCTTGACACGATCTGGGGGCTGATCCTGCCTTTTGTGACAAGCGCATTCGGAATTTTCCTCCTGCGGCAATCGTTCATGCAAGTTCCGGAAGAACTGCTGGAAGCGGCCCGTCTCGACGATGCAACGGAATGGCAGATCATCCGGAAAATCATGCTGCCGCTAGCCAAACCTGTCCTGGTGACGCTCGCCTTGTTCAGTTTTATCGCCCACTGGAACGATTATTTCTGGCCCTTGGTCATGACGACAACCGACACCGCGCGTACGCTGCCGCTTGGCATCGCTATGCTGCGACAAGTGGAAGGCGGCGCGTCCTGGAATATCGTGATGGCTGGAAACCTTCTGTTGGTGCTGCCGATTTTGGTCATTTTCTTTTTTGCACAGCGCCATATCATACGGGCATTTGTTTACACAGGAGTAAAATAGGGAGGCAAACATATGAGAAAGTTAATCGCCCACAGAGGCTGGTCGGGGAAAGCGCCGGAAAATACGTTGAGCGCCATCAAACTGGCACTCGAGGAACCTAAGATCGATTGCATCGAAATTGATGTGCATTTAACGAAAGATGGGATTCCGGTGGTCATCCATGATTTCACGGTCGATCGCACGACAAACGGCAGCGGTTATGTGAAAGACATGACGGCCGCGGAAGTGAAATCACTCGATGCGGGAAGCTGGTTTGATGGAGCTTTTGCGGGAGAACAAGTTCCGCTTCTCGAAGAAGTGCTGGTGGCTGCAGGAGGCGAGAAAAAGCTGTTGATCGAACTGAAGCAGGTGGCTGGCATGTATCCGGGCCTGGAGGAGAAAGTGATCGGACTGATACGGAAATATGGCCTCGAAACCCGTTGCGATTTGATTTCCTTCGACCACAAAAGCCTGCAGACCTGCATGAAATTCAGCTCGGAGGTAAAACGTACTTTGGTGATGCTCGGGTCTCCGCTGTTGCTTGTCGACCAAGTGAATGAAATAGGGGCTTCCGCCGTATCGATGAACCATTTGTACGTAGACCAGGAGATGGTCACCAGCCTCAGCAGCAACGGAATCGAACTTGTTGTCTGGACAGTCGACCAAAAAGCGGAAGCGGAAAGAGTCCTTGGATTTGATGGAGCCATCGCTTTGACGACGAACCATCCGGAGCGTTTATGGGCTTAGGGTTTTCATGAAATGAAGCTTTTTGGCGGCAGGGGTGCCAAATTGACATCGCCCAAAAGAACTGGTAGATTTAGGGTATATTACATATTGAATTCGAGGAATGTTACCGATAAGGGCATAACCTGAGCTGAGTTGTCCACACTATCCGTGTGTCCAAATCCGTTCGGGTTTTTTTATTTTCTTCTGCCTGCAAGAAAGTCGATTTCTTGGCATTCTTTGATTTTAAAATCTGAAAGGAGCTTTTTCATGTCAAACTACACATTTCCAAAAGGTTTTCTTTGGGGCGGGGCGATTGCGGCCAACCAGACGGAAGGCGGATATCTGGAAGGCGGCAAAGGCTTGACAATTGTCGATTTATTGCCGACAGGGGAAAAAAGAATGGACGCCATGCTAGGAAACATTTCTTCATTCACCCCTTCAGAGGGGGAATTTTACCCGTCGCATGAAGCGATCGATTTTTACCGCCGTTACAAAGAGGACATTGCTTTGTTTGCCGAGATGGGCTTCAAGGCCCTTCGTGTTTCAATAGCCTGGTCGCGCATTTTTCCGACAGGTGAAGAAGAAACCCCGAACGAAGCGGGTTTAAAATTCTATGATGACTTGTTTGATGAATTGATCCGTAATGGCATTGAGCCGGTCGTAACGCTTGCCCATTTCGATGTGCCGGTGAATTTGATCGAGAAATACGGCAGCTGGCGGAGCCGCAAGCTTATTGGTTTGTTTGAAACATACTCAAAAACAGTGTTTGCCCGTTATAAAGACAAGGTGAAATACTGGATGACATTCAATGAAATCAATATGCTGCTTCATTTGCCGTTCTTGGGTGCAGGCCTCGCTTTCGAAGAAGGGGCAAACAAAAAGCAGATCCAGTACCAGGCGGCCCATCACCAATTAGTTGCCAGCGCATTGGCTGTCAAAGCCTGCCACGAAATGATTCCGGGCGCCCAGATCGGCTGCATGCTGGCTGCAGGAAGTGTCTACCCTTACACATGCAATCCGGAAGATGTATTCCAAGGAATGGAAAAAGACCGCGAATCCTACTTCTTCATTGACGTGCAGTCACGCGGGGAATATCCTGGCTATGCAAAGCGCTTCTTTGAAGACAACGATATCTCCATTGAGATGGAAGATGAAGATGCGGCCATTTTGAAAAATCATACAGTGGATTATATCGGCTTCAGCTATTATTCAAGCCGCACAACAAGCGCGGATCCGGAAGTCAACAAAAACGTGACGGGCGGCAATGTTTTCGCCTCCATCACAAATCCTTATTTAGCGGCCTCCGAGTGGGGCTGGCCGATCGATCCGAAAGGCTTCCGCATTACCGCCAACCAATTGTATGACCGCTATCAAAAACCGCTCTTCGTTGTGGAAAACGGCTTAGGGGCAGTCGACGAAGTAACGCCTGAAGGCGAAGTCAATGACGATTACCGAATCGACTACTTGAAGCAGCATATCGCTGAAATGGGCGAAGCGATCAAAGACGGCGTCGAAATTATCGGCTATACCAGCTGGGGGCCGATTGATATTGTCAGTGCTTCATCCGGGGAGATGAAAAAACGCTATGGCTATATTTATGTGGACCGCGACAATGAAGGAAACGGCTCATTGGCACGGATCAAAAAGAAAAGCTTCGACTGGTATAAAAACGTGATTGCATCGAACGGGCAAGACTTAGAAATCAAGAGCCCTTCCAATAATTAAGCAAAAAGCGGAAATCCATGAATTGGGGATTTCCGCTTTTTTGTTTGTGAAATGCTGTTTTGGAAGCGTTGACAAGAGAGGGAATGCAAGGATATACTAAGGCTAAATTGATAGAGTGAAATTAGGGTTGTTACTGGTTGTGCAGGCAAAACCTAAGTCGCTAAAAGAGTAAAATCGCCTTGATTTTATTCGATTTAGTATGGCTTAGGTTATTTATATTGGATAGAAAAAGAACTGAGGAGAAGCCATGAAAATAGCCAAAGTCATTAATAACAATGTAATTAGCGTGCTGCAAGCGGATGGTTCAGAATTGGTTATGATGGGGAAAGGCCTGGCATTCCAGAAAAAGATAGGCGAAGAAGTCGATCAAGAAAAAATCCAGAAAGTTTTCGCCTTGAAAAACAAGGAGACGTCCGATAATTTTAAGATGCTTCTTCGGGAAGTGCCTGTCGATCTTATGGTAGTGGTTGAAGAAATCATTACATACGCAAAAAATACATTAGGCAAAAAGTTGAATGAAAACATTTATGTTTCGTTGACGGACCATATCAATTTTGCGCTGGAGCGTCTGCGCGAGGGCATCGAAATCAAGAACGCCTTGTTATGGGAAGTGAAGCAGCTTTACAAAGAGGAATTTTCGGTTGGCGTAAAAGCCATAGAATATATAAATGAAAAATTTGATGTCTCCTTGTCTGAAGATGAAGCAGGGTTTATCGCCATCCACCTGATCAATGCAGAGATGAATGAAAATGTGCCGAACACATTGAATATCACGAAATTCATCCATCAGATCATCACGATTGTGAAATACCATTTCAAAGTGGAATTTGAAGAGGATTCTTTGAATTATATGCGCTTTATCACGCATCTGAAATTTTTTGCCCAGCGTATTTTCAAAGGGACGCATTACGAAGGAACCGATGATGACTTGTATATGCTGGTCAAGCAAAAACATAAAGACGCATCAAAATGCACCGAAAAGATCAAGGACTACATTAAAAAAGAGTATGGCCATGATTTGACCAACGATGAAATGCTTTATTTGATGATTCACATCGAGCGGGTCGTGAAAAGATAGGATACGCACAAAGTTGATTTTTACGCCAGATATCCCGGCATCAATAAAGGAAAGCACTTCACCGGTTCCAACGGCCGATGAAGTGCTTTCTTATTTTTGGAAAGCGCGCCTTACAGCATCAACATACTGCGCAGCAGCGTGCTGGCTGATTCCGGCATCAGGCACCAGCATATCGAACCCATGGAAACACCCTGGGTAGAGATGGAATTCCGTCGGGACACCGGCCTGGGACAGTTTTGTTACGTATTCCAAGGTTTCATCGCGGAAAGGGTCCAAATCGCCGACACAAGTGTAAGTGGGAGGTAGATCCTCGAAAGATTTCGCGCGGGCGGGCGCTGCAAATGGCGAAACTTCTCCGCCGTAATCGGAACCGAGATACGCTGACCAGCCGTGGATGTTTTTTTCTTTGTTCCAGACCCGTTCGTCGGAAAATTCATGGCTTGATTTTGTGATGAACCGGTCATCAATCATCGGATAAAGCGGCATCTGGAAAGAAATATCCGGACCTTTTCGGTCTCTGGCCAATAGCGAGACCGCCGCAGTCAACCCGCCGCCGGCACTGGCACCGGCCACAGCGATGCGGGAAGCATCAACGCCCAGTTCTTTGGCATGTCCGGCAAACCATTTCAAAGCCGCATAGCAATCTTCGACGGGTCCAGGGAATGGCGTTTCAGGCGCAAGGCGGTAATCGACAGAAACGACAACACAATTGGCTTCAAGTACAAAACGCTGGCATAAGGCATCATCCATCTCGGGAATGCCGATTATGTAGCCGCCGCCGTGGATCCATAACAGCCCGGGCATCCCTTCGTGTTTTGCGAGCGGCTCATAAATTCTAATGCGGACTTCTGGAGCGCCGGGCGGTCCCGGCACCAATTTATCTATGGTTGCAACAGAGTCGTGTTGTGGTGGGTTGGCTAAAACGATTTCATTGAGTGAGCTTCGTACCATCGCCAAACTTTCAGGAGTAAGAGGTGCTGCTGGCAAGACCGAGAACATAGCTTTTAAATCCGGATGCACTTTTTCTTCCACAAGAAATCCCCCTTTGTTCTTTTCGGGAAAATAAAGGTGTATTTCCAGTTTATTTTTCCGATAGTTGATTTATTCTACACGATGAAGATCAATGCCTGTTTCAGTCCAAGAATAATTTTTTTCATATATGCTATTATAAGGGATGAATAATTGTCACATATAACGAAGTACAACAGGAGGTCCACCAATGGACAATAACGATTTATTGATCAGATTGCGGTATGCACTCGACATAAAAAACAACGACATGGTAGAAATCTTCAAACTCGGAGGCATCGAGCTGACAAAAGAGGAAGTGCTGAAGGTGCTGACAAAATCACCGGACAGCGATGATGAAGCCGATGGCATTTGGGATGAAAAAGAAAACGAAGATCACATCAAAGCGGATAATGCGATGTTCGAGTCGTTTTTGAATGGGTTGATCATTTTCAAGCGCGGCCGACAAGAGCCGAAGCCAGGCCAGCCGGCGATGCCGCCATTGACCAATGAGCCGTCCAAAAACCTGTTGCTGAAGAAAGTGAAAATCGCGCTGCAGCTGACGAGCGAGGACATGCTGGAAATCCTGCAGCTTGCCGGAGTGACGGTCACGAAAAGCGAGATGACTGCGATGCTGCGGAAGCAAGGGCACAAAAATTACAGCAACTGCGGCGACCGGTATGCGCGGAACTTCTTAAAAGGGTTGGCGATGAAATACCGGAAATGAATAAGTGAATGAGAAACGCAATCCTTGCTGGTACAAGGATTGCGTTTTTTATTTTTGAGAACTAGCTGTGTGGAGTAAAAGCGTCCAACAGAATGGAAATCAGCTGCGTCATATAAGGATTTCAAAAGTTCATGTAAAAAGCTGAAAACTTTATAGAGAGAACGGAAAAGTTCATGTAAGGACGAGAAAAGGTTTTGTTAGAAGCCGCTGATATTATGATGACGTTATAACCTCATCGCCAGGCATATTATCTGCTGGAATGGGGTTTTTGGCGTTCTTGGACTCCGGCATAAACTTTGTAGCCTTAGAAAAAACCTTGATATAACAAGGTTTTTAAACTTTTGAAATTAATTATCCGGAAATGTATTGACTATTTCAAATAGTCAGACATATAATACAATTAATATAACGTCATATGACGTTATAAATAATGGAGGTGTCGGAATGAAACAAGATCAAGGAACATTAATCGAAGACGTAGTGGGCGCAACAGAGACGAAAAGCGTTCAAGGAGTAGAGATGAAGCCGGAACATGCAGCTCAGATTGCCGCTGTGGTCGATGCAGTTAATGCAAAGAATATCGAGAATGTATACTTTGTGGCATGCGGCGGTTCAATGGCTTCATTATCATTTGGCGAGTACTTCTTAAGCAAAGAAATTGAAACTCCAAGCTTTGTATATACTTCTAATGAGTTCATCCACCGCGATCCTAAATCACTTGGTGAGAACAGCTTAGTGATTTTGCGCTCCCACTCAGGAACGACTCCGGAAACTGTGGAAGCTGCAAGCTTTGCGAAAGCGAAGGGTGCCTTGACTGTAGCGATTTCCATGGAGGCGGAATCTCCGCTTGCCCAAGCTGCAGAATATCTTGTTCACTATAACTATAAAGACGGCTCAGATGCTATCGATGGCGAAGCTGGCATGTTCTATACGCTGCTCTTCGAACTATTGAATGCATTGGCTCCTAACGAAAAATACAAGCGTGTTGTCAATCAGCTTCCGAACCTTGGAAACTTGATCCAGAAAAACGTTGACCAGTTTTCAGAAGCTGCAAACGAATTCGGCAAAAAATACAAACGCGACAAAATCATCTATACAATGGCGAGCGGGGCTTACATCCACCACGCGTATTCGTTCACAAGCTGCTTGCTGATGGAAATGCTGTGGATCCATTCGAACGCGATCCATTCAGGCGAATTCTTCCATGGACCATTCGAAATCACGGATTACGATGTTCCGTTCCTGGTCGTGAAAGGCGAAGGTTCCAGCCGTCCGCTTGATCAGCGCGCAATCGATTTTGTCCAGAAGTTCAGCGACAAAGTGGAAGTGGTGGACATCGCGACTTTGAACTATGAGGGAATCGATGAAGATTTGAAGGAATACTTTGGTCCGGCTTTGACAGGTTTCGTTTTGCGATTGTATGCAGACGGTTTAGCAGAACACACTGGCCACCCGTTGTCCGTCAGAAGATATATGTGGAAAATGGAATATTAAGTATGTAGATTTTCTGCATACTTTCTTTCCGAAAAACAAATGCTACACCATTTGAAGGGGGTCTTGAAATGAAGAAGATGCTGTTGTTCTCAATCTTTTTGCTTCTCCTCAGTTCAGTTTTGTCTGCATGTAATTCCAGTGATGAAACTACCGCCGCCACTGAAGACGGAAAAGTCGTCATCGACTTTTTCCACAGATGGCCAAACGAGCCTCGCAAGTCTTTCTACGATGAAAAAATCAAAGAGTATATGGAAGCCAACCCTGACGTCCATATCAATGTCAACTCGGTATTGAACGATTCATACAAAGAAAAAATCAAAGTTCTGGTTTCCAGCGATGACCTGCCGGACATTTTCTCTTCATGGTCCTACTCGTTTGCTGAAAACCTGGTGTCATCGGAAAAAATCATGCCGCTGAATGATGTTCTTAATGAAGATAAGGAATGGTCATCAAGCATCATCGAATCACAGTATGACGGTTTCAAGTTCGACGATGAAACTTACGGTGTTCCGTTCACGGTAGACGGAAAAGCGTTTTTCTACAACAAAGCCATTTTTGAAGAAAACAATATCGCTGTTCCGAAAACATACGACGAATTTATCTCGGCGCTCGATTCTTTGAAGCAAGCAGGCTATGAACAGCCGCTAGTTGAAGGTTTGACTGATACGTGGGCCATTTCCCACTATCTTGGCACTATTTTTGAACGGGTTGTCGATCCGGCTGTACTGGAAAAAGACTATAAGGCGGAAACAGGGGAGTTCACAGACCCTGGCTATATCAAAGGCTTGGAAATCTTCAAGCAATTGACGGCTTATATGGGAGACGTTTCGACAGCGATGGACCATGAAGCAGCCCGCAATATGTTCGCTGCTGGCGAAGTGCCGGTCCTGTACATGCAGTTCGCGGAGATCAAGATGGTGGAAGAAGCAGGCAATGTTGAAATCGGGTTCTTCGACTTCCCGGCTGTTGGGGATGGCAAGGGCGATCCGACAGCATTGACAGGCGCCCCTGAAGGCTGGATGGTCAGCAAAACAGCGCCGAAAGAAACAATCGACTTCTTGAAATTCCTGACTTCTGAAGAAACGGCTGCCGAGTTCACGAAAACGGATGGCCAATTGAATGCAGTCAAAGGAGCGGTGACTCCGGACAATGTCAATGCAACAAGCCAGGAAGCTTATGAGCTGGTGACCAATGCCACTTCAACGGCTCCATGGTTTGACAACGCGGTCAACATCAACATTGCGGATGTGTTTATGCGCGGCGGCCAGGAACTGGCTACCGGCCAATCCACTCCACAAGACATTATGAAAACAGTCCAGCAAGAAGCCCAAAGCCTTAGAGAATAAAACGCAAAAATTAAATAAGTCCTAATGTTCCTGGAATGTTAGGACTTATTATAATGAGAGAAGGTGTATGTATGATCGCCAGAAAAATCCCGCTTATTCCAACCCTGTTCCTGTTGCCGAGTTTGTTGTTTTTAAGCATCTTCATCTACTTTCCGCTGGTCCAGAATCTGTACAACAGTTTTTTCGAATTTAGTGTCTTTTCCCCGACAAAGGAGTTTGTCGGCTTCGCTTCATTTCAACAGTTGATCCAGGATAAAGTGATTATGGCGGCGTTCATCAATAACGTGAAATACGCTGTCATCTCCGTTTTGTTCCAAGTGTTTTTCGCGCTGATCCTTGCGACGATTTTGGAAGATAAGGTTTTTAGGCGAATAGCGCCTGCTTTGCGCGTGATTTACTTTATGCCCGTAATGATTTCCATTTCCGTTATCGCTTTGTTGTTCACGTTTGTCTACAACCCGCAAATGGGTCTTTTGAATAGTTTCCTAGAATTGATTGGATTGGAAAATCTGGCTGTCCCTTGGTTAGGAAATGCTACCACAGCAATCTACGCCGTCATTGCCATGTCCCAATGGCAAAGCATCGGATTCATCACCATGCTGTTCATCGTAGCGATCCAAAAAATTCCTAAAGAATTGTACGAGGCAGCTGATATAGATGGGGCCGGCAAGATCCGGAAGTTTTTCAACATTACAGTTCCCCAAGTGAAAGAAACCATGTTTGTAAACGTCCTGATCACAGTAACAGGCTCGATCCTTGTATTCAACGAACCGTTCATATTGACTGGCGGAGGGCCAGGATTCAGTTCGACGACCCTGTCGGTGCTGATGTATGAGCAAGGGTTCGGGAAAGACAATATGGGTTATGCTTCAGCAATTGCCACATTGATCTTTGTCTTGTCTGCCATTTTCGCATTGATTCAAATAAGGGTTTCCGGAACAGGAAAGGATGATTAGGATGGTCAAAACGGATATCAAAGAAGAGTTTTTGGAACGGGATCGGACTGCCAGCAAACCGCGCGCTAAAGCGAAGTTGAACTTGACTGCCGGCCTCTCGAAGTACACGGTTCTTCTCGGATTGCTGCTGTTTGCCTTTCTGATTCTTTATCCGCTGTTTTGGATGGTGGTTTCTTCTTTTAAAAGCTATGACGAAATTTACAACAATGTGTGGGGGCTCCCATCGGTCTGGCATTTTGAAAACTATGCCACTGCTTGGTCCATGGGGATTTCAAGTTACTTTTTCAATAGTGTGGTGGTGACGCTGGCGACCATCGCCTTGGTGGTGCTGATCGGCTCCATGGCGGCTTTTACGCTCTCAAGATACCGCTCAAAATGGATCGATGCGGCGCTGATTTTCATAATCGGCGGAATCATGATGAACCCCCAGGTTGCGCTTATTCCTTTGTTTGAAATTTTGACTTGGCTCGATCTTATCAATACGCGCTGGGCATTGATTTTGACTTATGTGGCATTTCGATTGCCGTTGACGATCATTTTGATCCGGGCTTTCTTTTTAAGTATCCCTAAGGAATTGGAAGAGTCTGCTATTATTGATGGGTGCAGCGAATTCGGCATCTACGCGCGAATCTATCTTCCGCTGTCGATTCCGATCGTTTTGACGACGGTCGTGCTGACCGCATTTTTCGCTTGGAACGAGTTCTTGTTTGCGACCGTATTTATCGATTCGGAAGTGCTGAAGACCATTCCATCAGGTTTGATGAATTTCAAAGACGCCCTTAGAACAGATTGGGGAGTATTGCTGTCAGGAATGGTGATCGCTTCGATCCCGATGGTGATTTTGTTGGTATTATTGCAGAAATTCCTAGTAAGAGGTTTATCAGAAGGGTCCGTTAAGGGGTAAGAGGAGGAAAATGGAATGAGATTGATTGCTGTTGGAGATAATGTAGTGGATTGCTACCTGGATCAACAAACGTATTACCCGGGAGGGAATTGCGTGAATGTTGCCGTGAACGCCAAGAAGAATGGCGCTGAAAATGCGGCTTATATCGGAATCTTCGGCACAGATGACAAGGCGGAACACATCAAATACGCGTTGAACGAAGAAGCGGTGGATTTCCAGTTTTCCCGCACTGCCGATGGGCTAAGCGGCCAGCCGCAAGTGTCGCTGACTGAAGAAGGCGACCGCGTTTTTGTCGGAGGACCCAAAAATACGGTGCAGCATAAATTGAAGCTGCAGCTGGTCCCTGAGGAATTGGAGTATATCTCCGAATTCGACCTTTGCCATGTGAGCTGCTATTCATCGATGGAAAGCGAATTGCCGAAGCTCTCCAAGGCCATCAATGTTTCTTTTGATTTTTCGAACCGGCTGGAAATCGACTATGTAAAATCGATTGCGCCTTATATCAATTATGCCTTTTTTTCCGCAGCCGATTTGGCTGACAACGAACTTGACCAGTTTATCGACCAGGTAAAAGCGTTCAATTTTGAAGTGTTCGCGATGACAAGAGGAAGCTTGCCTGCCGTATTTGTCTGCAATGGAGAACGATTCGAACAGAAGCTGAAGCCGATTCAAGTGGTGGATACAATGGGCGCAGGGGATAGTTTGATCGGAGGATTTTTAGTGAATTATATTAATGGGGAAAGCCCGGAAGCCGCCATTGATAAAGCGACCAGATCAGCTGAAGTTACTTGCGGGATGTACGGAGGTTTCGGGTATCCGAAAAGTTTCTAGAAATTGTAAAACAGATTCTCCTCCTGTAAAGTGAAAAAAACAGCACCTACAAAATGCATCTATAGGAGAGAAGCTATGAAGAACCAGAATAGTATGAATGCAGAGAGTCCTGTATTGTTGTATGAGCAGATAAAAGCCGGCATCAAGGAACTGGTTAAAAATGATAACTTGAAGGCCGGGCACAAATTGCCGAATGAATCGGAGTTGTGCGAGATTTTCAAGGTGAGCCGCATCACCATTCGCAGAGCCATCAAAGAGCTGGGCGAAGAAGGATTTATCGAAGTGATCCGAGGCAAAGGGACTTTTGTCAAAGCTTCCAAAAAGGACTTGCATCTGTTGAACCTGAAAGGGTTTACAGAAGGGCTTTCGACAGAAGAAAACAATATCGAAAAAGAGATTTTGTACAAGCGTGTCATCCTTGACGAACATGAAGTCTCGAAAGTTTTTTCAAATGAAGAAACGGGTTTTCTGGAATTGGTGCGTGTCGTAAAAGACAGAGAAGGCCCGTTCAGTGTCGACTATGCTTATTTGCCGTTGAGCGTATATCCGGATATCGAGCCATTGTTGACCAATACCGCTTCGACGTTTCAGCTGATCCGTGAAAAGTATAAAATCAAATTTACAAAAGTGAAGAAAGAAATTGAATATGTCCATCCTTCAAGTGAAATTTGCCGCTATTTGGGCGTCAGCAAAACTTCGTCGGTCATCCTGGTCAAAAAAATCATTTACGGGGAAAGCGGCAAACCTGTCCATTACTCCAAATATTACTTGGCGGGCGACCGGGTGAAGTTTTACATTGAATCGGATTACACGGATTAGCCTCTTTCAGTTGAACATAGGAGATGGCCGATTTTGCCGTCTTTCGTTCAGTGCACCTGAATACGGGTGCTTTTTATCATTTTTGCTGGAGAGAAGAGGAGGACAAAGAAATGATCAAAGGCATTATTTTTGATTTTGACGGATTGATTTTTGATACGGAAACCAACCAGTATGCAGTTTACCAGGAGATGTTTGCTGAACACGGCGCTGAGCTTCCGATTGCCCGCTGGCAGCAGGAGATCGGGACGCATTCCGGGTTTTCGGCTCTCGACTACCTGGAAGAGCTGCTTGAACGGAAATTGGAGCAGGACGTGCTGAGGGAACAGTTCAGCACGAAGTATCATGCGAAAATGGCAGAGGAAAAAGCGCGGGCGGGAGTGGAAGACTATTTAAAAGCCGCAAAAGAACAGGGCTTGAAAATCGGCCTGGCATCAAGCTCGAATTTCCAATGGGTCTCGACTAACCTCAAGAAACTTGGTCTCTACGAATATTTTGAATGCATTAAAACATCAGACCATGTGGAGAATGTGAAACCTGATCCGGCGCTGTATTTCCTGGCAGCCGAATGCCTTGGCTTGACCCCGGAAGAATGCCTGGTATTCGAAGACTCGGCAAATGGAGCATTGGCGGCAAAACGGGCGGGGATGAATTGTGTCATCGTGCCGAACCCAGTGACGCATACGATGGATTTTTGCGATGTGGAGCACAGGCTGGAATCGATGGCCGACATGACGTTGTCTGAAGTACTGGACTATGTGAACAACATGAAAGTTTCAAAATAACAACTACATATTTGCCAATGTGAACTAAAGGAAAAACCGCTTCCAATGTCGTATAGAGTCTATACAACATTGGGAGTTTTTTCTATGCTGGAAACTATTGCTTTTATAATTGCTCACTCGGAGGAGGAACACGAATGAGAGGCATTTTCGCAATTTTTGCCGCTATACTGGCTGTTTTGTATCAGAAGTCTGCCTGGAATTTTACTGCGCAAAATAAGAAAGACATAGACGATTTGTCGGTGAATTCGACTGCTGAAGCGCTCGGTGCTGAACTTGAAACACTTCCCCTATCTGTACAGCGCTGGCTGAAAAACAGCGGAGCGGCCGAAAGAAGTGCAATCAAGAGCGTCCACTTGAAACAAAGTGGGCTGATGCGGTTGAAGCCTGAGCAGCAGAAATGGATCAAAGCAGAAGCAGAACAAGTGATTACAACTGATCCGCCTTCTTTCATGTGGACAGTGAAGATGAACATGAAGCCGTTTGTGGCAGTGATCGGCAGGGACAGCTTCAAGGAAGGAAAGGCGCAGATGCTCATCAAACTGGCAGCGCTTGTTCCATTGGCGCAAGTTGAAGACGATGCAAAAACAAACGAATCGGCTCTTCAGCGCTTTTTGATGGAGATGGTGTGGTATCCGACTGCGGCGCTTCTTCCCTATATAACTTGGAAAGAAATGAATGAAACAACGGCAGAAGCGACGATAATTTATGGGGGAGTGAAAGGGACGGCGACTTTTCATGTGAATGAACAAGGGGAATTGTTCAAAGTCATCGCTTCCCGGTTCAAAGACAGTGGAGCCGATGCCCGACGCTTTCCGTGTGTAGCAGAAATCAAACAGCACATGAAGGTGGATGGCATGGTCGTGCCAGCAGAAATTGCAATTACGTGGCTGCTCGAGGAGGGTCCGTTCACTTGGTATAAATTCAAGGTGCATGATATGAAAATCTATTGATTTCACTGTGGGAAAGCCGAAATAAATGATGGATTACTCAGATAAAAGGTTTATGATAGAAAAAAGCCATTCTAGTCTAAGGGGGTAGATGGGATGAACTGGTTGCCGAAGAGAAAAGACAAAGTTGTGGCATTTTGGCAATGGTTTGAAGCAAACGGCCAATCGTATTACGATTTGTCGGATGACAAAACAGAAAAACTGCTTTATCAACTGGATAAGAAAATCCGTAAAGTCAACCAAGATTTGGCATGGGAATTTAGTGCAGAGTTAGTGGACGGGAAGCGTGAATTTACTGTCAGCGCGGATGGCATAGTAGAAGCGTTTGAAGATGTGATTGATTTGGTGAAAGCAGCTCCGGAACTGCCGGATTTTGAAATCGTTCCATTCCGGCAACCGAGGGAAGAGGAATTTTCAGCGGAATGCAACGGTGTAAAACTGACAATGGACGATATTTTCTATTCACACGAAATAGGCGAGGAAACAAAGCTGATTCACTTGTGTCTCTATATACGAGGGTTAACGGCGGAAAACGAAGAAGATTACATTTCCTTAGCATTCGTGCTGCTTGATACCGCAATCGGCGAATACAATGTCGGCATGAATGTCGGAGAAATCGAATTCGAGCGCTATAAATACAATAAGGGCGCAAAACCACTAGATACGCTGAAAGAACTTTTTTAGGAGAGTTGAACGGTTTTAAAATGACAATGAGGAGAACCTGACATGGACGACTACGGCAAATACGCTAAGCTGCCAACTGCTTTAGAACAGTTGAGGAACTTTGACGCAGCGCTAAAAAAAGAAGGGCTGTCGCTTGATGCCGGCATTAGCTTCATGTGGACGGACAACGAGATGGCCTATACTGTAACTCCTTACGATGTAATCGTTTTTGGCCATATTGGATCTGATGGCATCCATTATGGGTTGTTAAGTGATTTTGGGACGGTGCCCGATTTAGAGAATGCTTTTGTCGTCTGCCTCAGTCCGACGGATTATGGCGATCATATCAAGCTAGTAGCGAAAAATGCTGCTGAGTTTGTGGATCTTCTTTATACCATGAAAAGTGCTGTGGCTGTTTCTAATTTTCTTCTTATGAGCGAGCAGGCACATTATCAGAAATTTCTAAAGTACAGTAAGGAAAGTGAAGGAGAATATCCGGAATATGAAGCTGTAACCAATCGGGTGATCGAAAAAATGAAAGATTCACTTGGCTGCCAAACAATTGAAGATGTGTACCAGTATGTCGAAGTAGAAGTAAAAGAAGAGCGGGCTAAGCAAACCGTGCTTGCTACTCATGACGGGCTTGGCGTAGTGCCGATAAATAACACAACCGGTCAGCAAGAGCGTTTTCAAGTAGAAAAGGATGTAGCTGTAGATTTAGAGCAAGCTGAAGCTTTTTTTGCACGCGCTCCGATTGAGAGTCGGCTGGCGTTCATCCGGGATGCCCAGTTTTTCTATCATACAGAAGACGATCCCGGCTTGAAAAGAATGATCCTCAAAGAAATGCGCAAACTGAATTTGATGGAGGAAAGCGACCGGTTGGAACGAGGCTGATTTTGAAAAATCGCCAGCACAAGGATTGGGGCAAGATAGTAAACCAGTAAAAGAGAGCGGCTCACAATGAGCCGCTCTCTTTTTATTCGTTTACTTTATACGTGAAATAATCAAAATCAGCTGGCAAGTTCTGCCCGGATGTGTCTTGGCACTGCATGCCGACAAATGCGCCAGTGAAGAAGCCGCCGCCTTGAATGTAATCATCCGACAGTTTGTGTGAATAGAATTTGATCGGGATTAAATTCCAGCTGTCGCCGTCAAATGAGTAGGAATACTGGTAAATATCCGCATTGACGTCCACTTTCAAGTATACGTATTCCACGCTTTCCGGAATGGCGATTTCATTGCCCTGAAGCGGCTGGTCAAATGTGAAGTTGTCACAAGTCATGATATCCAGGATGCGTCCTTTTTCTTCATTCCATGTAATCTGCAGAGCTGTCCAGTTTTCTGTGTTGTAGTAATTGACGAGGCCTGCTGCTTGCTGAAATGTATCCGGATTGAACGCGACTTTCGTTTCCGCAGTAAAGTGGAAGTGCTGCCAGCGTCTTGCAACATGCGCTTGGGTGAATTTTGAAGTTAACGACTCTTTTCCGCGGATGCGCAAATGATCCGGTTTTTCTTTCAAAGATACAATGTTTTCGCCCAGTGGAATGCGCAACGTTTGGAAGTGTGGATTTAAAATTTCAGAATCAAACTCGTCTTTTTCCGGGAAGTCAGGTTCCCATTGGACTTCTTCGATAGCCGGTCCTTCAATTTGTAGTGAAGGCTGATTTCCGCCGACAACAAAAGGCCAATCGTCCTTCCATTCCACACGCTGGATGGCGGTTTCACGGCCAAGCGGACAGAAACCGCGAGGATCAAGAAGCGCCTGCCCGGCACGCGACAACGGGCGTCCTGTCAAATGGACCAGGAACCATTCCTCTGTGTGGGTGTGGACCAGAGATGCGTGTCCAGCTTTTTGCAGCGGATTTCTTGGTGAGAAGAACGACGTGATCAGCGGATTTTCCGGATGCACTTCGTAAGGCCCGCGCAATTCTTTTGAACGGGCAATGGTTGCCTGGTGGTCATATTTTGTACCGCCTTCAGCTGTCAGCAAGTAGTAATAGCCGCCGATTTTGTAAAGATGCGGCGCTTCCGTCAGCATCACATCGGTGCCTTTGAAAATGATTTCCGGTTTTCCGACAAGCTTTTGTTCTTCCACGCTGTATTCCTGCAGTGCGATGCCGTAAAAGTTATGGTGGCCAACCCGGTGGTCCCAATACATGTTAACCAGGTATTTTTTGCCTGATTCATCGTGGAACAGGGAGGGATCAAAACCAGAGCTATTCAAGTGGATCGGCTCCGACCATTCACCGTTGATCGTTTCACAAGTCACTAGGTAGTTATGGCAATCTTTCCACTGGCCTTCAGTCACTTTCACATCCGTGAAAATCAGCCAGAACTGGCCATCGCTGTACGAAAGTGCGGGAGCCCACACGCCGCCTGAATTCGGATTGCCCATCATGTTCAATTGGCTGATGCGATTGAGCGGACGGGAAGCGAGGCGCCAGTTTTTCAGATCTTTTGAATGATAGATGCCGACGCCCGGGAACCACTCGAATGTAGAAACGGCGATGTAATAATCTTCTCCTACGCGGCAAATGCTTGGATCGGGGTTAAAGCCTGGCAAAATCGGATTTTGGATAATTGTCAATGGAGTCACCCTTTATGTAAGATTTTCATCTATCGCTATCCCGACAGCTATGATGTAAGTGCTTTCAAAAATAACGGAAGATGAGAGCTGGATGCAAAAAAACGATTGTTGATTTTATTTGAGGCCAAAGCCAAAAAGCCATATGGCCAAAAATCAAAAATCAGATTTTTCACAACGTTATATTTGATGATACAACACTTAGTTTAATAAGTAAACAAAGTATATGCAACCAAGCATAAGCTGGTTGCGGCCGAAAAGCTAAGCTTCTACACCAAGGTTTTCGGCTGCATGCAGACGCTTAGGAAATTTTCGATTGAAAAAGCTGAGACTCCCAGAGCCGCGGATAACGTCGAATGCTCAGAGAAATTGATTTGAAGATCATTTTGCTGGAACCATAGCGCTTGCTTGGCCACCCGTTTGTTCAGGGAGTCTTCCAGCCAGCGGTTAGAAGATGCCATGCGGTTGCCGATGATAACCTGGCGCGGATTGAATGTGTTGATGATGTTGTTGATGCCGACACCTAAATAGTCGCCGGTTTGCTCGAACAATTCGATAACTTGCTGATCGCCTTGTTCGGCCAATGAGATTAAGTTTGCCAAGTCCAATTCTTCTTTCGAGGGAAGAGGGAGGTCCAGCTCTGCAGCTTTGGCAAGCAAAGCTTGTTCCGAAGCATACAATTCCCAGCATCCTTGGTTTCCGCAGCGGCACAGAGGCCCATCCACTTGAATCGTCATATGGCCGAGTTCTCCTGAAAATCCGTTGGAGCCTTTGTATAAAGAACCGTTCAAGATAAGGCCCACGCCGATGCCGATGCCGGCGCTCACATAAATGATGTTATCGCTTTCCTTGCCGGCGCCGAAATGTTTTTCTCCGTACGCGCCCGCATTCGCTTCGTTTTCAATGATGACCGGGAGTTTGTACCGGGCTTCGAGAACCATTTTTAGGTTGACGTTTTTCCAGTTCAAGTTCGGGGCCAGCAAAATATCGCCGTTTGTATCAACAATTCCTGGAACGCCTACGCCGATGCCGATAATGCCATGCGGGCTTGCCGGCGCGATTGAGGAGAGCAGGTCAATCATTTCAAAAAGCTTTTCTTCAATTTCTTCATAGGAAAGTTTTTTGAAGATGATTTCCTTTTTCTCGACAATATTGCCGTTCAAATCGGTCAAAATCCCAAGCAAATAATTGACGCCGAGATCGATGCCGATGGAATAGCCGGCGGAGCCATTGAACAAAAGCATCACCGGCCGTCTGCCGCCGCTTGAAACGCCTGGGCCGGATTCATAGATCAAGTGATCATCCAGCAAATCGCTCACTAAAGAAGAAACAGTCCCTTTGTTCAATCCTGTCTGGCTTGCGACTGCTGCCCGCGAAATAGGGGAATTGTTTTTGATCTTCTCCAAAACGAGCGATTTGTTGCCTTCTTTGACAACGTGATGGTTCCACGTCCTGTTTTCTTTCATGTTCATTCGGACCAGCCCTCTCTATTTTTCTCCATTCTAACAAATAAAGTGAAGAGTTAATAATATCATATGAATTTACTATAGGATGGGATGCTTATGGCGGACGGAAAGCTGCCTTGAATTTCATCGCTTCCATTCTACAATAATCTCTATGTGTAAATCTTAACAGAAAAAAACTTTGTTTATCCACTAGACTAACAAAATTCTCTTTGCTATAATGAAAACGCATACAACAATCAGAAAATTGTTGTAACAATAGAAGCATTGGGGGAAAAGATGATGATTAAGAAGAAAACGCTTACAGTTTTATTATCTGCGGTTGCTTCATCTTTCATGTTGGTTGGGTGTTCGTCTGATTCAGGCGAAGCGACAAGTGCAAGTGGGGAAAAAGAAATTCAGTTTATGCATTTATGGCCTGAAGGAAGTTCGAAAAAGCATTATGACGTAGTAAACGACATTATTGCGGATTATGAAAAAGAGCACGAGGGCGTTAAAGTAGATTTGGAAGTATTGAGCAACGAACAGTACAAAGATAAATTGCGTGTCTTATCAACATCGAAAGAATTGCCGGATGTCGGCTTGACTTGGTCTGCAGGATTCTTGGAGCCATACGTGGGCGGGAACATGTTCGCGCCGCTTGATGATGTTATCGAATCGGATCTAAAAGATGCTTTCGTTCCTGGAACTGCCGAAGCATATGCAATTGACGATAAGACATACGGCCTGCCATTGGAATTGAACATTGTCTCCCTTTACTACAACGAAAAAATGTTCAAAGACAACAACATCGAAGTGCCTTCAACTTACGAAGAGTTGATCGAAGCATCAAAAGCGTTCAGAGAAAAAGGCATCCAGCCGGTTGCTCTAGGAAACAGGGATTCATGGACAGGTTCGATGTGGTACATGTATTTGGCTGACCGCATCGGCGGCGCTGATACATTGAACAAAGCGATCGACCGTTCCGGCAGCTTTGAAGACCCTGCGCTAGTCGAGGCAGCTAAAGAAGTTCAGACACTTGTAGACAATGGCGTATTCGTGGACGGTTTCAACGGCCTTGCGGATGAAGAAGCGAAGAGCATGTTCATGAGCGAACAGGCGCCAATGTACATGATCGCGACTTGGGACCTTCCGAACTTCACGACAAATGAAGATGTGCCGCAGGAATTCAGAGATTCTGTCAAGTACATGAACTTCCCGACTGTAAAAGGCCAGGGAGACATGACCAGCTTTGTCGGCGGTCCCGGAGTTGGGCTGTTTGTAGCTGAAGATTCAGATGTAAAAGAAGATGCGAAAGATTTTGCAGCTTACTTCGTCAAAGAATGGGGCGAAAAAGCCGTTACTGAAGCTGGCGTAATCCCGGCAACAAAAGTGGATGCTGAATCATTGGAGCTTCCTCAAATGTATACGGATATCCTGAACGAATTGAACAGCGCCAGCAACATCACATTGTTTGCGGATGTTCAAATGAGCCCAGGAGTAGCACAAACCCATCTTGACTCGATCCAGGCATTGTTCGGAAAAGAAATGACACCTGAAGAATTTGCAAAAGCCCACGAAGACGCTCTTTCCAAGCAGTAAAATAGCACGTTTCAAACCAGATTAAAAAAGAGGGGACGTCCTTGAATTTGGACTCTCCTCTTCTACTTTCTAAGGATATGGGGTTGAATGTAATGAACAAAGTCATGTCTAATAAGCTGTTTATCGCATTTTATATCGCGCCAGCCCTATTAATGATCACCATATTGATCTTCATCCCGCTGTTCCTTTCGGGGTATTACGGATTGATGGACTGGGACGGCATCGGTGCTAAAACTTTTATTGGGTTAGAAAATTATATTAATGGAGTCCAGGACAAGCTTTTTTGGAATAGTGCCTTGCACTCGTTTTTACTGGCTGTATTCTCGACATTAAGTTTGGCGGTTTACCTGCTCGTTTCATTTATCTTGGCGTCAAAAATCAAAGGATCTGATTTTTTAAGAAAGATTTATCTTATCCCGATGCTTTTGTCTTCTGTGGCAATCGCTCAGCTTTGGGTGAAAATGTATAACCCGTCAAACGGGATGTTGAACGCATTTCTTAACTTGATCGGCGTGGACAACCCACCGGCTTGGCTGGCAAATCCGTCCATCGTGCTTTATGCGATTTTCATTCCGATTTTATGGCAATACGCCGGATTCTATATTTTGATCTACTATGCAGCTTTGAAAAACATTCCCGAATCACTGATTGAAGCGGCAAGAATTGATGGAGCCACACCTGCCCAAATCGCCCTTCGCATCAAATTGCCATTGATCAAAGAAGTGGTCAGCGTAACGATCGTCCTTGCGATTGTCGGATCGCTGAAATACTTTGATTTGATTTATGTTATGACTGCCGGTGGTCCGAACGGAGCCAGTGAAGTTATGGCATCGTATATGTATAAACTGGCGTTCTCAAGCTATAACTTCGGCTACGGAAGCGCAATCGGTTTCTTGTTGCTGATCATCACGCTGATCGTGACGTTCATCATCCGGAAAATTACCACCACTAAAGAAAGAATCGAGTATTAAGAGGAGGTTTGGTTAATGAATCGCATTGGTTATTTCTTTTTGTACGCATGTCTGATCGCAGTGGCATTATTTCAAATCCTCCCGCTGATTTGGCTGTTCATGTTCTCGCTGAAAAGCAACGCGGAAATTTTCGCGGGTTCGCCGTTCTCGCTGCCGAGCGAGTTCAGATGGGAAAACTACCAGAAAGTTTGGGATGGCGGAATTGCCACGTATTTCTTCAACAGTGTATGGATCACCGTTGCAGCAATTGTTTTGACGGTATTGTTCGCAAGCATGGCCGCTTTTGCCATTACACGTATGCGTTGGAAGTTGAGCGGGCTGGTGCTCGGCTTGTTCATGGTCGGTTTGATGATTCCGATCCACTCGGCGCTGATTCCGCTTTACAGCATGTTTTTAAGCGTCGATCTGATCGACAATCCACTTGCGATTGTTTTAACGTACACAGCGTATAACTTGCCGATTACGCTCATGATCCTGTTGGGCTTCTATTACACTTTGCCGCATGAGATCGAAGAAGCGGCGGTCATTGACGGCTGTTCGGTCAACCGGATGTTCTTCCGGATTATCCTGCCGATGACAACACCGATTATGGCGACAACCATCGTCATCAATATGATCTACAACTGGAACGAATTTGTATTTGTGAACACGTTCATCAGCTCGGAAAAATACAAGACGCTGACTGTCGGCATCCAAAACTTTATCGGCCAGTACATGACGGATTGGGGCGCAATCGGGGCAACGCTTATCATCAGCGTATTGCCGATCATCATCGCCTTCATTTTCTTCAGCAACAAAGTGGTTGAAGGGATCTCTTCAAGCGCAGTCAAAGGATAATGGAAATAGAAAAAAGGCTTCACGCAGTAGGGGATGTGCCCCTATTGTGTGAAGCCTTTTTGTATGGCTGTGTGCAGCCCCGCTTGTTCCCAAATTCCAAGGCTTCAAACGGAGAAGATTTTTTCACTATGTTCCCGCTGTGGCAATATGGGATCAGCCGATCTATTCAGACAATCCTTCCGTCTGGCCGCCTGCCTTGTGGGTTTTGTTGAAAGCGTGCAGCGCAAACCACATGGTGATGAAGGCGTATGCGCTGCCGCCGAAGATGACAGCTAGGGCAGGGACCAGGCTCATAAGAAAAAAGAGCGGCACTATGGTAAGCAGGATCAGCACATTGTTGATGGGATTGACCAGCATGAGAAAAAAGGAATTTTTGAAAACGCTCCGCACTTTGATATCGTAATGGACAAAACTCGGAAAAAGGTAAAACAGGAACAAGATGAACAGCAGCATGAAGGCGAATAACGGAGCATAGGTCCATGTTGAGAGTTCACTGCTGCCTTGGATATAAAAAATATCGAGCGCGATCAAAGCGATGATGACAGTGACAAACAAACCGAGGCGGTTGCTTTTCCAGAAATCGGTGCGGTAATAATCCCAGAACGTGCTGAAGAGCGGTTTGTCGGTATTGCCCCTTAGCCATTCCCGGCTGACGGCAAACATGGCGGTCGTGGATGGGAAAAAGCCGAATACGATGCCGCCGGCGAGCGTAAAGAGGAGCCACAATAAATTCAAATAGGCGAAGCGGGTGATCCATTCCAAAATATTATAAATAAAACTGCTTGCAGCATTCATTCAGATAACCGTCCTTGCAATTGGATTTTAGCGCCTTCTCACCAGAATGAGAAGGATTCCATAAAAGCATACACCAACCCGGCAAAAAAGTTCACTATTTCAGCCGGCAAATTTCTTTTCATCAATAAAAGGAAAACTTTGTTCAACTAATAGACAAACTAACGATATGTTGTTATAGTTTAATTGTAAGCCTTTTCATTTATATTCCCGTGTTTTTACATATTCACCGAATAACTTAAACAATCTTAGGGGGCAAAAAATTATGGCGTATTTCCAGAACATTGACAAAATTAAGTTTGAAGGGGCAACATCAAAAAACCCTTACGCATTTAAATTCTATAACCCGGAAGAAAAAGTCGGCGGCAAGACAATGGAAGAGATTCTGCGTTATGCAGTTTCGTATTGGCACACATTCACAATGGACGGATCAGATCCGTTCGGAGCCGGCACAATGCAGCGTTCTTGGGACAAATACAGCGCCTTGGATTTGGCGAAAGCGCGCGTAGAGGCATCATTCGAGTTTTACAACAAATTGGACGTGCCATTTTTCTGTTTCCACGATGCGGATATCGCGCCGGAAGGCAGCAATTTAAGAGAATCCAACCAAAACTTGGATACGGTTGTCGGCATGATCAAAGATTACATGAAAGACAGCAAAGCGAAATTGCTATGGAACACAGCGAACAACTTTACCCACCCGCGTTTTGTCCACGGTGCGGCAACTTCAAGCAATGCGGATGTGTTTGCTTATTCAGCGGCGAAAGTGAAAAAAGGCCTGGAAATCGGGAAAGAGCTTGGCGCTGAAAACTACGTGTTCTGGGGCGGCCGGGAAGGTTATGAAACGCTATTGAATACAGACATGAAACTGGAATTGGACAATTTGGGCCGCTTCTATCATATGGCTGTTGATTACGCGAAAGAAATCGGCTTTGACGCCCAGTTCCTGATCGAGCCAAAACCAAAAGAGCCGACTACTCATCAATATGATTACGATGTGGCTACAGCTCATGCGTTCCTGCAAAACTACGGCTTGGCAGACCAATTCAAGTTCAATATTGAAGCGAACCACGCAACACTTGCCGGGCACACTTTCGAGCATGAACTGCACTATGCCCGCATCAACGGGATGCTCGGATCTGTTGACGCCAACCAAGGCGATCCATTGCTTGGCTGGGATACGGATGAATTCCCGACTGATCTTTGGACAACGACGCTTGCGATGTATGAAATCCTTCAAAACGGCGGGCTTGGCCGCGGTGGATTGAACTTTGATGCGAAAGTGCGCCGGGGATCGTTCGAACAGGAAGATTTGTTCCACGCACACATTGCCGGGATGGACTCGTTTGCAGTAGGCTTGCGCGTTGCCCAAAGCCTGATCGATGACAAAGTATTGGAAAACATAGTGGACGAGCGCTACAAAACATACACTGAAGGCATCGGCCTTGATATCGTTTCTGGGAACACCGACTTCCACAAGCTTGAACAGTACGCTTTGGGATTGACGGATATCAAACAAACTTCTGGCCGCCTTGAATTGATCAAGTCAACAATCAACCAGTATTTGCTGCAAGCTTTCGCAACTGCAAACGTGCGTTAATAGAAGTTTCTAACGGTAGGAGAGCTGTCATGATGAAATATGTAATTGGGGTGGATTTAGGGACAAGCGCAGTAAAGATTCTGCTCGTAGACAGGCAGGGCGAAGTGGTGAAAAGCGTTTCAAAGCCGTATCCGCTGATTCAGGAAAAAACCGGGTACAGCGAACAAAATCCGCAAGATTGGGTGGATCAGACAACTTCCGGTTTGGCTGATCTCCTGAAGGATTTTGAGGGGGATGCCGGAGATATTGAAGGCATCAGTTTTTCAGGGCAGATGCACGGACTTGTTTTGCTGGATGAAAACAACGACGTGCTGCGTCCAGCAATTCTCTGGAATGACACACGGACTACTTTGCAATGCCAGCAGATTTACGAAGCGGTCGGCGAAGAACGCTTGCTGCAAATCACAAAAAATCCGGCACTTGAAGGGTTTACATTGCCGAAGATCTTATGGGTCAAACAATTTGAACCGGAAATTTTCAGCAAAGCGAGAACCTTTGTGCTGCCGAAAGATTACTTGCGCTTCAAGTTGACGGGCCAGCTGCAGATGGAATATTCCGATGCAGCGGGAACGCTGCTGCTTGATATCAGCAAGAAAGAGTGGAGCACGGAACTGTGCGGACTATTGGAGCTGGATCCGGGATTATGCCCGCCGCTCGTTGGTTCGCATGATGAAGTGGGGACGGTGACGGCTGAATTTGCGGCAGCTTCCGGCCTTGCGGAATCGACGCGCGTGTTCGCTGGCGGAGCCGACAATGCGTGCGGCGCAATCGGCGCAGGAATTTTGGAAGACGGGAAAACGCTTTGCAGCATCGGGACATCCGGTGTCGTATTGTCATATGAAGCGAGTGAAGCGAAAGACTTTGGCGGCAAGGTCCATTATTTCAACCATGGTGCTCCGGATGCATTTTATACGATGGGTGTTACGCTTGCGGCTGGATACAGCTTGACGTGGTTCAAGGAGACGTTTGCGCCGGATGAATCGTTCGAAGATTTGCTGGCTGAAATCGGTACGGTGCCTGCCGGATCGAACGGCTTGTTGTTCACGCCTTATTTGGTGGGCGAGCGGACGCCGCATGCGGATGCGGCGATTCGCGCAAGCTTTATCGGCATGGACAGCTCCCACCGGAGAAAGGATTTTGCCCGTGCGGTGCTTGAAGGCATTACGTTCTCACTGAACGAATCGATTGAGATCTTCCGCCAAAACGGCAAAAAGATCGACCTTATTGTATCGATCGGCGGAGGGGCGCAAAACGAGGACTGGCTGCAAATGCAGGCGGATATCTTCAATGCGAAAATTGTCCGCTTGACGAGCGAACAAGGTCCGGGCATGGGGGCTGCGATGCTCGCGGCTTATGGCTGCAGGTGGTTTGATTCGCTTCAAGCATGCGCGGATGCGTTTTTGCAGGAAGACAAACAATTCGAGCCGGACGAAGAAGCAGCAGCAGTTTACCGAAAGATGTTCTCCATTTACCAGGACGTTTACGGGCAAACAAAAGAGTTGAACAAAAAGCTTTTAGAATTCCGTAAATAAGGATATAGAATAAGAGCCTCAACCTTTTGTTGAGGCTCTTGTTTGTAAAGCGCTTTATTAATAAGAAGAAATTCATTTAAATCAGAATGGTGAGGTGCAGAAAATGAATTATCGCCAAATTGGCAAGACGGATTTGAATGTAAGTGAATTGAGCTTTGGGACTTGGGCAATCGGCGGTTCGTGGGGCTCGACAGATGACCAGGAATCGCTTCGTGCTCTGGATTATGCGATGGGCAACGGCGTCAATTTTTTTGATACGGCGGATGTTTATGGAGATGGCCATGCCGAAGAGCTGCTTGCAAAAGCGACAAAAGGAAGGAATTCCGAAATCCAAATCGCGACAAAATTTTGCCGGGCTGGAGATATCCATAATCCCGCTACTTATTCGTTGGAAAGCGTCACGAAATACGCAGAAGCCAGCCTAAAGCGATTGGAGCGGGAACAGATCGATCTGTTTCAGATCCATTGCCCTCCAATCGAGATTCTGCGCGACGGCCAAGTATTCGATGTGTTGAACCGCTTGAAAGAACAAGGGAAAATCCGCTATTACGGCGTCAGCGTCGAAACGGTGGAAGAAGGCTTGTTGTGCCTGGAGAACCCGGATGTCAGCAGCCTGCAAGTGATTTTCAATATGTTCCGCCAAAAGCCGATAGAAGAACTGTTCCCTAAAGCCCAGGAAAAAGGGGTCGGTATTCTTGCGCGTGTTCCATTGGCGAGTGGTTTGTTGACTGGGAAGTTCAAAGTCGATTCGGAATTTGAAGAAGACGATCACCGGAATTTCAACCGCGACGGAGCCGCTTTCAATGTCGGTGAAACGTTCGCCGGATTGGAATTCAGAAAAGGCGTCGAGCTGAGCGACAAGCTGGCGTGGATCGAAAACAACCGCGGAAACCGGACGCGCGCTGCATTGAGATGGATTTTGGAGCACCAGGCTGTTTCATCGGTCATCCCGGGATTCAAAAATGTAAAACAAGTGGAAGACAATCTGCAGGCATTGAATGCAGCGCCTTTCACAGAAGAAGAGCTATCGCGCTTGGAACAGTTTTATGTGGAAGAAGTGCGCCCGGAAATTCGCGGGCCTTATTGATTTTTATATTGAGACCGCTGAGGGAGTGTTCCTTCAGCGGTTTTATTTTTTTAGATGATTATTTTGAAGAGTTCTGGAGGACTTCGCGTATAAAGCTTTGTTCTTCATGAAAGAACATCGGAAGTTCATGTATGGACATTGAAAGTTCATGTAAGAAGAGCAAAACTTCATGTAAGAGCCCGAAAAGTTCATGAAGAGGATATGGGAACCGGTTGATGCCCAGCCAAGCGGCACTGCTTTTTATTTTTGTCAGGAATGATACACTTATGGGGAGAAAGAATGTATCCACTAACAGGATGAGACATCAAGGAGGAAGTTTATGCTGGCGTTGAATATTTTGGATTATTCCCCTATAGACGAGGGGACGACAGCGAGAGAAGCGCTGCTGCAGACAACGCAGCTTGCGCAACGGGCAGAGGCTCTTGGCTATCATCGATTTTGGGTGGCGGAACATCATCAGGTATTTTCAGTGGCGGGCAGCTCGCCGGAAATGCTGATGATGCATTTGGCGACCTCGACAAAAACCATCCGCATCGGCTCGGGCGGGGTGATGCTGCCGCATTACAGCCCGTATAAAGTGGCGGAGAATTTCCGGATGCTTGAAGCGCTGCATCCAAACCGGATCGATCTAGGAATTGGCCGTTCCCGGAGTTTTCGCATTGTGAACCAGGCATTGAATGAATCGAAGGGGATAAAGGTTTCCTACGAGCAGCAAGTGCAGGATTTGCAGAAATACTTTACAGACGATAAAACGTCCGGGCATCGCTTCCAGGAATTGATTGCCACACCTATCACCGATACGGCGCCTGAGCTTTGGATGCTCGGGACGGGCGGAGAAAGCGCGGAGATTGCCGCAGCGAACGGAATGGCGTTTGCGTACGCGCATTTTGCAAAGCCATCCGCAGCAGGAGTGGAAGCCGTGAATGCATACCGGCAGCTCTTTCAGCCGTCAAAACTGCTGGAAGAGCCGAAAGTGATGGTTGCGGTTTTTGCGATTGTAGCGGACACGGCGGAACATGCGGAAGAAATCGCCAAAGCGTTTGACTTGTGGCTGCTGTTTGTGGAGTCGAGTACGCCGCCTCCCTATTACCCGTCCATTGAAACGGTGAAAAAGCGCGGGTTTAGTGCGTCCGAGCAGGAAAAAGTGGCGCGCAACCGGAAGCGGATGATTGTCGGGGACGCGGCTTTTGTGAAAGCGGAAATCGAGCGAATCGCCGCGCTTTACCAGGCGGACGAAATCACCATCATTCCAAGCATCGCGGAAGCTGAAAACCGCATGAACGAAATTGAACTGTTGGCAAAAGCGTTTGATTTATAATTTGGCATCTAGGAAAGGCGCTTGTTCCTAAAACTGCGCCGAAAGCTCATGCAGGAGTGAAATCTTCATGAAGAAGTTTTTGGCGGCCCTACAGAAAAAAGGTGGGCCGCTGCTTGTTAAAAAACAAGCAGCGGCCCACCTTTTTATTAATGCCAATCAATATCGTAAAGCAGTTTGGCGCATAAAATCGAGAAATCATGATCAGGATAACGGGACTTCATCGACCGTATTTTTTCAGCGGAAAATTCAGCCGCGCTTTCAAAAGACGCATGACGTGCAATTGCCTCATGCGGGGAATGCAAGGTTGGAGAAGCAGGCGCATTTTTTGAAAATAGGAATGTCAGGTAAGGCTGTTTCTGTGGCTTATCGTAAATGGTTTTTCCTTCGACGATCAATTCGTTGTCCGGAAAATACGACAAGGTTTCCGGACAATGGATGATTCCGATGCGTTTCATCACCCATAAGTTTGTGGAGCCTGTCGAAATTTCATCATGCATCCGCTCTAAAATATCCGCTACATTTCGTTCAAACATGGAAAATTGGTTTTGCCGGTTCGTAAGGTAGACAAAATAAGTGCGGGCGTCTTTTACATCCAGCAATTGTTCTTCGGTCATGATTTCTCCTCCAAACGGGTTCAGGTTATCCTATCTCCATTATCGAACTAGAATAGATTTGCTATGGTCCATTATAATCCAAAACGGAAAATTTCTCCGCTTTTTTAATGTCCTGTATAAAAGTAATTGGTGAAAATCATGCCAAAAGAAAACCCGCCGTGAAATGGCGGGTTTTCTTTTGCTTAAAGCTTCGCATATTCGGGCTCTGCAACTTTGACAAGCAATTTGCCAACGTTTGTGCCTTTGAAAAGATCAAGAAATGCATCCGGTGTGTTTTCAAAGCCTTCAACAATCGTTTCTTCATACTTCAGTTTGCCTTCTTGGAGCCAAGCGGCAAGCTGTTTTGAGCCGCTTTCAAAATCGGCCGCATAATTGCCGACGGTAAAGCCTTTCATCAGTGCACTCGTCTTGATCATATAGGACTGGAGGCGGGGTCCGAGATCTTCTTCTTTATTGTAGGAAGAAATGGCCCCACAAAGCGGAATGCGGGCGTTGGTGTTCAATAGTTTGAACACTTCATCAGTCACGGGGCCGCCGACGTTGTCGAAATACACATCGACACCGTCGGGCAAAGCGTTTGCCAAATCTGCGGCGAACGTGTCTTTTTTGTAATTGAGGGCTTCATCAAATCCAAGTTCATCTTTCAAAAAAGCGGTTTTTTCGTCGCTGCCGGCTATGCCGACAACACGGGCGCCTTTGATTTTCGCAATCTGTCCGACCACTGACCCGACGGCGCCCGCTGCCCCGGAAACGACGACCGTTTCTCCAGTCTGCGGCTTGCCGATGTCAAGCAAGCCGAAGTATGCCGTAAGCCCGGTCATGCCGAGTATTCCAAGGTGTGTTGTGATGGGCGCTGCAGCTGGATCGATCTTCCGGATTTTTTGGTCGCTGATCCGGCTGTACTCGGCCCATTTCAAGCTTCCGGTTACGATATCGCCTTGCTTGAACTTGTCGGAACGCGATTCGGCCACTTCGGCGATTCCGCCGCCGACAATCGCTTTATGCAGCTGGAAAGGTGCGATATAAGATTTGGTGTCCTGCATGCGGCCGCGCATATAAGGGTCGACCGATAAATACAGTGTCCGCAGCAAAACTTGGTTTTCTTCAAGTGAAGGAATATCTTGTTGGACAAATTCGAAATCGTCGTTTGTTGGCATGCCTTTTGGCCGGTTCGCCAAATGGATTTCTTTCTGTGTTGTTGGCATCAATGCAATTCCTCCCCGTTTTTTAGTAATGCGTTTGGGCAAAGCGTAACACTCGGCAAGAAAGAAGGTCAACGAATATGGACAATCCGGGCATGCCGGCCATCAGGTCAATATATCCTAGTTTCAGAACAGTTCCAAGACGGGTACAGAAAGAGATGCACGAAATCTTTGGGTTAACCTACAGAAATGGAGATGGCTAAAGATGGAGAAAGTGAAATCGGCAATCATTACAGGCGCGAGCAGCGGAATTGGGCAAGCGACGGCAAAGGAGCTGGCGAAGGAAGGATATGGCGTCATGCTGGCTGCGCGGCGGGAGGACCGTTTGATCGAGTTGAAAGAGGAAATCGAGAAAGCTGGTGGACGGGCGGAATATAAAGTGACCGATGTGACGTCTGCCGCTGAGATGAAAGCGTTGGCGGAAGCGGCCCTCGAGCATTTTGGGCAGATTAATGTCCTCGTCAACAATGCAGGGCTGATGCCGCTCTCTTACCTGAACAAATTGAAAATCGATGAATGGGACCGGATGGTTGATGTGAATATCAAAGGGGTGCTGTACGGGATTGCCGCGGTGCTGCCGCATATGGAGCAGCAAAAAGAAGGGCATATCATCAACGTCGCTTCTGTTGCGGGCCATGTCGTGTCGCCGGGAAGCGCGGTTTACAGCGGGACGAAGTTTGCGGTCCGGGCCATCACCGAAGGGCTCCGCAAGGAAATCGATCCAGAGCTGAATATCCGCGCGACCATCGTGTCGCCGGGTGCGGTTGAGACCGAACTCCGCAATACGATAACCGACGAAGATGTCCTTTCCAATTTCCGAAGCAGAAGCGCCATGGAGCCGCTGCAGGCAGCCGACATTGCGAGAGCTATCATTTATGCAGTCGAACAGCCGGCACATGTGGATGTCAATGAAATCCTGATCCGGCCAAGACAACAGCCAAACTAATGCTGAACCAAAAGGGAGAGGTTTCTAGAATGATACACACTGATTTCACCAAAATTTATTTTGATGGGCAATGGCAAAATGGATCGAGCGACAATATGATGAAAAACACGGACCCGTTTACAGGTGAGGAACTTGTTGCCATCCAGGCGGCGGACAAAGAAGATTTGGACCGCGCCTACCGGTCGGCGGCAAAAGCGCAGGCGGAATGGGCAAAGGAGCTTCCCCAAAACAAGCGGGCGATCTTGGAGAAAGTCGTCGACGTCATGGGGGAAAACAAAGAGCTGATCATCGAATGGCTGATCAAAGAAGCGGGCAGCACGTATATGAAAGCGGCGACAGAATTTGGGGCGGCCTTGAACGTCATAAAAGAAGTGGCGACGTTTCCTTTCAAGATGGAAGGCAAAATTCTGCCATCGCAAACAGCAGGGAAAGAAAACCGCATTTACCGCAATCCGATCGGCGTCATCGGCGTCATCAGCCCGTGGAATTTTCCGTTCCATTTGGCGATGCGATCAGTAGCGCCGGCACTGGCGACAGGAAATGGCGTGGTTATCAAGCCGGCGACCGACACACCGGTCACAGGCGGTTTGATTTTTGCCAGTATTTTTGAGGCGGCCGGCTTGCCGAAAGGCTTGTTGAATGTCATTGTCGGCCGCGGATCGGAAATCGGGAATGATATCGTCAAACACCCGATTCCGCGCTTGATTTCGTTCACCGGTTCCACGCCGGTCGGCAAGCACATCGGGGAATTGGCGGGCGGCAGCTTGAAGAAAACCGCGCTGGAACTTGGCGGCAATAATGCCTTCCTGGTGCTGGACGACGCGGATCTCGACTACGCGGTCGATTCGGCGCTCTTCGGCAAGTTTTACCATCAAGGGCAGATCTGTATGGCAACCAATCGGATCCTTGTCCACAAGGACCGCTATGATGAGTTTGCCAAACTTTTTGTCGAGCGGGCGAAGAAATTGAAATACGGCAATCCAGCCGACCAAGATACGCATGTCGGGCCGCTTATCAACAGCAATCAAGTCGACCGCATCATGGACGACATCAAGGCAAGCGTCGAACAGGGTGCAGAAATCCTGCTTGGCGGAGAGCGGGACGGCAACGTCCTTCAGCCGACAGTTCTAGGGAGCGGGACAAACAGCATGCCGATTGCTGAAAATGAAATCTTCGGCCCGGTTGCGGTGCTGATTCCGTTTGACAGCGACGAGGAAGCGGCGGACATGGTCAATGCCTTTCCGTATGGCCTGAGCGGTGCGATCCATTCTTCCAATATTGAACGCGGCACGAAGCTTGCGCATCAAATTTACACCGGAATGATCCATGTCAACGACCAGCCGGTCAATGACGAAGCCCACGTGCCATTTGGCGGAGAGAAAGAATCCGGGCTTGGACGATTCAACGGCGATTGGGTGTTAGAGGAATTCACGACAATGAAGTGGATTTCCATCCAGCACACTCCGCGTGACTATGGACCATTTATTGAAGGATTAAAATAAGTGTGGTAAAGAGTTCAGTCCCTTGTTTTCAAGCGGGGCTGAACTCTTTTTCGCTTGAGGCGCAAGAAGCAGCAAAACTTTTCCGCCAAACGAAACTTCTCCCGAAATCTTTCGTAAGGATTGGCATGAGGAAAGAAACGGGGGATAAACATGAAAAAGGGGAAGAAGAAGAAAGACCGGTCATGGATACCGGATGCCATCATCGAAATGGGTGGTGTGCTGCTGGAGATTATCCTCTTTATTCCGAGGGTAATCATCAGAATAGTGAAAGACGCCATATAAGAATTGTCAGGAGGAAAAGAATGAAAACGACCATTTTCGGAGAACATGAAGCACAGACATTGCGGCAGTTCCAGAACTGCTTGAATACCGGACAAGTGCTTGGCGGCGTGCTCTGCGCCGACGGCCATTACGGCTATAGCCAGCCGGTGGGCGGAGTGGTTGTATACGACCGCCAGATTTCGCCATCCGGTGTCGGGTACGACATCGCCTGCGGCAATAAAGCCGTACGGACCAACCTGAAATACCGCGACATCAAAGCCGATCTGCCGCGCCTTATGGACGCCATCAACAGCACCATTTCATTCGGCATCGGACGAAAGAACAAAGAGCGCGTCGACCATGAACTGTTTGACGATCCCGACTGGAATGTCTATCAGCAGATCGGCAAGCAGGAACACGATAAATTGAAGAAGCTGGCGATTGAACAGCTTGGCACGGTCGGCTCCGGCAATCATTACGTCGATCTTCTTGTGGACGAAGAAACACAAGACGTCTGGGTGGCGAACCATTTCGGCAGCCGCGGGTTCGGCCATAAAACGGCCAGTGGATTTCTCAACTTGGCGAGCGGCCGCCAATTTTCCGACAAAGCGCCGGGCGAAAGCATGGAACAAGCGCCGACTTTGCTCGATTTGGATTCGGAAGTCGGCGATATGTACTACCGCGCGATGACGCTCGCCGGCCGCTACGCATATGCGGGCCGGGATTACGTGGCTGACCAGGTGCTGTCGATTCTTGGTGCGGAATCTGTGTTTTCAGTCCACAATCACCATAATTTCGCCTGGAAAGAAAATCATTTCGGGCAGGATACGATTGTGGTCCGAAAAGGGGCAACGCCTTCCGCAGCCGGCCAGCTCGGTTTTGTCGGCGGTAGCATGGGCGACATTTCAGTCATTGTCCAAGGGAAAGATACGGAAGAAACCACCAATGCGTTCAGCAGCACGGTGCATGGTGCCGGCCGCATCATGAGCCGGACACAAGCGGCCGGGAAGATGAACTGGAAAACCCGCCAGCGTTCCGGCGGCCAAATAACGGAAAAGCAAATGTACCGGGCAGTCAAAGCGTTCGGCGTCGAACTCCGTGGAGCTGGCACGGACGAAAGCCCGTTCGTTTACCGGAAGCTCGAAACGGTTCTCGATGCCCATAAAGACACCATCGAAGTGCTGCATGTCCTAAAGCCGGTCGGCGTCTGCATGGCAGGAGCCAATGAATTGGATCCTTACAAGGATTGACAATGAGAAAGCCGGCTGGCACGCTCCAGCCGGCCGCATTCCGCAGGCGAGCGTTGAGCCGCTTCGGCGCGGGTTCGAGGAATGCAGAACTGATTGATGGAATAGCAAGGGGTATATTTTCCAATTCAACAAATTGAGAAGAGCCAAAAGCGGAATTGCTTTTGGCTCTTCTTTTTGAGGACGAGTTTAATACTGGATAATAAATGCAAAGTTGAAAAAATATTTCAACAATTTATAATGAGAGTAATATACGAAAAGGCGGAGGGACACAGATGTATGTTTTAGGAATAGACGGAGGAGGAACGAAGACCGCCGGCATGGTCGCTGATGAGCAGGGCAAAGTTTATATGCACGCAGCAGCTGGGCGTAGCAACCCGAATACACTGACACAGGCAGAATTCCATCAAGTGATGGAGGGCTTGCTGCTGCAGTTAAGAGAGCAGGATCCGGCCGTGTTCAGCCAGCTGTCGGTTTGTTTCGCCGGCATGGCAGGAGTCGGCGAAAGCGGCCGGGATGCTGAAATTGCGGCCTTGCTGAAAGAGCACTTGCCTCCTGAAACAAAAGTATTTGTCGAAAACGATGCGGTGAACGCCTTGTATGCCGGGACGGCCGGCGAAGCAGGCATTGTCCAAATAGCCGGGACTGGTGCGATCGCTTACGGGATCAATGAAAACGGCAAGACGGTACGCTCCGGCGGCTGGGGTTATTTGTTTGATGATGAGGGCAGCGGATTCGATTTAGGAAAGAAGGCGCTTCGCGCAGCGTTCCGGCATCATGATGGCCGCGGATCTGCCACATCTTTGACTGGACGGCTGCTTGACCATTTTGGTGTCGGGCGTGTGCCGGACTTGATCGACAAAGTCTACGGAAAGGAACATCCCCGTTCTGTCATTGCACCGCTAGCCCCGTTTGTTATCGAAGAGGCGAAATCGGGAGACGGATTGGCGCAAAGCATGCTCGAGGATGCATGTACCCAGATGCTCCTGTGCATTGAAGCGTGCCATCAGGAGCTTTTCGAAAAAGCGCATCCGACGCCAATCGTATTGGCAGGCGGCGTTTTCAGTGATTCCGAATTGTTCATCCCTCTGTTCGAAAAGCTGGCGCGCGTATCCTTGCCGAACGCGGTGTTTCAGCCAGCGCAAGTTGCGCCGGTCGGGGGAGCATTGATTGCGGGATTGAAGACGCAAGGAATAGGGACAAGCGACGCTTTTATGGAAGAAATAAAAGCGTCCGCTGAAAGGGTGGAGAGACGATGAGGGACAAGGCGGTTTCATTTTTGCAGCGGGAAATCGATCGACAAACAACACCGGGCGCTGTTATCCGCGTCAAGCACAAAGGGCGGATCCTCCTTAATGAAGCGCTTGGGACCAACAGTTTAGGGAAGGATAAAACTGAACTTACAACGCGGCATGTGTTCGATATGGCTTCGCTGACAAAAGTGATGGTGACGCTGCCGCTCGTCTTGCAGCTTCTTGAATCGGGAGACATCTACCTTCACGACCGGGTCACCACCTTTTTTCCTGAATTCGCAGCGCATGGAAAAGAAAACATCCGGATTCAGCAGCTGCTGTCGCATTCCTCCGGCCTGCCTTCGCACCGGCATTACTTTGAACAAAAAAGAACAGTGCAGGAAATCTATAGCGCAATTTGCGGTGAACAATTGGCTTATGCACCGGGAACAAAAGTTGAATACAGCGACTTGGGTTTTATTTTGCTTATGGGAATTGTGGAGAAAGCCACCGGGAAATCCATCGAAGAATGTGCGCAGCAGCATCTTTTTGGCCCGATGGGAATGAACAATACTAAGTATCGGCCGGATTACAAGCGCTCCCAATACGCGCCGACCGAATGGAGCGAGCGGCTGCAGGACCATAAATACGGAATCGTCCATGACGAAAATACGGAATCGATGGGCGGCGTCAGCGGGCATGCCGGACTGTTTTCCACTCTTGGGGACACCGCCATCTTCACGGATATGCTCGAAAACGATGGCATGCATGCCGGAAGGCGGATCTTGCATCCGCTTTGGCTGAAGAAATCACGCGAGAATTTCACCCCGTTTTCGGATGAATGCCGGGGGCTTGGCTGGCAGTTGAAAGATGAAGGGCCCGGCCCGATGGGGGATTTGATGTCGCCGCTTTCATATGGGCACACCGGATTCACCGGCACCAGCTTTTATATTGATCCTGTTTGTGAGACATCCGTGATTTTACTGACAAACCGCGTTTATTTTGGACGCCAGGACGCAATCATCCGCTTGCGTCCGCGCTTGCATAATATCATCCTGGCAAATCTGCCGGAGGAGTAAAGGAGGAAGAACATGTCATTGCAGAAAAAAGTGGGCCGCTTATTGATTGCCGGATTTCACGGCAAGACCGTATCTGAGAAAATGAAACATCTGATCCATACCTATCATATCGGGGGTGTCATATTGTTCGTCCGCAATATCGGCACGCCGGCAGAAGTTTTAGAACTTACCCGGAATCTGCAAAAAGAGGCGAAAGCAGCCGGGTATGCGACGCCGCTGCTGATTTGCCTCGATCAGGAAAATGGCACCGTCCGCAGAATCAGCGAGGGCACCACTGCCATTCCCGGAGCGATGCTGCTCGGTGCGACCCGAAATCCCAGGCATGCTTTCCAGGCAGGCATCCTGACCGGGAAAGAAATGAAGGCGCTTGGCATCAACTGGAACCTTGCGCCTGTTGTTGATATCAATAACAATCCGCAAAACCCGGTCATCGGCGTCCGTTCTTTCGGCGAAGAGGCCCATAGCGTCGCGGAAATGGCTGAACAATTCATGCTGGGGATGAGGGAAGCAGGCGTCATGTCAACGCTAAAACATTTTCCGGGGCATGGCGACACCTCTGTGGATTCCCATCGGGATCTGCCGGTCATCAGCCATGATTTGAAAAGGCTCCATGAAGTGGAACTTGTGCCGTTCAAAAAATGCATCGCCAGCGGAGCCGATGCCGTGATGAGTGCCCATGTCTATTTTCCGGCATTGGAAAAGGAACCCAACAAGCCAGCCACCTTATCGCATTCGGTCATAACCGGGCTGCTTCGGGAAGAGCTTGGGTTTGATGGCGTCATCACAACCGACTGCATGGAGATGGATGCCATTATCAACGGGATTGGAACGGTAAAGGGCTGCGTGAAAGCGGTCGAAGCCGGAGTTGATATGGTGATGGTATCGCATAGCCATGCCGTGCAGGAACAAGCGGTTCTGGAATTAGCCGAAGCTGTAGAAAGAGGCGGAATTTCAGAACAGCAAGTCGACCAGTCGATTGAGCGGATCGAACGCATGATTTCCGGCTGCGTGTCTTGGGATGATGTCTGGACAACTCATGAAGTGGAAGCTTTTATTGGATCGCAGGCCCACCATGATAAAGTGAAAGGGATTTATCAGGACGGCATTACGTTAGTCGGAGAAAGGGGGGCGCCTATCAAAACAAAAGACAAAGTGCTGGTAGTCCATACAGCAGATGAGTATTCCGCCATCGTTGAAGATCTGCACATTGCTAATTCTGCATTGGCGGAGAAACTGCAGATTGTCCATGAATATGCCGAAGCGTGTGAAATAGATTTGTCCCGCTATGAAGATGAATTGGCTGCCCTAGAGCCCAAATTGAAAAAACACGATCACATAGTGGTACTGACCTCGAATGCCGCCAGGATTCCAGAGCAGCAAAAATTGGTTGCCCACTTGATTGACAGCGGGAAGCCGGTTGATGTCGTTGCCGTTCGAACGCCTTACGATGCGGCCCTGTTTCCGGGGGCAAACCGAAGGATCTGCACATATGAATATACGCCAGCCGCTTTGGAAGTGGCGGCTGAAGCATTGGCGGGAAAAACGGAAGTGAAGGGGCAGCTTCCTGTCACACTGGAACATCAGGGCAATTCCAATCAATCTTTCCATAAGCGTTAAGTTTTTATTTGCGCGGCAAACATTTCTCCTATACTATTCAGTAGAAGCGAAGCGCTGCTAGAAAAGCACCTGAATTTGGTTGGAGGTTTGTTTATGAAATCGTTGGTAGCAAAAATAGAATCGAGTTTGCCTCAATTGTCCGAAGCGGAAAGGCGGATCGGCGAATATATCATCGAAAGGCCGGATGCGGTCCCCCACATGACCACAAAAGAGCTGTCTGAGAAATCGGGAGTGAGTGAAGCTTCGATCATCCGTTTCTGCAAATCGATCGGGATGGGAAGCTTCAAGACTTTCAAGCTGGCCCTTTTGAAAGACGTGACGCTAATGGATACGAATTTGACGGATTTTTCGGTTCTGCAGCAGAAGGACTCGCCTTATGACTTGTTCCACAAAATCATCCATGTCAACAAATCGGCCATAGAATCATGCGCAGATTCCATGGACCGGAAAGAGCTGGCAAAAGCGGTGGAAGCCCTCAAAGAGGCTGAGAAACTTGTCTTTTTTGGAGTCGGCGGTTCATCGACAGCCGCAGTTGATGCCCAATATAAATTCACAAAGCTCGGCTATCATTCCATCACGTCATTGGATTTCCATTATATGCTGTCGCTTATTCCGCATTTGACGGAAAAAGACGTCTTTGTCGCCATCAGCACTTCCGGAAAAACAAAAGATGTTCTCGAGTTATCCCGCTTTGCCAAAAAGAGAGGCGCAACGGTTATCGCGCTGACAACCATCAACAAATCCCCTTTATATAAAGAAGCGGACATCCGGCTCTGCACACCGAACGTGGAACAGGATTTCCGGATCGGCAGCATCTCGTCGAGAATGACGCAACTGACAGTTGTTGATACGCTCTATATGAGCATGTTCCATCACATCGGCGAAAAAGTGGTGCAGAAATATTACGATGCGCGCGCGGAAATGGAAAACCTGCGAAGATGAATCAGACCTGCTTTACAGACACCGCTTCAAGTGGTGTTTTTTTGTTTATGGTTTGAAATTAAATTTCATATTTTAAATAAAAAGTATTGACTTAAAATTTCGAATAATTACAATAGATTTAAGAAATAAATTCCAAAAGGATGATCCGATGCTGGAAAACTTGTCTACAGAAAAAAGAAACCAAGAAACGATGCGCCTTGATGAAATGTCAACAATGGAAATATTGGAAACGATGAACAGGGAAGATCAGAAAGTGCCGCTTGCAATCGCGGATGAAATGCCGCAAATTGAACAGGCGGTGAAAGCGGTCATCGGGTCATTCAAAGCTGGCGGCAGGCTGATTTATTTGGGCGCCGGAACAAGCGGGCGCTTAGGGGTGCTTGATGCGGTTGAATGCGGACCGACCTTCGGGATTTCCCCGGAAGTGGTGATGGGATTTTTAGCCGGAGGGATGAAAGCGTTCTCAGAAGCGGTCGAAGGAGCGGAAGACAGCCTGGAAATGGGCAAGAAAGATTTGAAGTCCGTTGCTTTAACTGAGAAAGATACGGTCATCGGCATTGCGGCAAGCGGCAGAACGCCTTACGTAATCGGGGCTTTGCAATACGCCAATGAAAGAGGCGCAAAGACAGCCGCAATTTCCTGCAACAAAGGGGCTGAAATCAGCCAATATGCGCAGATTGCCATCGAAATTGAAACTGGGCCTGAAGTGCTGACAGGTTCCACCCGGTTGAAAGCGGGAACTGCCCAGAAGCTGGTGTTGAACATGATCTCCACCGCTTCTATGATCGGCATCGGGAAAGTCTACGGAAACTTGATGGTGGATGTGCAAGCGACCAACATCAAGCTGATCGAGCGCTCCAAAAAAATCATCATGGATTCGGCGCAAGTCGATTACGGCACGGCACAGCTCTATTATGAAAAAGCGGATGGGCAGGTGAAGGTGGCAATCGTCATGATTTTACTTGACTGCACAAAAGAAGAAGCGGAAGCGAAATTAGCATCAGCAGGCGGTTTTGTACGTAAAGCGGTTTAGAAAAAACAAGAAGCGGGAGAGCGGGGGGACAGTATGAAAAAAGAACAAAAAATGGCTCATGACATTCTCGGGAAAATCGGGGGAAAAGGGAATGTCCAGAAAGTGGCGCATTGTATGACGCGTCTGCGGTTGTCATTGAAAGACGACAGCAAAGCAGATATCAATGACCTGAAAAGAATTGATGGGGTTATGGGAGTTATTGAAGACGACACACTTCAAATTGTTGTCGGTCCAGGAACAGTCAACAAAGTGGCTGCCGAAATGAGCCAGGAAACAGGGCTGGCAATCGGGGAAGAAGCGCCGGTTGATGAAAGGGACATGGATTTCAGTGAACGCGCTGCTTTGAAGAAAGCGAACATGAAAGAAAAGAACAAAACGCCGTTTAAACTTTTCCTGCGCAGGGTCGGAAATATTTTCATTCCGCTCATTCCAGGGCTGGTCGCGTCCGGGATCATCAACGGAGCGGCGAACTTTGCCAAGAACGCGGGCGTTGATGCAACTGTCACATGGATGCAGATTTTATTGCTGCTGGGAAGCACGGTGTTTACATACTTGGCTATCTTAGTCGGCTGGAATACGGCCAAAGAATTCGGAGGCGCTCCGGTGCTGGGGGCGATTGCCGGTGGAATCTTGTTCAATCCGTTATTGGCGGAAATAACGATTTATGGCGAGCCGCTCGTTGTCGGTCGCGGCGGTTTGTTTGGCGTCGTGTTTGCCGCTTGGCTGATGACTTTCATTGAGAAAAGGGTCCGGACGGTTATGCACAGTTCCGTGGACATTCTCTTTACGCCATTGATTACAATACTGATCGTCGGTTTTGTATCGCTGTACGCGATTGTACCGATTGCCGGCGTTTTATCCGATGGCATCACGACGGGACTGATCGCGATTTTGGATGTTGGCGGAGTGGTTGCCGGAGCCATACTGGCAGGATTCTTCTTGCCGCTTGTCATGCTGGGCCTTCACCATGGGCTGACGCCTATCCATCTTGAACTGATGAATACGCTGGGAAGCACCGCGCTGCTGCCGATTTTAGCGATGGCGGGAGCGGGACAAGTCGGAGGCACGATCGCGATTTTCGTCAAGACCAAAAATCAGCGTTTGCGCAATATCATCAAAGGCGCGCTTCCGGTGGGTGTCCTTGGAATCGGGGAACCATTGTTATACGGAGTCACTTTGCCGTTAGGCCGCCCTTTCGTCACAGCCTGCCTTGGTGCGGCATGCGGAGGAGCGTTCCAGGCAATCATGCACACAGCAGCCCTCGGAATCGGCGTATCGGGCATTTCCTTGATTCCATTGATTGCTGAAAACAAATACATCCTTTACTTCCTAGGCCTGGTCGTCGCCTACACATTCGGCTTCCTCTTCACCTACCTCTTCGGCTTCAAAGAAGAAATGGCAGAGGGGATATAGAAAAGTGGAAACGGTCGTTCAGGTTCGACAGGCAAGAGATGGCCCAAAAGAAGTTTGGGCGATCTCTTTGCGACGAAGCACGAAGTGCTGCAGGAGCAATAAAGGTTTTAGACAATTTAGCGAAGTGGCGCTTTCTGCCACACAGCTGGGTTGGCTTATGACCCGAGAACCTGACCGTTGAAGTCTGGACAATAAGAAAAGCGGAGGCAGCCGTCTAGCCCCGACAGGCTTAAGTCAGCATTCTCCGCAAAACTCATGAAACAAAAGAAAAAGGGGGATGCTTCTCCCTTTTTTCATTTTTGCAAAAGGAGGCAGCAACATGCGCGGCATTTCTGTATATCTTGGCGAAGAGTCGATCAAGAATTTGGAACCTTATATTCGAAGGATACGGGAAAACGGCTTTTCTTCGATTTTTACATCGCTGCATATTCCGGAAGAAAACCCGGCGCTGTACGAAGAGCGGCTAAAGGACTTGGGTGCGCTTGCTGTTAAATATGATTTTGAGCTTATGGCGGATATCTCGCCTGAATCTCTCGCCCATCTTGGCTTTGACTGGGAAAACGCAGATGGCCTGCTTGAATGGGGGCTAGCCGGTTTGCGGATCGATTATGGAATCGATGAAAAAAAGATTGCCGAATTGTCCGGCAAAATGAAAATTGCGCTGAATGCCAGCACGTTAACGGCGGAAAATTTAAAGCGCCTGAAAAGTGCCGGGCTGCGGATGGAATCTGTGGAAGCGTGGCATAATTTTTATCCCCGCCCGGAAACCGGATTAGATGCAGAGGAGTTCGTCCGGGTGAACCAATGGCTGAAGCGGGAAGGCCTTACGGTAATGGCATTTGTTCCCGGTGACGGGAAACGCAGGGGACCGCTTTTTCAAGGGCTTCCCACTTTGGAGGACCATCGGCATTCTTCGCCGTTTTCAGCGTATCTCGATTTGTTGAAAACAGGGTCAGTCGATAAAATCCTGATAGGCGACCCGGCCATCAGCGAAGAATCGATGGCCCAATTTGCGCTGTACGACCAAGGCGTGGTTCAGTTGCGCGCGGAAGCATTCATTTCCGATCCGCCGTTGCTGGAGAGGCTGGCCGCGGTCCAGACCAATCGCCGGGACGCTGCACGCGATTGCGTCCGCTCAATCGAATCCAGGGAATACGGATTGACCGGCCCTCATGCGGCTGCACCCGAAAATACCATTGAAAGGCTGCGCGGAAGCGTTACGGTCGACAATGAAAAATACGGACGCTATCAAGGCGAAATCCAGCTGACAAAAAGGGATTTGCAGGCGGATGAAAAAGTGAATGTTATTGGCAGGATCATCGAGCAAGATCGGCCTTTGCTGGCATCGATACAGGGCGGCGTTAAATTTCAAATCATTTGGGTTTGAAGGAATCCTGAAAAGAAAGGCTGAAGCTTTTGCGTTCAGCCTTTTTTAGTTGTAAACAGACAAGAATGCTTCTTGTAAAATGAATGTAAAGGCTTTCAATTATTTATTAAATTGGTATAGACAACTATACAGGCGTTGGTTATAGTGAACTTAATCATACACAAAGGAGTGAGACCATTTGTTTAACTTTTTGCAACGAATAGGGAAATCATTGATGTTTCCGATTGCGACGCTTCCAGCTGCCGCTTTGCTTTTGCGGTTTGGCCAGGATGATCTGCTCGGCATTCCGTTTTTGTCTGCGGCGGGTGCGGGGATTATCGACAACCTTGCCATCATTTTTGCCATCGGCATCGCGTTCGGACTTGCCCATGACAGCAACGGCGGGGCGGCACTCGCTGGCGCCATCGCTTATCTTGTCTTGACTTCGGCAATCGTAACGATCAACGAGTCGATCAACATGGGGGTATTTGCCGGGATTCTTTCGGGTATTGTCGGCGGGCTTTTATACAATAAATTCTACAATGTGAAATTTCCGGCTTGGCTGGCGTTTTTCGGAGGCAGGCGCTTTGTCCCCATTGTCACCGCAGCAGCCATGACGGTGTTGGCGGGCGTACTGGGTTATGCGTGGCCGCCGATTCAACAAGGCATTGACGCGGCAGGCGATTGGATTTTGAATGCCGGCATGTTCGGCGTCGGAGCTTACGGTTTCTTGAACCGCCTGCTTTTGCCGACAGGTTTGCACCATGTCATCAACACTATCGTGTGGTTTGATTTTGGAACGTTCACCGATGCGAGCGGCGAAGTCGTGCGCGGGGAAATCAACCGTTTCCTAAAAGGCGATCCGACAGCGGGGCCATTCCTTTCCGGATTTTTCCCGATCATGATGTTCGGGCTTCCGGCGGCTTGTCTTGCCATGTACATGGCGGCTAAAAAAGAACGTAAAGCGGCTGTCGGCGGGATGCTTTTCAGTATCGCCTTTACTTCTTTCTTGACAGGAATCACAGAACCGATTGAATTCTCGTTCATGTTCCTGTCTCCAATCTTATATGTGGTCCATGCTCTATTGACAGGTGTCGCCATGATGGTGGCGTTTGCTTTTGATATCCGGCATGGTTTCGGCTTCTCGGCCGGAGCCATCGACTATGTGCTGAATTTCGGGCTTGCCGAGAATCCGCTGATGCTTTTGGTGATAGGCCTCTTTACCAGTGTGATTTATTTTGCCATCTTCTATCTCCTGATCATCAAGCTGGACTTGAAAACGCCAGGGCGGGAAGATGAAGACGAGGAAATGGTTGAAGGGGACAGCACAGAACATGCAGCAGCTGGGAGGGATGAAACGGATGCCAGAGCATACCAGACGATTGCGGCGCTTGGCGGCACCGACAATATCGTTGCTGTCGATTACTGCACGACGCGCCTTCGCTTGACGGTGAAAGACGCGGACCGGGTGGACGAAAGAGAATTGAAGCGTACAGGCGCACGCGGACTGATGAGGATCAATAAAACCAACATCCAAGTGGTTATCGGAACAGCAGTGGAATTTTTAGCGGATGCCATGAAGAAACGCATCGCAAACGGCAATCCAGCGCCGGACCAGCGGGATGCTATTGATTTTGATGCAGCTGCTCCGGGCGGAAAAGCGGCGGGCAAAGAAATCCTGCCGGAAGATTTTCTGATGCCGGTAGACGGAAAGATTATTCCGCTTTCTGAAGTTCCGGATGAAGTGTTTGCGCAAGGCATGATGGGGCCAGGATTCGCGATTGTGCCATCGGGCAATACCATCCATTCACCGGTCGATGGAAAAGTGGTCAGCATCTTCCCGACAAAACATGCTATCGGACTGGAGACGGATACTGGCGTCGAAGTGCTGATCCATTTCGGATTGGATACGGTACATCTTGGGGGCCAAGGATTTGACTTGCTCGTGAAAGATGGCCAGCTCGTGCAGCGAGGCGACGCGTTATTGAAAGTCGACATGGATTATGTCGGAGCAAAAGCGCCATCGACCGTTACACCGGTTGTTTTCACCAATTTAACCGATCAGAAACTTGAAGTATTGAAAACCGGCAACCAACGCCAAGGTACGGGTTCTATCATCAAGGTACAATAATGACAAAACAGGCCAGGAGATCCATTGTGATTTTCCTGGTTTTCCAAAGGAGGGGCTAAAATGGCTAACAGCATCTTGATTTCCAACATAACGATTGCCGATGCCTTGACTGGCGAATTCAACGGCGACATCTTTTTAAGAGGCGGCAAAATTGTCGAAGTGGCACCGAGGATTGACCGGACGGCGGATATCCACATCGATGCGGCCGATAAAAACTGGAGTGCTCTTCCAGGATTTATTGACGTCCACATCCACGGAGCCGCAGGGTTTGATGCGATGGATGCAACGCCAGAGGCATTGGCGGAAATAGCGGGCGCGCTTCCGAGCGAAGGGACGACAAGCTTTTTGGCGACGACGATGACCCAATCGGAAAATGCCATTACAGAAGCGCTGCAAAACGCCAGCCGCTTCAAAGCAAGTGATGGCCAAGCGGAAATGCTCGGAGTCCATCTGGAAGGGCCGTTCATTTCAGCGAAGCGGGCAGGCGCGCAACCGCTTGAACACATCACGGACCCTTCAATCCCGCAGTTTACGCAGTGGCAGGAAAGGAGCGGCAACCGCATCAAACTGGTGACCGTCGCGCCCGAAGCGGAGAACGGGCTGGAATTTATCGAAGCCGTTTCCAAAAGCGGCGTGATTGCTTCGATCGGGCATACCGATGCGACGTTTGAACAAGTGCAGGAAGCGGTAAACAAGGGAGCGAGCCACGTAACCCATCTATACAACCAAATGAGCCCGCTGCACCACCGGAATCCTGGAGTGGTCGGCGCCTCCTTGCTGGAGGACGCGTTAACGGTCGAAGTGATTGCTGATTTCGTCCATAGCCATCCGCAGTCAGTGGCGCTTGCTTTCCGCCAAAAAGGAGCCGGCCGGATGATCCTTATCACGGACGCCATGCGGGCAAAAGGGCTTGATCCGGGGGTATACGACCTTGGTGGCCAGGAAGTCCAAGTGACGGAAACGGACGCACGGCTTTCGGACGGTACACTGGCCGGCAGCATCTTGACAATGGATGCGGCTGTGAGAAATGTGGCCTCGATCACTGGCTGTACGTTGGCTGACTTGGCGGCGATGACTTCGGCCAATGCGGCGAAGGAACTGGGGCTTGAGCAAAAAGGCAGCATCGGAGCAGGAAAAGACGCGGACATCACCATTCTTGACGAACGATTCAATGTGCAACTGACCATCTGCAGAGGAATCATTGCTTATTCGAAGGAGGAGTTGTCATGAACGTCCATGTATATAAAGATTTTGAAGCACTGAGCAAGGAAGCGGCAAAACGGGTCGAACAGCAGATTGAGGAAAAAAGCGCTTCGGTTTTAGGTTTGGCTACAGGCTCCACGCCAATCGGCCTTTACCGGAAAATGAGCGAAGGCGTCAAAAAACGCGGCATGTCTTACCGGAACGTCCAAACGATCAATTTGGACGAATATTTGGGGCTCGATCCGGAACATCCAAGAAGCTACCACACATTTATGGACGAGCATCTTTTCAAGTTTATCGATATTCCGGAAGAGAACCGGCATCTACCAAACGGCAAACCGGATTCAGTGGAAGAAGAATGCCGTCGCTACGAACGGTTGATTGACTCGATCGGGCCGATTGATTTGCAGATTTTAGGGCTCGGGACAAACGGCCATATCGGCTTCAATGAACCGGGGACCGAAGAAGATGAGGAAACGCATTGCGTCAAATTGGCGGATTCGACGCGTGAAGACAATGCCCGCTTTTTCGGCTCGATCGATGAAGTGCCGACGCACGCCATTACGATGGGGATTCGATCGATTTTGAAAAGCAAAGAAATCCTTTTATTGGCCTCCGGCAAAAGCAAAGCGGAAGCGGTGAAGACGCTGCTCGAGAAAAAAGTGACAAAAGATTTTCCGGCGTCGTTCTTATGGAACCACTACAACGTTACGCTCATGGTCGACCAGGAGGCGTACGGGCTTGTGAAAACAGAAGGGCGGTGAATGCGGTGGTAGATAAACAATCGCCGATCCCGATTTACGCGCAAATCGAAGAACAGCTGAAAAACCAAATCGCAGAAGGCAAATTCCCGCCTGGCGCAGCCATCCCATCTGAACGGGAATTGACGGAAACGTTCGGCGTCAGCCGCATGACTGTCCGCCAGTCGATCACCAACCTGGTGAATGATGGCTTGCTGTACCGGGAAAAAGGGCGCGGAACATTTGTCGCCGCGCCGAAAGTCGAACAGCCGCTCAGCGGTCTGACAAGCTTTACGGAAGACATGCTGTCCAGAGGCATGGCGCCGAGCAACCAATTGCTGAAATTTGAAAAAAGGCAGCCGGATAAAGGGATTGCTGAGAAATTGCATATTGCGGAAAGCGCCGAAATCTATTTTGTGGAGCGGATCCGCTATGCTGACGGCATTCCGATGGCTATTGAACGGACCTATTTGCCGGTGGCCCTTTTTCCGGATCTTAGCGGAGAAGTGCTGAAAGAATCGCTTTACAAGTACGTGGAAAAGACGGCGAAGCTGAAAATCAGCGGAGCTGTACAGCGGATGGAAGCGGCGCTGGCCAAAAAGGAAGACGCCGATTTGCTGCATGTGGAAACGCCGTTTGCCGTATTGGTCATCGAACGGGTAAGCAAATTGAGCAGCCAAGTGCCTTTTGAAGTTGTCCGCAGCACATACCGGGCCGACCGCTATAAGTTTACTAGCGAAATCCAGCGGTAAGGGCTGAAGACTGTCCTTCAGCGAGGCTAAGAATCCGCTCGAATTGTTCACGCATCAGACAAATTTTTAATATTATACGGATTGCAAAATAGACTTTTGGAAGCGGTCAATGCTATCCTAGAGACATTGGCTGTTTAACTAGAAAGAAGCCACCAAAAGGAGAGAATGTAACATGATCGAAAAAAGCTATAAAATCACAAGCCCTGAAGGCCTTCACGCACGCCCGGCGTCTGCACTAGTCGCAGCGGTGTCTCCATTCGCGGCAGATGTGAAATTAGGGTACAAAGAAAAGCAAGTCAACATGAAATCAATCATGGGCGTTATGTCGCTTGGAATCGCAATGGGCGGAGAAATCCAAATCGTTGCAGATGGTTCTGATGAAGATGCGCTTATGGCTAAAGTGGACGAAGTTCTGGTTTCTCAAAACATCGCTCAATAATACGGATTTCATGAAAGCGCCAACTCCTTGGTAAAAGGGGTTGGCGTTTTTTATTTGGGAAAATGTAGTACGGAGATTTTGCAGGGGAAAATAGAGGAAGGAAGTTCATGTAAGGGAGGGAGGAATGCATGTATAGCATGTGATAGTTTAGAAAAGAACGCGAAAACTCCATGAAGAAAATCTCGGCACTCGAATTCTAAGCAGTTGCTTCAGGATATACTTATAACAAGTAAAAAACAGGAGCTGATGGAATGCTGAACGATTATTTTGAACGAGCGAAAGAACGGATTGAACTGGTGGAAAAAAGCGAAAAAACGAATATGCTGGAAGCCGCCCGGAAAGTGGCGGAGGCGATTCAAAGAGGCGGCATCATTCAATTGTTCGGCTGCGGGCATTCGCATATTTTAACGGAAGAAGTGTTCTACCGGGCGGGAGGATTGGTCCCGATGAAGCCGATTTTTGTGGAACCGCTGATGCTTCACGAAGGCGCGTTGACTTCTTCGCAATTGGAGCGGAAAAACCAATATGCTGAAAGCTTTTTGGAAGAACAGGATTTCAGGGAAGAAGATGTGGTGTTTGTTTTGTCGACATCGGGACGCAACCCTGTACCGGTGGACGTGGCCCAGTTTGCCAGTGGAAAAGGGGCATATGTGATCGGCTTGACTTCACTGGAATATTCCAAGAGCCAGCCATCACGCCACACGAGCGGTAAGCACTTGTTCAACTCGGTGGATCTTGTCATCGATAACCATTCGGTGAGCGGCGATGCTATCCTGTCTTACGAAAAAGTGAAAGTGCCGTTCGGTCCGACTTCCACAGTTGTTGGCGCAGTCATCCTGAATGCCATCTTTGCGGAAGCGATCCGGATACTGGCGGACAATGGCGTGGAACCGCCTATATTCCTCAGCGGCAATATCGATGGGGCCGACGGTCATAACAACGGCCTCGTAAAAAAATACCAAGAGCGCATTCCATTGTTGTCCTAAACCTTTGAACTCATGCAGCTATAAAAGCCTGCACCAGAAAATTCCCGGCCGCAGGCTTTTAAAATTCCTTTGATAACCAGTATAATGGTAGAATCTCGGTAATGCTTTATCCAATTATATGACCGAAAAAAGGTGGGAGCAACAAGATGTATGTATTAGGGATTGACGGTGGGGGCACAAAAACGTCTGGAATCGTGGCGGATGAAAAAGGGAATATCTATATGCAGGTAGCCACTGGCCGAAGCAACCCCAATACGTTATCACAGCGGGGATTCGAACAAGTGATGAAAGACTTGCTGCTTGGATTGAAACGGCAGAACGAAGAAGTCTACAACCAAATCACCGTCTGTTTCGCTGGAATTGCGGGCGTCGATGAAAGCCGGCGAACCGCGGAAGTGGCAGAACTGCTCCGAGGCTTTTTGCCGGAAGGCGCGATGTTGATCGTTCAAAACGATGCCATCAACGCCTTGTATTCGGGCACAGTCGGCGAAGCGGGCATCGTCCAGATATCAGGGACAGGCGCCATTACATTCGGCATCAACGAACAGCGGCAGGAAGTCCGTGCCGGCGGCTGGGGCTTTTTATTCGACGAAGCGGGAAGCGGTTTTGCGATCGGCAAAGCGGCGCTGCGGGCGGTTTTCAAGGAATACGATTTGCGCGGTCCGGCCACTTCGCTGACAGGAAGGCTGTTGAACCATTTCCATGTCGATGAATTGACGGAAATCATCAATCAGATCTATGGCCAGGAATACGCGCGCGCCGTCATTGCACCGCTTGCGCCATTGGTGGTGGAAGAAGCTGCCGCTTCAGACGAGATCGCCCTGAGCATCCTGGTTGATGCATGCGCAGAAATGCTTCATAGCATTGAGACATGCCACCGCCAGCTGTTTGAACCGGATCATCCGACCACGATCATCTTGGCAGGCGGTGTTTTTTCCGACTGGCCTTTGTTCAGCAGCATATTCAAAAGCTTGGCGACCGATACGATGCCGAACGTCAATTTCCGGCCGACGCAGATAGCCCCGGTCGCGGGTGCGGTTGTCGCCGGATTGAAGTCGCACGGAATGGAGCCCTCTGACATATTTGTCCGCCGGATCAACGAGCAGATTGATCAGGAAGTGAACGTTTGATCTCTACCGTGAGCCGGTTTTTCGTTTTCTGAGCATCCAAAGAATCAAGGAAATGACAAGAACGGCGGCAAGTATGCCGGCCTGGTGCTCCGCGGAGAGGCTTTGCGTATAGCCGTAAGCGGCCGCGACTTCCAAAAAGACGGCGGGGATCTTCCCGATGGTGCTTGCGAGCGCAAAGCGCCAAGCGGATATTGTGGTCAGCGAAGCACCAGCGGTCACCAGGCCGGACGGCACAAACGGAATCAGCCGGAACCCAATGACCGACCAGAAGACGCGTCCGGGCGGCTGGCTTTGCAGCGTTTGAAAAAAGCGGTGGGCCCGCCACGCCGGATCCATTTTTGAGAAGCCCAGCCGGTACAGGTAAAAGCCGAGAATCGCGCCGAAAATTTCCCCTGACAACGACAGAAGCGTGCCGCCTGATATGCCGAACGAATTGATGTTGAGCGTCGTCACGAAAAAGCTCGGGATAAACCCGACAGCGCCGATTGCCATATTCAGCAAGAGGAGCAGGAAAAACTCTGCAGCAAGCGTTAAACTCATCATGGTCCGTTCCTTTCTAAAAAAGATTGCGCAGAAGCGGAGGCTCGTCCGCTTCTGCGCAATCTTGGCGATTCATGACCGGTTTCCTTGTTCTATTACATCATACTTCTGCACGCTTCTGCACATTTAAAGCAAGCATCCGCGCAAATCTGGCAATGTTCGTGATCATGCTTTTTGCATTCATTGCCGCAGGCGTCGCAGATGAACGCGCAAACCGTGGCGAGTTCTGAAACAAAAGGCGATTTTCTGGAGACAGCCTGTGCCAAAAATGCGCACATGTCGGCGCATTCCCGGTCGAGGCGGATGCACTGAGCCATCATTTTCACATCGTCTTCCTGCAAGCACGCATTGTAGCAGTTGTTGCAGGCGACCATGCAATTTTGCAAGCTTTGAATAAATTCGAATTGCTGTTCTGGAACCATTCCAAAAACCTCCATTTCAAATTTTTCAGTACAACACTTAACTTCCCGCTCCTTTTTGTTCTAAACAGCGAGCGGTTTTGCAGGAAAAATATTATATGGGGCGAGAACCGGTTATGCTAGGATGGTTATAAGAGACAAGGGGGGATTTTGGTGTTCATACATAAGATTGACGACGATTTATCCCTGCGGCTGGTTGAAATGCGGGACGCCAAACGGATTTTCGAGTTGACCGACCAATCGCGGGACTATCTGAAAGAATGGCTTCCTTGGCTGGACTTTACGCAAAAGCCCGAAGACACTGAAGATTTTATCAAGATGGGCCGGACGAACTTTGTAGAAAGCAGAAGCATGAACACGGTCATCCTGTATAAAGGGGAAATAGCGGGTCTGGCCGGATTCAACGAAATCAACCAGTCGAACAAAACCGCCAAAATCGGCTATTGGCTTGGGAAGGACTTTCAAGGCAAAGGCATCATGACTCGCGTGGCGAGAGCGTTGACCGACTATGCCATCAACATTTTGGAAATGGACAAAGTCGAAATCCGTGTCGCGACAGAGAACAAGAGGAGCCGCGCCATCCCTGAACGGCTGGGATTCACGGAAGAAGGCACCATCCGTCAAGCCGAGTGGCTCTACGACCATTACGTCGACCATGTAGTGTACGGCGTGCTTGCAGAAGAATGGAATAAAGGCAAAAAGTAAAAGCAGCGGATTTCCGCTGCTTTTTTCTTTTTACCTGTTTTAGGATGTGCAACAGACAACCTAATGAACCCTAAATCATAATCTGCCATTTTAGAAGTTTAGTAATTCCCCTTTTTGGGGGGATTCAAGCGTTCATTGGAAAAAATAAGAATTGGCATAGAAATTGCATTATGGAAAGTAGTGAATCTTAAGAAAGGATAAAAAGCAGACCTTGAGATGATTAAAATTCAAATAGAGGAGGAATTATCTTGCATAAAACTGAACAGCTGCAAGAATTTGAAAACGAATTATTGTCAAAGGTTTCAAAAGAAGGGCTGATGGAATTCACAAAAGAAATTGCGAAAGAAGTCCGGCTCTCGGGTTCAGAAGAGGAGTTAAGGGCATTCCAATACGCAAAAAGCCAGTTGGAAAGTTTTGGGCTGAAAACGGAACTGCTTTTTAGTGACAGCTATATCAGCATCCCACTGAGCGCATCGCTCGAAGTGAATGGCAAAGAATTCGATTGCATCACCCATTCAATGTCTAAACCGGTTCAGAATCTGGCCGCTGAAATTGTCGACATTGGCAGCGGATCGGATGAAGAATACCGGGCCAATGATGCGAATGGAAAGATAGTGCTAATCGATGGGTTGGCAACCCCGGCAGGCGTACAAAAAGCAGCTTCCTACGGAGCAGCGGCAGCACTGTTCATTAACGCGAGGTATACACATGAAATGATTGTTTCGCCTGTGTGGGGCACGCCTATTCCAAGAACGGTTCCTTATTTGCCAAAAACTCCTGTGGTTTCTGTGAATTTTGAAAACGGTCAAGCCATCAGGCAAGCGATTAAAGAAGGCAACAAATGCCAGATATCGACAGAAGTTGAAACAGGCTTCCGTTCCATTCCAACACTGACGGCGGAACTTGCAGGCAGCGAAGAACCTGAGAAATTTGTTATGTTCAGCGGCCATATCGACTCCTGGCACTACGGTGTCATGGACAACGGCACGGCCAACGCCGTGATGCTGGAAGTGGCCCGGATACTCTCGCAATACCAAGGTAAATTAAAACGCACGCTCCGTTTGGCATTTTGGTCCGGCCATTCGCATGGCCGCTATGCAGGTTCAGCTTGGTATTGCGACACGCATTGGGAAGAGCTGTATGAGAATTGCGTTCTCCATATCAATGTTGATTCGGTCGGCGCGAAAGATGCGGTCGTATTGACGGAAGCGAACTGCATGAAGGAAACGAAAAGCTTGGCAAAAGAAGTGATCGGCACGTTGACAGGAGAGGAATTCGAAGGGTCGCGGTTTGGGCGCGCAGGCGATCAATCGTTTTTTGGAACAGGCACGCCTTCGGTTTTCATGGGGTTGTCTGAACAAGTGCCATCAGATGAACCGGCCGCCGCCGCGTTCAAAAATCTGTTTGGCGGAGGGAAAGCGGGAGGTTTTGGCTGGTGGTGGCATACTACTGAAGACACAATCGACAAAATTGATCCGGACTTCTTGAAGCGAGATTGCGAAATTTATGTCATTATCGTTTACCGAGCTTTGAACAATCCACTCATCCCGGTCGATCCGTTGGCTGGAGTTGAAGAAATAGAGGAAGGGGTGCAGGATTGGCAGGAAAAAGCGGGTGATTTATTCGATTTGTCCTTAGCGATTTCGCGGGCCGGGCAATTGAAGAGCAAGGTAGAAGAACTTCAAGGAGCAATTGCCAAGGCCGATAAAGAAGACCGCGTAAAAGTATCGCTTGCCAATGAAGCCATAATGGAGCTTTCACGGATTTTAGTGCCGTTGAACTACGTGAAGGGCAATGCATTTGACCACGATTTCGCGCTCAAACAGCCGGTGATTCCGAAGCTGGCAGAACTCGATGAATTGATACAGACAGACCGGAATTCGAATGAATTTCAATTTCTTCAAACTTCACTTCTCCGCAGCAGAAACGAAGTGAACTTTGCTTTAAAGAAAGCGATTCAGGCTGCAGAGAAAGCAATCGGACAACTGACGCAATGACATTGGATGCAGTTAGAAGCGGAGAGGGGAGATGAGATGTTTATTAAAAAAGTCGAGGCAAAGGTGATTTCAACTCCTTTCAATGTGAGTTTCCGGACTAGCTATGGGGATATGCCAACAAGTCAATCGCATATCATCGTCAGGATAACAGATGAGGATGAAGTTACTGGCATAGGCGAGGCGTCGCCGCTTCCTTTTTTTACTGGAGAAACCGCTCAAATGATGAAACTGGCTATTGAAAGCGAACTTAGGCCAGCCCTTATCGGCGAGCATATCTTCTCGATCGAAAAAATCCATCAAAAAATGGACGCGGTGCTGTATCCGGCAACAGGAGCGAAATCTGCTGTGGATATGGCGCTATGGGATTTAAAAGGAAAACGGCTCCAGACCCCTGTATATCAGCTGTTGGGAGCGGAAAAGAAAATTGTTCCGCTGGTCTATGCATTAGGGGAAGATACTCCGCAAAATATGGCTCGCTTGGCTCAGGAAAAAACGAAACAAGGTTTTGGAACAGTCAAAATAAAGATTGGCATCGATCCTGAAAAAGATATTGAAGCCGTAAAACAAGTACGCCAAGCGGTGGGAGAAGAAATTTCTCTGCGGGTAGACGCCAACCAAGGCTATACGGTAAAAAAAGCAATTAAAGTGATGGGAAAAATTGAGCAGTACGCAATCGATTATATTGAGCAGCCTGTTCCTTACTGGAATACAGACGGCCTCGCTGAAATACGACGGCATACCGGCATCCCAATCATGGCAGATGAAAGTATCCATTCGGTGCAGGATGCGCTGAACCTAATCCATAAAGGCGCCGTCGATCTGTTTGGCATCAAGCTGATCAAATGTGCGGGAATAACCCAGGCGCTGAAAATTTTTCATCTAGCAGAAGCGTCCGGCATTGATTGTGTGCTGATTAGCCCGTGGGATACGCAGCTTGGCACCCATGCAGGCGGCCATATTTCCATGCTGTTTTCAGGCGGCTATGCCCAAGAATTGGTGGGGCCGCATTACATCACTTCCGATCCGTTCGGTTCAAGTGCCAATAGGAGCGTGTATGAGCCGAATGATCTCCCAGGGTTTGGCGTAAAGGACTCTTTTGACAGTATTGCAGGTGAGTAATAGCTTATGAAGACGTATCAATGGGTTCTTGTCTTATTCGTGAGCATGGTGCATTTTTCAGCTTTCACGCAAAGAATGAATGTGGTTCCGTTTCTAGTCGACTTACGGGATGTTTATGGCGTTGGCTATGCCGAAGTAGGCGGACTTGCTTCAGCATTTCTGCTCGGCTATGCGCTTTTCCAAATTCCAGCCGGCGTATTAGCAGACCGCTACTCGCCGAAAAAGCTTATTTTCATTGGCGTGTCGACCATGTTTGCCGCTTCTTTGCTGTTTGCAGTTCTTCATACGTTTTGGCTGGCGCTTCTTCTGCGCTTTGTAATGGGATTATCTTCAGCAATGCTGTTTTCGCCGGGGATAAAATTGATTTCCGCCTATACGCCGAGAGCCAAACGCGGCCTCAGCATCGGAATTATGGAAGGCGGGGCAGGCCTTGGAATGCTGATGACCTTGACCCTGCTCCCATTATTATCGCTATACGTAAATTTCCAAACTCTATTCATCGCTTTATCATTTGTATTGCTTCTGCTGCTTGTTATGTTCCTGTTTTTGCCAAAATCCGGCGAAGGGAAGCGAAATGAACAAAAAATAGGGAGCATGGCTGGCACTAAACGAATCCGCCTTATCGATTTGATCAAAAAACCAGTAGTTATAAGATTGATCGGCATATCCTTTTTCGGACTTTTTGGGCTGCATGGGTTTTTGACTTGGTTGCCGACGTATCTTGAGGCGGTAGGCGGATTTTCAAAACAGCAAGCAGCCTGGGTAATGGCGGTGGCGATGGTCAGCCAAATTATCATGGGGCCAGTATCAGGGAAAGTATCAGATTGGATGGAAGAACGGAAATCGACATTGGTCGCCGGATCTGTCATGCTGGCCGCTAGTGCAGTATGGCTTTTGGTGTTCGGAGATTCTGGAATTTTCTTCACAGCGATTTTGATCGGTACAGGGATTTCCTGGGCGATGGCTCCAATGCTGACGATTGCTTCAGAACTGATCAAGGAAAGTGAAGGTGCAGTCATCAGCATTATCAACACAGTCGGACAAAGCGCATCAGCCATTTCAGGCTATGTGTTTGGATTATTTTTTGAATTGTCGGGGCATTTCCAATGGATTTGGTTTTCCTGTTTGCTGCTGTTTGCCATCCGTATTGTTCTTTCATTGGGGAATTTGGAAGATGAGCCTGAAAATCCACTGGCAAAAACAGGACATTTATAAAACAGTCTATCGTATTGATTTATCAACTCAATAGGGGGAGGAACAAAATGAAGAAACTATTGGGATTAGCTCTATTGCTTTTACTCGCTTTTTCTCTATCTGTACCTGTATTTGCGGCAGAAGGGCCGGCCATTCTGCAAAATGGGACGATTGAAGTCATCGCCGGAGATCAAGAAAGCCAAGTTACCGAACAACTGACTTTATCGAATACAGTGGCTTATACGGAAGGAACCGTTGAGCATATTTTAACGAACTTAGGCACGATTTCCGGCCTTGCCGTTACATCAGATGGGCAGCCGCTCGATTTTCAATTGACAGAAGATGAAACCTTGAACAAAGTTGTCGTCACACTTCCGGAAGGAGCTGCGGACGAATTCACTTACGAAATTTCTTATACTTTTTCAGGAGCAGGAAACCGAATTCCGCTAATAATTCCGACTGTCAGTACAGATGGCAATGGAAACGATATTATGCTGACAGTAACGATTCCGGAAGGGCAATACTTGCAAAATTCGTTTCCAGTCATTGATGCAGGAGATACAGGCACATTAACGGAGTATATGATGAACATTCCAAATTTTGTAAGTCTTGAAATCAGTTCTTCACCTCCCGGTTTTTTCAATTACAACACGCTTTTTACGGCACTCGGTTTAGTGATCATTCTCGGATTTATCGGAGCAATGGCTTTCAGTTTATTCAAATCCACTAAAAAGACAGGGGGATCTGTCAATGTTTGATTTTGGATTACCATTTACCTTGTTTTTGGTTTATGCGGTAGTTTTCATTGGCGGCTTTTTTATTTGGGCACTGCGAAGCGAAGAATAAAAGTGGAAAAGAGGGATGGAAATGTTTGAAGTCAGTACAACATTTTATGTCGTTTTGGTCATTTATTTCGCTGTTATTCTTGGGATCGGGGTAGTATCGTTTAGGAAAAATAAGAACAGTGAGGACTTTCTCGTTGCGGGGCGCTCAATTGGTCCGATTGTGGGAGGTGCCGCCTTTGCTGCCACTCAAATGAGTGCCGGGACGTTCGTCGGGACGTTAGGCGTACACTATTTGACGGGTGCAAGTTATATCTGGATTTGGCTTGGAATGTGGACGGGCTGGCTGATTGCGGCTACGGTAGTCGGCCCGAAGTTTCAAGCGTTCAAAGGCAAGACAGTTCCCGATTATGTCGGCAAACGCTATAACAGCAGAATGGCCCATGGAATTTCAGCCCTTCTGATTGTGACGGCTTACACAATTTATCTGACCGCCCAATACCAGGCTGGAGGAAATGTGTTCCAAACGGTATTTGGCATCCCTTTCTTTTGGGGCGTACTCATTACAATCGGCGTCACCCTGATTTACACAATGTTCGGCGGCATGCGGGCAACTGCCTATAGTGACTTTGTACAAGCCATCGTAATGGCCGGCTGTTTTTTTGCAGCCATTCCTATTTTGCTGAACCAGGCAGGCGGAACAGAATTTGTCGGATCGTTCTTGCAGTCTTTCAGCCCAAACATGCTGACGTGGCATTATGGATTTGTTGACTTGCTGGGATTTGGAGCGGCGTTCGGTTTGTCAATCTGCGTTGCCCCGTATGAACTGGCACGTATGTATACATTGCGAAGCCCGAAAACAGTAAGGCTGGCAATTGGTGTTTCGATGGTGTTCCAGGCAATCGTCGCAGTTTCTGTGACAATTGCTGGCATGGCCATCCGGGCGCTTTATCCATATATGAGCACGCCGGATATTGCGTCGACAATCATGGCGATCAATATCTTGCCGCCGATTGTCGGTTCCCTAATCATTTTAGCGATTATTTCAGCCGTCATGAGTACAGTATCAGGAATTATGATTGTATCGGCTTCGGCGATTTCACATGATTTTTACGCAACGATGATTAAACCGCGGGCAACAGAAAGAGAGTTGATGACGGTCAACCGCTTGGCGGTCTTGGTTTTAGGGGTTATTCCCGTATTCCTGGCGTTAAGGCAAATTGATTTGGTCCAGTTTATAGTCATTCTGCAAGCTTCTTTGTCGGCAAGCTTCTTCTTTGCCACCGTCCTATTCGGGCTGAACTGGAAGCGCGGTACAGCAGCGGGCGCCATCGTTTCGATGTTGGGCGGATTCACTACGGCTCTGTCCTGGTATATAGCAGGAAGCCCTTTCGGATTGAACGAAGTTATTCCAGGCGTAATTGTCAGCAGCATTTTATATGTAACTGTGAGCTTGTTTACAAAACCGGTGCCCCAGGAATCGCTCCGTCCTTTCTTCAAAGATATAGCCTGAATGAAAAAATAAAAAGCGAGGGATTATATGGATAACGCTATCGTTCAAACAGTTGATAAGTTAAAACCTGACGCCGTCAAGTTTTTGCAGCAAATGATTCAGATTCCGTCGGAGAATCCCATGGGGGACTATGAGGATTTAAGCCGCTTCCTGAACGATCAGTTTACGGCATGGGGGTTTGAAGTGGAAGTGGTTAATGTTCCCGATGAAGAAGTGAAGCAAGCAGGGTTGAAAACGCCGAGGAAAAACGTCATTGCCACCATCAAAGGCGAAAAAGAAGGCCCGCATCTATTATTCAATGCCCATCTTGATACAGTTCCTGCAGGAGATCCGGACCACTGGACATATCCGCCGTTTTCAGGAGGAATTGCTGGCGGCAAAGTATACGGAAGAGGCGCCACCGATTCCAAGGGAAGGCTGGCGGCATACACGATGGCTGCATTGGCGCTAAAGAATTCGAATATCCCGTTCAGCGGCAAAGTATCAATCGTCGCAACTTGCGATGAAGAGACAGGCGGCGCCTTAGGAGCCGGCTATGTAACGAATAACAAACTGGTTCGGGGGGACATGGTGATTGTGGAAGGCTATAGTAACCAAATTGTCCGGGCGATGGCTGGCGTCTTGCAATTGAAAATCCAAGTAGAAGGAGTTCCTGCTCATGCGGCATTCAAGTGGAAAGGGCTTAATGCCATCGGAAAAATGGCAAAAGTGATTCAGGGCTTGGAAGAGCTGCAGCAATCGCTTGAAAAAGAACCTTCTTCAATAGAAGGCATGAAATACACCACTGTGAATGTCGGAGTAATCGAAGGTGGAACCAAAATAAACGTGGTCCCGGGCAATTGCCAAATTGAAGTGGACTTCCGGGTTATCCCTGAACATACATTGGATGAGATTTACAACCGGGTGATGGCGATGATTGAAAGCTTGAAAGAAGAAGATTCAAAACTGAAAGTCAAAGTGGACCGAATTTCAAGTTTTGAAACAAATCCGACAGTGACAGGAGAAGATTCCCCGCTGATCGCCCAAATTCAAGAAGCCAATAAAGAAGTGACGGGCAAAGTGCTGCCGGTTGTCGGAATGCTTGGCCAATCGGATTCGCGCTGGTTTATCCAAAACGGAATTCCAGCCATCAATTTCGGCCCCGGTACTAACGACAACAATCTCCATGGTTATGATGAATTCATGGACATTGATGATTTGATCCAAACAACAAAAGTGTTGGCGGTTCTGTTGAAAAATTATGTCGGCACGCAAGCGCTGATGGAAGACCAAGTATAGAAACTTCGATTTTGTATTAATTGGCGAAGCTATGGTCGGATGGAGTGGACCTGGAACTCTTTCTCTTAAACACATAACTGAGCTTCCAAAGAAAAAGAAATGCCCCTAAAGTTTTAAAAGACACTTTAGGAAGGCATTTCTTTTTGTTGTATTTTTTGCCGTATTGACTCATTATATCGGATAGTTTAAAATATTCAGTGAATTAAAGGGGAGGAGGAGGTATGTTTGAAGCGGCCAAAACTAATGTTAGCGACTAAAGATAAACGTACTTATGACACCTTTTATCAGCAGTTGACCGAGTACTTTAAAGAAGATGATTTATGCATTGTTCCTGCAGACAGTACCAATTGCCACGACAGCGACCTCATTTTGCTCTCATCAAACAAATTAATGGACACCCAGAAGTTTCCTCAGCGCAAGACAATCGTTGCAAGGCGGAGTATAGATATTTCAATGCTGGAAGAATTAGTTCAGCTGCCGCCTGATACAGAATGCATCGTTGCAAACAATTTACCCGAAAACACAGATGAGCTGATAGATCTGTTGAAAAGTTTAGGGATTCAATTGAAAATGCACCCTTATTACCCTGGAGCTGAGCAGAAAGTGGAAGGCATTGATATCGCTATCGTACCGGCAGTTGTCGAACTTGTGCCTCCCACTATCAAAAATATTATCGATATCGGCATCCGCCCTTTGGATTTTTCAACTATTATAGAAGTCTCTATGCGCTTGGGCTTAGACATTGAAAAAGTGAATTCCCAATCGACTCGCTATGTGAAAGAAATCATTTCATTAAGCCGAAAGCTTTCTTCCTCTTTGGAAGTAGTAAAAAAGCTCAATCACCAGCTTGAAGCGATTTTTGATACAGTGCATGATGGCTTGATCGCAACGGACGATCACAACACTATCATAAAACTTAACAAGTCCTCGAAAAATATCCTAGGCTTGTCCAATGGGGATTCCATTATTGGCAAGAATGCAGGGCTTATCTTTCCAAGGCTGTTTACCAAATATCCAAAAACAACTGAAAACAAAGAAACCGAAGTAGTAACCGTCAATGAAAAAAAGCTTGTGGTGAATAAAAGCGAAATTGTAGTCAACAACCAGAAAATTGGGGAGCTGACGGCGTTTCAAGATGTCACCAGAATCCAGTATTTGGAGAAAAGCATCCGCAAAGAAATGCAGAAAATCGGTTTCTCCTCAAGGTATACAAGCAAAGATATTCTTGGCAGCAGCAAAAAAATAAAAGAAACTTTAAATATCGTCAAAAAGATAGCGAAAACCGATCATACCGTTTTGATACTAGGCGAAAATGGCACAGGAAAAGAGTTGTTTGCCCATACTATCCATGACTTATCGGCTCGCTGCGAAGGCCCGCTTATCCCAGTGAATTTTGCTGGACTGCCGCAATCATTGGCAGAAAGCGAACTTTTTGGATATGAAGACGGAACGTTTACCGGAGCCAAAAAAGGCGGCAAACAAGGTCTGTTTGAAATTGCCCATAACGGCACCATATTCTTGGACGAGATCGGAGACGCGCCGCTCAATATCCAAACTTTGCTGCTGCGGGTGCTGCAAGAAAAACAAGTGATGCGGGTCGGTGGCCGGAGCCTGATCCCTGTTAACGTCCGAGTTATTGCCGCAACCAATAAAGACCTGAAACAATTGGTGCAAGAAGGGAAGTTCCGTGAAGATCTTTACTACCGCCTGTTTGTCTTGCCAATCCGGGTGCCGCCTTTACGGGAACGGAAAGAAGACATACTGGATTTGCTTCATTATTTTATCGAAAGCAATTCTGCCGCTACTCCATCGATTTCTCCAGAAGTGATCAAGGAATTGGCCGGTTATGATTGGCCTGGGAATGTTCGTGAACTGATTGGCGTTGTCCAGTACATGACTGCCGTTATGGAAAACAATGAAATCACCTTGAGCGATCTGCCAGAGCAGTTTAAAGAAAAGCTGGTCCAGGAAGAACAAAGGGAAGATGACTTGCTGGAGATTTTGCGGAAAGAAGGGGATTTAAACGAATTTTATGTGATTCTATCCAGCTTAAGCCAAGCGAAAAAGCAGATGAAAAATATTGGAAGAGGAAAAGTTGTGGAAACTGCAGCGACGGAAGGCTTTCCGCTTTCCGAACAGAAAGTCAGAAAGCGAATGGCCATATTGCGCGACCATGGCCTGATCTATTCGGGAAACAAAGGTAAAGGAAGCAAAATATCCGACTCTGGGGAGTCTCTGTTAAAAATGATCAAACCTTCTTTAGAAGTGGAAGTATAAAGTTCAGTAGCTAGCAGCCGATCAGCATAACAAACTTTGTTTGCATAAGAGCCTATGTGGGCTCTTTTTTTGATGCTTATAGGCTCAATTTCCTGATGTCAGTTGCGCACCCTAATCGCACCTAATACAACCTAGTGTTTTCCTGTTTTTGCTGAAACAGTTCAAAAAACTGGAATTTGGAGTCATAGAAGATTTGGCACAGAATTTGCATATGTATAAAACAAAAGACCTTAAGGGGGGAAGGCTGTGCCAATGCTGCTAAAGGAACAAGAAAGAGTTTTACTGGATGAAATCAATACAAATGTGCCAGTTTCTGTCTTAAACAAATTTTTGACTTTAGTCAGGGAATCGGGAAGTGAGGATGAACGCATTGCTGCGGATTTTCTGGCCAGCTATCTGGATGAATGGGAGGTTCCTTATAAACTCCGTGAACCCGAACTGTATTTGAGCTTGCCGAAAAGCGCGCGGTTAAGGGTCACTTTCCCGGTTGCAAAAGAATTTTGTGCAAAAACTCCTTCTTTTTCTGCCATTACGGGGAATAACGCTGTTTCCGGTGAAATGGCTTATGTTGCTACAGGCTATGCAAAAGGCATCAATGATATTTTCGGCACAGCATTTCAAGAAGAAGCGCGGGATTTGGCGGGAAAAATCGTTTTGACAGAAGGCTATACGATGCCAGGGAAAGTTCAGGAATTTACTGCGCTGGGAGCTGGGGCCATTGTCTTCATCAGCCCCGGAGAAAATATCCACGAAGGAATCTGCACACCGATTTGGGGAGCCCCTGATCTCGGCAATACAGACCGGGAACCTGCTATATCGGTGCTTGCCGTCAGCAAAAGCGACGGCGAGGAACTCAAGGGAATGATCAACAGAGGCCCTGTTTTTGCAGAGTATGAAACGCACCTCGAAAAAGGATGGATGGTGTGTCCCCTCATCGACGCATTCATTGAAGGAACAGAGGAACCGGAAGAATATGTCCTGCTGCATGGCCATTTGGATTCATGGCATGAAGGCATCGGCGACAATGCGACGGGCAATGCGGGACTTTTGGAAATGATTCGGATTTTCCATAAGAACAAAAGCAAGCTTAAGCGCAGCATCCGCGTGGTCATCTGGCCGGGGCATTCAACCGGCAGCTATGCAGGATCGGCATGGTTTGCCGACCACTTCGGCTTGGATCTTGAACGGAACTGTATCGCTCAGGTCAATTGCGATTCCCCAGGTTGCCGCTGGGCGACGTCTTACGATTATATGATGTGGACGAGTGAAGCGGATGCTTTTTGCAAAGAGGCGATCAAAGATGCGGTCGGCCAGAAAAGCAAAGGCGCACGGCCGATTCGCGCAGGCGATTATTCGTTCAACAATATCGGGATCACGTCGTATTTCATGCTGTCATCGAGTATCCCGGAAGAAGCCCTGAAAGAAAAAGGCTATTATCCGGTGGGGGGATGCGGCGGGAACATCGATTGGCATACAGAAGAGGATTTGATGCATGTCGCCGATTTAGACATCTTGATAAAAGATATTAAAATTTACCTGATTGGAGTGCTGCGGGCGGTCAATGCAGCTGTCCATCCGTTCGATTTTGCGGCTGTCGCAAAAGAATTCCAAACAACGATTCAATTCTATCAAGAGCATGCGGAAACGCATTTTGACTTTAGCCCCTCCTTGAAGCAAGCAAGAAAATTGGAGCAGGAGCTGCTGGTGTTCAATGAAAGACTGAAAGAGCTGAAAGAAATGCCGTTGACAGATCCCGAAATCCGCATTGCAAACACAAAACAAAAAAAACTGGCTAGAATACTGATTCCGATTAATTTTACAAGGGCCGGAAAATTCCGCCACGATCCGGCGTTGAATGTTCCGCCGCTACCAGACTTGGCTCCGGCTGCAGAGCTGAAACAAATGGAAGAGGGAAGCCATGAATACAAAGTGCTGAAAACCCATTTGATGCGCGGGCAAAATCGTGTGGTCTGGGCCCTGCAAGAAGCCGGACGGCTGATCGGTGGATAAGGAAGGCAGAAAAGGAGGAAAGCGCATGGGAAAAAGAACCGTCATTGTAACTGGTGCTGCTTCGGGCATCGGAAAAGGCATCGCCGAAAAATTTGCAGAGGAAGGCAGCAAGTTATTGCTTGTCGACATTAAAGAACAGCTGCTCAACGAAACTAAGCAGCACTTGGCAGCTGCTTATCCCGATGCTGAAATAAAAACGGCAGCTGGCGATTTAACATCAGCTGATTTTGTGGAACAGATTATCGCGGAATGCAAAGCAGCGTTTGAGAGCGTGAACGTTTTGGTGAACTGTGCAGGGATTTTTCCAAGTACGCCATTTCTGCAAATCTCTCGAGAGGAATGGAGCCGTGTGATCGGTTTGAATTTGTCGGCCACGTTTTTTTTAACACAAGCTATCGCAAGACTGATGGTGGAAACAAAGCCTGAAAACGCCAATATTATCAATATTTCCTCTACGGCGAGCGAAGTGGCCCGGCCTGGAGTGGCCCATTACTGTTCATCAAAAGCCGGCGTGAAAATGTTGACTCAGGTGCTGGCGCTCGAACTTGCCCCTCACAGCATCCGCGTCAATGCAGTCGGTCCGGGGCTTGTTGAAACAGAGGCGTTGCTCGGGACACTCAATAACGAAAAAGCCATAGCGGAACATAACGAAAAAGTATCTTTTGCGCCGCTTAACCGGACTGCGGAACTTTCGGAAATCGCTGCTGCTGTTTATTTTATTGCCAGCAAGGAAGCTTCCTATATAACCGGCCAGAATTTGTTGGTGGATGGAGGTTATTCTGCCGGAAGAGTATTTAAAAGCTTTTCATAACAAAGAAAGAAGGGGTTTGGATGAAGAAAGTAATCGAGCAGATTGAAAGGAATCATGAGCAAATGGTCCATTACTTGCGGAATATTGTGGAGCACGAATCTTTTTCAGCCGACAAAGAAAGGCTTGATAGTCTTGCCCTTTGGCTAGCGGATGCATTTGAAGAGCTGGTCGGCGGAAAAACGGAAATTATTGAAGTCGAGAAATACGGCAACCATGTCAGATGCGAATGGGGAGAAGGCGATGGACAAATCCTGATTTTGGCGCATTTTGACACGGTCTGGCCAATCGGAACATTGAAGGAAATGCCTTTCCTCATTGAAGGGGGCCGGGTCAGCGGACCAGGCGTTTTTGATATGAAAGGTGGTTTGATCCAAGGGCTGTTCGCGTTAAAAGCCATCCGGGAAGCGGGCATCCAGTTGAATAAAAAAGTGGTGGTTCTCTTTGATTCTGATGAAGAAATCGGCAATCCGAGCTCCCGTTTTTACATTGAGCAGGAAGCAAAGAAGAGTGATCATGTCTTTGTGCTTGAACCAGGAATGACGCTTGAAGGCGGATTGAAGACATCCAGAAAAGGCGTCGGCATTTACAGAATGGAAGTGACGGGCATACCGTCGCATTCCGGAGTGGATCCTGAAAAAGGGGTCAGCGCTATAGATGAATTGGCACATCAAATCATCAAACTTCACGGGCAAACCGATTTCACAACCGGCACCACAATCAATGTCGGCAAGATTTCTGGAGGGACTGCGACGAATGTTGTCGCAGAAAAAGCGTCTGCGGAAATAGACGTAAGAGGGAAAACGACAGCGGAATTGGAGCGGATCCACAATATGCTGATGGAGCTGGAACCGGTAAAAAACCGCACAAAGCTGGCAATGAGCGGCGACATCAATCGGATGCCGTTAGAGCGGACAGAACAAGTCCAAGAGATGTTCCAAACGGCAAAACAGATTGCCAAGGAGCATCTTGATGTGGACCTTATCGAAAAAGAAACCGGGGGCGGAAGCGACGGCAATTTAACAGCACCGTTTGCCCCGACGCTTGACGGACTCGGAGCAGTCGGGGACGGCGCACATGCCAACCACGAGCATTTGCTGTTGAGTCGGATGAACGACCGGTGCGCTTTGCTGGCCGGCCTTATTTTAAACTATGCCGGCATCAAGGAAGAGAAATCCATATTGACCGAAGAATCCCGCCGCTCGTGATGCGCTGGAGAAAAGAAGGGGGGCATATCATGCCAATCACCATTATTGGAGCAGGAGCGATCGGCGGCGTAATCGGAGCCTATTTGATCCGAAATGGAGAAGGGGTTGTGTTTGTCGACCGCGATGAAGCCCACATCAATGCAATAAATGAAAACGGATTGACCATCCAATTAAAAAACGAAGCTTTTACTGTGGAGGCAAAAGCCTTTACACCTGAAAAGTTTATTGCTTCGCATCCTTATGTTGATGCTGTTTTTCTGGCAGTAAAAGCGCAGCATACAAAAGAAGCAATTGAGCCGTTTGAACCGCTGATGAAACAAGATTCATTTGTCGTCTCTTTTCAGAACGGGTTATGCGAATACGACATTGCTGAAGTTGTAGGGGCTGAACGGACAGTCGGGTGTTTCGTCAATTTATTCGCCGACTATATCGAACCAGGTAGAATCGAATACGGTGGCGTAGGCAGTTTATTTATCGGCGAAATCAACGGGACAGTCAGCGAACGCGTCACCGATTTGAGAGACCGTCTGCAATGCTGGGGAGAAGCAAAAGAGACCGAGAATATTTTTGGCTATTTATGGAGCAAATTGGCGTACGGCGCGATGCTGACGGCGACAGCGACCACCAATAACGAAATTGCTGATTTCTTTGAAAATCCGCAATTTCATGGAGTCTTGAACGCGCTCGGCACTGAAGTACTGAAAGTTGCGGAAAAACAAGGCGTCGTTCCGGAGCCGTTTGACGACTGGAATCCGGCATTATTATACCCGCAGAAAAACGAGCAGAAGTTGCAGCAAAGTTATTTCCAGCTGGCAAAACGTCTGCGGGGCTATACGAAAACCCGAAGCGGCATATGGCGGGACTTGGCTGTCCGAAAACGAAAAACAGAAGTGCCGCAGCATTTGAATCCTATCATTCGAATCGGGGAAGAACACGGCTTGGAACTTCCGATAACGTGCAGGCTGCTTTCCATCATACAAGACATTGAAACCGGACAGCGGGAAATGGGTATGGACAACATCCGGGAACTGGAGTCGCTTATGCAAGAAAGCGAAATTTCTTGATAAAGCATCTTTATAAAAACGAGATGCTTGCTGCCCTGTATGGATTAGGAATCCATACAGGTTTTTTGTATTTTCAAAAGCGGGTTAGCCTTACTTAGCCTATTACACCCTAAACAGAACCCAAATTGAGAAAACGTTCTTTCTTTCTGCATGATTCGATTGTTTGTTTTTGGCACGGGACTTGCAATAGTAGTTAAGTGAATAATCCAGTGAAGAAAGGAGAAATGTTCAGCATGGCAAACGTAGCGAATACTGAATTGGAAAAAAGTTTATTGGAGGAAATCAGCACCGATGTACCGGTACAGATTTTGGAAAAGTTCAGCACCCTAATCCGGGAATCCGGCAGTGAAGATGAGCGGATTGCCGCGGATTTCCTAACAGATTATTTGAAAAAATGGGGGGTTCCGCATCAAGTCCATAACCCGGAATTATATTTGAGTGTGCCAAAAAACTCTTATTTGAAGGTAACTGCTCCTTTCGAAAAGGAATATCGGGTGAAATCACCTTCTTTTTCAGTTATTACAGGAGACCAGGCTCAGACGGGGGAGTTGGTTTATGTCTCGACCGGTTATGCAAAGGGGATCAATGATATTTTCGGAACAAAAGCTCAAGGCGATTTAGGGGATCTGACAGGGAAGATCATTTTGACGGAAGGCTATCCGATGCCTGGAAAAGTGCAGGAATTTGCGGATAAAGGCGTCGCAGCCATCATGTTCATCAGCCCCGGAAAGAATATCCATGAAGGCATTTGCACAACCATCTGGGGCGCACCGGACTTGGACAATAAAAACAATGAACCTGCGATTCCTGTGCTTGCAATCAACAAGCCCGACGGCAACGAACTGATCGAGCTGAGCCAAAAGGAAACAGTGACGTTGGAATTCAAGACGTATTTAGAGCAAGGCTGGTTCAACTGCCCGGTCATCGATATGTTTATTGAAGGGACAGAGGAACCTGAAAAATATGTGTTGCTGCATGGCCATTTGGATTCATGGCATGAAGGCATCGGCGACAACGCAACCGGCAATGCGGCGCTGCTTGAATTGGCGCGCATTTTCTATAAAAACCGGGACAAGCTGAAAAGAAGCATCCGCATCGCTGTGTGGACAGGCCATTCAACCGGCCGTTATGCAGGCTCAACATGGTTTGCCGATCAATTCGGCATCGATTTAGAAAACAACTGCATCGCATCTGTCAATTGCGATTCGCCGGGCTGCCGCTGGGCAACATCTTATGAATACATGATGTGGATGAGTGAAGTGGATGGCTTTTGCAAAGATGTCGTAACAAGCGCGGTCGACCAACCATCCGTAGGGGGCAGACCATTGAGAGCCGGAGATTATTCTTTCAATAATATCGGCATCACGTCGTTCTTCATGCTTTCTTCCAGCATCCCTGAAGATGTTTTGCAGGAGAAAGGCTATTACCCTGTCGGGGGCTGCGGAGGAAACATTGAGTGGCATACGGAAGAAGATTTAATGCATGTTGCCGATTTGGACATTTTGGTGAAGGACATAAAAGTGTATTTGACAGGAGTTTTGCGCGCGGCGAATGCGACGGTCCATCCGTTCGATTTTGCCGGCACTGCTGATGAATTTGAAAAAACCATCCGCTCCTATCAGGCTGCGGCTGGAACCCATTTTGACTTTACGCCGGCTTTGGATGAAGTAGCGAAGCTGCGGGAAGAATTGCTTTCTTTCAATAAAAGAACAGCTGGCTTAAACAGTCTGGACATCACTGAGCCGGAAGTGAAGCAGGCGAATCAAGTGATTGAAAAGTTAGCCCGGATTTTAATCCCAATCAATTTCACGAAAAGAGGCAAGTTCTGGCACGACTCCGCTTTGAATGTTCCGCCGCTGCCAGATTTAGCACCAGCTCTGGACTTTAGCCAGCTGGAAGAAGGGTCGCATGAATTTAAAGTATTGAAAACACATTTGACCCGGGGCCAAAATCGGGTAGTTTGGGCACTGCAAGAAGCAAGAGAATTGCTGTCTTATTAACAAGTGCGAACGGTTAACACTTTATCCTTTTTATTCCAAAGGGAAATAGCGCCCGGCTGCAGCTTTTAAACAAGGGGGAAAGAGGATGGCGGCTAGAAATGAATTGGAGCTTTTATTCAAACCGATTGATGAAATCGGTTTGCTGTATCGCAATAAAAAAGTTTCGCCTGTTGAAGTGACGAAGGCGGCACTAGGCCTGCTTGAAGAGCTGGAGCCGAAGCTGAATGCGTTTATCACGGTGCTGGGGGATGAAGCTCTCCAGAAGGCGTGTGAAGCGGAAGCGGTTTTTGCAAGAGGAGAAACAGTCGGCAAGCTTTACGGAATTCCGGTTTCCATCAAAGACTTGTTCCGGACAAAGGGCATTAAGACCACTGTCGCTTCCCGAATACTGAACGATCATATACCCGGTGAGGATTCGGCGCTCTATACAGCGTTGAATGCTGCAGGAGCTATCGTTTTCGGCAAGAACAATATGCTCGAGTTTGCCTATGGTTCGATGCACCCGGATTACGGACAGTGCAATAACCCATGGGATTTGAACAGGACGGCTGGCGGGTCTAGCACAGGGTCCGCCGCTGCAGTTGCATCCGGCATCGGCTTTGCTTCGATCGGAACAGATACAGGCGGATCTATCCGCCTGCCCTCTTCGTTTTGCGGAATTGCGGGATTAAAGCCGACGTACGATACTGTTTCGCGCCAAGGATTGTTTCATCTGTCGCATTCTTTAGACCATATTGGGCCGCTGACGCGAACTGTAAAAGACAATGCAATCGTGCTGGAGAGCATTTCTTCCAAAAAGCCCAATTATGACGCTGTGTTCACCGGGTCTATTAAAGGTATGAAAATCGGCGTGATTCGTTCATTGGCTGATAATCTAACGCATCTCGAAGTTGCAGAAGCGGTCAATGCGGCAATTGCGCAGCTTGGCGATTTAGGAGCGGAACTGGTGGATATTGAAATAACGGGAATCGATACGGTGATGGAAATAGCTTTCCCGATTTTGCTGGCGGAAGCTTCTTATTACCATAAAGATTGGTATCCGGAGCGTGCAGCCGATTATGCAGATGGGACAGTCGGCAACATTAAAGAAGGATTCAACGTTTCGGCTGTCAGCTATTTGGAAGCACTTGAAAGGAAAAGAGCATTTTCCGAAAAAGTGACCGAAGCGTTCAGCAAAGCAGATGTGTTGGTATGTCCGACTTCACCAAGTCCGGCAACAGAGAGGGATCCTTCTTTTGACGATACAACATATGACTACACGCAGCGGACTTTGCCATTCAATGTTTCCGGCCATCCGGCCATTACGGTATCCGCAGGGCTTACGCCGTCTCAAAATCTTCCGGTTGGGATCCAGTTTATCGGCCGCCATTTTGATGAAGCGGCAATCTACCGGGTTGCGGATGCTTTCCAGACTGCTGCGGGAGGGTATAAACGGCCGCCGCTATTGGCAAGTGTGCTTGAAAGATGAAGTTTATTTGCTGCACCTGAAGCTTGGCATAGACAGTGCATATAAAAAGAAAAGGAGGGGGAAGCATTGAAAATTGTCTATGTATTGCCTGGCCCAATCAGCCGGACCGAAGGCGGACGCATGGAAATGCAGCGACGGCTCGAGGTTTTGCGTTCCTACGCGGCTCCCGGCACCGAGGTGGATATCGCCGATGTTGACGAAGGGCCGGCATCAATCGAGTCGCTTTACGAGGAGTATTTAAGTATCCCGCCCACTGTCGACTTGATGCTGGAGATGGAATGGCGCGGCTATGATGCCGCCATTCTAGGCTGTTACGGGGATCCGGGACTGGATGCCGTTCGGGAAGTGACTGAAAAAATGATCATTGTCGGGCCAGGTGAAGCAGGTGTCATGGCAGCGGCCATGAGCGGATATCGTTTTTCAATTATTACTGTCACCCACAGCATGGTTAATCCGCTCCATCATCTGGTAGAGAAAGCGGGAGTCGGCAAAAAGCTCGCTTCTGTCAGGGCGATTGAGGTTCCCGTTCTGGAACTGGCTGAAGAACGGGAGAAGACGGTACAGAAACTCATTGCGGAAGGAAGGCGGGCCATCAAAGAAGACCGGGCGGACACGCTCGTACTGGGCTGTATGTCGATGGGCTTTTTGAATGCCGCAGAAGAAATGTCAGAAGAATTAGGCGTGCCGGTCATCAATCCAGGCAAGATCGCCTTAAAGATGGCTGAAGCATTGGCAGGAGCTGGAGTCTCGCATTCCAAGCTCGCTTACATGACGCCGCCGAAAATTTCATCTGGAACCGTAAAATCTTCAGAGGGACTTCTAGTGAAAAAAGAACGAGCAGCTGAGGAAACACAATAAAACAAGGCGCCACAAACAATCCAACCAAAAGGCTAAAAAAATAAAGGCAGAGGTGAAAATCATGGATGAATTAATGGGGTTGGCTCTTTCCAACTGGATGATTTGGGTGGTAATGGTTCTTTTCATTGTTGGCTATTTTGTGTTAACAGAAGCTCTCAATAAGAGGGAGGAGAAGAAATAATGGTTATCGCAATCCTCATAATTTACATGGTTTCTGTCATAGCAATCGGCTGGTATATGAAATCCAAAATCCATAATGAAACGGATTATTTGGCGGCAGGCGGAAAACTTGGGGTCTGGGTCGGAGGAGCAACTCTCGCTGCTACCCAGATGAGCGCAGGCACCGCAATTGGTTCAGTGGGTTTTCATTACCAAGTTGGGTACAACTATTCCTGGATCTGGATTTCAATTTGGGCTTCTTGGGTCATCATGGCGCTTTTCATTGCACCGAAGATGAAGTCGTTCTTTAACACGAACCGGGCACTCACCATTCCCGATCTGCTGGGAACACGCTATGAAAGCAATGCCATCCGGGTCATTGCTGTTATCATTTTGATGATCTGCTTCGGGATGACGATTGTAGCAGAGCTGGTCGGCGGTTCTTATTTGCTGAACGTGGTTTTCGGCATGCCGGAAACAGCAGGCGTCCTCATTTTGGCAGGGGTTTTTATTCTTTATACCGTGCTAGGCGGACTTTTTGCAATTGCATATACGGATTTTCTTCAAATGATAGTATTTGCTGTCGGCTTTATGGTTGCTGTGCCTTTTGCGATATCACGGGCTGGCGGATTCAGCGCGATGAACGAGCAGCTGGCTGCTATCGATCCCAATATCGTAGCAAACGGAATGCCGCCAGGAACTTTAGCTGCTATTTGTATTTCGTTCTTCATCATGATGATTGGCTATCCAATTATCGCAATTCGTTTTTATTCAATCAAAGACAATAAAACCATTAGACGCGCGGTCGGCGTTTCTTTCATCTTCCAGGCAATCATCGCAGTGTCCGTGGCATTGCTTGGTGTCAGCGCACGCATTATTTATCCAAATTTAGCGACTCCGGATCTGGCCAGCTCGACACTTGCGATGGACCTGTTACCGGCATTGTTTGGCGGCTTGCTGCTGGCAGCGATTCTTGCAGCAATCCAATCGACCGTCAGCGCCATCTTGCTCATGCTTGGCAGCGGAATTTCCCATGACATCATGAAGGTGGTCATGAGAAGGCAGATGACGGAAAAGCAGCAATTGAAAGTGACACGGATTGTCGTACTGATCATGGGAATCTTGCCGATTCCGTTTGCGTTGAATCCGGTTCCGTTAATCCAGCAAATTTGGATCAATGCAGCGGCGATGATCGGTTCTTCTTTTGCTGTATCCATTTTGTTCGGTTTGTATTGGAAGCGGGCGACAAAAGCCGGGGCAATCACTTCCATGGTCGGCGGAATAGGCAGTGCCATCCTTTGGCTATGGTTAGGCAATCCATTCGGCATTGACGCCGTTTATATCAGTGTTCCGGTCAGCTTACTGGGAATGATTATTGTCAGCTTGATGACAAAACCGGTTTCACAAGGAGCATTGCGGCCATTCTTCAAAAATATTGGAGCACCGAATAAGAATGAAGCGGTCTTGAATTATAAGGAAAAAACATTGTAAGAGGAGGAACTAATTTGCCGGCTAATGACGTGAAGCAATTGCTGTTTGAATCGATTGACGACATCGGGAAACTTTATCGGAAAAAAGAAGTATCTCCTGTAGAGGTTACCTCAGCGACTTTGGAACGCTTGCATGAACTGGAGCCGCAGCTGAATGCATTTGTAACTGTTTTAGCCGATCAAGCTATGGAGCGAGCGAAAGCTGCGGAATCTCTTTTTGCTAAAGGCGGAGAAGCTGGAAGATTAGAAGGGATTCCAGTCTCAATCAAGGATATTTTTACTACAAAAGGAATTCGGACTTCTTTAGGATCGCGCATCATGAAAGACCATGTGCCGGATGAAGATGCCTATGTCTACCAGGCTTTGCAAGAAGCAGGAGCAATAATTATCGGCAAGAACAATATGCTGGAATTTGCTTACGGTTCCGTCCATCCGGATTACGGCCAGTGCAACAACCCATGGAATCCTAAACGCACCGCAGGGGGATCGAGCACCGGTTCTGCCGCATCAGTCGCGGCAGGCATCGGTTTTGCTTCTCTTGGGACCGATACTGGCGGATCTATCCGTGTGCCGGCCTCGTTTTGCGGAATTGTCGGGCTAAAGCCTACGTACGGAACGGTATCTTCACAAGGATTGTTCCCGTTATCCCGATCCCTCGACCATATCGGCCCGTTAACAAGGACGGTGCGCGACAATGCGATTGTCTTAGAGAAAATTTCTTCGCTCACGTTCGATTATGAAACAATTTTCTCCGGAAACATTCAAGGAGTCAAAGTCGGAGTCATCCGACAGCTGATGGATACCGTCACGAACCCGGAAGTGATGAATTTGACTCGATCTGCAATTGACAAGCTGAAGGAACTGGGAGCTGACGTACAAGAGGTGGATATACCGGGGATCGAGTCGATTGAGAGTTCCGCCCTGCTGGTCGTCTTGGCCGAAGCTTCTGCAGTCCATAAACAGTGGTACGATTTAAGAGAAGCGGATTATAATCCTGCAACTTATGCCAATTTGAAAGCAGGGTATGGAGTTTCAGCCGTAGCGTATTTAGAAGCCATGGAAATGAAAAAGCGGTTTACCGAACAAGTCAATGCAGCATTAAAGCAAGTGGATGTTCTGGTAAGCCCGACGATGGCTTATCCGGCAACTGAAAAAGACCCGTCGTTTGAAGATGGAGATATCGATGTTTCACGGCGCACCATTCCATTCAACTACAGCGGTCATCCCGCCTTGTCGGTGCCATCAGGAAACACACCATCAGAAAATTTGCCGGTCGGCTTTCAAATTATCGGCCGCTATCATGATGAAGGCAGCATATACCGAGTAGCCGATGCTTTCCAGCAAGCAACCGGCGGGTATAAAATCCCGCCGATCTGATGAAAAACCTGTGCAGGGCGCTCAAAATTCTGCTCAGGTTTATACTTGTTGCGATAAATTTGAATATTCCGTAAATAATATAGAGAATTGGTTGAATATGCATTACAATAGAAGAAGGTTTAGAGACGCCTTCACGATGCAATAGATCAGACTATATGAGGGGGAGACTTATGGAGCTTGTTCTGCAGCAAAAACAAGAATTGCATTTAATAATGACCTTCAAGTTAAGGCAAGCCATTGAATTGTTGCAGTATTCCACATATGACCTTTATAAGTTTATCAAAGAACAGCAAGAGGAAAATCCGTTGATTGAATTGGAAGAACGGAAACATGAAGTAGTGTATGAAGAAAGAAGTTTTGGAAAGTCGCATTTTGGAAAATTGACGAATCAGGCCTTCGAACTAAAAACAAACGACGGCCCCACCATGAGAGATCAGCTGCTCGAGCAAGCCAAGTTCATCTATAGGGATATACACGACCAGAAAGTTATTGCCTATCTCATTTATAACCTTGATGATAATGGCTATTTAAGTTTCAATGCCGATGGGCCGGAAGTTTATGGGGAATTCACTGAGGAAGAAATCGACCGCGGCATTCGGCTGCTTCAAGCACTGGGGCTGAAAGGAATAGGGGCAAGGTGTTTGAAAGAATGCTTGCTGCTGCAAATCTCTGAAGAGTATCCTGATAAAAAACAAGCGGAATGCCTTATCCAAAACTATCTGCAGTTATTGGCTGACCGGAAATGGAATGAACTTGCACTGCGTATGAATATTTCGCTCGCTAAAATCAAAGAAATCCATGATTTTATTTTGACCCTCAACCCAAAGCCGTGTGCTCACATTTCGGATTTTTCGGCACAATACGTAAATCCGGATATTATTGTCGAAAGCAAACCGAACGGCCTGTCGTTTGGTTTGAATGACAGCTATTTGCCAGCCATTCGCTTCAATCACAGTTATTCCGGAATGCTGGACAAAAAAGACGAGACGTCCAAATACATCAATGGCCAATTTGCCAACTATCAATGGCTGCTGAACAGCATCGAGCAGCGGCGCCAAACAATATTGAAAATCGTCAGTGTCATTATCAAAAAACAAGCCAGCTTTTTTGCCGATGGATTCATCTCCCTCAAACCATTGACATTAAAAGAAGTTGCGGAAGAAATCGGCATGCACGAATCGACTGTCAGCCGAGCCACGATGAACAAAGTGATTCAAACACCAAAAGGGACATTTGAACTTCGGATATTTTTTGCTTCTGGGCTGGAAACTGCAAACGGTCCTGATATTTCTCAAACAAAAGTGAAAATGCTTCTGAAAAGTATGATTGAGAAGGAAGACAAGTCCAAACCCTTATCAGATCAAAAAATAACGGATCTTTTTAATGGCGAGAAAGGGATTTCCATATCCCGGCGAACGGTGACGAAATACCGAAAAGAAATGAGAATTCCTTCTTCTTCCAGCCGAAAGGAAATCAAAATTTAAAATGCCATGTATATCAAATTGGCAATTTCAATCAAGGTATATGGAAACGTCCAAACGGAAAAAGATGGGCATTCAATTTTGAATGCCCATCTTTTCCGTTTACATGTATTTCTCTTTCAGCTCGTCCAGCCATTCGCCAGTGAACTTTTTTGTATTAAGCAGATTCAAAGCGCAGTGGAACGATTTTAAACTTCGCGAAACCTGCTCTGGGGTAAGAACGCCTAAACGGATCGCTTCTTCAAACTCGTCAATATCGAACACATGGTAGCTGCCATCGGGGTGGACGGAAATGTCGATGAACAAATCGTAAACACAAAACACATCCGGTTTCAGTTCCTGGACGTCGACGATATCGATCAGCCACCAAGGATAACGGGTCTTGAAATTCAATGAAAACTGGAGGCCTTCATCAATCAAATAGACAATGATGAATTTTTTCTTGCTGTTTAAGGGCGGCAGTTCAAGCAGCGTGGATTCGTCATGGCGGACAAACCGGTGGGGCTGTGCGTTGCTTCGGATAAGCTGTTCTCTTTGTTCGAGAAAGCTTTGAATGACACTGGGCGAATTTTTTCGGATATCCGGAGCATATTCCAAACCGCCGTGTTCTCTTCCGACGTGGTTCCAAAAAATCAGCAGATCCATGTTCAACCCTCCGCTCTTTCGAACCGGTGCGCACGGGTCACCCGTATAATAACCGCGTAAACTATGAAAGCTGCGGCAATAGCGGTCAAAGCCCCGGCAATGACGTCAGCTGGGTAATGGACGCCCACCCAAACGCGGGAGAAGCCGACTAAGGCGCCGAGCAGCATCCATAGCCACCCGAAGCGCTTTGAAAACAAAGCGAAGGTCGTGCACAGCGAGAAGAACAGGATGGTGTGGTCGCTCGGAAATGAGTTGCCCACTGTTTTTTCAACCAGTTGGTTGACGTCGGGCAGTTCGGCGAACGGCTGAAGATTGGAATGCAGCTTAGCGACGCCGATCCGCAAAATCAAAGCGGCCGCCACCGTTAAAAGCGCCGCCGCGACAAGCCGGCGGTTGCGGAATCGGGGCGCAAACAAAAACAGCCCGATCGGCACGATCATCAAGTAGAGGAAATATTCAGCGATGAAAATGAATGCCGGATTGAGTGCCGGAAAAGCTTTTCCAAGGCCGTTGATCATTCGGAAAGATTGGATATTGAGTTCAGAAAAATACATAAAGAAACTACCGCCTTTTTAGGGTTATGTCTGGAAAAACGGGCAAAATAGGAGGATAATCAAGGAATAGACAGAATCGTTGAAAACTTCATCGGTACAGAGGGGGAGCATTTTTGTTAGGCTATTACAACAGTTTGTCATCGGAAGTTTATGATCTCGATAAACCGGTCGGCAGTTCATTTGGAGATATAGAATATTATACGGAACGTTTGGCGGCTTGCACAGGGCGTATTTTGGAACCGGCCGTTGGGACAGGGCGGCTGCTTGTGCCGTTATTGGAAAAAGGGTTTCAAGTGGACGGCTTTGATGTGTCTCCAGATATGCTGGCGATTTGCCGGGGGAATTGCGAGAAGAAGGGGCTTGCGCCGGCTTTGTTCGAAGCGGAGATGGAATCTTTTTCGCTCGAAGCGGAATATGGGGCCATCGTCATTCCGACGGGCACATTTCTGCTGTTGCATGAGCGCGAAAAGTCGCTGCAGGCATTAAGGAATTTCCATCGCCATCTGGCAGATGGGGGCAAGTTGATCGTCGATGTGTTTTTGCCCGGTGAACTTGAGATCGGCAGGCCGTCTGTCCGGAAATGGGATTTGGAAAACGGCGATGCCATCACTGTCGAATCCCAAATCGTCGAAGTGGACCCGGTCAAGCAATACCGTATTTCCCAGGCGCGCTATGAGAAATGGCGGAACGGCAAGTTGATCCAGACGGAACTCGAACGCTATCCGCTGCGGTGGTACGGCGTGGAGGAATTCCGGCTGATTCTTGAGCATGCCGGATTCGAAAATATCATTATCTCGGCGGATTTCAAGTTCGGGGAGTACCCGACCCGCGCCGGACAAACAATCACGTTTGAAGCGGCGGCTAACAAAAAAGGATAAGCAGCGCTGGCAGCCACTGGATATACACCACCATTCTTGAAGCATATTCATGTAGCAGGGGGTTGTTCAGTATGGAGAGGGATATTCAAGCTTTGATATCGCAAATGTCTTTGAGGGAGAAAGTGAGCATGTGTACAGGGGCGGATTTTTGGCGCCTTAAGGGAATCGACCGGCTGGGGATCCCATCCATACGCACCGGAGATGGCCCGCATGGATTGCGCAAACAAGACGGCGATGACGGCCACATGGGGCTTGGCCCGAGCGCGCCGGCCACCTGTTTTCCGGCAGGGGTGACGCTGGCCAGTTCCTGGGACAAACAATTGATGTGGGAAGTCGGATCTGCTTTGGGCAAAGAAGCGCAAGCGCAGGAAATTTCGGTGCTTTTGGGGCCCGGCGTCAATATCAAACGCTCCCCGCTTTGCGGACGGAATTTCGAATATTATTCGGAAGATCCGCACCTTTCATCGGAATTGGCTACCGCCTATATCCAAGGCGTCCAAAACGAAGGGGTCGGAACATCGCTGAAGCATTATTTGGCGAACAACCAAGAACACCGGAGAATGACGACAAACGCCATCATAGATGAACGGGCGCTGCGGGAGATATACTTGGCAAGCTTCGAAAAAGCCATAAAGAACGGAAAACCATGGACGGTTATGGCTTCTTACAATCGGGTGAATTATGAATTCGTATCAGAAAGCCATTTTTTTCTGGAAGAGGTACTGCGAAAAGAATGGGGATTTGATGGCATCGTCATGTCCGACTGGGGAGCAATCGATGAGCGCCACGAAGCCTTGGCGGCGGGCCTCGATTTGGAGATGCCATGCAGCCTCGGTTTCGGTGAGAAAAAGATTCTGGACGCCATCGAGCACGAACGGCTTTCCCAAAAACAGCTGGATCACGCTGTCGAAAGGCTCCTTAAAGTGATTTTCCTTGCTGACAGCCATAAAAAAGAAGGCGCAAAATTCAACCAGCGCCTGCATCATGAGCTTGCCAGAAAAGCCGCCACTGAAGGCATGGTTCTGCTGAAAAATGAAGAGGATATCCTGCCGCTTTCGAAAGATAAAAAGATCGCTTTGATTGGCGCTTTCGCGAAAAAACCAAGATATCAAGGCGGGGGAAGCTCACACGTCAATCCGCTGCAGCTTGATAACCTTTATGACGAGATGGCTTACGAACTAGGCGGGGAAGACCAGTTTTTCTACGCGGAAGGCTATGACCTGAATATGGAGTTGCCCCATACTCGGATGATAGAAGAAGCGGTCGAAACTGCGGAAAAAGCGGATTGTGCGGTTTTGATGGTCGGTTTGCCGGCCCATTTTGAATCCGAAGGCTATGACCGGACCCATTTGCGGATTCCGGAAGACCACCGGGCGTTGATCGAAGAAATCGCGAAAGTGCAGCCGAATCTGGTTGTCGTGCTCAGCAACGGGGCACCAATCGAAATGCCGTGGCTGGATAATGCCAAAGCCTTATTGGAAGGCTATTTAGGCGGCCAGGCAGCTGGGAGCGCGTTAAAAGATGTTTTGTTCGGACACGCCAATCCGAGCGGGAAATTGGCTGAGACATTCCCGATAAAATTGAGCGATAACCCGTCCTATCTCTACTTCCCTGGGGATGGGAACCTGGTCGAGTATAAAGAAGGCATCTTCGTCGGCTATCGCTATTACGATACAAAAGAGCGTCCGCCGCTGTTTCCGTTCGGCTACGGGTTGAGCTACACGGAATTCGAATACAGCAATCTGACCGTCAGCGACGAAGCGATAAAAGATGCCGAAAACGTGACCGTCCACGTGACGATAAAGAACACCGGGGACAGAGCCGGCAAAGAAATTGTGCAATTATACGTAAGTGATTTGGCAAGTTCCATTCGCCGGCCGCTCAAAGAACTAAGGGACTTTGAAAAAGTGGAGCTCCAGCCAGGTGAAGAGCAGGTGGTCGAGTTCACTTTGGACAAACGGGCTTTCGCTTACTACAATACCGAAATCAAGGATTGGCACGTGGAGACGGGCGACTATGAGATCATGATCGGGAAATCTTCGCAAGAAATCGAGCTGAAACATAAAATTCTGGTCCAAAGCACGGTACGGATCAACCAAAAAATCAACCGCAACACAACGATTGGCGAGCTCATGTCAGATCCGCTTCTGGCAGAACCGGCAACTGCGCTCATCAAAGAAATGAACAGCACTCCGACTTTCCTCGATTCAGTGGATGAAAGCAAGGAAATGGCGGAAATGATGGAAGCCTTGGCCGAGAATATGCCGCTCCGTGCGCTTGTGTATTTCACCAAGGGAAGCATCACCGAAGAAGAGCTCAAATACATTATCGACGAGCTGAACAGAATTCAGACCTACGGCGGTTCCACCGTTGAAAAACAGTGAAGGAAATCATGTGGATCGAAAAAGCGAAGCGTTTGTTCTGCAATGGAATCGGTTTAGAAACCGGTTCTTTTTCTGGTCTTTGAAGAAAGGGGAATGAAGATGCGTATAGTGCAAGCGGCATTGGAAGATCTGGAAGGAGTGGCCCGGCTGTTCGATGGGTACCGGGTGTTTTACGGTCAGCAAACGGACGTGAATGCTGCCCGGAACTACATAGAACAGCGATTGAAAAAAGAAGACTCGGTCATTTTCACGGCAAGAGACGGGGATATGTATTTAGGGTTTACGCAGTTGTATCCGATGTATTCATCGGTTTCAATGAAACGGACATGGATTTTGAATGATTTATATGTGGCGCCCGAGGCGAGGAAACGCGGCGCCGGCGAACGGCTCATGGAAAAAGCGAAAGAATTTGCGCTGGAAACCGGCGCGAAAAGCTTGAGCTTGAGCACAGCGGCCGATAACCGCTCGGCGCAGCGCCTGTATGAGAAATTGGGGTATAAACGGGATACGGAGTTCTATTCGTATGAACTGCTCTTATAGAGGCAAAAAGCCTGCGGCAACTGCCGCAGGCTTTTTTAGTTTTTGGAGGATACCACCAAGAAGCGGACATCCTTTTCGGTATGGTTTGCCCAATAATGCTTTTTGCTGGCATCGAACAGGACCGATTCCTGCTCGCTGAGCTGGGACCGTTCTCCATCAATCTCGACCGTCAGCAGGCCTTCCAAAACAAACAGAAATTCAAAACCGGAATGGGCGAATGGGCTCCATTCGTTTTCCCCGGGATAAAGCGTGACCAATATCGGCGATAAGTTCGAGTGTTTCACGCCGTGGGACAGGTCTTTATAGTGGAAAAGCGCTTTGCGCTCCGCCAGTTCATCGCGTCCGGTGTTCTCCTCAAAGAACACTCCCGGATTGACATCGAGCGCATCGGCGAACCTTTTCAGCGATTCAAGCGTGGCGCTCGATTTCCCGCGCTCCACCTGCGAGAGAAAACTGATGGAAACGCCTGTCTGTTCTGCCAGCTCCTTTAATGTCAGCTTCCGTTCTTTGCGAAGATTTTTTAGGATGATCCCCATCGAATCGTGTGTCATGCCAATTCCCCGCCTTGCTTTAATGATTTCTCTTTTATGATACCGAATTCTCCTAGCGGCAACAAATGCTAACAAAAAGACTATTGACAGAAAATTTGAAACTAAATAAACTAAAGCATGGGGAGAAATTAAAGCCACACTTCAATTTTTAGGGGGATGGATTATGAACAAAAAGCAAACGCAGCGTGTTTTGATTGCCAGTTTAGTGGGAAGCTCAATCGAGTGGTTTGATTATTTTCTATACGGAACAGTGGCGGCACTCGTTTTCAACCAGCTCTTTTTCGTCAATGAAGACCCGACTGTCGGGTTGTTGCTAGCCTATGCTTCATTTGCTTTAGCATTTTTCATCCGGCCGTTTGGCGGCGTGGTGTTCAGCCATATCGGCGACCGCATCGGCCGCAAAAAAACACTCGTTTTGACGCTCAGTTTAATGGGGATTGCTACATTCGGCATGGGCTTGTTGCCCACTTACCAGGCAATCGGCATCTGGGCACCGATTCTATTGATTACGCTCCGCTTGGTCCAGGGGCTGGGAATCGGCGGAGAATGGGGAGGCGCTTTGCTTTTGGCGGTCGAGTATGCGCCGGAGGAAAAGAAAGGGTTGTTCGGCAGTATCCCGCAAATGGGTGTAACGATTGGGATGTTGATGGGAACAGTCGCTTTATGGATCATGACGCTGCTTCCGGATGATTCATTCATGACATGGGGCTGGCGTGTGCCGTTCATCTTGAGCGCTTTCTTGGTTATTTTCGGCCTTTGGATCCGTAAAGGCATCGACGAAACGCCGGCTTTCAAGCAAGTGCAGGAATCCGGGGAAATCCCGAAACTGCCGATTGCCGATACGTTAAAGTACCACTGGCGAGAAGTGTTGATCGCCATCGGGGCAAAAGTGGTGGAAACGGCGCCATTCTACATTTTCAGTACGTTTATCGTCTCTTACGCAACGACGAACTTAGGATTTTCGCGGACAAATGCGCTGACAGCTGTCATGATTGCCACAGTGGTCACAACGATTTTGATACCGATCATGGGAAATTTATCAGATACAATGGGACGCAAGAAATTGTACGTGGCCGGGACAGTGGGGATGGCATTGTTCGCATTCCCGTACTTCTGGCTAATCCAGCAAGGGTCGGTGGTGTTATTGGTCCTCGCTACCGTCATCGGTTTGGGCATTATCTGGGCACCGATCACCGCGGTGCTTGGCACGATGTTCTCCGAAATCTTTGAAGCGAAAGTCCGCTATACCGGCATTTCGCTTGGCTACCAAATCGGTGCGGCGGTTGCAGGCGGAACAGCACCGCTTGTCGCGACGGCACTTTTGGCCAGATTTGATAACTCATATGTTCCAGTCGCGCTCTACATCGTCTTCACATCCCTTGTTTCCTTAGCGGCAATCTGGGCGGTAAAAGACCGTGGCCAACAGCACGCCGGACAAAAAGTAGCAGTGAAAGGGAGCCGCGCATAAGCGGCTCTTTTTATTTAGGAGGAATTGGATGTTAGTGATCAATGAAAAACAGATTCAGCAATTGTATAAAATGAGTGACGCCATGAAGGACATCATGGCTATCTTGAAAGCGAAGGAGCAAGAGAAAATTGCAAATCCGCATCGCACAGTCATCGAGTTTCCGGAGCGGGAAGCATCGGCGCTTTACATGCCAAGCGCCGATTTGGCGGGTGATGTGGCGGGCGTCAAAGTGGTGACGATTTTCCCGGAAAATCCGGCGCAAGGAAAACCGACGACGCAAGGGATGATTTTGCTGACGGACGCCGCTAACGGCGAACATGTCGCCATGATGGCCGCCTCTTATTTGACGAGGCTCCGGACCGGTGCGCTCAGCGGCATCGCGACCGACTTGCTGGCGAAAAAAGAAAGCCGGGTCCTGGTCGTCATCGGCACGGGGGCGATGGCATTTGAGCAAGTGCTTGGCGTGATTGCCGTGCGGACCATCGAAAAAATCATTCTTGTCAACCGGACGCCGGAAAAAGCGTTGGCTTTTGGCGGGCAATTGGACGATTTTGGTGTGGGAATTTCATGGGAAGTGGAAATCAATGTTGCAAAAGCTGTGAAAAAGGCGGATATTATTTGTTGTGCGACTCGTTCGAATGAGCCAGTTTTTGAAGGGGCTGATTTGCAGCCGGGCACTCACATAAACGGCGTCGGTTCCTATTTGCCGCGCATGCGCGAAGTGGACGAAGTAACGGTGGCGCGCGCCGACAAAATTGTCGTCGACGATTTGGCCGGAGTGAAAGGCGAAGCAGGCGAATTGATCCATGGCGCCAAAACGGGAACTTGGTCGTTTGAACAAGTTTACGGAACGCTGAGCAAACTGGCGATGGAAAATCGCTGTACTAGGCAGTCGGATGAGGAAATCACATTCTTCAAATCGGTTGGCGCCGCTTATTTTGATTTGGCCGTGGCCAAGGGCGTGTATGCCAAAGCGCAAGCGACTGGCGCAGGAGTGAGGGTGGATATGTAGGGAAAGCGGACCGCAATCATCGAGGCTTGTGGTTTTTTGTGAGGGAAATTGAGGTGGGCAGCTGCCGATATTTCCTTCATGAAATTTTCGTTTTTTATATGATGTATTGCGGTTTTTACATGCACTTTTGAAGGGATTGCATGGCGAATCGAGCTTTTCACATAAACTTCCCGCATTTCTAAACGACTCTTGACGAACGGCAGCAAAGCACAAAGCGGTTCACCTGTGTGAACGGTTTTCTATACACCATTATTTTAGGGGGAGCAACATGATTAGAACGGAAAGATTGAATTTACTGCCATTTACGATCAAGCAAGTGCAGGCTGTTCTAAACGGAAAAAAAGAGCTGGAGGAATTGATCGGCAGCCGGGTGCCGGAAGAATGGCCAAGCCCGGCTTTCGCGAAAATGCTGGAGTCCAAAAAAGAGACATTGGCGCATACACCCGAAGCAAGCCAGTGGAGCCGCATTGTGGTCGACTGGGAAGCAAGGCAGCTGGTTGGCGAAATCGGCTGCAAAGGCGGCCCGGATGAAAACGGAGTGGTCGAAATCGGCTACGGCATCGTGGAGAGCTTCCGCAACAAAGGCTATGGAACCGAAATGGTGAAAGGCCTCGTCGAGTGGCTGAAGCAAAAAGACGGGGTCATAAAAATCGTCGCCAACTGCCTTGAGACAAATCAACCCTCAATCAAAGTGCTGGAGAAGTCCGGATTCAAACGGACGCATGTGGCTGATGAATTGATCCATTGGGAGATTGAATAAATAGATTGGAGCTGTTTCGCCTGGGCGGAGCAGCTTTTTTGTTTGGAGCGGGCTGGGGAAATCTGCTTTATGAATTTTTTTGGTTCTAACATGAAGTGGTGGGGTTTCTAAAGGAACTCTGCGGGTTCTAACATGATGAATCATGATTTCTACATGAACCATTCCTACTCTTATATGTTTTTCTAAGATTCACAAGCAATAAGGAAGCTGTTCGCCGAGGCGAACAGCTTCCTTATTGTTAGAAGTTAAGCAGGAAATAATTGCTTTGTGAAGTTTCTGGTTTCTTACATGAAGTTTTGAAGTTTCTTCATGAACTCCCACGCCTCCAACATGACGAAGCAAAGCTTCTATCATCACTTTCCCGGTTTCTGCATGACAATCCGCATGCCGCACGCCAAAACCGGGTATAGCAAGCAAAAGGGGTGCATACGAATGGCTTTTGATTATGACTTGGATTATGAAAATCTGGATTTGCGGAAGCATCCGGAGCTGTACCGGGTGGGCAAAGGCGAGCAAGGCGTATTGCTTGTGGAGCCTTATAAGAGCGAGATTTTGCCGCATTGGCGCTTCAAGACGCCGGAGATTGCGCAGGAGTCGTGCGACAAGATTTATGAGATGTTCGAGGAGTACCGCAAACAGGATGATTTTGTGGGCATGGATATGGCCCGCAAGTTTATCCAGATGGGCTATACGCGCGCGCGGCGCTATACGAACTATAAAGGCGGCCGCAAATACAACGAGGACGGCACGATCAAGGAGCGCAATATCGATCCGGTGAAAGCGGAGTCGGCGGCGATCTTCAAGAAAAAATGGGATGAAATCAGGGAAGACCAGGATTACTTGGCGCGCAAAAAAAAGCATCAAAAAGAATTCGGATAAAAAAATGCCCCAGCCGAAATCGGATTGGGGCATTTCATATTCAATGGAGCATATACGCCATCATGATGTCGTTGCTGTAAGAGCCGTCTTCATATTTGATCTGGCTGCGCTGCCTGCCTTCTTCGACAAAACCCATCCGCCGGTATACCTTGATGGCCCGTTCGTTGGCCGAAACGACGCCTAAACAGATTTTCTCCAAGCCGTCCTGCTGCCTGGCCCAATCGATCAGGAAACTGATAAGCCTGGTGCCGATGCCCCGGTTTCTATAGCCTTCTGCAATGCCCATCCCCATAGAGCCGGCGTGGCTCAGGCGGGCGTATTCATACCGCTTGAAGACCAGATAGCCGACAACTTTCCCGTCCGCTTCGTAGACCGCGTACAAATTGTTTTTCGCCAAGTTCTTCTCGATTTTTTCTTTTTCCTCATTGAGGTTGCAGGACACTTCCTCTGGGGAAGAAATGAAAAACTTTGTCGTCGCCTCTGACAAGGTTATTTCATTGTTGATATCCATAATCGCCTTTGCGTCCCATCCGCTTGCTAACCTGATCATGCTTTCACCACTCGTCTTTTTATTGGAAGTATACAGCAATTTATTTAGGGAGACTAAAAATAAAGTGCAATCTTGCACCATATGAATTAAAATTATCATAACAATTGGAATTCTTTTATTGCAAGTACAGGTTGCGGCTGATGATTAGTCCAGAGAAGAAAATGGTTGCTGAGCAGTGGTTTCATGAGTTTTTTACACAAGGGAATGCCGAGGTCATCGATGAACTGATGGCAGTTCGAGAGAAACACTGAAGCGTTTTATGGAGTGGTACCGATCGGTGTTCCGAGACGATGAGCGGGAATTGAATGATTGTATCGAGCAAGAGAACAAACTGGTGGTCCGCTATACGGGCTGGATGACATACAAAGGCGACTGGTTTGATATTCCGGCAAATGATCAGCGGGTGAAAGAGACAGGCATGATGCTTTTCCTGTTCGAAGGCGAGCGGGTGAAAGAACTGTGGTGCGAAAACAGCGATGCCGCAATTCTATATGAACTGGGCGCTTTCAGGAAAGACACATACAAGGTGTTTTAGCGGCGGAATTGCCTGCCTTAGGAACAGCCGGGACATGGAAACACGGAAAATGGCATTTCCTCAGTTAGTGGACAATCAAAAAAGAAGAGGTGGCTCCATGACAGCAGAAAAAGTGGTGGAAGTTTCAAGAGGCACGCTTGTGGAAAGCCTACATAGAGGCCATATAGCGGTGGTCAATGCGCATAAGGAATTGCTGTACAGTGTGGGCGATCCGCAAAAAGTGATTTACGCACGGTCGTCCATGAAGCCGCTGCAAGCGATTCCGCTTGTGGAAACAGGCGCGGCCGACCGCTACGGGTTTGATGCTGCGGATCTATCGCTGGCGTGCGCGTCCCATAACGGGGAAGGCCAGCACACCGAACGGGTGCAGGCAATCCTGGCGAGAACGGGGCTTGCGATTGATAATCTGCGATGCGGCACGCACAACCCGAAATGGGAAGCGGCGTATGAAGCGCTCATCAAATCGGGGGAGCCGCTTACGGCGGTTTACAACAATTGCTCCGGAAAACATAGCGGGATGCTTGCGACGGCAAAGCATATGGACGAATCGACGGAAGACTATTACAAGCTCGGCCATCCGGTGCAGCAGCGCATCCTGGCGGCCATCAGCGATTTGACGGAAGTGCCGGCGGACAAAATCGTCATCGGCATTGATGGCTGCGGCGTTCCGGTGCACGGTGTGCCGATTGAAAATCTGGCGCTCAGTTTTGCGAAGATGGCCGATCCGGGCGATTTGCCGGAAAAACGCCGGAATGCGGTCGAAAAGATCACTGCGGCAATGGCGGCAGAACCGGAAATGGTCGGCGGCACGGCGCGTTTTTGCACAGACTTCATGCGCATCATGGGCGGCCGCATGTTCGCCAAAGCGGGAGCGGAAGGCGTCTATTGCATCGGCGACAAAGAGACAGGCCTCGGCATCGCGCTGAAAATCGAAGACGGCAATGCGCGGGCAACATCCGCGGTGGCAGTTGAAGTGCTGTCTCAGCTCGGCTTGCTGACGGAGGCGCAAAAGGAAGGGTTGCGCGACTACCATTATCCGCCGCTTGAAAACGCGCGGAAAGAAAAGGTCGGCGAACTAAGCCCGGTGTTTACGTTGAAACAAGCGGCAGCTTCACGATAAAAACTGTTATTGCATAATTAAACTCGTTACAGCCACAGTCAGAGAGAGGAAGAAGAAATTGAAAGAAGCAGCAGGATTTATTTTAATCGCGCAAGCATTGATAACCGGCGTTATTGTCTATGCCCTATTGCAATTGGGCGATTCGATTCAAGCGGCAGCGGCATACACAGCAACTGGAGAAGGGCAGCTGGCGTGGGGATCCGGCATTCCGTCGCTGGCGCTGGCAGCTTTAGCCATCGTAGCTGGAATGGGGATTTGGCTGATTGTGAAAGGGAAAAAGGCGGGCCATTAAGGACGTGCCATCTTCTAAGAAAGCCAGCCGTTCTGACGGCTGGTTTTTTTATGGACGGCTGGTTTGCTGAAGGCTTCAAATGCCGTTTTCAGAATTGGAAAAAAAGATGGGTATATTTACGCCGAAAACTCCAAATCCTGTAACTTTTACTGGCCTCAAACGTTACATATAGTATGAATATACTGGGAACGAGGGGATGGCGTGGAACGGAAAGTAGTAATTGCTGGAGGCACAGGGTTCATTGGCCGTTACTTTGAAAAAAGGTTTATGGAGGAAGGGTATGACGTATACATAGTCTCCAGGCAGGAAAAGCATTTATCGTGGCTTGACCATACGGGGATTGTGGCAGCCTTGGACGGTGCGGAAATGCTCATCAATTCGGCTGGCAAATCGGTGAACTGCCGCTACAACAAACGGAACAAGGAAGAAATCCTGGAGTCGCGGATCGAAACGACACAAATCTTAGGGAATGCGATGTATGCGTGCGAGAACGCGCCGCCGCTTTGGATCAACTCCAGCTCGGCAACGATTTACCGGCACGCGAAGGACCGGCCGATGACCGAGTCGAACGGGGAAATCGGGACAGGCTTTTCGGCAGAGGTGGCGAAGGCATGGGAGCAGTCGCTGTTCGCTTTCAAACTGCCGCGCACCCGGCAAGTGGCGCTACGCACAGCTATCGTTCTGGGGGAAGATGGCGGCGTCATGACACCGTATCTGAATTTGGTGCGGTTCGGCCTTGGCGGCATGCAGGGGTCAGGAGACCAAATGTTCAGCTGGATCCATATTGAGGATCTGTACCGCATTGTCCTGTTTCTCCAGGAACAGCCGCAGCTGAACGGAATCTTCAACTGCTCGGCGCCGCATCCGGTATCAAACCGTATGTTGATGTCAGAGCTGCGCAAACAAGCAAACCGGCCGATGGGCTTCCGGGCTCCCGCCTGGATGCTGGAAATGGGGGCCGCCATGATCCGCACCGAGACGGAACTGGTGCTGAAAAGCCGGTGGGTTCTGCCGGAACGGCTGCAAAAAGAAGGCTTCGAGTTCCGCTATGACACGATTGATAAAGCGCTGGCGCATATTATGCATTGACTGGGCTCACAGCCAACTGCGGATAGGTCATTCGCATTAAAAAGCTCCATATTCCATTCGATTTCAAAAGAAATTTGCAGCAATCACTAAATAACGAGTGAAAACGCTCTTTTCGATGTTTTGGTTCTTTCCTCCCGGGTAATTTGAGGGTGGGGGTGGCAAGTTGACTACAGATGAGCTTTTGATGGCAAGGATTCTCAATCGCGAACAACAGGCGTTAAGTGAACTGTATGATCGTTATTTTCAACTTTTGTGGAAAATCTCTTATCGCGCTGTTGCGGATCAAGCTATCTGTGAGGCAATTGTCAGCCAAGTGTTTGAAAACATTTGGGCATTTCCTGAGAAGTTCCAGAACAGGAAAGTGCCTTTGGCTATCATTGAATATTGCAAAACCTGTACTGATTCTATACTTATCAACAAGCTTTCTTGAGCACCTTGCCGCGCGAGGTGTTCTTTTTATTGGATTGCCGGCAATTTATAATCTATAGAAAACCGCTGGATCAAAGGAGGCGCCAAATGGACAAGAACAGTGAACGCTTTAAGGAATTGCGCAATAAAAAAGTCAGTCTCACGCCGTTCGCTGTCGGGAAAATCACAGCGGAACCAATCCGTGCGGGCCAGCCGGCAAGCGGGCGGGTCGACGGCATCCTGGAAAAACTGGGTGTAGCTTCGTTCGATTTCTGCGAAGAGATACAAGGAGGGCGGGACAGCCAAGTCTACAAGATAGGCATACAGAATCGCGCGTATGCGCTGCGGCTTTTGCCAGCCCGGAAGTACGGCCAGTTTGTTCAGGAAAAGAAGGCGATCGGCCTTGCCCGTGAAAATGGCGTGCCGGTCCCAAAAGTCCACGCTATTGAAACAGCCGGGGGCTATGCGGCAATGCTGATGGAGTGGGGGGAAGGGATGACGGTTATGGCGGCGCTGAAGGAACGGCCGGAACTTGCAGAGAAACTGGGGATCGCATGCGGCAAAACCCAAGCCCGGATCCATCAGATTCAGGTCTCTCCTCAAGACAGGGAGCTGCGTTCCTGGCTGACGCCGTCCCGGGAAGAAGCCGGGATTTTGTCAGCCGTGCCATTGACCGATTCCGAAAATGTCTTGCTCCATTTGGATTTTCATCCGTTGAATGTGCTGACAGACGGCCGGAACGTCACGGCGGTCCTTGACTGGGCGAACGCTGCCAGCGGCGATTGCCGGTTTGACCTTGCACGCACTTTCTCAATCTTGGAATTGGTTGGCAGAAAGCGGTTCGAAAAGGATCCGGATGTACTGGACAATTTTGTAAAAGGCTGGAGAGCGGGATGCGGGATTGCTGAAGCCCAATCAATGCCATTGTTCTATGCATGGGGCGGCATCCGCATGAAGCGGGATTCCGAAGCGCAGCTTGATGAAAGCGGGCGTGCGAAAATTGATGCGTGGGTCGCAGGGTGGCTAGCTGTCCATAGGAGAGGGACGGACAATTGAAAAGTTTGATGCCAATAAATCCGTACGAAAGCGAGCAGCCATCGCCTCTGTACGGATTTTTCGCTGTTTCATTCATAAAGTGCGGACTGCATCTGTAATCCCTTTTCTAGACCACTGCTTGGATCAAGCGAACTTCCGGATTGACTGCCAAAAACAATAGGAGTACATTAAAGAGACTGATGAAGAACAGTTCCATTACGAACAGTTCTGTCGTGAAAGGAAGAGAAGGATGCCAACTCAAAACCAAAGCATTATGCGCTCGGTCGAACTGCTTCAGTCATTTGCGAGCGTGCAGAAAAATTTATACCGGTTTGTCCAGAAATCGGCGGCGGACAACGGCTTATCCGTGCCGCAATATACTGTTTTGATCACCTTGATCTCGGAATCGGCCATGACGCAAAAAACGATTGGCGAGAAGACATTTCTGCCGAAAAGCACATTGAGCCAAGCGGTTGACGGCTTGGTGAAAGAAGGGTTGCTCGAGCGCACGCAAGTGGAAGGCAATCGCCGGGAAGTACTGTTGTCAGTGAACGAGAAAGGAATCGAATTTATCCAGGATCTCCATATGAAAGAAGGCAGCGTCCTCCGCATATTCGAGGGAGTGCTGGATTCACTGGAACCGCAGGAAGTGGATGGACTGCTCGGCACCCATGCGCGCATCGCCTCTTTGCTCGAAGCGATTGAATTAGAGGAGTAGTTGACATGATTAAAATATTGAAAAACTTAAACGTCTACAAATGGCTGGTCGCTGCAGTCGTCGTTCTTGTCTTTATCCAGTCAATGGCGGACCTGTACTTGCCGCGGCTGATGGCGGACATTATCGACAACGGCGTCGTCACAGGAAATACGGGGCACATATTGGAAATCGGCGGGGTCATGCTCTTGGTGTCAGCAGCCGGTGTTATCGCTTCGGTTGCCGCAAGTTTTTATTCGGCTCGGGCGGCGATGGGGCTCGGGCGCGATCTGCGTCGCCGGGTGTTCAACCATGTCGGCAAGTTCACGCTGCAGGAATTCGATAAGGTCGGAACGGCGTCGCTCATCACACGGACAACGAACGACATCACCCAAGTGCAGCAAGTGGTCATCATGATGCTGCGGATGGTCATCAGCGCCCCCATCATGCTCGTCGGCGGCTTGATCCTCGCAATTTCTCAAGACGCCAAATTGTCGCTCGTCATTTTAGCGGCGATGCCGGTGCTGGCGGGGTCAATCATTTTGATCTTCAAAAAAGGCATGCCGCTGTTCAAGGAAGTGCAGCAGCGGCTCGACCGGCTGAATTTGGTGCTGCGGGAAAACTTGACGGGCATCCGCGTCATCCGGGCGTTCAACCGGGAAACGGAAGAGCAGGTGCGCATGACCAAAGCGAACCGAGATTTGACAGACGTATCGATCAAAGTGAACAAAATCATGGCATTCATCATGCCGGTCATGATGCTCGTGATGAACTTGACGGTTGTCGGCATCATCTGGTTTGGCGGACTCCGCATCAACAGCGGCGCTCTCCAGATCGGCGATTTGATGGCATTCATCCAGTACGTCATGCTGATCATGTTCGCGCTTGTCATGGCTTCAGTCATGTTCATCATGGTGCCGCGCGCCGCTGTGTCGGCCAACCGCATCAATGAAGTGCTTGAGATGGAACCGTCTTTTGTCGACAATGGAACCGAAAAAGCGGACCGTGAGCGCGGAACGCTCCAATTCGATAATGTGACATTCAGCTATCCCGGCGCCGAAAAACCGGCGCTGTCGAACATCTCGTTCTCGGCAAAACCGGGGGAAGTCACGGCAATAATCGGCGGCACGGGAGCCGGAAAAACGACGCTCGTCAATCTGATTCCGCGCTTTTACGAAATCGCGGGCGGTGTGATCCGCGTCAATGGCGTCGATATCCGTGAAGCGCCACAAGACGAAGTACGTTCGAAAATCGGCTTTGTGCCGCAAAAAGCCATTCTGTTTACGGGCACGATTGCGGACAATATCCGTTTCGGGAAGCAAGATGCCACACAAGATGAGATTGAGCATGCGGCACAAGTTGCGCAAGCAGCGGACTTTATCGAACGGATGCCGGATGGCTACGGATCGGAAATCGAACAAGGCGGTTCGAACTTGTCCGGCGGCCAAAAGCAGCGCTTGTCCATCGCCCGCGCGCTCCTCCGGAAACCGGATTTGTATGTGTTCGACGACAGCTTCTCAGCGCTCGACTACAAGACGGATGCGCGGCTTCGGGCCGCACTGAAAAACGAAACGAAAGAGGCTACGGTATTGCTTGTTGCGCAGCGCGTCAGCACGGTAGTGGATGCGGACCGGATCATTGTCTTGGAACAAGGCAGGATTGCCGGCATCGGAACGCACGAAGAGCTGCTCCAGACCAATGATGTCTACCGCGAAATCGTCTTATCCCAGCTGACAGAGGAGGAAATCGCATGAGCCAAAAACAGCCTCAGCGCAGCAGCGGACCGGGTCATGGCCCCGGCGGCATGATGATGGTGCCGGGCGAAAAACCGAAAAACTTCAAGAAGACGCTGCGGCGCCTGCTCGTTTATTTGAAGCCGCGCCGCAGCAAACTCATCGCGGTATTCGGGGCCGCCATACTCAGTACGGTCTTTATGATCGTCGGTCCGAAAATCATGGGGCTCGCCATCACGGAACTGTTTGAAGGGGCGTACGGCAAATTTACGGACACGCCAGGCGCCGCAATCGATTTTGGCCGCATCGGCGAAATTTTACTGCTGCTTGCAGGCCTTTACGTCATCAGCAGTTTGTTCAGCTATATCCAGCAATTCATCATGTCGACCGTCGCACAGGACACGGTCTATGATCTGCGCGAAGATGTGAATAAAAAACTCGAGAAGCTGCCGCTCCAGTATTTTGACGGCCGGCCAAACGGCGAAACCTTAAGCCGCATGACAAACGACATCGACACGATCGGCAGCACGCTGCAGCAAAGCTTGACGCAGTTTATCACATCGATTGTCACGCTTGTCGGGATCATCATCATGATGCTGTCGATTTCTCCGCTGTTGACGGCAATTGCGCTTGTTTCATTGCCCCTGTCGATTTTCGTTATCGGCCCGGTGTTGAAACGTTCGCAAAAGCATTTCGCCAAGCAGCAGAAAACGCTCGGCGAACTGAACGGCCATATCGAGGAAATGTACACGGGGCACCAAGTCGTCAAAGTGTTCGGCCACGAGAAAAAATCGGGCGAGAAGTTTGACGCCGTCAACGAAGAACTGTACGAAGCCGGCAGCAAAGCGCAATTCATCTCCGGAATCATCATGCCGGTGATGATGTTCATCGGCAATATCAGCTATGTGCTGATCTCGGTTGTCGGCGGGATCTTGGTGACGCAGCGCGCCATTTCGATTGGGGACGTCCAGGCGTTCATCACCTATTCCAAACAGTTCACTCAGCCGATCACGCAAACGGCGAACATCGCGAACATCGTCCAGTCGACGGTGGCTGCGGCGGAGCGCGTGTTCGAACTGCTTGACGAAGAGGAAGAAATGGAAGAACAGACAGCGGTTACGCTCACGCGTGCGGAAGGGGCTGTGGAATTCGAGGATGTCGACTTTGGCTACGGCGAAGAGCTGTTGATCGAGAACATGAACATCCATGTCGCACCCGGCCAGACAGTCGCCATCGTCGGTCCAACGGGCGCCGGCAAGACGACGCTCATCAACTTGTTGATGCGCTTCTACGAATTGAACGGCGGCAGCATCAGAATCGATGGCCTCGACACACGCGACATGTCGCGTGATGACCTTCGGAAAAGCTTCGGCATGGTGCTGCAGGATACGTGGCTCTTTAATGGCACCATCAAAGACAACATCGCCTACGGCAAAAGCGGCGCCACCGACGACGAAATCTTCGCTGCCGCCCGCACCGCGCACGCCGATCACTTTATCCGCACCTTGCCGGATGGCTATGGCACCGTCTTGAACGAAGAAGCGTCCAATATCTCACAGGGCCAGAAGCAGCTCTTGACCATTGCGCGCGCCGTGCTCGCCGATCCGCCGATCATGATTTTGGACGAAGCGACATCAAGCGTCGACACCCGGACCGAAGTCTTTATCCAGCAAGCCATGAACCGCCTGATGGAAGGCCGCACAAGCTTTGTCATCGCGCATCGCCTGTCGACCATCAAAGACGCCGACCTGATCTTGGTCATGGACCAAGGCAAAGTCATCGAACAGGGCACACACGCCGAACTGCTCGAGCAGCGAGGCTTCTACGAAGAATTGTACAACAGCCAGTTCGCTGAAAAAGTGGCTGGATAAGGAAAAGCCGACCCGTTGTGGGTCGGCTTTTTTTGTTTGGAAGGGGTGAGTTTATGTAGAAAGCTTGCTTCGTCATGTAAGAATTGCAGGAGTTCATGTAGGGACCCTGATACTTCATGTAAGAACGTGAAAACTTCATGAAGCAAATTTTGGCAGCCCATTCTCTTCTATAGAAAACGATGCCGATTCATAAAAAGCTGTTCGCCGGGCGAACAGCTTCCTTATTGTTTTTTGGTTTTGGATCTTGGAGAGGCGATTTTCGAGAAAGTGATGCAGTACTAGGAAGAGTTCATGAAGAAACTTTGTTTCGTCATATATGAAATATAAGAGTACATGTATAAAATCGCATACTTCATATTAGAGCCCATAAACTTCATGAAGCAAATTTTCCCAAACAAATCTTCATATCCTCCAAAACAAAAAGCCATTCGCCTAAGCGAACAGCTTTTCCTGCTTACCCAAACAGCCCGATAAATCCAGCAAATAAAAGAGCTCCAATAAACGGTGGGATGGAAAACAGGGCTTTGATGAACCAATGGACGCTGCCAAACTTTGTGGAATGCACTTCAAAAACCTTTGGCATCAATAACAGAAACGGAATACTGACAGCGACAGCAATCCAATCGACCCGTGTCATGGGAGGGCCGATAAAATAATCGAAAATCGCAAAGATATTAAAGAACACAAAGACGAATACAAATTGATAAACAAAAAAACGAACATACTTCATTGCAAAGTTCCTCTATTCACTGGCATTGTTTCTTTCTATCATAATTCTTCGTCTATAGGGAGTCATTAACAATTTTTAACTGTTTAACTAGTAATCTTTCAAGAAACCACCCTCCGCCGAAATCCGGGAAACTTTGCCGCATCGCTTTCTGCGGTCCGCGCCAGTCCGCTTTTCACCCGTTTCAGCTGCGCTACAATAATGATGCTGATGATCACCAGCAAAAACCATGAGGAAATCTTGCCGATATGGACGAGCGACCATGCCGCTTGCTGGTCGGGATATTGCCAGGCGCCGAAAAAAGTGACGATGTTCTCGGCAATCCAGATGAAAAAGCCGACGAGCAAAAACGCCAAAATCGCGGGCATTTTATAGGCGGTGCCATGAATGCGGAACGTGACGAATGTCTTGAAAAAGATCAAAAACAGCAAAGCTTTCAGCACCCAGCGGATATCGTACGAAAAGTGGTGCGTGAAAAAGTTCGCGTAGATCAGCACGCTGATGCTGACGGCGAACACCGGCTTTGGCCAGCCGTAAATCCGCAGATCGAGCCGCCGCCATGCCTGGCAAATATAGCTTGCGACACTCGCGTACATAAAGCCGCTGTATAACGGCACGCCGGCAATTTTGCTGTAGGCGTCTTCCGGATAAGCCCAAGAACCCATATGGACTTTGAATAATTCCAGCCCGAGGCCGATAACGTGAAACAAACAGATCACTTTGAATTCGTCAATTGTCTCCATGCGCGACGCAAGCATGTACACTTGAGCCGCCAAACATACCAGCAGGATAAAGTCGTACCGCGGCAGACCCGGAATTTCAATCAATTTCGATATGGCAAGCGCCCCGAAAATGATGACCGGAAAAAGGCAGGACAACGCCTGCAGATACCCGAACGTAAAGAAGTTTTTCATCGGCAACACCCCTCCAATTTCATCATGCGTTAGCGAACAGCGGAAATTTCCTCTGGAATCCCTGCGTTCAATTGTTTGTAGTTGGGACGAAACCGCTTTTCCATAAGTTTCTTTGCAGCAGCTTAAAACCGTTCAAAGTTCCCAAACAATCTCCAAACAAACGGGGTATACAACTAAAGAAAGAAAATCACCCGATAAACCTTTATGGAGGAGGAAGCAAGATGCCGAAATTCGATTCAAATGGAGTGGAGCTGTATTACGAAGAAGCTGGGGAAGGGGCGCCGCTGGTCTTGATTCACGGACTGACCGCGAATCTCCGGGCGTTCCAGGAGGAAGTGGATTATTTTCAGGAGAATTTCCGGGTCATTGCGTATGATTGCCGGGGGCATGGGCGTTCCGGCAAACCGCTGAGTTTCACTTTGAACGACCATATCGAGGATGTGGTGGCGCTGCTTGACCACCTCGATATCGACAAAGCGCATGTGCTGGGGGTTTCGATGGGCAGTTATATCGCGCAAGGCGTGGTGCTTGCACATCCTGACCGCGTCAGCAAACTGGTGCTGGTAGTTTCCAAAACGAACGGCAAGACGTCGTCGACAATGGAACTCTTCAACCGCTACGCCGATGAAATTGAAGGCATGGACGAGCAGCAGCAGCAAAAGCATCTGTTCAAATACATGTTCCATAACATTGCCGCTGTGGAAGAATGGCAGGAAGAAGCGGGACTCAACGAGCCTGATTTGACGATTGTCCAGCAAGCCGCCGCCAACAAGGCGCTTGAAGGCTTCGATTTCCGGGCGGCACTGCCGACGGTGGAAGCCCCGACGCTTGTCATCAGCGGAACGCATGACGGCTTGAATCCGCCGGAACGCGGCCAGGAACTCGCCCGGCTCATTCCTGACGCGGTTTTCGTGGAATTTGAGAACTCGGGGCACGCGCCGAACGTTGAAGAGCGCGAACGCTTTTTGGAAGTGGTGACGGATTTTTTGATGGCATGAAAAAGCAGGGCGAAAAACGGGCTTAGAGATCTCCTCTAAGCCCGTTTTTTTCGTTTTCGTTATACGATTCCAAGAGCTTGGTGAACTGTTCATCCCTCAGCTTTTTCTCCAAGCCGCGGGACAGGATCCAAATGGCGAGCACAAGGAAAAGGGCGCTGCAGATGAGCATTGCCGCATACGGGGTGGCTTCTGCATAAACTTCCGTGCTGTCGAGGATATAAAGCCAGTCCGGCCGGGCACCCGGCACGAACATCAAATAAGACGCCACCGTATTATTGACCGCGTGGAATAAAATCGGCACGAGCAGGTTGCCGGTCCGCAAATACAGGAGGGAAGCGAGGACCCCGAACAGGAATGCCCCGACAATATCGGCGTGCAGCATGCCGAAAATGAGGCTCGAGATGATCACGCCGCTCCACATCGTCGTCTTGACGATGATCCGCTTCAACAGCACGCCGCGGAAAATGAACTCTTCAGCAATCGGGCCGACCACCGTGATGATGATGAGGGTGAACAGCGCATACAGCGTGCTGCCGGGCAGCGGAATCGTCCCGGTGAAAAAGTCGACAAGCCAAGGCGCAACCGGCAAAAGAATATACATCTGGAACCACAGCATACCCGCTGAAAACAGGAATGACAAACAAACGAGGGCGCCGATAAGCGGCATCCAGCGGAAAAGGCCGCGGAGGAACAGCACATCTGTGATGGAAGTTCCGTGCTTATGGAAATAATAGCTGAAATACAAAATAGGCACGAAGACGTATAAGACCAGTTGGAAAACGACTTCTATCATTTGGTCGCTTGCGGACAGTTCGAACATGATGATGATGGAAACGCCGATAGCCAACGCGAGAAATCCAAACAAATGCCGAGCGGGCATCTCTTCAAACATTTGCCGCACCGCCTCTCTTTTCTCTTGGGAAAAACCGGGCTGCAGGACGAGAAAACGGGAAAAGCGCATTTCTGCCAGAACTGTGGGGAGGGAGATTGATAGGTTGTACAGGAACTTCAGGCAACAAATCTTTTTATATATTTTATACCACGAGACCCGCAAAATCACGTTTTATATTTCTAAAAATTCAGTCAAATGATACACTGAAAGAAAAGCGGAGGGGCTGCCATGAAGAAAAGGTGGATCGGTCTGTTTTGGGTCGCGATGGTTATTTTGGCGGGGTGCCAGCCGGAGGATCAGGTGGCACCGGAAGAGCCGGAAAAGGCGGAGGCGCAATCTTCTCCGGAAGGCCGGTTTGAAGAATTCCTGACCTTATGGCAAGCCGGGGATTTCCAGGAAATGTACGACGGATATTTGAATGAAGGCACGAAAGCGGCATTTGGGGAAGAGGTGTTTGTCGGCTGGCAGGAACAGTTGAAGGAAGATTTGGAGGTCACCGGCATTTCAATCGACTCGCTGGAACAGGAAAAAGCGCCAAATTGGAACACGGATGAGCCTGCAGATTTTCCGATTGCCGTGGATATCGCTACGGTGGCCGGCCCTGTGCAATTTGAAAAGACGCTGACGCTGCTGTATGAAAACGGCGATTGGTTTGTTGAATGGGACCCGTCGTTCATCTTTCCCCAGCTTGAAGAAGGCGACCAAGTCAAAACCGAAATCACCAAGCCGCAGCGCGGCGAGATTCGGGACCGCAACGGCAAAGGCATCGCGGTCAATGGCACCGGCTATGAAATCGGCATCGTTCCAGGGAATTTCGATAAAGGCAAAAAAGCGGAGCTCGCAAAGCTCTTGAAAATGACGCCTGCGGCCATTGATGAACAATTGAACCAAAGCTGGGTGCGGCCGGACCATTATGTGCCGATTGCCAAAGTGGCGAAAACCAACAAGAAAACGCTTGATAAGATTTTCACCATTACGGGCACCGAGCGCCGGGAAATTCCGCTCAGGGAATATCCGTATGGCAAAGCCTTGGCCCATGTATCAGGATTTATCGGCCCCATCACCGCGGAACAATTGAACGGGCTGAAAGACGAAGGCTATACAGAGGAGGACTGGATCGGGCGCCAAGGCCTTGAGCGCTCGCTTGAAAAACGGCTGCGGGGCGAAGAAGGCGTGCGCATCGTCATTGAAAAAGCGCGGAGCGGGGCGGAAAAGATCATTGCCACTGAAAAAGAGTCGAAAAATGGAGATGCCATCAAGCTGACAATCGACGCCAAGCTGCAAAAAGCGGTATTCGACGCGATGGACGGCGAGGCGGGTACAAGCGCCGCTGTGGATCCCCGGACGGGAGAAACGCTTGTCCTGCTCAGTTCACCGAGCTATAATCCGAACGAATTCGTCATAGGCATCAGCGGAAGCCGCTACAGCAAACTGCAAAACGATCCGCTCAATCCGCTGTTCATCCGTTTTGCGGCGTCGTACGCGCCGGGTTCCGCCATCAAGCCGGTGGTTGCGGCGATCGCTATGGAAGCGGGGACGCTCGATCCGGAAAAAGGCATGGACATCTCCGGAAAAACATGGCAAAAGCCGTCATGGGGCAGTTTTCGCATAACACGCCTGCACAGTGACGCACCGAATCCGGTCGACTTGAACACTGCACTTGTCTATTCGGACAACATTTATTTTGCGCGGCAAGCGCTTGAGCTCGGACGCGACCGATTGGCTGAAGGATTGGCAGAGTATGGATTCGGCGAAGCGATGCCGTTTGAAGGCTTGAACCTGGCAGCTTCGCAAATCTCGAACGACGGCCTCATCACGTCAGAAGGGCAGTTGGCCGACACGTCGTTCGGCCAAGGGCAGATGCTGGTGAACATTCTGCACCTTGCGTCAATGTACGAGCCCTTCCTGAACGGCGGGGTAATATACAAGCCGGTTTTATTCGAGGAAGAGGAAAAGGCGCAAGTGTGGAAAGAGGGGCTCGTCAGTGAAGAAAACGCAGAAACCCTCCGGGCGGGGATGCGGAACGTGGTCACCGACGGCTTTGCCAAATCGGCTGATCTTAAATCCATTCCGCTTGCGGGCAAAACTGGCACCGCAGAGATTAAAGCGACAACCCGGGACAAAGGAAAAAACAACGGCTATTTTGTGGCATATAACGAAGATGACCCGCAATTCATCCTCGCCATGATGGTCGAGAATATTGAAAATGACAGCAGCGGAAAAGTGGCGGAAATGGCTGCGGAAGTTTTTAAGAAAACAGCCGAATAAAAGAGAGGACCCTTGGAAACTGCATGCTGAAAACAGTGGGCGGACCAAGGGTTTTTTGTGCCGGCTTTTTGAAACAGGCGTTTAATCCTGTGCCATAATTGGATTCAGTTTCAAAAATAAAAACGTTTTTCAAGTCGTGGGAACGTATGATCGCCAGTCGATGTTGTGTAATGGAGGTAAGAAAGACGCAGCCGCTGATGATGATCAAAGCTAGCAGAAAACAATGTATGATGCTTGGAAAACCCGAAACAGCCTAAAACAGAATCCGGAAATAACGAAAACCCCGAGCCATGGAAACTTTTTTGAAAAAGTGTTCATTTCGGGGTTTTCATGTACCTAACATCGGTTATACAAGAGGAAACCTTTTTTGGGGAAAGGGGTGCACGCTGGACAGGAAGTTACTTTTAGACACAAAAAGTTAATAAAATCTGTAGGCTATTCCGGCGAATTCTGCTACACTAGCATCTTGCAAATTGTTTTTCCGGAACTATGGGGCAGCTTCCAAGCCGGCACCATAGCAGGAACAACCTTTTCGTACTATAGAAAATAACAGACGACATGGCTTCTCTGGTACAATTTACGGTTTTCGGCCGCTTGATTGAAGGGGAAATGCGCCACGGGTCTTTGAGAGGGATCAGTATGAAGAAAATATGGTGGAAAGAAGCAGTCGCCTATCAGGTATATCCACGCAGTTTTAAAGACTCCAATGGGGATGGCATCGGGGATATCAACGGTGTGACAAGCAAATTGGATTATATAAAAGACTTGGGGATCGACGTTATTTGGTTGAGCCCGGTCTACAAATCGCCGAACGATGACAACGGCTATGATATCAGCGATTACCAGGACATCATGGCAGAATTCGGCACAATGGAGGATTTTGACCGCCTGCTTGCGGAAGTGCACGCAAGAGGCATGAAGCTCATCATCGATCTGGTCATCAACCATACGAGCGATGAGCATCCATGGTTTGTCGAATCGAAATCATCGAAAGACAATCCGAAGCGGGACTGGTACATCTGGAGCGACGACCCGACGAACTGGGAAAGCATTTTCGGCGGTTCCGCCTGGGAATACGACAAAGAAACAAAGCAATACTACCTGCACTTGTTTTCGAAAAAGCAGCCGGACTTGAACTGGGAAAACCAGGAAGTGCGGAAAGCACTGTTCGACATGGTCAATTGGTGGCTGGACAAAGGGATCGACGGATTCCGAGTCGACGCCATCAGCCACATCAAGAAAGATTTGACCGACGTTTTTGACCCTGAACAAAAACTATATGCCCCGGCATGGGAGAAAATGATGAATGTCAAGGGCATCCAGCCGCTATTAGCTGAACTGCGGGACAGAACACTGGCGAATCGCGATATCATGACTGTCGGCGAAGCGAACGGTGTCCATGTCGGGGATATCGAAGAGTGGATCGGCGAAAAAGACGGCAAGTTCAATATGGTGTTCCAGTTTGAAAGCTTGGGTCTTTGGGATACCGATGAACGGACGGGCATCAATGTGCCGAAACTGAAGGAAGTGCTGACGCGCTGGCAAAAAGGCGTCGAAGGCAAAGGCTGGAACGCCTTGTTTATCGAAAACCACGACAAGCCGCGCGTTGTCTCGACATGGGGCAATGACAAGGAATACTGGCGGGAAAGCGCCACGGCAATCGCCTGCATGTACTTTTTCATGCAAGGGACGCCGTTCATCTACCAAGGCCAGGAAATCGGCATGACGAACGCGCCGTTTGCGGAGCTCGATCATTACAACGATATCCAGACACATAACCTATACCACAACAACTTGGCGGGCGGCATGGCGCATGAAGCCATCATGACGCTATTGGGGGCGAAAAGCCGGGACCATTCACGGACGCCGATGCAGTGGGACGCAAGCTTCAACGCAGGCTTTACGGATGCATGGCCATGGCTGATGATCAACCCGAACCACAATAAGATCAACGTTGCCGCCCAGCAGCAAGATCCGCGATCAGTGCTCTCATTCTATAAACAAATGATTTGGCTGCGCAAGCAAATGGCCGTTCTTGTTTACGGCACTTACGAACTTTACGACGTTGGCCACGAGGCCGTCTACGCTTATACGCGCGAAGACGAAAACGAAAAAGTTCTTGTCGTCTCCAACCTGGCGCAATTCGCCTGCGACTGGGACGCGCCGGAAGACGCCACATTGCTGTTGGCCAATTACGAAGATATGGATTCAACTCAATTACTCCCGTACGAAGCACGGGTTTACAAACTAACTAAATGAACGAACGATAAATAAACCAGCGCCGCCCTTTGGGTGGCGCTGGTTTTTGTTTGCGGTTTATGGTGGACCGAGGAAAAGAACGATTTGGCATGAGCCGGGAAAATTAAGGTTTACTGGGACAACGGAATAATTTGAGCGGCTGAAGAAGCGTGTTATGTAAATGAAAAAGAAAATTTGTAGACCATTAGCCGAAGAAACATGAACGTTCACTTTCTTCCGCTTTGCCGGAAATGGGAGTTGATCTGGCCTTGGATCAGTTCTTTGTTTGAAATGGAGCTCCTTTCAGCTCGGTTGAGGTCTTCCAGTATCTCGCTTGTGCGGACGCCTTCTTCCACTTTTTCTGCAATCTCGATAAGCTTTTCAATATCGGAAAACGAGTATTTCCGGTTGCCGGTTGCTGTCCTGAAAGGAAAGATCAGTTGTTTCTGTTCATAATAACGGATCTGCCTTTCCGACAATCCCGTAATCTCAGCCACAGTGCCAATCATCATAACTTTTTTATCTCGTAAAGACTCAATCAAATGACTCACCCGCCTCTGTGAAATTCTCTTCATGTTATGTATTCTAACATTGAAGTGATGAAATTTCGAGGTTTTGAGAGAAAATTTGATGAATAGAAAGAAATTTAATGGTTTTGTCAGTTTATCTAACATTAAATTTTGGAGAAGTGGTTCATAGTAATAAAATGATTATGCAGTTATTTTAAAAGCATTATGGAATGAAATCTAACCGGTTACTTACCGATTTCATTTACAGGAGAGCATTACCAAAGTGGTTCTTCTTTATTCGATAACTCATACAGAAAAGGAGAAACCAATGTGATTGCTATGGTCAACGGGAGACCTATCACGATCAGCTCTTTGGTAGACAAGTGGAAAAAATAAGAAGACAAAATTAGAAACGGGGCAATGATGGAACACAATAGGCCTACCCGCATTCTGGATTTTGCCGTGGCAAATTGCCTGGCCCCGCAAACAGGGCAAATCATTCCATTATTTATCTTAAGGGTCTTCTTGAATGTTGTTTTCCAACTCCACTTATGGGTGCAATTCTGGCATATCGGCATGTGAACACCTCCGGTTGAATAAAGCGTTGTCGCTTATAGTATAGATACGGGTGAAGCGGGAAGAAGTTACACGCGGCTTTTTTAAAAAGTGATGTAGAACAAGACTGGGTTCATGTAGAGCGCTCGGCTCGTCATGTTAGGAGCGATGGAGTGCATGAAGAAACTCGAATCTTTCATGTAAGAACCCGAAAACTTCATGAAGCAATTTTTTCCAAGCAATTTTTTCTGTAAGAAGTGACGCTAAGGAATAAAAAGCTGTTCGCCCGGCGAACAGATTCCTTATTGTTTTTGATCTTCGCTCTTGGAGAGACGAATTTCTGGAAAGTGATGTAGAACAAGAGAAAGTTCATGTAGAAAACTCGACACGTCATGTTAGAACCGATAGAGCGCATGAAGAAACCCGAATATTTCATGTAAGAACCCGAAAACTTCAGGAAGAAAATTTTTCCAACCGACTTTCTTCCATAGATAGCGACACCACTATCCAATAACTCCACATAAAAACGCTTCAGCCATTTGGAGCTGGAGCGTTTCTGTTCCCTTCAATGAAAAGCGGCCATCACTTCAGCGACCAGGTACGCGGCGAGCTTCGCCGTCTTGCCATTGTCGTCTAACGCTGGATCCACTTCGGATACATCGAAGCTGCGCACTTTTTCGTTGGAGACGATGTGCCACAAGAGCCGGCGCACCACCGCCGGATCGAGCCCGAACGGGGAAGGGGCAAGGACGCCCGGCGCATAAAGTGAGGTGATGGAATCCATACAAAGCGTGATCAGGATATGGTCGTAGTTCTCGCAGAACGAGTCGATAATCCTTTGTGTGTTCTGCAATTCCAGTAAGGTCAGGGCTTCCGCAAGAACGTATTCCACGCCCAGCTCTTCTGCATAGTTGAACAGCGTTTTCGTGTTGCCAAGCGGCTGGATGCCGAGGAAGAGATAGCCTGCGTTGCCGTCCTGTTCCAAAATCTGCCGGAACATGGTGCCGGAGTTCGGGCGCGCCGCCTTGCGCAGGTCAAAATGCGCGTCGATGTTGATGATGCCGATTCTCGCATCGGGTCCGACAGTTCGGCGAAGCCCCAAATAGTGTCCGTAAGCCGTTTCGTGTCCGCCGCCTAAAATGATGGGAACCGAGCCGCTTGCCAACAAAAGGCTGACGTGGTTGCCGAGTTCGCGCTGGGCTTTTTCCAGTTCGTTGTTTTTGCACATCACCGACCCGACATCAAATGTCTGCCGGTCGCCGAGGTGGTACGGGAGATCCGCCAGATGACGGCGGATTTCATTCGCGGCGTCAGCGGCTCCCGCTTGCCCGCCGTTTCGCTGCACCCCTTCATCGCACTCAAAGCCGATGATGGAAAATGCGCCCTCCGGCACATCGTACGTGTCCATAAATTCGATTGTCTGATGAAAACGGAAACTGCTGCGGTCGGTTTCGCTGTCCACGCGTCCGTGCCAAAAATGCTTTTTCGGTAACTTGTACAAACCCAACACCCCGAATCAATGAAATTTATGCTTTTGTTAACTTTATTGTAATGAATTTGGGCTCTCTTTACTAATCCCAAAAAAAATCTTTTCGAAACTCATGCCTTTGAAAGGGAGGAAGTGAAAACAAAAAAGCAAGCTCAACGATGGAGAGCTTGCTGTGCGCGGTATTCATCTTCTTTTGCTACATAGAAATCATATTGCGATGGACTCGCCTTGAAATTATTGAAGCTAGGCGAAGCCCCGTTCATAGCCGAATGGGCATTGGCGCCGCCGCGAATCACCGTATCATAAGAGACCTCATGTTCGGTGAATTTATTCGCCGCATCCAAATACATCTTATTGCCAAACGCCGTATAGACAAGGCATTTTCGTTTGAAAAACAAAAAACGGAACAATCCCATATTGACCAGCCCTTTCCTGCAAACTCACCTTCTCCGCAATTCCTCCGCAATTTCCTTCAATAAGGAATTGCGCTCTTTGCCTTGCTTCAAAAAAGCGAAAACCACGTAAATTCCCACCGCAAGCGGAATCAATGAAAACAAAATTGAAATGATGGGCAATAACATAAACAAATCTCCAGACATGGTAAAACCTCCCTTGGTCTAGAATACGGAATAACAAGAAAAGAGTTTCAAGATTTAGGGGAATATATGTAAGAACCAGATAGAAATATATTTGCAGCTGGCATCAAAAAGTGCATGAATGCTTGAAACGTACCTGTTAAAATGGACGTAATCAAAGCTTCTGGAATCGGCTGATCGGTGTCTTGGGATGAAACAACATAAATCACTAGAGGCAGGAAGGATGTGAGGATCAGGTGGATAGGATCATTCTGCGTTGCTGAAAGGAAGAGGTTCGAAATGAAAGGGATAATGAAGGGTTTATGGATTTTGGCTGCTTTAGTAACTTTAACGGGCTGCGCCAGCCAAGAATCCGCAACGGCTCCTTCAGGGAACAGCCCTGCTGCAGAATCTAAAGATGCGACTGGAACAGCGGAAAGCGAACCGGCAAATGAAACGGAGGAAAAGGATATGGAGAAAACAAACGGCTCTTCTTCAGAAGAATCCATCCAGACAAAAACAGCTAGTGACGCCACAAAAACCGCAAAGGACCAACAAGGCAAAGGAGCGCTATCCCAATACTCAAGTGAAGAAATCGAATACGCCAGAGTCTGGCTGCAGCTTGGGGCGAACCAGGATATCGACGGATTGTACGTCCAGCCCATTCCGGCAGGCGAGCCGCTGAATCCCGATGACGAAACCAGCGGCACTTATCCGGAAGACGTCATCCAGCTGGCGGGATCCCGCTTGGTGGACGGGTCCATCACGTATAGCGGCAACGGTGACGGCACCATCAATGTCTACAACGTGCCGCTGCGCTGGGACGGCGAGTATCCGGCGGGTGAAGAGTTCTACGCAGAGATCATCGACAATACAGAACTAGTAGCCGTTGACGTGGGTGGCGATGAAGAAGTCATCCGGTTGATCAAGTTGTTGAATATCGAATCATAAGTTGCTAAAACAAATCCAAAACTCCCCTTCAAGCAGAACGTGTCAGTCTGTTGAAGGGGAGTTTTTACGCGATCGACTCTTCTTCCGGCGGACCGAGCCGGTTGGTTAGGATGTTGTAAATCGCCTTGAAGTGCCGGCCTTCGTACACCATCTCGTTATAGGAAGCGGAGCGGATGATGGCTTCCTTATCCACTTTGACAACTTCGATCTGGACCGTATTGCTGCTGCCGGTCTCGTCGATCTCGCGCTGCTTTTCCTTCATGAACGCTTTCGTGTTCTGTGGTTCATAATGCTTGAAGGTCTCAATCACTTCATTGAAAATCGTCACCGTGTCCTCCTGGCTATTGAACAGCCAGTAATAATCCTTCTTTTCGCTTGCCAGATGGAGATTGAGTTGATAATGCATCGTATTCCTCCTTGGGGAATAAAATCTTCGAATGGGTATAGGGTTCTATACCCGGTTTTGATTGTTTTAAAGAGGGCGGCGAAAAAATTCTATTTGCAAAAGAGAAGAAGCTGATTTTTCTCTCACTGTTCCACTTTAGTGCCAATTACAGAATTGTTTGATTTTACCACCGTCCAGGAGTAATCTTAAGTTTAGAAACGAGAGGAGTGAAACCTAATGGAAAAAGCAATACCAGAAGTGACGCTGAACGACGGAACAACCTTGCCGGTTACCGGACTGGGTACATATGGACTTTGGGGCAATGCAGGAGCAAACGCCATTAGCAGCGGAATCAATGCCGGCTACCGGCTGATTGACACGGCGTACAATTACGAGAATGAAGGAGCGGTCGGGGAAGGCATCAAGCGCAGCGGCATCTCCCGCGAGGAATTGTGGATTACGTCCAAGCTGCCGGGCCGCTATCATACATACGAAAAAGCATTGGTTGCGATTCAGGAATCACTGTACCGTTCCAAGCTGGATTACCTGGATTTGTATATCATTCACTGGCCGCTTCCAAGGCAAGACCACTACGTGGAAGCGTGGCAGGCGCTGATTGATGCGAAGAAATGGGGACTTGTCCGCTCGATCGGTGTGAGCAACTTCTTGCCGGAGCACCTGGAGCGCATTATACAGGAGACCGGAGTGACGCCGAGCTTGAACCAAGTTGAATTGCATCCGTTCTTCAACCAGGAAGAGCAGCGGAAAGTTCATGAGGAACGGGGCATCCAAACGCAGTCGTGGAGCCCGCTTGCCAAGTCAGCAGACATTCTATCAAATGAAACGATCGGCAAGATTGCCGAGAACCACAATAAGACTATTGCACAGGTTGTGCTGCGCTGGCATCACCAGATCGGCTCGGTTTCGATTCCGCGCTCCACTTCTCCACAGCGGCAGCGGGAAAACATAAATATTTTTGATTTTGCTTTAAGTGAAACCGAAATGAGTGCGATAGCAGGATTGTCCCAGCCGGACGGCAGATTGAATAATATGGATCCGGCTACGCATGAGGAGTTTTAAAAGAATCATTGAAAGAATGGCTTTAATGAAAGTAAAACTATCGAAAAGGGGAAATGGATCTAATGGCTCATTACGCAGTTCTTTTGCCTTTAGTGGATAAGGAAAAATCGGATCAGGAAAGACCGGCACACTTAGCGTTCCTTGATGAAATGAAGCAAGCCGGCCATGTATCGGCATTCGGCCGCTTTGTTGACGGCTCAGGCGGTTTGGTAATATTCAATGCTGAAACTTATGAAGATTGCAAGGCTCTTGTCAAACAAGATCCTTTTGTTCTGAGCGGTGCACGGAACTATGAAATTCATGAATGGGGTTTGCTTTTTGCGGATTTGAAGTTGGAGAGTTGAGGGAGAAGAATAAATAGAAAAAGCGAATCCAAATGGGTTCGCTTTTTCTTATGGAGCAAAATTTAAAACTCCTCATCTTTTACTTTATCTATTGTAAGCAACAACTTTTAAGAAGGAATAAGACAGGTTGGAAAATTGAAGTAATACAATCAAATTACACTTAGAACTCCGTAGAAATAAGCATCTAAATAGTTCGCAAGGTTATATAAAAAATAGCACTATACTAATTACAAAAAATTTTCCAAAAGTAGTAAAAAGATAGTTAAATAATGCTAATATTAAGGTAATGATAAATGAAATGTAGTTATAGTCATGTCTTTTTCTAATAAGAATTTCTTTCGGTATATAGAAGATTTTTTCTACTCTAATCAATAGTTAGAAAGGCACGATAAATATGGGATTAGTTGAACTAAAAACATGGGATTTTAATAGAGGTTCCTTGAATCAAATCAAAAATGAACGTTATTTTGATTACCCGGTGGTCTATTTTCTTAACAATAATACGACTGTATATATTGGAGAAACGGTAGCGTTTAAAAATCGAATGAAATCGCATTTAAATAATAAGGAACGGAAAAACTTAGAGAAAATGACCCTCATTATTCACGAGGAGTTTCATCGCTCAGCTACTTATAACCTGGAAACTAAATTGATTAATTACTTCTTAGGTGATGACCGTTATAAACTGCAGAATAAGAGTCAGACTGCACAAAGCGTAACGCACAACTATCATAATAAGAAATTCTACGACGAAGAGATATTCAATGATATATGGAAAGAACTATTGAAAAGGGAAATGGTTAATAACCCTGCTCACGTAATTGAAAACAGGGATATATTCAAACTTTCTCCTTTTAAAGAGCTGACGATGACGCAGCTCGAGCTTAAAACAAAAATTCTGGAAGTATGCGAACAACACATCAATGATGATGAAACGTTTGTATTCATGGTCAAGGGCGAAGCCGGTGTAGGGAAGAGTGTAGTCCTAAGTTCCGTATTCAACAGCATCCAGGAGCTGGCGGCTGATAAAAACTCCAGTCTTCATCAAACGAAGAATTATTTGCTCGTCAATCATTCAGAAACGCTGAAAACGTATAAAAACATTGCTTCCAATGTGAAGTTTCTTAAAAAGAATAACTTTGACAAGCCTACAAGTTTCATTAACAAACAAAAGAAAGCTGCAGAAAAAGCGGATGTGGTTTTGGTCGACGAAGCACATTTATTGCTGAGCAGAGCGGATGCTTTTAATGGATTCAATGAAGACAATCAACTGGCAGAAATCATCAAGCACAGCAAAGTCGTCATCGTTGTCTACGATGAAAAACAGGTCTTAAAACTGAAAAGCTATTGGGACGAGGAGCGGCTGAAAAACGTAGTGCTCGACCATCAAACCGAAGAGCCCTATATTTTAAAAGAACAGTTCCGCATGAATGCTGGAGACGATGTGATCAACTGGATCGATAATTTTGTAGAGAAACGAATTGGCAAGCTTCCGAAAGATAAGCTGTATGATTTTCAAATATTCGATTCTGCAAAAGAAATGCATAATGCCATAGTGGAAAAGAATAAAGAACACGGACTCTCCAGAGTGGTTTCGACATTCGATTATGAACATAAGAAAGACGGCGAGCAATACTACATTAGAGAAGACAGTCTAGAAATTCCCTGGAATTCCACCGATACCAAAAACACTTGGGCAGAAAAGCCGGAGACAATCAAAGAAGCGGGATCCATCTATACGATTCAAGGCTTCGATCTGAATTATGTAGGCGTGATATTGGGTCCGTCAGTTACTTATGATGAACAGAATGATTGCTTGAAGATCATTACTGAAAAATATAGCGATACCGAAGCTTTTAGAGGAAAAGATGGCATTGAAAATGTTGAAAGAGCGAAAGAACAAATCATATTGAATTCGATTAATGTGTTGATGAAGAGAGGGATAAAGGGGCTTTATGTTTATGCGAGTGATGAGGAATTGAGGAGGCGGCTTTTAGGGTTATAACAAGAAGGGTTATAACAAGAATGGAAAGCGTCTTATACTAAAGAAAAACAGATATTCTATTTGATGGAAATTCGATTTTAAAGTATTAAACTCTCTCGTGAAATTCACTAGGATATTTCTATTAAAAGGTATTGTGTTGTTGGCAGATTAGACAAGGAAGTGGAACACTAAAAGAGAAGTCGAAAAATTCCGAGAGTCGTCATAGCGGGTGTTTTTGATTTCAATTTTCCCGTGTACATAGTGACACATAACGATCTTGGCTAAGACGCTCTTCCTAAAGAGTAAAATAGAGCATATGTATCCATATTGTCCAGAAATTCAAGATGAAGTATGTCAGTGTTATCATTAAAATAATTTATATATAAGTTCATAAGAAAGTCAGAAGGTGATTATAGTGTTTACAGTCAACCCAAGTGAATATCCAGAACACAGAGAGTGGAATGCTAAAGTTTTTTCCATGCCTAAGATCCCAAGAGGTGATTTAGGACAGTTTGCAATTATACGGGCAATTTTAAAAGCCTTAACAGAGAAAGTTCCTTACAATACTAAAATGAAGTTCTCAGGAAGCACTAGTAATTCGACTCTAGAAAATTTGTGTATATGGTTAAGACCCCTAGGAGTAATCTACAAAGAAGATAGAGTATGGAAGATTTCAAATGAGGGAAGAAAACTTCTAGAGTCCGAAGATGATTTATATTTAATGGCTATATTCTGTGCCAACATAAGATTTATGGCCGAATTGCTTGTGCAGCTTGAGAATCCATTAACTTCTAATGAATTGCTTACAATAGCAAATAAAGATTATAAATTGAATTGGAACACTAAATCGGAAGTAGGAAATAGATTAACCTGGTTTAGACAATTAGATTTAGTAAGTTTTAATGATTTTAAAAATACGTATTATTTAACTGAGGAAGGGAAGAAGTTTTTAGAAAATATCAGTTGTGTAAATCCTGATGATATCGAAGTTCTTGGTGACAAAACAATTAACGAACTGGAGGTACCTGTTTCTAGTTGGGCGGAGAATTTAATCCAAAAGAAGTCAGAAGAACCAATTATTCGAAAGCCCTCTGTAGGTTATATTCCAGGTAGTATTCCAGAAATATGTGAAACATTTGATGGCTTTATTCAATTAATGTACTCCAGCGTTAATAGGGAGACTTTTCTGAAATATTCACATGAAACATATAATATAGCAATTTCTTCAGCTAATGCATTTGCAACGACTATGACAAATTTAAATTTTTTAGAACGGACTTCTAGAGATACATATCAAGCTACCTCATTAGCAAAAAAATGGCTAATTAATAAATCACCCGTAGATTTAGTGTACTGCTTGCACGTTAATGTATTATTTATATTCGAATTACTGAAAGAACTTGAGAGAGAAAGTTTAAATTTTAAAGAACTTGCTGTAATTGCGAAAGTATCCTATGGTTTTGAAACCGAAAGAATAGATGAAATAAGAAAGAGAATCAATATTATGCAACTGGCTTTACTTGTACAAGAAGAAACTCCTGGGAAGTATGCTCTAACACAAAGAGGAAAAAATGTTCTTAAAGAAGGTGTATTACAGAAAAGTCGAGAATTACCCAAGGTAAATGAAATAACAAAAAAAGTAGAAATTATAGAAGATAATCTAACTGTTAATGATTATTTAACAGAGCTTCGCTTAGCTTCTAAAGAGTCTTCTAATCCCATAAGATTTGAAAAAGCTATAGCATCAGCACTCTCCATATTAGGGTTTAATGTGGTAAGGCATGGAGGTTCCGGAAAAACAGATGTTTTTATACAGTCACCTAGCATTCCGAAATATTCTTTTAGTGTAACTGTCGATGCAAAATCAACTCAATCAGGATCAGTGACAGAAGGACTGATTAACTTTGACACATTAAAAGATCATAGAAAAATGCATGGAGCAGATTTTATAGCAGTAATTGGATTTTCTTTTCAAGGAGAACGGTTAATTAAAAGAGCTATTGAACATGAGGTTGCCTTAATAGATATTGAGGATTTAGAAACTTTAATTCGACTTCATAATGAAATACCACTTCTAGTAAACTCATACAAAAAGATATTTTCTCAAAGAGGAAAAGTTAATGTAAGTATCCTCGAAGAAGACCGTCGAGAGATTCACAGATCTGGAATTCTGCTACAAACAGTTATGGAGTGTTTGATTGAGGAAAGTTTAGATCCAGTAACAGAGGGACTTCTTCACGATAAAGATATTTATAGATCGTTGAGATCTTACAAGAAGTTTGATTCACCTCCACTACTAACAGAAATATCTGAAATGCTTCAGTTTCTATCGTCACCTTTAATAGGAAGTATTGGACGTTCTAAAGAAGGATATTATGCTTTGGGGACTCTAGCTGACGCGATGAATAAGTTTAATTTTTACGCTAAATCTTGCTCAGTAAATTCATTAGAAATTAATAAAGGTTATTAGCTAAGTTGCCAATTTGCGGGTGTGGTTTATTCATTTTATTCATCCATATAAAGCGTAAAAGAATTGTACGGAGCACAGGGAACATTTGGAGACAGATGGAAATACATCTTAGAATGTTTCTAATTATCAAATGATCATTTTTTATTCATAAGAAAGAGAATCCTGCCCCTAAACTCTTCTGCCAAATACTTTCCTGTAAATGATAAACTGAAAAGAATGATAACGCTATGAAAGAGCTTGTTAAGGAATACAGGATGGTATACTTACTAGAAACAATCTCGCAACTAATTCTGTCGCTTTCTGGGAAGCGAAATTTAATTTAGACTATATGCATAGCCACACCGGCTACATCCACATTTCGGTTGTGGTTCTTTCTTTTTATTCATCTATATAAATTGTTTGGGAATTGTATGGGTCTCAGGGAAGCGAAGTTCATTACGACGGTATCAAATGTGACAGGATATTAACTTCAAAGGAGGAAATTTTGATGAAAGTTTGCTGTGAAAAATGCTTTAATTACGAACCGTTTATTACCTATATTAAAAAAGAAGGTATTATGGGAAACTGTTCATTTTGTAAATCTGAAAAAGTATTTACTATTGATGTTCAAGATGGCTTTTTTGATAGTAAACTGTTTATTTTTGCTCATAAATTTTTGCCGCATGATGCTGGCTTTGAATTAGAAAGGTTTTTCACTAAACAAATAGACTTATTAAGTAATTCTTTATCACCTATTTCTGCGAAAGAACTTTTATTCTATTTATTTCGTAAAAGCATAGGGAAAGATTTATTAGAAGGAACTTTTAGCGTTAGGTTTGAAGATAGTATAATTCGAACATGGGATAATTTCAAAGAAGACATTAAGCACGGCAACCGTTTTGGTTTTGGAATTGTAAGTGAGCTAAAAGAATTGCTTACTGAAATAATAAAAAAAAATGAAATGTATTTGGAAGCAGACAAGCTCCTTTATCGTGCAAGATTAGGGAAGCTAGAGAATAGTCATGGGTTACCATATGAAGATGACCAAATTATGAGTCCTCCCAAGTATTTAGCATCTGAGGGGCGAATCAATCCAAAGGGAATCCCTTACTTATATTTAACCACAAATGAAAAAACCGCAATTGCAGAAGTGAGACCATACAAGGGGAAAGAAATTTCAGTTGCAACTGTAAAAATTAAAAAAGATATTAGAATCTCATCATTCAACAACACCACATTTCATGGCGAAACTCTCTTTAAACAATTCCAGCTTTACTCGTTAACCAATACTATAAATATGGAACTCTCGAAGCCTGCTGATGAAGATACTAAATATTTCAACTATATACCTACTCAATATATTGGGGAGTTAGCAAAATACCTTGATTTTGAAGGTATTGAATATAGAAGTGCATTAGAAGAAGGGAAAAATTATTGTTTGTTTAATCAAGATAAGGTCTCATGGACAAATAGTATATTGTATAGAGTTAAACAATTAAATATAATCTCCGAACCTATAGATATGAGCGGAACAAATTGGAGAAGGTAGCTTAAACAATTATTACAGTACAACAAAAAGAGGTTAGAAAAAGATATTCAAGTCACTATCTTAAAAAAACCGTGTCCCTGTGCAAAACAATTTTGTGCGATTCTGACAACACGATTCAATTTATATTCTAGACAATTCCACACCTGCTACATTGGAAAATGAATCATAAACCGCCTCCCTGTGTCAGATCCAATTCAGTTTATTAACTACAATTGCATGATAAAATTGCCGAATTCATTAACCTCAAGGGTTAGCGAATTCGGCTTTCGTATTTTTATCTGAGAAGTTAAGTATTCATAATTGCGTGCGACACAGGAATAATCTGGGAACATCTGGAAAAGAAATGCCTAATTATCTGGGGAACAGCAACACGCCCCTTGCCCCCCCACTAAACCCCGCTACGATTATAGAAAAGCTGATGAATCGAGGGGATGACAAGGTTGGACGAAATGATCCGTGTCCGTGCGGGAGCGGGAAGAAGTATAAGAAATGCTGCGGCCGGGAAGAAGCGGTGGATCTGCAGCAGGTGATTGATACGGAACTGGATGGCATCATGACCGGATTCGCGGAGGAAGGGCTGGAGCCGAAGGAGTTTCATCAATTGACTCAGCGCTTTGCAGGCTGGCAGTCGGCTTTATCGAAGGTCTTTGACCAGGCTACGATTGATGCGCTGGCATTTGAGGCGTTTGTTTTTCATGACCGTTCGGATATCTGGCGGAATTATATCACCCGGAAAATGAAAACGCAAAAACGGCAGCGTGTGCTGGATGTGCTGGCGTTGTGGGAAGAGCCATTTTACCTGCTTGCTGAAGTTCAGGAAGTGGGAAATGGCATTCTTCAGATACGCGACAAAGTGACGGGAGACGTCCATCAAATAACGAACATGGGTGACGCAAAACCTGGAGAGTGAACTTTTGGCATCGTCATGCACAGCCTGCGGGATGGCCAGCCGATTTTGCAGCCGGCGGAAGGTTTGATGACCAGTCCAGTTTTCCAGCAGTCACTTATTGAGAAGCTGGCAGCCCGCTTGAAGGAAGGTGTCAGCGATTCACTGGACTTGTACCGGCTTTTTGCGGAAGCGATTACGGACCTGGGATTATCGGCGTTTCAGGAAGAAGTCATGGTACTGGTAAGCGGGTTTATTGATGACTACGGTTTGAAAAATGAAGCGATCGAGGGCATTGCGTTTGCGTTCCTGAAGGAAGTGCCTGTGAAGGCGCGGAAACCGGAAGGAGTGGCGGCGGGAATACTGCAGGCGGCAAGTGATTTCGGGCTGTTTGAAGAAGTTTACTTGACTCAGCAGATCATCGCGGAAGAGCTCGGAACAACCGTTGGCACCCTGTCGAAATACAGAGACATGGTCGGCGAGTTTGTAATTGAACGGGTGGACAAGGATGAAAATGCTCAACCTCAAGATCAACAACAATACCGTCAGCCGTATATCATGCCGGAAGTTGTCACAGAGATGGGAACCGACCCGCGGATGACGGAGCGTGGGCTGTGGGAAACGATGATGCGTATGACGTACGCGGACTCGGAAGCTGAAATGAACAAAATTCTGCAGCAGCCGAATCAGAAATTCATGCCGAAAACGGATGCGGAACAGGCTCAGCTGCTTTGCTACGAAGCGTTTGAAAAGGATGGCAAAGAACGCGAACGACTGGCGCGGGAAGCGCTCGAACTGGATCCAAAAAGCGGCGACGCGAATTTGCTGATGGCGGAATTTGCGGAGCACGATGTTGAAAAAGAGCTTCATTATTTAAATGCTTTGAAAACCGGTTACCTGACTTTCGATGACAGTTTTGACGTGCTCTGGGGCTATGTGCCGAACCGGCCGTTCCTGCGGGCTTTATTTTCATATAGTGCCTGGCTGATGGAGCAAGGCAGATATGACAAAGCGATTGAACAGCTGACGGAGATCCTAGATAAGAATCCGCTCGACCACCAGGGAGCGAAATGGCTGCTCCTGAGCGCTTATATCCGTGCGGGAAAATGGGAGCAGGCGGGTGATCTTACGGATAGCTTTGCTTTGGAGGACAATACAGGAATCGGCATGTATTTCCACTATCTCTCCGATCTGCATACCGGCGTTCTCAAACCTCACGAAAGGAGCCAAATGAAACAATTCATCAAGAAGCGCAATCCGCATCTTTTCAAACTGCTGAAAGAAGGCAAGAAGCCGAGTGCTTTTCCGAGGCGGCTCAGTCTGCAGGAGGGGAATAAGGATGAGGCGAAGCTGATTTATTGGTTGGTATATGGGATTGGGGAAGTTGATGCGTTTTTAGGGTGAAAAAGCTCAGAGTTTCTCTTAATAAAACCAGCTACCTGTCTCAAACCCAATTCAATTCATTCACTATAATTACATGATGAAGTTGCCGTATTCATTAATCATAAGGGTAAACGGATACGGCTTTCGGATTTTTATCTGAGAAGTTAAATATACATAATTGCGCGCGACACAGGGTAGATACACTAAAATTATGCGGTTCTTGGGGAAATTAAGTTCAAATTGGATTGAGAAATTATTTATATAAGAAGAAAAAGCGAGTCTCTTACACCCTAGCAAGGTAATAAAGAGCTCATTTTTTTCAGTTTAAAAATTGTTTAGAAGCGTTCATCGATTGTTATTTATATTTTATTATTGACAGACAACTCAAATTTATGTATAAATGAATATAAGTGATAATAAATGAATATAAGTGAAGGAGGAGTTTAAATGTTAACAGAAAGCCAAAGAAAAGTTCTATTAGGGGTTCAAGAAACATCAAGTCGTTATTTTAATCTGGAAGATTTTATAGTGAATGAGATGCCCGTCCAAGTCAGGAATAATGATCTCTACACTTTGGAAGAAGTGGCGAAAGTGACTTCAATGTCAATCGTTACAATAAGGCAATATGTAAGAAATAGAAAGTTGGATGCAATCAAACAATGGAAAAACTGGATGGTGCCTTCAAATGAACTCGCACGATTGCTTTATTCAAGAATGCATGGAGTGAGCCTTCCTGTATCAGAAGTGATGCTTGTAGTGGTTGATGCGGAACTTTATGAAGAAGATAGTCCGATTAATCAATACCAATTGGTCACTGCTTCAGATTTATTGAAAAATATTCAAGCAGATGGATGGGAAGAGATTGAGCGGTATATCAAATCAGTGATGCCTAAAGATCATGGACCGACTCTTTATGTGGAAGCAATCAGCAATATTAAAGACTTCTTTCGAAGATCTGGAGAAGTAATCTATAACGACTTCGAGCAAATAGAATCCCCATTGCATATTTTTATTCCTGAAAATAAAAAAATAAGCAAACTTATAAAAAATAACGTACACCCCTTTTTAGAGGAAACACCTGCAGAAGCTTTAAAAACGATCAAAGAGCATTTTGGTGATTTAGAAAATCCACAGACTATTTTAAATGTATATAAGACATTATTGGATATGACAGAAATAGCGGTTGAAATCGAGCATAGCGGAAGGGGGAACAGAGATGACTAAGTATTGGGAAGCAGAAAGGCCTGTTGTTAAAAAATCGGAAAAAAACGTTGTTAAAGTTTTTCGAGAGCAAGGAAAGGTTCAAGTATTTCCGAGGGTTGAAGGATCAAGGCATGGGATCGGCAGGGGAGCGATACTAGACTTAGTAAAATTCGCCCCTGACGAGTTGCTCGAATTGAAATCATTGATTGTAGAAGCATTTAATCAACAGATACATAGAACATAATAAAATGAATTTAAATGGAGGGTGAGCGCGATGAAAAGTAATGAATTCAAAGAAGAACTCTTAAAACAAGTCACTCAATTTCCTGGTGTCAAGGTGAATGTCAGCCCAACTAACCCAAACAGAGTCAGTGTTAATGTAGGAACTGAGAAAAAACGCTGGATGAAAATAGATGAGAACCCGACTAGTTTGTCTGTATCAATGGATCACTTGCAGGGTGAACTGCACCTCGACGATATAACCGAATTGGATATATTATATGGACATCAAAGAGGAAGGAACGGTGTTAAGGTGACAGATGACCCGAAATTGTTTGGAGCAGTTCATTTCACTTTTCATGAAAATGAGTTATATGACTTTGAGTCAGAAGAATTTAGAAGATTTTTAAGAAAACATTATAATGCATATAAAAAACGGGTAAGTACAATCTAAATCAAATTCGCTTCCCAATTTTGCCTCGCTGTGTCAAACCCAATTCAATTCATTCACTACAATTGCATGATAAAATTGCCGTATACAGTAACCTCAAAAGTTAGCGGATATGGCTTTCGTATTTTTATCTGAAAAGTTATATACATAAATGCGAGCGACACAGGGGAAATATGGGAACTGCTGGAAATGGAATCGCGTCCTTGGGGAACGATGCCTTAATAATTCCATATCAATTAAATAATAACGAATGGAATTATTAGTATTGCATCTCTTTAATCCATTTCCTGAAATTCCTCAGAATTTTGCATGTACTCTTCTCGAATTTCTGAAAGTGATTTACCACTTTCTTTATGGATTGCAAAAACGTAGGTATGAACACTTGCCCATCCATAAACTCCCCGCAACCAAGCTTGCATAGTCATTTCTTCATTATTAAAGTTCACATTTCCATTCCTCAAAAGAACTGCCTTTATATCTCTGTCTTTAGCTACCAAGATATCTTCTTCTTTTACTACCTTCCACTCGAGCATATCTTTTATTTTAGGTAAGACACGTTTGGTTCTGCTAGCAGTCATCACTTTAGTTGGTGATGACTTAACGTATAGGTTTACCAAAAAATCTTCATCAGTCGCAAGTGGTAACACCTTTTCCATGTTTACAAAATGATGGCCTTGAAGTTCATAAGGAACCATTTTAAAGCAACTGATGTCAATTCCATTTTGTTTTAACCAGGTTGAAGCGGAAAGAGTCTGCACATCAAAATCGGAAGCGACGAGTATAATGCGTTGTTTCTGGTTAAAGGAAGTTCTAGAGTGATTCTTGTCAAGAAATTCATTTAAAGTCGCTAGACCATAATCATATGCAGATTGATCTGAATGAAAATCTAAAGGTCTTAACTTCCTGAGATAAGACGCATAGATAATTTGTACAGCTTCTTCAATGGTTTTAATCGTCGCATAACTTGCAGCATAACGGATTGCTTGTGATTCAAACGATTCTTTTCGGCTTACAGCATCGGCTTTATCCCGTTTAATTTCTATTAAAACTATATTCCCGTTCTGGTCAATTACAGTGAGATCGCTCCGGCCATTTGTTGCATTCTTAACTTGCTTGCCGATAACAATCATGGATTCTTCATTGAAAATCATGTTGAGGTTTGCTGCAAGAATATTTTCCATATGTGCTTCCGTCATTTCTGATTCTGCAAATGTCTTAGGAACAATTTCACTTTTAAATTGTTTGTTTTCCAGAAGGTACATGCTATCATCGTTTCTTAATTAAAAAACTATAGTCGAATAAAGAATAAAATTTTAAACCATGTCATAAGTTAAGAAGCAATTCTGATTTAATTTGACTATATACTATAAGTTGTACTGTAGAAAACGCTACACACAACTAATTGTGCCGCTCCTTGGGAAGCGATGCCTCAATCGCGATCTGTTTTCATATGTTCAGCCATATTAATCTCCGAGAAAAATCATGTCCTGTGTCAAGTCCAATTCAGTTTATTAATTACAATTGTATTAAATCGCTTATTTGCGATTTATCTATTTTCAGTTCGGAAAAAGCACTGGGGATAATTTCCTGAATAGATCGATTGTAATGGAGTATTTACATAATCACTGTTCCTTTCTGACGTTTTGGTGGCTGGAAAAAACTCTTACTAATAAGTATAGGTGATTTTACTAAAATTCATAAATAATTATCTAAATAATCTGCATTTCTACTTAAATTAAATGATAGAATTAAAGGGAAATATCTCCAAAATATAAGTAGACATTTAATTGTCGATTATTGCTTGTCAGAAAACATTTTTAGAAGTTTCTTAATAAATTATTGCTGACAAACAGTCTAGGAAAGATTTTAATTATATATTTAAATACGTATTTAAAAAATAACCTGATAAATAAGAGCTTTTATCCTGCGTGCTAAATTTACTAGGTGGTAAATAATGCTAAGAAAGGGTTTGAGAAATAGAGGTTTAAAAAACTTTTTGAAAAAAAATACTTTCAAGGATTCTTAGGTGAAGTGGTATTCTCACTCTACAATAAAATAAATTTCCTAAACTAAGGAAGTGACGTAAATGAACAATCAGCTAAACGATTTACTTTCTTATATTAATGATAACTTGCGTTTTGGAAGTAAGATAAAGCAAGATATTGTTGATCAATGGTTCAAAGAATACACACTTGAAATTGAAGAAAGATTTACCGTCTATGATGAACTAGATTCTTTGAAAATTGAAATTATTGATCATCCTAAAACTACATTAAAAGCTAAGTTACTAAAGTTGTTTAAATGTATTGAGCAAAATAATGAAATTAATAAAAGTATTCTTACACACTGGTTTAATCAAAACAGTATTAATGAATATATTCAAGAGAGTATTCTAAGCGATTTGGCAAAAAGAGATTATATAATTATTGACGATACACTACTGGATGAAAGAAATGCTGATTTTGATATACCTGATTATCTTTTAGAAGATGATCTAGATTCATTATTAGATGACACAAGTTTCATTAACCATGTTGATTCACTTGAAGAAATTATCGATAAGTCAAGGAACATTGAATATTTAACTCAAATACATGCGGACGATGAATTAAAGCGAATTAAGGCACTTAGCAATTTAGTTGAAGCGAATAAAAAACTTGTATGGAAAGTTGTTAGAAAGTATTCAAGCCTATCAACGGTGGGGTTTGATGAGAAGGACATGTATCAAGTTGGCGTAATTGGATTACTAAAAGCTGCAGAAAAGTTTGATGTTTCTTTGGGCAATCAATTTTCAACTTATGCAATTTGGTGGGTAAGACAAGCGATTACTAGAGGGATAGCGGATTATTCAACAACAATACGAATACCGGTTCATTATCGAGAAAAAATGAATAAATTTATCAGAATTGAAAATGAATTGTGGAATGAGTTAGCTAGACCTGCTACAGCATTTGAGATTTCTAAAGAAATGAAGGAATCAAACGAAGTTATTGAAGAATTACGTTTTTATATTGCACAAAGTAACTTGGATAGTCTTGATCGCCTTGTTGGGGAAGAGGAGACGACATCGCTAGGAGAATTTGTTCTAGATGAAAATTTTAATACACCTGATGTAGAGTATTTAAAAATTGAGTTAAGAAATACAATTGGAGACATTTTTCAATTGTATTTAACGGAGAGAGAAACACAAGTTTTAAATTATCGTTTTGGATTTAAAAACGAGGAAAGAAAGACATTAGAGGATATTGGTCTAATATTTAATGTAACAAGAGAAAGAATTCGACAGATAGAAGCCAAAGCACTTAAAAAGCTCCAAAAACAAAAAATATCTGGACTATTAAGGGAGTATTTAAATGAACATTGAAAAAAAGATTGAGGAAATTACTGAACAAAATGGATCATCTATTATTGTTTTAAAAGGATTTGATACAAGTGAATTAAAAACAGAAAAAAAGTATTTTTCGTTTGATATTGGTTATTTAGATAAAGTAGATTTGTCGATGTTAAAGGAACAGGTTATTGAAGATATAATCCAAAATCGCACTTTCACAAACTCTTATTTATGGATGTCTATTGAAGAATATCAATTATTTAAAGATCAAAAAGCTATAAATAAAATGCCTGTTGTAGTAATTGAAAATAATTTGTTCAATAAGCAATATCCTTACAAAGGCACGCTTTCAAACGTAGAAAGCATTTATCATTACTTGTATTATCAAGAAGATAATGAACTGGAAAATGATCAGATGAAAATATTGGAAAACGTCTCAAAGTTCTATGGACAAATAGATTATTCGAAACAAAGCGGTAATTATTACGTGACATACCCAGAATTCGACGACAAACCTTTAACCTTTAAGTATTTTGTGGAGAAAGATTATAACGTTAACTTTAGTGAAAATTATCCTGAAGAAAATATACTTCAAATAGAATTATCAGATGATGAACTTCCGTTTTTAGATCTTATTATGAACACTATATCCAAAGACAAAACTAAGAATGTTTTATGTATTTTATCGGGAACGGATGAGTTAATACCGAATAACTATTTATCTCGAATAAACATTCTTACTAATATTTCTGATTTTAAATTTTTTTTCACTACATTATCTATAAAAAGAAAGGTAATAGAAAATGAATTTGCATATAAAAAAATATTAAAAGAAATTTATGGGTATGAAAACTTTAAAGAAATTGAATTTTATAAGAATATAGAAAATCAAAATAAAGAAACGATAGAAATTTCGCAAGCTCAAATTATAGATGATATTGTCATTCACGCAGAAAAAGCAATGCACGGCGAAGATTTTCGAGATGTTTATATAACTGCGGCAACTGGAGCGGGGAAATCGGTGATGTTCCAAATACCAGCGTTATATTTAGCAAATAAATATGTAGATGATAAACCTCTAACTTTAGTTATATCACCATTAATTGGTTTAATGAATGATCAAGTTGACAGCATGAAGAGAAAAGGGATTGAAAATTCAGCAACAATAAACGGGAATACTCCGCCGTACGAAAAAGAAAGTATACTTGATAAAATTCAAAATCAACAAGTTGACATTTTATATTTATCTCCTGAAACGCTTCAAGCTCGATCCGATATAAAAATGCTGATCGGAAATAGAAATATTGGAGTAGTGATAATTGATGAAGCACATATCGTAACTACTTGGGGGAAAACTTTCCGTTCTGACTATTGGTATTTAGGTATCTATCTAGCTAAGCTAAGAAAAGAGTATAAGTTCCCTATCGTTACTTTTACTGCAACGGCAATTTATGGAGGCCGTGAAGATATGTACTTAGATACAAGGAATAGCCTTAATATGATAAGTCCAATCTCATACTTTGGCAAAGTTCGTCGCGATGAGATACTAATGATTGTCAAAAGTAGTGAGAAAGATTTAGAAAAAGAAGGAAGGGATTATCGAAAAACAAAACACACATTAGCTTTGAGACATATAGAAAGAGCTTATAAAAATAAACAAAAATCATTAATTTATTTCCCAACAGTAAAGTTGTTGATGGATTTTAATAATTTTCTAACTCAAAATGCACCAAATCTTGTTGAAATCACGGGCAAATATCATGGAGGACTTAAAAAGGAAGAAAAAGACGAGGTTTTATATCAATATATAACCGGAGATTTACAATACGTTTTAGCAACTAAAGCGTTCGGAATGGGAATCGACATTCCTGATATTACAAATGTTTATCATTATGCTCCTACTGGAAATGTCGTTGATTATATTCAAGAAATAGGAAGAGCAGCGCGGGATAAGAATAAAGTTATTAATGGTTTTGGTATAATCGACTTTCTAAACCGTGATATGAATGAGGTTAAGCAACTTTATGGCATGTCAGCAATTAGAAAGAGCCAAATTTTAGAGGTTATGAAAAAAGTTTTATCAGTATATAAAGAAAAAAATAATAACCGTAACTTAATTATCAGTCCAGAGGATTTTAAGTATATCTTCGTTCAAAATAAACGTGACGAAGATTCATTGGACAATAAAGTGAAAACAGTTTTATTGATGATTGAGAAAGACTTCTCTTCACCAAATAAGTTGGGATATTCACCATTTGTCGCGAGACCAAGAAGCTTGTTTGGAAATGATTTAATATTAGTTACATCTGAATTAGAAAGAACATTAACGCGTTCAAATTTAGGGAAATATTTTAGTAAATTATACGAGATACAGAGTGAAACTTACTCTGCTATATATCAAGTGAATTTAAGTGAGATATGGGAGAAATATTATAGAAGTATGTCATTTCCAAGCTTTAAATTTTCACTGTATTCAGCAGAAGAAAGAGAGAAGCTGAAACATAAATCTATTTTTGAGAAGTTCATATATGTATCAGGGGTAGAAGTGGGGTTAAATAATAATGAAACAGTTGAGTCTATTGTTTCCGAGTATAATTTAATCTTACAGGCATTTGAAACATTCGTTAATAATTACAAAATATCTGGTAAACAGTTCTCGGTTGATGATCTTGGATACCATTTTATGAAAGTGTTAAAAATAGCTGATAGGTTTGAGGCAATGACTTTTGCACAAACAGTCATTAACGCAGCATTTGAGTATTCGAAGATTAAAGAGATTAAATTCATAAACGAGCGTGCGAGCACTGGAGATTCTAAACCCAAGTACCTTATTCATAATGAAGTAGATTTATTCACGACCTTTATCAAGAGGGGGTTGTTGGCAACGTTAAAGCCTAATAATAATTTTGTAGAGTATGAGGGCGCTCTGCTTTCATTCAGTATAAGAGCAAATAGTACGGAATTAGATGCGAAATTAGCGGCGCTTGGAATTGGGGAGAGCAGAAATTTATTGAACTATCAAGTAGTGGGTGGCAACAACCCACAAATATATTTAAGAATGAACTCCATCTATCCATTAGAAAAAGCTATTAAGCAAGGAGATTTTTATCAAAATAGCATATTAAAAGATGTGCAAGATAAGCATTACACAAGTGTTGAAATGTTGAAATATCTTTTTACGAAAGAACAAGAAGGAAACACTCCAAGAGAGAAAATTTTGAATTACTCAAAATGGTTTTGGGATAATACAGAAGATTATTTTATGGGGATTTTGCCAAGCGAAGTAAAGAACGTTCTAAGTAGACCAAGAAAATAATATCTTTCAGCTGCAAAACAAATTGCACTCGGAAAAACCGCTTTCCCACTAGCGTTGCATAGTATCCACAATCATTCAGAACAGTAAAATCAACCCATTGAAGGGCAAAAAGAAATGATTGTTAGCCAAAATGGAGGTTCCTTTTTTAAACTTTTATGTTGCTCGTTGATGTGATACTGTTTCGAAATCGGTTTGACAATGGCGGAATTCTCTCCGAAAAAAATTTCTTTTACCTCAGGTATTGGCACTTTCTGCCAGCCTTTGCTTTTTTTCAGCGGACGATTCATATAAGCAATTAATTCATTGAGGGGCTGATAAATATAAGCACGGATCGCCTTTAGAAAATTTCACGCCGTTGTGTTTGGCGAATGGATAAGCCGCAGAATTTCTAAGAGTGCAAAGGCGATCAACGTCAAAAACATCTGATTCCAGATGCCCGCCGGGGATTCGCTGAACAGATGGTTTAAAATCGCGCCCCTGGGTTAGAAATAATTCTAAACGATTCTAACTATACACTACAAATTATACTCCTTACATCCCCACATCCGTTTTATCAACAATACGGATGTGGATTTTTTTATGCATGGCTATAAATTGTGTGGGAATTGTGTTCAACACAGGGAGAATCTAGGGACAGCTGGAAATTGAAAGTTGAAACGTTCTTACTTTTACACAGCTACTATATCAATAACATATATAATTCTAATCTTCAAACTCTCCTGCCAAATACTCCCTGTTAATGATAAACTGAAAAGAAATATAACGCTCTGAAAAAGCCTGATAAGGAGCACAAGATGCCATACTCACTAGAAACAATCTCACAGCTCGAACATTCTAAAGAATTCGCTCGGCTGCACCAGAAATTCCATCAATTCAATCCGTTGAAAGTGCTGCGGGTCGATCAGTTTGAGATTCGTCATTAGAATATATTGGCTTGGCTGCTGGATCCGGATGAGACGTATCAACTAGGTGGTTTCTTCCTGAAAAAGATGCTGACACGGCTTATTATGCGCGCAGAGAACGAAGGAAAAGGAGAAGGAATCGACTTTTTGTCGTTTCTCCATAGTTCATTCCATGACGCCGAAGTGGTGAGGGAAGTGAAGACGCATACCAACAGGTTATTCGATCTGCTCGTGCATGTGCCATCGCAAAAACTGGTACTGGTCATAGAAAACAAATTACATGCAGGTGAGGTGAATAGGACGGGCAGCTTGCCGATTATCTAGCATATGCAAAGCTGCGTTTTCCGAAGCCTGGTTATACGATCCTTCCGATTTTCTTGACGCTCGCAAATGAAGAGCCTTCAGAAGACAGTTACCTGCTGCTGGGCTATGAAGATGTGCTGGAAATCATCGAGCAGCATCTTGAGTTTAATAAGGAAACAACTGCAGATGCCATCCATGATTTTTTGCTGTTTTATATCGAAGTCTTAAAAGAGCAATTGGTCCATGATGAAGAGGCTGTGCACTGGCTTTGGAAGTATATGAAGGAAATAAAAGAGCAATCGATTATTTATTTCTTAGTCAAAATGAAAACTTCCAAAAGCAAGCTATCTATAAAGGAATCTATAAGCAAATTGTAGAGTTTAGCGACAGAGAGAAAACAGCGCTCCGCAAGATCTATGAATCAAAGAAAAAGACGATTGATTTCATTCTCAATATTGGCAGCAATGTCTTGCGCGAAGCGTTTCTTGAATTTGTCAAAGAAACGGAAATACCGGAAGAGGCCTATTCTGCAAGTATCCGTTCCTAAAACTTTGTGTTCCCTGACTGGTTCGACTTCGAGGAAACACTGGGCAAACTGGATTCTGCGTATTGGCTTGGCCAGGATTTTATTATCTGGTTCGAGAGGCAAGTGGAGAATCGTTTAAAGATTACGGTGGAAGTCGGTCCAATCCCTTACGAAGAACGGGTTCAATTATTGACGATGCTGGAGAAGCATGGCGTCAGTTTCCGGCAGAATGTAAAACAGGAAGGCAAGAAATACACGCGAATCTACACAGCCTGGACAGAAGTAAGAGGCTGGGCGTCTAAACAGGAAGTTCTGAACAGCATACTTGAGCTTTATGATGCACCAGAAATTAATGACCTCTTTCAGAAAATTGCCCTGTCCGTTGAAGCCATGACGCAGAATCAAGAAGAGACGGTAATTTAGAACAGAGTGTGCAAGTAGAACCTTCTGACGAAAAAAAGGTTCTGAATATACCGAATGCTGCCTTTCTAAAATTCTGCAACGAGAACGGCATTAGTGAAGAGAACCGGAATCCTCACCAGCGCTATCCATCTTTCATCATTCCGGCTTTTGCAAAAAATGAGGAGCGGTTCGGAATGACTCGCATTAATTGGTGGTATAACGGCCCGTTTGTATTCTTTTTCGATCATTTGCGTGATGGTCGATTGAAATTAGTGTTTGAGCTTGCTCCGTTGCAAGGAGAACAGTGTGTGGCATTAATTGAAGAACTGGAATCCTATGGTGTAATCTTCAAAGTTGCATCAAAACTAATTATTCTTTACATGACCACTAGAGACTTGTAAATATTTGTATCAAAATTTAATGGTTAATTTAATTACATTAATTATGTGAGAAATTGTGCCGCTATCTGTGAAGTGGTATTCTAATTTTAAGGGGTAATTGAATTGTTAAATGAAAAAAAGGTTATTCAGTCTTGGCTTTTTTACGTAGGTATTATTTTAACTATATGTTTATTATTCGAATTAAATATTATAGAATTTGCATTGTCACATTTAAGGTCTGCATTTGTATGGGGACTAATACTAGTCCTTTATATAATTGGTTTTGAGATTCTAAATATTGCTTTATACTCGCTTCACAATAATATTTATGTGTTAACTATTATTTATGCAGTCAAGGAGTTAATAACTATTTTTCTCCTTACAATAATAATTTTCTTTTTTACGTTGTCATTCTATTCTTATAAACCTGATGTATTTCGTGATGAGTTTCTTTTAATAGTTTTTTTAACGTTGATTATATCGACAGCTACTTATTGGCTTTATACAAAGTTAGACTTAGGAAATCTTATAGAAGTATTAATAAAAAAAGTAGTAGAACTTATATTTAAAAGTTCAAACTCTGTACCATTATCGAAAGAACTAAAAACTATGATAAATCCGAGGAATATTGAAAAAATCATAATTATTGTAGGAATCGTTATAACGATTTTAATTGCCGCTAATTCCATATTCAATAACATTTCTAATCTATCACTTCAAGAACAGCAGCCTGCTGCTTTTGATTATGAAATTATGTTGTTTATTAGCATATTAAGTGTTTATGGACTTAACATATATCTTTTATTAAAGAGCTTGGATTTTAATGAATATAGAACTTAAGAGAAATTTTACAATTTCTGTTGAAATAACTGAAAATTATTTTCCTTGAAAAAAACCAAAAAGATTTTGAAAAAAATTACAATTCATTCTTAATAATAGCTACACCGACAGCATCAACATGTCGGTTGTAGCTTTTTCTTTTTATCATCCGCATAAATTGTTTGGTAATAGTGTCACTTCCTGGAAAGTAAAAGTTAAAAGCAAAGAAATGAAACATGGAGCAATCAGGGGGACGTGATAGAATATCAGTCAGTGGCACATTAAATCCTCTTACAGTAAGCGGTAGTATTTTGCCTAGAAGAAATTGTAGCCTTCATGGATGATAGATGCATTGAAAAGGATGGGATAGAAAAGTGGACAAAACCGTAGAACAAAAAATAAACGAGATGCTCGAAGTGTTTAACAGCCTTCCGAATTGCAGGATAGAACCGAATGAGGGTGATCGGCTGTTGATCGCCAGCAATAAACCGGTTCCTTGGAGTGATGCTCTTGAGAAGCGGTACGCGGAATCGTCACATAAAATTGGATCTATTACGCCTCATAAAACGGCACTCGGTCTCTATATTGATTTTCCGCATAATTTTTTAGATATTGACAGGGTGGAGGACATCATCGATCCCGAAATCACATTGACTTATTACGAACCAGGCACCAAGGCTTCAACAGTGAAAAGCTGGTGGAGATTCCGTTCAGATGAAAAGTTCGACAGCATCCACCTGGTTCTGAGAAAAACGGAACTGGCGTTGTATGATTTCAAGAGAGAAGAATGGATTCAATTGATGAAAGAGATAACGGATGTTCATAAATGATTGATAATATAGCCGAATAAAAATCGCCTTTTATGTCAAACTCAATTCAGTTTATTAACTGCAGTTACATCTGGAAAAAGCCGTATCCACTGACCTTAAAGGTTAACGGATACGGCTTTCCTGTGTTTATCTGTGAAATGGACTAGTTATGGAATCTGAAATCCATCAGTTAAAGTAACTGCTGTGCCAGTAAACGATAGACATCCAACCGTTTTTCCTGAGAATGGGGGATACTGCAGATCATGGCTTCTTCAAAACCGTATTCCATTTGCTCCCGCTGCAATTGATCGGCCACGTCTTTCGCAGAACCGACCAAATGGATTTTGCGGCTTGCCTGGATTTGCATGCGGTCCATTTCCGTGAGTGCGGAATTTTGTGCTTCTTCCGGCGTCATGAGCGGCATGATGCGGCCTTTCATAAACATCAGGCGCGAAATGTCCTGCGGCAATGCTTCGTATTCCGCTTCTTCGGCAGTTTCAGCCGTTGTCACCAAATACGACACCGAGATTTCCGGTTTTTCCATGAAAGCGGAAACCGTGAAATTTGCCCGGTAGGAATCTAAAATGGCTTTTGTCATGCCGCCGTTGAAAAACTGGGCAAATGAATAGCCGACGCCCATCCGTCCTGCTTCTAATGCGCTATTGCCGCTCGAGCCGAGAAGCCAGGCTTCCGGCAGTTTGATATTTACCGGAGAAGCGATTGTTTTATTGTACAGATTGTCTTCTGGCACTTCGTCGTTGATCAGTTTCAGCGCCGTATCGAATTTTCCGTACATATCATCCGTCATGGCCCGGCGTCCTTCGGACAAGGCGTAGATGGAACTGTGGTCGCCGCCTGGTGCGCGTCCTACACCGAAATCGATGCGGCCCGGCGCAAGTGCGCTCAATGTCTTGAACACCTCCGCAAGTTTCAAGGGCGAATAATGCATCATCATCACGCCGCCTGTGCCGATTCGGATCCTCTCTGTTTTGGCGCTCAGGTATGCGGCAGTAACTTCAGGAGCGGAGCTGGAAAATGCGCCCGAGCCATGGTGTTCCGCCATCCACATCCGGCTATAGCCTAACTGGTCAGCGAGAACCGCGAGTTCCACCGCTTTTTTCATGGCATCTTCTGCCGTGTTTCCTGTCGTGACAGGAGCTTGGTCCAATACGCTTAATTTCATCTAGTTAACTTCCTTCCTTATATTGCAAGTTTGCACATAAAGGAGTATAGCAGTCCAGCATGCTGAAATCATGCCATCTGCCTATGAAGTTGCATCCTGAGAAAGGAACTGCTCTTTCCACTGTTATTGCCAAGAATTATGCCGATAGTATACTCCTTTATTCCGCTATCAAGATTAGTAGCGTATCTATTTTCAAGAGGATGAAACAGTGTGGAAACTAATATAAAATGACCGTGCCGGAAACTGAACTGTTTCTGGCACGGTCATTTTTAAAATTATTTAATTCTAAAGGTTGTAGGTTCAAATAATTTGATGGAATTCAAGTAATGCCTATTGTTATTCCGCTTCCCGTGCCGCCTTCACACTATCCGGATCAAAAAACTTATCCACTAAATCATAAATCGTGATGAGCTCGTAAAGGATCGTGAACTCTGGCGGGAATAGGGTAGGGTGCATAGCATCGCTTGCTGTTACGCTTTTGCTGTTCTCCCAAAACAGGTCGGTAATCTTTTTTAACTGGTGCTGATGCTTGTCGTGATCGTAGCTGGTAGAATGCTGCAAGTCGTTCGCAAGCGCCTTGACGGCTTGCATAATAAGATCTCGCTCGGCTGTTGTCCAAACGATATCATGCAGAGGGACACGAAGCAAAGCATCCAAATGGAATTCGAGATTATGTAAAAACAGCAATTGCCTTTCCGCCATCTGAAGCTCGGCTTCTCTATCACGGACCCAAGGGTATAAACTGGCTTCATCACGCTGGAAATGGATCAATTTCTCCGTTTTCCTGATTTCCGTAGTCAACCGCTTAACGATCTCTTTATCTTCCTCAAGATTCGCATCACCATCAAACAGGATGGTACGGAATGTGTGTTCCAGCATACTTCCCGCACGTTCGCTAATGTTTTGAATGCTGTTTAGAATATCTGTCCGATAGTTTGGCGGGAAAACAAGCATGTTTACAGCAGTAGATACGAGCAAACCAATAGTGGTTGTCCCTAATCGGATGAAGAAAGAGACGAGAAAATTATCGTGGATGACTTCCACCATTGCGACGGATGTCAATGTGGCAACGAGTAAGCCGGCATGCAGATTGAGTCTGGAACAAGCCAAAATCGTGGCAACAGCAGCGAGTGTATAGGTGATCGGGGCGTTCCCAAAGAGTGTAATAAAGAAAACAGCAAATGCAGAACCGATCGCAGATGCCGGGAACCGGACAAGTCCCTTTTTGATCGAATCGCTGACAGTCGGCTCAATCGTCACGATTGCCGTGATGACAGCAAAGACAGGCGGCCAGCCAAACCATCTGCAAATCGTGGCTGTTAAAAATATGGCTATCCCGGTTTTCACAATCCTGCTGCCAGTGAAACGGAAGGATCGCATCATAGTTGGACCATCCTCTCCTTTATGTAGTATTTCCACTGGAGTTCAGTATATCATCCATTTTCTTATAGACTCCAACACAATTAGTATGGCGTCCTTACTATAAGTGACGCCAGCGTAGAGTGGGGGGATTTGCTGCATGAAAGGTTTCCTGTGGCTTTTCTTTCATGGTAACAATATCCATTCTCCGGGTAATTGCGGTTCAGCCTTAAAGCTGCGTAAGTTATAATTGGTTCAGGTGAATCGACATGAACTTATTCCTATGCATAGAAAGGAGATGCGATGAAAATCTCAAAAATTATTTTATTTTGCGCAGCTGCTATTGTGTTCAGTTATGGTGCCTTCAAAGCAAGCGTAGGCACAATCGAAAACATCAATGCGCAGTACGAGGCGGAAAATCCGGTGAGCCCGGAGGCCACTGCTGCCGATGCGGAGATGCCGATGGATATCGATCGAACAATTTCGCATACGGCGCCAAGTACGGAGGAAACGGTTTTGCCGGTCGATACTGGAGCGGATTATGCGATTTATGAAAGGGAACTTTTTGTAACCGTCAACGAAGGCGAAAGCTGGATTCCGGTGCCGGATGACACCGAGTTGGGATATGCGCGCATCAGCGATTATATCGATACTATTTCAAGAAGCAATATTTACATATCGGGTGAAAAAGTCTCCGTCGCATATGGTGGCCGGGGACCGGAGAACATCAGCATATTGACGACCGATACCCGGGGACAGGTGTGGAGTGTCGGCAGCATTTCGCGTACCGCCACGCATGACCTTGAAAAGGGCTACGAGAAAATGCATATCGATTTTATCGACGGGGAACAGACGGGATTCTTGGTGGCGCTTCGGAACGAAGGAACCAGTCAGGCAGAAACGCTTGCTTTCCGAAGCGTCAACATGGGTGTGACATGGGATCCCGTTTCCGTTGAGAACGCGCTTTATGATGAAATCATGGCACATTTTGAATTGCAGGGGACGCTCAATGAATAAAAGAAGAATACTGGGAGTTACATTTATCGCTTTGGGAATCTCATTGGGGTTTTTTCAGGCTTTGCTGATCGGGATTGCTGCTCCTAAAGGATATTGGCTGATCCATGAGGGGCAGTTTTATGCCATTAATTACGGAATCATCCTTTTCCTAGTTATTGCCGGTGCTGTGATTTTTACAGCCGGTTATTTGAAATGGAGTTTATTGCTTGTGGGTATTGTTTTGCTTACAGCGAACACGACTTTCTTCTATTACATGGGCGACGTGAATTTGCTGATTGCGGAATCAGAAGACGGCGAGCATGAAGTGGTCATCAAAGAATACCCGAAAATGAAGAAGGAAACCGTCCGGCTGAAGCGCAGAGGCATCTTCTTTGGCAGGGAAGACAGCGTTCTTGCAGGCAGTTCGGAGTACAAGGCATTGGAAGAAGAACGGTATAAAATTGAGTGGTCCGCAGGAGATATTGCGGAGTTGACATATGAAACCGGTTATGACGGGGCTTTGAATCATCAAATTTATAATTTCAGAAGCAGTGATTATATCAGTTACCAAAATGTCATCGTCAGCTTGATCGGCAAATGGATGGAACAGGGAAACCCGCAAAATTATTTCATGTCGGATAACAACGAACTGGTTTATGCAAAAGATGGCCAACTGTATTATTATAATATCCAAAACACTGAGCAATTCGGAATTTATTCGGTAGTGGTCCTGGGAGACGAAACAAAACCGACCCTCAGCATCATCTTGAATCCAGGCACCGAATTCGGCGATGATGGGCTGATTGCGGAAGGCGGAACCATCACGATTACACCTGTGGATCTGGGAGAAACGGAAAGCGCGGTTTATGAAAGGGAATGATATTCAAGTCCGCTTGAAAGCATTTATTCGGTTGATCTCCACAGGCTAGAGCAAACTAAAAATGCTAAGAGAGGATCGCATCGAATTTTGGTCAGTTTCCATGGCAATCAAAATTAGAATTTGCCTCGCTATCGTTATAAAAGTGGGTTCTGCTGTTGCTTCCAGAAACGCTCGGGAAAGGAGTATGGGCAGTGAGGAAGGGGAAAAGTATACGCATAAAGGGACTGTTAGTTATCCGATAACTAACAGTCCCTCTTTTATATTGCTATTTTTTTCAATCTACTCAATCAGCAGGTTCGGCAGCATCAAGCTGATCGCGGGGATGTAAGTGACCAGCATCAGCACCAGGATGATGACTGCGTAAAACGGAAGCAGCGGTTTCGTGACTTCTTCCATATTCAGTCTGGCGACACTGGAACCGACGAACAAGGCATTGCCGACCGGCGGTGTAATGGTGCCGATGCTCAAGTTCATGACCAGCATGATGCCGAAATGGACCGGATCCATGCCGAAGCCTGTGACGATCGGCAGGAAAATCGGTGTGAAGATCAGGACGGCCGGTGTGATGTCCATGAACGTTCCGATCAGAAGCAGGAATACGTTCATGAGCAGCAACAGGACGATCGGGTTATCGGAGATGCCTAAGATGAATCCGCTGATGGCGCCCGGGATGCCGGTGAACGCCATGACCCAGGACATGACGGCAGAAGCGGCGACGAGCATCATGACGATGGAAGTGAGCTCTACCGCTTCCATGATGACTTTTGGGAATTCTTTTAGTTTTACTGTCCGGTAAGCGAGCGTCAGCAGGAATGTGTAGGCGACGGCGACGGCTGCCGCTTCGGTCGCCGTGAAGATTCCGGCCAGGATCCCGCCGATGACAATGACGATGAGCATCAGGCTCGGAATCGTCTCGATGAATGTCTTGAATGCGACTTTCAACGAGACGCGTTCAGTGACTGGGTAATTCCGGCGTTTGGCGATTAGATAGGCCACGGCCATGCAGGCAATCGCCCACAGGATTCCCGGAAGATATCCGGCGACGAACAAGGCCGCGACAGAAGTTCCGCCGCTCACCAGCGAGTAGATGATCAGGGTTCCGCTTGGAGGGACGATCAGCCCGATGGGAGCGGAAGCGATGTTTACCGCCGCTGAGTATTTCGGATCATAGCCGTCTTTTTTCTGCATTGGGCCGAGGACGCCGCCGACAGCCGCCGCAGCGGCGACAGCAGAGCCAGAAAGCGAGCCGAACAGCGTGTTGCCCAGAATGTTCGTATGTGCCAGTGCCCCAGGTGCTCTGCCGACAAGGACTTTTGCGAAATTGACAAGCCGTTCAGCGATACCGCCGTTGTTCATGAGAACGCCGGCTAGTATGAAGAAAGGAACCGCGAGCAGCGTGAAGCTGTCGAGGCCGGTCACTAATGTCTGGCTGGCCATGAAAACCGCCAAATCCGGTGGCAGTACAAACAAAGCGGTGACCAGCGATGCAATGACGATACTGAATGAAATCGGTACACTAAGAATCAGCAGCAGTGTGAAAACCGCTGCGAGAACAAGTCCTGCCTGTAATGCCATCTAATTTCTCTCCCTGCTCTATTGGTTTCTCTGCTCTCTAGCTTTCCAGATGGATGCCAGTCCCTTTGTTCTTTTTGATGGTCTCGAAAATGTGGATAAAGGCGTAAAAAACGAACAGCACACCTGCGACAACCACGCTCAAGTATAAATACTGCATCGGCATATTCAAGGCTGACGACACTTGGCCAATCGCACTCCGGTACGTTTGTGAGCCGCCGAACAGCAGGACGGATAAAACGAATACAAGGATGATTGCCTCTACCACAAGATCAAGGGTACGCTGGATTCTTTCCGGCATTTTCCTTGCGACAAAAACGATCGCCAAATGCTTTTTCAATCCATATGTATAGGCAGCTCCGAGCATGGTCAGCCAGACCAGCGAATAGCGCAAAAATTCTTCGGTGACCGTGCTTGGTGAATTCAGCACGAACCGGGTGAATACCTGCCAGCAGGCGGCCAGCACCATGGCGACCATCAAGGAACAGGTCAGGAATGCCGTAATTCGGTCAACTATTTTTCTCATCGGCGTTTCTCCTTTTTTTATCACGAAAAGGACAGGCACTACCCAGAGCGGTTGATAGCTGGGGTCTGAACCTGTCTTTCTTCGCTTGTTAATCGGCGTAGCTTTGGAAATCTTTGAAATACCGTTCGTAATCCGCATTTTGAGATTGATAAGATTCATGGACCGGTACGGCTGCGTCGATAAATGGCTGCTTATCGATTTTGTAGAATGCCACACCCATTTCTTTTGCCTCCAGGATCGCCTTATCGATCGCTTCCGCCCAGACATCAATATGGCTTTCGGAAGATCTAGCCGCGGCGTCTTTTAATGCCTGTTTCTGGTCCACGGTCAAACTGTCCCAAGTTTCAGTGCTGATAATCAGCAAATCCGGTACATATTGGTGTTCTGTGTAGGTATAGGCTTTCGATACTTCGCCGTGCTTGCTGTTTGTCAGTGCGGTTTCATTGCTTTCAGCCCCGTCGATGACGCCTTGCTGAAGCGACGTATACACTTCGCTGAATGACATCGGCGTCGGAGCTCCGCCCATTGCTTCGATCATCGCAATCGAAGTCTGGCTTTCCTGGACGCGGATTTTCATGCCGTTCAAATCAGCCGGAGATTCCACTTTCTTGTCGGCGGTATAAATGCTGCGCTGGCCGCCGTCATACCAATTGATGACGATAAATCCATCGTCTCTCGTGCTTTGGAATATTTCTTGGACCGCTTCGCTGTTGTTCATCACTCTGTAATAATGCTCTTCGCTTTGGAACACATAGGGAAGCGAAAAAATCGAATAGCTGCTGCTGAACGATTCCAGTCCACTCGCGCTGACTTTTGCCATATCGATCAGTCCAGATTTGACCATCTCGATGGTGCCGCGCTCCTGCCCCAACTGTCCGTTTGGGTACACTTCGAATCCGATTGTGCCATCGGAATTGTCATGTGCCAAATCAGCGAATTGCGTGATCGACTGATGGATCGGATGATCTTCAGCCAAACTATGCGCAATCCGCAATGTAGTCGATTGTCCTTCCTTGCTGGCTGCATTGCCGGTAGCACAGCCTGCCAGCATCAAGGCGGTTAAACTGCCTAATATTGATAAAGAAAGCAACGTCCGTAACTTCAAAGATCATTCCCCCTATTTTCTGTTTTGTTATAACCCAAAATAAAACCCGGACGGCCATCCGGATTGCCCTCTTATTGCTATAGGCTGCTAATGAAAAGAGAGATAATTTTAATGATAAAAAATATTTTGTTGCTTACCCAATTAAGTAGAGGGCTTGTGATTTTTTCCCTAAATGTTATATCTCTAAACCTTTTCCTCTTAATTAAATAGTAAACAAATGAAAGTTTTTTTGGAATAGATGAATAATCGAGAGCTTCTTTTGCTGCTTCTTTAGGAAGTTTTATTTGTTTACTATAGTTAACTTATGAATTAGTTTTAGGGGTCATTCTTCCTTTAAGATCGAGTATCGAACGTATTTCTATGACTCTTTGTACAGACGCCGCGATGCCAACTGAAAAATCCGCCCAACTATAGGGCGGATTTTTTCGGAAAGTCTATTAAGTTTATCCAACACAAGTTTCCTCCATAGCGATTCTATGGAAGGGATCTTTCTAATATTCCCCATATATTGCCACCCATGTATTCACGCCTACGATGCCATCAACTTTCAAACCTTTATCCCTCTGGTATTGCCGGACGTTTTTTTCTGTCTCAGGCCCAAAGATTCCATCAACCGCTGTTGGTAGTCCATACTGATCTAATGTCCATTGGAGGAGTTCCACTTCAATGCGGACACTTCCTTTGCGCAGAATAAACTGATGCTCGGGCGCGATGGCCATTAGATTTTCAAGATTTTCCGGCAGCTTCTCTTCCTGGCCTGCAGACGCGCTGCTTGTAGCTGCCGCCGATTGAGAGGAGAAGGGAAATGCAATTACTAACCCGAATGCCAACAACATTGGAATCCATTTTTTCTTCATGCCTGATTCCTCCAGAATATTTATTTGCCCCTTGTCTACCACGCCAATGACTAGGATAAACTTGAATTCAAACGATCCTGATAATATATAGTTCCAGCTTATCTGGGCTAAAATCTTTTATTCCCCAAAATGCTTTTTGGTTTTATTCGGCTTTATCAATTCCCAGTAAGCTCTCAGGCATTTGATTTACAAAACCTGGACGCCTTGGTATATTGAGCGTGAATACGAGTGCCTACAAATACGGATAAGGAAAAGAGGTTGGAAAAATGGATGTGAAATTTCCCATTGGAAAATTAGAGGTTCCTGAAAACGTGAAAGCTGAAGATGTGCAAGGGTGGCTTGGCAAAATTGAAAGTTATACAACGCGGCTGAGACAAGTGGTCGATGGACTGGATGACGAGCAACTTGGCAAGAAGTACAGGGAAGGCAGCTGGACCGTCCGCCAGCTGGTGCATCACATTGCGGATTCGCAGCTCAATATGTACCAGCGCCTGAAACTGGCGTTGACGGATGACAATCCGACAGTGCCGGCTTTTGACCAGGAAAAATGGGCGGAGCTTCCGGACAACGAATTGCCGGTGGAAAGCTCAATCCGGATGCTGGAAGGCTTGAACGAACGGATCGTCGCACTTGGGCAGCATGTGACGCAAAAACAGTTGGACCGCGTCTTCACCCATGAAACGAATGGTGAAATCAGCGTCGCAACGAAACTCGCGAAACTGTGCTGGCACGAAGAGCATCATCTGGAGCATATCAAGATTGCCTTGGCGAAGTGAATGGCGTTTATGCGTCGAACAGAGTGTGAACTATATAGTGATTTCACATAAGAAACCCGCTTCATTTAACAATGAAGCGGGTTTCTATCTATCGGCATGATTGAAGCAATCTTTTATTACTCTCTGCTCTGTAATTCTTCCTGAAGATAATCTACAAAATCCAGCCAAGCCGCTTCATCTTTAAGCATGCCTGAATTTCTGCACTCATATATTTCACGGATATATTCTCTCAAATCAACTGCTTCTATACTCTTGATATTTTCTTTGAGTGAGTCAATTACAAGTACAGGTGCATCTGAACTGCTGCCTAATGCATATTTAAAAGCGAAAAACAGTATATCGTTGGTTACTGTTAGTTTCTGTTCCATTTTTCTTCCTCCTTAAGCCTGTTTTCAGATTCATGAATGATTTGATTTCGTTCTTCTGTTGATTGGATAAGCGCCTGTTCAACGCTTATTCATATACGGGGCAATACGTTGCTTTCCTTGAACTCGGTGAAGAGTTTCATGAACATTTCTTCGGTATCGACGAACTCCAAAAAGCCGAATTTCCGAAGTTTCGTCGTGTCCGACATGACATCGTAATCGCAATTGAAGATGAAATCCCCAAATCCCCAAAGAGCGAGTTTCTGGTAGGGGATGTCCTGCAAACCATACTTTTCCACCATCTGCTGCCACAGCTTTTCTTTATCCGCCATCATGCGTGTCAACGAGATCGGTGGTTTCGGCGGGGCGGATTCCATACCGAAAAAATCGGCGATCTGTTTCCACATATCTTCCCACCGAAAAAAATCGCCATTTGTTACATTGAATGTTTCAAATGCGCACCTTTCTTCTAATGCTGCCCAGAGTGTGCAGCGTGCGAGCAAGGTGGCATCGGTCATCTGCGCAAGGAACGGATAAGCTTTTCCTGGGAAGCGCAGAGGCAGTCCGAGTTCTTTTGAAATGGCTGCATAAGCGCCGATGACCATCGCAAGGTTCATCGGTTTTCCGACTGAAAATCCACATACGACATCCGGCCGCAAAATGGTCCACGTCCAATCTTTTCCCAGCTGGGCTTCCCGCATATAATCCTCCTGGTCGTAATAGAAGTTTGGCGGCATGTGGCGCGCATCGGTTTCTTTGGCAGGCGTCTTGATCGGCCCAAGATGAACGCCATATGCTTTGGCTCCCTGCATCAAAATGACCCGTTCAAGAGCAGGCGCATTTTCCTCTATTGCATCCAACGTGTTTTTGAACATAGCCAAGTTCACCGCTACTTGCTGCTGAGGGTTCGCTTCATGGTCTTGATAGGCCGCGTAGATAAAATGAGTTGCATCCCCAAGTGAAGATAATTTTAGGTTCATTTCATCAGGCTCCAGCATATTCACAGAGATATAGCGGACGTTCGGCTCATCTTCCGGAACATTCCGAGCAAGGCCGATCACTGTCCACCCTTCCTGCTCTTTAAAATAATCGATGATATATTTGCCGATAACGCCTGTAGCTCCAGCAACAACTGCTGTTTTTTTCATAGCATTACGCCTCCTAAATCAAGTTCTAAACTCCTGTTTACCCAAAAGAGCATGGATTTAAATCAAATTCGGTTTGGTGCGTAAATACCTGCTTTTTGTGCTTGCGAGCTGCAGGTGGAAAGTTCGATCCGGATACTGGAAGGGCTGAACTGGCGTAACTGTACTGGCGCGACAAGTTTAACCTAGTTTTATAATCAGAAAATTCTGTTTTATTTTAGATTGAGCTTGCGTATAATGAAAGGAAGGAAGTAAAGGATTGGCTCAGTTGGAATCCGGTTTATTGCTTCCGCTCGGACTATAAAATTTCAAGGGAAAGGCGGTATGTTGATGATTGAGAATTTATTCTATTCACAAGAAAACCATGGGCCTTATGAGATTTACGAGTTAGGGGATTTTGAACTGGAAGAAGGGGGAGCGATTCCTGACTGCAAATTGGCTTATGCGACGCATGGCAAACTGAACGAAGAGAAAAATAACGTCATTTTGATTCCTACTTGGTTTTCAGGAACCAGTAAAGATTGGGAACCATACATAGGCGAAGGGAGAGCTCTTGATCCAACCGATTATTTTATCATCATAATCAATCAGATGGGAAATGGGCTATCCAGCTCGCCTCATAACAGTCCTGATCCGATCAGCATGAGCAATTTCCCGAAAGTGCGCATCGGAGATGACGTAAGAGCGCAGCATCGCTTCATCACGGAAAAGTTCGGCATTGAAGAGCTGGCGCTGGTGGTGGGCGGTTCAATGGGAGCCCAGCAAACCTATGAATGGGCAGTCAGGTATCCGGATATGGTGAAGCGTGCGGCGCCGATTGCAGGAACTGCAAAAAACACCATCCATGATTTCCTGTTTACCCAGACATTGATGGATGCTATTACATCCGATCCGGGTTGGAACGGCGGGAATTACTCGTCCCATACAGAAGTGGCGGACGGCTTGAAGCGGCATGCTGATATCTGGGCCGTTATGGGTTTCTGCACGGAGTTTTTCAAGCAGGAAAAATGGGACTTGTTAGGTGTGGGGACTGTAGAAGAGTTGGTTGAAGGCTTCCTTGAGCCGTTTTTTCAGATGATGGATCCCAATGCTTTACTGACGATGGGATGGAAATGGCAGCGCGGTGATGTGAGCCGCCACACTGAAGGGGACTTGGCAAAAGCGCTCAGCCGCATCAAAGCCAAGGTGTATGTCATGCCGATCGATACCGATATGTTTTTCCCGCCAAGTGATTGTGAACCCGAACAAAAGCTGGTACCGAACAGTGAACTGAGAGTCATCACCAGCATTGCCGGCCATTTCGGTTTGTTCGGCGGAGAAGGGGAAGCCTACCACGGCCAAATCGACCGCCATTTGAAAGAGTTGCTGGCGGTTCCTGTAAAAGAAGGCGTACACGAATAAGGATTGGCAGGAGAATAAATGAAAAACGCCAGCTCCGAATCAATCAATTTCGGAGCTGGCGTTTGTGTCTTCTAAAAGAAAGCAAGACAATCTTTTTTAAAAAGATCTGTTAACTTCAATATCTATAATGACTATGGAGATGCAAGTTATTTATCTTTTTACTTCAAACTCGATATTCTGAGCTTCTGAAAGTGTTTCGTAACTTTCAGTTGCCATTGGTCCGCTTAATACGATTCGAATTTTTTCTACTTTAGCTGGGTCGGTTTTAATCACTACACCAACTTCGCCGCTTTTGCTTACAGCACCATAGTAGTCCGGATCCTGTGCTTCGTCATAATCAATAAAATCTTTCCATTGATTAGAAACCTCAATTTTTTCTTGTTTTCCTTCTGCAAATAATACAACTTCCTCAATTCCGTTAAAAGTGACATCTTGATCTGATGTATTCTCGGCATTGTATTTGATATAGAAGTAGTTGAATTCTTCGCCTATCGGTTCATTTGCATACATGCTGTTTATACTATTCTGCTGATTTTCTGAAACATTCGTCGCTTTTTTGAAAGATGCTTCCTCCAGTGTGACATTCATTGGTTTTGTTTCATATGCTTTGTTTTCCGCTACTATAGATAGTACTTCGGAAGTTTGCTCGGGTTGTTCCGTTTCTTTGTCTTCGGATTCTGTCCAAGCTTCACTGTCTTCTTCACTAAACATCTCTTCTAGTTGCGAAATGTTTGCAAAGATGGCTTCTGTTAAATTCTCATCATCTTTAATTTTGTAGTTTCCTTCATCGTCTTTTTCCAGGTTGAATTCGACGGTTCGAGTAGCAAGGGTAGCATCTTCTGAAGTCATGTGTTTGATCATGGTCTTTTCAGTCAATTCTTCAAATGCTTTTTCGGATTCTACAGTTTGTTCATCAAATGCACTGGCAAAAGCTAAAGGCATGACTTCAGCCATAGTGCTCGTCATGACACTTCCCATATCTAGAGAAGTAATTTCGGCTTTTACGACGGCCGTTTCGCCCTCAGTTGATACTTCTTCGAGGTTTTTAAAATCGTATTTTTTTGAGATATTCTCAATCATAGTTATTGCAAGGTCTTCTTCTGATTCATCAGAAAATTCTTGCTCGGTAGTCAAACTGCCAGTACCACCTTCAACAAAAGCACCTGCTTTTTCAAAATCATTCTTTTTAATAGCAGTTAAAAAATCTTCTACAGTAGTGCTTGGATTTTGTGATCCACAACCTGCTAGTAGAAATAAACTAAGGCAGCTGAATAATAAACTTGTGAAAATCTTCTTTTTCATTTTGGATATCCCATCTTTCATTTTTACTATATTGCTAATAAATAGTATCATTGAATGGATGATATTGGAATGTAAATTGTGCTATTTGTAGTAACTATTTATTCTGATACCAAAGCTTATATCTCGAACTCTATAAGCTTTTAGTTGTATGTGGACGCTAAGGAGGGCTTTATAAGAATGAAGAAAACAGGAGAAGAATCTTTTATTTCTAAAACTGGCGATCTGGACATCAAACTTTTGGATTTCTGGCAATGGAATCAGTCTGATTTGCTGAATAACGCATTGCGCGGGACACTCGCGGAATTTATTGTGGGCAAAGCTTTGGATGCGGTGACAGGAATCCGTACGGAATGGGACGCTTTCGACTTGGTAACTGCGGAAGGCATCAATGTGGAGGTGAAGTCGGCGGCCTATTTGCAGTCTTGGCAGCAAATGAAACCATCAACTATTCAGTTCAGTATCCGGCCGGCGCTCGCTTGGGAAGCGAGTACCAATACATATGCAACGGAAATGAAAAGAAGTGCGGACGTTTATGTGTTCTGTTTGTTGAAAGAACAGGATAGAAGTGTGGTGAATCCGCTGAATTTGGATCAATGGGAATTTTATGTGCTGGCGACCGAGCAAATCAACCGGGAAAAGGGAAGCCAGAAATCGATAGGCTTAAATGCATTGCTAAGAATGAATCCAATTATCGTAAGTTATAAGGGGATAAAAAAAGCGGTTGTGGAATGTATCTCAAGTGGAAATGAAAAACTTTGAAACTTACGCCACAAAGGCATCGTGAACATCGGATTTATCCGAGCAGGTAATAGTGCATCGTATTTGCTGGGATAGGATATCTTAATGAAATGATCAAGAAGAGAAAGGGAAGGGTACAGCTGCAAGTCAGGTTGAAAAAAATCCCATGCCGAACAGCTTGGAGATGTACCTTTTTACTGCAGGTGCATTTTGGCTATGTTGCATAATAAAGATCAGGCGTTTAAGTTAAGTAACTATTAAATACAGCCTTATTTCAGTTGCATTGCTAGGGAAAACCGGCAAGAGGAGCGGGCTCCGAAATTGGATTAAATAATTTATTGGAAAAAGGGATTGGACACGGTTGTCTTGAATTTTATTAAGGACAAGCGGTGTAAGAGAAAGAGTTCAATATAGATGGCCGATTAAGCGATACTCCGTTTGGTGCATCGCTGCACAAAAAGGGGGACGAAAAATGAAAGCCATGGTTTGCACCCGATACGGGCCGCCGGAAGTTCTGGAGCTTCAGCAGCTCGACAAGCCTGTCCCGAAAGCTGCTGAGATTCTGGTGAAAGTCCGCGCATCCACCGTAACAGCAGGAGACTGTGAGATACGGGGCTTTACATTTCCAGTACTGCTGCGAATTCCGCTGAGGCTGTTTTTCGGGGTACGGAAACCGAGGGTGAATGTACTTGGGCAGGAATTTGCCGGGGAAGTTGAAGCTGTAGGAACTGAACATACGCTCTTCAAGAAAGGTGACCGCGTATATGGCGCGACCGGATTGAAGCTTGGCGCTTATGCGGACTACCTCTGTCTTCCCGGCAGCTATGCCATCGCCCGCATCCCGGAAAGGCTCAGTTTCGAAGAAGCTGCCACCATTTCGACAGGCGGGATGAACGCCTTGTTTTTTCTTCAGAAAGCCAGAATCCGTGCAGGCCAAAAAGTACTGGTCATCGGTGCCGGGGGGAGCATCGGCACGGTGGCCGTTCAGCTTGCCAAAAATTCAGGCGCTGAAGTGACGGCCGTCGACAGCAGCGAGAAGTTGGACATGCTCCTATCCATCGGCGCAGACAAAGTGATCGATTACCGGAAAGAAGATTTTACCGCAAATGGCGAAACCTATGATGTGATTTTCGATGTTGCGGGAAAAAGCCCTTTTTCAAAAACCGTCAACTCCTTGAAGTCTAAAGGCATCTACCTCATGGGGAATCCAAGTCTTGCTCAAATGTTCCGGAGGCTTTTGCCGACAAAGAAAGGCGACCGAAAAATCATAGCGGGAGCGGCCGATTATAAAGCCGAAGATTTGAGCTATCTGAACAAACTATTGGCAGACGGCAAAATCAAGCCGGTAGTTGACCAAATATTTCCGCTGGAACAGCTGCGCCAAGCGCATCATTATGTAGAGAGCGGAGTGAAAAAGGGAAATGTCGTCATTATCAATCAATGATACAAGATAAAAATTTAGCCATCATTTCGAAAAAGAAATGGTGGCTATTTAGAGCGGTTGGTTTCGAAAGCGATCCGAAAGATGAGAAAACAGTCGCGAATCCCCCTCTAAAAAATCAATCCAGTATAATCGCCTTCCCCTGTTCACGCAAAGTTTTTAAAGAAGCAAGCATATGCTCAATCTCTTCATCAGAATGCCGCTCCCAAGAACCCAATTCAGCAACGATCTTCAGCGGGGATTTGGACCGGTAAGAACGTGTCGGATTTCCGGGAAACCGTTTGTCGGTCAAGTTCGGGTCATTTTCAAAATCGCCCAGTGGCTCCACGATATAAATTCGTTCTTTGGCTTCAGATGCAGCCAATTCAGCGCCCCATTTCGCAGCTTCCAATGTGGCAGTGAAATAGATGTAATTGGATTTCTTGTCCTGATAATTGGATTGATTTTGCGCTTCCAGTAGGTCGCCGATTTTCAACTGGGCTTTCGTTCCATGAAAAAAAGGGCCGGAATCCAAGAGCTCTTTTTTGTCGTTCATAAGAATCTGCCTCCTGTATGATTACTTTGGTATAAAACAGTATAGGGCAGGGAATTGGGAAAGAGTAGTCTATAAATAAGTTTTTATTAGCGGTATAATGGAAGTAGAAAGAATAGTGCCGGACAACCTTCTTCTATTACATATATTTTTATAACCAAAGCCTGATCTCTCGACGTTCACCGCGAGGGGCCAGGCTTTTTGATTTCCTCCCATTCACCTTCCATCGTTTATCCGAATTCACAGCGGGTAGATAGTTGTTATGTGTTGGATTGAAAACAACTTTCTAAAAGAGGTGTCCATTATGAAAAACAATGTAACGGTAAAAAACAAGCTCGGCCTGGGGACTGCGCCGCTCGGCAATATGTTCCGGGACGTGCCGGAAGAGGAAGCGATGGAAACGATCCAGTCCGCGTGGAACGAGGGAATCCGGTATTTTGATACGGCGCCGTTTTACGGGGCGGGGCTCGCTGAACTGCGGCTTGGTGAAATTTTGTCTTCCTATAACCGCGACGAATTTTTGCTGAGTTCGAAGGTCGGCCGGATCATCCTGGACGAAGAAGAAGAAAAAGAGGGGCTGTTTGAATACGGTCGCAAGAATAAGATTGCGACGGATTATACGGAGGATGGCACGCTCAAGTCGATTGAAGACAGCTTGAAGCGGCTGAAGACGGACCGCCTGGATATGGTCTTTGTGCATGACCTTTCGCCGGACTTTCTGGGAGACGAATGGATTACGAAGTTCGATGAAGCGCGGAAAGGCGCGTTCAAAGTGCTGGACCGGCTCCGGGATGAAGGGGTTATCCGAGCTTGGGGGCTTGGCGTCAATACGACGACGCCAATTGAAGTGGCGCTTGAGCTGGAAGAAGCCCATCCGGATTTGAGCTTGTCGGCGACACAATACACGCTGCTTCAGCACGAACGCGCCCTTGAGCGCATGATGCCGCTGGCGCAGAAGCAAGACGGCGGGCTCGTAATTGGCGGTGCATTCAACTCGGGTGCGTTGTTTGGCGGAGACTATTTCGATTACAAGGAAATCACGCCTGACCTCAAAAAGCGGGTCGAGCGGTTTACAGATGTTGCAAAAAACCACGGCGTGAACTTGAAGGATGCCGCGCTCCAGTTCTCGACCGCCCATCCTGCTGTAAAAGCAGTGGTGACGGGCTCCACAAGACCGGACCGCATCAAGGAAGATCTTGCGGCAATGCAGGCCACGATTCCAGCTGCTTTTTGGGAAGAGCTGGTCGAGGCAGGCCTCGTTTCTCCAAAAGCGGTTTTGCCAGGGAAGTAAGATTGTCTTCGATATAACAGTGGAAAAGGTTCCGGCTTGATTGCCGGAACCTTTTTTTACATTTTTAAGTTTGGTGAACTTATTATTACCACCTGGTTAAAACAGGAAATCAAGGAGTCCGGTTATTGTTCTTGGTTGTTAATTTATTGTTTTCATCCGGGATGTGCGCCTGGTCTTTCAACGATTGGTTGGTTTGTTCTTGCGAGTTGGAATTTTGTTTTTCTGAAGTTTGCTTGTTTTTTTCTTCAAGGATTTCGTTCATTTTTTCGATGTTTGTTTCTCGTGTAGATGATTTGTCCTAGCTCATAGAATACCCCTCTCATAGCAGTTTTTATCTTTATTCCCGTAAGGAATAGAGGTAAACGCCGGCAAAGCAATCCTCACTATTCACAGGAATCTTCAGTTTATGAACTGTCTTGCATAGAGCAAATTATCTTCATTGAGGTCCTTGTAAAGAGATTCAAAAGCGGCATGCTGTTAAGCAGCTTTTTTATTGCTTATAATCATATCAAGGTATAAGTGATACTTGCTCGTAACCATATGGATTAAGATTTGATTATATTGGCTAGATATGTTTTACAATGTGATTCAGGTCATTTCAGAATAACTCAAAAGAGATGAGGGCTAGCGTGTGGAAAATATCCTTCTGGCAGCAGCGGTTTTGGTGATTCTGCTAGTTGCTCTTTTTGTTTATTTTAGGAGCAGAAAAGCGGCATCTTCAGACGATGAAGAAATCCCAATTCAAGAAAGCGAAGCAGAAATCGAAGAATCTGAACCAGATATTGAAGATCCTATGGAAGAAGATCCTTATGAACAATTTGTGCCTCGCGTTTGGGAAGTTCAAAACGAAGAGGCGGTAAAAGAACGGTATAGAAAAATTGAAATTCCTGCAATTTTAAAGCTGGACCTTCTGCGGACTCTTGAAGCGGGGGCAAGGGTCATCCAAGACAGCAAAACGTACAAGGTGGAGTTTAGTCCTGAAGTTGTAAAAGGATTGAAGGATAAGAGCATGAATCTTATCGAAAAAGTGGACGGAAAAGGATATCTCCCTGCAGTCAAAAAAGAAGGCGTAAAAGGGATTTATGCACAAGCTACATTGGTGAAAAAGATTGATCCGAAACTGGTCGCGCATGCGAGTTTCAATCTGTTGACGGCTGTTGTCGGCCAACAGCAATTGATTGAAATCCAGAGTTCGTTGAAAGGGATTGAAGGGAAATTAGATGTTTTACTGCAAAACCGGGACAATGACTTTGCTGGAAAAGCCGAAGCAAGGTTCAGTTATTTCAGGGAAGTCATCGGACGCTTCAGAAGCAATGGCATCATGCTTGGAGGCGTGGAAGATCAAAAAGTGGAAGACCTCTACACGGCCACTCTTCAGGATTTGAAGGTTCTAAATAAGGACCTTAACGGAATCGGCGAAAGCATCGATCGGTTGAAGGAACATGAAGTGATCCGCAAATGGGGCGAAGCTGCAATAATAAAGGATTATAAGCGGCTGATTGAGACGTTCAACAACAAACAGGAACTGGTGTTGTTGAACATAAAGTTCATCGAGGAATGCTATGAGCCTTACCTGACTGCAGTAAGAAACTATCAGGAAGAAAATTCGAGGTCCCAAACGTTGGATGAAGTGATTGCCGAAAACAATAAAATCATCGGGACAATTGAAAGCAAAGTTGAAAAGATTGAAGAAAACTATAAAGTGAAGCTGCACTTTGGAGTAAAGGCGCTAAAATACAGAAATCTTGAGGGGTTAAAAGAAGTCGCTCCCTTAAAAATAAATCAGCAAAAGGTTTTGTCTCAAGAAGTTCCTTCTGAGTTGTTGTTCGAAATGACAGGTGAAGAGAAAGTATACGCGTACGTGCCCAAATAAAATTAATCTGGAAATGAAACTATAAAAAGGCAGAGACCCTTTATCCGGTCTCTGCCTTTTCGCACTGTCATTTTTTCAATTCAACTTTCACATCACCATTGATGTAGTTCGGGTAGGCGAACAGTTCAACTTTCACCGGATTTGCGTAGCCGTTGTCCTTAATGGCGATTTCAATCATTTGCCTGCCTTCATATGGGCTGGACATTCCCGAATGCCGCAGATCCAAAAGTGTGCCATTGGCATCCGTGACTTTCTTGTCAATTCCATAAGGGAATTCCTGTTCCTGATCCATTTTCAAGTCAACCTCAAATCCCGTACGGCTTGCTTTGGTCAGTTCCAGCCTGCCATCTTTCGGGCTGTGAAGCAACAACTCCTTGTCGGTATCCACTAGGAAATAAGCATCTTCCAGATCAACTGCCTGCATTTTATTGATGCGCAAATACAGTTCCTCCGGTTTTTCGAAATAATTGCTTTGGAGGAAATAAGTCAATTCACCGTCGTCGATGTCGCCATGGGCTGAAATTCCGTTTGCTATAGAGCTCCAAACTTCGCCGTTCTCGTCTTCAAGGCGCATGTCCTCAAATTGGAGAATCTTTTTTGTGTTATCCGGATCAAATGAAATCTTGACTCCGACACGCAGCGGATGAACTGTCACGTTTTCAATGGTGAACTTCTGTCCCTCCACTTCCACTTCTTCCTTCATCTCATAAGTGACGCTCGGTTTCACATTTTCGGGCACTGTGAATGGCACGGAAAAGTCGAATTCCTTGCCATCCAAATTCGTCTTCAAATGGAGCGTAAATGCCAAATCTTCAAACCTTACCGGTTCTTCGAACGTAAAACCCAGGATATCTCTATAGATTTTCGGTGAATCTTCCTGGGAAATCGGATGATTGAATGAAATGCTGGAAGGTGGCACTTTTTGCTGATTCTCCAAAACAGGTGCAAGGATGGTGATATCCTCCATATCCACAGCCGATTCAATCGTATAGAAAACGTTCATCCCCGATTCATCCAGAATGACGCCGTCTACTGTCAATGTCGCATTCCCGATGGTTTGCGATTCACCGATCGGCTGGTAATAGTCGTTTTCAAAAGCCGCATTCAAGCCTTTGTCGTTTTGGATCAGCTCGACAAATTTCTCCATTCCGGGAATCGACGCGACCGCATTAGCGAAAGCGGGGGACACGCGTATTGTGGTCACTAACGCAAGGATCAGGAGCGCCGCTGCAGCCAGACTCCAAAGTGTCCGTATGCGATTGGCGCGGACTTGCGCTTTTTCGCGTTTTGCCCGCTCGAGTCCCTGCAAGATTGCGCCGTCCGCTGCATCCAAAGGGAGAGGGACCTGTTCCAAGCAGTCTTTGAAATGGATCAATTTCTGTTCCTCTTTCTCATACATGGTCGATCTCTCCTTTGCCTTCAAAATGGCTGCGAAGCCGCCGCAATGTTTTGTGCAGCCGGGATTTCACGGTGCCTTCCGGAATCTTCTCAATGGCCGCGATGTCTTTGATTTTGACGCCCTGAAAATACTTCATGTAAATCAATTGCTGCTCAGCAGGGGACAGCGTGCTCAAGGCATCCTGCAGTTCAAGCAGGGCCAAATCGTCTGAGACGGAAGAATCTGCAGCTTCTCCATTTCTGGCATACCGCCTGTCCCTTTTTAGTTGGTCCTGGCAGTAATTGATCATGATGCGGATCAGCCACGTTTTTGCGTAAGCAGGTTCTCTCAATGTATGTATTTTCTTGAAGGCCCGGTACGTCGTTTCCTGCAAGGCCTCGAGCGCATCGTGGTCATTTTTCTGGAAAGCCAGAGCCGTCCGCAGCAAGGCTTCTTTATGTATGTGCATCAAGGCGACAAATGCCTCTTCGTCGCCTTGGATCGCTTTTCGGGCAGCTTCGATTTCGTCCACAGCCAACACCTCATTTCTCTCTTGTTTTACATTAGACACAGCAGCAGCGAAAAAGTTCATGGGAAATAAAATTTTATTGGAGAACGATGCTGCCCTTTATAAAAACAATTTTAAGCGATTTTGAAAATATGTGTTGGCCATACTCAACTCCGGAGTTGAGTATGGCCCACTTTCCGATAGAAAAAAGCATCGCTTTAAAACGATGCTTTCCATTTCTTTCTCAAGCTTCCTGTAATTCTTCTGCGGCTTCCATCCGTTCGCTTGTTCTCTCGCAAACGAGGATTTCCCGCAGGAACAATCCTTTTTTCGCGATGCAGCGGTCGGTGATGGTGAAGCCGGCTTGATCGATCATATGGTCGATCGTTTCGATAGTCACGACAAGCAGTTTTTCTGTGAAAGGCAGTGCATGACTCAGGATGTCCTGCTGTTCCTCGGGCGTTGCGTGTGTATAAAGGTTATAAGGCATGTCAATGATGGCCACATCATATTGCTGGGTGATGTCGGCTATCGGCCCCAAATCCACTTGTCCCGTCAATCCGAAATAGGCGATGTTTTCCCGTGAACCGTCTACGACAAGCGGATTGATGTCCCGCCCGACAATGTCGATCCCCATCGACAAGGCCTCGACCAATACCGTGCCGATGCCGCAGCATGGATCGATGGCTTTGATTCCGGCAGGATGGGGGACCGCGATATTGGCGACGGCGCGCGCCACTTTCGTGCTCAGCGCTGTGGAATATTCCCGCGGCTTTTGCTGGTGCTTGAACCAGACGGACTCGCTTTGCCGGGACTTGCCGAAATACCAGCGGCCGCCGAATGGGATCAGCCCGAAAGTGACATCCGGGCTATGGACATCCGCCCGGCCTGTGATGACAGCGCCGATCTGCCGTTCAATAGCGCGTTTTTCCACGTACTCCACTTTATCCCCCAAAGCGAGCCCGTTGATCTTCGGGAAAATCACTTTGAATGTGGCAGTATCCATGTCGACCTCGGCCGCCTGCTCCAAAATACCGGATAGTTCCACTGCTTCAAACAGCACTTCAAGCCGCTCTTTGATGAACGGGCTTCTGCTGGGATCAATGCCGCGTTTGCTTTTTATGATTTTCTCTTCTGTGTACCTGCCGAAAAATGCGCGCATCTCCATCTGGCATAATTCTTTTTCGTCATCGTGATATGCGTACGTATATATGAATTCACCTGTTGGCGTTAATCGTTTCAATCCATCCCGTCCTTCTTTGCACGCCTCGTCTAAGCTGCATTTGACAAGTATATCAATAACAGCAGGAAATCGCGTGGAGTGTTGATTGTTTTCCTGCAACTTTCTCTCCATCCGCAGTATCACAACAATCCACAGGTTCAATAATTGGAAAACAGTTTGTTCAACTTATATACTAACTACTGTAAGTGACAAATCATTTGTATTCATACATATACTTACGGACTAACTAGAGCACAGATGATTTTCCAAACTATATTCCAAATAGAGAGCTGACAAAACCTGAAGGAGTGAAAAATAGATGGCAAACATGAAAGCAGTTGGATTATATCGTTATCTTCCGATTACAGACACGGAAAGCTTGGTGGACGTTGAAGTCCCGAAGCCGGTGCCGCAAGGAAATGACCTTCTTGTCCGGGTTATGGCCATTTCGGTGAATCCGGTGGATACAAAAATAAGAAGTCCAAAAGAACGTGTTGAACAGGAACCAAGGATACTCGGCTGGGATGTTGCGGGTATTGTTGAAGAGACCGGACCGGACAGTACGCTGTTCAAGAAAGGCGATCACGTTTTCTATGCCGGCAGCGTTACGCGTCCAGGAGCCAACAGCGAATACCATGTTGTAGATGAGCGGATTGTAGGGCGCAAGCCTGAAACCTTATCTTTTGCGGAAGCTGCGGCTTTGCCGCTTACAGCCGTTACGGCTTGGGAAGCGTTGTTTGACCGCTTGGGCATACCGGAATCGGGGAACGAGAATGCAAATCTATTGATCATCGGGGCTGCTGGAGGGGTCGGCTCGATTGCCGTCCAACTGGCAAAACGGGCTGGCTTGACGGTCATCGGGACAGCTTCCCGTCCGGAATCGACACAGTGGATTAAAGACCGCGGGGCCGATCATATCATCAACCACTACGAGGATTATTTGCCGCAGCTGAAAGAAATCGGATTGGAGGGCGTGGATTATATTCTATGCCTTAACCGGACGGAAATGCATTGGGACAACATGGCGAAAGCCATCAATCCTCAAGGGAAAATCTGCTCTATCTATGAGACCGAAGAAAAACTGAATCTATTCCCTCTATTCAATAAAAGCGTCACTTTCGTCTGGGAACTTATGTTTACGCGTGCCATGTTCGGCACGCATGATATGATCCGGCAGCATGAAATCCTGGATAAGATTTCGGAACTGATTGATTCAGGCGAACTACAAACGACGGTGAATGAAATTCTTTCCCCGATCAATGCGGAGAATGTACGAAAAGCGCATGCGATGTTGGAGGACGGAAAAACAATCGGAAAAATCGTAATCGAAGGATTTTGAGCTGTAAGAACCTGATGAGAACACAAAGCTGAATTCCGTTCATTCTAAAAACAGATTCCTTATAATCCAAAACCAGCCCCAGAGCTGGTTTTTTGTTATATATCTGTAAAAACAACAATTCAAGGTATCAATTAAATGCGACTTTAATGAAATCGACAGTGCCGAAGGTGGCGTGTCTATGTTTAAAGGGACAGGCTAGTAGCTATCATTTAACGCAATAGAGATAGTTGAAATGTTATATAATGGAATGAGATAAGGTTATTCAATTACGGAAGGAGGCCAACCATGAACATCGGAATCATCGGAACGGGGAATATTGCGTCTTATTTATTGGAACAGATCAATCAAAACCGTATGGCAAGCGGCAGAATTACCGCCATTTTCGGGCGCAACGAGGAAGCGGGCCAACGGCTGGGCGAGCAATTCGAAGCTGATTTTTATACGGACCTTCAAGGCTTTTTGAAGGAGCCGCTGGATATAGTCGTGGAGGCGGCTACTGTGGAAGCGGCGCGTATCTATCTGAAAAATGTGGTCGCTGATAGGAAAGACCTCGTAGTCAGCAGCGTCGGCGTTTTCAAAGATGCCGCTTTTCTGGACGAGCTTAAAACTTTAGCGGAGTCTTCTGGCACACACATTTTCCTGCCATCCGGCGCAATCGGCGGATTGGATGTCCTGCAATCGGCGAAAGCGGCCGGCGGGTTGAAGCGGGTACAGATCACGACAAGGAAATCACCCGCATCCCTCGGTTTGGAAGCGGACGAAGAGCAAGTAGTATTCGAAGGCTCCGCTTATGAAGCCGTCGAAAAATTCCCGAAGAATGTCAATGTGGCGCTGGTGCTTGCGATTGCGGGAATTGGGGCCGAGAAAACAATAGTGCGCATCATCGTCGATCCGGACGTTGAACGAAATTCCCACACCATTGAAGCGGAAGGGGATTTCGGGCGGATGCAGCTGCAAGTCGAAAACAATCCGATGCCGGACAATCCGAAGACGAGCCTTCTTGCAGCACTCAGCATTCTGGCTGTGCTGCAGAACAAAGACCATGCGTTGAAGATCGGGAACTGAGTCCTGATTCTGGATATAGAAAAGCGAACCGCCAAAACCTGCGAGGTTTTGGCGGTTCGTTTTATGTCTGCTCTTTTTTATATTGCTTGGGCGTTACCTGCATGAACTTTTTGAAATCCTTGATGAAATGGGCCTGATCATAATAGCCGGTTTCGTGGACGATATCCAGCATATCGGGCTGCTCAGGTGCCAGGAAATAATCGAGCGCGTTCTGGAATTTGACGACTTGCGAAAATTGCTTTGGGGAAAATCCGATATACGCTTCAAACCGCCTGCGGATATACTGTTCGGAACAACCTACGTCAAACGCAACTTCCTGAATGTTGATTGTCCCCTTCGAGCGGTAAATCTCTGCAATGGCATGCTTAACGAGCCGGATCTCTTTATCCAGGTCGACTTTGGCCTGATCCAGAAAAGCCATGAAAGCGCGTATCCGTTCCTGAAACGTACCGGCAACGATCAGTTCCTCGACGATCTTTTGCTCGCCGGGAAACACATCGAACAACTGGATTTGCTGATCCAGCAATTCAGCCATGGGGACCTTGAATTTCAATAGGCTTTGTTCCGGGAAGAACCGTACGCCGAAATACGTGCAATCGGGACTGAATGCCGGCTGTTTCCGCCGGCTGTACGGGCTTGTCCAAAGAAAAGCTGCAGGCTGCGATTCGTCACAGCAAAAAAGAAGGTCAAAACAGCCGTCCGGAATCAAAGAAAGGGCAGGCGGTGAAATGGGATCCGTGGTGAATTGATAAAACAAGGCGACGTCCCGTGCATAACTCAAATGGAGAGGTTTCAGTTCCTGATACTGATTCGTGCGCTGCTGGATTTCCGGCTGGGAAGGAAAATACGTTTTCGGTCTTTCCATTTTATCTCCACCTTTGGTTAATGGATTCTAAAAAAATATGTATGGGAAGTGAATGCCAGTAAAAAGCCCTGCTGCTATTTATCTTTCTTATTATTCCCTTTCTGTTTTATTTTCAGTGTAATCGAAGTGAGAAAAACAAGTGGTATATCATGTTAGTAAATATAACATGAAAATTCAGAAAATATTAAATTTTGTTTCGTTTTTTACAATTTTTTAGCAGAAAAAGCGATTATGATAAGTTTTATCCTAACCAAACACAAATGATTGTTAGGTTTTATAACATAACTGGGAGGTAGATGATTTTATGACGACAAAACCTACACAAGTTGAAAAGCTGGTTCATCCGCTTGAACCGTTGACTGCAGAAGAGATTTCAAAAGCGGTTGCGATTCTTTCCAAAGAACAAAACCTTGCTCCTTCCGTACGGTTCGCTCAAGTGGTCCTGCACGAACCGGCAAAGGAAGTCGTTTTGAACTTCAGCGAGCACGAAGCCCCGGACCGATTGGCTTCGCTTATCATCCTGAAACCCGAAACAAATGAAACCTTCGAAGCGCTCGTGTCGCTGACGACGGAAAGCGTGGCGAAATGGGAATTCGTTCCGGATGCGAAGCCAGGTTTCATCCTTGATGAATTCGACATGGTGGAAGAGCTGGTGAAACAGGATCCCGACTACCAGGCGGCCTTGCTGAAAAGGGGCGTGGCCGACCCAAGCCTCGTCATGGTGGACCCGTGGTCTGCCGGCTATTACAACATAGAAGAAGATGAAGGCAAACGGCTTGTCCGGGCTCTTGCATGGGTTCGGCCGGCTGCAAACGAAAACGGCTATGCGTACCCCATCACCGGGCTGATTGCCGTGGTCGACGTCAATAAGATGGAAATTGTGCGCATTGAGGACTATGGCGTCAAGCCGCTGCCTCCGACCGACGGGGCGTATGTGCCGGAAGAAGCGAAAAGCCATCCGGTCGAAGTTCGGACAGACCTCAAGCCGCTCGACATCATCCAGCCGGAAGGCCCGAGTTTTACATTCGACGGGCATTCGATCGACTGGCAGAAGTGGAAAATCCGTTTCGGTTTTACGCCGCGTGAAGGCCTCGTCCTCCATACGGTCGGCTACGAGGACAAAGGGGCAGTGCGTCCGATTTTATACCGCGCGGCCTTGTCCGAAATGGTCGTCCCATACAGTGACGTGAACCCGGCGCATAACTGGCAGAACGCCTTCGATGCAGGGGAATATGGCATCGGACAGCTGGCGAACTCGCTGGAGCTCGGCTGCGACTGTGTCGGCCATATCCAGTATTTCGATGCGGTCATGGCCAACAGCAAAGGGGAGCCGTTCACGATCAAAAACGCCGTCTGCCTGCACGAGGAAGACTACGGAATCGCCTGGAAACATACCGACTGGCGGACCAATCAAGTGGATGTCCGCCGTTCCCGCCGCCTCGTACTGTCATTCTTCGCGACGGTCGCCAACTACGACTACGGCTTTTTCTGGTCCTTTTATCCGGACGGCACGATCGAATGCGAAGTGAAGCTGACCGGCATTTTGAATGTGGGAGCGCTTGATGAAGGGGAAAAGCCGAAATATGGGACCGAAGTTGCTCCGCAAGTGAATGCGCCGTACCATCAGCATTTCTTCAATTTCCGGATCGACCCGATGATCGACGGAGTGAACAACTCGCTCGTGGAAAGCCATACGGTCGCTGAAAAAGCCGGTCCGGAAAACCCGAACGGCAACGCCTTCTACACTGTCGCCAAAACTTTCAAGACCGAATCGGAGTCTGTCAGCAACATCGATCTTGTCACCCAGAAAACATGGCGGATCGTGAACCCGGAATCGAAAAACCATGTCGGCCAGCCCGTCAGCTATAAAATCGTCACCGGCGAAAACTGCTTTCCGTTCGCGGCCGACAGCGCCACGGTCATCCAGCGTGCCGGGTTCATCAAAAACCACCTGCATGTCACGAAGTTCGATCCGGACCAGATGTATGCGTCCGGGAAATACCCGAACCAGTCCAAAGGAGGCGACAGCTTGGAGCATTACGTCAAAGCGGACCGTCCGATCGAAAACGAGGACATTGTCGTCTGGTACACAATGGGGCATCACCACATTACCCGGACAGAAGATTGGCCGGTCATGCCGACCGCTTACCAAAGCTTCCAGCTGAAACCCGTAGGCTTTTTTGACCGCAATCCGGCGCTGGATCTGCCGCGGCCAACACCGAAAGCGAAATCGTGCGGCATGAAGCAGCCTGACAGCTGCCATTAAACAACTGAAAAGCCGTAGGAGCCGGGAATCGGCTCCTGCAGCTTACGGAAGAGAGGTCATATGTATGCTGATGCTGATCAGTTCCTTGCTTTTAGTAGTCTGTACGCTGTTCTTTTACTGGAACGGCCAGAAGGTGAAAGCCCACGTCAACGCCGCCATGGGGAAATGCGTGGCCATGTCCTACGGGATGGTTTCAAGTACAGCGATCGGTTTGATCATTACGTTTCTACTGCCTGGAGACTTGGCAGTTTCAACCGTCTTGTCAGTCTGCATCAGTTTCCTATTCGCTTTTGGGATCGGAAGGCTATTCGGTTCGACCGGCATCATCGAAGCATCTGCTGCCAGTTTCATGGGGGCGATGATGGGCGCCATGCTTGCAGCGATGGTCCCGCCTGCGCGTGAGCTGTTCATCGTTGTATCGATGGACCTCTTTTATGTATTTGTTGTTTTCGGCCTGCTGTATATGATGGGCCGGGAAGCGGAAAAAACCGCGAACGTCAAAATACAGCTTCGGCTTTTGCCGCTTGCTATGCTTTTGCTCAGCACCGTTTCAGCAGCGGGAATTGGGACTGCTGTTGCGGCGGATGCAAACGGGAACGAAGAAAGCGGGCATCAATCACACGTTCATCCACAGTAAGCAGTCCGATGGATCGCCATAGATCAATAAAATCCATATTTACTAAAGAACAGGAGGAGTTCATATGATCGGAAAAAGCAGCCAGTTTTTCATTTCTTTCCTTATTGTTGTTCTTATATCCGTCTTTTTTGGAGCCACGAGCGCCTTTGCTGCAACACCGGCTGTGCAAATCGACAGTGGTGACACGACATGGATGCTAGTGGCGACAGCGATCGTCATCTTCATGCATGTTCCGGGCCTTGCACTTTTCTACGGCGGCCTGGTAAGTGACCGGAACGTCGTCTCCACGATGATGCACAGTTTCGTCAGTTTGCTTGTTGTCACGATTGTTTGGATGCTATGGGGATATTCGCTGGCATTCGGAACGGACATCGGCGGCTTTATCGGCGGACTTGATTATCTTGGGTTCAACGGGGTGGGGCCTGAAGCGGCATTCGGGACGTACACAATTCCGCATTATATGTTCGCAATATTCCAGGGCGCATTTGCGGCAATCACCGTAGCTATCATTTCAGGCGGCATTGCCGGACGAATCTCTTTCCCTGCCTGGATCTTGTTCAGTGCCGTCTGGGTAACCGTCATTTACGCCCCGATGGCACACTGGGTATGGGGGGGCGGCTGGCTGGCTCAGCTTGGCGAGCTCGACTTTGCCGGCGGGACAGTCGTCCACATTTTATCAGGCGTCAGTGCGCTGACAGCGGCGATCGTCATCGGTCCGCGTTTCGAGCATTTGAAAAAATCGCATTCTCCGCACAACATCGTCCTGTTCCTTATCGGGGCGGCGACGCTTTGGTTTGGCTGGTTCGGTTTTAACGCCGGCAGTGCATTGGCCGCCAATGGCTTGACGGCGTTGGTTTTTGCCAATACGCAAATCGCCGCCGCGGCAGGCGGGCTCGGCTGGCTATTCGTCGAATGGAGCATCCGCCGCAGGCCGACTCTTGTCGGCACGGCAACCGGCGCCATCGCCGGGCTCGTCGGCATCACGCCGGCAGCTGGATTTGTCACGGTGCCAGCCGCTTTGATCATCGGCCTGATTGCTGCCCCTGTCAGCTATTTCGGCATACATTTCGTCAAATCGCGCTTCAAGTACGATGATACGCTCGACGCTTTTGGCGTCCACGGGATTGCGGGGATCTGGGGGGCGCTCGCAACCGGGTTGTTTGCGACGACCGCTGTCAACGAAGCCGGGAAGAACGGCTTGTTTTACGGAAACCCGGAACTGCTGCTGCATCAGGCAATCGGAGTCGGGACCGCACTGGTACTTGGCTGTGCAGGCACGTTCCTCATTCTGAAAGGCATCGGGCTGTTCATGCCGCTGCGCGTGTCAAGAGAGGAAGAAGAAATGGGCTTGGATATCAGTTTTCATGAAGAACCGGCCTATAGTCCATCAAACGCGGAGCCTAAGTCCATGACATATTCCATCAAAAAAGAAGCGCCTATGGATGCACTGCTGAAAACAGATCCGCCTAGACCCAACAGATAAACAAACCTGATATCAGAGATGAAGCTTGAATGCACAAAACTGCCAGCTCGCAGCAAGAGCCGGCAGTTTTTTCAGATTTAAGGTCCGTCCTCTAAGGTTTTCTATTTGAAGAATTGGGAACTAGCAAAGAGTCGGATTTGTCCGGAGTATCACATGAGTTTATAATCAGCATTAAAAATTCAGAATATTTTAATTTCTGGTAGCATAATGTCTTGTTTCAGGTTAAATTGGATTATAGTAAGGGTATAGGGTTTAAAAAAATCAAACGGGAGGGACCATGAAAAAAACAATCGGACTTGCACTGATTATCCTGATTTCACTTACACTGGCGGCATGCGGCAGGCCAAGTGAACAACCTGCCTCGACACAAGAAGAGGGCGGGGAAGAAACCTACACCATCAGAATAGCTTATTTGGTTCCCGAAGAACATTCCGCCCATATCCAATCCCTAAAGTTCAAAGAAAAATTGGAAAAGGAATCCGACGGAAGGCTGACTGTAGAACTGTATCCGAACGGACAACTATATGGTTCAGACCGGGAGGCGATTGAAGCCGTACAATTAGGAAATCTCGAAATGACGATTCCGGCGGTTGCTCCGCTAGCTTCGTTCAATGAGAAATTCCTCGTATTCGATTTGCCGTTTTTGTTCAATGATTATGAATCCGCGTACAGTGCATTGGACGGGGAATTAGGCCAGGAGTTATTGGATAGTCTGGAACAAAACGATTTGAAAGGGCTGGCGTTCGGAGAAAACGGTTTCCGGCATGTTTCCAATAACGAAGGGCCGATAGAATCCCCGGAAGACATGGCTGGCTTGAAATTACGGACGCTCGAAAACCCGCTCCACACCGATACGTTCAAAGCGTTTGGCGCCAATGCCTCCCCATTTGCTTTCGGTGAATTGTATACGGCATTGCAGCAAGGGACATATGATGCAATGGAATGCCCGATTTCTTTATACTATACGAACAAATTTTACGAAGTGCAGGATTACTTGACGTTGACGGGCCACGTCTATGCAGCGGCGATTTTATTGGCGAACAACGATTTCTATAATGGATTGCCGGAAGATCTGCAGGGGCTGGTCATGGAAGCGTCCGAAGAATTCCGTGATGAACAGCGTGAACTTGCCCAGCAGCAGGACGTGGAATTTTTGGAGCAACTGAAATCTGAAGGCATGCAAGTGAACGACTTGACGGCCGAGCAGCGTGATGAATTCCGCCAGGCAGCACAATCTGTTTATGAGAAATACGAAAGCCAGATAGGCAAGGATTTGATTGACCGCGCATTGGCGGCAAACGATTAAACTGTTTCAGCAAAGAACCGGCGAATCAGTATGGACCGCTATTTTCAGGCAAGAATAACAGGCGCCGTTCTACACATGGGAACGGCGCCTGTTTCTGCTGGCTGGTTGGATATTTCTGATTTTCAGCCCTTACTGATGCTTATGCACGTTGTACAAAACCTATACAGCCAATGTTTCAAACCTTATAGGCAGGGAATAAATAGGACTAATACATTGTATTGCTTAGGTTGATTGTACAGCGTCTTATTATAAGGAGAATTGAGGAGATCTGATTGAAAAAGAGTGTCAGTGTTATCGGGGCAGGCGTCGCTGGACTTGCAAGCGCTTGCCGGCTGCAGCATGCTGGATATGAAGTCAAGTTATATGAAAAAGAAGCTTTGCCTGGCGGAAAGATGCATAGGATCCAACAAGATGGCTACCAGTTCGACTTGGGGCCGACTATTGTCATGATGCCGGAACTTTACCGTGAAGTGTTTGAAGTGTGCGGTGTCGACCCGGATGATTATATCCCGATGGAGCGCCTGGACCCTATGTATAGTGTGTTTTTTGAAGGAGAGCCGGATGAGCATTATGAAATCAGTTCAGATCTTATCAAATTGACCAAAACGCTCGAGTCGTTCGGGGAAGAAGATGCGCTGGGCTTTTTCAAATATATACAGGAGATCTACAGCCGTTTTGTAGTGGCCAAAGAACATTTCCTTCAAAAACCTTTCCGCAAACCAACGGACTTCTACAATCCGGCAGTGCTGCGCCAAGGCCTCAAACTGAAGACTTTCGACAACGCGGATTCATTTATCAGCAAATACATCAAAAACGAACGCCTGAAGCAAATGATCAGTTTCCAAACCTTATACATCGGTGTTTCTCCTTACAGCGGGCCTTCGCTTTACACGATGATCCCGATGATCGAGTTCCTTTATGGCGTATGGTTCATCAAGGGCGGGATGTATACGCTTGCGCAATCCCTTGAACGGTTGTTTCTGGAAATGGGCGGTACCGTCCAGTACAACTCCCCTGTGGACGAGATTGTCATCGAAGATGGGCAGGCGATAGGCATTCAACTGAACGGCGAATTCATTCCGTCGGATTTTGTGATGTGCAATGCCGATTTTCCGTATGCGATGAAAAATCTTGTTTCAGAACCAAAGGCAAAAGGGAAATACACCGATAAGAAAATCGACAGCATGAAATACTCCTGTTCCTGCTTCCTGATGTATCTTGGAATGGACAAGAAGTACGACGAAGTGCCGAATGCCCATAACTTTATCTTCAATGAAGAGCTTGAACGGAATTTGAATGATATCTTTTCAGGAAAACGCCTCGACACAGCGTCATTCTACGTCTATATTGGTTCTAAGCTCGATCCGGCCTTAGCGCCTGAAGGGAAGGACGGATTGTACGTCCTTGTTCCTGTTTCTGATAAGTCGTGTTCCCAATATGAATGGGACGATGAAACGATCCAGCATTACCGCAGCAATATACTGGATGCTTTGGAAAAAATCAAGGGCTTTGAGAATGTGAAGCAGGAAATCGTCTCTGAATCGTATATGACACCGCCCGATTTCGAACGGCGCTTCAATGCCTATAACGGAGCCACTTTCGGCCTTCAGCCAACACTCGCGCAAAGCAACCATATGCGTCCCCAAAGTAAAGCCACCCATTGTGAGAACCTTTACTTTACGGGAAGCAGTACACATCCGGGTGCCGGTGTTCCGATTGTCTTGTTGTCCGCCCGAATCGCTACAGAAGAACTGTTGCATGATGACAAAGGAATCCTATTCCACACCCGCTGAAAGGGGAGTTTTCCATGACTGCTCAAATGTCTGTCCGAGACGACTTTGCGTTTTGCGAAGAAATCATTAAACGGCACTCGAAAAGTTTCTATTACGCCTTCTCAAGACTTCCCGAAGAAAAAGCCCGTGCTGTCTATGCCATTTATGCGTTTTGCCGGACAGCGGATGACAGCGTTGATGAAAACCGTGGAAGTTCAGCTCAGCTGACAGCCTTGGACAAATTGACGGACGAACTCCGTCGCTTTGGCCAAAAACAGGAGATCAACCATCCGTTGTGGCGCGCTTTGCGTGTGGTGTTCGACACTTATGAAATGGATTTCGAGCCATTCTACGACCAGATCAAAGGGCAGCGGATGGACATCTCGTTTTCCACCCCAAAAACGCTGGAGGATGTTGAAACCTACAGCTATTACGTGGCAGGATCGGTCGGCCGCATGCTTTTGCCGATCATCGCTTCCGGTTCCAAAGTGGATTGCACAGACGCAGCCATCAGTCTCGGCGTGGCGATGCAATTGACGAATATTTTAAGGGATGTAGGCGAAGACTACCGCGAGAAAGGAAGAATCTATCTTCCTGCCGAGGAGCTTCAAAGAGCCGGCTACCGCGTCAGCCAGTTGGCCAATTCGGAGATCACCGATAGTTTTATCCAGGTTTGGGAAGCGATGGCCAACCGGGCTGAGGTTTTGTATGACGAATTTCTTGAATGCATTTCGAACTTTGATAAAGACAGCCGGATGCCTGTTCAAGTCTCGGCGCAAGTTTACCGGGGAATTTTAACGAGCGTCCGCCAAAACAATTATGACTGCTTTGCCCAGAAAAACTTCGTGACAAAACGGGAAATGATCCGGATTTTAACGGAGTCGATGGGCTGAAAAACTTTGGAAAGAAGGACGGTACCCGTATGACGAATCCCAACAAATCCGTACTCGTGATCGGGGGAGGCCTTGGAGGCTTGTCTGCCGCCATATCTCTTGCGCAAAACGGGTACTCTGTATCTTTATATGAGAAGAATGCGCACCTGGGCGGAAAGCTGAACCGCCTGGAACAGGACGGTTTCGGTTTCGACCTCGGCCCGTCCATTTTGACGATGCCGCATGTTTTCGAAAAGCTGTTCCGCGGAAGCGGGAAGCGGATGGCTGACTATGTGCCGATCAAGCGGCTGGACCGCGAGTGGCGTTCGTTCTTTCCGGACGGCACGGTGCTAGATTTATACGGAGACCTTCGTTCGATGGAACGGGAGAACCCTTGGCTTAGCCGCCAGGACATAAAAGAGTATCATGCGTTCTTGAAATATGCGAAGCGGCTTTATGACACGACCGAAGCCGGCTATTTTGAAAAGGGCCTGGACACGACAAAAGAAATCATTGCCGAGCAGGGAGTTATATCGTCTCTAAAAGGATTTGATTTGATTTCGACGATGCACGGGGCGATTGCCAAGCGGATCAGCAATCCCCATCTGCGGGATATGCTCTCCTATTTCATCAAATATGTCGGCTCTTCTCCGTATAGCGCACCCGCGGTTCTCAATATGATGATCTACATGCAGCATGCCCAGGGCTGCTGGTATGTGCCGGGCGGGATGCATAAACTTGCGGAAGGCTTGGCGAAACTCGCTAAGGAGGAAGGCGTCGAACTCCATACGGGCCTTGGCGTCATGCAAGTGTTCACCAATAAAAACAGGGAAATCACGGGCGTGGAGCTTGAAGACGGATCTGTGAAAACAGCCGAATATTATGTGTCCAATATGGAAGTGATCCCGTTCTATAAAAAGATGGTCGCTGCCGATAAGAAGTTTGTACGGAAGCTGGAAAAGAAATATGAACCGGCAAGCTCCGGCCTTGTACTGCATCTCGGGGTGAAAAAGGAATATCCTTTCTTGAACCACCACAATTTCTTCTTTTCGGAGAACCTGCATGAACAGATGGAGAAAGTGTTCAAAAAGCACCAGCTGCCGGATGACCCAACCATTTACGTGGTCAATACCAACAAAACCGACCCATCACAAGCGCCTCCCGGCCACGAAAACTTGAAAATTCTGCCGCATATTCCTTACATACAGAAGAATCCATTCTCAGCAGAAGACTATCTGGAATTCGAGAAACGCGTCCTTGAAAAGTTGGAGCGCATGGGTTTGCATGGCCTGCGCGACAACATCGTGACGCGCGATGTCTGGACGCCGCACGATATTGAACGCACTTACGGCTCCGACCGAGGCGCCATTTACGGCACGGTTTCCGACAAAAAGACGAATAGGGGATTCAAGCATCAAAAACAAAGCGCCCTCTACGACAACCTTTATTTTGTCGGCGGAACAGTAAACCCTGGTGGCGGCATGCCGATGGTTACACTGAGCGGCCAGCAAGTGAGCGATAAAATCGTGAAGCGCGAAGCGGCACAGAAACGGTGAAAGAAAAACAGGCCAAAGCTAGGGAACAACGAAAAATAAGACTCCCGTTTTTCGAAGCGGGGTCTTATTTTTCGTTAAAAAGGGGAAAGGCGGTTATCGGATTGAAATGGCGATGGGCTTTGGAGAAGGAGGAGTTTCGTGCTGGACGCTTTCCCTTATTTGGCTTGTGTTGGTGTTCAAGCAGCTAACTAAAACTTTGCTGTTCAACTTGGATTCGCATTAGTATGGGATGCTATGAATTCATATACAGCAGAAATGAAGAGAAGCGTAGGCATTGAAATAGTTTGTTCATTGATAGAACAAAACTGGAGCATTGTCTAACCTTTGAATCGGGTTCTTGCAAAGTTTGACGGAATAAAAGAAGCTATAGTGAATCAATATGAAAGAGGTGTTCAAAATGGGGAAATTGTTCTTTTATAGTGACCAAGTAGTTGAATCTTTTGGCAATCAAAGATTGGATCATATGCTTTTCGATAGCAGGAATACTAAAAACACTAAAATAGGCTACATTCCTTCTACAGAAGATCGGGAGAAAACGTATTTCGATATAAAAACGCAATATTACCGCCGTTATGGAGTTCAAGATTTTATGTTTTTTGACCTTTACAGTGAGTTTGATTCCTCAAAGATTGATGAATTAGCAGAATGCGACATACTTCATCTTTCTGCCGGAAATCCGATAAAATTCAGAAATGCTATCGAGCATCGAAAAATGGATAAGTTCCTACGTGATTTTTTCAATCAGGGAGGAACAGTTGTAGGGGTTAGTGGCGGAGGGGTTCAGCTTGGGAAATCCATTAAGTTGTTTCAGATATTTACAGGGGATTCTGATAATGAATTAGAAGGATTGCAACTTGTTGATTTTGAATTTTTACCTCATTACAATCGCTGGAATGAAGATTATAAAGAAGCGGTTCGCAGCTATGCTGAAAACACCGGAACGACAGTTTATGCGGCAAATGATGGAGATGGAATCCTTGTTGAAGAAGGGGAAATCCAGATAGTTGGTGACATTGCAATGATCGACGGTTAAAAATGAGTTCCGAGTGTTAGAAGGCGCCTATGAAATGAAGAAAGAATTTAAAGTATTTTATTCATCGGCTATTGAAACTGGGAAATGATCCATTCTCATTTTCAGCCGCGCAAAAAAGCCCGGAAAATTTTAGGGCGTTTCTTAAAAGTTTGAAAGCTGATGCGTCTGTGGATTCGGCATTTAAGGTTCCCCGGCTTGCTTTTCGGTAAAGCTCGCGAGGTTTTCGAGTGTGGAATTCAGACCGGCGTCATGATCTTCTTTCCGGATTCCTTCCGGAACGTTTTCGCAAATGATGGTGACCTTCGTGCCTTCCAAGACGGATTCCAAATACCATGTCTGGATCATCTCACCCGAGAACGCCGGGTCTTCAGAATCAAATTGGACAGATAGGGAAATTTTTCTGTCAGGAACTAACTCCAGGAATTTCCCATGGGTTACGTCGGTATCTTTTGAAGTCTTTCCGAAGTTCGAGTCCTCCCTTTCATAGGTCAAAGTCATCTTATAAGTCCCGCCCTCATAGGGCTCAAATACATCAATGAAGGCTGACATTCCTTTGGGCGGAAGCCACAAAATCAATTCTTCCGGATTCATAAATGCCTGATAAATGGTTTTTGGCATTGCTTCAATCACTCTTGAAGCGGAATCGATTCTGTTATAGGGCAGCTGTGCCATGATAACACCCTCCTGATTTGTGTGTACTGTAGTATACCCAAGCTGGGCCGGAAATTATTCTGGACATCTCCCGTTATCAAAAATTCAGATGATTATAGATACAGCCGATTCATACTTTATATATGGCAAGGCTATTTTGAAGGAGGTTATATCTTGAAAGTGTCCCGCAGAATGGTTGATAGGCAATTACGGTTCAGAGGGATGTTATTGAGCCGGCTGGTGCAGAAATCGACCGAAGCCAAGTTTATTCAATCGATGCAGAATTCCAAAAAACAGATGGATAAAACGTTCAAAGGGAAAAACGCAGAAGGGCTGGAGTGCAGCAAAGTATGGGTCAGCCGGAAAGATGCTTCCAAGATTCGTGTGCGCATCTATAAACCGCTCCGTCTGGAAAACGAGGTGCCTGGTGTATTGTGGATTCACGGAGGCGGATATGCACAAGGAGTTCCTGAGATGAGCGGGAAAATGTATAAAAAGCTGATCGAAACAAGTGCTTGTATCATTGTTGCGCCTGACTATCGCCTGTCGATTGACGCCCCTTATCCGGCAGCATTTGACGATTGCTATGAGGTGATGGTATGGATGAAAACCCATGCGAAAGAGCTGGGCATCCGGGACAGCCAGCTCATGGTGGGCGGAGAAAGTGCCGGCGGCGGCTTGACTGCTGCGCTTACGCTGTATGCAAGGGACAAAGGCGAAGTGAATATCGCTTTTCAAATGCCTCTCTACCCTATGATCGATGACCGGATGCTGACCGACTCGGCAAGAGAGAATAACGCCCACGTCTGGAACTCGGACACCAACCGCTGGGCATGGAAGCTCTATCTAGGCGAACTGTTCGGCAAAGAAGTGCCGGCTTATGCAGCAGCCGCGCGGGCAGCCGATTACCGTTCCTTGCCGCCAACCGTCACGTTTGTAGGCGATATCGAACCATTCAGGGATGAAACAATCCAGTATGTGGAAAATCTGAAGCAGGCAGGAGTTCCGGTTGATTTTGAAATATATAAAGGTGCTTATCATGGCTTCGATATCATTCACCCGAAGGCCGAGATAAGCAAGGCAGCGACAGGCTTTTTGATGAGTTCGTTCAAATATGCAACAGAGCATCACTTTGCAGAACAGAAAGATGGAAAAGCAGAATGAAAAAATGTCATCCATAGAAAAGCGGAGCCGAAGGGGTCTGCTTTTTTTTGCGGCTTTTTTGGACAGGAGTGGATGTTCTGTCTGGAAGAATTCGTTTGATATAAAGTTCACAAGTTCGAAAGAAAAATTCCCTCAATAGATGGTATGATGATTAGATGCAAAACATATCAGATGGAATGCTTTAATCGAGCAGCTTCTTCAGTTTTAGAACAGGTGATGGAATGGTTAACACAAATAGCAGCATACACAAAACGTCCATGAGAATAACAAAGACCGCTTCGGAAAAAATGAGGGGGTTCGGCATCGACGAACGCTCGTTTTTTGTCGGGGGCGAACCTTTCAAGGTGTTTATCGAACGGTATCCTTCAAGTCCGGATGGCGGCCTTTCGGTTGCGCTGATTTTCAGCCAGGCTGAAAACAGCCGGCTGGCAGCGAAGGAACTGAATCAGCTGATTGTCTTACACTGCATCTTCACGAACCATCAAATGCTTTTGACGAATGTGACGCTCCGGAAAGCGTACGGCGCGCTTGGGACGAACTGGCAGCGGGAAGAACAGGTCGTTTTCGAAAACTCCCGGGAACCGGCTCCGGTGGCATTCATCAATCTGATCAACCGGATGACGCCGGCGAAAGAAAGTTCCGATTATGTGAAAAAGCGGATTGGCAGCTGGGAAGGCTACCTGAAGATCCAGGAGCGCGGAATGGACATTCCGGACATCAAGACAAGTTATTCGAAACTGGCGTTCAGCCATGATTTCAGCCGCATCACGTTGACTGGCTGCGGATTGAAGGACAACGAGTGGAAAACGCTGAAAAACTTGAGTGTGCGGCTTACGGGAATTGACGGGGATGTCGGAACCGTGATCAAAGCCGCGAACCGGGCAGTGGAAATCGAACTTCAAAATGGCATCGTCAAACAGCTCCGGGAGAAAGGGCACTCGCTTCATAAAAAAGAAGTGGTTTTCAGCAATTTCGCGGCGTTGAGCCAGATCAGGAGGCTGCGCCAGGGCTTCACCAACCTGGAAAAAGGCCTGGCGGTCAATCCCAACCTCGACCGGCTGTTGTTTGAAGAAAAGCCGCCGGTCAAGCCGCTCAAGCAAATGGAGAAGCTAAGCTTCCACAACCGGCTGAATGAGTTCCAGCAGCAGGCGGTTTCAGGAGCGGTGTCGGCTGAAGATTTGTATGTCATCCAAGGGCCGCCGGGAACGGGGAAAACAACGGTTATCGCAGAGATTTGCCTCCAGAACGCGAAAAAAGGATTGAAGACGCTCGTCGCTTCGCAATCGAATCTGGCGGTTGACAACGCCCTTGGCCGCTTGCTGGCCAATAAGGACATCCGGATTCTTCGAGTCGGTCGGACCGAAAGCATTGAAGAAGAAGGAAAAAAATTTATCGAAGAAAACGTCGGCCAGTATTGGAAAGAGAATACGTTAAAAGAAATTACGGCCCAATACGAAACGCGCAAAAAACGCGCATCCGAGCTGGCAAGGGAACTGGAAGCTGCTGAACGGGCTTACAATGAGCTGCAGCCAGTTTATGAAGGTTCGGCAAAAGCAGTCGAAGAGAAAAAAGCAGCGCAGGAGCAGAAGCGTGAAATCCAATCGCTTTTGAAAAAAGAGCAAAACAACTTAACGGCATTCGAGTTTCAAAAAGAACAGGCGGTCCGCCAAAAGCGGGAGCTCACAGAAAAGCTGGAGGCGGTCGAAAAATTGATCGCCAAGAATCTGGCATTGCTTGAAAGCAGGACCTTCGAGTGGTTCGAAGAAGAGCAAAAGCGAGTCTCTGATAATATCCAGCAGCTTGAACGCGCCCGCCTCTTCCAAGGGCTTGAAAAAGAGTTGGCTGGCTTGAAGAAGGACATGGCTGTGATTTCCGGAAAGCGGGACCGAATGGCGGCTGTTATCGAAGCGCAGAAAGCCGTGCTTCTTGAAGCCGAAAGCGTGAAAAAAGTGGATGGCTTGATGCAGGTGATGGCTGAACAAAAGATCGAAGAAGTTCCAGCCATTACCTATCTGATCAACAAATTGGAAGCGAACCGTGAAAACATCGATGCGTGGGGGAAATTGAAAAAATACAATGAACTGATTTCGGCTGCAATCACCTATGTGGAACCGTTGGCAGCATCTGCAAACCTCTCTATCGAAGAGTTGAAGCAAAAGGCAAGCGCAGCAACAGAAGCCTTTACTTCTTCTGACCTCGACCGGTTTCTGGAAAAGTTGAGGGCGGCGCTGAAAAGCCGGCAGCGGAACGATCCGGCCGTTTTGGCAGGGGCGCTTACAGGATTGTACAAGCGCCAGAACGATTTATGGAGAAGAGGCGCGAAACTAAAAACCGCGGACGTTTACATAGAAGAGTCGAAGCGGGCGTTTCAGGAATTGAAGAAAGTGCTGTGCGGAGAACTTTTGAAACAGCAGCAGCATTCCTTTGCTTTGGACCAGAAGTGGCTCGAAGACCTCGAAACAAAGCGGCTCGAAGCAGTTCCGCTTGAACGGCAAGTCCGCCAGCTGTCTGATGCTGCACATATTTCGGCCAATATCGAAGAGGGCATCTATGAAGAGAAAGCCCGGCTCATCGAACTTGGAAAAGAGAAAGCCGCCTATGAACAGGCGGAGCAAAGCTTGAAAGAACTTCAAGCTGAACGCATACAGGAAACGGATGCACTTGAGGAAAACAAAGGAAAGCTCGCCGAGATCGATGCGAAAAAGGGCCGCTTGCAGGAATGGATAGCGAACGAAGAACAAGAATTGGACGCTTTAGAAGGAGTCCTTTCTTCCAGCCCCGAGACGGAATACGAAGAAGCGGCCAAAAAAATGGCCAGTCTTTCATTCACCCAGGAATCCCTCAAGCAGGAACAGAAAAACTTGCCTTTGCTTCAGTCGATCCAGAAAAAATGGCTGGATTTGCTGGAAGGGGCCAACGATCATGACTTGGACGAAATCCGCAAATTGTACATCAAGCACGCCAACGTGATCGGGACGACGTGCGTCGCTTCGGCGCGCAAGGATTTTATCGACAACTACCCGGTGTTTGATGTGGTCATTATCGATGAAGTGTCGAAAGCAACGCCGCCGGAACTGCTGTTGCCGATGTTGAAAGGCAGGAAAGTCATTTTGGTCGGGGATCACCACCAATTGCCGCCACTTCTTGGCAATGACACATTAGAAGAAACGCTCGAGGAAATGATCAAAGAAAACAGCGGATTTGAAGAGAAGCGGGAACTTGAGAAGCTTTTGGAAGAATCGCTGTTCGAGCGTTTGTACAAAAACTTGCCGGAGGCGAACAAGACGATGCTTGCCATTCAATACCGGATGCACGCGGATATTATGGAAACAATCTCGCCGTTCTATGAACTGGAGGACAAGCAATTGCAATGCGGGCTTCCCGATTCCGACCGGGACCGCGACCATTTGCTCGAATCAAACATGGTGAGCCGCAGCAATCACCTCATGTGGCTCGATTTGCCGAATGAACCGGCTTATTTTGAAGAACGCATGAGCGGCGGCAAAAGCCTCTATAATCCTGCGGAACTCCAGGAAATCAGCCGATTGCTCGTGGAGATGAACGACGCGGCGGCGAAAGCGAAGCAAGAAGGAAGAATAGGGGCTGACCATCTGAAAAGCGTGGGCGTCATCTCTTTCTACGGGGAACAAGTCAAGCGGTTGCAGCGGATGATCGATCAAGAGCTGCGTTTGCCGCACTTGACGATCCGGACAGGGACGGTCGACCGGTTCCAAGGAAGCGAGATGGAAATCATCCTGCTCAGCATGGTGCGCAACAACCAAAACAAGCACGGCGATATCGGCTTTGCGAAGGATTACCGCCGGTTGAACGTGGCTTTATCGCGCGCGAAAGAGCTGCTTGTGTTGATCGGCAGTTCCGAGATGTTTACGGAGCGCGCGAAAAAGGACGAAACGAAAGCGATGTATCGGCACGTCCTGCAAGTCGTCAAACAGAAAAACGGCTTGAAAGCATTGCAGGGCAGCAGGGGGTGAAGGGATGGACAAACTCATAAAGGATCTGCGGTCGGATTTGCTGGGAAATCCGGATGTTTCGATCATCAAGACGGCGCGCTGGCAGCTGCCGGCCGTTTCATATGAAGTCACTTTCAGCCAGGTGAAGCGGTTCAAGATGGATATCCTGATGAAAATGCTGCTTTTCGCTTTTCAGGAAACGGATATCCGACGAGCCGCCGCTTTAGCCGACATGCTGCTTGTGGAAGAGCTGTTTATCCGCGACTTGATCGGGAAGATGGAGAGGACTCAGCTGATCCATCTTGGAAATAAAGGTTATATGCTTACGCCAAAGGGGCATGAATATCTCGGAAAAGGCATTTTTGAAGAAGACATGGAAGAGGGGCAGGCGCTGGTCGCATATAGCGCTGTGCATGATGAGTACCGATTAGCGGACGGCAACGAAGCTGTGGAAGGGGAAGGGACGCTTCCGGTTTACCGCTATGCAGTGGAAGGGACGGTGGATTGGGACCGTCTGCAGGAGCTTCTTGCCAAAGAAGAGTTTGGTTCCGCTGAAGATGATTTTCAAACGATCGTTACAGATATTGTGGGCTGTGAAGAGCACAGTGCACAGCCTGTTCCGTGCGTCGAATTTCAATTGTACGACCGGAAGCAGGACATTTTTTATGCCCGGGTGTGGAGCGGGCTGGCCGGCGGCTGGGATGAAAAGCTGGAGAAGCAGATTGAAGAAAAAGAAGTGGTGAAATGGCGGGCTGATGGCTTAAAAGACCGGAAGGAACCTTAAGCTGTCTTTTTGCGTCCCATTCTAGTAAAATGGAAATTGGTATTATTTATATAAACTTCGCTTGGAGTGGTTTAGCTTCAGGCTTTTTTAATTCAATGTCTCAAAATGCCTTGTGAAGTTCAATTATGAGAAGGTGCAATATGAAAAAAATTAACATGATGAGTAAAGAGACTTTTAACAAGTATATGCCTTTTTTCCTGCTGGCTGTTGTGATGCTATGGATGAAGACATACGTATCCCAGAAAACGCAATTTAAATTGGATGTCGACGGCGTGCTTCAAGAATTGCTGCTGTTCATCAATCCACTGGGATCTGCGCTGCTATTTTTGAGCTTGTCGCTCTTTTTCAAAGGGACACGGAAGTACATATCCCTCTTGGCAATCTACACGCTGATGTCGGTTCTGTTGTATTCGAACGTGGTTTACTACCGGTTTTTCAGCGATTTTATCACGCTGCCGACTTTGTTCCAAACACAGAATTTCGGTGACCTGGGAGGAAGCGTGCTAACGCTGATCCAGCCAACCGATGCGTTGTTCTTTGTTGATGTGGTTTTCCTGTCTCTTTTGGTGTTCTCCAAAAAGTTCAAGAAAGATCCGGGAAGCTTCAAGAACAAAGTAGCTGTTTCGGTTGTCACGGCGGCTTTGGCAATCTCGTTCTTCAACCTGGCAATGGCTGAAGGAGACCGCCCGCAGCTGCTGACGCGCGGCTTTGACCGCAATTACATCGTCAAGTACCTAGGGATGTACAATTACGCGATTTATGACACCGTGGAAAGCTTGAAGTCTTCCTCACAGCGAGTGATGGCCGATAGCGACGACAGCACAGAAGCGTTGAATTACACGAAATCCAATTATGCCGAACCGAATAAAGCATATTTTGGCGCGGCAGAAGGCATGAACGTGGTTTACCTGCACTTGGAATCGTTCCAGACGTTTCTGATGAATTATGAATTGAACGGGGAAGAAGTTACACCGTTTTTGAATTCATTGATCGAAGACGAAAATACGATGTATTTCGATAATTTCTTCCATCAGACGGCACAAGGCAAAACATCGGATGCGGAGTTCATGCTCGAAAATTCGCTGTTTGGCCTGCCGAAAGGGTCAGCCTATATTACGAAAGGCAAAAACACGTACCAGGCGGCTCCTGCCATCCTGAAAGACAAAGGCTATGAATCGGCGGTCTTCCACGGCAACAATGCGACATTCTGGAACCGCTCTGAAATCTACAAGTCTTTCGGCTATGACCATTTCTTCGATATCGAGTCGTATACCAACCTGGAAGAAAAGGATATGGCAGAGTACGGTGTGCTTGATAAGCCGTTCTTTGAACAATCGGCGGATCTTCTTGAAACGCTGCCTGAACCTTTCTATACGAAGTACATCACGGTGGCGCATCACTTCCCTTACCATATCGACCAGGAATTGACGACCATCGAAAAAGGCACGACAGGCGATCCGAGTGTCGATAATTACTTCCAGACCGCCCGCTATGCGGACGAAGCGATCGAGCAGTTTTTTGCCGAGCTGGAACAGTCCGGCCTGGCTGACAATACGATGATTGTCATGTACGGCGACCATTACGGAATTTCAGACAACCATAACCAGGCAATGGAACAAGTGCTTTCAAAAGAAATCACCCCTGTTGAAAATGCCAAACTGCAGCGTGTCCCATTGTTCATCCACGTGCCCGGCTTAGAAGGCGGCATCAACCATACGTATGGCGGACAAATTGACCTTCTGCCGACTGTGATGCATTTGCTGGGCGTTGAAACGCAGGATTATGTGCATTTCGGTACGGACTTATTGTCCAAGGAACATGAGGAACTTGTCACGTTCAGGAACGGCGATTATGTCAGCCCGGAAATCTACGCGCTGAACGATACGTTCTATGATCCCGAAACCGGCTTGCCGCTTGAAGAAGACCAGCTGGAGCAAGCTGAAGAATTCAAGCAGCGCGGAGAATATGAATTGTATCTGTCGGACCAAGTAGTCAATGGAGACTTGCTGCGGTTCTACACGCCGGAAGGCTTCACGCCAATCAATCCGGCAGATTACAATTATCAGGCGAAAGCGGTTGAAGAAGCAGAATAATTGATGAAAGAACGAATCCTTCTAAAGAGGATTCGTTCTTTTTTTGTGGTCAGTTGCCCCAAGTTGAACTTCAATCGTTTTTTAAAACAAGGACTTTGGAAAACAAACAGCGAATAGGCATTAATAGAAAAGATAAAAGGGTTCAGAAAAAAACGATCGAGGAAAAGAAAGGGGAATGGCGATGAAGATATTGATTCTTGGGGGCACCCGTTTTTTGGGCCGCTTCCTGACGGAGACGGCGCTGAGAAAAGGGCATGACGTGACCTTGTTTAACCGGGGGAGGGAAAATTCCGGGTTGTTCCCGGAAGCGGAGAAGCTGATCGGGGACCGGAACGGGAATCTGAAAGCGCTGGAGGGGCGGTCATGGGATGCGGTGATTGACACGTGCGGCTTTGTGCCATGGGCTGTCCGGGAATCGGCAGGGCTGTTAGCCGGTGCAGCCGGCCATTACACTTTTATCTCGAGCGCTTCTGTCTACGATGAGCTGCAAAATCCGGGGATTGATGAAAATCATCCGGTCAGCCAATTGCCGCCGGGAAAAGTGGAGGAACTGGAGAAAGATGCGGCGGGCCCTGCTTCCTATGAATACTATGGTGAACTGAAGTTTTTATGTGAGAAGGAAGTGGAGAAATCTTTTCCTGGACGCAACTTGATTGTCCGTGCAGGGCTCATTGTCGGGCCGTATGATTACTCAGACCGCTTCAATTACTGGGTGAGCCGGATAGCGGAAGGCGGGGAAGTACTGGCGCCGGGGAGAAGGGACAAGGAAGTCCAGTTTATCGATGTCCGGGATTTGGCGGAGTGGATCATCAATATGGCCGAAGAAGGCGGCACAGGAACGTTTAATGCAACAGGGCCGGAATCCCGTTTGACGATGGAGCAGTTGCTGGAGGAGTGCAAAACGGTTTCCGGCAGCGATGCTGAATTGGTTTGGGCAGATGAGGAGTTCCTGCTTTCGAATGATGTCCGGTATTGGTCGGAAATGCCGCTGTGGATACCGGACCGGGAAAACATGGCGGGATTTTTGGCGGTGGCTATCAAAAAAGCGCTCCGCAATGGATTGAGCTTCCGGCCTTTGCATGAAACCATCCGGGATACGCTTGGGTGGGAAGCCGGGCGTCCTGATATGGACCGGAAAGCGGGATTGGATCCGGAAAAAGAAAAAGCGGTGTTGGCAAAGTGGAAGCAGCAAACCGTCTAAGGGAAAATAGAAGGAAGAAAAACAATGAAGACTATGGCGCCAGTCATGCAGGCTATCCTGCGTGGCTGGTTTTTTATTGAAAAATGGGGGGCGAATAAATCCAAATCTCTTCAGAATCATTAACAAATGTTTAAAAAATATTATACAGGGAAAGTGAAACTACTGACTTATTAAGACTCCCTAAGTATTTTAATGAGGCATCAAAGATAAGCATACTGCCGTAAAGAAAGGGGGGCGAAGTGAGAGGGGGCTTGGGATTGGCCTTGGAGTGCCAGGGAAGGACTTTTAGGGCTGCGTGTTTTATTACATAAGTGTTTTGTTTTAGAGCAATAATCAAAGACTGAGAAGCAAGAGTGATGATGCTTTGCAGTTCCGCTAATACATAGAAGTGGTTTAAGAGCGCAGCCGGCAGCAAGCAATGGAAAGGCAGAACGCCAAATAGAGCGTTTGTAAAAGAAGTTTTTTTGCGCCGAATTTTATGGGCATCACCGAAATTTCGGTGTATAAAGGAGGATACATGGAGAATTTTGTAGGTTGGTTGAATGGAATCGTATGGAGTTCAGCATTGGTTTATTTGTTTTTAGGAGTGGGTTTGTTCTACTCCATTGCAACGCGTTTTCTGCAAGTAAGGCTTTTAAAGGATATGTTCAAACTGACGTTCAGCCGTGACAGATCAAAAGCTGGCGTGTCTTCCTTCCAGGCATTTTCAATGTCGCTCGGGAGCAGGGTCGGAACCGGAAATATTGCGGGTGTTGCTACTGCGATTGCTTTTGGGGGTCCGGGAGCGGTCTTTTGGATGTGGGTCATGGCTCTTTTGGGCGGTGCTACATCGTTTATCGAGATTACAATGACACAAGTATACAAAAGTAAATTGGACGGGCAATATCGCGGAGGCGTGCCTTATTACATAGAAAAAGGATTGAAAATCAAGTGGTATGCTGTAACGTTTGCCATTATTACACTCGTCGTAATGGGTGTGCTATGGCCGGGTCTTCAGGCGAACACCATCGCCATTTCGATGGAAAATGCGTTTGGCATTGAACCGCTTATAACGGGCGGTATGCTGGTCATAATTCTCGGCGTCATCATTTTCGGTGGAGTCAAGCGCATAGCGAAGGCGGCTGAAATTGTCGTGCCGGTTATGGCCATCATTTATATTTTAATGTGCCTTATTATTCTTCTTATGAACATTACCGAGTTGCCAAGCGTAATCTCGCTCATATTCTCCAGCGCCTTTGGCACTAACGCCGCTTTCGGCGGGCTTGTGGGTTCAGCTATCGCTTTGGGTGTCCAAAGAGGCGCATTCTCAAACGCTGCCGGAATAGGCAGTGAAACTTATGATGCTGGTGCCGCAGAAGTATCCCATCCCGCAAAACAAGGATTGGTGCAAGCATTTTCGGTCTATATCGATACATTGCTCATCTGTTCGGCAACTGCCTTCATGATTTTGTTTACAGGCATGTACAATGTGAAACCTGCAGGCGGAGAGGCGATTGTCAATAATATTCCCGGCGCTTCCCCTTCGGCATTCACGCAAATGGCAATTGGATCCGTCATACCTGGTTTTGGTGCAGCGTTTCTGGCTATTGCGCTGTTCTTCTTTTGCTTTACTACGGTCATGTCGTACTACTATAAAGCGGAAACTTGCCTTGTCTTTCTCAACCGGAATCGCGCTGTCAAGTTGAAGTGGCCGACTCATCTATTGAAAATTGTGCTGCTCGGCATGATTTTCTACGGCAGTGTCGTAAGCGCTGAATTTGCTTGGGCTCTGGGAGATCTCGGCATGGGAAGTATGGCTTGGCTGAACTTTGTAGCCATCCTGTTCCTGACGAAACCCGCCTTAAGGGTGCTGCGGGACTATGAAAAGCAGAAGAAAGAGGGCAAGGACCCTGTTTTTGATGCCGAAAAAATGGGCTTCAAAGACGCTGAATTCTGGATGAAGCAATACGAAGAACCAGCGGTTGTTGAACTGGACAAGAAGAGAGCGGAAGCGCTTTAAGGTCAACAAAGAGTCCAATGTGTAAACCTAGTGAACAACCTGGCGTTTCCGCTAATCGGAAGGTTAGCGGAAACGCTTTTTCTTGTGGGATTGTAAGGGATTTGTTAAACCTGTACGGCAAGGCTTGCAATCGGACTGTTTTGTACTCTATAATTTGAAACATTGCGCCAAGGCCCTAGGGGGCTGAAGCAAACAAGAGCGGCTTGGATTTTCCCGTTTTTGCTGGCTATGAATTTATTGAGGAATGGAGAATGATGGGTGGACAAAGTTTATAGAATATTAGTCATTTTCGCGGCATCGGTGCTGCTTGGCTTCGCATTTAACATGTTTTTATTGCCGCATGAAATTTTATCGGGCGGGGTCACTGGGCTGGCCATGATTTTCGGTTTGATCACGCCGCTCAATGCAGGCGTTTGGTTGATTGTCCTGAACATCCCGATTTTTGTATTGGGCTGGATGAAGCTTGGGAAGGTTTTCATCTTCAACAGTATTTTTTCGGTGGCAGTGACTTCGATTTCTATGCTTTACATCCCGGTGATGAAAGTGACGGAAGACGTCCTGTTGTCATCGGTGTTTGGCGGAGTTCTTGTCGGCGCCGGAGCCGGCATCATCATCCGTTTTTACGGTTCTGGAGGCGGATTTGACGTTATCGGCCTATTATTGACAATGAAGCGCGACATTCCGCTCGGCTTTTTGGTGTTCAGCCTTAACAGCCTCGTCATTTTCGTATCGGGTTTCATCTTTTCATGGGAACTCGCGATGTATACAATGGCTTCGATTTACATCACGGGGCTTGTCATGGACCGAATCCATACGCGTCACCATAAACTCAGCCTCATGGTAGTGACAAGCAAAGGGGAAGCCATCAAAAAAGAATTGCTCGAGAACCTGTACCGCGGCATTACAGTGACGGACGGCGAAGGCGCCTATTCAGGCACGAAAGTCAAAATACTTTATAGCGTCATTTCGCGCTATGAACTTGCGTTTGTCCGCCCGCTCATCAAAGCGATCGACCCGAACGCTTTCGTCAGCATCAGCCAGACCATGGAAGTCATGGGCAACTTCCGTAAAGACAATAGCTTCAAAAAGCCGCAAGGGCCAAAAGGTTCTGTCTATAACTCAACGGCGAAATCCACTGAACAAGCTTAAGGAATCAATGTGCAGCAACCCTTCCGTACCTTTGGAGGGGTTGTTTGTTTTGGGGGAACTTCCATTGTTTCCAACCGCAGCAAAATTACGCCGGGCATAGCCGGTGCAGTTTTACATGATTAGCCGGAAACGGGAAAGGGTAATCTCCCATTATAAAAGGAACTGCCGTGCAGTCCTGGATATCAGACCAAAAAGGAGAATGGCAATGGAAATCTTGAAACGGTTCAGAGACATAATGGCGAGCAACATCAACGCAATGCTCGACAAAGCGGAAGATCCGGAGAAGATGATCGACCAGTATTTGCGCGATTTGAACAGCGACCTGGGAAAAGTGAAGGCTGAGACGGCCGCGATCATGGCAGCTGAAAAACGCGAGCGCCGGGAGCTTGACGAGCTGCAATCAGAAATCGGGGATATGCAGCGCTACGCAGTGAAAGCGCTGGAAGCGGGCAATGAAGACGATGCGCGCAAATTTCTGCAGCGAAAAGCTGAACTGGCTGAGAAGGAACGGGACCGGAAGACGGCTGTTGAGCTGGCGAACGCGAACACGGTCCAAATGCGCCAGATGCACGACAAGCTGGAGTCGGATATCGGGGAACTTGAATCGCGCCGCGCGGAACTCAAAGGAAGAGCGGCTATCGCAAAAACGCAGAAAAAGATGAACGATCTTCATTCGTCGGTAAATGGATCGGGGGAGCGCATCTCCGCTTTTGACAAGATGGAAGAAAAGATCAACCAGGAGCTTGATGAAGCGCTGGCGATGCAGGAACTCAACAGGAGTTCGAGCGTGGATATCAAGGATTTGGCGGCGAAGTACGAAACGGATTCAGGAGTGGATGATGAACTGGATTCGCTGGAAACAGGCATTAACGTGGACGATGAGCTTGCGGCGCTGAAAAGCCGGATCGGCAAAGGTGAACAATGACGGGCGGCCCAAGTGTTTGCTGCAGTCTGAAGGGAGGGAGATGGAATGGTCATTCAATATAAATGCCCGAACTGCGGATCAGACATGGCGTTTGACAGCGATTCGGGCAAGCTGTCCTGCCCGAACTGCGGCAGGCAGGATGACATCGAAACGTTTCCTGAAGAAAACATCCAGCGGAAATTCGATCCCGAGGAAGCAAAAGAATACCACTGCGAGAACTGTGGGGCGGTGATTTTGACGGAAGCCAACACAGCCGCGACCCATTGCAGCTTCTGCGGCTCGCCGGTAGTGCTTGCGGACCGCTTGACCGGTGACCTCGCCCCTGCGAAAGTCATCCCTTTCACCATCAGCAAAGACGAAGCCATCGCCGCTTTCCGCAAATGGACTAAGAATGGGCGCTTGACGCCAAGCGGCTTCATGAATGGTGACCGGATCAAAAAGATGACGGGCATGTATGTGCCGTTCTGGCTTTATGACATCGGGGGGCAGGCGGAAGTGGCGGCGGTCGCAACGCGGGTCCATCAGTATCAGCGGGGTGACACGATCTATACGGAAACAGACTTTTATGATGTCCACCGGGAAATCGACCTCAGCTATTTGAAAGTGCCGGCGGACGCGTCCGAAAAAATGGACGACGAACTTATGGACAAGCTCGAGCCCTATGATTACGGGGAGCTCAAAGATTTCCGGATGCCGTACCTTGCCGGTTTTCTCGCGGAGAAATACGATTACGATGATGAAGCGCTGTTCTCACGGGTGGAATCGAAAATTGTGCCGTACATCGATGCTTATATCAATACGACAATTTCAGGCTACTCGACCGTCAGCTTCACGAACAAAAGGATCCAAGCGAACAAAAGCAACGTTTACTATACGCTCTTTCCGGTGTGGATGGTCTATTATGATTTCGAGAACAAAGAACATACTTTTGCGATGAATGGCCAGACTGGAAAAGTGGTCGGCAGGCCGCCGATCAGCAGAGCCAAAGTTTTTGCATGGTTCACCGGCATCGCGGCCTCCGCTTTTGCAGTGATGAAAGCCGTCTCTTATGCGGTGGGGGGTGTTCTTTGGTGAAAATTCCGGGCGTTAAAACACTGGCGGCGCTTTTTATGCTGCTGTTTTTCATTTCTATTGGCGGAGTTGCGGTATCCGCTGCGACAGACCAGCACATCATGGACAATGCCGGGCTCTTGACCGAGTCCGAAATCGCGGAGTTGGAAGCTTTTGCCGCGGAGCATAGCCGCGAAGAAGGAGCCGATTTTCTGTTTCTGACAACGGCGGATACAAACGGCCAAGCAATCGAGCCATACATGGCTGATTTCTTTGATCAATGGGCGGCCGAGAACAACCAGGAAAATGCTGTTCTTTTGACGATCGATATGGGAAGCCGGGAAGTGTATTTGGCAGGCTTTGGCACCGCGGAAGCAAGGCTTGACGATAGCCGCGTCGACATGGTTCTGGACCGGATAGTTCCATACTTGCGGACCGGCGACTACGGCGGGGCTTTCCGTGAGACGGTAGCTACATCAAGCCGCTATATGGAATACAAGCCGGGCGTCAATCCGGAAAGCATTTTTCTGAAGACATGGTTCCATCTTGCGGTGTCACTGCTTTTGGGCGGTTTGGTTGTCGGTTCGATGCTCTTCAACGCAGGCGGACGGGTGACGACCACCCCGTCTACATATGTCGACCATGACCGGACCCGGGTAAGGAGCGAGATGGACCGCTTCCGGAACAAAACCGTGTCACGGCGCAGAGTCCCCCAAAACAAAGGAGGGGGCGGCGGTTTTGGCGGCGGCGGAACATCTGCCGGCGGTCGTTCCTACAGTGGAGGCGGACGCAGTTTCTAACGGCTATTCGAATAACAGAAAGGGATGAATGATATGGCGTTTTTCGGAAATCAGTTTTCAGATGTAGTGGAATGGGATGAGTTCAGGGAGGATATGATTTTCTGGAAATGGACCAATCAGGAAATCAAAAAAGGCAGCCGGCTGATCATCCGTCCAGGGCAAGATGCCATCTTCCTGAATAATGGCAGGATTGAAGGGATTTTTGAGGATGACGGAGATTACGACATCGAGTCGGAAATCGTGCCTTTCTTATCGACATTGAAAGGGTTCCGTTTCGGTTTCAACAGCGGAATGAGGGTGGAAGTGCTCTTTGTTAACACGAAAGAGTTTGTCGTCAGATGGGGGACGAAAAACCCGATCAATATCCCGGCGCCTGGTATGCCGGGGGGGATGCCGATCCGGGCGAACGGCACTTTCCAGTTCAAGGTCAATGATTACACCGTCTTTATCGACAAAATTGCGGGCATACGCGACAGTTATATCGTGGACGAGGTGAAAATCCGGCTCACGGCTGTACTCGACCAGCTTTTGATGAAATGGATCACTAAAGAAGGGCAGAACATGTTCAACTTGCAGGCGAATGCCCACGAAATCGGCAAGGGCATACAGGATGACCTGGACATGGAAATGCTGGGCAATGGCATGAAAATTACCGGGTTCCAGATCATGAGTTTCAATTACCCGCAGGAAATTCAGGACATGATCAACAAAAACGCTTCTATCGGCATGGTAGGCGATGTCGCGAAATACCAGCAGATTTCGGTCGCAGATGCCATGGGCAAATCCTCCGGCTCGAACACCGCTTCCGACATGGCAGGCATGATGATGGGCATGAATATCGCGAAGGAAATGATGGAAGGGCAAAAAGAATCCGGCGATCAAGCTGGCAGTCCAGCCGATCAAACTGCACAAGCCGGAACAGGCAAAGCGCCAAACTTCTGCCCGAACTGCGGCGAGAAAGTCAGCGGCGCGAAGTTCTGTCCGAATTGCGGTCAGAAGCTGGCTTGACAAGAATAGTGAAAAGCGAAAAACCGCCGCCTGGATACTATCCAGGCGGCGGTTTTTATTGGATGGTTGAACTGGTTTCTGTGGCTGTACTGGTTTTTTTCCGCGTTCTTAATGTCTTGACAGTAAAATACGGAATCCACACCAGCGAAGGATAAGCGAAAGATGAAAGGCAAATCCCCATGGCCAAGGCAGCTTCGGTGCCGGGCAATCCGTCCGAAATGATGCCGAAAGAAATCCCGATGATTACGGCGAGGAGTGAAAAGCTCAGCATGTAATACCAGCGCAAATAACTTCGCAAGCAATAGAAGAACAAGAAACCGCCCATGGTGAAAAAGAGCAGGCCAGGTATGATATTGCCGGCAGGGAACGGGAGGAAACCGCCGATTTTCGTCTGCACGAATCCTGCTAGAAACATCAGCATATAAACCAGCCAAATGGTGAACATCCAAGTGAAGAATGTATGTTTTTGCCTGGCTTTTTTGAGCTTAGGGTCTAGCGCTTCTTCTTGCGCTCGCTTTTCTGTGTCTTTTTCTTTCCATTTCGCCCAAATCTGCGGTTCGTCAGTGAGCCAGTTTCCGGTAAACGGAAAATCCACTGTTTCTCCGCTGGACTGGAAATATTCGAGGCGCTGCTCGTCAGTAAAGTGTTGCGTATCGATTCGATACAGCTGCCGCGCGGTGTATTGAATCGGCAGTCCATGCTTCTGGAGATGGGTGAGCCAGGCGTTCATGCCTTGGTCTCCATGATTCTGAAACGGAATATTCAACACTTTTTGCTGGCCGTTTTCTGTATAAAGGATGTAAAGAATTGGCCCGGTTTCTGTGATCTTTCGGCTAAACCCGCCCTGACTGATGGTTTGCCTAATGATGTAGGAGGAAGCAATGACCGACGATACAGCTGAGAGCGGAACCACCCGTTGAATCGGTGATTTGCTGTGAGCTTCCCCCCATTCCAATGCTTCGATTTTCTCCCCGGACAATGTGTACGATGACAGATGGTTATGGCGCCATTCCAGTTTTTTTATATGGCGAAGCATACTGAGGACCAGCCAAACACCGAACGGAATGAAGATGAAGAAAATCAACAGCCAGGCAATCCGAAACTTCATGTAAAAGTAAATTGGAGCTGCCACGAGAGCAAGCCCTATAAGGGCGCCGGCAAGTAAGATAACTACAAATGCGGTTCGCCAAAATTTATCATATTTTGGTCCTTGATAGGTATGTATCATTTTGTTTTCTTCCATAAAAGCCTCCGATTCTTAACTGGTATTTCTATTTTACGAAACTTCCAGAGAATAGTTTCAAGAATTTGTAAATTTTTTTGTGAAGAAAATGAATTTTTGCCTCATGATGCTAAGGTCTTCATAAAAGTTTTAAGGAAGTTTATACTGGACTAACAATAACTGGAAGGATATTGTTTTTTTAAAGCGGGATACGCTTCGATATTGCGGTTGAAATCTATAATTAACTATGGAGGCATCATGTATTTTGAAAAATTATTGAGCGGTGAAGAAAAACCGGAAAGTATTGAAAAAACAATCCATAGAACAGCAGCCAGGGCAGTAATCATTCGTGAAGGAAAAATTCTGCTTGTCCGTTCGGATCGGGGGACATACGGCTTGCCGGGAGGCGGAGTGGAAAAAGGGGAAAGCCCTGCAGAGGCACTTGTGCGGGAAGTGGCGGAAGAAACGGGATACACCAGCTGCCAGGTTGGAAAAAAAATCGGGATCGTTACCGAAAAGCGGCAAGACCGCTTCGAGGAGAACACATATTTTCAAATGGTTTCCCATTATTATTGGTGCAGGCTGCTGGACGATACGAAGGTCAGCCAACAGCCTGAAGACCATGAATGGGAACCGGGGACTTCGGCTGTATGGATCGAACTGGCTCAGGCTATGCGCGAAAATCAAGTCGCTGTGGAAGGGAACGCAGGGTTCGTATTCATCCACCGGGAAAATTTTGTTCTGGGCGAAGTGGAGCGGATTTTCGGGTCAGTTAAGGAACAGGACGGAATCGCTCGCTAGGAAAAGATGGACGAGGTAACCCTTCATGTCCAGGGATTCCGGCAACCAGAAAAAGAGCAAAGCAAAAGGCGTACTCCGGTAGAAGAGTACGCTTTTTGCTTTGCTGCTTTTAGTAGAATAACCAACGCAGGTTTTTAATTGTAATCAGTTACAACAAAAGTGCCAGTCGTTCTGAAATTGGTCATGTCGTGGAAAATATCCTCCACTTCAGACAATTTGATTTCACCGGTCACCATTTTTCCAGGCTGCAATTTTCCAAGGGCGACTTGCTCCAAAAGCTTGGTGAAGCGGAAAGCCGGGATGCCCAATGTTGTGATGAAGGATTTTTCGGTCAACACCATATGGTCAACCGGGATGGAAATAAAGCCGGCTTCTTTTTTTGACGTGACGCCAACCTGCAGATGACGGCCGCCTTTTTTCAGGCTATTGATGGCAGGCACACACGTCTCGGTAATACCAAGCGCATCGACCGATACATCAGCTCCGCCTTTGGTGATTTCTTTGACCGCTTCGACAGGGTCATTCTCTTTGCTGTTCACGATATAGTCTGCACCCAGTTTTTTAGCCAATTCCAAATTTGAAGGATTGATATCGACGCCGATAACAAAAGCGCCCATGGATGAAGCGATATGGATTGCAGACAGGCCAATGCCGCCGCATCCATAGACAACGACTTTTTCACCCGGCAGCACATGGACACGGTCAACAACGCCATGATAAGCAGTCATGAAGCGGCATCCTAAAGCAGCGGCATCGGCGAAACTGAGGGAGTCAGGGAGCTTCATGACATTTCGGTCTCCTTTTGGCACCGCAACATATTCTCCGTAACCGCCTTGATAAGCCGTACCGGGAACAATGAAGGAATCACAAAGATTGGTGTTTCCTGCTATGCAATGCGGACAAGTGCCATCGCTGCCGGAAAACGGCACAATAACCCGATCTCCCCGTTTGAAGTTTTTAATATCACTGCCGACTTCTTCAATCACGCCACAGAACTCATGGCCGATTATCGGCTGCACAATGCCGTGGTCGCCGACCCAAACATGCCAGTCGCTTCGGCAAACGCCATTGGCCATTGTTTTGATAAGGATTCCGTCTTTTTCAATTGTCGGATCTGGCACCACATTTACTGTCGCTTTCTGAATATCTTCCATTACTAAAGCTTTCATGTGATTTCCCCTTTCTTATCGGTGAATTATAAGCCATTGAAAAATGTAAAACAGTTGAAACGAATCACAAAATATAGCGCTTACATTTATTGATGTTATAATATTCAGTATATTTTAGGTATTCCCTAATAAGTGGAGATCACTTACCCCGAAAGGATGTGAAAAGATGGTTCAACCTATTGCCTTTTATGACCAACTGCAAAATCTTAAAAAAATCGAAAACCATGAAAAGCTTATCGTGGAAATCCTCAGAACTTTTACTCGTTTGTGTCTGGTTGAGGACGCCTACTTATGCCGTTACTCGCCGATTGGGTTTTTAGGTGAAGGGGTCATATCATTAAAGCAGGAAAAGATTAGTTACATACATGATGTGAGATACGATATAAGAACTTTGCCGACCATCGAAGTCGCCATCATGGAACGGCAAGCCCGGTATTATGAAAGCCAGGAACTTTTTGAAAAAACGAGCAGCCAATACATTATTGATTCAAACGTTTCTTCGTTTTTAGTAATGCCAATTTTCAATGGCACTGGTGTCATAGGTTTTATCTACAGCATGAACATCTTGGAAGAAAGGGAAATCCTTCAGTCTACATTGGATTGTCTCACTGAATTTGGAGGACAGGCAGGAAGAATTCTGCAATCCTTTTCTCACCATGCCAAGCAGGATGTGTTGAGCAACCGGGAACTGGAAGTGATGAAGGAAATCTCAAGAGGAGCCGCAACAAAGGAAATTGCGGATTCACTTGGCATCAGTGAATTCACGGTAAAACAGTATGTGAAACTGGCAATCAAGAAAACCGGAGCGCTGAATCGGGTTCATGCGGTTTCGGAGTTGATCAGAAGAGGGATTATTACATAAGAGGTTCTTAGGTTTTTAATAACGGACTGTCAACTGTTAGTTGATATGCAACTGGGGTATGGAAGTCCACGCCGAAAAATCCGCAAATAGGAACCTTAAAGGTTTCGGGAAACGGTTTTTAGTTTTCCAGGAATAGAAGAACATAAAAAACCCGCCCGCGGAAAGCCCTTCCGCGGGCGGGTTTCATGTTTATTTTTTGCTTTCCTGGTAGTTGCTTAGGAATTCCTTCACTTTTTCAGGGTCTGCCACAAGCTCGTTGCCCGTATCGACAAGCGGGCTTACGGTAGAAACTGCTTTGATTTTATTGCCCTGGTAATAGTTGATGAATTCATCCTGATTGATGGAGTAAAGCACTGCTTTTCTCAAATCTTCGCTTTCAGCAACTTCGCGTCCCTTCGTATTGAAGAGCATGTAGCGCACGCCATTGCTTTCCATTTTTTGAAGGGCCAATTTCGGATCATCTTCAACAACGCTGTATTTCGTTTCAGGAATCACGTAATTCAAATGGATTTCGCCGTTTCGAAGTGCGGAAAGGGCGCTGTCCGGATCTGCGATAAAGCGGACAGTGACATTCGAAATTTTCGCTTCATTTTCTGTGCCTGGCATATAAGCCGGGTTTTTGCGGAATACGGCTTCATAATCATTCTTATGGGAAAGGATGTAAGGCCCGCTCGCATACAAGTGGTTATCGTACTGGTCGCCTTCCGTTACAGTGTTTTGGTCGCCGTAAGGGATGTCTTTGTTGATATCGAACGACTCGACATCGTATGTGTTGATGCTTTCCACTTGTTTTTTGGAAACGATCCCTGCGGATTGGTGGGCCAGGTAATTCAACACTTGCGGGAATGGTTCAGTGGTCGTCAATTTGATCACTTGGTATTTCCCTTCTGCATTGTTGGCATCTTCTTTTGCTTCAACCAGTTCCGAAATGCCAGTTTCCAGATTTGCTTCCAGGGCTTCTCTTACAGTTCCGCCGTCAATGGTTGGCGCATCAAGCTCTGCAAGATCAGTGACTGTCTGGGTTGAAGCGATATGTTCATGCAGGCTGTATGTGCGGTGATCCGGAACGGAATCCGGGTTTGATGCGCGGTCAAGTGAGAAGATGACATCATCTCCGCCGACACGCTCACCTGTATCAACTGCCTGCTGGTCTTCAATCTTAGCGAAGTTGATATCATCCCGGAGCAAGAAGTAGTATTCGGAATTTCCTTCCGCCATTGCGAAGTTGTGGGACAAAGAACCTTCAGCGGTAATCTGGTCGTCATCAGTCAAGTTGACGAGGCGGACATACATGTTTGTATTCAATTGGTTGATGGAACCGTCATTTCCTTTGATCGGGTCAAGAGATGTCAACGTCGAGATCTCCTGTGACACGATAAACGGATCGGTTTCACGTTTTGATTGGTCGGCAAAGTCGATCGGTTCCCATGCAAGGGCACGGGATTTTGATAAACGGACAGAATCGGCATCCAAAATTTCCGTGTTGATGCCTTGCGTTTTATAAGAGATATAAAGAGGGGCGATGTACGCACGGTCCAGCACCAGAAGCTGTTCAAGCTCTTTATAGGTTTCCTGGTATTCTTCGGCTGTCTGTGTGCTTGCCTTGTCGATCAAGTTATCGATTTCTTTGTCAGCCATGATGCTGTTGGCACCGTCCGATTTGAAAAGGGCGCGGACCGCATAGTCGGGATTTCCGGTAACCGTTGTCCAGCTTGATACGGCCAAATCATAGTTGCCGGCTTCTTTTTGTGCAGTGAAGCTGCCGTAATCCGGCTGGATGTTCAACTTCACCTCAAAGCCGTTTTTGACCAGCTGGTCTCGGACAATATTCACATCGTCTTCATTGGCGCTTTGGCTCAGGATTTCGATGACCGGCTTTTCGCCTTCAGCCACTCCGTCGTTCGCCTTTTCTTCGGCGACGTCGGATTTTGTGTTGACACAGCCCGCCAATATTAGTGCAAAAACAAGTAATGATGACAATAAACTTTTCTTCAAATTAAGTTCCTCCTAATATCTTTTTGTATTTAGATAAACTCAATCCATTTTAGGATCGAGGGCATCACGCAATCCATCCCCTAAAAAGTTGAACGATAAAACCAGCAGGATAATCGCAAGGCCGGGGAAGATGGCCAAGTAAGAATGCGATTCCAGATACGTGCTGCCAATTTTCAGGATATTGCCCCATTCCGGAATATGGGGTTCAACGCCGAGCCCGAGGTAACTCAAGCTGCTCGTCGCGATAACAGCGCCGCCGATTGTCAATGTGGCTTTGACGATCATCGGCGCCAGCGAATTAGGGACGATATGCTTGAAAATGATTTCCGCATCCCCAGCGCCGAGTGCGCGGGCGGAATCAACAAATTCAAGGTTTGACACCATCAGGACATTAGCGCGCATTGTTCGGGCGTATGTCGGAATGGAACCGACGCTAAGCGCAAGGATCAGATTGGTTGTGCTCGCACCGAACGCGGCGATGATGGCAATGGCGAGCAGGATGCCGGGAATGGCATAGAGCACATCAAGCAGCCGCATGATGACATTGTCGGTGCGCCGGCCGTAATAGCCGGCGACTGCGCCCAATATCCCGCCGATGATGACCGGAATAATGGTGGAGACAATTCCGACCGTGAGCGAGATCCGTGCGCCGAAGACAATCCGTGAAAAAAGGTCCCGGCCGAAATCATCGGTTCCGAGCGGATACGCCAAACTTGGCGATTCGAGCAACGCCTCGTAATTGTTTTCAACCGCCAAAGCGTAATCGAATGTCAAGTAACTGCAGACCGAAATGGCGAAGGTGAAAACAATGAAAAACATGCCGAGCATGGCCGTCATATTGCGGGTGATTTTGTCCCAGATAAGATGCCATTGCCCAACGCCCGCTCGATTCTGGTTGCGGATTTTGAAAATCAGGCTCAAGCCGAGCATCAGAGCAAATAGATTTCCTGTCAGCGCAGTGGCGATGAGCGGAACTGCCAGCAACATCAACCGCGGATGCGCACTATCGCCGGTCACGAATTTAGCGACAAGCAGCAGCCCTGCAATGTGAAATGCCGTGACGGCCATCAACGCGAGCATCCCGATTGGGAACAAGTCTGCAACGTACGGTTTGAAGAGATTCAATGCCGAAACAGCAAGGAGGGAAATTTGGACTACCACCATATAGACAGCAAACGTGTATTCAGGCGTCTTTTGCTTTTTGAGAAGCTGGAACCCGAAAACGGCAGTGAACACATTCGCTGTCAGGAGGCTCAGCAATTGGATATAGCCCAAGCGCCTCGTCCTTTTCCTGATATGCCCTGACTTTGCCAAATCCCGCTTGATCATCAGTGTGATGCTCCATTGGATGGCGGTAAAAACCGCGTAAGCGAGTGCTGCCGCAAAAACGGCCGCCTTTACGCCGCCGGTGCTGAAGTTGAAGCTGTTGGCCAACAGAACAAGCGTCAGCGCAAGCGAAACAACAGATGTGAAACTCGATTGCGTATACTCGGACGACATTTTCAGCGCGTGCGCAGCGGTATTTGTTTTTTCTGTTTCTTTGATGATCGACATCCTAACACCTGCTTTAGTATTTTTTCATCTTGGACCGGATGCGCGGGTCGATAAACGCGTACAACAGATCGATAATGACATTGACTACCGAAATGGTGATGGCGATGTAAACCACGCCTCCCAAAATGCTCGGTATATCGGGAATGAATTGCTTATCGACGATATAGCTGCCAATTCCGCTGATGTTAAAAACCTTTTCAGTGACTGCTGCGCCGCCGAGCATGCCGCCGAACAGCAAGCCGATGACGGTGATGATCGGGATCATGGCATTGCCGAAAGCATGCTTCCATAGAACACGGCGTTCACTCAGCCCTTTTGCTTTTGCGGTGATAATATAATCTTCATTGACCACTTCGAGCATGGAAGACCGCGTCATCCGAGCGACAGAAGCGGTCAGTGCCGTACCTAAAACAACGACCGGCATGACCATTGACAGCCAGTTGGACGGATTGTAAGTCGCCGGCAGCCATTCCAAATTGATCGAGAAACCAAGGATGAAAATCAGCCCCTGCCAGAAGTTTGGAATCGACAAACCGATCAATGCGATGAACATCAAGGTATAATCCAAAAATGAATTCGGACGGGTAGCCGAAATAATGCCGACGGGAATAGCGATAAGGATAGCCAGTAAAAGCGCGAAAACGGTCAATATGAATGTAACAGGGAACTTGCTGGCGATTGTTGCCGCCACATCCTCATTTCCTTCGTAAGATGAGCCGAGATCAAAGGTCACAATGCCTTGGACAGCGTTCCATAATTGGGCGAAATACGACTGATCAAGCCCATAAAGCCGATTGAAATTGTCGATCTGCTGTTGCGTAGCCGACTCGCCGAGCAGATTCGCCGCCGGGTCGAATGGCGACAGATACAAAATGGTGAAGACAAGAACCACGACGCCAAAAATGACGAGAACGCTCATGGCGAGGCGTTCGAATATGTATTTCAAGTAAAAATTGTTGTATAGCAGGATAAGCCCATACATCAAGATTCCAGGAATAAAGGATAGGAGCAGAAAATCAGGCCTTTTCAACAAACTTTGAAAAGTTTCCCTGAAAGTCACGCGCGATTGCCCTTCTCCAACAAATGCAGCCTGTGCATCTTCCAGTGCTTTCTTGCTGAACTCTTCGTCTGCCCATTGGTCCGCTTGTTGTTCAATGTCACTTTCAACAATCCGCTTATTGAAAAAAATCTGCTTTTGTACGAGCTGATCCTTGAATTCCTGCTTTAGCCGCTCGCGGTACCCCGTCTTAAGAAGGGTTTCCCGGGTTTCTTCCAGCAACAGGGGGTAGACGTCATTCTTTTTCTGATATAGATAAAAGAAAAAAACGAAAACTGTCACGGGCAATCCCAGTACAAGCAACAACAAATGGTAGGCAGGCCTCAGACTCATTTTGGTATATGTAAAGTGGATGGCTGAAGAGAGATTGTTGGTGCGAGCGGGGGCTTTTTCAACTTTTATCAACCGGACAACCTCCTTTCAAGTAATATTGCTTAATTCCGATTGGTATAGTAAAGTTTAAATTACATATTTTTGGAAGTCAATGATTTATTATATTGAAATGGAAATTAATAATTATGTATAGGCAGGTGTGAGAAGGTGGAAACTATTTTAAAGGTAGATAATTTGCGTGTCTCCTTCCAATCAGGAGAAGAAGAGTTTGAAGCGGTGCGAGGCGTGAGCTTTGAAGTGAAAAAAGGCGAGACATTAGGGATTGTCGGAGAGTCGGGAAGCGGCAAAAGCGTCACTGCCCGTACAATCATGCGCTTATTGCCTTCGCCTCCTTCGTTTATAAAAGAAGGGGAAGTCCGGTTTTTGGGAGAAAATCTTGCCCATAAAACAGAAAAGGAAATGGAGGCCATACGCGGCCGCGATATCGGTATGATTTTTCAGGATCCGATGACTTCCTTGAATCCAACCATCCGGATCGGGGAACAAATCGCGGAAAGTTTGATCAAGCACCAAAAGATTTCCAAGGCCGAAGCGAAAGAACAGGCAATTGAAATCCTGAAATTGGTGGGAATTCGGGACAGCGCAGCACGCTATCATCAATACCCGCACGAATTTTCCGGCGGCATGCGCCAGCGGGTCGTGATTGCCATCGCCCTTGCTTGCCGTCCGACCCTATTGATCGCGGACGAACCTACAACAGCTCTTGATGTGACGATTCAAGCCCAGATTTTGAATGTCATGAAAGACACCCAGCAAAAACTTGGGACCTCCATCATTTTGATCACGCACGACCTTGGTGTTGTCGCTGGAATGTGCGACAGGGTAGCGGTCATGAAAGACGGGGAAATTGTAGAAACCGGAACGACTGTAGAAATTTTTGAAAACCCGAAGCATCCATACACAAAAAAATTGTTGAATGCATTGCCTCGCCTCGACGAAAAGAAAAAACCGAAGCGGACCCCGCTTGCGCCGGTTGGCGATGCAACAGGAAAACCTTTGCTCCAAGTGAAATCGCTCAAGCAGCATTTTGATATGGGCAAAGGCAATACCGTTAAAGCTGTCGACGATATTTCATTTTTCATCCGCCCCGGTGAAACTCTTGGACTAGTGGGGGAATCAGGTTCCGGCAAATCGACCACGGGGCGCGCAATCCTGCGCCTGCATGAACCGACAGGCGGCAATGTCCTATATGAAGGGATGTCGGTCAGCCGGCTGTCCAAAAAAGAAATGAAAACGATGCGGCGCCATATGCAGATGATTTTCCAGGATCCGTATTCTTCGCTTGATCCGCGTTTGAAAGTGCTCGATATTATCGGGCAAGCGCTGGATCTCCATAAACTGAGCGCGTCCAAAGAAGAACGAAAAAGGCGGGTGGAAGAACTGCTTGGATTGGTGGGGCTCGATGCCTCACATGCTCAGCGGTATCCGCATGAATTTTCCGGTGGCCAGCGCCAGCGGATCGGCATTGCCCGCGCACTTGCTGTTGAACCGAAATTCATCGTTTGTGATGAACCCTTGTCCGCACTCGATGTTTCGATCCAATCACAGATTGTCGAACTCCTGGAGGATTTGCAGCATAGGCTCGGGTTGACGTATTTGTTTATAGCGCATGACTTGTCGATGGTCAAACATATCAGTGACCGTGTAGCTGTCATGTATGCCGGAAAAATTGTGGAACTGGCGGAAAGTGAAGAACTGTACTCCAACCCGCAGCATGAATACACGAAATCGTTGTTGTCTGCAATCCCGATTCCTGATCCGAAAATTGAGTCGAAGAAAAAGCGGACTCTGATGCCGGAACAGACGGCTGCAGATCGATACAACCTGATGAATTCGAATCTTGTTGAAGTGTCTGCAGGGCACTGGGTAGCGCAAGTCAAGAATTAGGGCGAGGAAGCGGCTGAATGACTTGCAGTTTAAATCAGCCGGACTAATAACATAGCGGAACAAATACAAAACCCCGTTCCGGCGCGAAACCGGAACGGGGTTTTTGCTTATGCGACTCCTATCAACAAGGAAATCCCCAGTAATACAATACTGAATGTCCACATGATCGCAAGCGAATAGCGGATGTGGCGGCCCATTTCAAGGCCCGCAAGGCCAAGTGCAAGCCACAGGGCCGGCGAGAACGGGCTGATGAAAGTTCCGATGATGTTTCCGATGATCATCGTATAGGCGACGGACAAGGACGATACACCAAATCCGGTCACGACTTGTTCGACGATAGGGAAAAGGGCAAAATAATAGGCATCGGTACTGAGCAGTAAATCGAACGGCACACCGAAGAATCCGATAATGATGTGAAGATAAGGTACAACAAAAGCCGGTAAGATTTTGACCAGGTCGTTGGCGATTGAATCGAGCATCAAGGTGCCGTTCAAAATGCCAAGGAAAGAACCTGCTGCCAAGATGATAGCCGCCATCAGCAAAGCGTTAGGCGCGTGCTCTTTGATCCGGTCCATTTGATCTTTCATATTCGGGTAGTTCAATGGCAGAGCAAGGCTGACCCCGATCATGAAAGCAAAGCCTGCCGGAATGATGCCCCAGACAAGAACTCCGATTACGGCTAGCGCCAAAAGTGTATTGGCCCACAGCAATTTTGGACGGCGCAGGGCTGCGGCCTTCAAGGAGGCCTCCTCGTCTTGAGGATTTTTTGCCAGTGGAGTGGATTCCTGGAAAAGTTCTTCATTGAAATCCCCGCGTTTGACAATTATGCGCTTTTCCCGGAGGGCCAGCAAGATTGCAAGACCAACCAGCAGCACGAGTCCGATAACCTGGATTTTGATCAGCGGGCGCCATAGCTCTGTGACATCGACGCCAAGAACGGCTGCTGTCCGTCCGAGCGGACCGCCCCATGGCAGCATGTTCATGATGCTTGCGGAAGTTCCCACCAATAATAACAGCAAATAAGGATTCATTTTCAGGCGTTTGTAAAGCGGCAGCAAAGCCGGAATCGTGATGAGGAATGTTGAGGCGCCGGAGCCGTCAAGTTGGGCAACCGCAGCGATCAACACGGTTCCGATAGCCACTGCAATAACATTTCCGCGTGAAACCGCAATCATTTTATTGATCAATGGGTCAAACAAACCGACATCCTGCATGATTCCAAAAAACAAGATGGCAAAGATGAACATGATGACGACACTCATGACGGATTCAATCCCGCTATTGAAAAAGCCGCCGATTTCGGAAAAGTTAAAACCTGCCGCAAATGCTGCGGCGATTGGCACGAGAACGAGTGCGATGATTGGGGTGATCTTGTTGCTGATGAGCAAGGCGACAATAACCACGATAGTCAATAAACCGATGATGCTTAACATAGAAGTTCCTCCCTTTGGATGAAAGTTGAATTGCAGGGAGAAATGAAAACGCATACAAAAAAGTTTTCATTTTTAAAATCCCTCTGGTTCAAAGTTATAGAATTTAACTTATCACAGAGAGATTTGAAAAATAAGATTATTCAACTAAGAGAACTAATGAACCTTTTGAGAGTTTTGTTCATTTTGTCCACGGAACATAGCGTCTTTCAGGCCGGCCGATTTCCCCATAATTCAATTGGGCAGTTGCTTCGCCGATGGAAACCAGATGTTCAAGATAGCGGCGTGCGGTGGAACGGCTGACGCCGACCGCTTTGCCGGTTTCCATGGCATTAACGCCATGTGGCCCTGATTCTTGCAGAATGTTCAATACACCGATCAGTGTCAATTGGTCGATGCCTTTGGGCAACGGGCCATCCCGATGAACTGGCAGGAAAAGAGAGGGAGTTGGCTGCCAGCCTGCCAGCCGGTCGATGTCTGACTGTTCCAGTTCCTGATTTGAAGAAAAGATGTTTTTTTGCTCGCGATAGCGTATTAGCGCCTTTTCAAAACGCTCAAAATCAACCGGTTTGATGAGGTAATCGAATACTCCTCCGCGCCACACTTCCTCGATGGTTGCCGTTTCTTTTGCCGCCGACAGCATGATGATATCAATCTGAGGGAAAGTGCGGCGGATCTCCCAATACAGTTCAAGGCCCGTCCGGTCTGGAATGAAGACATCCAGTAAAATCAGCTCCGGCAACCGGCCGCCGCTGTTCAAGGATCCTATGGCTTCAGCTGCAGTTTTTGCAACAGCCTTCACTTGAAAGCCATCGATTTGTTCAACCAGCTGGCGGTTGATTTCGGCTACACGGAAGTCATCTTCTATGATTAAAACGTGCAAGTTCTCGTTCATCTTCACTTCTCCTTTTTGGTAATGACACTACAAAGCAGGCGCCTCCGAGATCGCTTTCTTCCATATGCAACTCGCCGCCGGCAAGCATTGCCAAGCGTCTAGTAGTGCTCAAGCCATAGCCCCGGTCCTTGCCGGTTTTTGATGAAAAGCCTTCGTTGAACAACCGGCCTTCGGACTCCATTGGAATGCCAGGTCCAGAATCGTCGATTTCCAACAGAATATCGGTTCCGACATCGGTAAAATACAGCGAAATGCGCCGATTGCCGGCCGGGTTTTCTTTCACGGCGTCAAGCGCATTGTCGATAAGGTTCCCGATTGCTGCAAGGAGTGCCTCCTTCTGCGGATCGGTCAAAGGGGTTTTGAGGCGGCTGTCCGGACTGATAGCCAGGTTGGCTTGCTGTTCGCTCGCCTGATTGAGTTTTCCAAGCAAAATGCCGCTGATCAATGGATCTGAAACTTTGCCGATCAATTGCTGGATCCATTCTTGCTGAATGTCATTTTCCATGCGGATAAACTCGAGCACTTCCTGTTTTTTGTTTAGATGAACAAGCCCGGAAATAGTATAAAGCTTGTTTGAAAATTCATGCGTCTGTGCCCGCAGCGCATTGGCGTATTGCTTCACTTGGGATAATTCTTTGGTCAGCTGATCGATTTCGGTCTTGTTGCGGAAAGTGGAAACGGCTCCGATCAATGTGTTTTCGTAAAAAATCGGGCCTGAATTGACATAGACTGCGTGGCCGCCATACCGGTGCTCCTTATCATAATGGCTTTTTTGGGTGGCGAGGATTTCAGGCAGGTCGGAAGTGGGCAAGACCCGGCCGATAGGCTCGCCGATCAGTTTATCAGCCGAGGCATCACCGCCAAACAGCAATTGCTGTGCCATGTGGTTAAGAAGGGTGATCTGTCCTTTCGAATTGACCGCGATAATGCCTTCGTGGGTCGATTGCAGAATCGTTTCTTTTTGAAGCAATAGCCGGGAAATTTCTTCAGGCTCCAGCCCGTGCAGTTTATGCTTAAGATAGGAAGCTATGCCGATGGCCGCCAAGGCGGCGACCAATCCGATCGACAGCAGCATCAGCCATAATTCCTTGTTGTAGTTGCCGATTAGTGTTTGGATATCATCCGCCAGAAAACCGACGGAGACAACGCCGATAATTTTGTCATCTGAGTAGATCGGGACTTTGGCGCGCAGCGAATTGCCGAGTGAACCGGTCGCTTTGGAAAGGTAGGTTTCTCCGAAGAAAAGCGCCCGTGCGTTGTCTTCGCCTACCATCTTTTGGCCGATCTGTCCGGGATTCGGATGCGAATAGCGGATTTCGTCCATATTGCCGACCACGATGAATTCAGCGTCAATCGATTGCTGAATCGGAGAAACGAGCGGCTGGATAATAGCCGCTGGATCATCTTCCGAAAATGCCAGGGCAATAGCCGGGTTGAGCGCTATACTCTCCGCTACACTCAAGGCCTGCTCGCCCAATTGGGCTTCCAAAGTATCCGTCATAAAATAATTGAGAAAAACTCCCATCACCAGGACAACAGCTAAAATCAGCGAGCCGATCAATAAAATCATAGTCGCTTTTAAGTTCAGCGAACTGCTTGGCTGAATGAGCTGTTTTTGAATATCGGTGCTATCAAATTGAATCATAAGAGGAATCTCCTTAATGAATATCTGCTTTTGTAATAATACCATATACGAAGGGGAGAATCGGAGACAGGAAAACAGCTGGCCATAAAAAAAAGCAAACCGCCGAAAGATGGCGGTTTGCTCGGAATGTGGTTTTGAAATTCACTTCGTATTCGTAAATCCGCCATCAATCCGGATCACTTCGCCGTTGATGTACTGGGCTTTGGATGTCAATAAGAATGCAACGAGTTCAGCGACTTCTTCAGGAGTACCGAGGCGCTTCTGCGGAATCCCGGCTGTTGCATTGGCTTTCATTTCCGGATTGGCTTCGAAGAACGTTTTAACCATCGGTGTTTCTGTTGGCCCTGGCGCAATGGCGTTGACCCGCAGGCCGTCTTTTGCGTATTCCGCAACCATGCTCTTCGTGATGCCGATGATGCCGTGCTTGGTCGCGGAATAAGTGACTACGGAGTCCTGGCCGATGACGCCTGCGCTTGAAGCGGTGTTGACAATCGAACCGCCGCCGTTTTTCAGCATAACTTCTGCGACATAGCGGACGCCATACAATGCGCCCATCAAGTTAATGCCTACAATCTGTTCGATTTCTTTGATATCGGTATCCAAATAGTACTTACCGCTGCCGGAAATCCCTGCGTTATTGAAGAAATAATCGATGGTGCCAAAATGCTCAACTGTTTTATCAACATAGTTTTTAACTTCTTCGGCTTTTGAAACATCCGCTTTGATGAAAATGGCGTCAGGGCCTAAGTTCTTCACCATCTCGACCGTTTCATTGCCGCCTTTTTCATTCACATCGACCACTGCAATGTTAACGCCTTCTTCTGCCAGCCGAACTGCTGTAGCCTGCCCTAAACCGCTTCCTGCTCCTGTAATAACCGCAACTTTACTCATAATAAAATCATCCTCCAATTATTATTTAGAAAAAACAATTGTTGCTGCTTTTTTTATTATACGCCCCAGAAAATTCAAATGAAAACAATCGGCTTTAGGGCCATATGCTTAAAAATGATCTGTAAATAATAAAAGAAGCTCCAGACAAGGGGATATTGTCTGTAAGCTTCTTTTATTACTGTGCTTGGGCATTTGCTGCGGCTGCTGCTTTTTTATCCTGTGCTTCGTGCAGCTTCACCATTGCCAAACGGGCAAGCGGTTGAATGGCAATGCTTTCAGCGATCAAGGCAATCGCAAAATTCCGCGGCCAATTGTTCAGCCAGTTGCTTAAAAATTCTGCGTGGAAACCATTGCTGATGATATCGCCGATAAATGTCATGATGATCGACATCCCTAAAACGGTGAACAGGATGCGGAAAAGGACTTTGGAGTTGAAGCTGTCTGTCGGCTCAGTGAATTTTGCGGTCAATGCTTCCGCAAGGCGTCCAATCACAACCGGTTCAAGGATCATGACAATCACCCAGACGAGCGGCAGGATTTTCAAGATAGCGAACGCGATTTCCTTGTTGAATGTGCCGGCAAAGTAGATGGCGTTGAATGATACCATCAACAGCACGGTCAATGTACAGATGATAGCTCCGTATAAGAAGCCTTCTTTGCCGTTTTGCGGCAGTCTTTTTTCTTGGTGCATGATGTTCTTCCTTTCAAAGTGTTTATACTCGACCGGGTTTATACACAAAAACAACGCGCAAATGATTATAAAATACACTGTTGCGGACCGATAGAGAGGTGTAAACTCGGACTAAAGGGAGTAGTCAGTTGGGTCTAGAGGCTACTATAGCAAAAGGGATGCTTCCTTCGTAAGTGTCCATTTTGTGTCTGATCCGGACTTGGGAACCATTTGTTGAAAGGAGGGGATTTTATGGTTTATGTTGCATTGCTGCGGGGCATCAACGTCGGCGGAAACAATAAAATAGACATGAAAATGCTGAAGCGGATGTTTGAAGAGGCCGGCATGACCGCTGTCAAAACGTACATCAATTCCGGCAACATCATCTTCACCGATGCCAGCCGCTCAAAAAAAGGCATAACAGCCATTTTGGAAGAGGCGATTTTCACCCATTTCGGTTTGCGGATCAAGGTGCTGGTTTACAGCTTCGAGGAATTTAGAGTGATTGCGGAAGCGATTCCCGCTGAATGGACCAATGATGACGCGATGAAAAGCGATGTCCTGTTTCTTTGGGAAGAAGTCAACGCGGAATCTGTGCTGGACGGACTGACCGCCAAACCGGAAATTGATTCCGTCTACTATGTCCAGGGAGCGGTGCTCTGGTCGGTGGACCGGGACAAGGCCACAAGAAGCGGAATGGCAAAAATCATCGGCACTCCGCTTTATAAACTCGTCACCATCCGGAACATCAACACCGTCCGCAAGCTGTATGAACTGATGCAAGTTGAATAACAGCAGGCAAAGCCGCACCCGACACAATCTGTCGGTGCGGCTTTTATTGCATTGACGGAACTGTTCATTCTTCCAACCAATATTGTGGACAAGCGCATCTGCCTGGCAGAATATCTTTAACCATGCATTATTCTTTGCACAATCCTCACACTTCTTAATGCTTCCTTAACAATCCCTTCACATTAGGGCTCTACACTGAAAGGAGAGCAAAACAGGAAAACAGAGGAGGAAATTATATGAATAAGATTTTTTCAGGGGTCGGGATTCTTACGATGACCGCGCTTTTGGCGGCATGCGGAAGCACACAGGAAGAAGTGGGCAACAGCGCAGAAGCGGAAAGCGGTTCAGCGGTCTCCGGCACTCTCGATTTTTATACATCTCAGCCGGACGCAGACGCACAGGCGCTCGTCAACGCATTTGTCGAAAAAAATCCGGATGTGAAAGTGAGCACGTTCCGTTCTGGCACAGAAGAAGTGGTGTCGAAAATCCAAGCGGAAAATCAGGCAGGGGACATCCAGGCGGATGTCTTGCTGGTGGCGGACTCGGTGACGTTCGAAAACTTCAAGGAAGAGGATTTGCTGATGGGGTACAAGTCCCCGGAAGCTGAAGCGATTGATGAAGCTTTCGTGGATCCGGACGGAGCTTATACAGGCACGAAAGTAATGGCGACGGGAATTGTAGTAAACACGAACAATGTTAAAGAGCTTCCGGACAGCTGGACGATTTTGACAGATGAAGCAACAAAAGGCCAGGCTGTCATGCCTAGCCCGCTTTACTCAGGAGCTGCGGCGTACAATCTTGGAGTTATGACAAAGCAAGAGGGAATGGGCTGGGAACTGTATGAAAGCCTGCGTTCGAACGATATCACCATTACACAAGGCAACGGCGCGGTGCTTGAAGGCGTTGCGATGGGCGAACAGAACTACGGCATGATTGTCGATTACTTGGCAGCACGCGCGAAGAGTGAAGGAAGCCCTGTTGAGCTGGTGTATCCGAAAGAAGGCGTGCCGGTCATCACAGAGCCGGTAGGAATCATGGAAAATACGGATAACGAAGAAGCGGCGAAAGCATTTGTCGATTTCATCTTGTCTGAAGAAGGCCAGAAATTGGCATCAGAGCTGGGCTATACACCGATCCGTGAAGGCATTGACGCGCCGGAAGGACTGAAAACCTTGGATGAAATGGCCGTGCTGGAAGCGGACACGGGTGAGCTTTTGAAAACCCGTGAAGACGACAAAGCGAAATTCGGGGATATTTTTGGCCAATGATCGGCTCTCTGGATTTTGGTTATAAGGAGCTAACGCGATGATTATCAAACAGCGAATGGCCGAAGAGAGAAGAAAGGGCTTGCCCCCTTTCTCTCTCTTTTTTCAAAATAAAAACTTCTATAAAGGAATTGGTTTGCTGGCGGTCTTTCTGCTGTTTTTGCTGCCGGTTCTCCGGCTCATCTGGCTAAGTTTTGTGAACGAAGGTTCTTTGACTTTCGGCTACTATTCGGAAATCCTGAGGGAACAGGCAACATGGGCAACCGTCCGGAACACATTGGTCATCGTGATGGGTTCAACAATTCTGGCGCTTGTTTTAGGCGTGGCATTTTCCTGGATTGTCGCTTATGTCCAAATCAGAGGGAAGCGGGCAATGCAATTGTTCATCTTTTTGCCGTTCATCATCCCTTCCTATATTACAACATTGGCCTGGACGCAATTTTTCGGAGGAGCTGGTCCGGTGGCGGCGATTCTTGCTTTATTGCCGGGAAATCTGCAGGTGCCGAACCTGTACAGCATCGGCGGAATCATCCTGCTGCTTGGGCTGTCGCATTATCCGCTTGTCTTTTTGTTCACGGTCAACGTGTTCCGGAAAATTCCGCGTGACTTGGAAGAAGCGGCGGCGACGTCCGGCTTGTCGAAAAAGCAGACGCTCCGCAAAGTTGTGCTGCCGCTGGCGCTTCCTGGAATCGCGAGCGGCGGGCTGATCGCCTTTCTATCGAATCTCGATAATTTCGGCATTCCTGCCTTTTTAGGGACGCCGTCGAATATCCGGGTGCTCAGCACATACATTTATGAACAAGTGGTCGGCTTTGGGCCGGAAGCTTTTTCAAGAGCGGCGGTTTTGTCCGTTATGCTTGGCGTCATTGCGCTTTTCGGCACCTTGCTTCAATGGTTTTTGCTTCGGCGCAGCCGTGTCACTGAAACGGTGCGGGGCGATATGAGCCCGCGTATTTTCCTGAAGCCTGTCCGCCAGACGCTGCTGGAAATCGGACTATGGACGTTCTTGCTTGTAACAAGTTTGATGCCGCTTGTTGCGATGGGGGCGCTGTCGTTGATTTCCGCTTACGGCGTACCGTTCGAATGGGGAAACTTGTCTTTGAAAAATTACGAATATGTATTTTTCACGGATATGAAGCCGCTGGCCGCCTTGTCGAACAGCTTGGGGCTGGCGATAGTGACGATGGCGATCTGTTTGGTGCTTGGGACGCTGTTCGCTTGCCTCCGTTTTAAATTTCCGGGCTGGAGCACGAAGACGGCAGAACTCTTTATCACCATCCCGTACGCATTGCCGGGGACCGTTTTCGCGCTATGCATGATTTTCATGTGGATGGAGCCGGTTCCAGGATGGAATCCTGGTATTTACGGCACTGCGCTAATTTTGTTCATTGCGTATGCCACAAGGTTCATGGTGCTGCAAATCAGAGGGAGTTACACCGCTCTTTTGCAGATTGACCCGTCGATGGATGAAGCGGCAAGGATTTCTGGTGCAACAGGCTGGGTCAGGTGGCGGAAGGTTCTGTTGCCGCTATTGTTCCCGGGAATTTTAAGCGGCGCGCTTCTCGTGTTTTTAATGGCGCTGACCGAACTGACGGTTTCAAGTCTTTTATGGTCGAGCGGTACGGAAACGGTCGGGGTTGTCATCTTCGGCTATGAGCAAGCGGGCTACTCCACCTATTCGACCGCCTTTTCTACGGTCTTGGTGCTTGGTATATTGCTTGGAGGATTGTTGTTTATGGCATTAGGCAAACTATGGGACAGAAAGGTGCTGAAGGCGAAATGATCGAATTGGTGGGCGTTTCAAAAAAATACGGGTCGTTTACGGCGTTGCATGAAGTGGATTTGGAAATCGAGCAAGGTGAATTTATCGCGATTCTTGGGCCGTCCGGCTGCGGCAAGACGACGCTGCTGAAACTCCTTGCGGGCTTTATGGGGCCGACGGACGGATTTATCGTCATGGATGACTCTACAGTAGCTTCGGCCAAACGAGTCACACCGCCTGAAAAGCGGAACATTGGCATGGTATTTCAATCATTTGCGCTATGGCCTCACATGACAATCGCAGATCACATCAAATTCCCGCTAGACCATCACCCGAACCGGAAAAAAGAAAGCAGGCAGGAAGTGCAGGAGCGAATGGGCGAAGTGCTGCGGCTTGTCGGCTTGGACAGTTTTTCGGACCGCTATCCTTCCGAGCTGTCCGGCGGCCAGAAGCAGCGGGTGGCGCTGGCACGGGCGATTGCGCCAAAACCGAACTTGATGTTGATGGATGAACCATTCAGCGCGCTTGATGTCGAGCTTCGCATGGAAATGCGGAAAGAGATTCAGAAGCTTCACCGGGAAACGGGTGCTTCTATTGTGTTTGTCACACACGACCAGGGCGAGGCGCTGGCCATCGCAGACCGAATCGTCGTCATGAACCAGGGGCGGATTGAACAGATTGCGTCTCCTGAAATGATCTATACCCGGCCGGAAACGGAATTCGTCGCGACATTCGTCGGAAAATGCAATCTGGTTAAAGGACAATGGCAAGACGGTAGCTTTATACCGAAAATCAATCCGCATTGCCTATGGCCGGATTTGGGTGTCGCGAAAACTTTCAAAAAGAACGGCATTTATCCGGTGCGTCCGGAACAGCTGCAGCTGTCGATGGTGGCCTTGAATGGTGTGCACGGCCGTGTGACATTCGTCCAATACCAAGGCCATGAAATCCATTATACGGTCGAAATTTCAGGCGAAACATGGACGGTCCATGAATCGGTATATTCCCCACGGTTCTATGTCGGCGATGAAGTGACAGTCGGATTGAAAAAAGCTGTGAAACCTGAAAAAGTGCTAGTTTCGAACTGAGGCAGAATTTCAGGCAGCAAAAGCATAAAACAAAAAATCCACTTTCTGGAAACCTTGGTTTCCAGAAAGTGGATTTTTGGTTGTTTACAGGAACAGATGGGCGAATACAACAAGAATCGGCAAGGTGATCACTGTACGCAAGATGAAAATAACAGCGAGTTCCCAAAACTTAACAGGTATATTTGAACGAAGGATCAAGATGCCGATTTCGGACATGTAAATGATTTGCGTCAGAGATACGCCCGCGAGGACGAAACGGGTCAATTCGCTTTCAATGCCGCTGCCAAGAACTGCCGGCAGGAACATATCGGCAAAACCGACGAGGAAAGTTGGTGCGGCTTCCGCAGCTTCCGGCAATCCAAGCAATGTCAGCACCGGAATCAATGGATAGGAAATGATATTGAACAAGGGTGTGTATTCTGCGACCACCAAAGCCACTGTGCCAAGCGCCATGACCAAGGGAATCAGCGCCAGCCATATATCGAGTACAGTTTCAACGCCTGACTGCATTAATTTTTTCGGGCTTGCAGTACGGCTTGCTTTAAGGCGGGCCTCGTCAAAACCCCATTTCACCAATGACACGCCTTCCGGGATTGTGTCATCGATCTGTTTGCCGACTGGCGCATAATAGTCATCCTTTTTACGGGATAACGGGGGAATGCGTGGCATGATGATGGCTGCTGCCAAACAAGCGACCGATACGGCAAGGTAAAACGGCAGGAACAAATGCCCGATGCCCACAACATTCGCCACAACCAAACTGAATGCGACGGAAGCAATCGAGAAAGTCGTAGCAATAACCGAAGCTTCGCGCTGCGTGTAATACCCTTCATCATATTGCTTCATCGTCACCAAGACACCGACCGGCGCCGCACCCATCCAGGATGCCATGGCGTCGATCGAGGAACGGCCCGGCAAGGTGAAGACCGGACGCATGAACTTGTTGACGAGAGCGCCGACAAATTCCATCAACCCGAATTCCACAAGCAACGGCAATAGGAAACCGGCAAACAAAAACCAAGTCAACAGGACAGGGGCTAGATCATACAGGACGACCCCGCCTGTTGCGCGGGAAGCGATTGCTTCCGGACCGATTTCATAGAAAGCCATGATTCCGAATAGGAAACCGAGCACCCGGACAGTGAGCCCGAACGGCCCGACTATGAACGTGGCACGCAAAAAAGGTGAATTCCCAACGAAAGCGGGTTTCAGAATGGTAGCCATTATACTGGCAAGTGCTGAAAATCCAAGTAAGAATAAGATGAATGCAGGAATCATTTCGCCGAAAACGGATAATAGAAAAGATGCTAAAATCCCGACACCTATGTTCACTTCGCCGTTATAAGGGAGCGGACATAAGAACAGTAACGCTCCAATAATGGAAGGAATCAAAAACTTCCATGTATCGGAGGGGGAAATTTTTTTGTTATCACGCTGGAGCAGGGCCATATATTTTCCTCCTTGATTATCAATGTATAAAATATACATTAATATACAAAGTGAATACAAGAAAAATTTAAAAGAATATAGAGGATAAGCAATTATTTATGAATTAATAAGGGTTTTTTATTCTTTTTTAAGGAGAAGAAAATCTAGTTAATAAAATAGTATTTATGGAATTTGTATAAAAATACAAAACTGATCTTGCTGGCTTATGGAGTTTTGAATTGGGATTTCTGCCTGGCTAAAAACGCCTGATGCTGAAATCACATCATCGTTCCAAACCACAGGCCGAGTGTTGTGCCGATATAATTGCCGATAATATAGCCGATAGTGCCGACCACCAAGATGGGTCCAATCAGCTCTTTCCAGCCTTTGGCGATTGCCATGGCAGCAGCGGTTGTGGGCCCGCCGATATTGGCGTTGGTGACAAGCAGAATCTCTTCCAGATCATATTTGAAAAGCTTTCCGGCCGTTAAAGACAGCAGCAAGTTGAAAGTTACGATAATAGCGACGAATACCAACAGCAACGGCGCGTTTTGGATGATGAGCGGAATGGAAGCCGTTATTCCGATGACAACGAAAAAAAGATAAATCAAGAACGTCCCGATTTCCTGGCTTCCGTTGATGCTGTCAAAATAGCGCGGGAAAAAGGCCAGTGCCATAAACGTCAAAGTCGTCAAAATCAGGTAGTTGTCTCCGAACAAGCCGTTAAGCAAGTTCCAGCCAAACGATACGCCGTCTCCGGACGGGATGAGTTCCGCAAAAAAACCGGCGATTTTAAATGAAATGATTACGAGGAAAAAGGCTGTCCCAATCGATAATGCAATATCTTTCAAAGAAATATCCTGGCGTTTCCAAAAGCTTTCCGCATTGGTTTTTCCGCCGGCTGTCTCCGATTCTTTTTCCACTTGCAGGACATGCGGATGTGGAAAGCGATTTCTGAAGAAACTGAGTGTCGGAATGGCCATCAAGATGACAAAGAATGTCGCCATCATCAGGTTATCTGCAACAATGGCGGCCGATACCATATCTTCTGGAGCATCGAATTTAGCGGTCATTGCGGCAAAGTTGACGCCGCCGCCGACATAGGATGCGCTCATCATTGCGCCGATTCTATCAAGAAATGGGATGTGATCTTTCAATATGAAGAAGCTGATGATTGTTCCGGCGATTGTCCCGACAGAGCTGATGAGAAAAATAAGCAGCATCCGGCCGCTTTCTTGCCATATCCTCTTGAAATTCACATGAAAGAGCAATAGCGGGATCGCCAGCGGAATGATGAATGACCAGACTGCGTCGTAAACCGGTGAAGCGGTCGGAATGATTCCTGTGTTGGATAAGATGATTGCTGAAACGAGAGCGATAATGGCGCCGGAAACTTTTCCAGCCCAGCTGTATTTTTGCTCCAGCACAATGCTCATGGCCGCAACTATGACAATAATTCCCCAAAGAGTAATAAGGTCGTCCGATTTGATCAGTGAATTTTCCACTTAGATTTCCTCCTTTTTTGAATTTTAGTTTTGGCAGCTTCTTTACATATTTTCATTGTATTACAAGTATTTCGATAATTGAAGGGAGAGCGGAAGAGGCGGACTGGAAGGACTGCTGCACCATAGGCTTCTTCTAAAAGCTAGGGATGATCTGCGGGTGGAAAGGCTGATAGGTTTTCTTGCGGTTCGGCATGTTAAGCGTTTAATAATTTGGAGAATCGGGAAATCTTTTGAAACATGGTTGTCTACGAATCTGGCAGAGATGCGATTTCTCGAAAAGAGGGAAAAGCGGAATGAGTGGGAACGCATCATCGGATCAGGAGGCAGCGGAAAAGGCAAACAAACTATTCAAAGGCATCAAAATGGCCATGATGACGACGATTTCAGGAAACAAGGCGGTATCCCGGCCGATGCAGATCCAGGAAAGATGGGACAAAGATGATCAGGAATTGAACACTGCAGTGAATTTTGACAATCAGTAGAGGGCTCAAAGAAATTGAACCAGCATCCTGATTCGCAAGGTGTGACAGCCTTGAAGTGCGGATAGGGATGCTATTTTGGTACGTTGATTTCCTGAAAATCATGCGCTTGCTTTTTCGGGGATCACGACTCTATGAATCTGGAGCAATGGCCTCCGGTTTTATGCTCTTAGCAATTATGTTAAAATTACAAATGTTGTGTTTAAATTTATTTTATTTGAGAGGTGAAATATGAAAAAAGCAACGCAAGTATTTTGGTATTCTATAGCTATTTCATTGATTGTTGTTTTATGGGGGGCGATTGCTCCTGGAAATCTGGAATCGTTTACGTCGAGCGTGACTGCCCAACTGACTGCTAAGTTCGGCTGGTTCTATCTATTGCTAGTTATCGCCATTCTTCTTTTCTGTGTTTATATGATGTTTTCCCGCTTCGGCAATGTGAAACTGGGAAAGAAGGATGACGAGCCCGAATTCAGCCGGCTGTCATGGTTTGCAATGCTCTTTAGCGCCGGTATGGGTATGGGATTGGTGTTCTGGACGACCGCTGAACCGATTTCCCACGCTTTCATCAGCAGCCCTGTAGCGGAAGAAGGAACCGATCAGGCAATACAAGATGCGCTAAAGTATTCTTTTTTCCATTGGGGCATACACGCATGGGCTGTTTATGGCATTGTCGGCCTGATCCTTGCGTATTTCAAGTTCAACCGCGGACGTCCTGGCCTCATCAGTGCCACACTGATTCCGCTGTTCGGGGAAAAGCTTATGAGCGGGGCGCTTGGAAAAGCGATTGATGTGCTCGCGGTCTTTGCCACAGTGGTTGGGGTGGCGGCGACACTCGGTTTTGGTTCCGCACAAATTACCGGAGGGCTCTCTTTCCTGTTCGGGACTCCGAATAATTTCACTGTCCAATTGATTGTTCTAGCCATTGCGACGGTGCTGTTCATCTGGTCGGCCTGGTCTGGAATCGGCCGGGGCATCAAATACTTGAGCAACATCAATATGGTGCTGGCTGCTGTCCTGATGATTCTGCTATTTATCGTAGGTCCGACAATGTATATCGTCAATATGTTCACGCATACACTCGGCAGCTACATTACCGACTTTTTCAGAATGAGTTTGAGGCTGGCCCCGCTTGATGAAGAAAATCGCAGCTGGATCAACGGCTGGACGATTTTCTACTGGGCTTGGTGGGTTTCCTGGGCTCCGTTTGTCGGCATTTTCATCGCCCGGATCTCCAAAGGGCGGACGGTAAAAGAATTTATGTTCAGCGTCTTGCTGCTGCCGGCACTCGTTTGTTTCATCTTCTTCTCGGTGTTCGGTGTTTCTGCCCTTCAGCTTGAGCAGCTCGGAATTGCCACCATCTCCAGTTTCACTCTGGAAACATCGACTTTTGGCGTACTTGCGGAATATCCGCTTGGGACGTTCATGTCCATGCTGACCATCATCGTCATCGCCATTTTCTTTATCACTTCGGCGGATTCGGCAACATTTGTACTGGGTATGTTGAGCACAAATGGCATGCTGAATCCGAGCAACTCCGTGAAAATCACATGGGGGCTCATCCAGTCGGCCGTCGCGGCCGTCGTCGTTTACTTTGGTGGGACACAGGGGCTGCAGAACATGCTGATCATCGCTGCCCTGCCTTTTGCAATTGTCATCATTTTGATGGGCATCTCTTTTTTGAAGGACGTCCAGACCGAAGTCCGCCCGCGGCGCAAATGAATCCTGGTGAAAAGCACCGTCCCCTTTATGGGGAACGGTGCTTTTTTGATGATGGAAAGAATTCCCCAAGTAGCTTAGAGTAAAAGGATAGAAGAATTGATAAAGGATGAAAAATATGAAAGTTTTCGCTTCACATGATGAACAGCTCACTATACTTCAAAACCGGGGGTTGGCGGTTCCGGACAAGGCAGCGGCAAAACGGGTCCTGTCGCGTGAAAATTATTACGCGCTGATCGATGGCTATAAAGAGCCGTTTCTCGAGCGCGACGAACGGATCAATCCCTACGGACTTGAGCAGTACCGGGCAGGCACCGAGTTTGGCCATATTTACGCACTATACCGCTTTGACAGGGAACTGCGCATGCTCCTGCTGAATGAGCTATTGAAATTCGAGAAGAACATCAAATCGAAAATCGCATACCGTTTTTCGGAAAAATTCAAAGAAAAAGACAGCTTTCTTGAACCCGGAAACTTCAGTCCGGACAGCCAGCATCACCACGAGCGCGACCGCATCATCTCGACGCTATACAACCTCATCAAAAGCCATAAGAAGCGCGATCGGGTCAGGTATCCGGCCATACGGGAGTTTTTTGACAAGCACCGGAACGTGCCGCTATGGGTGCTTGCCAATTTCCTGTCGCTCGGACAAATCATCAATTTCTATCAGGTCATTGACGAAGAGCTTAGGGAGCGCATTGCCCAGGACTTTGCGGAAGAGTTCAGCGAAGAGCATTGGCAGGTCCGTTTGAAAGCCAGTGAACTCGACGCCATTCTAAGCGTCGCATTCCCTTACCGGAACAAATCGGCACATGAGGAAGTGCTGTACCGTTTTCGCCTCGACCATCCGGTTGAGCTTCGCGAAGTGGAAATCATGCTGGAAATGCCAAAAGGAAGCTTAAGCAGAGGAACGGTATTCTCTATGGTCAGTTTGCTCCAATTGCTTTTAGCCAAGGAAGAATACGAGGTATTCAGAGGCGAGCTTGAACGGTTGATGGATGAGCTGAAAAAGAACGTGTCAGGACGGGCATATGGGATGATTATAAGGGAGACTGGATTCCAGGAAGATTGGCAATGAGCCCTATGATGCCCAATAAAAGGAGCTGCTTGCTGAACTTTTTGTGGACTATCCGCTTGGCGTCCAAAGAAGAAACCGCCATCAGATAGGATGACTGATGGCGGTGTTTAGTATGGTTCAGTACGATATCATACAAAGTTATGGAGCCCTTTGTAAATTTCGACGATGTCCTGTTGCTTCATCCGCACTAACCCGCTTGATGATGGAGCCACGTACTCGACAATTCCCGGAATGACCGGTTCTTCCTGCACACCCCATTGGATGGAGCGTTTTTTGCTGAATTCCTGGTAGACGCCTTTGCCGACAAAACAAACGACTTTCGGACGGTATTGTTTTATTTTCTGCTCGAGAAGGGCGGCTCCTTCCACATATTCAGCTTTGGAAATTTCCGCTGCTTCTTTCGTAGGCCGGGAAACGATGTTCGTCAGCCCGTAACCGAGCGCAAGCAGCCCACGGTTTTCCTGAGGCAAAAACTTCCGGGGAGTCAGTCCCGCTTCAAATAGGATCTTCCAGAAGCGGTTGTTGGGATTGGCGTAATGGAAGCCTGTTTCAGAAGAACGGATGCTGGGATTAAAGCCGACAAACAGAATTTTCAGCCCTTCCTGCAAATGGTCGGATATGGGTTCTAATTGCACGATGAACCGCCTCCTTTATCGGTTCTTTTTCCTCTATTTGAATTTTATAAACAGAAGAGAGGAACAGGAGCCCTTTCTTATTTAGCTCTCTCACAAAGAAGCGTATTTTATCTGAAACCGCTAAAATGAATCTTTACGGACTCATATTTTCCAGCCAATGGAATGGAAAAGGAAATTGATTCTTAAACTTTCGTTATAGCTATAACAAAGTGAATAATTATCATGCTTAAATACCCAGTAAAGTTATTTATTCCTCGATTAACAATCAAATATTTATCATTTATAATAATTATGAATAGAAAAATGTTATTTCTTTCATTGTTTATCCGCCTCAATCGGAATATAATGGGGGTGTCATATTGCATATACCGGTTAACCTGCAGAGTACATACATGATCAAAAGGAAGGAGCCGACATATCAATTGCCTAACATTTTCGATTCACCTTATCTTGCCGGCGCTATACCAATGGTTTTCTCACTGCATGTTCCAAAGAGTTGAATGACAAAACAATCAACGTGAACTGGAACGGTAAGCTGGAAAATTAAGGCATTTTTGTATCCATCAAGAAGAAACAATAGGGAAGAAGGGGGTTGTCATGCCAGCCGATCAAAAGGGGGCGGACAAACGGTATCTTTTCATCTTTATGATCTTTAGTACACTGGCGCTCGATGAAGGCAGCGTGAAAACGCCGCTGCAAAATCCTGATCCAGGACCTTCGGAAGCATATGTGCAAGAAGCGGGTCTGCTGAAGAATACGGGAGATCATATTCCTAGTGAACCAGGCTCAGAAACACCGGTTCGGATTGAGAAAGAAAATGAATTTGCAATTTCTGCAAAAAGAATGAAGTCAAGGATCGGTATGACTTCAGGACTGCAATTGGAACTTGCTCACGCCGGTATCCATACGGACTCGGCCATCGGTTATTTCATGCGAGATTTCAATCGCCTGTGGGACGTTTATTGGGTAGCCGTATGGACAAAAGAGGATGACCTCACTTCGGAAGATGTCAGGAACATGAAAGCTTTGGCAGTAGAATATGAAGAACTTCGGCGATTTCTCAAATTCTCCATGTACGATAGTTCCGGAAAAATGCCGCGGTTTCAAGAAGAATTTATGTTTTCAGGGGATTCAGCAATCCGCTATCGGATCCAGGCAACCCGGCACGCGATGACAGCCTTGGAATCAGGAAAAGGCATGGCAACTTCCCTAGAAATAAATAAAACGATCGAACGAATCAATACAGGCGTTGCTCGGTCTAACAAAGAAGTTGAAAAACTAAACGTGCTATATGCCGGTCACCTCCATTCTTGGAGCAATTCTGCTGCAAAGCAAAGAAAGGGGTGGACGGATGATTTTTCTCAAAACTATGTGTATAAAGGAGACAGGTGAGTGTTGTAAACGCCGCCTGTCTTTTTGTTGATTCTGAGGGAAAATCGCTGTGATTGGGCAATCCAATGTCTGATGAGGCCGAAGGCCAGTCTGTTGAAATCGGTTTGCGGCCTTCTTTTTTTGTGTATATAAAAGAAGATGGTACATAATTTATCTTAACGTGATTCTGGAAAGGAGATGGAAATGCATGAGTATGCAGCACATCAAGGAAACCGATTTGGTACGGGATGAATACGGAAATTATTACAAAGTGGTTGGAATCCATACGGAGGGAGACACGTTAAAAGCTCTTGAAGTGTCAAACCTGTATTTTGAAACATCATTCCAGCATTCAGCGGAGAGCTTGGAAGACGATTATAAATCAAAACCGGTGGGCGTGTTCATTCAAGAACAGGTGAACGCATATATTGATGAAGTCCAGCAAAACGAGCGGCCGATTTATGGTATCCGCGATTTGATGGTCAACCGAATCAAGGTATACGCTGTCGACATTACACAGCCGCATCCATTGCGGAACCAGACGGTGTAAAGAGAAACTCTCCAAGGACAAACTCAGTCCTTGGGGAGTTTTATCATTGTAGCTTCACAGTTATCGCGAGCTAATCAAAGGGTGCGTCTTCACCGTTAAAATGGTTGAATTCAATGAAGACCTTTCGCGCTTCTTCAATCTTTTCTACTAAAATATAATTTTAACCGACATCTGATCGGTTCTAATCATGACGCTTAAAGAGAATTTTGAAGGCTTTGATGTCTTAACTGTTCCAGCTGTAAATCGGGCAGTTTTTAGCATAGAGGGGCCGTTCCCGCAAACGCTACAAGAATGAAGGATTTGCAGAAAGTCACGAGCGAGATTTAGATTCCGGTGAAAAAGAAGAATAATCAGAGCCATATCCTACAATAAAGGTGTGGTTTTTTGCATTGAAGTGAACCGAACATTTGTTTCTGTGTTACAATACATGGAACATAAAAATTCGAATAGTTAAAATACAAGGGAGGCTCAGTGGATATGCAGACCATTTTATTTGTTGTGTTGGACGGGTATGCGGATTGGGAAGGCGCACCTCTTGCTGCAGCGTTGATGGGAGAAGTGGAGGGGGTTGGAGAGTTTGATGTGAAAACGGTATCTTTGGCCAAAGAGCCCATAAAATCAATGGGCGGCTTTACAGTCCTTCCTGATTTCGCAATCGATGAAGTGCCTGAAGGATTTGGGGGCCTCGTTTTGATCGGCGGGACTTCCTGGAGAAAAGAAGAAAGCCAACGAGTCATGGAGCTCGTTGAAAAGGCCATGGAGAGCGAAGTGGTGATTGGCGCGATTTGTGATGCAACTGTGTTTTTGAGCAAAAACGGCCTGTTGAACAACATTGAACACACCGGCAACTTCCTGGAGGATGTGAAGGAAATCGGCGGTGCAAACTACAGCAATGAAGCAGGCTATCTTCAGCAGCAGGCAGTCCGCAGCGGAAAAGTGGTTACAGCGAACGGCACTGCGTTTTTAGAGTTCGGAAAAGAGATGCTGCAGGCATTGGATGCGGCTCCTCAAGAGAAAATCGATGAATGGTACGGATTTTTCAAGCAGGGTTTCCATCAATTCATGAAAACAAGTGGTTGAATCCGCAAGCTCAATACTTGCTGAACAAACCAAATAAATGCAAAAAACCAGGGAGCCGGCAATGTGCGGAATCCCTGGTTTTTTGCTGTCTAATATCTTCCATGTTTTGCTTGGAACTTTTCTTCAGATTGCAGCAAATAAGATACACCTTCGATAAACCCGAGAACTGCAGGGATGGCTGTCCAACAGAAAGCTAGATACAAAAATCCGGTCTTGGTCTTGCCTAAGTAAAACTTATGGGCTCCAAAATCCCCTAAGAAGATTCCAAGAAGCCCTGCTGCCGTTTTGCTTTTCATCCTCATCATCCTTTCTGCGTTACGGATGTTTTCCCGGTATGCGACGAAGTTAACCTTATTCTAAATGGGAGGTTCCATAATTCTAAATCCAGGGAAGAATCACTCCACCACATGCTCCGCTTCTGCTTTGAAGGCAGGCCCTTCTTCCGGCGTCAGCCAGACTTCGAGTTTGTAGGTGCCAGGTTCAAGATCCGCTTCGGGAATATCAAATTCGTAGCTTAACTCTTCAGCTTGCTTGATCGATTCTTCGCCCATATTCTGGGTGAATGAAGCAACGGAAGAGAAGAGGAACGCTTGCTCGTCGTCTTTATTTGCCAAAGAAAAATCAAACCGCTGACCGCTCGTGAAGTTGAACGTTTTCACTTGTTCCGTTTGGTTTTTCAATGTATAGCGGTATGTGTCTTCGTCTACCTGTTCAATTGCCGGGTTCACTGCTCCTGCCAATATTCCTCCTGAAGGCCCGTCTGTGCTTTCCGGTTCTTCTGCCGGCGGTTCATTTGTTGCCTGATCTTCTGTGCCGCATGCCCCTAGAAGCATAAGCGAAAGGGTAATCAATGCGCCAAGCCAAACCTTTTTCTTCATAGCCAATCCTCCTCGAATCTAACGATGCTGTTTATCATGAGAACGTTATAGGCGGATAAAAGTTACAGTTTGGGGTCTTTATTTGATCTCTCTTTCAAATAGTTCCGATTCATAGTCGCCATATCGTACGGACAAATATCCTCACGGCGAATGGGAATTGCAAACCATGAAAAAAAACTTGTATTTATTGGTTCTTTTTTACCGTTTGAAAGTAAATGTGAAATCCGTCTTGAAAAAATAGCCCGAAATATTGCAGCGTAAATAAACTTGAGCAGAAAAATAATAAAACAATAAAAAATAACTGACTATTTTGAATAAGTAGTTTTTAACTATATTTTCTATTGACTGTAGGCAATTTGATTCCTATAATATAAATAAATTAACTAATTGTTTCAATTTTCCTTAAATTTGAAATAATTAAAACACGAAACGGCATACTTGCTGAAAAGCAAGGACGCAAAACCACAGATCTAAGGATTGGAAAGACGATCTATGATGGCTGGGTTACCGAATGGTTGAAGGACTATTCATGAGAATAGTCCTTTTTTAATGGATGCATCATGAAAAACAGATAGAAAGAATCCGGAAATTGAGGAGGGAGCAACGTTAGAAATGAAGCTTTCAAAACTAACATACTGTTTTATAAGAAGGAGGAAGGTTAATGAAAGTTAATTGGCTATTATCAAGTGTGTTGGTAGCCTCTACTTTGTTAAGCGGACTTACCGTTTCCGCAGCTCCGATCGATGCGAACAATAAAAGAGTTTCTGTTCAGGGAGAAGCAACCGCAAAGTTTATCGTGGGAGTGAAAGCCGGCAGTTCCGGGATTGATAAAGAAATACGGGAATTGGGAGGACGGATTGTAGATCGATGGGCATTCATCAATACATTTCTTGTCGAATTGGATCCTCAGAAAGAAAAGCTGTTGGAAACCATTCCAGGGGTAGTTTTCGCCAGCCAGGAAGAAGAAGTGGTCAAGAATGGGAAGGCCAGCGGATCGCCAGACCCTAAGCTGATTGCCAATGCTTATAACTCGGCTGTAGCAGCTGATAAAGTTTGGGAAAAAGGAATCACCGGAAAAGGTGTGACAGTGGCTGTTGTTGATAGCGGGGTTATGGATAATCCATATGCTTCTGATTTCAAAGGGCGGATCTCAGGGAATGCCAAATTTTCAACAGCGGGTACTATGGCTGACTTTTTTGGGCATGGCACTCATGTTGCAAGTATCATTGGCGGAGACGGCAGTCAAAGCAAAGGCAAATATCCCGGCATTGCACCAGGTGTTAATATCGTCAATGTGAAAATCAGTGATGATGAAGGAAAAACCGGTGAAAAAAACCTGGTAGACGGGCTTCAGTGGATTTATGAGCATCACAAAGAATACAACATAAGAGTGGTTAATATCTCCAATCAGATCTCAACCCAGCAACACTACAAAGAAAGTGCGACAAACGCAGCTGTTGAACTTTTGTGGAAAGCGGGGATAGTGGTTGTCGTATCAGCAGGGAACCAGGGAGGAACGGCTTGCTCTACATGTTATGCCCCAGCAAACGATCCATTTGTTATAACTGTGGGGGCTGTCGATGACAAAGGCACCAAAGACATTAGTGATGATTCTTTAAAAAGCTGGTCAAGCCATGGCATCACTGCAGACGGGTTCAACAAGCCGGAACTTGTTGCTCCAGGTTCCCAGCTGATTGCGCATATGCCAAAAGGTGAACTTCGAAGTATTAGGCCTGAAAATATAGTAGATAATACTTATTTTAAAATGGGCGGTACCTCAATGTCGGCACCGGTTGTCAGTGGAGTTGTTGCACTGATGCTGCAAGTCAATCCTAGGTTGACGCCTGACCAGGTAAAATGGGTTCTGAAAAATACGGCTAGGAATTATAAAGAACAGCCAGCCGGCAGCGCCGGAATTGTAACAGCAGATGCGGCAGCCTTCTATAATGCAGGCAATATACCGGCTGACGCTGCACAAAAATTTGAATTGTCGCCTCTTGTCGATGCAGCGACTTCATCAAATAGTACAGATAGTATAGAGGGAACAGGTGGGGACACTTCTTGGTCCAATTTAGCTTGGAGAAATATGTCGTGGTCCAATTTGGCTTGGAGGAATAATTTTGATTGATGCCGAAGCGTGTTTTGAGTAATTCGGTCGATTTGTTCGTGCGCTTCCAAGGGAATATGACCTTAGGGCATTGATGAAAAGAGCGCATGAACATATTAAAGAGGTGAAGGATGATGAACAAGAGACATCCAAAACAGGCATTGTATTTTATCTGGACTTGCAATATAGTGGCGATTGCTGTTTTTTCAGCCAGTTGGCATTTTGGAGGCATAGACTTATCACAGCTTTATTCGCCTGTGTTTGCTACGTGGCTATTGCTGGTATGCTTAGCGCGGCACGGGGGGCTGTTCGATTTTGTCGATTCCAAACTTTCGGCAGGAATAGGGTGCGTGATTGAATTTGCTGCACTTATAATTTTGCCTTTTCCCCTTTTTGCTTTAAGTATTGTTATTTCATGTTTGATCAATATGGCCGATCGGATAAGGAAAAAGCATCCTGAACCTTTTCTCGGACCTGATTTCAACGCCTCTTCTACCATTGTTGTAGGTTTTGTAAGCTCGTCGGTTTTTATAGGAACTGCCGGAGCGAACCCAAGTTCAGAACTTTTGTTTACAGTGGCCTTGCTGATGAACACTGCGCTTTTCGGTATCTTGCGGATATTTCTGATTAACACGCTTATTTGCTTAGATGAAGGCATAGCTTGGAGGACGGGTCCTGCGATCAAAGGGGATACGGTTTTCACCGAAGGAATCTTATTGATAACTGGGGCTGTTCTGGCAATTACTTATCTTTTCAACCCTTATCTGATCCTTTTCTTGATTGCGCCGGCGTTGTTGCTGCAGAACTTGCTGCAAAAGGCCAATAAAGCGGAACTTATTTATATCGATGAAAAGACCGGAATCCATAACTACCGCTATTTTGATGAAAAAATAAATGAAATGTATATGGCTTGTAAAAAAAATGGCACGTCTTTATCATTGATTTTCGGAGATATGGATTATCTCCGTGATGTGAACAATACTTATGGGCATTCGGTAGGCGACGATGCGATTGCTGCTGTAGGGCAAGTATTCAAGCAAAGTCTGCAGGATGATTTTACAGCTGCACGTTTTGGCGGCGAGGAATTTGTCATGATTTTACCGGAAACGAGCAAGGGAGCAGCTTTCCAGCATGCTGAAATCATAAGAAGAAAAGTGGAAAAGTTGAACTTGCGAAGTGAAAAAAATGAAAAAGTTGCTTTGAGCATCAGTTTGGGTGTAGCGAGTTTCCCAGAAAACGCCGAAGATATCCAATCATTGATCCAAAAAGCAGACGAAGCTCTTTATGAAGCAAAAAGAAAAGGGAAAAACCAAGTGTGTTTATATGAAGAAAATAAGGCGGAAAAATTGATTTTAGCACATTAAAAATGGAGGTTATTAGATGAAGAAAATAGTGTCGATTGTATTGGTTATGTCATTGTTTCTAGGGTTTAGTACAAATGTATTTGCTGCAGCAGGAGACAGACAGTATGAGCAGGGGGTACAGATTATCGAAAATGCAAATATTGCAATTGACGCAAAAATAGCGCTTGCTGTAGAACAAGCGGATGGATTGCAAAGCGACTATCTGAGTAAAATTCGCAGTATAGAACAAAGTGAGATTTTTAAATTAGAACAAGAAAAAGAAAGTCTTAAAGCAGCTGTGCAATCAGGTTCGTACAGTAAGGCAGATGTAATTGAAATGAATAAAAAGATTGCGGAACTAGAAGAAAAAATTGCTGTAATTGCCAAAAAAACCGAAATAAATGTTACAGCGATCCAGCAAGATATTGAAGCTTTTATGTCTCTTGTAGGCACAGGAACTGATGTCTCGAACCAAGATCTGTATGCGGCTATTGAAAGTTTGACTGCCAAGCTAAACAGCAAATCAAATAAGTATGTGGCAGCTACAAATGTTTACGTTAAACAATTGGATGTAGTCATTAAAGATTGCTATGATGTGACGCTTCTCATGTCAAACGATGCCATTGAAAAAGCGGGAAAAAAAGGGGTCTTAGCTGAATGCAGCTGGAAACTGGTTCGTTTCGGCCATCAATGGGTGTGGATTGACCCAATCAGAATAGTTGGAAGACACTAAAAACATAGTGTTTTCTGATAAAAGTTGATATAATTGAAAAAAGAGTTCTTATCCTTGAACTCTTTTTTCTTGAATTATTGGGGGTAATGATGTGAAAGGATTCAGAGCGAGTAAAAAGGGTGCTTCCCTTGAAAGAGTAAGGTTCGACATAAGTGAAATTAGTTTACTAGCTCGCGGCAATGGAGCGGAAGTGTTATTGCAGTCAATCGAAAAGAATAAACTTTTTTATATTTATCCTTCCGACAATCCAAATGCGATGGAATTTTACTTTATTTTGTCAGGAGAAGTGACTTGTGAAATTGACGGCGAAAAGTTGATCTTTGGGCCTCAAGACCACTTTACTGCTCAAGGCCTTACAGATCCTATCCATTTTACTACCTTATCGGATATCACCTTTCTTTGGGTAGTAACCGAACCGGTTTTTGTTCATGTAAGCAAAGAGATGTCTTCTTTAATGGACATTGTTAAGAAAGTTGAAGAAAAAGATCGGTATACATATATGCATAGCGATCGGGTTGCGGAATATGCGGTGAAGATAGCCAAGCAAATGAAACTAGATACCGTTCAGTTAGAATTGATTACCCAAGCTTCTTATTTGCATGATATTGGAAAAATCCATATTCCAGAAAGTGTCCTTAATAAACCTTCCCGGCTTACCGATGAAGAATTCGCAGTTATAAAAAAGCATCCGGCTGATGGGGCGGAAATGCTGAAAGGGACTGTCTATGAAGAGCTTTGCCCAATTATCGCGCAGCATCATGAACGATTGGACGGCAGAGGATATCCCTTCGGCTTGACTAAAAATGACATCCTGTTAGAAGCTAAGATTATTGCCGTAAGCGATACTTATGATGCGATGACCGAGGACCGCGCTTACCGCAAAGCTTTCAATGCCCAATATGCTTTGGACGAAATAAGGAGTTTAGTGGGTACCCATTACGATAAAGAAGTGGTGGAAGCCTTTGAAAAAGTATTAATAGAAGAAGGCAAAATCTAACTGCTTGACAGTATGCAAACGCATTTCAAAATTCTAGGGCAATTTGTTAAGAAGCGGAATTCACAACTGAATTCCGCTTTTGCTTTTATATAGATTCTGACAGGAGAAAAAGAAGCCGCATCAATAGATGGGTATATGAAATTTCTGTTTATTCAAGCGTTTGAATGCCAAAGGGCGCTTCAACCTGTAGAATGGAAATATGAATAAACTGTCATCAAGAAAGGGGCACAACTGATATGAAAGCAGAAATTCCTTTTTCAAAAGATATCAACTTAGCTTTTAAAAACGACCCTCCGGGACAATGGCTATCGGTGCTGCCAAAAGGCTGTATCCGCCTCAGTTCGGGATACCCCGAACCGGCCCTGGTGCCGTCTGAAGAATTGAAGTCGGCAGTTGTCCATCTGCTCGATAAGGAGAAGGATTTGCCGCTTCAGTACATAGGAAGCCCAAAAATTCCAGAGCTGAAGGAAATTATCCGAAAGCGGCTGGCGGCGCGGGATGTAAGGGTCTCGGATGAAGAACTTCTGGTCACTTCAGGAGCTTGCCAGGCGATTGACTTGGTGGCGCGCGTGCTGCTGGATGATGAAGCGCTTGTTGCGCTGGAATCGCCTACGTACATGGAGGCGCTGGAAGTTTTCCGGAATTACACCGAACGGTTTATGGACGTGCCGGTAGATGAGAAGGGGCTTCAAACAGAGGTCTTTGAGGAAATGCTAAAAGGTCGAAAGGAGCAAGGTTTACCTTTGCCGCGTATTCTGTATGTTATTCCAACTTCACAAAATCCCACTGGGACGACAATGTCACAGGAACGCAGGGAGCATGTCTTGGCGCTTGCGGAAGAATACGGGTTTTTCATTTTGGAAGACGATGCCTATGGCGAACTTGGCTTCGAAAACAATCCGCGTTTGATAAAATCGCTGGATAAGCAAAATCGTGTGCTTCATATCGGTTCCTTCTCGAAAGTGGTGGCGCCTGGCATGCGCATCGGATGGGTGGCCGGAGCTGAGGAACTGATTACGACACTCAATTGGTTCAAGAAAGATTTGCACCATCCATTTTCCCAATCGACAATGGCAGCCTTCCTTGAAAGCATTGATTTTGATGGACGGTTAAAGTTATTAAGTGCTGCATACCGATCAAAATGCGCTGTGATGATCAAAGCTTTGGAAGAGTTCTTGCCGCCGTCGGTTTCATGGTATACGCCTGAAGGCGGCTATTTCGTCTGGGTCAAGGTTGCTGGAATCGATACGGTGGAACTGTTGCCAAAAGCATTGGCTGCTGGTGTGTCATTTGTGCCGGGCAAGTACTTTTTCTTGAATCCGGAAGAAGGAACGGAATTTTTAAGGCTGTCATTCAGTTATGCGGGTGAAGAGGAGATTATTCAGGGCATTCGTCTGTTAGGGGAAGTAGTGCAAAACACAATGGCGTTAAAATAAAAACGGAAAAGGCATTCCCGGCAACCGAACAGGTTGCCGGGAACGCCTTTTATAATTCATTTTTATAAAATATTTTATTCAAGTAATCGAAGCTTCGTAAATCGTCTGGATTGAATCTTTGATTGCCGCGTTGAATTCCTCATCCGATTGGCTTGCGCTTACTCCTTCAGACAAGCCGCGGGAGAAGCTGGCAATCAGGCCGTGGTTGGCAGCCAGTTTTTCGTTTGCTTCTTTCCGGGAATAGCCGCCGGAAAGGGCAACGACTCGAACGACTCGAGGATGTTCGATCAATTCGCGGTAGAAGTTGTTGACTGTTGGTATGGTCAGCTTCAGCATGACGTTTTGGTCTTCGTTCAACTGGTCCAAACCATTGAGGAGCTCTTGTTTCAGTAATTCTTCACATTTTTCTTTGTCTTGGCTATGGATATTCACTTCCGGTTCTATGATAGGGACGAGACCCGCCGCAAGAATCTGCTTGGCGACTTCAAATTGCTGGTCGACCACTTTGCGGATGCCGTCAGGATTTGGTTCGTTAACGACGGAACGCATTTTTGTTCCAAAAATATGCCGTTCGTTAGCTCGCTGCAACAATTCATCCAAATTTGGAATGGGTTTCATCAATTGAACGCCATCGCTTTCATCAGCCAGCCCTTTGTCCACTTTCAAAAAAGGAACGACGCCTTTTTGTTTCCATAGATAATCTGGCGTATATTGTCCTTCCACTTCGCGGTCCATTGTCTGTTCAAAAAGGATGGCGCCAAGAATTGACTCGGAATTGAAAGAAGGGGCGGTCATGACCCGCGTCCGCATTTCATGGATCAAGTCATACATTTCGTCTTCGTTGGAATATTGGTCTTCGGAAATTCCATAAAGCTTTAACGCTTTTGGTGTGCTGCCGCCGCTTTGGTCGAGTGCGGCGATAAATCCTTTTCCATTCTTCACTAAATCGAATTGTTCTTGATTCATTGTCCCAGCTCCTTAGATAATTTTTCCTGAAAATCAGCAGTAGCCTTGCACCATTAGTGTAACAAAAATTCGGCTTTTTGTGTTCTAAAAAATTGAACTATTCTGTAAATAAAAGGTTGAAGGAAAAAATAGGGAAGGGTAAACTGAGGAACCATAAAACTATAACAGTTGAAAATCAATAAGGAAGAATTTGCAATGAAACCGGACGCTTCAGCAGAACACGGTTCATCCAAGCGAACAAAAGAAAACAAAACTGAGGCGGATAAAGCGGCCGATAGAGCACAAAAATTTATGGGTATTAATGACGGGGAAGGCACGAATTCAGACGCTCCATTCCAAAATGCACCTGATGAAGATGAAGCCGATGTGCCGAAAGGGGATAAGATCATCAAAACCGCAAGACGGGTGAAGAAACCCATTTAGAGAATACAGGAGACAAATGCTAAGGTGGTAGCCAAAACGATGCATGTCGTTTCAGCAAGCAGAAAGACACCGTCAAAATCAGATGATTTTGACGGTGTCTTTTTCAACTTTCATCACATGGTAGATTCTGCAGCTTTTCTCGGTACATCATGATTCTTTTTGCCGAGCGCGTTGACGATAATCACACCGGCTATGGCAATAACGCCTCCGACGAGCGCCAAAGGAGCAGGAAGTTCATGAAGCCACAGCCAAGCGACAATAATGGCGACCGCCGGCTCCAAGTAGATAAGGCTGGAGACAGAGCTGGCATTCTCGATGGACAGTGCGGTAGACCAAGTGGCATACGCAATGGCAGCCGGGAATATGCCGACGTAAAGCGTGGATAAATGGGCTTCTGTCGTCGCATTTTGCAGCATTTCAAAAATTCCCGGAGAAAAAATGAAAAATGGCAGCGTGCCGGCCCAAGTGAAATAAGCCGTCAACTCGATTGCAGAATAGCGGGCGAACAAGGGTTTTTGGAAAACGAAAAAGATTGACGTGGCAAATGCTGCGATCAGCACAAGCAAAGCGCCGCTTGTTAACGTCAATGATGCTCCTGCAGAACCAAAGGCGATAAAGAGGATGCCGATAAAACCGATGCCAAGACCGACCCAGCCAATCCCAGTCAAGCGTTCTTTCAACACGAATGCGGCGATCAATGCCGTGAAGATGGGACCGGATCCGACCAGCATGCCTGCGGTTCCGGCTGAGATGGTTTCCATGCCGAACGTGACGCATATATGGTAAACACTGATGCCGATCCAGCCAAGCAGAAGGATCCGTGCAATGTCGCTTTTTTGCGGCAGCCGGAATTTCGTTCCCGGCCACAGCGCATATATGAGAAAAAGAAGGGATGCGATCGAAAAACGGACAAGTACATTCTGTCCTGCGTCGTATCCGCCCTGCAAACTGACGCGGATGGCCGCAAACGATGAACCCCAGATCAGAATTGAAAATAATGCCAGTGAAAAAGCTTTTGCATTCAAACAATCTCCTCCATATCAGCCGATGGCTGCGCCATCACTCGAATAAAACACAAGGCTTATTATATGCTTTTACAGCAGAAATGTTAATGGCTTGGCCTTGTCTGCCCTATTGCTTTTCCCGCATAAAACCCCTTTGGCAAATTCAAAAGCCAAAGGGGGAAAGGAAAGGGCGGTTCATGTGGCAGTGGAATCAAATTCCAATTCTTGCGGTCTACCTAATCGTTCGGTAAGAATATTGAAGATATCTTCAAAGTGCTTTCCATCATACCACATCTCATTATAAGCAGCAGAGCGGACGACGACATGCTTTTCTTTTTTGGTTACATCAATTTGAACTGCATGCGTTTCGCCTGTTTCCTCAATTTCTTTTCTTTTTTCCCTCATGAATCCATCCATATCCTTAGGCTCGTATTGTTCAAAGGTTTCAACGACTTCATTAAAAATGGATATTGTGTCTTCCTCGCTCTCGAAAAGCCAAAAGTAGCCTTTCTTTTCACTCGTCAACCGGATTGTAAGTTGGTATTCCAAGACATTACCTCCTTTTATAAAAAGCCATCTTGCCTTATTCTTATACCCGATTCCCTAAATATAAGCCTAGGTTCAAGAAAATCTTATGCCGTTTCGGGAAGTTATGCCCGTCTCTGTTCTATGAAATCAAATTTTACTCCTGTCAGCTCTTCGGAGACTTCCCATAGTTTTTCCGATGCCGCTTTGTTGTTTGCGGAAGAATGGGGAGTATCGAGTGCCGGGAATCCTTTTCGTTGGCCTTTTCCGTCGGGGCCGATATATTCGCCGCCGTTCAATATGGGTTCAGTCGCTGCATAGATTGTTGGAAGCGCGCCCATGGCAGGAGGCTGAAGGATCCGGTTGGCGAGCTTTTTCAAAAATCCGGGTGCGTCCCGATTGCCAAGTTTAAAAAGATTCGTCGCAGAAATTCCGGGATGGCAAGCAAAGCTTTTTGTGGAGAAGCCATGGGCTTTTAACCGTTTATCCAGTTCCATCGCAAACAACAAATTCGCCAGCTTGCTTTGGCCGTAAAATTTCATCGGTTTATAGCCTTTTGAGCCGTCCAAATTGTCAAAGTCAATAGAGGCGCCTTTATGGGCCAAGCTGCTGACGGTGACCACACGGGAATCCGGCGCGTTCAAAAGCAGGGGCAAGAGAAGGCCGGTGAGTGCGAAATGGCCCAGGTGATTGCTGCCGAACTGCAGCTCAAAGCCGTCTTTTGTTTTTGAAAGCGGCGGAGTCATCACTCCTGCATTGTTGACCAACAAATCAAGTGAAGCAAAACGGCTTTGGAATTGATCCGCAAATATCCGGACTGTTGAAAGGTCGGCAAGGTCTAATTTCATCACTTCGATTTGCGCTTCGGGCCAATCTCTCAAAATCGCTTCACGGGCAGCTTCTCCTTTTTCTGCGTTCCGTACAGCCAAAATAACCTGCGCGCCCCGTTCTGCAAATACTTTCGCCGCTTCCAAGCCGATTCCGCTATTTCCTCCTGTTACGATTGCCGTTTTTCCGGCCAATAGTTTTTGTGCCATTTTACCAGCTCCTCGTCCCGAATCTTATTTTGATATTCCAATTTCGCTGTTCATATGTCCATGCAGTTTCCATATATAATACCTGCCATCGGGCAAGCGATGCCTAGCAAATGGTTCTTGCCGAGCGGTTGCCTGTTTGTGCAGCATGCTCTATGGCTCCAGGGCCTTTTGAGTGGTGCCCTTGAAACAAGTGTATACGAGGTCAGCTTTTACTTCTAGTTTTGCTGTTGGTTGAAGAATAATGAGAGGTACATTGATCATGCTTATTTTTAAAAAATAAAAAACTTAGTTTATTAGTTGTACTAAGGGAGAGAGTATTAGTACAATAAATGATAACGTTTACAATAGGAGGGAGGAAGAGTAGGGGAATTATTCTACTCAAAGATACTGATGAAAAACTTTTACATTTTTTCGATTACGCTTGTCGCAACATTAGGAGGTCTCCTGTTTGGTTATGATACCGCCGTCATTTCAGGAGCGGAAGGCTCTTTGCAAACCTATTTTGTCGACAGCCTTGGGCTCAGCTCTTTCGTCCATGGTTTAACAGTATCCAGCGCTTTGATCGGTTGTATTATCGGCGGCCTGTTATCGGGGTATTGCTCTTCTAAAATCGGGCGGAAATATTCGCTTATCATCGCGGCAATTTTATTTTTGGTTTCAGCTCTCGGTTCTGCTTATCCTGAGTTTATTTTTTTCACCCCGGGAGAGCCTTCGATGTCGCTATTAATCACTTTCAATATATATCGCATTATCGGTGGAATAGGAGTCGGCCTCGCTTCTGCGGTGGCCCCGATGTATATCGGGGAAATCGCTCCTCCCAACTTGAGGGGGCGCCTTGTGTCCTTGAACCAATTTGCCATTATTTTTGGGATGCTTGTTGTTTACTTTGTCAATTGGGGCATCGCAAAAGGCGAAACGCTGGAATGGGTAAATACCTTAGGCTGGCGCTATATGTTCGCTTCGGAAGCAATTCCGGCCGCTTTGTTCCTGCTGCTGCTGTTTTTTGTGCCTGAAACGCCACGCTACTTGGTTTCCCAAAAGAAAGAAGAAAAAGCCATGCGCATCCTGCTTAAAACATATGACAGCATTATGGCGAAAGCCACTTTATACGAAATCAAGCAGTCGTTCAAGCACGAAAACCAAAGGGAGAAAATATTTGCATATGGAAGGGCGATTATTGCCATCGGAATCCTTCTTTCGGTATTCCAGCAATTTGTCGGCATCAATGTAGCGCTTTACTATGCACCGAGAATATTTGAAAGCATGGGTGCTGGCCGTGACGCTTCTCTTTTCCAAACCATTGTGATGGGCTTGGTTAATGTGTTGTTTACTGTGCTTGCCATTCTAACGGTCGACAAGTTCGGGCGGAAGCCTCTCCTGGTCATTGGGTCTATCGGTATGACAATCGGCATGCTAGGTGTGGCAGGCTTAGCCTTTTTCGAGCAAATCGGAATCGCTACACTAGTGTTTATCATCATCTACACCGCTTCCTTCATGATGTCTTGGGGGCCGGTCGTCTGGGTATTGCTTTCGGAAATCTTTCCAAACAAAATCCGGGGCCAGGCACTGGCGCTTGCAGTTTCGGCACAGTGGGCTGCCAATTACTTTATTTCCTCAACATACCCGATGATGATGGAAGTGAGCAGCGGCATGACGTATTTGTTCTACGGAGTCATGAGTGCTCTATCTGCTGTGTTTGTCTGGAAATTCATCCCTGAAACAAAAGGCCAATCATTAGAGGAAATCGAAAAAATCTTGAAAACTTCCCAAGATGTAAAGCAAGCAGCAAATCTTTCATAATGCATAATAAAAAACCGTCTTCGATCCAGCGAAGACGGTTTTGCATTTTCTTTATTGATTTATACAATTCGGCGTCCGCTTTTTCCGAGCGCATAGTAGATGCCGTGCTGGAGGGATTGCAGACATTCGAATTTCTTCAAATTGGCAAAGCTCTGCGAAATGAGCAGGGCCAATTCAGGAGAGACGCCGACGAGGATAACTTCAGTCCCCAGCAGGCGGGCAGAAGCGCTTAGTTTGTCGATCATTTCAGCTGTATGTTCGGAAAGCTGCTTTGTCAGTCCGGTAAGGTCCAGGAGCAGATAGCGCGCTTGGTGTTTCGGCAAATGTTCGAGTGTCTTGAAAATCAAATCTTCTGCCCGATCTTCGTCATAGTTGCCGATCATCGGGACAACGATAATGCCTTCAAGAACAGGGATGATCGGAGAAGAAAGTTCTTTCACCAAGTTCTGCAGGACCTTCGTGTTTTGGTCGACCAGCTGCTCAAGTTGCCGGATTTTATCCGCTTCCTGGCGCCGCGAAAGTTCATGGATATTTTGCTGGACGGTTATTTCGGAAGGGAAGTATTTGACGATGCTGCATGAATTTATGTCGGTTTGGTATTGTTCGATTTTGTACCAAAAATCAAGTCCAAAAAGGCCGGTGAAAACTCCGGCGTAGTGGGAAGGCACAAAAATCCCTTCGTTCTGGTTGTTGTCTGATTGGTTCATTTTATATTCCCAGTCATTTTGAATATGTAGTTTGAAATGATTCGTCTCGCCATTCATTTCCACAATTTCGACTTTTCCCCAGCCGGCTGACGCGTAAGTATTTGAAATCCATTCAACGACGTTGGAAGCATCGATATTTTTCATATCCCGGAATCCTTCCCCGACTATGACGCCCTGGCGGAAACCGGTAGTTTCCAAAACAAGGTTTGTGGCTTCGATGCCGGATATTTCACGGATGGATTCGAAAAAGGTCTTCATCGCTGAGATCCAAAAAAAGACGACATCTCCGCCTTCAAATAGCACTTCTCCCGATTCGGAATCCCATTTCAGTTCAATTCCGCCAACTGTAAATTCGCTTTTCATGTTTTTAACTCCTCACTTTGCTCAAATTCAAGCTTAACGTATAGCACGCCTATATGCCCGATGCTCCTTGAATCCCAATTGATAATATCGTATTCCCGTTATCCGGGCCGGTCTAAACAGCTGCAAGCGGTACAAGTTTCCAAATCAGTCAAAGGAACAGTGCTGGCCAAAGATGACAAAAAGATTTTGGTTGCTGGGGCAGCACCGGCTTATGCTATTTGTGACAAACTCTTTTATATTATTGCCGAGCCAACCCGTTGAAGCAATACTATGCTTCGAGAAATTTTTGGTTCAGCTCAGCCATTAATGCAATTTGAACCGGGCATTCTGCTATATATGGAGCAAGCTGGCTTTGGTTTGAATTTATTGCTGTCGGTTGAGGAAGGCATGGATATCGAAAAAATAATGCAGCACAAAGAATCAAGAGTATCCAAACCCTGCATTTCTTGAAACGGACTTTTTGAAAAAATCCACTCTACAGCAAAAAGGAACAAGCCCCTTACTTATGTAAGAGGCTTGTTCCTTTTTTACTCATTAATGATGACCGCGTTTCTTTTTGCCATGTTTTTTTCCGTGATCATCGTCATCATCGTCGTCGTCATCATCGTCGTCATCATCGTCGTCATCATCGTCATCGTGTTTCTTATGTTTCTTATGTTTCTTAGAATAATAATGTTTGTGCCAGTAATAATGTTTTTTGCCATGTTTGTAGTAGAAATGTTTGTGCCAGTAGAATTTTTTATGGTGTTTATACTTTTTGTCTTTATCGTAATCATCATCTTTGTCATAATCGCGTTTTTTATCTTTTTTGTCATGATCGTCATACTTATGGTCATCATCATGATCACCATGAGCCAAAGCAGCAGTAGAGCTAACTCCGAATATTAGAAAAATCGCCATCATAATCGTAAAGAGTTTCTTCATTTTCTATCTCTCCATTTCATAATCAAATTTGTCTATCCTCTAGGCTAGTGGGGCATAGAGACTTAAACCTTCTTCGATATGCACTCTGAGAGAATATGACCTCCTTTTAATGGATTTTAAAAACAGAAATAGAATATTTCTGGTTTTATTAATAAATAATAGTTATTTGATATTAGCAACCTCATTCTATAACAAAAAGCAAAAAAATACTATAGTATTTTGAAAATTTAATAAATTTATTTAAGCGCTTTCAAAATGGTGAATTAAAGTTTTTCAATAAGTCATTTGTATTGGACAGATGCTCCTTTGCTGACTTGAAAATCGATGGTGCCTATTCAGTACTTGCTTCAAAAAAAAATGCTGGAGATAGAATAATTTCAATAAGAGAAGGGCACTGGAACAAAGTAACTTTTACGTTAAACGTTTCACACATGCTTGTAAAAGGAATTCTATGGATACCAAGCCGGAAAGAAAGCAGGAGATGCGATGGATGATCAAACAGCCAGACTGCTTATGAAGAAGTTGAAAAAGTACCGGAAATGGGCCGAAAGTATTTTTATCAATCCGGTTTACTGGAAAGTAAATGGCAAGCCCTATTTTATGGCAGGCTTTATGAAGAATGATAAACCGGCTGGTACAGCGTATATAACACTTGGTGAAGAAAACAGGGAAGAAGCGTTCGAAGCGCAGCAGAAACTGGCATTGTTCGCTGATCTTAGTTCAAATATCTTTATCATCGGGGAAGCGCGGCAGAAAGTGGAAAGCGCCTATTATATCAATCCGTTGAATACAGCCGTATCTAAAGAAGGCGAGAGCATAAGGCGGGGGAGGGACGCATTTGCCGGGCTTTGGGAAATTCAGCAAAAGTTCAACCATCTGGTAAAAGACTTCAAATACTACTATGAGTATGATGTTTTAACCCGTAAACAAATTGGTGAAACAGATTTGGCAAAGGTGCAGGAAACAGCAAACCGGGTCAATATGTACCAGTATTTAACGTTAACCACACTGCTTGGCAGCAATATGGAAATCCGCGCTTTCGCGGAATTTTTGGAATCTGCGGAAGCTGGAAAAAAGCTGGCGAAGCATCAACTGGACTTCGTCAAAGGCATAACAGAAAATCAAGATGTTATGGAACTTAGTCTAGCAAGGCTGAATATGATTGTGGATGAAGATCTGGAAAAAATGGAGAAGCTTAATTACAGCTACAGCATATGGAAAAACAAGCGGATCATTGATGGTCAGCGTAAATATATCCGCTATCCAAAATAGCAAAAGAGAATCCAATAGCCTAAGCCGCTCAAACCATCATTCGGAAAGGAATGATGGTTTGAACCGTTCTAATCAGAAAAATTAAAAAACTATGTTCATCTTGTTCGGATTAGTATATAATCAATTTAAATAAGAACGTTTGTTCTTTTTAGGGGTTTTTTGCTTAAGTTTTTCTGCAAGTGTTTTTCGGAAGCTGCTCAACTCTGAAAATGCGCTTGCCCTATAAAATAAAAATAGAAGAAAGGAAGAGTTTTCTATGCCGATAGTGCCATATATGATTTTTAATGGCAATTGCCGGGAAGCTGTGGATTATTATGCTGAAGTGTTTGGAACAGGGGCGCCAGAGATCATGAAGTATGGGGATATGCAGCCTGGAGAGGGATACGAATTGCCTGAAGATGCAAAAGACCTAGTTATGCATACTGCTTTAAATATCTATGGCAGTGAAGTGATGTTTTCGGATGGAATGCCAGGTTCATCCGTCCATTTCGGGAGAAACATTAATTTAACGATTGTTTCAGATGAGCTGGATAAAATGACAAATGAATTCAACCGGTTGGCACAGGATGGCAAAATCGTAATGGAGCTGCAGAAAACGTTTTGGAGCCCTTCTTACGGAGCCCTTACAGACAAATTTGGAATCGATTGGCAATTCAGCTATGACGATGGGTCCTATACAAAAAGTTAGCAAAAGCACCGGATATAAGTGAGCGCTATATCCGGCGCTTTTTATTGTGAATTTTCATGGAAAACGAACCTTCCTAAAAGAAAGAAGGTCCGTTCGATTTGAACTATTGAAGAATTTCTTCTAAATACCCGTATCCTGCCGCTTGCATTTCCGCTTGTGGGATAAAGAGGATAGAGGCACTGTTTATGCAGTAGCGCAAGCCGCCTTTATCTTTCGGACCGTCTTCGAAGACATGCCCAAGATGGCTGTCGCCTGAACGGCTTCTTACTTCAACGCGCATCATATTGAAACTGGTGTCTTTATGCTCGGTCACCACATCAGGCTCAATCGGTTTGGTGAAGCTCGGCCAGCCGCATTTTGAATCATACTTGTCGGCAGATGAAAAAAGCGGCTCGCCGGTTGCCACGTCGACATAAATACCCGGTTGATAATTGTTCCAATAATCATTGGAATAAGCGGTTTCGGTATCGTTTTTCTGCGTGACGTTGTACTGGGCTTCAGTCAGTTTTTCCTTTAATTCTTCGTCGCTCGGCTTTGGATACTTTGCTGGATCTACTAGAGCCGGAACGTCCTGGTCTTCCAATGAATCAAATTCGATGTGGCAGTAGCCATCCGGATTTTTCTCAAGATAATCCTGGTGGTATTCTTCGGCAAGATAATAATGTTCCAGCGGTTCTACCTCCGTTACAATCGGTTCATCGTATTTGGCTGCTTCGTTTTCAATCACTTTGTCTATGACGGCTCGGTCGGCTTCGTTGTCGTAATAGACGCCGGTCCGGTACTGCTCGCCGCGATCATTGCCTTGCTGATTCAAGAGCGTTGGATCGATGATGATAAAATATTGGCTCACGAGTTTTTCCAGATCGATGCGCTCCGGATCGTAACGGACGTGGACCGTTTCAGCATGCCCTGTGTTTTTCCGCGTAACTTCTTCATATGTGGGATTTTCCGTATCGCCGTTGGCATAGCCAGATGTCACATCATAGACTCCATAAACGCGGGCCATATAGGCTTCCACTCCCCAAAAACAGCCTCCGGCAAGCCAGATGTCCTCAAGGTTTGCAGTATCGAACTTCAGCTTTGTATTTGGATTTTCCGGGAAATTCGAAGAACCGGCGGATGCAGTATTGCTTTCGTCTGGGGAAGCAGTGAGCGATTGCAGCGATGAACAGCCGGTCAGTATCAGCAATAAAAAAAATGGAAGAACTAGCCATTTCATCTTCATTTTCAATCGGTCCTTTCCGATGCTTGGATACAGGTGTTTTTCTTACTGAATCGATTTGAATGCTTCTTTGATTTGTTCATTGCTTATGTGGCCTTGCTGGCGTTTTGCCAATACGCCGTCAGAGCCGATATAGATGGAAGTCGGATAGCCGATAATGCCGTATTGCTCAAAGACGGGGCCGCCTTCATCGAGCAGCACTTCGATGTTCGATGTGTTTTCAACGCCAGTAAACCAATTGGCAAATGATCCACTGCTCTTTTCCGCATTCGAACTTGGAGAAACAACAGATAATACGACAAAATCCGTATCTTCGCCGGCCAGTGTGTTCAATTCTTCCATTCCAGCGAGACATATAGAGCACCAAGAAGCCCAAAATTTCATGTACACCTTTTGGCCTGCATAATCCGAAAGCCGATGAGTCTTGCCTTGCAAATCCACCACTTCAAAAGAAGGAGCCATTTTGCCATCATTGGTTTGGCCTGAACTTGCTGTAGCGGCAGGTTCAGCTACTGAACAAGAACACAGTCCAAAAGCGATCAGTAAAACGAACAGAATTTTCAGCAGCGTTTTTATAAGAATCATCCTTTGCAGTGGAATAGGGAAGCACTTAGGCTGGCGGCGGTTCGAATATGTAAAAATGCGTTGCCATGTATAGGCTTATCATATAGCGATGGAGAAGGAAAAGATATCTAACAAACTTGAGTATTCTAATAACTCCTTTGATATGTGTCAGTAGAGTGAAGAAAAAAACAAGCTCCCGGTTGATAAATCAGGAGCTTGTTTCCTTTTAATGTTTGCCGCCTTTGTCCTTGCCTTTATCTTTGCCTTTTCTATCCCATTTGCCTTTGGTCACTTCAACATCAATGACTTTTTTATCGAAATGTGTTTTTTCGTTTTCCTTATAGGTCTGTTTGTTTTTTGTAATTTCTACTGTAGGTTTGCCGTATTTTTTATCCACTTTCACTTTTGTTTTTTTACTGATCAACTTGCCTTTGCTAGGCTTGCCTTTGTATTTTTTAGTCGTGATAATGGTTTTGATGATTTTCACAGGAGTCGTTGTTGTTTTGATCGTTTCAGTTTTTGTTACTTCATCCCATGTGGTTGTTTTCGTAATTTCATAAGTGGTTTTGGTTGTTACGTCTCTATACCAATTGTGCACAGGATGCTTTTCTTTTGTTACATCTACTTCCACTTTTTCAAAAGTCGACTTGTCTTGTTTCTTTTCAGTCGAATAATCGGTAAATTTTTCTGTTTTAACAATCTTATCATGGGTTACTTCTTGCTTTTTGGTTACGACTGTCGTGATGCCGTCTTTATAGGTGACTTTATCGTCGTTGTCGTATGAGGAAGCAGTGCTGCTTGCGATTGCACCGGAAGTGAATCCGAACGACAACATGAATGCTATTAAAATCATGGCCAGTTTTTTCATGGTTTTTTCTCCTTTGTATAATTGGATTTGTGTGTTCCCCAGCAACATTTCAAGCGGGCACAGGCTTTTACATATCCCAACAAAAACTAATACAAATGAACCAAGAAAACCCTACTTTCTAAGCGGCCGCAAAAGAAAAGTAGTTCAATGTCTCTGCAACGATTATATTATAAAAAACAAATAATTACTATATATTTCTGAAAATTTTAATAATTTTTTTTGATTTTTCTCCATTTTTTATTATCGGCAATGACAAAGTCTGTTGCTTTGTTTTGACAAGGCTGTAACAAGGGTATCCGATGAATAGTACTGAAATTATTTTTTTGTCAGGAGTGGAACCTGCTTATGCCATATGCCAATATTGATGACGGCCTCTCGATTTACTATCATATGAAGGGCGAAGGAATGCCGATTGTGTTTGTCCATCCGTTTGTTATGGGCCATAACGTCTTTATGCACCAAGAACAGCTCGCTAAGAATTATAAAACCATTTTTTATGATTTGGCGGGACATGGCGAAAGTTCAAAAGGCAATAAGCCGGTTACAATCGGCTTGCTTGCAGAACATTTGAAAAGCCTGCTTGACCATCTTGGGATCGAAAAAGCAGTGCTTTGCGCTTATTCTCATGGTGGACTGATAGCGCAGGAATTTGCTTTAAGGTATCCAGAGCGGGTGCTTGCCATGATTTTGTCCGGCGGATACTCCGAACTAAACAACTTTTCGCCAATTTTCTTTATCAAGTCGGTCATGTATATGGCGAAGTTCCGCCAAATCCCGCTTGCCGCAAAACTGCAGGCCAAGTTGAACAAACATTATCCGGAAGACGAAGAAAAAATCTATGAACTGGCTAGAAAAACAGATCCGCAGCGCGCATATGAGTTTTGCAGGAACGGACTTGACTACAAGTCCACTGGTTCGCTCCATCGGCTGAAAATGCCGATCTTGCTCATCTACGGAACTCTTGAAAAACCGATGCATCATTACCAGATCCCGTTTTTGAGAGCGGCCCCCCAGACGGAGGTGGCTTATATCGATAAAGGAACCCATCAAGTGCCACCTGGCTCTTTCCGGGAATTCAACGCAATCATGCGCCAGTATTTAAAGACAATCAATGCCGATTTTCTAAAAGAAAATAATGAGGATGGGGGAATCAGATGAAAAATGCTTTACGCTTAGTGGGACCGTCGCTCATGATATTGATCGGCTTGCAGTTTTTTGAAAATGTTGTCATAACGTTTTTATTGTTTTTTGGCTGGCTTTGTTTGGTGCCCCTTATCGATAAAGCTTTTCCGAAAGAACGGATGAAACTGGACAAACAAGCCTTATTAGTCGGCGTCGGCAGCGGAGTGGTTTTCTTTCTTTTTGTTTACGGTGGAGCAAGCTGGCTGCACGTCTATTTGCTTGATATTAATAAGCTTCGCGTGCTGCTGCTGGATTGGGGCTTTGCGGGTCCGTTGGAGTTTGCGTTCATTTTGCTTTTCGTTTTTGTCAATCCGGTTTTGGAGGAAGTGTATTGGAGAGGCTATATGTACGAGAAGCTGCGGATAAAGGGCACAGCGGCCTATGCCATCATAATGACATCCATATTCTATACGCTTTACCACGTTCTTACGGTGCTGCATTTGTTTCAGTCAGGATATACGCTGGTCGCAGTTTTGCCCGTGTTGCTCGTCGGTTTGTTTTGGGCGTACATACGTGAAAAGACTGGATCCATTACGGCAACGATCATCGGCCATTCTATCGCGGACTTTGCGATTATGTGTGTGTATTGGTTTATCGTAAGGCAATAAAGCATTTTAAAAACCGAACCCTCGGAGGCTGCGTCCTGGGGTTCGGTTTTGCTTTTTCTATTTACTTGGAAAGGAAAGTCACCAATCTTTTAGGGGCGACTAATATGGAACTTGCTAAATCTGAAAGAGACTTTCCGGATGCTGTTTTCTTTTCCTTCGTTTTTTCTTCCAGAGAATAAACTGCAATGGTTCCGGAAACTTCGTGGGCAGCCAGAAGAAGATTCTGGCCAGTCGGACTTTGGTCAGAAGTTACAAAAGTCAATCCTTCAGGAGCCACATCGCCGCTTTGTTCAGTGATCGGGGCTTCCTTGCCGTTGAAAATGCGGCTTGAGAAATAAGTGTCGAATTTTGGAGAGGTTGGCTTTGATAAATCATATACCATAATCCCGCCTTGCCGCTCCAATCCGATAAATGCATAATTGGTGCCTTGGACATTTCCTGTAATGACGCTTTCGGGCTCCGGCCCTTTATCGTCGCTTCTGTTATCGAAGCTGTCTTCATCGTTGCTGCTGTTGAAATGATCCGGATAAACTTGAGCGGCAACCCGTTCGAAATCATCGCCGCTGTCATAAGCAAGTTCCATGGAATCGGCTTGCCAGACTGAGAAGGAGCGGCCGCCATGGCCGTAAATCGCTTCGTATTTGCCATCTTCGTTTTTGGGCTGTGATATGGAAGTGGTCAACCGGCCTAATTTTTCATCCTCAAAAAGACCGTCTTCCACCAGCTTATCCAAGCGCTTTTGGGTATATCCTTCATACAGGTCTGCATTCAGCTGGTATTCATGTTTCAAATCTGCTGTGCGGGTTTCTTCAGAAAATCCTTTCCAGTCCTGCAGATCGCCTTCGTTGGCTGACAAAATGTAAGTTTTGCCGCCTGCTTCAAAGCTAGTGATGCCGTCTGGCTGATACATTGATAATACCGGCCAGCTGCGGATATTTATTGCACCATCTTCATTTGACGCATCAAGCTTATTTTTTGAAACGGAATAGTCTTTGAATCCTAGACTCTTAACCGCAACAAACTGCTCTTTTTCGATATCAAGTCTGGCTATGGCGTTGTTTTCTTGTAAAGCGACATAGGCGTAGCGCCCGTCACTGTCTATGGTGATGTATTCAGGTTCCAGATCTTCCGCGTATGTGCTGTCCGGATGGACTTTCCGAACACGGTCTTCAATGATTTTTTCATCAAAAGCGATAGTCGAGACAGCCTCGTCGCTGATAGCATCGATGCCTGAACCGACATCGATGATACTGATAGACCCTTCAGGATTTACCGAATAATCCTCAGCCGGTTCACCTTCATTCGCAACCAGCAACTTACTGCCATCCGGAGTGAATGTCAGCATATCAGGCAAAGCCCCTACCCGGACATTGGCAATCGGTTTGCCGTCCACTGTCAAAAAGACGACAAATCCAGGTTCTTCTTTATTGGCGGCGGGAGCTGCCACAGCGATGTATCCGCCCTCCGGGTGAATGGCTACGCTAGTAACATCCGATGCCTCGACACCAAGTCCACTCAATGGGATCCGGGCCATCAGCGGGATATCGGTCGCTTTGCCGGTTTTCAAAACGCTCATATCAAGTATATCAAGCGCTTTTTCTGCACCATTCACAGAGAAGGCGCGAAAGGTATTGGAGTCGTAGACGACAATCTCGGTTCCGCCTTCGTCAATCGGTGCGCCGCTCTTATAATGGCCGATCAATTCGACATTCAAGCCTTGCTTGCCTTTTTCGAAATGAGTAAGGTACCCGGATGCGGCAATCTGTAGAGGTGCAGCCGCCATAGAAAGGGAAAGCGCGCATACTGCGGCTGCGGGAATAAACTTTTGAATTGTTTTCACGTAGTCTTCAGCTCCCATCAGTTTTATTTTCATCCAAACCATAACAAAGGAACTTAAAGCTACTGTGACAAGCATGTATGGATTTTGTAAACCCCTTCAGCATATCCCTTTTGGTTTTACGATTACGAAAATGCCAGCTGAAGAAATTGAGGAAGCCGAAAAAGAAAAGGCCCTTCCAGCGCAACCGCAAATTGAGCCTTCCAAAGGTCCAGGCAGCGGGCTGCCGGTTTATTTATGCTTGGAAAGTGAGCTACACTATAGAAGAGACAGCAGAAAAGCTAAAGGAGCGTACGATTATGGGATATGTAGAAGAATTGCGGGCGATTGTCGGCCACCGTCCATTGATTCTTGTCGGTGCGGTTACAGTCATTGTCGATCGATCGGGGCGGCTATTGCTTGAAGAGCGGAAATATCCGAAAGACAAATGGGGGCTTGCGGGCGGATTGATGGAGCTTGGGGAGTCGACGGAAGACGCGGCGAAAAGGGAAGTCTATGAAGAAACAGGATTGACCATCAGGCAGCTGCAGCTCATCAACGTTTACTCCGGACCGAATCATTTTGCGGTGGCCGCAAACGGCGATGAATTCTATACAGTCACTGCAGCTTACTATACGGAAGATTATGAAGGGGAATTGGCCGTCGACGAAGCAGAATCGCTCAGTTTCCAGTTTTTTTATCCGGATGAACTGCCCGAAAACATGGTCGGCAGCCACCGTGTAGTCATTGAAGATTTTTTGGCGAAGCATTACCGGTTTAAACTGTAGCCGAAGTGATAACTTTTTTGCTTTAGTCTTTCGATGATCCGCTGAATGAATTACAATAACTGTGAAGTTACCAACTACCGTCGCTTTCATTGGCTGATTTGGAAAAACCACCAGAAAGGATGTTAGAAATGGGGCAATTGCGGAAACAGGAATATTATATTTTCATGGGAGCACGCGTCAAGCCGCTCTTATTAAGTGAAGAAACAGGCGGGAAGTTTTCCGTATTCGAGTTTACCGAAGTACAAGGGCTTGAACCGCCGTTTCATATTCATGAGAATGAGGATGAGATTTGGCATGTGATTGAAGGGGAAGTGACATTTCTTTTAGAAAATAAAAGGGTGGACGCCGGTCCAGGAGATACAATATTTGTCCCTAAAGGCAAATTGCACACGTTCCGTTTGAAGACAAAAACCATGTCAGCCATTTTGTCCTTAACAGCCGACGATTTTGAGAACATTGTGAGTGAAATTGCTGTACCGGCTCAAACGGCTGAAGAAATGCCAACCGAACCGCCGACCAAAGAAAAGCTTGGCAGATTGCTCGAACTCGGCAACAAGTATGGCTTGACGATTCCGCCTCCAGAACATGCAGAATGACACTAAAGGCAGCACTGAAAAACCAAGCAGGTTGAAGTGCTGCCTTTTTTGTCTTAAATCTTTTAAGAGAAAGTGCAGCTTGCCATTCCTGCTGCCCATTTCTCTGAAATAACATATACAACAAGCCGATTTTGTCCGGGAAATTGAAATTTGATTTTAAGCAAGCTTTACAAAACAAATTACGGGTATAAACCAATCAACTGTGTTTACATAAAAGAATAGAGCCGAAGTTAGAAAGGAAGGGTTTTTAAATGAACTATAATTTTGATGAAATCGTCAATCGAAGAGGAACTTATTCCTTGAAGTGGGACGGAGCCGATATGATCAAAGCGTTCGGGATAACCGAACGCTTTGACGAAGACACGATTCCGCTGTTTACCGCCGATATGGATCTGCCGGTGCCGCAGCCGCTGGTTGAGGCTTTACATAAAACAGTGGACCACCGGATCTTCGGCTATTCGGTTTTTCCGGAAGAATATTACCAAGCTATCCAAGGGTGGTTCAAGAAGCGCTACGACTGGGACATCAAAAAAGAAGAGATCGTCTACAGTCCGGGAACGGTCCATGCCCTGAATGTAGCGGTCAAAGCCTTCACTCAGCCAGGCGACGGCGTCATCATCCAGCGACCGGTTTATCCGCCGTTTACCGGGGCGATTGAAGGGAATGGGCGCGTTGTAGTCAACAATGCCCTAAAGGTGGACGACACGGGTTATTATTCCATCGATTTTGAGGATTTTGAAGAGAAAGCGAAAGAAGAGCATACGAAAATGTTCATTCTATGCAACCCCCACAATCCGACAGGACGAATCTTCAGAGAAGAGGAACTGAAAAGATTGGCGGAGATTTGCTATCGTCATGATGTAATCGTTGTTGCGGATGAAATCCATGGCGACCTGATCCGCAAAAATCAGACGTTCGTACCGATGGCAACGGTGGCGGAGCAGACCGGCCACATCCTGACATTGACCGCAATCAATAAAACCTTCAACACTGCCGGTCTTCACTGTACAAATGTCATCATAGAAGACCCGGACAGAATGGCAACTTTCGCGACCGAAATGGGCATGCAACTCGGTTCTCCTTTCACGATTGCCGCTTTGATCGCGGTTTACACAGAAGGCGAAGAGTGGCTCGATCAGCTGCTGGAGTATATCGACGGCACGATGGAATTTGTGAAGAACTTTTTCGCTGAACATATGCCGGAAGTGAAAGTCCGAATTCCGGAAGGCACTTATGTGATGTGGCTCGATTTCAGCGGCTATAACCTCCCGCCTGAAGAAATCCATGACCGCATCTACAACAAAGCGAATGTTGTTCTGGAGGATGGCAGCATGTTCGGTGAGGAAGGCGCGCAGTATCAGCGCATTTGCATTCCATCGCCGCGTCCATTGATCAAAGAAGCAGTAGAGCGGATTGCCCGGGAATTCGAAGACATATCCAGGAAAAAACAAGCATAAAACGGGTTCCATCGAAGCCATCTTCAATTGAAGATGGCTATTTTGAAATTTAAAAAGGGTTTGGGCTTGGGCACATCGAATCTATTAAGTGCAGAAAAATGGAGGCGAAAATTTATGGCAAAGCTGACTACTGACGACTTAAAGAAACATTTAGAGGCGTATGAGCGCGAAGAACTTGTTAAAATCATTACGGATTTAGCGCAAATGAGCAAGAAAGCCAGAAAGCATTTGTCCGCTGAAGTGAAAGCGGAAGAAGCAACCCATTCTCTGTATGAAGAGTCGAAGCAAACGATAACTGGATATGTAAGCCCTGATGCGGATGCCTTCAAGCCGCGCCTGTCCAAGGCGAAAAGGACAATCGACGATTTCCGGAAATCGACTGGCAACAAAGCGCTGACGGTCGATTTGATGCTGCATTTTGTTGAAGCGGGAACCGAATTTGCCGTCACCCATTCAGATTTGGAAGAAAAGTTTTATTCCAAACTGGTCACCATGTACTCGAACGCCGTGGAAGAGTGTGAAAACGACGAGCTTTTGTTCCATCAATTCAACGAGCGCTTGCATAAAATTCTTGAAGCAGCGGCGCCCATCGAAAACGACTATCCAGCTATCTTGACAGATAGGTACCACTCCATCAGCTGGGTAGAAGACCAGGAGCAAGGAATAACAATTCAATAATGCATGATAAAACCAGCCCCTTGCAGAAGGGGGCTGGCTTTTTTGTTTACGCGTATTGGTTTTTCACGAGCTCAAACAAGTCCGTTTTTTTCAAATACTGCTCCGGCGCGAGAAAAGTGACTGTTACCACGCCGGGATGGCGGCCGATTTCAATCGCTCCTGTGATGGTCGAGCGGTTCATGATTTCCGGGACGGTCACGCCAAAAAATTCTGCAGCACGGCTCAATCCGTTTTCAGTCGCATCGTTCAGATTCGGGCCAGATCCAATAAAAGAAAGCGGATAAGATTCCTCAATTTTAAGGACATTCCATTTATCCGCAATCTGCTGTGCGGACTGGCGCTCTTCTTTGGTGAAAGGCCTGGCCGTGTAAGGCAAATCTTCGGCGTTTGGAAGCAGAATCGGCCCTTTGATATTCAGGCCTTTGATGACATGGACTTGCAGATGGGCAATGCCGGCAACGTCTGCCGTATGCCCCGCGATTTCCCCATCTCCCTGCATGGCGTGCATATCCCCAAGATAAACCCCGCCTCCCGGAACTTTGACTGGGCATATCAAGACAGCCCCGGCACGGACGCGGTTGACATCCAAATGCCCGTCTGTCCGATGAGTTTCCAACTCTTCTTGCGTGCTTGTATAGTCGTGCGTGGCACCGACCAGGAACGATCCGAAATCACCTGCGTTATGGGAATCCGGTGTCGGACGGGAAGGGGTCGTTCCTAATTGTCCAAGAAATGGGCGCATGCGAGCCATTGTCCCCACCAGGTCATGCGGCGCAAAAGTGACTACTGGATTTTGGACGGAGGCTTCCGGTGTTTTCATATAGGACCGTCCGTCTTCCGCAATGGTTTCGGCCGCTTCCCGCGGCAGTGTAAGTCCGACATCGCCTTTTTCCCCGAAGAACATCGTATAGCCGTTTGTGAAGACGAAAGGGGTGGCGTCCGCTCCGCAATTCGCGCAGCGAATGGCTTCCATGCCGATTCCTTTGATGACAGTTTTAGGATTTTTCGTTCCGCATTCAGGGCATTTAGCTGCGACATAGCCATCGCCATCAGCACGTTCCTCGATCATCCTGTCATTCCCTGAAGAAGTGGCTTGAGAAGTTACATTGATTGAATTGATCCGGATGGCAATTGCGTCTCCAGGCTCCGCCCCTTCCACAAAAACAGGCTTGGTCACTTCATGGCCGCCTTTGATGCTAGGGGTGATCATGGGTCCCCAGCAGCCTGGGGCAGTGTTTGCGATAATATAACCGCCGTCTTTTACGGGACCGAGCATTTCTTTTCCAGGATCCAGAATTCCATCGACAAACTGATTGACGAATAGCGTTTCAACCACCGTTTTGTTCACAGTAATCCTCCTAATGATAATTTGATTATTCAAATTATATACCTCATGTTTTATCTTGTCACCGTAAAGGGAAAAGATGAACAGCTAAATGGGAAAGGAGATAGACAAATGTCGATTTTTTCAAACGATGCATTGCAGCATAAACATGTGCTTATTACCGGAGCAACAGGCGGTATCGGTCATGAAACGGCGAAGAGGCTGGCAGCTATGGGGGCACGGGTGACCGTGACTGGCCGAAACAAAGAGAAACTGGAGCAACTGAAAACGGAATTGCTGGAGATGGCAAGCGAAGATCAAGTATTTCTCCAACAAGCGGATTTGGCAAAGCCGGAGGACCGGAAAACTTTAGTGGCACAGGCGGAGGCGAAATTCGGCTTCATCAACGGCCTGGTCAATTCGGCGGGCATCGGCGGCGGCAATGTGGTCGAAGAACTGGATGAGGAGACACTTGGGCAGGTCATGGATTTGAATTTCAAATACACATTTTTGCTGACACAAGCGGTTTACCGAAAGATGCTGGAAAAAAAGGAAGGCGATATCGTCAATCTAGCCTCGCTTTCCGGGCTCCGGGGCACCTACGGAGGAACAGCCTATGCCGCCAGCAAGTTTGCGGTTATCGGCTGGACGCAATCGATGGCGCTCGAAGCGATTGAACACGGCATCCGGGTGAATGCGGTATGCCCGGGTTATGTCGATACCGAAATGGCATGGAACAGCATCAGGAAAAGAGCGGAAGCGCAAGGTGTTTCTTTTGAAGAAGGAATGAAAAATGCAGCCCGTGAAATTCCGTCAGGCCGGCTGTCGACACCGGAAGAAGTTGCGAATACAATCGCGTTTTTGCTGACGGACGCAGCCGGCAATATCGTCGGCGAGTCGTTGAAAATTTCCGGAGGCAGCGTCATGAGATGACAGCTAAGTAAATAGATTTTGGAATGCCCTTTCGATGTTATACATTGAAAGGGCTTTTTCGGGTGGGAGGGTTCTTGCCAATGGCAAAGCAAAGCTATGCTAAACCCATTAAGCCAAAATAACTAGTAAATACTGCTCCATTTGAAACAAGGAAATCAATGATTTCAATTAAAAAGAGCTACTAAATGATTAAATATTCTAAATACATTTACTATTGTTTTTTCCTTTGTTATTTTTAATATAAGAAAAATTGGTATAAGGAGGAAAATAAATAAAAGAAAAAGTAAATTAAAGTAAAGTAAAAACAAAAGGAGAGATTGAAATTGAGGAAAAAATGGGCAAGTACGATTGGGGTTGCAGGACTATGTGCAGCATTGGCAATGCCGGTTTATGCGGCAGAACCAGAAACAAGAACGGCAACACATCATCACGACTACAGCATTTCAGGGTTTGTCGATTATGCAGAACTGCAAAAAACTTTGCGGCAGATTGAAGCCTCGAGCAAGGGAACTGTGCAGGTGGAAGCAGCCGGACAATCTTTTGAAGGCCGGAATATCTATACGGCCAGAGTCGGGACGGGCGACAAAGTGATCCTGGTTCAAAGCGAAATCCACGGCAATGAAAAAACAGGGACGGTCGCTCTGCTGAACTTGTTGAAAACTCTTTCAGGAAACTCGGCCCAAGCTAAACAAATCCGTGAAGAAGTCACTGTCGTATTTATGCCGATGATGAATCCGGACGCATCCGAAGCGGATAAGCGGCGTAACAGCATGACATGGGCCGATACAGTCGAGGCATATCCGCAGCTGGCCGGCGCTGCTCCTTCATGGAACTATCTGGACCGGGGAATCAGCCAAAGCTATGACTACGGCGCAAATCCTGGATTTGATGTCAATCGCGATTTCAATCCGGATCTGGACTATGTTCCAGAAGCGGCGGATTTCCCGGGAGCTTCGAACTTGCCTGGCTGGTTCATCACTCCTGAATCCCAAACTTCACGCGATGTTTATAAATCCTTGCAAAATGAATTCGGCAATGTAGATGTCTTTGTCGACTTGCATCATCAAGGGATGTATTATGTCGGAGGCACAGATGATCCCGTGACGCTTTCGCTGTCTGCTCAGTTTGTTCCCGATCCATCGACTCCTGAAGGCGCGAAGTATGCGGAGTATGCGGACAATTACAATTATGATTTCTCCAGGCAGCTGAATTTGGCTGCTTACAATGAGCTGCAGTCGTATGGCAACTCGAAGTTCACAAACATTTCCCTCTACTCCCAGGGCCTTGACCTTCCTGGCACCGCTCTTGGCTCCTATGCACTGAATGGCAGCGGGACCGTGCTGTTTGAAGTGAGAGGTCAGACGCAAATGATGGGGCAAAAGGAAAAGGGGCAGTTGGTGAAGTCGGTTGAACGGGGTCTTTCTGCCATTGTTGAAAGCGTGGCCGATGGATCCGTGGAAACACTGGACCCTGAAAAGTATGAAGAAATCCCAGTGACTTCCTACAGTCCGGGCAACTGATTGCAGGGGAATCTCAAGACAGCGCCCTTGAAACGGCGGTAAACGAAAAACGCCTGCATCTTCTCACAAGATGCAGGCGTTTTTCGATTCAACGTTCATGAAAGGTCAAGTGCGGTCTTCTGATGAAACTGCCAAAGCGGAGAATTCGGCATTTTTGTTATTATATTCCTTCCTCCAGATACCGTGAAGCAGCCATGGGGAAGGCAATTTGAAAGAATGCCCGTCCGGCAGCGATTGCGCCTGGTCTTTCGTCAAATCCATCCAGATGGAGGCTGCTTCTTTGGTTTGGGAGGCTAACTCATTAAAATCGGCGGATATTGTTTCCCATAGCCCTTCTTGTTCCATCGGATCATCCCAAGGGTAGATTGCGTGGAGATAATAATCCTTTTTGAAATCCTGTTTCGTTATCAGCACCCGGCTTCCAGATGGGTTCTCGTAAAATGACCACTCCGCCAGCTTGGCATCGGAAAACAGTTCCTTAGAAGCAGGGAAGGGGTAATAGCATTCGTACGGAAAAACTTCCCCTGTTCGAATATAGAGCTTATCCAGCCATGCTTGTTTCTCCTTGAGCCCATGAAGTTCCTTCCATGGAATGCCGTCCGAAACCAGCTTCGAGAGGTCTTTTGCAATAGCGCCATAAAGAGGCGGATAGCTGCTGAAACCGTTTTTTTCAAGTACGCGGCGCGCGGCCAGGTTTTCTTCCTGGGTGTTCGCGCCGACCCACTGGATGTGCGGCAGTTTGAAGGCTTCATCCCGGACATGGAGGGTCAGCTGGGTGGCCAGGTCCTTGCCCCTGAAACGGATATCGCTCCTTATGCGCCCGATCATAGCGTAATGCCCCGCGAAAGTTGTATAGCCGCATACGCTTGTAAGCCGTTCGCCCAAAAACAAGCCGTAAAGGCGGTTGTTTTCGGTGGTGACGAGCCGTTTGAAGATCCTTTTGACATAATCGTCTTCGATGCCGGTTTCCATTGCTTCGAGGCAGGGAAGGTCCTCGAGGGCTAAACGCCGGATTGATTGCTCCATCCGCTGACACTCCTTGCCATGCTGTTATTTATAGGATCAAGTTGATCAAAATCGTCAGAAGAACTGAAATGACAATAGAAATGATGATGCTGCTCATGCAACCCATACGCATAAATATCCCACCTTTTTCGTAATAATGACCATTACCCTTTTATTGGGGGAACTCAAACTAGCGAAAATTGATATAATGGGTTATATAGATATGCGTTATTCAACTGGAGGGAACAGGATGAAGCCGAAAATGTACAGAAAAGACTTGCTGACGAATGATGATATTTGGAATGCTATGATTTCGACTGTTAGTGAATACGATTTTCCGACGGGGAACCAGACAGCTGATGAAGCGTTTCTGGTATTCCAATACTATTCGGAACTGGAAAGCGGGGGGCATGAGAGTTTGTTGACATGGTTTTCTGAACACGTTGAAGAAGTTGGAGCCGCCAGCTATCTGGATGCTTTAGTCGCGGCACTGGAAGCGGTAGGCGCATATGATTACGCCGCGATCGAAAACAAATACGGGCATGATATGTGGCAAAAGCATAAGGCGCTGGAGAACGGCGAAATCGAAGAAAAGGAATTTTATGCTGTCATCGAACAAGCGGACGGAGAATATTATCAGCTCGACGGCCGGATTTCGGAATTACTGGAAACATTTTTTGTGGATGTACATACGGAACTGATTGACGTCATTAAAGATTAACGGTTTGAAGCCAGATGTTGAAATGTTTAGCAAAGCAAAAGCCCCGCTTCAGTCTTTGAGCGGGGCTTTTGCTTTGTTCGTTCAAGCCCACCACATCTCGCCGACGGATTCTTTGACGATGAGCGGTTTCAGGTTTTCGACTGCTTTCGTAAAGCCCTCGTTGATCGACATCAAACCGTCTTCATGCTCGATGCTGACGACATAATCATAGCCATAAAGCCGAAGAGTGCTGATGATGTCCGCCCAAGTTTTCAAATCGTGGCCAAAGCCGACAGTGCGAAAATACCAGGCGCGGTCTTGCATGTTCCCGTAGTCTGTCATATCGGTCAGGCCGTTGCGGTTCATGTTTTGCTGGTCGATGATGGTATCTTTCGCATGGAAATGGTGGATTGCGCCTTCACGGCCCAGGATTTTTATGGCTTCAACCGGATCGATGCCTTGCCACCACATATGGCTTGGATCCAAATTCGCTCCGATTGCCGGGCCGCATGCATTGCGCAGCCGCAGCATCGTCGATGGCGTATGAACTGAAAAGCCGCCGTGAAGCTCCAAGCCTATTTTCACATTGAGCGATTCGGCCAAGTCATTTTTCTCTTTCCAATAAGGAATCAGTTTTTCTTCCCATTGCCATTTCAACACTTCCTGGAAATCATGTGGCCAAGGCGTTACAGGCCAGTTCGGGTATAGTGCATTCTCATGGTCTCCAGGGCACCCGGAAAACGTGTTGACAACAGGAACACCGAGTTTCGAAGCCAGCTGCAGCGTTTTTATCAGTAATTCATCGGCGGGGCCGGCAATCCCTTTTTGCGGATGAAGCGGATTGGAATGGCAACTGAAAGCGCTGATGGTCAAGCCGGCATCCGCTACTTGTTGCTTGAATCGCTCCAGCTTGGCGCTGTCCGCAAGCAGTTCGTCCACTTTGCAGTGGACGGCGTTCGCATAGCCGCCAGTGCCCAGTTCAATCGCTTCCACTCCTCTCGAAGCAACGTAGCTTAACATGTCCTCAAAGTTTTTATCGGAGAATAATACAGTAAAGACGCCTAATTTCAAAGAAATCCCCCCATAATAAATATCAGAATATACTGAAATGTAAACCATTACATTCTTAACATATATAAAATTTGCAAGTAAATCAACCGTTTTATTTAATTTTAAATTGTTATTGACAGATAATTCTGAAGATAATACTATGAAAATGTAATCGATTTCATTTCTTTTACTGATGGAATCCGGGAAAGTAGGAAAACGAAGATGGCGAACATCCAACAAGTAGCAAAGCAAGCAGGGGTTTCTGTCGCAACCGTATCACGGGTCCTGAATGGCCAGAACAAAGTAGCTTCAAGAACAAAGCAAAAAGTTGAAAATGCGATCAAGGAGCTGAATTACGAACCAAGCATGTTGGGGAGGAACCTCCGAAACTCAGAAAGCCGGATCATGCTGATTTTGATCCCGGCAATTTCCAATCCTTTCTATTTCGAAATCATCAAAGGAATTGAAAACATGGCGCTGAGCCAAAACTACAGCATCCTGCTATGTGAAACAGATTCCAGACCGGAAAAAGAAGATATCTATTTTGATCTTGTCCGGAAGAAGATGGCAGATGGCATCATTTCAATGGACCCTGCAGTAAACATTGAAACGCTGAAAGAGCTGGCGGAAAAGTACGCAATTATCCAGTGCAGCGAATATGGAGGGGGGATCGGCATTCCGTATGTGACAATCGACAGTGAGGAAGCGTCTTACCGGGCGGTCAAACACCTGATCCAAATCGGACATCGGAAAATCGCGCTGATGAACTCAGATGAGAAGTTCTCTTATGCAAGAGAGCGGAAAGCGGGCTATGAGCGGGCCTTGGCGGAATATGGCCTACCTGTAATCGATGACTACATCTTGTACACGCAGCAGCTGGGATTCGAGTATGGGCAACAGGCGATGAAAAAAATTCTTGCATTGCCAGACCGGCCGACTGCGGTGTTTGCAGTCTCGGATTTATTGGCAATCGGCGCGTTAAAGGAGCTTAATGCAGCGGGGATTCATGTGCCGAATGATATGGCGGTGGTCGGTTTTGATAAAATCGATTTTTCGAATATGACCAATCCGACATTGACAACGATCGCCCAGCCAATGTACAAAATGGGGGCCATTGCGGCAAGGATGTTGATCGATTTGCTTCGGGGGGAACAAGTTGACAGTGTTGTCTTGGAGCATGAGCTTATTATCCGGGAATCGACATCAGGGTGAAACAGCTAAGACCAGCGCTCTGTTATTAAAGGGGATTAATGATGGAGCGCTGGCCTTAGTTGTAAATGTAAACGTTTACAATAAGGGGGAGCTTTTCAAAAAAACAAAGGGGTGAATAGAGTGAAGAAATTATGGATTATATTTATGGCTTTAGTGACAGTATTTGGCTTGGCTGCGTGCGGCAGCAGCGGAGAAAGCGGAAGCTCGGAGTCCGGCGGGGGAGAAACGGACGATACGGTGAAAATCGGCATCTCACTTCCTTCTGCAACGCACGGGTGGATGGGAGCACTGATCGACAGTGCTGAAAAGCAGGCAAAAGCACTTCAGGAAAGCGAAGGCATCGAATACGTTATGACGAATGCAGCAGACCCCAACAAGCAAGCGAACGATGTGGATGACTTGATTGCTCAAGACGTGGACGCAATCGTCATGCTTCCGATCGAATCGGCGGCATTGACTCCGGTCGGACAAAAGATAAAAGATGCGGGCATCCCCCTAGTCATTGTAGACCGGGAACTTGAGAACGATGCGGCAACTGTTGTGGTAAAAGGGGACAATGAAGGAATCGGCGTCAATGCCGGCAAGTTCTTTGTTGAACAGTTGGGCGGAAAAGGCAAAGTCGTTGAAATTTCCGGGCCGCCAAGCTCGGTGACCGAGCAGCGCGGAGCCGGTTTTAAAGAAGCGGTTGAAGGAGCGGAAGGCATGGAAATCATCGCTTCCCAAAGCGGCGACTTCTCCACTGAAAAATCACTGGAAGTTATGCAGAATATCCTGCAGGCCAACCCTCAAATCGATGCTGTTTTCACGCAAGATGACGGAATGGCTCTAGGTGTCTTGCAGGCGATTGAAGAAGCAGGACGCACCGATATCCAGTTCGTGACGGGGGCAGGCGGTGCAAAACAAGTGTTTGAGGACATCAAAAACGATGGGCTAATGAAAGCGACGTTCTTATACTCGCCGACAATGGTGGAAGATGCAGTGAAAATTGCCGCTGATCTTGCAAAAGGCGAAGAACCTGCAGAAACAATGGTTGTAAAAGAAGCGACGCAAGTGACAAAAGAAAATGTGGATGAATACTATGACCCAGAATCTAAATTCTAAATTGAATGCCGGGAAATACAATAGATCTATTGTATTTCCTGTTTTCCTATTATGAGGGGGATCAAGGCAATGACTGAAAATCCTTTTATCAAAATGCAGACGATAAAAAAATCATTCAACGGCGTACCGGTTTTGAAAGGGGTGGCGCTGGAAGTCCAAAAAGGTGAAATCCACGCATTGCTTGGAGAAAATGGCGCCGGAAAATCCACACTGATGAATATTCTCGGCGGCGTCCATCAGCCGGACAGCGGCACAATCTACATCGACGGAAAGGAAGAGAAGATGCTGGATCCCCGAATATCACAGGAACACGGAATCAGCTTTATCCATCAGGAGCTGAATATGGTTTCTGACCTTCGCGTCTATGAAAACATGTTTTTGGGATCTGAACTCCGCAGCAAAGTCGGTTTCTTGAAAGTCGAGGAAATGTGCAAGCAAACGCATGAAATTTTAGCGAAGCTTGGCGTCGATATTGATCCCAAGGAATATGTCCGGAATCTGGCTACCTCTTACAAGCAATTGATCGAAATTTCCAAAGCGCTTCTCCATAATTCCCGATTGATCATTATGGACGAACCGACCACCTCATTGGCGGAACATGAAGTGAGCCGGCTGTTCGGTTTGATGAAAAACTTGAAGAAGTCGGGCGTATCAATTATCTACATCTCCCACAAGTTGAAGGAAATCAAGGAAGTGTGCGATCGCTATACTGTCTTGCGGGACGGTGAACTCGTGCGCACAGGAAGTATGGAACATGAGAATATCGAAACGATTACTAAGACGATGGTCGGCAAAGCGATTTCCCAAGAGCGTTTTCTGCATGAGCACCCGTTTGGGCGAGTCGTGCTGGAAGTGGACGGATTAACAAGTGATGCATTCAAGAATATTGATTTTACGGTTCGAAAAGGTGAAATTGTCGGATTCACAGGACTTGCAGGCGATGGCAGAACGGAACTTTTTGAGAGCCTGTTTGGTTTTCGGAAAAAATACACGGGAGAAGTCAAAATCAACGGCCAGGCGGTGAAGATAGATCATCCGCGGAAAGCGTTGAAAGCAGGACTTGGTTTGGTGCCGAGAGACCGCAAGGAAAACGCCATCATCAAGGACTTGAGCGTGCTCCATAATATGAGCTTGAGTTCCATGGGAAACTTTGAAAAAAGAGGCTTTATCAGGGACAAGGAAGAACGGAAAAAATTCCAGTTCTATAAGGAAGCCCTGAATATCAAAGTGCACAATCCGCGGATCACCATCGACAAGCTGAGCGGCGGAAATCAGCAAAAAGTCATCATCGCAAAATGGCTCGAAGCGGAAACTGAGCTGTTGATTTTTGACAATCCGACACAAGGAATCGATATTGGCGCAAAGCAGGAAATCTACCAGCAAATCGTCGAACTCGCCAAGCTTGGAAAAGCGGTCATTATTCTGTCATCCGAGGCTCCGGAAGTATTGCGCATTTGCCATACCATCAATGTCATGTTCCAAGGCGAAATCACGGCCCGCTTTAGCGCAGAAGAGGCAAACGAAGAAGAAATCATGAATTACGCAACGGGTTCGAAAAGGGAGGTCGCAAAAATTGGCTAATATCAATGTGAAAGAATATCAGCCTGAAGCCCGGACGACAAAAAACCGGCTGTCTTGGCTATGGGCGGAATATAGTGTCATTATTGCTTTCATCATTTTATTCATCGGTTCTTCAGTTTTAAATCCTCGCTTTCTCGACATCAATAACCAGCTGAATATTTTGATGCAGGTATCCATCATCGGCATCATCGCAATGGGCATGACCGTCGTTATGCTGTCAGGCGGAATCGATTTGTCGGTCGGGTCAGTTCTAGCGCTTGCTGGAGTCATCTCGGTTTTGGCATTGAATGCTTCAGGGAGTATTCTGGTAGGGGTACTTACGGCCTTGCTTGTCGGTTCGTTTGCCGGTTTCTTGAATGGGCTCATGGTGGCAAAAGGCAGGATTGCTTCATTTATTGCAACGCTCGGCATGATGGCGGGCGCCCGGTCCATCGCGTTATATATTGCGGACGGGGGCAGTGTTTCCGGTGAAGTATCCGGTTTTACGGCGATTGCGAACAGCGATTTTTGGATATTCGATGTTCCGGTCCTCATATTTTTCGCAATGACCGCGCTGGTTTATGTGCTGATGCATAAAATCCGCTTTGGCCGATATGTCTATGCGCTCGGAAGCAACGAAAAGGCGGCTTTGCTGTCAGCGATCCGGGTGGACCGGATGAAAATCGGCGTCTATACATTGATCGGCACATTGGTAGGGGTGGCAGCTGTTATTGAAACATCCCGTTTGAATTCGATTTCTTCATCGAGTTCGGGAGCGCAATATGAACTTGATGCCATTGCAGCCGTTATTATCGGGGGCACCCGAATGACGGGCGGCCGCGGCAAGATTATCGGAACCCTGTTTGGTGTATTGATCCTGGGAATTCTGAACAACATGATGAATTTAATGAACGTCTCGCCTCACCTTCAAGGGTTTGTGAAAGGCTTGATCATCATCATCGCAGTGGTATTTCAAAAACGGGAATAGGGGGCGTATATATGGGGATCAAAGTGGGCATTATCGGATGCGGCTCGATAACAAAAGCGCGCCATGCGCCGGAATATAAAGCCAATCCATATGTGGATGAAATTGTTTTTTACGACCGCAATCCCGAACGCGCCGAAGCATTGGCGGTTATGTTCGGCGGCAAGGTCGCCAAGACTGTGGATGAGTTGTACGAAGATCCGGAAATCCAGGCTATAAGCGATTGTTCGTCGAATGAGCACCATCACCTGTTTTCTTCCCAAGCGCTGCTTAGCGGCAAGCATGTACTGTGCGAAAAGCCGATCGCACTTACAGTGGAGCATGCGCGCGAAATTATCGAAGCTCAAAAAAAATCGGGCAAAAAACTGATGGTCGACCATAACCAGCGCTTTACACGTGCCCATCAAAAAGCACGGGAAATTCTCCAAAGCGGAGAACTTGGGAAAGTGCTGACGTTTCAGACGACGTTTGGGCATTCGGGTCCGGAAGACTGGGGCTTCAACAAAACAAATTCCACCTGGTTCTTTAAAAAAGAGCGTTCAGGCCACGGTGTCGCTGGTGACCTTGGCGTCCATAAAGTGGATTTGCTGCATTATCTGCTGGATGATGAAATCGAACAAGTCAGCGCTTTTCAAGGGGCGCTCGACAAAGTGGATGAAAACGGCAAGCCGATCGAAGTGTGCGACAATATTGTCTGCAGCCTGAAAACAAAAAAAGGGCGGCTTGGGACCGGCTCCTTTTCGTGGACGTATTATGGGGAAGAGGACAATAGCACAGTCATATACTGCCAAAAAGGCATTTTGAAAATCTATCACGATGACAAATATCAAATCGAAGTGCTGACAAAAACGGGGGAAAAGGTCCACTATGAATTGGAAGCGATTCAGACAAACGATAATCAGACGCCAAGCGGTGTAATTGATGCCTTTGTCGATGCAGTGCGTTTGGACGAAACGCCGATTGTCACAGGAGAAGACGCCCTCGCCTCGCTTAAGGTCATTTTAGGCATTATTGAAGCAGCGGATACAAACCGCGTGGTCACAATAGAAGAAGAGTCTCTCCAAACCTTATAAGGAGAGGCTCTTCTTCTTTATCGTTCTTCAAGACGAACCTAGTTGATTTTTGGATTTCTTTTTAAAACACCCAAATAAGCTTCCCATGGACCGACGTCTTCCCGGTATCTTTCTGCCATGGTCCGGACAATTTGGCTGATGTGGGTGAAGTCATGGACGACCCAGGTGGAAAGGAGTTCGCGCAATTTTACAGGGCCGAAATCAGGATGCAGACCAGCCAGCTCAAGTTGAGTTTCAGAAGAAACCAGTTGCTTTAATCTAGCGATGCTTTCCAGCCGGAGGTTTTTGAACTCTTGCAGCTTTTCTTCCACCGGCTTCTCCTGATTTTCTTTCAAGTGGGCAAAGCGGTCAAACGGCGAAAAAGGTTTGGTTTCTCCTTCTTGAAGAATCATTTCCAGCCGCGGGATCCAATCGTTTTTCTCGCCTTCAATAAGGTGGCCGATCACTTGGGACGGATTCCATGTCCCTTCGCCTTCGCTGCTGTGCAGCCAGCCGGGGGATAACCCGGACAACAGCGCCTCCAAAGATGCGGGCGTACGTTCCAGGATTTCAATCGCTTCTTCTAATTTAAAGTTCATGCGTCGGCCCCTTTCCGGTGCTTTTCTATACATCAAGCTTGCTCTATATTATAGTAAAACAAGGTGATGAAGATGAAAACAACCATGTACATAAACAATGAAAAATTCATAGCGGGCATGACGATGAAAGATAAGGCGGAACCGGAACTCAACAACATGGCGCTCCATGTCTGCAAAGACCCGGAAAAAGTGCTGCAAAACCGCCGGGAATTGGCAGCTGACCTGAATATCCAGGTGAAAGATTTCGTCTGCGCCAACCAGACTCATAGCGCGAATTTCCATAAAGTGACGCTTAATGATGCGGGGAAAGGCTCTTATCGATTGGAGACAGCGGTAGAGGAAACTGACGCGCTTTATACGCATGAACCCAATGTTTTGTTGACCAGCTTTTCCGCCGACTGCGTGCCGCTCCTTTTTTTTCATGAAGAATCTGGGCTGATAGGCGCCATCCATTCCGGCTGGCAAGGGACAGTCAAAGAGATTACATTGAAGCTGTTCGAACATCTTAAGCAAGAGGAAGGGTGCACCCCTGGCAGTTTTCATGTCCAGATCGGCGCTGCACTAAGCCAGGAGAAATTTGAAGTCGACGAAGACGTTTATTTGAAATTTAAAAATCTTGGCTATGCGGAAGAATTCATGTATTTTAATGAGCAGACTGGGAAGTATCATATCGACAATCAGTTGGCCGTGAAAAGACAATGCGAACTGGCAGGCATACCGGCGGAGCAAATCGAAATCGACCGGACGTGTACATACATGAGCCCGGCTGGTTTTTCTTATCGGCAAGACCGCAAGAGCGGCAGGCACATGAGTTTCATCATGAAAAAAATAGGACAATAATTTCCAGTTGCCCTTGCAATTTATTGGAAGATAGGGTAATGTATAAAACATTCAGTATTATCAAACTTCATATTTATTTCTTATCAAGAGAGACGGAGGGATTTGGCCCTGAGAAGTCTCAGCAACCGGCCTGAGGAAGGACACGGTGCTAACTCCAATAGGCATATGCCTAAAAGATGAGAAGACGGTATTTCCTTAGCAGGGGGGCTTTCTTCTTATAGAAGAAAGCCCCCCTGCTTTTATTTTGAAAGGATGAGGAAGATGACGGAACGAAGCATGGAGACGCAATTGGTTCAACTGGGAAATCGGAGCGACGCGGCGACTGGAGCGGTGAACCCGCCTATCTATCTATCAACGGCCTACGAACATCAAGGGCTTGGAAAGTCGACAGGCTATGATTACACACGAACAAAAAATCCGACACGGACAATTTTGGAAGAAGGCATTGCGCAACTTGAAGGCGGAGATGCAGGATTTGCCTGTAGTTCCGGAATGGCGGCTATCCAGCTCATTCTGTCGCTGTTCCGTCCCGGAGATGAATTGTTGGTGCCCAAAGATGTCTACGGCGGAACTTACCGCCTGCTCGGCCATTTTTCAGATGCATACAATATCCGCACAACTTACGCTGAATTCACGGATGTGGCTGCTACTGAGCAGTTGATCAATGAAAATACACGGGCATTGTTCATCGAAACTCCGACCAATCCGCTTATGCAGGAAATCGACATTGCCGCTTATGCTGGGCTGGCCAAGAAACACGATCTGCTTTTCATAGTGGATAACACATTTTTAACGCCTTATTTACAGCAGCCTCTCCTCCTCGGAGCGGATATTGTCTTACATAGCGCCACGAAATACATTGGCGGGCACAACGATGTGTTGGCAGGTCTTGTCGTCGCGAAAGGCGAAGCCATATGCGCAAAATTGAATGTCATGCATAACGCTGCCGGTGCTGTTCTTTCTCCTTTCGATTCCTGGCTATTGGTGCGCGGGTTGAAAACCCTGCCGTTAAGAATGCGTCAGCATGAGGAAAACGCCAAGAAAATCGCCGCCTATTTGGAAGAAGTATCCGTTGTCACAGATGTGTTTTATCCAGGAAAAGGCGGAATGGTTTCGTTTCGTCTGAAGAAAGCGGAATGGGTAGATGCTTTTTTGACGAACATCAGCCTCATCACTTTCGCCGAAAGCCTTGGCGGGGTTGAAAGTTTTATCACATACCCCGCTACTCAGACTCACGCTGAAATCCCATATGAAGAACGCGTGGAAAGAGGAGTCTGCGACCGATTGCTGCGATTCTCTGTAGGGATTGAAGAAGTGGAAGATTTGATCGCTGATTTAAAGCAAGCTTTTGTGACTTTAGAAAAGGGGGCTCTTCAATTATGACCGATCATTTGGAAACAAAATTCATACACTCAGCCGGTGTGGACAAGACCACAGGGGCGGTCAATGTTCCAATTTATTTGTCATCAACTTTCCATCAAGAGAACTTTGATAAATTCGGGCCTTTCGACTACAGCCGATCAGGCAATCCGACGCGCCTTGCCTTGGAAGAAACGATTGCTGAGCTTGAAGGGGGCACCCGCGGTTTCGCGTTTGCTTCCGGAATGGCTGCGATTTCTTCCGCTTTCATGCTGCTGTCTGCCGGCGACCATGTGCTGGTATCGGAAGATGTTTACGGTGGCACATACCGCTTTATTACTGAAGTGCTGAATAAATTCGGAGTGGAATATACTTTTGTCAACATGACCGACCTCGGGGAGATGGCTGAAGCGATCCGCCCGAATACGAAAGTCATCTACATCGAGACGCCTTCAAATCCAACGATGAATATTACCGATATTGAAATTGCGGCGAAACTGGCAAAAGCGAATGATTGTTTGACGTTTGTCGACAACACTTTTATGACGCCGCTCTATCAAAACCCGCTTGCCCTTGGGGCGGATATTGTTTTGCACAGTGCTACGAAGTTTTTGTCGGGCCATAGCGATATCGTCGCGGGCCTTGCTGTTACAAAAGATGAAGAACTCGGCAACCGGCTCGCTTTTATCCAAAATTCATTTGGCGCAGTATTGAGCGCACAGGATTCTTATCTGCTGCTCCAAGGCATCAAGACATTGGGGGCGCGTCTGAATCAGTCCTCTGAATCTGCGCAGGCCATAGCAGAGTATCTGCATAAAAGCCCTTTAGTGGAAGACGTGTACTATCCCGGATTTTCCTTTCATCCCGGCTACCCGATCCAAGCCCGGCAAGCAAGCGGCTTTGGCGCTGTTTTGTCGTTTCGACTGCCTTCAAAAGAAGCGGCGCGAATTTTCAAGGAAAACCTAAGGATTCCGGTATTTGCCGTCAGTCTCGGTGCGGTCGAGTCGATTTTATCTTATCCGGCGACAATGTCCCATGCCGCCATGCCACAAGAAGAGCGCGAAAAACGCGGAATCACCGAAGGTTTGCTGCGTCTGTCCGTCGGACTTGAGCATATTGATGATCTGCTCGCAGATATCAAACAGGCCTTATGGAAAGTGCAGCAGATTGTCGGAAAAATCGATTATACTTATTAATTTTAAAAAAAGCATTGCTTTATCCCGAGAGAGGTGATAAGGTAAAAAACAACAATTATTCAAATAATTCCATAATTTTTCTTATCAAGAGAGGTCGAGGAACTGGTCCGATGAAACCTCAGCAACCTGCCGTCCCTAAAGACGGCAAAGGTGCTAATTCCAGCAAGTTTTTTACTTGATAGATAAGAAGATAATTTGTATAACCATGCAAAGGCTCTTCTTCAAGAAGGGTCGTTGCTTTTTTTTATGGCTAAAGCCGACTATTTTTATAGGATTAATAAATAATCAGATGGAGGGAAAAAGATGAGCTATCGACTGGGGATCTTAGACCAAAGCCCAATTTTTTCAGGGAATTCAAGTACAGATGCTCTGCAGCATACTATCCGGTTGGCACAACAAGCAGAACAATGGGGTTATAAGCGTTTTTGGGTATCGGAACATCACGATACGGAACTATTGGCCGGTTCGTCGCCGGAATTATTGATTTCTCATTTGCTCGCAAAGACTGAAACCATTCGTGTAGGTTCCGGGGGTGTCATGCTCCAGCATTATAGCCCATATAAAGTAGCGGAAAATTTTAATCTGCTGTCGTCACTCGCGCCTGGAAGAGTCGATCTTGGTATCGGCAAGGCGCCCGGCGGCCTTCCGGTTTCAACAAAGGCGCTGAATTTTGGATCTGCAAACCAAGGCATCGACTTTAACGAACGAATCGGTTTGTTGAATGATTTGCTGGAAGGAACTGTAGCAGATAGCCATCCGCTTGCGGGAGTAAAGGCGACTCCGATTCCCCCTGAGAAAACGGAAAACTATTTATTGGGCGCTAGTCCAGAAAGCGCGGAGCTGGCGGCAAATCTTGGCTGGAATTTTGTCTATGCGTTGTTTATCAATAGCGACCGGAAAACGCTTGAAAAAGCAGCTGCCGCTTTTCATGGTTCAAGCAAGAACGGCCGTCTCTTTGTCGCAGCTGCAGTTGTAGCTGCCGATACCGAAGAAGAAGCGGAGCGGTTAGCCGGTGATAAGAAGATTTATAAAGTGCATCTTCAAAGCGGCAAGAGCGTAACCGTCGTATCGGCCGAGAGTGCCCAGGCATTTGGCAAACAAGCAGGCGAAGCTTTTACAGTTACCACACAGGAGGCAAATATTTTAAAAGGAACACCCCAAAAAATCCATGAAATTTTCGGACAGTTGCATCGGCAATTCAATATAGCCGAATTCATCATCCATACACCGATTGAAAAACAGCAAGAGCGTCTCCGCTCATTTGAACTTTTAAGCCCCATCCATTCAAATATAAAAAAGGAGGAAACTGTCTATGTCTACTAAAAAACAAATCAAATTTGGGGTGATGCTCCATGGTGCAGGCGGCCATATGAATGCTTGGAAAGATCCTTCTGTTCCCGCAGATGCCAGCGTCAATTTCCAGCACTATTTGCGGGTGGCGCAGAAAGCGGAAGAAGCTGGGCTCGCTTTTGTCTTTGTAGCGGACGGGCTTTTCATCAACGAAAAGTCGATTCCTCATTTCCTGAACCGTTTTGAGCCATTGACAATATTATCGGCGCTAGCTGCAGTCACGTCCAAAATCGGGCTTGTCGGCACTTTATCCACTTCTTACAGCGAACCGTTTACGGTCGCTCGGCAATTTGCTTCACTTGATAAAATAAGCGGCGGCCGCGCGGGGTGGAATGTTGTCACGTCCCCTTTGGAAGGTTCGGCAACCAATTACAACAAAGGTGAACACCCGGAACATTCGGTGCGTTATGAAATAGCCGATGAATATTTGGAAGTGGTCAAAGGCTTATGGGATTCCTGGGAAGACGATGCATTTGTGCGGAACCGGGAAACTGGCCAATTTTTCGATCCGGAAAAGATGCATGAGTTGAACCATAAAGGCCGCTTTTTTTCAGTCGCAGGGCCATTGAATATTGGACGATCCCAACAAGGTCAGCCGGTCATTTTTCAAGCAGGGGCTTCAGAATCCGGCAAAAGCTTTGCGGCAAAGCATGCAGAAGCGATTTTTGCACAGGCTGGAACGTTGGCGCAAGCGCAAGCTTACTATAATGACGTCAAAGGGAAAGCGGAGGCGAATGGACGCAGCCGTGACGATGTCTTTATCTATCCCGCTTTAAGCCCTATCGTCGGTGCAACACTTGAAGAAGCAGAAGCCAAATATCAAGCCATTCAAAACTTGGTGACGATTGACGAAGCATTGAGCTACCTCGGGCGTTATTTCGACCATTTCGATTTTAGCCAGTTTCCTCTGGATGAACCGTTTCCTGATATCGGCGACGTTGGAAAAAACAGTTTCCAATCGGCAACCGATAAGATCAAAGAAAGAGCCCGCGAAAAAAAGTTGACTTTGCGTGAAGTGGCAATGGAAGAAACAACACGGAGAGGCGCATTTTTCGGTACATATGAACAAGTTGCGGAACAATTGATCCAATGGGTGGAAAAAGGGGGAGCGGACGGTTTTATTCTCGGTCCTCCTGTGCTCGGCAATGATTTTGATGCTTTCTTGGACAACGTCATTCCGATTCTTGAGAGCCGTGGATATTACAGCCGCAGCTATGAAAGCGGGACTTTGCGCGGCCAATTAGGTTTGCCGTACATCGAAAATCGCTACGCCAACCAAAAACAAACGATTTATCAATAAGAGGAGGAATTTGGAATGTCAAATGCATTATCTATCATAGTTTGGTCAAAACAAGGCTGCCATTATTGCGCAGAAGTCAAAGGATATTTAGAAGCGAACCACTTGCCGTATCAAACAGTGGATGTCACGGAACACGACGACCGCCGCGATATTCTGGAAGTTAAATATGGAGTGCGTTATGTACCGGTCGTTGAAATCGGCTGGGACGGCATTTATAAAGGTGTAATAGAACTAGGGATTGAACATTTGGAAAAAGCTTTGGAAGAAGCGGCGCAACAAGCGGTTGGAGCGGTCAATTAGAAAATAGGACAGGGGAAGATAAAGGATGAAAAAAATTATAGGCGGAACGAAGTTCTTATTCATATTGATCAGTTTGCTGTTGATTGTTTCAGGCTGCTCTCAGTCAGCAGCGAAAGATAGCCAAGCCTCTGCAAGCCAAAGTGGAGGCAACCCGCCAGCAGGAGGCGATTTGACTTATGCATTGGCAACTTCACCAGATACGCTTGACCCGCATCGCAGCAGTTTAGCAGTTTCAGTCCGGGCGTTCCGGACCATTTACGACAGCTTGGTTGTTCAAGACGAAAACAATGAAATCCAGCCCTGGCTGGCAACCGAATGGGTAGTTTCAGAAGACGGCAAGAGCTACACGTTCAAACTTCGGGAAGATGTGAAATTCCATGATGGTACACCTTTCAACGCCGAAGCAGTGAAATACAGCTTCGACCGGATTATCGATCCAAAAACAAAAGCGTTAAATTCAGTTGCGCTTTTAGCTCCATACGAATCAGCGGAAGTGCTCGATGACCATACCGTTAAACTGAACTTGAAATCGCCTTCGGCATCGTTCCTCAGCAACTTGAGCCAAGCGATGCTCGGAATCGTCTCTCCGACGGCAGCTGAAAAATACGGCGAGCAATTCGGGAAAAATCCTGTAGGCACCGGACCTTTTGAATTCGTCAGCTGGACAGAGAATGCAGAAATCAAAGTGGAAAAAAATACGGATTATAACTGGGCGCCATCTTATGTGAAAAACGAAGGGGCACCGTATTTGGATACTCTGACCTTTAAAATCATACCGGAAGAAGCGACGCGCATCGGCAGCGTTCAAAGCGGCCAAGTGCTTGCAGCCGAGACGGTGCCGCCGCAAAATATTGCAGCGCTGGAAAAAGATCCAAACTACAACCTGCTTAAAGTTAATACACTTGGCCTTCCATATACCTTATTCTTCAACCAGCGCGAAGAGCCATGGAGCGATGTCAATGTCCGGAAAGCTGTCTTGCAGGCGGTAGATGTTGACGCTATCGTCAAAACTTTGTATATGGGGACATATGATAGAGCTTGGTCGCCGTTGACCCCAGGAATATTGGGGTATGACAAGTCGCTTGAAAACAGCTGGAAAGTCGATGTCGCTGCAGCGAACAAATTACTTGATGAAGCAGGATACAAGGTTGGGGCAGATGGCATCCGTGAGAAAAACGGCGAAAAATTGACCTTGAATTATGTCGATTCATCTCCGAATCGGGAAAAACGCAACGATATTGCCGTTATTGTCCAGCAGCAGCTCAAAAAAGTCGGCATTGCAGTTGAAGTGAATATCACTCCGGATTTTAGAAGCGTCATTTATGAAAACAGCGACTATGATTTGTACGGCAATAGCATGATGAACTCTGATCCGAACGCTCTTCGAGGCATTTACCATACACCGGAGGAAACCCAGGTGTTGGAGTCACTGGTCGGCGGCTATGACGACAGATTGGACGAATTGCTTGAACAAGGGACGGTGGAAGCCGATCCTGCGAAACGTGAAGAAATTTATAAAGAAGCCCAGCATATCATCATTGAACAAGCGATGATCATCCCGATTTACGTTTTCCCTTATACAGTTGCTGCTTCCAACAAAGTCGACGGCATCGTTTTTGACGCATTGGGCTATCCGTTATTCAATGACGCAACCGTCAGCCAATAAAAGGAGGGGAAGAGATGGCGTTGTTCAATAAAGCGTTCGCCCGGCTGCTGAATGCGGCACTTTCCATTTTAGGATCGCTGGTACTGGTGTTTTTCATTATTTACATGATGCCCGGGGACCCGGTCCTCTCCATGCTGGATCCGTCTACTGCAACACCGGAAGCTATTGAAAACATGAGGATCCAACTTGGCCTTGACCGGCCATTCTATGCGCAGTTTGCTGATTATTTCACCAATATGGTCCAAGGAGATTTTGGCCAGTCCCTTATAACGAGCGAACCGGTTCTCGACAAAATTCTGCTGCACCTGCCAGCAACGCTGGCTTTGACACTGGCAAGCGTCATCTTCTCCATCGTGATCGGTGTCGCATTTGGCGTATTGTCAGCAGTTTACCGCAATCGCTGGCTGGATTCTGCGGTGCGGATCATTGGATTGTTCGGAATTTCAATGCCGACATTCTGGTCGGGAATTTTGCTGATCCTGATTTTTTCTGTGCAATTGAACTGGCTGCCAGTAATGGGTTCTGATAGCTTGGCTGCGCTCGTCTTACCATCGTTGGCCCTCGGTTTTGTCGGTGCCGGGTTTATCATCCGCATGGTCCGGTCAAGTATGGTGGAAGTGTTGGATGAACAATTCATTTTGACGCTTCGGGCGAAGGGCCTTTCTGAACGTCTGATCATGTATCGCCATGCTTTGCGGAATGCCTTGATTCCAGCAGTCACTGTCATCGGCTTGCATATCGGTGAATTGCTCGCAGGCACTGTCGTAATTGAAACCGTCTTTTCGCGTCAAGGAATTGGCCGCATCGTGGCTGACGCCATTATGTCGAAAGATATGCCAGTTATTCAAGGAGTCATTTTTTTCAGCGCCATCGTTTATGTCATCATCAATCTGTTAGTGGATTTGTCTTATTCCGTAATTGATCCGCGGATCCGCAAATCCGCCGGGACGAGATAAGAAGGGAGAGGCTTCACTTTGAAAGACATAACTAGCGAACGTTCGGCCGTAAGGTTGCCGAAGTGGAGAGGCACCAAGATAAAAGGGGGATTATCGGCTTCCAACCTTTCCGTATTAATAGCCGGATTCGTTTTAGTGTTTATCACGGTTTGTGCCATTGTTCCATCATGGATTGCTCCATACGCGCCGACATTCATGTTTTCAGATGAAATTTTGGTTGCGCCGAGCTTGGCCCATTTGTTTGGAACCGATTATTTCGGCCGGGATGTCTTCAGCTTGGTTGTCCACGGCAGCCGTGATTCAATGATCATCGGTGTTTCAGCAGTCCTGATCGGCGCCGTGGCAGGCGGAGGGATCGGGGCGCTAGCCGGTTACATCGGCGGAATTATTGACGCCATCTTTATGCGCGTCATCGAGATATTGATGACTATTCCGGGAGTTCTGCTGGCGCTTGCGATTGCAGCGGCTCTCGGACCAAGTTTGAAGAATATTGTTTTGGCTATCGCGATTTCGTCAATTCCGGGATATGCCCGCATCATGAGAGGGCAGATGATCAGCATCAAGAAGCGTCCGTATGTTGCAGCTTCGCGTTCGATTGGCGCGTCAAACGCACGGATCCTTTTTTGGCATATTTTGCCTAACGCCTGGTCCCCGATTCTCGTCATGGCGACAATCGGTCTTGGTTCGGCGATTTTAACAGGTGCCGGCCTTAGTTTTCTCGGGCTTGGCGTCATTAAGGAAGTGCCGGATTGGGGCGCATTGTTGTCGCAGGGACGGAATTATTTGACGGCCGGCTGGTGGATGGCGACATTCCCCGGCCTTGCGATTACCGCTTTTGTGCTGTCGATCAACATTGCCGGAGACAAAGTACAGGATTTCGCAAATCCAAAAACGAGCAAGGGAAGATAGGTGAATGGGATGCCTCAATTACTGGAAGTACAAAACCTGAAGGTGGACTTTGCTGCAAAGGACAGGGATTTGACTGCTCTTAAAGGCGTTTCCCTGCAAATGAAAAAAGGGGAGACGGTGTGTATTGTCGGCGAATCCGGCAGCGGGAAGACCGTCCTGTCAAAATCGATTTTACGGCTCATTGATCACGAGAATGGCAGGATTGCGGATGGGCGCATTTTATTGGACGGTACGGAATTGACCGGTCTTTCCCAAAAAGAGTTGAGTGCCATCCGCGGAGAAAAAGTGGCGATGATTTTTCAGGAGCCGATGTCAGCGTTCGATCCACTGTTCACAATCGGACAGCAAATTGTCGAAACGATTCTAGCCCACAGGCAGTCGAACAAAGCTGAGGCGAAAAAGCGGGCAATCTACTTGTTGGAGCGGGTAGGGATTGCGGATGCCAGCTTGCGCTTTGCGCAATACCCGAATGAATTGTCGGGCGGCATGCTGCAGCGGGCCATGATTGCAATGGCCCTGGCGTGCGGTCCTGATTTGCTGATTGCGGACGAACCCACGACTGCGCTTGATGTGACAATACAAGCGCAGATTTTGCAGCTATTGGAAGAATTGAAGCTGGAGTTCGGCATGTCAATCTTACTGATTACGCATGATATGGGTGTTGCAGCGGAAGTTGCTGACCGCATTGTTGTCATGTATACCGGCGAAATTGTGGAACAAGCGACAACTGCCCAATTGTTCGGACTGCCGCATCATCCGTATACGAACGGCTTGCTGCAATCAGTGACCAAGCTCGATAGCGATCGAAGCAAGCCGCTGTTTTCAATCGCGGGTACCATTCCGCCCCTCTCTGATCTGCCTTCAGGCTGTTCGTTTCATCCGCGCTGCCCCTTTGCCACCGAACAATGCCGAAACGAAAAGCCTCCGCTGCGAACCGTCAATGGCCGGGAAACGGCTTGCTGGCATTCTGAACAGCTGGTTGACCGGGCGGACTGGATGGGTTCCGGAACAAAAGCAGAACCGGTGTTGCTTCCGCCAAAAGCCATTGTTTCTGCAAGCGGGGAAGATTTGATTGTGGTGGAAGGCTTAAGCAAATTTTATCGGATTGGACAAGGCCGTGGATTTTGGCGCCCGCGCGCTTATACGCATGCGGTTGAAGATGTGTCGTTTTCCATTAAAGAAGGCGAAACATTTGGCCTTATCGGTGAATCGGGAAGCGGAAAATCGACGCTCGGACGTGTCTTGCTGCAGCTTGAAAAAGCGACGAGCGGAAAAGTCCTGTTTGAAGGAACTGACCTTGCTTCACTTGGCGCCAAAGACTTGCGCCAGCAGCGCCGGCATATGCAAATGATTTACCAAGACCCATACGGCTCGGTAAATCCACGCTGGAAGGTGGGGGATATCATTGAAGAGCCGCTGAAAGTCCATGAGCCGTCAAATGCGAAGGAAAACCAAGAAAAGGCAAAGCAATTGCTGGATGCAGTCGGCTTGAGCGGCAATGCCTATGAACGGTATCCGCATGAATTCTCAGGAGGCCAGCGCCAGCGCATTGCGATTGCCCGCGCCATTGCCTTGAACCCGAAATTCATCTTAGCGGATGAAGCGGTATCGGCACTCGATGTTTCGGTACAAGCCCAGGTTGTCAATTTGATGAAAGACTTGCAGCAAGATCTTGGATTGACGTATTTGTTCATCGGCCACGGGCTGAATGTCGTGCGCCACATTTCCGATCGGATCGGCGTCATGTATATGGGCCAGCTCGTTGAAATCGCGGCCAGCGAAACCTTATTCCAACGTCCGGCCCATCATTATACAAAAGGGTTGATTTCTTCGATTCCGGTCGCTGATATAGGCAAAAGAGAAAAGCTGGCTTCTGTCCAAGGCGAAATCCCTTCTCCTTCCAGACCGCCTTCCGGCTGCCGTTTCCATACACGCTGTCCAGCCGCGACAAGCCGCTGTAAAATGGAAGCTCCCGCCATGCAGGAAGTGGAGCCCGGGCACTGGGCAGCCTGCCATCATCCGGCACTGTGATCAATATCTGGAGAAAAGAGGGCGGTTCCTTACGGGTGCCCTCTTTTTGGTGCCTTTACCTGTTCAGGATGTTTGAATGGATATCTGTCAGGTTGCCCCTTGGTTGATTTTTCTGCGAATGGTATGATTTTATACAAATCTCAGTTGAATCCCGATAAGCAGGAAAAAACTGCTCATACATACTAACGATTGGCGAGGTGTTTATGTGAAGGTACTTGTAGTAGGAAGCGGCATTGCGGGTGCAAGCGCCGCCTATTATTTAGCGAAGCAGAATATAGAGGTGGTAATTGCAGATAAGGAACATCCCGGAAAAGCAACATCCGCTGGTGCCGGCATCGTCTGTCCGTGGGGCCCGAGTGAGCGGGGAAAAGATTGGTACGAACTGGCCAAACGGGGCGCGGCTTTTTATCCGTCATTGATCGCCGATTTGCAACAAGAAGGGGAAACGGAGTTCGGCTATAGGAAAACGGGCGCCCTTTACATCAGTTCCATACGTGAGGAATTGGACAGGATCCAGAACGAACTGGAATCGAACAAGAAAGAAGCTCCGGAAGTGGGGGAGATTTCAAGGCTGAATAACCAGGGAGCGAGAAAGCTGTTTCCCCCATTGAATGGAACTGATGAGGCGGTATTTGTTTCGGGAGGCGCGCGTGTAGACGGGCGCTTGCTTCAGAAGGCGCTGCTGCGTGCAGCACAAAAGAACGGCGCTGAACTGATTTCAGGAGAAGCGGTGTTATTGAGGGAAGGCAACCGGATAACAGGCGGCAGCGTAAACGGAGAAGCGATACTGGCGGATGCCGTACTGGCAGCTGCTGGGGCTTGGGCACCCGCTCTTCTTGAACCGCTCGGCATCCCATTGAAAGTGGAGCCGCAGCGTGGACAGATTGCCCATATCAAGCTGCCTGGGGAAGATACAGCCGATTGGCCGGTCGTCATCCCTGAAAGCACCCATTATATGCTGGCATTTGATGATTCGAGAGTTGTTGCCGGAGCTACCCGGGAAACCGGATCAGGTTTTGATTACCGCAAAACGGCTGGAGGAATTCATGAGGTCTTGTCAGAAGCGCTGAAAGTGGCGCCTGGCCTTTCTGCAGGAGTGTTGGAAGATGTCCGGATCGGTTTTCGTCCGATGGGTCCGGATGCATTGCCGCTGCTTGGGGAAGTGAAACCTTATAAGGGATTGGTGCTGGCAACGGGATTGGGGCCTTCCGGTTTAGCGATGGGCCCTTATATCGGAAAACTGGCAGCCGACATCGCAACAGGCAAGCCGGTTGATATCGATCTTGAACTTTGCAATCCATTGCGCTGAAATTTGTCCACAGCGCCAAGATTGTTTGCTATAATGGCATAAATTCTGTAATTCGCGAAAGGAAAGGGCACTTATGGATTTTCTATCGATCGCCGCATTTTTAGGGGCGGCAGTATTATTGACATTGATGCCTGGTCCGGACAATTTGTTTGTTCTGGCCCAAAGCATCGCAAAAGGGAAAAAAGCAGGGCTATCCACTTCACTTGGCCTGTGTACGGGGCTGCTGTTTCATATTGGGGCCGCGACCGTAGGCTTGTCCGCTTTGGTCTACCAATCGTCTTTGGCCTTTACGCTTGTCAAGTATGCGGGCGCGGCTTATTTGCTGTATTTGGCTTATAAATCTTTCCGCGATAAAAGTTCCGGGTTTTCTTTGGACGGGGAAAGTTCCTTGAGCTACACAGCACTGTATAAAAGAGGGGTCATCATGAATCTCCTGAACCCGAAAGTTTCGCTGTTTTTTCTCGCGCTGTTCCCTCAATTCATCAATTATTCCCTGGGCAATATCCCGGGACAGATGCTTGTTTACGGACTGGTGTTTCTGCTTCAAGCGCTCGTGATTTTTTCCTTGATCAGCATGTTTGCCGGAAGTGTCGGCGCTTTCCTGCAAAAAAGCCCTTCCATGTCTAAACGGATCAACCAGCTGCAGGGATCGCTATTTGCGCTTATTGCCTTCAATATCGCTTTTAGCGAGAAATAAAGGAGCCGCTCTAAGAGAGCGGCTCCTTTTTAGATTGTGATCAAATCCCCGAACAGCGAAATCAACAGTAAACTAACTGCACCGACGGATAGTGCTGCAATAAATCCGATATAAAATGGCTTGATGCCGAGCCCTTTAAAGATTTTCAGATTCGTCGACAAACCGACACCCGCCATTGCAAGGCCGAGCATATACGTCGAACCGAATGAACTCCAAAAGCTGTAGAAGCTTTCCCAAGCGCCAGAGCCGAACAAACCGAATGCCTCGCCGCTTGCTGAAAGAGTAGCATCACCGGCTGTCCGCACGAACGCCAGGAACAGAAAACCTAAGATGAACAGGGGAAATAATTTATACCATTTAGGGAGAGTTCCAGCTTTTTCTTGGCCATTTCTTGAGTTGCTGCGGAAAAATAGAAAGGAAATGAACGGCACCACAGCGATGATAAAGACATTGCGCGTTAATTTTGTGATAGTCGCTACATCGACAACCACAGGCGACTCGTATATTTGGCCATAGATGAGGGCCGCGCCGGTCACTTGCGCTGTATCATGGATGGCGGTACCCAAAAACAAGCCTGCTTTGATCGGTTCTTCGGCAAAAAAGAAATGCGCCAGATATGGATAAAACAACATGCCGACCAAGCCAAAAATCGTAATGTTCGCAACCGCATAGGAAACTTCGTTTTCTTTTGCCCCGATGACTGGAGCTGTCGCCATGATGGCAGTCACACCGCAGATGCCGGTTCCTGTCGCAATCAAAGTGCCAAGGCGTTGGGACTGATTGAGTTTGCTTGTAAAATATAACGTGACGAAAAGCCCGGCTGAGATGCATGCGACAATAAGTGGCAGCCCCCAAGCGCCAAGCTTCAAGGCTTCCGTTAAACTCAATCGCAGGCCAAGCAGAATGATCCCGGCGCGCAAAGCGTATTTGACGGAAAAGCCGATGCCGGTTTTGAAGAGGTCTGGCAATCCGATAGTGTTGCGGATGAGGATTCCGAGCAGTATCGCTACAAATATCCCGGAAACAGGGCTTGCGCTGCCTTCCGGCAAAACGCCGGTTGCCAGCAGCAGTTCCCCAATTCCTTTTGCCCCATAGATTCCTGCCAGCATGATGATGAAACAAGCGATCAAGCCGGGAATAAGGCCGATTGCTCCGTAATTTTTAATAGCAGCCATTTTTTTCTCCTTACAAATACACATTTTTATATTTTCCATTATAGCGGTTTTCAAAATGGAAAGCCGCCTTTTTATGTAGTGGCCGGTGTTCATGGTATAATCAACTGGAATAGGAACAATAGGGGAGGGTTTTTCTTGAAGAAAACAGCTATCGCTTTTTGGGTGCTTATCGGTGCATTTCTTGGCGGCTGCTCAGCCCTTGAAGGAGCAAGCAATACACTGACATATGCAACGGAAGTGACGGAATTTGCGAATGAGGCTACAATTTTCGCAAAAGATACACCGGCATTGGCGAAGCAAGCGGTCAGCGATAAAGAAGCGGCTGCAGAACTGGAAGCAAGTCTGCAAGTGATGAAAACCAATATAGAAGAATTCAACGAACTGGAACCGCCGGAAATGGCAGCGAACCTTCACCAGCAGGTGATGAACCAGAACAACAAAGCGCTCGATGGCATTGATCTGTACTTGAATAACATCAAAGACGGAACGCTGGATCCTGCCGTGCTTGAGAATAATGAGGCGTTCAAATCCCTTGGCGAAATCAAGAATATCGTCGATCAGATTAGGGAATTGGTCGGACAATAAGAACTAAATCAAAAAGCTGCCCCATTAGGGCAGCTTTTTTAGTTGGCAAAGTGATGCTTGCCGATTTGTTTGATGAAGTTGCGTGTGAAGATCCAATTGTCGGAAACCTGCGCGGGATTATAGTAATATGTCGCCCCCGAAGAAGGGTCCCAGCCAAGCATCGCGTCTTTGACTGCCAGGTAGGCAGAAGTGTTTGGCGTTAGCCAATACTGGCCATCGTTCACAGCAGTGAAGGCGTTTCGCTGGAAAATGACGCCGTTGATTGAATTCGGGAAACGGAAAGAATCCACACGGTTCAAAATGACCGCCGCTACTGCAACTTGGCCTGTATAACTTTCCCCGCGTGCCTCGCCATGAACGACACGGGCCATCATATGTAATTTATCAAGCATTCCATTGGTAAGCGGTCCGGTATAGCCGGTAGCAGGAATCCCGAAGTCCCGCTGGAATTTCGTGACTGCGGTTGCTGTGACAGGACCGTAATATCCCGTAACACCTGTTTTGAAATACCCTAATTTTTTTAATGTTGATTGCAATTCGCTTACTTGTTGTCCAGTAGAACCGTTATGCAGATCAGAATCATGCGCCGAGGCCTCAAGTTGAGAAAAACCAAAAAATCCGATCAATAATAACCCGAAAACAATTACCTTTATCTTTTTCATTCTTTCTCTCCTTTCCATCCATAGAGCAATGGAGACTAGTTCTAGTATAAAGAGCAAAATATCAAATTTATATCCAACAGACTTACTTGATTCATCCTAAATAAAAGTACAAAAGACAGGTTTAACCTTTTTTCTAAAACTATTATTAAAAATATAAGGATTATAATAGGTTAATATACCCTGTTCATGCTAAGTAGTCGGATATATTCTGATAACTTGATAATGGAGTTTGGCGAGAGATTGCTGGAGGCGGCTCTCTTTTGCTATGAAGATCAAAAAAGACGCAACAGACATAGTCTGCTGCGCCTTTTGAGACTCTTATACAAAGCCGGCAACAGCTTCTTCTTTTTCATCCAGCTGTCAGCGAAAGCCAGATAAACTGCCGGTTTTGCTTTGCCGGAAAACTTACTCGAAGTTCAGATCTTTTGTCCAAGTGGAGAGATGTTTTTGGATTTCCTTGTTTCTGCCAGGATCGATATTTGCGAGCAAATCGATTTTAAAATTTCTATTGCCGGTGTTTTTCACGTAAGTGGCGGTGAATGCCGGATCTTTCAACCGAATTTCCGATCCGTCTTTATCCACTGTTTTTTCAATTGTAATGTGAAGAATGCCTCCGATTCTTCGATATACGTCTTGTTGATGGGAAATGAAATTGCCCAGCGAGTAAATGACAAAACTCTTCCGGCCGTCTGCAGTTTCAATCCATTCTGGGGGCTGAAGAACGTGCGGATGGGAGCCGAGAATGATATCCGCGCCTTGTTCGGCTGAAAACTTTGCTAATTTTTTTTGCTCATCGTTAGGCAGGCGTTCATATTCTTGTCCGAAATGGAGACTTAAGACGACCGCATCAGACTGCGCTTTGGCCCGCTTTATATCTTCCTTGATTTTTGCTTTGTCGATCCGATTGACCAAATAGTCTTTTCCGCTTGGTGTAGGAATGCCGTTTGTTCCATAAGTATAAGAAAGAAAGGAAAAGGTGATGCCGTTTTCAGTATGGGTGGCTATGTTAGCGCTTTCTTCAATGGAGAGAGCCGATCCGGTACGGGTCATTCCAATCTTGTCCCAGTAATTGATGGCGTTGGCAATCGCTTTTTCACCACGGTCGAGTGTGTGATTATTGGCCATTGTTACTACATCCACTCCAGCAGTCTTTAATGCATCGCCCACCTCGAAAGGACTGTTGAAGGAAGGATAGGTGGAAACCCCGATTTCGCTTCCCCCAATGATGCTTTCGGAATTGGCGACGGTAATATCGGATTTTTCCAAGTAAGGTTTTATTTTAGCGAACATCGGGTTGAAATCATACCCGCTCTCTGTTTCAGCATCCAAATAAACCGAATCATGAATCAGTACATCGCCAATAGCCGACAAAGAAGCGGTCGCTGTTTTAGAAAGGTCTTTCGGCATAATGGCGGCAGGAGTTTTGCGGATAGCCATTTCTATGTTTTCATTCGAGGAATTTTCCTCGGCAGCCGTGCAAGCTCCCAACAGAATAGAAAGGATCAGCAGAAAAAACAGGGACAGGAATTGAAATGGTCTCAACGGTTTCACTCCTAAAAGGGAATATTGCAATAAGTATCAAAAAGATTTGAGAAGATATAGGACTTCATGAATCGATTTTTTCTGTTCAAAATGAAACTTTAAACATATCGTACTCCATGTAAGCTGAAATGACTAGATGGTTTTAACTTGCATGAATAATATTTCCTTGTTTAAGAGGGGGGGCTAGAAAAGACCGGATTGCTGTAACTTACCAGCTTTTGCAGGCAATAAAAAAAACATCTTGGAAATGAAAATTCCAAGATGTTTTTTAGGTTAGTGTTTCATCACGGTTTTCCTGTTCTTCGCTAGCCTCTATCATTTCATAAAGATCATTCATATAGTCAAAGATTTTTGAATAGGCCGGCGAACTGCTTGAGGTTTTTTCAAGCACCGCTTTCGCTTTGCCGTACACTGTTTCCATGCTGTCGGTAGGAAGAATTTTCAAGGCGCGCGAAGGGCTGTTTTTTCGCCACCAAGCATCCATTTCATTGCTTTCCTGGCGGTTTCTTTCTTTGATAAAGGCAACATCATCCTGTTTTTCGACAAGCTCTAAAATATTTTGAAGCTGGGTGACAGTAAAGTTTTCAATCAAATCTTCATCTGTGTCCACTTTGAAGAAGATATTATAGTTTTGGCCAAGAAAATTGATGTTTTTTGCATCGACAACAGCCATGATTTTGTAAATCACTTTATATTTTTCTGTCACTTCCTGAAGGAGAGGGGCAGAGGCTTCGGTTTCAAAACTTTCAGCGTCTGCGGCTTCAGCATCTTCTGCAATGGAAAAGGGCGTTGAATTCATCTGGATCATTTCCTGGATTTGTTCAACCGAATAATTTTTGTAAAGGAACGAATACTGAAGATCGCGCAAGTAAATATTATAAGGTTCGGCAACGATATAGTGGCCATTTTTTTCTGAAACTTCGAGCAGGCTGTCTACCAACTTTTTTAGTGCATCCAATTTTTGTGTCATATGATGGCCTCCTTAGCCCTGGATTGATGGTTGTGTAATGAATGAAGTTATCTTAACACAAAAAAGTCAGATTAGACTAAATAATTAAAATTTTTATTGTAAATGTTTTTGTAATATTAAATTGAATATTTTGAATATTGTAGAGATTGGATAAGAAAAGGCGTATAATAAAATCGAATTTAAAACGTGTAAGGAGATGTTCGAAATGGCTGGTTCTGAGTTTATATTTCAGACAGCAGCAACCAATGTCGGCGGACCGGAGGGAGTCAGTTATTTAGGGGATGGTTCATTTTCCACCAAGGTTACCCATCCACCCGAATTGGGGGGATCTGGGGAAGGGCTTAATCCCGGAAACTTTTTGGCGCTCGGTTACAGCACCAGTTTCAATTTTACGTTAGCCAGAATCATGAAAGCGGAAGGGCTTGATGGCGAACCAATGACCACCACGACCGTTGAGCTTCAGCCAGATTCATCAGACAACGGATTCAAACTGGCGGTGCGGCTGGAAGTGGCAATCAAAGGCATGGAGAGGGGGAAGGTGCAGGCGCTGGCGGACAGAACGCATGCGGCATGTCCCTATTCAAAAGCGATGAAAAATAATGTTGATGTTACAATTGCCGCTGTTGTTTATGAGTCTCTTGCCTAAAGGAGGGGGTTTTGTAAAGCGATTCAAGAGAAATACAGGAGACGCATCAAGAAAAGCTGCTCTAGAAGATTCCGGGGCCTATGAGAAATGCTTTTTTTTCAACACGTAAAAAAATACGAATGGCAATGCCGTTTATCCGGCTGAACTCTTAGGAGGGAAGAAGAGTGGGACAGCAACTGAATAACGCTTTTGCATTTGCTCGTGATGAAGGCAAAGCGTATTGGTTTCTTGGCACCTTACTGGAAATGAAGGCGACTGCCAAGGACACGGACGGCGCATTTGGTATGATTGAATCCCTGCATCCAGCTGGCTACGCAACACCGTTGCATGTTCACCAGAATGAAGATGAAGTTTTTTATGTTTTAGAAGGAGAATTGACATTCACCGTCGGAGAAAAAACAATCATGGCCAAACCTGGAACGTTCCTTTATGCACCGCGGGGCATTGCCCATATGTATAAGAGCGAAGGAACGGTTCCTTCAAGAATTTTGCTCATGGTAACGCCAGCTGGATTTGAACAGTTTTTTGTTGAAGCAAGTGTACCGGCAGATGAGTATAAATTGCCTCCGGATACTGTCGTTCCTGATATGGATAAGTTGATGGCGGCTGCCCAGAAATACGGCATTGAAATACAAGGGTAATTGAAACTTCTGGATAAAGCTTTTTGAAGGAGAAGAGTAAAATGCTCTATAACGTCGTTTTATTTCTCCACATATTAGGAGCGGTGATCATGTTTATGGCGATAGCCATACTAGCAACGGCAATGTTGTCCATGCTGTATGCAAAAGAAACGGAAAAAATCCGGTTATGGTCGAACTTGGCTGTGAAAATCGATGCCTTGTTTCCGTTGAGCACGCTGATCATTTTGGCGCCGGCTTTATATTTAGTGTTCTCGGCATGGGGCTGGGGAATGGCGTGGATAAATGTATCGCTGGCAGCGCTTCTCGCCAACAGCTTTTTGGGGCCGGTCATCAATTTGCGGCGGCTAAAGGGCATTTTGAGCGCCGCTAATTCCGAAACGAATTCAGCTCCATCCGCTGAATTGCTTAGTAAAGTGAGGGACCGTATTCTATGGACCTCAGTATCAATCATGTCAATGATCATTGTGGGCATCCTTTTCCTGATGGCGGTCAAGCTGCCGCTGCTCGGTTCTTTGATCACCATGCTCATTGCCGTTGCCGGAGGTTTTGTTTTAGCGAATGTTCTTTTGGCAAAAGTTAAGACTGCTGAAACGCCTGATACAGCATCTTATCGATGACTTTGGCGCTCTAAAGAAAAAGCCGGCCATGAACAATCATGGCCGGCTTTTTAGGCAGGAGGCAGAATGTACTGGCAAAGGCTGAAATTTTCCTTATTGTACTTTTAGCGTTATATAATCTATAGAAAAAAATTCAGGAATGTACAAATGGCTATAATGCATTCGCAAAGGGGCCAATTGAATTTAAAAGAAGAGATTCACTTTTCATCGGCAAAACGGCAAGTTTTACCCGCCCACTATTTTAGCTTGCTTTTCCGATATCGAAACTTCCTTCATTGAAAAAGGAGTCTCTTTCTGGACATGAGGACATATCGAGTGGGGAGATGAACAGGAAATCATCTATGATATAGAAGAATTTAAAAAATGCATTGAACAGAAGATGCCTGAAACATAAGCAATATCGGTTTGCGCTTGCGATGATGACAGGCTCACAGAATCGTTCAGAACAAAGCTGTTGAACTGTCGCAAATTTCTAATGACAGATGATAAAATTTCTCCAATAACCATATAACTTCCACTACTGTCAGCCGTTTCTGAGGATTTGTTCTCAGGAACGTTTTTTTATACTGATAATTTTTACTGTTAGGTTTGAAAACAGAAGTATAATGAGGGAAAAGAAAAATAAAAAGGAGGGCTGTCGTGATGAGAAAAATCAACATAGGATTTATTTCACCATACGAGGCGATGGTTCCGATGATTGAAGAGTTGAAGAGGGGCCATGACGATCTGAATATAACCGCGAAGGTGGGCAATCTGGAAAAAGGAATGGAATTCGCGCGTGAAATGGAACGCGGAGGCGCTGATATCATCATCAGCCGAGGTGGGACGGCCAAGCTGATCCGTGAATCTGTGGGATTGCCCGTTATCGATGTCCATATGTCAGGCTACGATCTATTGCGTTCTATCATGCTGGCAAGCGGCCATTCGCAGGAGAAAAAGGCGTTGGTCGGGTTTTCGAATATTACCTTAGGGGCTGTTTCGATTGTCAGTCTATTGGAAATCGATATGAAAGTTGTCACCATAACAGAAGCTGCTGAAGTGGAAAAAATATTGTCGAAGCTGAAAAATGATGGATATACGCAAATTCTGGGGGATGTTGTGACTGTCAATGCGGCGGCGCAGCTTGGATTGAACGGCCTTCTGATTCAATCAGGGCGGGAAGCCATTTTGGAATCGCTTGAAGAAGCACGCCGGCTGTTCAAATCACAGCAAAAAAACCAGCAGCTTTTTAGAATCATGCGGCATTTGCTGAAGGAACGGGAGCAAGACGTTCTTATCCTTGGCGATCAAGGACAAAGTCTTTTTGAGAATTGGACTTCTTTTGAACAGGCACCTCTTTCAAAAGAAGAGCTGGCTTCTTTGGCCCAGCAAGCATTTGCGGGAAATTCCCCTATGCAAAGGACCATCTATGATAAGGGGGAGGCTGTGAGTGTACGTGCGGATTTGTTCGATGACCGAGATGGAAAAACCGTTTCCTTCTTTTTCAAGCGTCTTCCCGTTTCAATGCACGACCCGAACGGAGTGACATTCGAAGAAATCAAGCAGTTGCCTCCGTTAGTAGCGGAAAGCCTGCGGATGAAAGCCATCAAACAATTGCTTGAACAGCCGGCACTTGCAAATGAATCAATTGTGCTGGCCGGAAATACAGGAAGCGGAAAAGAAATCACGGCACGTTATGTCCATGCCTTTCATCGGAAAACAGGCGGCTTTGCGACACTGCCTGTTGAGAAATTGGAAGCATCTTTGGAAGAACTCTTGTCTTTTCACCTTTCTACTTTAGTTTTAAAATTTCCAAGGCTTATTGAAAGCACTAAACTGCGTAACTTCAAGAAAATACTGACGGCGCTCCAAGAAACAGGTGTACAGCTTATTTTGCTGGTCCAGGAAATGCCAATGGAGAATTTGGAGAAATTAGGCCTGCAAGATGCCATTATAGTGGATTTGCCGGAGTTGAACGAAAGGAAAGAAGATATTGCGTTCCTTGTACGCCAATTTCTAACAGAATTCCATCAATTACTCGGTACGCAGCCGATCAAAGTACGGGATGAGGCGATGAGGGAATTGGAAAAGATTCAATGGAGCGGCAATATCGATGAATTGAAGGGTTATGTGAAAAAACTGGCTCTGATTGAAAAAGACTATGTGATTGAAAAAAGCACATTGCTTAAGGTGCCTGTCCGATCTCAAATGCGCCAAGATGAGGGCTTCCTTATTCTGAATAAGGAAGATGATTTAAAAGCAATAGAACAGAAAGTTATTGAACAAGTCCTGAAGGAAGAAGAGTTCAATCAAACCAAGGCTGCAAAGCGGTTAGGAATAAATCGGGCGACACTATGGCGCAAACTTAAAAACTAAGTTTGCGTTTCTATTTTCTGCTTGATGTTGCAAAATTAAACTATTTTAAAATTTAGACTAAAAAATATTAGTTACATGTTGCTTTTTATAACAAATGTTTTATAGTGATTATTGAAAGCGTTTTCTTTAAAACGTTCATTAAAAATGAAAGAGGGGAAAGAAATGAAAATCAAAGCAACTCTTGAGCGGATTCCAGGCGGAATGATGGTCGTTCCATTGCTTTTGGCAGCTACAATCAATACTTTTGCACCGAATTTACTTCGGATTGGCGGGTTTACAGAGGCGCTTTTCGTCGATAGTGCAAGCGCTCTCATTGCCTTATTCCTGTTATGTACTGGTGCACAGATCAACGTAAGAATGTTTGGCGTCTCCCTTGCAAAAGGCGCAACCTTACTAACGACAAAATGGGTAGTCGGTGCAGCTGTCGGGCTTATCGCTTATATGTTTGCCGGTGAAAATGGGTTGTGGCTTGGCATAGCTCCGATTGCCGTAATCGCAGCTATGACCAACAGCAATGGCGGATTGTATATGGCACTTGTCGGCCAATACGGTGGCAAAGATGACCGCGCCGCTTATTCTCTGCTAGCATTGAACGATGGACCATTTTTGACGATGGTAGCTTTAGTTATTTTCGGTTTTATGGGGTTTGTAGAAGGCCTGTTTTCGCCAATTACGTTCATTGCCGTTCTGCTGCCGATTTTAATCGGGATGATTCTTGGAAACCTGGATGAGGATATGCGTTCTTTCCTGGATCAGGGGAGTTCAATACTGATTCCGTTTTTTGCCTTTGCTCTTGGAATGGGCATCGACTTTAATGCAATTATCCAAGGCGGACTTGGCGGTATTGTGTTAGGCTTGATGACCGTATTCATCACAGGAACTGCGGGATATTTCATCTTCAAAGCATTAAAATGGAATCCGATTGTTGGAGCTGCGGAAGGTTCGACGGCCGGCAATGCGGTAGCGACGCCGGCGGCTATTGCGGCGGCAAATGCGAGCTTTGCTTCAATGGTTGATATTGCAACTGTACAGGTTGCGGCTTCAACAGTAACAACGGCAATTTTACTGCCTTTATACATTGCGTTCTTAGTGAAACGCTTGGAAAAACGGGGCTTCAGCTTTAACAATGGAAGCCTGATGAGAAAAGGTGTTTAAAGGAGTGGCGGACTATGGCAACTAAGATCGGCATCATTGCGGATGATTTTACAGGAGCGAATGACAGCGGCGTTCGGCTGGCGCAAAAAGGTTTGAAATCGCGTGTTCTTTTAGCGGACAGCACAGACCGTGCGGCTGTGTTGGATGCGGATATAGATGTATGGATTGTGGATACGGAAAGTCGGGCTATGCAGCCAAAAGACGCCTATCGGGCTGTATACGAAGAAATTGAACGGCTGAAAAAGCTGGGTGTCATGACCTTCTATAAGAAAGTCGATTCCACGCTTCGCGGCAGTGTGGCTGCCGAATTGAAAGCAATGCAAGATGCGGCGGCAATGGATGTAATATTCATCACCCCCTCATTTCCAAGCATGGGCCGGACAGTAGAGGGAGGAACGCTATACGTCAATGGCATTCCGGTTTCGGAAACCGAATTTGCAAAAGATCCGAAAACCCCTGTTCTCCATAGCTATATCCCGGATTTGCTCGCTGCAGAAAACATTGAAACGGCTGTTTTGAGCCGCAACATTTTACATGCAGCCAATCCCGAAAACTGGGTGCTTGAACAAGTGGAGGCAGGTGTAAAATGGATTGTGTGCGATATAGTAAAAGATGAAGATTTTCCGGTACTTGCACAAATCGAAGCAAACTTAAAGCTTTCCATCGGCTGGGCAGGATCGGCGGGGATGATTGACCATCTGTACATGGATTTGTCCAGGGGCGGCCACAAAAATTCACTTTCGCACTCCATCGGCAAAGTATTGGTCGTTTCCGGCAGTTTATCGGGCAGAACACAAGAACAATTAGAAGTGCTAAAAGCAAGGCCGGCAACAAAAATGATCGAAATCGATCCATTGGAACTATTGATTGATCCGGTGCACGCAGGCCAAAGAGTGGCGACTTTGGATGACTTCGAAAAGTGGGACAGTGCAGTCATTTATGTTAGCGGTTCACAAGAGAACCGTGAAAAAGTAAGCGCGTGGGCTAAAGAAAACGACTGGTCAGTCAACCAGACAGGCAAAGGCATCTCCCAGGGTCTTGGGCATCTGGTGCAATCAGCCTTGCACTTGGCGGAATTCGATGCCATCATCATGACGGGAGGGGACACTGCCAAGGACATCTGCAACGTATTGGACATTTTAGATATGGAACTGCGTTTTGAAGTGGAAGCGGGAGTGCCTCTTGGAATGGTAAAATGGAATAAGAAAGAGTTAGTGGCGATTACGAAGGCGGGAGGATTCGGGAATGCGGGTACTCTTGCCAACGCCGTCGATTATTTGAAAGGAGCGGGGTTGCATGCAAGCAAATAAACCGATTATCGGGATTACCATGGGGGACGCGGCCGGAGTCGGCCCCGAAATCATACTGAAAAGTTTTGAACATGACGCCGTTCATGAAACAAGCCGCTCATTCGTCATTGGCGATGCAGCAATTTTGGAACGCGCAAAAACATTTACCGGCAGTGCAAAAGGGATTCGGCGTATCACCCACGTTTCCGAAGCGAAATTCGAAAAAGGGGTTATTGATTGTCTTGATCTGAACTTATTGTCAGACGATCTTCCGATTGGCAAAGTATCGCCCGAAGCCGGAAATGCAGCATTCCAATACTTGGCGAAAGCGATCTCTCTGGCGAATGCCAAAGAAATCGACGCGATCTGCACAGCACCATTGAACAAAGAAGCTTTGCAAAAAGGCGGGCATATGTATCCGGGGCATACTGAAATTCTGGCGGAATTGACTGGCACAAAAGACTATTCCATGATGTTGTCCGCGCCGGATTTGAAAGTTATCCATGTTACAACGCACGTCGGCATTATTGATGCCGTCAATATGATCAATCCGGAACGGGTTTTCTACGTTATTCAATTGGCGCATGATACGCTGTCTAAAGCCGGTATTGAAAAACCGAAAATCGCTGTCTGCGGCATCAACCCGCATGCAGGCGAAAATGGCTTGTTCGGCTACGGGGAGGAAGAAGAGAAAATTATTCCCGCAGTAGAAAAGGCTGTGGCTCAAGGCATTGATGTCCAAGGGCCGCTTCCTGCGGATACATTGTTCTTCCGGGCGAGAAGAGGAGATTTTGATATTGTTGTTGCAATGTACCACGACCAAGGACATGCACCGATCAAAGTTCTTGGATTAGAGTCAGGCGTCAACATTACAGTCGGCTTGCCGATCATCCGTACAAGCGTTGACCATGGAACAGCATTCGATATTGCCGGGACAGGCATTGCGGATGAGAAAAGCCTGGTTGAAGCTTTGCGCCAAGCGGTCGAACTTGCACCGAAATCTTAAGATGCTAAAATCGAGAACCGTTTAGGAGAAAGCTTCCTAAGCGGTTTTTCTTCTGGAAAAACTTGCTGAATAGTCTGAATGCAACTTGACAGGAACATTCCTTTCCGGGTATATCGTAGATATGGAACTTTAACGAATTCACTGGCACTGCCAAACCTGCCAACAGAGTGGATGGAAAAGGTACAGAAATCGGAAAGGAAAGCTGTCTTGCCCGTTGCCTGACGCTGGAAACAAGCGAATACTAAGGAGGATGTCCAATGGCAGCCGACAATGGATCAAATACGGCAATTACGAGAATTGAAGAACGCGAATTGATCATGGAACGGTTTTTCATGGCCTCAGGGGAGCTGGTGTTTTCAATGTATACGGAAAGGGAGCATATTGTGAATTGGTGGGGTCCGGTGGGCTGGACAACAATCATTTCTCAAATGGACGTCCGTCCCGGAGGAGTGTGGCATTACTGCATGCGTTCGGATGATGGACAGGAGGCATGGGGAAAGAGTGTATACGAAGAAATAACAAGGCCGAAACGGCTTGTATACACAGACGCTTTTTCTGATGAAAACGGCAATGAGGCCGAAGGGATGCCAGTTATGAAAATTACAACGGATTTTTTAGAAGAAGGAAACGGCACAAAAGTTATCAGCCGGACACTGTTTGCCTCACAAGAAGAGCTGCAAAAAGTAGTCGGAATGGGGGCCATTGAAGGCATGGGCGAAACATACGACCGCCTTGAGCTGTATTTGAAACGATTTTAAAATGAATGCTTGAACGGGCTGGGCCTCCACCATCAAGGCACAGCCCGTCCAATATGTTATTTATAGAAGAAACTTACCTACTTTTCGCTAGTGAAGAGGATATCGCCGTCTGCCGCTGCCAATTTAATCAGATAGATTCCATCACCATAAACAAGGTTGTTGGAGTTTTCCCCCATAATATCAACTTCTCCATTTTCGGCTTGCGCCTCAAACCGGACATCTGTGGGAGGTTCTTTACTCCGAATGGCAATTCCTCCATTTTCCGCGGTAAGATCCATGGAATACGCTACTCCATCCAGTGCTATATCGATGTTTCCATTGGAAGCTATTCCTGTCAGGGAGCCGAATATATTCTCCATGTCCAGATTTCCGTCAGATTCTGCTTTTATCAAATGAGCTTCCAATTTTCTCATGCTGATTTTTCCATCGTCCGTTCTGGCGATGATATATTTCATACTCATGTTTTCAAAATCCACATCGCCTTTGCTGGTTTCAGCGGAAATTTCGTATGCCTCGATATCCCCGGCTCGTATGTCTCCATTCGTACTTGTTAACGTAAGCGAAAGCAGATGTGGCTGTCCAAGATAAACAGTCAGCAGCGGTTGCTTTTCTAAAACTGCACCAAAGGCTTGAGTTTTGTTTTCGGTTTCGATCGATAAATTTTTTCCTTGTATATGTGTATTCAAACTGAAATTTCTGCTGTCTCCGGTAACGTTCAGCTTCGTATTTTCATTTTCGGACGGAAGAAGAAGAATATCGGTGTTTTCGGCATTGACTTCCAAATTCGTTATTTCTTCATCGATTACCATTTCTTTCGGTGCATCGTCAGCTGAAGTAAAGGATCTATACCAAAAGACGCCAAAAGCGAGAGCAGCAAGCAAAAGGGTGGAAAGAACAAATGGAACCCGTCTCGTCGATTTCATATGATTTCCTCCTCTTTTATGCAGGCGAATGTCGAAGGGAAATGGAAATTACAGAAACTATTCTTATTGTTAAAAGAAGTATAGGTGATAACGAAAGGTTAATCAATGATGTGCCGAAAAGATAAAAATATGATATTGTAAACTGAAAAAAACTTTGCCCAACCAATTATTAAGATGTTTCATTCCTATCACAACGGCAATAACATCATTGATAGACAGTTGAAAAGAGCGAGGAGGGGTTCAATGGACACAAGCAAATATTTAGCAAAGCAAGACCAAAAAATAGACTTGAAAATGTATCCGACCTCAGTGAAGAATGGCATTGCCGAGAAAGAACTGAAGGAAAAGCTGATTCCTGAAAGCATTCAAAAACTGAAAGAATTGCATCTGAAGCTCCAGGCGGAAGAGGAAAAAGGAGTGGTTGTCGTCCTGCAGGCAATGGATGCAGCAGGAAAAGACGAAGCCGTCAGCTATATTTTTTCCAACCTAACTGCCCAAGGGCTGAAGGTCACCTCATTCAAAAAGCCGACTGATGAAGAGCTTGCACATGATTATATGTGGCGCTTCCACAAAGGGTTGCCGGCGAGGGGGGAAATCGGCGTCTTCAACCGTTCTTATTATGAAGAAGTGATTGCGCCGCGTATTCATGATTTGCTTGAATCGACGCCTCTTCCTGATGAACTGATTGATGAGAACATTTGGGCGATCCGTTATCGCCAAATCAATAACTTTGAAAGATATCTTGTGGAAAATGGTTTTCCTGTTGTTAAGTTCTTTTTTAATATGTCGAAAGAAGAGCAGAAAAAACGGCTGCTCGAACGGATGAAGAATCCGGACAAAAATTGGGAGTTTTCGTTCAACGATGTCAAGGAACGGCAGCATTGGGATGGCTATCAGCATATATTCGAAGATATGCTCAACCATACTTCGACCGAGTATGCGCCTTGGTATGTGCTGCCCGCTGACGATGAATGGTACTCACGATATATTGTTTCGGAAGTAATGGTGGAGCTGCTTGAAAAAATCAACCCTAAATATCCTTCGATGTCCGGCGAGGAAAAAGAAAAACTTGATGAGGCGATCAAACTTCTCGAAAAGGAAGAATAATGCACATAACCCGCAGCGGGAAACAATTTCCGCAGCGGGTTTTTTCATGCGGAAATTTGCTTGATTACTATAAAGCCTTCTATGTTAAAAAAGTATAGGCAATGCTAAAAGATTGCTAGTGATAGCGCTTACATTAGCTGGCGCTCTGGATATAATGAATATGTAGCAAAACAAACTACAAGTTGAAAGGGGAATGGAAATGATTAAAACTTGGAGAAAATTCTCTCTTCTGCTGGTGCTGATGGCAGTGACGCTCGTTATAGCAGCGTGTGGAGGAGGCAGTGAAGGCGGAAGCGGCAGCGAAGGCGGAGGTGGCGGAGGTGGCCAAGTCGACGTTGGAATCGTATTGCCTACAAAAGATGAACCAAGATGGGTCCAAGATGAACAGCGGTTCAAAGATGCATTAGCTGAAACGGATTATTCCACCGAAATTTTGTTCAGCCAAGGATCTTCAGCTAAAGAAAAAGAGAATGTTGATATCCTGTTGAACAAAGGCATCAAAGTGCTGATCATCGCTCCGCATGACGGTGCGGCGGCGGCAGCTGCAGTAGAATCTGCCAAACAAGATGATGTCACTGTCATTGCTTACGACCGTTTGATCACTGATACAGAGGCAGTGGATTACTATGTGACGTTTGACAGCCTTGCGGTTGGGGCGGCTCAAGCACAATACTTGATCGACAATGTTGAAGGGTCTGGCGTTCCGTTGTACTTGTATGCAGGAGCTTCTTCTGACAACAACGCTTTCTTGTTCTTCCAAGGGGCATGGAGTGTGCTGCAGCCGAAAATCGCTGATGGCACATTCAAAATCGCCAACTCAAGCGAAGCGGAAGCATTGAAAGATACAGCTGAACTTTCGCGTGATCAGCTGAGCAAAGTACTGGGCCAAGTTACAACGAACTGGGATCCAAATGAAGCGAAAAACAAAGCACAGACACATTTGACTGGTGTTGGAGCTGATTTGAAGGGCGATGTAGCGGTACTGGCTCCAAATGATGGGACTGCCCGTGCAATTGCAGACGTGTTTGCTTCTGATGATGAAGTGACAAACTATGTCATCACTGGGCAAGACGCGGAAAAAGCTTCTGTTCAATACATTATCGACGAAAAACAGTCGATGACCGTATTCAAAGATGTTCGTACATTGGTCAAAGATGCAATGGATATGGCTGTGACCGTTCTCGAAGGAAATGAGCCTGAAACAACTGGTTCTTACGATAATGGAGCTGTAGAAGTGAAAGCGAAACAAACAGATGTTATCACTGTTGACAATGAAAACGTAAAAGAAGAGCTTGTGGATTCCGGCTATTATGAAGCAAGCGAGTTTACTGGACTGCAATAACATTGCCCATAGTGATGCCTGAAATAGTGATAGAGCCATCTATCACTATTTCGCTATTGCTGTGGCGGTTTGCTTAAAGGAGGGAATTTGATGAGCGGATATATTTTGGAGATGAAAGGAATCTCCAAAGAATTTACAGGTGTCAAAGCGCTCAGCGATGTGAATTTCAAGGTGGAAAAAGGTGAAATTCACTGTTTGATCGGTGAGAATGGGGCTGGAAAGTCTACGTTGATGAAAGTATTGAGCGGCGTCTATCCTCATGGTGCATACCAAGGCGATATTATCTATGAAGGAAAGGCGCAAGAGTTCAACACAATAAACGACAGCGTCGGGGCAGGCATTGTTATTATTCATCAGGAACTCGCATTATTTCCGGATTTGACTGTCTATGAAAACATCTTTGCCGGCAATGAAGTAAAACGCGGCTCTTTTGTCGATTGGAACGAAACTATCGTACAAGCAAAAAAATTGCTGCAAAAAGTGAAGTTGAAGGTCAATCCGGAAACCTTGGTCAAAGATTTGAGCGTCGGCAAACAGCAGCTGGTTGAGATTGCCAAAGCGCTCAGCAAGGACGTGAAGCTGCTTATTTTGGACGAGCCGACTGCAGCCCTTAACGAAGATGACAGCGAAAACTTATTGAACTTGTTGAAGGACTTGAAACAGCAAGGCATCACTTGCATTATGATTTCGCATAAGTTAAAAGAAGTTATTTCAATTGCAGATAAAGCGACAGTGTTGAGGGACGGAAAGACCATTTGTACATTGGACGCAGCCGAGGAACCGATTTCCGAGAGCGTCATCATCAAAAACATGGTGGGGCGGGAAATCGAAGATATCTATCCAAAACGGCTCAATAAAAAAATCGGGGACGATCTTCTGCAATTATTCAACTGGAATGCTTATGATGTCGAATTAGGTCGGTATGTCGCGAAAAACGTCAATTTCCATATCAAGAAAGGAGAAATTGTCGGTATCGCAGGACTGATGGGATCAGGCCGAACAGAACTTGCTTTAAGTATTTTCGGGAATCCGAAAAATTACAAGCTGAGCGGAGAACTGTTGTGGAACGGCAAAGAAAAAAAACTGCCGCATACCAGAGACGCCATCAAAGCGGGAATTGCATATGTGACGGAAGACCGGAAAGGCAATGGCCTATTCTTGCTTCAAGACATTAAAAACAATGTGACGGTCGCAAACTTGAAAGGTATTTCTTCGAACGGCATTATTAACGACAACGAAGAAATCAAAGTGGCTGGTGAGTATAGAAAATCGATCAACATCAAAGCCTCTTCGCTCGAACAGAATGTCGGCAATTTAAGTGGCGGAAACCAGCAAAAAGTATCAATCGGCAAGTGGCTGTTCGTCGGGCCGAGACTGCTGATTCTTGATGAGCCGACGCGAGGCATCGATGTAGGCGCGAAATTTGAAATATACACGATTATGAACAAGCTGATCAGTGAAGGTTTGAGCATCATCATGATTTCTTCCGAGCTTGGAGAAGTGCTTGGAATGAGCGACCGCATTTATGTGATGGGTGAAGGTGAAATTAAAGGAGAGCTGGCAATTGAAGAGGCCAGCCAGGAAAAGATTATGCATCTTGCTACGCAATAGGGGGGATTTCGGTGACATTTTTCAATGAGGCAAAGTTTTTAATAAAAGAAAATATACGGGATTATGGAATGTATATTGCATTGTTCGTCATTTTGCTGACATTCTCGATTTTAACAGATGGTTTGTTCATGTCTTCGCGGAACATCAGCAATTTGTTGGATTCTGCAGGATATATTGCGGTGCTGGCTGTCGGGATGACCCTCGTCATTGTCATCCGCCATATTGACTTGTCCGTCGGTTTTGCGGCTGGATTTCTTGGCGCAATCGCAGCAATTTTTCTTACGCAAATGGGTGTATCCGTGTACATCACAATTCCTGTCATTCTCGTTTTCGGGATATTTGCAGGCTTATTCAATGGATTTTTGATCGCTCAAATCGGCATTCCGGCATTTGTTGCCACATTGGCAGCCATGCTTATCTTTAGAGGGGCGCTTCTCAGAGTAACGGAAAGAACCGGTACGATTATCGTCAACGATGAGAAATTCAATGCACTTGGCAACGGATTTATCCCGTCGATCGCTGAAGTGAACGGCTTGCACTTACTCACATTAATTATTGGATTGGCCGGGATTTTGCTTTACATTTACAGCGAGTTTTCTAACCGGCGAAACAAGAAAAAATATCAATTTGACGTGGTTTCCAAAGGGATCTTTGCCATGAAGCTGGTTTTGGTTTCGGCGGTTATTGCTTATATCACTTGGATATTGGCTGGATATAACGGCTTTTCATGGACGGTTGTCATCATGTTGGCAGTTGTTGTCATCTATCACTTCCTTACGACGAAGACCGTTCTTGGCAGGCATATATATGCAGTTGGAAGCAATCCGGAAGCCGCTCACTTGAGTGGGATCAACGTAAAAAAAATTACTTATATCGTTTTCGGTTCAATGGGGATGCTCGCTGCGCTTTCGGGAATTTTGTTCACTTCCCGTCTCCAGTCGGCGACCACTACAGCCGGCACCTTATTTGAGCTTGATGCTATTGCAGCGGCTTATGTCGGCGGCGTATCTTCAGCTGGCGGTGTCGGGAAAGTGACAGGTGCAATCATCGGCGCCATCGTCATGGCATCATTGACAAGCGGGATGAATTTGATGGGTGTCGGAATATCATATCAGTACATCATCCGGGGCGGCGTGCTGGCTGCAGCTGTAATCTTTGATGTTATGACCCGCAGAAAAAGAGGATGACTTGGAAAGAAACAGAAAGGCGGTAAAAGGTCTTTCTGTTTTTTTATTGGCATCCGATCTGAATTTACTGCGAAGGATTAATAGGACTAAAAGGCTAATAAGGTCTTGTGCAAGATAAAGCATGTGGTATGATGAAAATAATTAATTATTCAAAAAAGGGGACACTCAACTTGCGGAAAACAGGCATAGTTTTATTGTGTTTCTTAGGTCTTGTCCTTTTTTATTTTACCTTTCAGTCAGCGGGAAAAGTTTTTCGGTCGAATTGGGAAATGCCTGAACATGCCATCGAACCTGTAAATCAGCATCGCTTGATTCTGATCACCAAAAATCTGGATACGCCTTTTTGGGATCAAGTCGCCCAAGGTGCCCGGGAACAAGCGCAAAAAGAAGGCGTTAGCCTGGAAGTATGGGGCAGCTACGGCAACAACCAAGATGAGTTTTTGAAAAAAATTGAAGTGGCGATTTATTCGAAAGTGGATGGCATTATCGTCCAAGGCATGGATTCTGAAGAGTTCAATGAGTTAACAAAAATCAAAGCTTCTTTTTATAACATCCCGATTATCACAGTGGCGAATGATGTGCCGATAGAAAAAAGTTTAAGAAGAACGTATGTGGGCTCAGACCAGTATTTGGCCGGGCAGATGATTGCCAAGCAGCTATTGGCTGATATGGGACCGGCTGGAGAAGTCGTATTAATGAGTGACAGCAACCAGGAATATTACCAAAAGCAGCGGCTCCAAGGCATACAGGATGGATTAAAAGACTATCCGGATATCCATGCTGTCAACGTTGAGATCTCCGATTCAAGGGAACAAATCATTTCTGCAACTCAGGATGTACTGAACCAAAAACCGGATGCTGAAGCTTTTATTGCAGTAAATGCCGATTTTACAGGAGTGATAGTCCAGGAAATTAGTAAGCGCTTTCAAGTTGAACCTTATTATATTTACTCATTTGATGACGGATCTGATTCTTTGCAGCTGCTGGAGCAAGGAAAACTGGATGGAATAATTGGGCAATCACCGAAAACAATGGGCAATGTCAGTGCGGAGCTGATCATCAAGTTGCTGAGGGATGAGGAGGTTCCTTTTGATAAAGAAGGATATCTCACCGATATCCGGATGCTGAAAGAGAAGGAAGCGCGATGAATAGAATCCAGAAGAAGATATGGTCGCTTACCTTAGTTGTATTGTTCATCATGGCGATTATTTGGATTGCCTTGACTTATTACAATCAAAAAACGCAGGACCAGTATAATGCTATTTTGCAGCGTTATTTAAGTTTGAACGAAGTGACGGTTGCGAGCCAAGACCTTATAACCGATTTGAATGATTATTTGCTTCAGCCTTCTGAGGCGAATTTAACTCAAGTAGATGCCAGCAAAGCGAATGTCCAAGATGCGAAAGGCGAGATTCTCATCTTGAAAAATAAGGACAATGAATTTGCGATGGCAAATTACATGAATTTGATCGACAGTTTGACAGAAACAGCAGACCGGTCGCTTATGCATCACAAACAACAGGAGACTGAAGCCTCGACAAATGATTTTTCCGAAGCGGCGCGCATCTCCAATTACATTTCTGAAACGACGCTGACTTTGATCGATACCGAGTTGAAAACATATGAACGCCTTTACCGGCAAGTTATCGAGCAATCGAACGAACTGAAACGGCTTGGAATCTGGCTGCTCTTGCTTATCACCTTTTTACTGTTGTTGATGACCTATTGGTTTTCAAAAAGCATCACCAAGCCTGTCCAGAAGTTGACTCAATCAGCGAATGAGCTGGCAAAAGGCAGATTTGATCTGCCGATCAAAGTCGAATCCAACGATGAAATTTCTTTTCTTGCGGAAACATTTGACCGGATGCGGGTCAACATCAACAATTTGTTTTTGGAAATTCAAGAAAAAGCGCAGCTTGAACGGGAGCTTCAACAAAACAAGCTGTTGTTGAAGGAAAGCCAGCTGAAAAGCTTGCAAAACCAGATCAATCCCCATTTCCTGTTCAATACATTGAACATCATGTCAAAAAAAGCATATTTAGAAGGCGCGGAAGAAACGAGCGATTTGCTTGTAAGTGTGGCGGGCTTGCTTCGCTATAACTTGAAACGTTTGGACAAACCGGTGACGCTGCATGAGGAAGTGATTGTTCTGAAACAATACATGGAAATCCAAAAAGCAAGATTCACGGAGCGGCTGCATTTGCATATGGAAATTGACGAAGCATCTCTAAGCGTGCAAATTCCAGGATTAACGCTGCAGCCGATTATTGAAAACGCCGTCATTCATACAATTGAGCCTTCAGAGGACGGAGGCAACATTTGGTTTCGCATCTTGGACAGCGAAAACTTGGTGACAATTGAAATCGAGGATGATGGACAAGGAATGGTGCAAGAGAAAATTGCACAAATTCTTGGAGGCGATTCTGAGCAAACCGAAGGGCAGTCGACAGGAATCGGTTTTAGCAATGTCGTAAAAAGGCTCCGGCTTTTCTATGGCCTGGAAGATGTAATTGAAATCCAGAGTATGCAAGGGAAAGGTACGAACGTGAAACTGAAAATACCGAAAAAGAGGAGAAATGACGAAAATGACTAGACTCCTAATTGTGGATGACGAACAAATCGAGCGTGAAGGGCTGCAGATGATTTTGCAGAAAGCCTATCCTGATCTCGTCATCGAACAATCAAAAAACGGTAAACTTGCGGTGGAGCTGGCCGGGAAATTCAAGCCGGATCTAATCTTAATGGATATTAAGATGCCCGGCATGAGCGGATTAGAGGCGGTTGAAAAGATTAGTGCCGACCATCCCGCCATCAAATTCGTCATGGTGACGGCTTTTGATACGTTCGACTACGCGAGGCAGGCGATCAAGCTTGGCGTCAAGGACTATTTGCTGAAACCGAGCAAGGCCAGTGAAATCATCGCGACTGTCGGGAAAGTGCTGAACCAGAACGAAGAAGAACAAAAGGTATTGGCCGTCAGCATGTCCCAGAAAGAAGCGCTGCAAAAAGCGCTGACACTCGTCGAGACCGACGTTGTTACACAATTGCTGTTTGACCATGTCCATGAAGTGCATTTGGATATGTTGGTTGAAATGCTCGATATCCAGTCGACAAACGAAAAATTTGTCATGAGCGTATTGCTGGCTGAAGGTTCGGGCGCCTATTATTCCGCAATCAAAGAAAAAGTGCGCCAATCTAAAAGCGGATGGGTCGGTGCTTTGTATGGCCGCCAGCTTCCTATCATCGTATTCCGGGAAGCGGGGGAATCATTCCGCTCGCAAGGTGTTTCCTTGGCGAACGAAATTTTATCCGTTGCGAAATTGGATGGCGAAACCGGCTGGTTTATCGGAATTGGGAACGTGTGCGGTTCGCTTGGCCAAATTAGGCAGTCTTACCAGGAGTCTTTGATTGCGACGATGGATTCGAGCCTTCCGGTGAAATACCGATTCTATTCGGATGTACCGGCTGTAGGAACTGCTCGGTGCGGGCATTTGGCAAAGCTCGGGGAAAAAGAGCTGTTCGACCAGATCCGTCTCGGGGAATGGGAGCAAGTCGATCTTCATGCTCTTGATTTGATTCAATGCTATGAAACGGAAAGAGCGGACCTCCTGCAGACGCAGCAGCGTGTGCTGGAATTGCTGTGGATCGTCTCCAGGGTTATGGATGAAATCGGCATTGAGACAGAGAAGCCGCTGTTTTCTTTTCAGGCGCAGAATTACTGGCAGCTCCGCCAGGAAACCAGCCGTTTGCTGGAACGCATGAAGCAGCATTATTTCGCCCATTACGGCGATCTCGAAACTGATACCATTTACCAGATCAAGCAGTATATCATGGAGCACTCCCATCAAGATATTTCATTGGAAGCACTGGCGCAGAAAGTGAAGCTCAGTCCGATATATATCAGCAAAATGTTCAAGGAAAAGCTGGGCGTCAATTACATTGATTTTCTGACAGAATGCCGGATCGAAAAAGCGAAAAAACTGCTTGGAGACCCAGAGAAAAGCATTAAAGAAATCACATTTGAAGTCGGTTATCATGAACCCAACTACTTTAGCAAGGTCTTCAAGAAAATAGCGGCAGTTTCGCCTAAAGAGTATCGGAGAACACTTTTAAGCAAAAAAAGTTTACCCGTTGGGGACAATTGACAAAAAAGGGGAGAGCCCGATGGGACGATTTTGGATCAGTTGCAGAATTGCTCTGTTTTTGCTGATGTTGATGCTTGGTGCCTCCGCATGTGAGCAGGACGGAACAGGTGAACGAGTAGTTCAGCAGAAAATTTCCCCTACACCGTCCACTGAAGTGAAAAAAGCTGGAGAGGCGGAAGAGAAGATAAAAATCGGCTTTTCCATGGATACCCTGCTGGAAGAGCGCTGGTTGAAAGACAGGGATTTGTTCAAAAAAGAAGTGGAAGCGTTGGGGGCGGAAATTGAAATAATGGCAGCAAGTGGAGATGACGCTTTGCAAATTTCCCAAGCGGAAACCTTAATCGATGAAGGCGTGGATCTCTTGGTTGTGGTGCCCCATAATGCCGAAGCCATTGCAGCTATTGTCCATAAAGCCCATAAAGCGGGTATTAAGGTTATTGCTTATGACCGCTTGATCAAAAATGCCGATGTTGATTTGTATGTTTCATTTGACAATGAAAAAGTGGGGGAACTGCAGGCAAAGGCCATGACCAGGCTGGTACCGGAAGGGAACTATGTTTATATTGGCGGTGCTGACACGGACAACAATGCCCATCTATTGAAAAAGGGCGTTTTCAACGTCTTGCAGCCGTTTATTGACAGCGGAAAGATTACGGTCGCTTATGACCAATGGACAAAAGATTGGTCGCCAGCAAGTGCAGAGGAGAATATGATGGATGCACTTGAAGCGAATGGCGGCCGGATTGACGCTGTCATTGCAGCCAACGATGCTACGGCAGCAGGCGTTATAAAGGCACTTGAAGCAAAAGGGCTGGCGGGCGAAATTCCGGTTGCCGGCCAAGACGCAGAATTGGCTGGTGTACGCAGCATTGTGGAAGGCACCCAAACCATGACCGTATATAAGCCAATCAAATTGCTGACCAAAGAGTCTGCAGAGCTTGTGGTCCGCCTGGCAAAAGGCGGGAGCGTAGAAACAGAACAAAAGATCAACAATGGAAAGGTGGAAGTGCCGGCCGTTTTATTGCCTCCTGTGGCGGTGGATAAGGCGAATATTGAAGATACCATCATTGCGGACGGCTTCCATTCAAAAAAAGATGTCTATGGATCAGAAGAAAGATAAAAGAGGTACAGAGGAAACCGAGTGATTTCCCTTGTACCTCTTTCATGTCTTCTTACTGGAAATACAAATAATCGTTTTCCAACAGCAAGGAATAACTGATGTCAATGAACAAGAAATACTGGTCAGATAATGGATAGCTGAATGTGCGCACCATTTCGCCGGTCTCGATATCCGAATATGTATCAGACAATATTCCTTTGTTCCATGTTTTCATATGCATCGTATTTTCCAGGAAATATGGGCGGAACGCCCAATGGGAACCATGCTGGTCCTTTTCCACTTCCCACGACTGAAGCCGTTTCCTGAAGTTTGAAGAAATTTGCTGTCCGTTGCTGTCGCATACGTATATACGGAAGCTTTCCTCATTGAACGAATTTTTCACCGCTTCTATGAAAGAATCGGCCGTTTCAGGCCCTTGCCACTGATTTAACAGTTTTTTGACTTTCTCCTCACAGGAAAGGGTAAATGCCAAACGCCCTTCAACGCGGGATTTTTCCAGCTGCACAAACGCCTTCACTTTTTCACCTACATTGACCGCCAGTGAATTGGTCGACAAAAAGCCGAAATCAGGATGCGCCAAATAGAATCCTTGGTAATAATGGCCGCCGTGCTTCCAGGCAAAATAGAGCTGATGATTGTCTTCGATATTTTCATAAGATAATTTCGCGCCGATTCGCCGAGCTAAAACAGATAAGGAATAAATGATGTCCTGAAATACTTCCGGGTTATGGTGGCGAACAATGCTCGTATCGATTTTGAGTATATGGGGCTTAAGCTGCCGGATGCGGTCGATATTCGAGCTTTTCGCACCGACATGGTCCACTGCAATTTGAATCCCATACGTTTTGTAATAAATCAACAAATGTTCCAGTACACCAAAATCTTCATCAAAATCATGTTCTGTGATTTCCAGTACAATCCGGTTCATCGCAAAGCCTTTTTTCTCGTAGGCTTTTAAGGTCTGCAAAAAATCTTCGCCGCTGTTTATAAGCAGCTGTTTGGCGTTGCGGTTGATGAAGAGCGAGCCTTCATTTTTTTCTTCAAGCATTTTTGTGATCGCCAAATGCAAGATATGCTGATCAACTTCGGTTTTATATTCATCCGGAACATCACCATCATGGAAAAAATCGCCCAAACTGGTCCATTGGCCATTTTCACACTGATAACGGCCAAGCACTTCGTAGCCGATAACATCATGCTTTACTGCACTTATAATGGGTTGGAAGGCAGGGCGGACTTTATGCAAGTTTTCAAGAATTTCTAACGGATCCAATGGGCATCCCCCTTTTGTGCAATTTTCAAGTTAGCGGAGTCTAAAAGTAAGGAAGTTAAAATGGAAAAAACAAATTAGCCCTCAAGCAGGAAGAACCTGGTATCACTGCCTATCCTGATATAGCGTTGTGGCGTATTTCTTGAATTTTCTGGGTATGTATATTTAATTGTAACTAAATTGCATGAATTATTCAAAGTTGTTTGGAGAAAGAATATGGAACCCTAGAAAGTGGAGAGGTGGAAGCGTGATAAAGAAAAGAGCGGTGTTAACGGTCATCCTTCTATTTGGCACGGCGGCATGCGGACAGCAGGAAATCGATTCCACAGTCGATTACGTTGCTCTTGGGGATTCTTTGGCGGCAGGGCAGACCCCATACTCGGAAATCGATGCCGGCTATGCGGATCTGATTGCCGAAGAACTTGAAAGCCAAGAACAATTGGAAAAGTATACGAAAGAGCTGGCGGTTCCAGGGTATACAACTGACGATATACTCAAGCAGCTGGAGACCGAAAATGCAAAAGAAACAGTGCAGACAGCGGATCTTATCACCATTTCCGCTGGAGCGAATGACCTTCTTCGCTTGGTGCGGGTAGATCCGGCCAGCGGGGAATTGGGCTTTGATAGAAGCCAAGCGGAAGAAAAGCTCGACGATGTCCGTATAAACATGGAAACTATGCTGGCGGAATTGAGAAAACAAGCGCCGGTTGCCGATATATATGTGCTGGGTTATTATTTTCCCTTTCCCCATCTTCAAGATAACCAAAAAGCGGAACTTGAGGATCAGCTGGATCGGCTCAATGAAATACTGGAGGGGGTTGCGGAGCAACAGGAAGCAAAATTTGTCCCAGTAGATGAGGAATTCGGTGAAAATGCCATAGACAAGTTGCCGAATGCAGCCGATATCCATCCAAATCGCGAAGGCTATGAAGCCATGGCCGATGCTTTTTGGGACAGATATAAAAGCCGATAACCGGCCATTTTCCTGGTCAAGCCAGCTTTTCTCGCCAGGGGCGCCGGGAAATTCCAGTAGATCTTACCGAGAAAAACGTATGCATAAAGGAAATGAAAAAGCAGCAGGTTATCCTGCCGCTTTTTTTATGTTCTTAAACCACCAGATATTCTTTTAAGGCTTGCTGCAAAGTGCCAAGCGTTTGCGTTTTTGGGTCGAAAGAGAGGTCCAGATGGATCATTTTCCGGACAACTTCAGCGCGCAAACCTGTAATGACGGTTCTGCAGCCCATCATTGACGTGCCATCGATAATTTTCATCAAATGGTAAATCACTTCTTGCTCCATATCAGCGATGCCAGACAAATCCATGATCAATGTCTGGATGCGGGATCTGCCGATTTCCATCAAAACTTTTTCTTCGAGAATCGATGTGCGGAACGAATCCACTGATCCAATAAGCGGAAGAATGCAGACGGAAGTATTGATCGGGATGATCGGGACAGATAAGTTTTCCACCATTTCACGATGGGCAAGAAGCAAAGCATCTTTATATGTAGAATAATTGATGAAAAACGTAGTTAAAAATGCGTCAACGCGAGAGTTGATGTCCTTTTCCATGCGGAAAAAGTCAAATCCCACTCTGTTTTCTTTGGCATCGTTATACTGTTGGATGAATGTCCATAGAGTACGGCGGATAGCCTGGACCCATTCCAATTTGAATGACAGCTCCATGGAATGGGTCGCCCACGCAATTCCCTCTTGTTTTGCGAACAGACCCAAGTCTTCTTCATTGCCATCAATGATATATACAACCAATTTATGGGCATTTGCCACCAAATCAATATTGCCGATAGCAAGGATTTCATCGATACGGTCTTTTACATTAACCGCTTCAGCTAATAATTTTTCATCAAATGCTTCTTGGTATTTCTCGAAGAAAGATTTAATATCTACAGAATTTTGTATTGCCTCTGCCATTTTTGCTGCTCCTTTGTAGTTAAATTTTCATAGAAAGTAATACATATTCTTATTTTAATCATTTGAGCAAATAGAGTCAAAATTAAAAGAGGTTCTGCTATATTCAGGAGCCTTCATAATCTTTGAAGGAGTAGCGTTTTCAGTTTTTTCTATAAAAAAGAAAAGAGGTTTATCATTCGGAACTTTTCCTATTGCTACATGATGCAATAGACGACGGAATAGGCATATTGACATGGTTGAAGATAAGAAAAACGGAAGAATGCTTCGTGCCAAGGAATGCCAAGCGGACCAGCACCATCCGGTGTGCCAGAAACTTTTGCCATCTTCAGAAGCGAAAACTCAACAAAAAGCAAAGATATGCAGTCAGCGGACTGCATGTCTATGAGAAGCTGAGCACTGGATTTCATGGAGAGGTGCTTCTGCTGCTAAAAAGTTATAGTTTTCAGAATAGAATCAATCTATAATGAAATATATAATTTGGCGGAAATGAGGGGTGCTTTTATGGAGATTTTAAGGGATTTTGGAAAACGGGTAAAAGAACTTCGTTTAAAAGCCGGGATAACTCAAGAATCGCTGGCGATACGCGCAGAACTGGACCGCTCTTATGTAGGGGCAATCGAAAGAGGCGTGAAAAATCTATCGCTGCTGAATATAGAAAAACTGGCAAACGCTCTTGATGTCGATTTGCCGTACTTATTCGAGCACGAAAGTTTTGCTCCACGCTCCTCCATTTTAAGAAAAGAACTGAAAAAACCGTTGGAAAATAGATTTCTTTGTAATATTGACAAGGATGAACAAGTCATTGCTTGGCGTGTTGCCGGTCCCCTCAATGAACAGGATGTAAAGGAGATTTCGAAAAAAATCAAAAGCTTGGCCATGTTGCTGCGAAAAGGAGAAATCAAATTATTGATTGATAACCGGTCAATGATGATTGATGGCCAGCCCTTTGTTTTTGCGCCTGAAGTTTATGACGTATGGGAAGAACTTCAAGAATGGCTATGCCCTTACATCGATCAAGTCGTTGTGCTGTGCAACTCCACCTTCATGAGAAACCAGCTTGACCGGCTGGCGAAAAGGAGCGGCATCGGCTGTTTTTCAAAACATATCTACAGCGAAGACGTTGAAAAAAGCAATGCAAAGGCATTGGAGTTTCTTGGTATTACAGAATCTCGGATTCTATTGAAGCCAACTGCCGACGCCGAAAAAGGATCTTATGTTTCGGTATGAAAACTAAAAAGAAAAGCCAGATCTTTCAGTCTCCACAGTGAAGGAGCCGGCTTTTTTAAATGATGAGCTGAAGAAGTCCTCCGATTGCAAGAAGCCCGATCGTGAAGGCAAGAAAGCTGCTCTTTTTTTGTTCGGGCAGCTCATCGTTCATGATGTTTAAAATAATGCCGCCCGTCAGAAACGAAGAAAGGATGGCAATCGTAAATTCGCTGGCATTTGTCAGCTCGTTGATCAGCCAGCCTGCTAACACGGAAAGGGCAAGGATCCAGCGGCCGGCCGTTGTGTATAAATCTTCATGGGTCAAATGGAGAACCCGGTTATTGGCGATAAAATGGAAAGAGAACACAATAAAGTAAACGGCATAAGCGGCAATGTTATCTCCGCTCAAATAAGGAAGCAAGTACCCCAGAAGCCCGTTGTATAAAGCAAAGGCGGTGATATGAAGGATGAAAATACGTTTTTCAGGGCGTGTCAGATTGTTTTCATCTTCGTTTTTCTGCTGGGACTGTTCGTTCAGTTTATCAATTCCATAAAAAATTGCGATTCCGAGCAAGGCAAGCAAATAAGCGAAATAATGAAGGTGTTCGAACATACTGGGCAAATGCGCCTTTTTCACAACTTCTTCGTAATGGGCCAGTTCAGGTACCAGATGAAGAAAAACATAGGCGATTGAGCCACCGGAAACTAAAGATAACAGGACGTTTTTTTGTGGGTTATTCAAAAACTTTATATAATGTGTATAAATGTGGACAATCATGAACCCGATGATTACCAGTAAGCTTGGCACGAACATGGAAATTCCCCCTTTGCCGTAAATAGCTGAGTCGCTCTTCTAATTTGTTACCCTCTTTCGCCAATATATATCAGATTCAGCAAATAAATAATCCATAAAAAAAGCTGTCGCCAAAAGTCCCGGTAACAGACTTTTGGTGACAGCATTCCTTTTTCAGCAGACGGACTGTTCTACCGAACGGTCCGTCTTTTGAAAGAAGGGGGATTTATGGATTAGTCGACCATAAAGCAGCCGATTTCATAAGGATGCGGGGGTGCAGCTTCAATTGAGCCACCATAACTTCCGCCAAGTCTTCCGGATGCATGACGTTGTCCGGATTGCCGGTGATCAAGTTTTCGGAATAGGCCAAATCCGTCACTACTGTGCTGGGCGTCAAGGCGCTGACCCGGATGTTATGCTTTCTGACTTCGAGCATCAAAGATTCTGTCAAGCCAAGAACCCCGAATTTAGAAGCACTGTATGCGCTTGTGACAGGAGCTCCTTTTTGTCCGGACGTAGAAGAAATGTTGATGATGTCTCCGGATTGCCGTTCGATCATTTCCGGAAGGACGGCTCGCGTAACATTATAGAGCCCCATCAAATTCACATCGATGATGTTCTTGAACTCTTCGGGAGAAAGTTCAAGGAACTTGCCAAACTTGCCGATTCCTGCATTGTTGATCAGGATATCGATAGGTCCAAGTTCAGACTTGATATGGTCAACTGCCGCAATGACAGAATCGTTGTTCGCGACATCAGCCACAGCCATTGTGACATTGACTCCATATTGTTGAAGTTCTTTTGCCACTTCTTCAAGGTTAGCCCCGGTTCTTCCAAGAAGTCCTACATTGATGCCTTCTTGTGCAAAAGCGACAGCTGTTGCACGGCCGATCCCTTTGCCGGCTCCGGTAATTAATGCAGTTTTGCCTTTTAGATCTTGCATTAGATCCACTCCTTTAAAATCGATAATCTACATATACGAGTATAGCAATTGGAAACAAGGAAATCTAAGGAGAGGACTTACGGTGCTTTTCTGCAGAATATTTTGGCGGCTCGCTTATTTAGCCGATTGCTATTTCAAAAAAGATCTCCGGTGCTGTCAACAACCGGGGGGAAAGCGTGAAAATAATATTTGTTAGTTTCATCTCAAGGGTGCAGGGTAGTTTAGTAATAAGAAAGCATAAGGGCAAAGGAGGAAACAATGATGAATGAGGACCAATTGCTGGCAACAGCGGATATCGAATCGGTCGATTCGGCGCTAAAAGAATATGGGGAAAATGCCTCCATATTAGTGCATCCTGATATGTTGAACCGTATGATGACGAATTTTCCGGACAATTTCACAAAACAAGGGGAAAACATTTGGTATAGAAGCACCCATGCGATTTCTGTCCATAATGGAGAAGACGGCTCCGTCGAAGTTATAGAAATGGGATAAAGAAACAGCCATCCTCAAAATGAGGATGGCTGTTTCTTTTTTCAAAAGTAAATGAAAGGCTATCACTTCACCTTGTCCTCCTATAAGCGCTAGTATTTTCTCAGCCGCTTTTGGGCGGAGTTGGTGGCGGAATTGATCGGCTGCATGCCCAAAGCCTTTGCCAGGCCGAATACCGGCATATTGCCGTAGATTGACTCGGATTGTCCTGGACGAATAACGTAAGTTTCATGATAGATGCCAACCGCGTCATTATCCCCGACTTTTTTATTGAAATTTTTCCAGGCCGTTAGATGCTCTTGCCCTTTCGCGTAAGCCAACAGATCTTCTTCTGACCTCCAATATTGGACCATAAGAGTGGTGCGCAATCCGAAAAAATTTTCCATGGACAAGCAGCCTAAATTCTTGTTGCCGTACAGTTCTTTGATCATTGGCGGCATTGCGGTGAATACCGGCCACCATTTATGGATAGCCCACCATTTATTGATGCGTGTTCCGATGATAAATACAACAAAGCCTTCATGGGTTTCAACCGTATGTCTGCCCGGAAATACTTGAGTGCCCATCGTCAGCCCTCCCTTTGAAGTAAAAGTTCCTTTGTCTCGTCACACCAGTCAATTGCCGCTCGAGTAGTGCGCAAACCATAATCCAGAGTGATCAGCCAAAACGGAGCGTCTTGTTCGTCTGCCAGCCGGGTGGAAATCATCTCTTTGATCGCTTCATACGTATCATGGCGTTCACAGAGTTTTTCATGATAGCTCTCCAAATGGTGGAGCGTCGATTCCAAATCTTGATGTCGGCTAAAAAAAGTTTCAACAACAGCTCGTTTTTCTCGACAGGAAGTTCTGTTATCGGTTGGGCAAGCCAACGCTTTAGCGCCTCAATTCCTTCAGGGGTGATCTCGTATTCTTTTTTGTCCGGCTTCCCTTCCTGCGCTGTATCCTTGACTCGTGCATACCCCTGATCAACAAGAAGCTTCAATGCCGGATAGATTTGGCCGTAGCTGATTTTCCAAAAATGGTTCAAGCTGCCGTCAATTCTTTGTTTCATGGAATATCCTGTATCGCAGCCTACTGTTAAGAGTCCAAGCAAGGCATATTGGGTATTGTTTCCTTTACTGATAAAATCACCTCTCATATCAATAAGATATATATCTTATTGATATATAAAATATACTTTTTCTTAATTGAAAAGTAAATATATATTTCAGATTATTGTGATAAAATGGAACGATAAATGAATGGTAACGACCATATAGCAGGAGGGAAAATATGAAAGCAGCGTTGGAGGAAATCGAACCGATCATTCAAGAAGTGTATGCACATTTACATAACCACCCAGAAATCAGCTGGCAGGAGATCGAGACGACTAGGTACCTTAAAGAATTGTTGGAAAAGGAAGGCTTTGCTGTTGAAGTGTTTGACGATTCGACAGGCCTTGTAGCAACTGTTGGAAGCGGAAAACCGTGCGTAGGGCTTCGTACCGATATTGATGCTTTATGGCAAGAAGTGGACGGCACTTTCCAGGCAAATCATTCCTGCGGCCATGATGCGCATATGGCGATGGTGGTCGGTGCGGTGCTTGTGTTGAAGAAAATCGGTGAGCCGAAGTCGGGGCGATTGAAAGTGTTGTTTCAGCCAGCGGAAGAAAAAGGGAACGGGGCTTTGTCATTCATCGAAAAAGGGGTTGTCGATGATATCGACTTTTTATACGGCGTACACCTTCGCCCGATTCAGGAAATCGGCCATGGATACTCCACTCCCGCTATCATGAACGGGGCAGCTCGCATGTTGAAAGGCGTGATCCAAGGGACAGATGCCCATGGAGCAAGGCCGCATCAAGGACAGAATGCCATTGAAGTAATGGCGCTTCTTGTTCATGCAATCAGGTCGATCCATGTTGACCCGATGGTTCCCCATTCGGCGAAAATGACAATGTTTCAAGCAGGAGGGGAATCTGCGAACATCATTCCAGGGACAGGCGTTTTCAGCATTGACGTACGGGCTCAGACCAACGAAGTGATTGAAAAGCTGATGGTTCAAGTGCAAAAAGCGGCAGAATCGGTGGCTGGATTGGCTGGTGTTCAAATCACCTTGGAAGTGACCGCGGAAATTGCGGCTGCACAAGTGGATGAAACAGCAGTGGAGTTGATGGCCTCTGCCATAAAGGAAACGGTCGGCGGGGAATTTTTGGCGGCACCTGTCGTAACGCCAGGAGGAGAGGATTTTCATTATTACACATTGAAACGTCCGACCGTTAAAGCGACGATGCTTGGGCTTGGGTGTGATTTGTCTCCGGGCCTGCATCATCCGAAAATGGCTTTCAATAAAGGCAGCTTAATAACCGGTGTTGAAATACTGGCGCGAGTGGTGGCTGCAACATTTGAACAACTGGAACATTGACAGGCAAGCGGCATGGAAGCGGGAACAGCTTCCCGCTAATAATTGCAGAAAGAGGTTTTTTCTGCAGCTATTGCTGAATGAAGGCATGCAGAAGGTTTAAAGTGAAAGGGCAAACTGTCCCTTTTTTGAAAGGGTAAAATACTCCTTGTAGAAGGTAGAGTATGGAAAACTGACCCATCTTTCAGGCTTTTTTTTCGTCCAATTCCATTCATGAAAATCTTTTTCTGCTTGTGTATAGCCGGGACATTAGGGATGTCAGGTTGTAGTAACAGGCGAGTATGTTACCCTTATATGAGGGCTGTAATGAGATTTTTTGAAAGAATTGTTTTGTTTTGTTGCTGGAACATCAAGAATGGAGGGAAAAATGAACAGAAGTCTAAAAATGGGAAGTGCTTTTATAGGGATTGTTGTTGGAGCAGGTTTTGCTTCAGGACAGGAAGTTTTACAATATTTTACCAGCTTTGGATACTGGGGAATGGGCGGAGCTTTGCTGGCGATGCTGTTGTTCGGTTATCTGGGGATGGTGTTGACCGGACTAGGAAGCCGTATGCAGACGGTTTCTCATGAAGACGTTGTTTACTCAATCAGCGGAAAAGTCATCGGGAAAATAATCGATTATACTTTGATCTTAACATTGTTTGGAGTCCTGGTTGTCATGATTGCCGGTGCGGGATCGATTTTCTCCCAGCAGTTTGGCTTGCCAGGAGCTTTCGGACGTGCGCTTCTGACAATTTTGGTTATTATCACAATCATGATGAATGTGAAAAAAGTAATCATGATTATTGGCAGCATCACGCCTTTTTTGATATTGATGATCATTAGTATTGTTATCTACAGCATTGCAACAAAGGATTTAAGCTTTGCGGCGCTTGAACCGATCGCTAAATCCCAATTGTCTGCAGCGCCGAACTGGTTTTTGTCCGCCCTTAATTACGTTTCTCTGTCCATTGCACTCTGTACTTCCATGGCGCTTGTCATGGGCGGAGCTGAAAAAAATGTTAAAGTTGCAAGACGCGGAGGCCTTATCGGAGGCCTAGGATTCGGCTTTTTGCTTTTCTTGAGTTCTGTAGCTATTTTCGCTAAAGTGGATGTGGTCGGCGGAGCGGACTTGCCAATGCTGAGAATAGCGGACAATCTTTCGCCGGTAGTCGGCCTGATTATGGCGCTTGTCATTTTTCTGATGATCTACAACACTGCTGTTAGTATGCTTCTATCTTTCTCCGCGCGTTTTGCTGGCATCGGGACCCCGCGTTTCAGAATCTTTGTCACGGTCGCTGGAGTCATCGCCTTCGGCTTGAGTTTTGTCGGATTCACGAAACTTGTCAACTGGTTTTACCCCGCAGTCGGCTATATGGGGCTGATTCTTATAGCCGCCCTTATTCTGGCTGATTTGCGGAAACCGAAAAATAACAAACAATAGAACTGCAAAAAAGCCGGGTCATCGTGTGATCCGGCTTTTTCTTATGAAAACAATGCTTTATCTTCAACTTTGTTTGTAACAGCCGCCAAAATCAAGCCGAACAATATCATTGCTGACGCAACAAGGGTAATCAGTGTGAAACTGGAGCCATGGTCCAGCAATATCGAACCAAGCAAAGCGCCGATACAGTTTGCCAGATTGAAAACAGAAGCCGCAATGGTACCGGACAATGAAGGAGCTTCAGTGGCAGCCAAAATGATTTTAGCATTCAGAATCGGTGTGGTCCCAAAAGTTCCTGCGCCAAACAAAAAGCACATGATAAAAGCGAGCAAAGTGGACTGCAGCAGGAACGTGAATAATGCCAAAACGGCAGCTAAGATTGCCAGTGCCCAAATGAGCCGCTGTGTCAAAAGATGCGGCCGGATGCGGCCTGATGTGAAATTGCCGGCCACCGCACCGACGCCGAACAAAAAGAGGCCGATTGTCACGCCGCCGACACCAAAGCCGGCATAGTCCCGAAGCATCGGCTCAAGGAACGTGTAAGCTGTGAAAACACCTGAAAAACCAAAGACAATGATGGCCAGGACAAGCATGACGTTTTTGTTTTTAAAGATCCGCAGTTCATCGCGCAATTGGGGGATGACTGTATATTTTTCGTTGGGCACACTCACGACGATGCCAGCCAAAGCCACAATGCCAAGTGCGGCGATAAACCAGAAAACCAGGCGCCAATCGAGAATGCCGCCGATATAGGAACCGAGCGGAACGCCAAGCATTATCGCAATGGTTAGCCCGCCTTGCACTGCAGCAATGGCGCCAGGCCGTTTATGCGGCTCGGTTATGGAGAAGGCGACAGACATGCTCAGCCCGAAAAACGGCGCATGCATAATGGCCGAAAAAAGCCGAGACAACAATAATACTGTGAAATTTGGAGCGGTTGCTGCAATAATGTTGCTTGCGACAAACAAAGCCATAAAAGCAATCAATAAAGGTCTGGGCGGGATTCTGATTGTCGCGATCCTAAGGATTGGGCCAAATAGCGCTACACTGATTGCATAGACGCTCAATAGCAGTCCGGTGGTTGCGACTTCCACATCCAAGTCTTTCGCGAACTGGGTCAGCAGACCGGTCACGACATATTCGGTCATGCCGATTGCGAATGTTGAAATCATGAAAACAAGCAATACTACTTTTCTTGATGTCAGGAATTGGGCCATACGGTCACCCCTTTGCTGATTTAAATAACATAAGTCGGTAGTGTAAAACAATTTCAGTATAATGTCTAGGGAAAAGCAAAGGGAAAAGGGTTCTTTCCTTCAAGAAGGAACATTGGACAATTCACTGACACTGATCTAATATAAGTTGACCGGTCGTTATAATTCAAAGAGGAGGCAAGAATCGTGTCCAGTAAAAAAAGCGCTAAGGACCAATTGATTGAAACAGCTTCCAGGCTTTTTCGCTTGCGCGGCTATCACGGGGTCGGCCTTAAGGAAATCATAGAAGAAAGCGGAACTGCCAAAGGTTCTCTTTATCACTATTTCCCTGAAGGAAAAGAACAGTTGGCAATAGCGGCTATCGAGCATACGAAAAACTTTGTTTCAGATAAAGTCCAGGAAGATTTGGCGGAAGCGGCGGATCCTATCCAAGCTATTCAGGGACATATCCAGAAACTTGCTGAAGAGCTAAGCAAGGATTCTGTGTTCGGCATGCCCATCGGCACTATAGCCGGTGAGACTTACTTGACGAATGAACCGATCCGTCTGGCATGCCAAGCGGTTTTTAGTGAATGGCAAGGCTTATATCAGGAAAAGCTGTCACAATCCGGCTATAGCGAAAAACAAGCGGCGGATTATGCACTCGTGCTGATTGCCCTTGTGGAAGGCGGAATCCTGTTGAGCATCACTTCAAAATCAGGCGAAGCGCTGAGCCGCATCGCCGGCCAAATACCCTTATTGATAAAAAAAGAATGAAATTTTCACGCTGGGAAAGAAATGGCAGTGGAATAAGCGGGAGGAACGAAAGTGTCTACATTAGCAAATTCGAAAATTGAAGAAAACATTAAGACAGCACCGATCTTGATTTCATTTTTAATCGCCGGTTTTATCGGCTTATTCAGTGAGACAGCGTTGAATATGGCGCTCAATCAGCTGATAGAAATTTTTCAGGTTACTCCAGCCGACATTCAGTGGCTGACGACGGGATATTTATTGACAATGGGGATTTTGGTCCCTGTTTCCGGCTTGCTCATTCAATGGTTCACGACCCGCCAATTGTTTTTGGCTTCTTTGGTTTTTTCGATTATTGGCACGTTGATTGCAGCTCTTGCACCGAGTTTTGAGATTCTCTTGGCTGCACGTATTTTCCAGGCGGTAGGGACCGCATTGTTATTGCCTCTTATGTTCAATACGATTTTAGTCATTTACCCTGTACATAAAAGAGGCGCGACGATGGGGCTGATCGGACTGGTCATCATGTTTGCGCCGGCAATCGGACCGACTATTTCAGGTTTGATCCTGGAAAACCTAAGCTGGCACTGGATTTTCTGGATTTCGCTGCCGTTTTTGGTCATTGCTTTATTGGCGGGAATTTTGTATATGCAAAATGTTTCCGCTTTGACTAGACCGAAAATCGATATTCCTTCCATTGTTTTTTCTTCCATCGGTTTTGGTGGAATTGTTTATGGTTTCAGCGTGGCAGGTGAAAATGGCTGGGGCAGCGCCTCGGTAATCCTTTCAATTGTCGTCGGTTTTATCGCCCTTGCACTGTTTTCGATAAAGCAATTCAAAATGGAAGAACCGATGATCGATTTGCGGGTATTCCGGTATCCGATGTTCACCCTCGGATTGCTCATGGTGTTTTTGACATTCATGATTATCATGTCTTCGATGATTCTATTGCCGATGTATCTGCAGTCAAGTTTGGCGCTGACAGCCTTTACAGCTGGACTTGTGTTATTGCCCGGCGGCATTCTTAACGGCATCATGTCCCCGATAACGGGCCGCATCTTTGACAAATATGGACCGCGCGGCCTTGTTCTTCCCGGCTTTATCATAATGGCCTTTATGCTTTGGATGTTGTCGAATGTTACTGTTGAAACATCGATGGCTATGATTATTGTGATGCATACCTTATTGATGGTCGGGGTCTCCATGGTCATGATGCCTGCCCAGACAAACGGGCTTAACCAGTTGCCAAGAAATCTTTATCCGTCCGGTACCGCTGCAATGAACACACTGCAGCAAGTTTCCGGAGCAATCGGCACTGCTGTGGCAATCACCATCATGTCGACGGGCCAGACCGCTTATATGGAAGGGGCGACTGCGCCTGCATCTGCTTCACTTATCAGTGAATCATTAACGGCAGGCGTTCAAGACGCTTTTATTTTCGGATTGGTCTTAGCCGTGGCGGGCTTTATCTTTGCATTTTTCATCAAATCGACGCAATCGAAAAAAGTGGTTTCAGAATAAACAAGCAGTAAACAAGAAGGGCCTGAAAAGGCTCTTTTTGTTTTGGAAATTTCTCTGTCCTCTGAAAAAAATCCTGCAAACGAAAAGGGATAGAAAAAGGGAAACAAGCCAGCCTTGCAGAACTAATAGGGATTGCTGCATTGTGTATGGAATCTGAAATGGAATGGGGGATCGGGAGCCGCAAAGAAATTGAATCGGACATGGGAGAGCCGTCACATCTTAAGCATATTGAGCGAAAGGGGAACACCGCATGGATTTGATCAAGTATTCCGAGTGGAAAGACACGAAGATAACGTTGCATTTGCTGTCCCAAATATTGGGGAAGATCCGGCTGGAAGTTGCGAATCAAGAACCGCAATGGGCCCATGTTATGCTGCCCCTGACAGCGGACGGATTTTCGACAGGCCTTCTTTACGGGGATGATCACATGTTCCAAGTGGAGGCGGATATACGAAACAGCGCTATACATGTTCAAGTTGATGGGCATAAACAGTCCATGAAACTGGAAAATGGAACGCCGGTCAAAGCATATTATGATTTTATCTTTCAAACGCTAAAAAAGCTTGGAACTCCGGTCAGCATTTATCCGAAACCGCAGGAAATGGACATCAAAGTTCCGCTCGACCAAGACACTGAACATACTGCCTATGTTCAGGAAGATGCGCTGCGTGGACTCGAACTTTTCCATTTCGCTTTGCGGGAAGAACTGAAGTTCGTCGGGCCATTGCGATGCCGAAAAGTTAAACCGGGGCTTTTCTGGGGGACTTTTGATGTATCGGCGATTATCATCCAGAACATTTCCGAACCTTTTCCAATGGACAAAGTGATCGAGAAAGCGGCTTTTGATGAACAGTTTATCGAATATGGATTTTGGCTGGGAGATGACAAGGCGGATGTGCCAAGTTTCTTTGTCCTGCCTTATCCGTTTCTTTACAAGGACTTGAATGCCCCTTCGTTAGAACCTAAGGAAGCCTATTATGATGAAGAAGTCAGTGAATACTTTTTGGATATGGAAGCGGTTCTGGCATCATCTGACACCAGCAGCCATGTCCAGCGCTTTTTCAATACGACGTTTGATATTTTATCCGAGGAACTGAAATGGGAAAACTGCGATTACTACAAGAATCCATTGTTGATGAAAAGCCAGCCGACGCTATCCAAGGCAGATGGATAAAGAAAACGGAAAATGAAGAAAGGCTGTCAGTGAAGATCTTTTCGCTGACGGCTTTTCTTTGCATTGGGAAGCAAGTTCAATTCCTTGGATTCGAGATTTTTATATGTTATTTTGATATATGAATTTGTTTAAGATGCAATAAAAATCTGCTATAGAAAAGAGGAAATAACATTAACTCCCTATACAATCCTTTGTTCCAGCCAATCACTTTGCCTAACGGCGTCACTTTGACAGATCGTTTAGGCGTTGCGCCAATGACTACTTATTCAGGAAATCCGGATGGTACGGTTTCAGACGCGGAACTTGCGTATTACAAGCGCCGCTCGACTATTGGCGATCTTTATATTTCCGCATGCATCGCCATCTCGGAGAACGGCATTGCATTTCCGAACCAATTTATCGGATTCGACGACCGGGTCATGCCAAGTTTGAAACAGCTGGCTTCGCAAATGAAAGCGAACGGCAGCAAGGCCATCGTCCAAATGCAGCACGGAGGCCGGCATGGCCAGCCGGAATTGATCCCGGCAAATGAAACTGTTGCGCCAAGTGCCGTTACGACACCAAACAGTCCAGTAGCGCCGCGGGAATTGACAAACGAAGAAATCCAGGCAATTATCCGCGATTTCGGAGAAACTACAAGAAGAGTCATCGAAGCGGGATTTGACGGCGTGGAAATTCACGGTGCCAATCATTATTTGCTGCAGCAATTCGTTTCTTCTTATTTCAACCAGCGCCAGGACGAATGGGGCGGTACGCTTCAAAATCGGTTGAAGTTTTCGCTTGCGGTGTTGAAGGAAGTTCAAGAAACGGCCGCGAAATACGCGGATGACAGCTTTATCATCGGTTACCGGGTGTCTCCGGAAGAAATCCATGGAGAAACAGTCGGTTACACGCTGGCGGAAACAAAAGTGCTTGTCGATTTATTGATTGAAAACGGCGTGCATTATATTCACACATCATTGTTTGATTTTAAAACACCGCCAGCAGGCATGGCCCAGGAAGGCAGCATTGTCAGCATTTTGTCTGATCATATCGATGGCCGCGTGCCTCTCGTTGTCGTGGGCAGTGTGAAAACGCCGCAAGATGCTTTGGAAGCTTTGCAGGAAGGGGCCGATGTTGTGGCAATGGCGCGTCAAGTGCTCATCGATCCCGAATGGACGGAGAAAGTGAAAGCAGGAAACGAAGATGAAATATTCACCACTGTTCCGAAAAAGAGAGTAGGCAAACTGGATATCCCTGAATCGATGTGGAACATGATCACTTCGTACGGAATGGTCCAAGTAGCAGAAGAATAGAAATGGGAAAGGCCGCAAAGAGCAAGTTGCTCTTTGCGGCCTTTTTTTTAATCCAGGCGCTTTTAGATATTCAAATATTAGATGAGAAAAGGGTTCAATACTCGCTCTTATAGGAAAATCAGCAAAAAAAGCCTGTAGTAAATTATTATTTAAATTTTGGGAATTTATTGACTATTTAATAAGAAAGTCGTATACTTGCCCCTGAAAGCGCTTTAGTTTTGCTGGGCTTTTATGTTTTGTTGGACGCTTCTAAATGATGTTTCGAACAAAGCATATTTTTTTAATTTATACAAAAACGTTTTCGTATGTTTTAGGGCTATTGTCAGAAGGGAGACTCTCAACATGATGGAGTACGGACAAGGCACTGGAGAGTTCGAAAATTGGATTGTATCAGAAACGGCATTTTCATCCGGCCATCTAGGGAAATGCGAAGCCATCATGTCGTTAGGCAACGGCTATATGGGAATGCGGTCGGCAACTGAGGAACCTTACATAAAGGAACAAAGAAATTGGTTTGTAAATGGCACGTTCAATAAAGCACAACCAAATGAAGTGGCGGAATTGCCGAATCTGGCTGACATTACCCAAATCGGCATCCATATTGATGGGGAACGTTTCAGCTTAGAATATGGAGAAACTGAAAATTATGTACGCCAGTTGAATCTGAAAACAGCCGAATTATCCAGAAGTTTCGATTGGATTTCACCTCGAGGGAAAAAAATCCGGTTTCACTTCAAACGTTTCGTGTCTTTGGCAGAACGGCATTTGACAGCTGCAAGGGTGGAAATTGAAAGTTTGTCCCATCCAGTTGAAATTTCTTTCAGCTCCGGAATCAACGCACAGATGACCAATTCCGGGATCCAGCATTTCCTGGAAGGTGAACGCAGAGTAATTGATAAAAAGATGATTCAGCTCGTCCAGACGACAAATGAATCGAACGTAGATGTCGTCATAAACACGACTCATAATATCAAGCTCAATGGAGAAGAGCCGGCCGCAGATCCGGAAATGGATATGGCCCGCCGAAAAGTATGGCTAAGTTGCGAGTTCACCCTACAGCCAAGCGACCGGCTGGAAATAGAAAAGATCACCTCTGTCCATACGAGCCGCGATTTGGAGGCAATGGAAGCGGAGTATGATTTGCAGCAGCTGCGCGAGTCTTCTTTAGGTGATTTGAAACTGCATGCACTTCATGGATACGCTCCACTTTTTGAAGCGCACCGACAGGCGTGGAAACAGAAAGTCTGGGATGCCTGCAAACTTGAGATAGACAGTGCCAATGCTTTTGACCAGCTTGCCGTACGTTTTGCGCTTTACCACTTGACCGTTATGGCACCGGTGCATGACGCGCGTATGGGAATCGGCGCCAAAGGCCTGAGCGGGGAAGGCTATAAAGGCCATTCGTTCTGGGATACGGAAGTGTTCATCTTGCCGTTTTTCATTTATTCCAATCCTGAGGCGGCCAAATCGCTGCTGGTTTACCGCTACCTGGGATTGGCTGGCGCAAGGGCGAAAGCTGCTGCTAATGGCTATAGCGGTGCGATGTATCCATGGGAAATGGCCTGGCCGGCTGACGGGGAAGTGACGCCGGTCTGGGGAGATATCGACATCGTTACCGGCAAGCAGTCCCGGATTTGGTCTGGCGCAATCGAACAGCATATTTCAGCGGACATCGCCTTCGCTGTTTATCAGTATCACGAAGTGACAAAGGACCAGCAATTTCTGGACCAATACGGATATGAAATCGTTTTTGATACCGCTGTGTTCTGGGCGAGCCGCTTGGAATGGAACGGGAAAAAGGGCTGTTATGAAATTACCGGTGTTATTGGCCCGGATGAATACAAGGAACATGTTGCCAACAATGCCTTCACGAATTACATGGCCTATTTCAATTTGAAACTGGCCGTCCGCTACTGCGAAAAGCTGATGAAGGAAAACCGGGAGCTATTTGAAAAACTTGCAGGACCATTGGAGCTCGCTGCCGCTTATCCGGATTGGGTGGAGAAAGCGGAAAAACTGTTCTTGCCAAAACCGCGCAATGAAGACCAGGTTATTCCGCAGGATGATACGTATTTGCAGCTTGAAGAAATTGACCTCGCCAAATACAAGAACCAAGGAAAAGTGCGCACCATTTACCGGGATTACAATTCGGAACAAATCAATCTTTTCCAAGTGACCAAACAAGCAGATGCGCTAATTTTGCTGTATTTGCTGGAACAGACATTTCTGCACGAGGATCCGCGGATTTCAACGGCTGTTAAAAGAGCCAGTTTCCGTTACTACGAACCGAAGACATTGCATGATTCATCGCTCAGTCTAGTCACGCACGCTATTTTGGCCAGTGATATCGGTGAAACCGATCTGGCGTATTCGCTTTTCCGAAAGTCGGCAGAGATTGACTTGGGGCCATTGATGAACACATCGGATGAGGGGATCCATGCGGCCTCGATTGGCGGCATTTGGAAAGCCGCGGTTTTCGGATTCGCTGGCGTACGGCTGATAGACGGTCGGCTCCGAATCGATCCGAAACTGCCGAAGCATTGGCGCAGTATGGCATTCACCATCCAGTGGCAGGGGCAGCCAGTTGGTATCACCGTTACACCAACCAGGTTGTCGGTGAACTTGCAAAGCGAAGAGGCACTTGAATTTGAAACAAATAACGCTGTTTATGAATGCACAGGCTTTATCGAAGTTCCTCTTAATTAGGAAAAGCGGGAAATCATTCCGGCACGGAAATACCAAGTTGGTAGTTATAAAATGAGGTTTTCATTTTATTTACTATAGTACTCCAAATCAAATAAAGGGGGCATTCACATGAAGTTTCAACGAAAGTCGTTAGGCAGTCTGGTATTGGTGTTAGTGTTGCTTTTGCTGGCAGCATGCGGAGGCGGAGGACAGGAAGAGGGCTCGACGAGCAGCGGGGAAGAAGGCTCAGCAAATAAAATCACGATTTTCCAAAGCAAAGTCGAAATTTCCGATCAGCTCGAAGCATTGGCTAAAGAATACACGGAAGAAACGGGAGTGGAAGTAGAAGTATTAGGGACAACTGGGGACGACTATTTCCAGCAGCTGCAAATCCGTCTGAACAGCAACCAGGGGCCTTCTATTTTCAGCCTTCAGCATGCGATGGAAGCTGAAAAATTAAAATCCTATGTTGCGGATTTAAGCGCTGAAGAATACGTCAAAGACATTGCGCCAAACATGGAACTCAAGCTTGAAGACAAAGTGGTCGGCATCCCGTACGGGGTTGAAGGATTCGGAATCATTTACAATAAAGACCTTGTCAAACCTGAAGATGTGCAAGACTTGGCTTCGTTCAGAAGCACGCTGGAAGAATTCAAAGCCCAGGGCATCAATGGATTCGGACTTGCCCAAGATGCTTATTTCCTGATTGGCCATATCAGCAACTACCCCTTCTCTCTGCAGCCGGATCCAGCGGATTTCATCAGCAAACTGAACGCTGGCGAAGTGGCAATGGCACAAACCCCCGAGTTCCAGGAATTCGGCCAATTCATGGAAGCGATCAAAGTGAATACGCCAACTCCTTTGAGCGTTACCTATGACCAGCAGATCGGTGATTTTGCATCAGGCAAAACCGCTATGATCCACCAAGGAAACTGGGCTGCAGGGATGCTCCAGGAATTTGATTTAGGCTTTGAATACGGCATGCTGCCATTCCCGCTGATGGGAAATGACAAATTGGCTGTAGGGACAGGAAACAACTGGGCTGTCAACAGCCAAAAAGAAGAAGGCGAGATTCAAGCAGCAAAAGATTTTCTGAACTGGATGCACACAAGCGAGGCAGGGAAGCGCTATATCGTAGAAGAATTCAAATTTGTTCCAGCTCTTACTACAATCGAGCCGGGTGAATTGGATCCTTTATCGCAAGCGGTTTCTGAAGCTTCAAACAGCGGAGACACGATTCCATGGGCGCAGAATGCTTACCCTGCGAACATTGTTCCAAACGACTTGACGCCTTTTGCGCAGCAATTCTTCTCTGAAGATATGACAGGCGAACAGTTTGTTGAAGAATTTGATAATGCATGGCAAAACGCCCAGTAAAAAAATCCATAACGGAACAATGGGATCGGGGATTGGGGACATGCCTTTATCGGCGTGTCCGATCCTTGATTTAAAGAGCGACTAAAGAATCCACTGGAAAGAAGGGGCGGACATGGCAAGCAAGAACAAAAAAATGTGGTATGCGCTGTTCACTGTACCTTTGCTGCTTATTTTCATCACTGTAGTTATCATCCCTTTTTTAATCGGAATTTATTATGCATTTTTTGAATGGGACGGCATTGCGGCCAACCCGAAAGTATTTGTGGGGATTGAAAATTTCACAAGCCTCCTGCAGGATGAACGGTTTCTGGAATCCGCCTGGATCACAGTTTTGTTCACTGTACTATCAGTGATAGCCATCAATATCGTGGGACTTGCATTTGCGCTGTTGGTGACCTCTAAGCTGCGTACATCAAACCTTGCACGTACGATGCTGTTCATGCCTTACTTGATCGGCGGATTGATCTTAGGATATATCTGGCAGTTCGTCTTTTTGGATGTTTTCTCCTTGTTCGGTGAAGTGACCGGATTGGATCAAGTCTTCTTCAACTGGCTGATAGATCCTCAATTCGCTATGTATGGTTTGGTGTTCGTGTTCACATGGCAAATGGCGGGATACGTTATGATCATTTACATTGCCGGGCTTCAAGGAATTCCGAACGAAGTGGTCGAGGCTTCAAAAATAGATGGCGCTTCTCCTTGGCAGCGTTTCTTTAGGGTCACTTTGCCGCTTTTGATGCCAGCCCTTACCATTTCATTGTTTTTGACGCTTTCATCCGCATTTAAGATTTATGACGTCAACTTGTCGTTGACAGGCGGAGGCCCCGCAAACTCTACTGAAATGTTCGCGATGAATATTTACAACGAAATTTTCGGCAGCGGAAATTACGGGCTCGGGCAAGCCAAAGCGATTGTCTTCTTTTTCCTTGTAGCTGCTATTACGTTGACCCAGGTCTACATTACGAAGAAACGGGAGGTGGAAATGTGATGCGGAAGCTATTTGGGTATTCAAAGGAGATTTTGCTCGTCCTTCTTGCAATTGTCTTTTTGTCTCCTATCTACATCATTTTTGTCAACTCCTTCAAAGACCGTCAGGAACTATATGATAATGCCCTGTCACTGCCATCTTCTTTTAGTCTCCAATATTACATGGAAGCGATGGAAAAAATGAATTTCCTTAGCGCTATCGCCAATTCGCTTTACGTAACCATCCTTTCCGTCATTATCATCGTGGTTTTGTCTTCCATGACCGCCTGGATGCTCGTGCGGACCGGAGGCAAATGGAGCACCATCATTTTCATGACTTTTATCGCAACGATGCTGATTCCTTTCCAGACCCTCATGATGCCGCTTATGCAATTTATGAGCTCGATAACGAGCAATTTGAATATTCCGATGTACAACACACGCGAAGGGCTTATTTTCATGAATGTCGGCTTCCATGCCAGCCTTTCGGTATTCCTTTACCACGGCTTCATCAAATCGATTCCCATAACGCTTGAGGAAGCTGCAACAATTGACGGCGCTTCAAAGTTTGGCGTCTTCTGGAGAATCATATTCCCGATGTTGAAACCGATTACTGCGACAGTGATGATCTTGAATGTTATCAGCATATGGAATGACTTCCTGCTGCCTTCTTTGACGCTTATCGATGTGGACCTAAGAACAATTCCGTTATCAACGTTCTATTTCTTTGGCGAATTCTCGATTCAATGGAATCTCGCAATGGCCGGCCTGACTTTGACGATTATTCCGGTGATTATCTTCTATGCACTTGCACAAAAACACATCATTAAAGGAATTGGAGAAGGAGCGGTCAAGTGAACCGATTCTTGCAGGAGGGAACGATATGCGTGACGCATCAGGCCTAACGGAAACTTTATACATTGCCACTGAATGGATCATGCGTTTTTCTGTCATCAATATTTTTTGGTTTGTCCTCAATATTCCAGTTTTCTTTACGATCAGCAGTATTTTTCTTGGGGATTCAGAAAGCGGCGCATTGATTTATTTGCTGCCGCTTGTGATTTTACTGCCGGGTTTGTTTTTTCCCAGCACAGCTGCAATGTTTGCGACTGTCCGGGAATGGATCCTGAAAAAAGATCAATCTTCCCTGACGAAAGCGTATTTCTCGCATTTAAAAGACAACTATAGAAAAAGCTTTGCTTCAGGGCTGGTATTGATGGCCATCTGGTTAGTTTGGATTGTGGATTTCACTTTTGTTAAGAACGGAATCGACTTATTGCGTACAGCATTTGCCGTCATCGGATTGATCCTGTTCGTTTTTACCATCAACTTCCTTTCTTTGGGCGCCCATTACCAAATGCAAAACAAAGCGCTAATGAGGAATGCTTTTTTCATCACAGTAGGAAATCCATTGCTAAGTCTCTTCATCCTGTTCAGCAACTTCTCGCTTTTTTATGTAAGTGCTACTGAGCTTTTGTTTTTATTGCCGCTTTTTGCAGGCACGATCAGCGCTTTTCTTTCTTTTTTGGCTTTTTATCGATTCACTTTGAAAGTGGAGAAAAAAGCATTGGACAGCAAAGAAATATGATTTGCCCGCAATGAGCCAAGCGATATTTATCGGTAAATGTTTTTTGTAGTTATCATTTTTCAGGATGTGAAGTAGACTATGGCCACTATTAAAGATGTTGCCAAAAAAGCCGGTGTATCCATCAGTGTAGTTTCAAAAACATATAACAATTATGTGGATGTAAGCGAAGAAACACGCCAGCGCATTTTTGCTGTCGCAAAAGAATTGAATTACACGCCTAATATCGTAGCGAAAAATTTATCTTCAAAAAAACAGATGACGTTTGGGTTGATATCGTCGGGTGTTTTGAATGATAACGAAAAAGACAATAATGCGTTCGACATATTCAAAGGGGTATACCGGGAGATTTCGGAAAGCCGCTTTGAATTGTCCATCAATCTTATAGATTCACAAAAGCAGAAGCAGCAAAGCTATGTCCAGTATTGCCGGGAGCGCAATATCGGGGGGGCGATCCTGCAAGGGATCCGGACGGATGATCAATATTACAAAGAATTGATCGATACCGATATTCCATGTGTTGTACTCGATATCATGACGGAAACGGAAAACGGCTTGATCGGCAGCGTCTCCATCAATAACGCCCAAGCCAGCAAAGAAATGGCGCTTTACTTGCTGGAGCAGAATCACCGGAAACTTGTTGTGGTCAGCGGAACGAAAGAAACATATGTGAATAAGGAACGGATGAAAGGTTTGGAAGAGGCTTTGCATGCTTATGGCATGAAATTGGGTGATGTGGATGTTTTGGATGCCGATTTTTCCGAAGAGGCGGCATACAAGATATGCAAATCATTTTTGAAGAAAAAACAGCCGACGGCTTTTTTCTGCTTCAGTGATTTGATGGCTTTTGGCGCTGTAAAAGCGATAAAAGAAGCAGGCCATCGCATACCTGAAGATATATCCGTAACCGGGTTTGACGATTTGATCTTCAGCAGCTTTATCCAGCCCCCTCTTACGACCATCAAACAGGATTTCGTCGAAATCGGGAGAGTGGCCGCCCGTTTGCTTCAAGACATAAAAGAAAGCAGATTGGAACGCCAGCATATTTGGGTCAACCACCAATTGATGGCGAGGGAAAGCGTAAAAACTTTGCCGAGTGGCCGGATGCTTGGACAAAGGGGATTTGAAACAGGAAAGGAGTTGAAGGAAAATGTCCTGGAAATTGACGAAGTTTGAACTGGACAATCAAAACCTGCTGGTAAACGAAAGCCTCTTGTCTTTAGGAAACGGCTATCTGGGAATCAGAGGGAATTTTGAAGAAGGATATAAGGAAGGCTTTAAATCCATTCGAGGCGCCTATATTAACGCTTTTCATGATGAAACGGACATCTCCTATGGAGAAAAGCTTTACGGATTTCCAGGAACGCAGCAAAAAATATTGAATGTCATTGATGCGCAGACGGTACGGATTTACCTGGATGGGGAGCTTTTTTCGCTGTTTGAAGGAGAAGTCCTTTTCTGTGAACGCAGCTTGCACATGGATTCCGGTTTTGCGGAGCGCATCGTCCATTGGAAATCCCCGCAAGGCAAAGAGGTGAAGATTCTTTTCAAGCGGCTTGTTTCGTTCACGACAAGAGAGTTGTTTGCTATGGACATTAAAGTTGAAGCGATTACTCCTGTCGGGCAAATAAGGTTCGTTTCCGCAGTCGATGGCGACGTTTCGAACTATGTCGATAAAGAAGATCCCCGACTTGCATCAGGACATGCAAAACGCCTTCATGTTACAGAAGTTCGGCAAGAGGACCGCTTCAGTATCGTGAAAGATACAACTTACACGACAAACCTTGAGGTGGCCTGTATTTCTTCCTCTGCCGTCAAAGCGGAAAAGTATACATACGACAGCAAGCTCACTGATTCAAGCATAGAAGAAATTTATGATTGCGAAGGCGCGGAGCCTGTCCGCTTTACCAAATTCAATGTCTACACCGATACTTTGCGGCACGGGGAGAACGTAGTAGAGGCAGCGCTCGGAATTCTTCAACAAGTGCAAAGCCGAAGCTTCGAGGAGCTCCTTGATGAACAAAGGGTTTACTTGGACAACTACTGGAAGGTTTCGGACATAGCAATTGATGGTGATGAGCGGGTCCAAGAAGGAATCCGATTCAACTTGTACCAGCTTTTACAATCAGTGGGGAAAGATACAGCCAGCAATATCTCTGCCAAAGGATTATCAGGTGAAGGCTATGAAGGCCACTATTTCTGGGACACAGAAATTTATATTTTTCCGGTCTTTTTGATGACCAATCCGGAAATCGCCAAAAACCTGCTGCTGCACCGGCATTCGATTTTAGGCAGTGCAAAGCAGCGGGCGAAAGAAATGGGGCATGGGCAAGGGGCGTTATTTCCCTGGCGGACCATTACGGGTTCGGAAAGCTCCGCATTTTTTCCGGCCGGGACGGCTCAATACCATATCAGTGCGGACATCGCATATAGCTATATCCAGTATTATTTGGCGACAAAAGATGTAGAGTTCGTGAAGGACTATATGGCGGAAGTGCTGTTCGAAACGGCCCGCTTATGGGCGGATGCCGGCCACATGCACAATGGCCGGTTCCGGATCGACTCGGTTACAGGACCGGACGAATATACCTGCATCGTCAATAATAACTACTACACGAATGCGATGGCTAAGCACAATCTGCTGTGGGCGGCGAAAGTTTATGAATTGCTGAAAGAAGCGGACAGCGACCGCCTGCATCAGTTGGCAAGCCGCCTGAAGCTGGCAGAAACCGAAGTGGGCATTTGGCAAAGCGCAGGAGACAGCATGTATTTGCCATATGACGAAACGCTCGGCATCAACGCCCAAGACGACAGCTTTTTGCAAAAGGCCCGCTGGGATTTGAAAAACACGCCTTCTTCCAAATTCCCATTGTTATTGAATTACCACCCACTGACTTTATATCGGTATCAAGTATTAAAACAGGCGGACACAGTGCTCGCCCATTTTCTCCTGGAAGATGAACAGGATTTTGAAACCATCAAAAATTCCTATGATTATTATGAACAAATCACGACGCATGATTCTTCGCTGTCGTCCTGTGTCCATAGCATCATGGCTTCAAAACTCGGTTATCAAGAAAAAGCTTATGATTATTTCAATGAAACAGCCCGTCTTGACTTGGACAACACCCATAAAAACACAAAAGATGGTTTGCATATGGCTAATATGGGGGGCACTTGGCTTGGCATCGTCTATGGATTTGCAGGCTTGCGCTTGAAAGAAAGCGGATTGTCCCTGGCACCCGACCTGCCGGCAGAATGGAATTCACTGGAATTCCGCTTGCTCTACCAAGGGCGTCTGCTGAAAATCCACAAAACCAGAGAAGCGACCGTTTATACAGTTGTCGAAGGAGAAGGGCTGACCATCTCCCATAACGGTGAAGAGCTGCATCTGGAAAGCGGAAGCGAAGTGGAAGTGCCCTGAGTGGTACGCTATGGGCTGCCGAAAGGCTATTCCTTGGCATGCTCAAAGAGATTTTTCTAGCTTGCCCTTCTGTAATCCAGTCATGTATAATGAACTTACTTGGAAAACAATAGAGTTTCCAAATTGGTCTATCAATGAATCTTCAATCTGCGTTTCCTTACGCACAATAACCTATATGGAAATACATTACACGATAAATGGTGAAGTGTTACAGACTATAGAGCTGCTAACAAAGCCGAAAAGAATTCCCGGAAAGGGGGCTCTTTTCGGCTTTTTTTGCTTTCTTGGAACGGCTCGTGGGGGAAAAACGCAATTGAACAGAAGATTTCAGCAAGGAAGGGAGGTCTCAGATGAAACTGGAAAAGAAACCGCAAAAAGAAGTAGGCTCTTATATTTCAGCTTTGATGCGCACTTATTTCGGCAAAGGCCCTACTTCAGTCCATGTCACCATCAGCCGCCCGTTTATCACCATCCACTTTCGCGGCTTCATTACACCGATGGAAAAGTTTCTCCTTCAGCAAAATGAGGAGCGGCGTGTCTTGGAAACCCGGGATATGTTAATGGACAATATGAAAGAAGAAGTTATCCAGGAACTTAAAAGCATTGGTGAACTGGAATTGAATGAGGTTTACTCGGATTGGAACCTGCAGAAGAAAACCGGCATTGTCATAGGTGTTATCGATGAAGAAGTTGATAAAAGCAAATTCAAATGGCCCGATGGATTTAACGAGAAGAAATTTCAGGAACAATTGATCAAAGCCAGTATTCTTTCCGAAAAAGCTCCTGAAGAACAAGAAACATATTGGCTGGACAACCGTACAATACTTGTCCGCCGCTCCAATTTCCTGCTGCCGATCGAGAAGGAATTGATCAGGCATGGCCATACAGAAGAATTGAAACAAGCAAAATGGCAATTGGAACAAAAAGTACTGGGGGAGATTGAATTTGAACCTGTTTTAAACCGGCTCATATCTGAAACTTTTTTGGACTGGGACTTTGATGATGATTTAGGGTATATCGTATTTATATTGAAACCTAATAATGCTTTAGTTGAAGGAGCAGAGAACCAGCAAGAAGAACAAACCAATTAACCGGGACCATTTTGCGTCAATGGTAAAGAAGGGCACGTGTACCGTTATTCTTAATACATAGAAGAAATCGTTTTCACAATCACTGCCTTCTCTGTTGTCCAGGTCTGCATAGCATAAAGGCAGCGGCTAAGCCGGCAGGCCCCTTTGGATTGCTGTTTCAGGAAAAACTGCAGACTGGGAGGAGAACAGCCAGATGTCCTTATTTGTAAAAGGAAGATCTTATTATTTCACTCGGGTAAAAGACACCTATGTAGAAGAAGGCACGGTATATATCACTTTATTTGCGAGACTGCTCGTCAAAACTGCCGCTAAGACAAAGACTACCTGGGTGGAAATCGAGGAAGTGAAGTGGGAGCAAGCGAGCGGGAAACTTCAAGGGATGCACAATAGTATGCATACGTACTTGATATCGGAAAACATTTTTCTCGAACTGCTGAGAGTCTCCGCTGTTTGCCATAGAGAACTGTATTTCTTGACTCCAATCTATCAAACGAAAAAACGAGTACAGTTGAAATGAACGGCTCCAAAGGTTTTTGGGCAGCCTCTTTTTACTGTGCGATATAGCTTGTTTTTTGAAAAAGCTGCCCTTATGGCAGTTTTTTTGTTTGAAAATGAACTAAGCACTATTCTTTACATCGGGTGGGATATAGGATAAAGTTTGCATCGTGCACGATATAATTATTCGGAAGGAAGTTACTTATGAAATCACTTTATGAAACAACGGTCATCAATACTGGAGGAAGACAGGGAGCGGTCTATTCGGAGGACAATATTTTCTACTTGGATGTGGCAAAGCCGAAAGCACTTGGCGGCGATGCGACTACAGCCACCAATCCGGAACAATTGTTTGCAGCTGGTTACAGTGCCTGCTTTAACAGTGCATTGGAAATGGTGCTGGAACAGGATGGAGTCGTAGTGGAAAAAAGCGAAGTCAAAGCGACGATCGCTTTGGTTGGAGACAAAGATCATGGAGGCGTGAAACTGTCAGCCAAACTCGAAGTCCGTATTTGGGGCTTGGACGATGGGAAAAAGAAAGAGTATGTGCATAAAGCGCATCAGCATTGCCCGTACTCCAAGGCAGTCAAAGATTCAATCGAAGTTGAAATCGTCGTTTTATAAACTATTGTATAGGTGTGATTCCCATGGCACAGCCAACAAAACTCGACCAGCAATTGTGCTTTGAACTTTATAAGGCATCGAGCAATTTCACGAAATTATATGCACGGACACTCGAGCCGTTCAATTTGACGTTTCCCCAATACTTGGTTCTGCTTGTATTATGGGAGGAAGATCATGTGCTGACAAAAGATATTGGGGAACGGCTGGGACTGGGAATCGGTACGTTGAATCCGATTATCGGCCGGATGATTGCCCAGGGGCGTTTGACGAAACAACAGTCGGCTGAAGACAGACGGGCCTATGTGATTTCTTTGACGCAAAAAGCCCAGGGTGAAAGGGAGCCGATCGAACAGGCTATATACGACAAAGTCATAAGCTGCAACTTTATCGGTATGGGTGCACTTGAATTGATGCGGAATTTAAAACAATTGAATACGGCGTTTGCAGAAATGGATTTATAAGGCTGCGCCGGTTCAACTAAAGGGGCAGAATAGCATGAATGTTTATGGCATCAAAGTACCCAAAGCGACTGGGGAAGAGTATTCGTTGAGCGAATACAAAGGCAAGCCGATGCTGATTGTGAACACCGCGACAAAATGCGGGCTCAGCAATCAATTTGACAGTTTGGAAAAGTTATATCAGGACTATAAAGAAGATGGCCTTGTTGTTCTAGGCTTTCCTTCTGACCAGTTCCGCCAGGAATTGAAAAACGCAGAAGAAGCCGCCGAAGCTTGCCGTATGAGTTATGGCGTTACATTTCCCATGCACGGCATAGTTGATGTGAACGGCAAAGCCGCGCATCCGTTGTTCCGGTACCTGACGGACAACAGCAAAGGCTTTTTGGGCAGCAGGATCAAATGGAACTTTACAAAGTTTCTGGTTGACCAAGAAGGAAATGTGGTTGGCAGGTATGGCCCGAAAGACAAGCCGGAATCGTTCGAAAAAGATATCAAGAGAATGTTGCAAAGCAAATAAGCGAAGTTAACAAGCCTCCTTGGAACCGGTGATTCCTTGGAGGTTTTCTGCGGACTATAAAACTTTTTCCATGCCATGAATAGGCGGTTTAAGGAGCGGTGCTGGATAATTTTATACTCCTGGTACTGCTGTGCTTGATACAGCTTGGAGCTGCCGGGAATTTCTGCAGCGCTCTTTCCGCTTGAAGCGGAAAGAGCGCTTTACCCTCAATTGGATTACTGGCCCCTTCTAGAAATCCTTGAAATGCAACTTCACCTTATTGTCACTCGCTGTTAATACTTTGTTCATATTTTTCTTTTAGACTGGAAGTATAAACAACTATGAAGCGGATTGGGAGGTTGATGAAATATGGATAAGGCGCGTTGCAAAACAGCAAAGGGAAAAGCCTTCCTGGTTTCATTAGCGGTGGAGGAGGAAGGGAACATGATGAACAGAAAAACGTCACTTCAAATTGTAGAAGCGTTGAGAAGCAAAGGCATCCATGCCGAAGTATGCAAGAGGCTTAAAGGATAGCTGCGGATGCCGTGAAGAGAAGGGGCAGAAAAAATGGCGCAAAAAACAATAATGAATTCACAGAAAATCAAGCTCATGAAGACGGAAGTCACGCGTTTTATGATGGCTTATAAGTTTGCATTGGATGAAGTGAATACGAAAATCGACATTTTAAAACAAGAATTTCAGTACATACACGAATACAATCCGATTGAACATGTTGAATCCCGGTTAAAGTCTTTCGAAAGCATACTGGAGAAAATCAATCGGAAAAAGTATGAACTTTCCTTGGCTTCGATCAAAGAAAATATTCGCGACATTGCGGGGATACGGATCACTTGCTCATTCATTTCTGATATCTATCAGATCAGTGAAATGCTGCAAAACCAGAAGGACATTCAAATATTGGACATTAAGGATTATATCCAGAATCCGAAATCAAATGGCTATCAAAGCCTGCACTTGGTCTTGCAAATACCGGTATTTATGTCTGACCGCATTGAGCATGTCTGCATCGAAGTGCAGATCAGAACAATCGCAATGGATTTCTGGGCAAGTTTGGAGCATAAAATTTTTTATAAATACAACCGTGCAGTCCCGGCTAAGTTGATCGGGGAATTGAAAGATGCCGCCATTACTGCGGCCCAGTTAGATCAGAAGATGGAACGGCTTCACAAAGAAATGAGCAAACTGAAAGCATCGGCTGAAGAAGAAGAGAATTCAGTCGAATGGTTTATCGAAAATGAAAGGCTTTCAGTGCCTCTTGGGCTGTTAGCCACATTGCCGAATCTATAATGAAATCTATTTTTTAGATAGTAAATCAATTGACATTTCATTAAAAATAAATATAATTTTTATTGGGAATAGAAAAAACGGAATAGTCGAATAATTTTCGGGAAGTTATTAACCTTTGTATGCAGTAAATTTCAATAGAAAGGAGCAGTTTGGCAATGTGGGCCAAGAAGGTGATGGAGTGGGAAGGCAGAACCCTAAGGGGACAGCCATCACGTTGCTTTTTTGCGTGCACCTGATTCTCTGTTGCATCGAGTTTTAGGAAATTGCTGAACACCAAAAAATCAAATTCAAAGGAGCGGTTACCATGAACACATTATTTCCGAGAAGACGGACTGAGTTATTCCCAAGCCTTTTAGGAAGTGGATTGGAAACTGACTTTTTTAATAAATTTTTTGGGGAAACTCATTTTCCGCAGGTAGACATCAAGGAAAAAGAAAACCACTATGAATTTATGGTGGATCTGCCTGGATTTACAAAAGAAGATATTGATGTTGAATATAAAGACGGTTATTTGGAAATCCGGGGCAAAAAAGAACAGAAGAAAGAAGCGGAAGAACAGGATGGCCGCTTTATCCGCAAAGAACGCTCTTACGGTTCGTTCCGGCGCAGCTTCTATATTGGTGAAATTGAACAGGAAAATATTGCTGGATCGTTCAAAGAAGGTGTCTTGATGCTTCAAGTTCCGCGTCCTAAGGAACAAGAAAAACAAGAAAAATCGCACCGTATCATGATCGAATAAATGGATGGTGCAAAAAAGGGTCCTCTAAAAGGACCCTTTTTTTATGTGCTTAACTGTCCATTGCTGTCATCTCAAATGAATTGCCTGACCAATGGCTGGAAGAATTGGTTATGAAACAGCTGCATGGTCTTTGTTTGCACAGTTTCTTTATGATTGCCGCTTCATCTACAATATGCTGGATGCTGTCGAATGTTTGCTCTTCATTAGTCACGATGGCGATGGAGATGCTTACGAGAGGGATTTTCTCAGTAGTCCCGGCTCGGTTTTCGGCGATAACGTATTGCTGTGTCCAGTCGGATTCGGAATAAAAATTTTTGACGGTCCGGTCAAAATCCTTGATGATCCTGTCGGCCAGTTCTTTATAGTTATGGTGGTGCAGTATGGCTATGAAATCATCGCCGCCAATGTGGCCGAAAAAATTATTGGCAACATTTCTAGTGATAATTTCAGCGGTTGCCAAAAGAAAATCGTCCCCTTTTTTAAAACCATACGTATCGTTGTAAGTTTTAAAATTATCCAAGTCTATATACAAGACGCTGAAATTCTTTGCTTCGAGAATTCTTGCCAATTCATGATTGATTGAATTGTTCCCTGGGAGTCCGGTAAGGGGATTCATCAACAGAGCGGTCTCTTTTTGGATTTTTGCAAAGGCCAGCAGTAAACTTTGGACACTGACTGCGCCCATGCATTGGTCTTCTTTTGTCACAATCACATAGTCGTAAAGCTCCTTAATCGGCCTTTCCATAGCAAGCTGGCTCACTTCCAAAATTGGCCGCATGTGGTCCACCATCAACGGAGATTTGTTCATGATCAAATCGATGGGCCGGCCCATGTACAGGTTGTATCCGTATTGGTTGCCGATCACTTGATAAAAAGATGTTTTCATTACAAGCGCAAAATGGCGGCCATCTGTTTTGACAATGATGCCTTGCACGTGCGGCAAGTCTTTGAATATTTTATCGATTTCACGGCTTTTTGTATCCGGGCCTACACATGGCACTTCCTCATAGATTTCCCCAATAGATGTGAACATCTCATTTTCCCCCAAAACTTAAATTGCCATGCAGGTATTCAACGCATGGAGCCTTTAACTAATTCTTGCTTCGGTTTCCCAAGAGCGTAGCCTTGTCCAATATGTATGCCATTCTCTCTCAAATAACGGAGTTCTTCAGCGCTTTCAATTCCTTCTGCTATCAAGTGAGTATTCGACTCGTTAGAAAAATTCAGAAGCAATTTAACCAATTGTTGCTTTGTTTGGTCTTGGTCGATATTTTGGATGACTGTCTTGTCCAATTTCAGAAATTCAGGCTTCAAGTAAACAAGCGTTTTTAGACTGTTGTAACCAGACCCTGCGTCATCCAAAGCGATCCTGAATCCTTGCGAACGGTAATTGGTCAGAATTTCCTCGAAGTGGGAGTAGTTCTCTATGGCAGCTTTTTCCGATATCTCAAAAATGATCTGTTCTGGCGAAAATCCATAACTTTTCAACAGTTTTAATGTTTCTCCAGTACGGTAATGGGGATCCATCAGTATGTGCGGATGAACATTTAAAAAAATCAGCGAATTTTTTTCGCTTGGCTGAAGCTGAACGCACTGGGAAAAGCGGTTTAACGAAATTTCCCGAAAAGTGTTTTCGAGGGAAAATATCAAATCCGTCTGTCCGACAAAGTCATAGAACATTTCGGTGGTCGGGAACAAAGAGGAAACAACCGGCCGGTTAAAAACCTCATAGCCTATTGTATCCCCGTTTTCTAAAGATACTAACGGCTGGAAGTAGGTGTCTACCGATCGTGTTTTCAAAATGGCTTGCAATTCTTTCAGTTGCTTATATTCCAGCAGGTTTTTTCTCCTTTTTCGGAGTAAATACGAAAAATACCATAAAGGATTGCTTGTGCGAGTCATCAATAAATCTAGCTGCATGGACTGAACTCCTTTTTAATGCTTAATACTTACGAGTATATTTAATAATAATACTATAGTACTAATCCAATGTGATTTTCATGTAAAGATTTTATGACGATTTTGTAAATGGTGAAAGCGCTAGCAAGATTTTGGCTACTGCGTTTAATCCATAAACAGAAAGGCTAAAAGAGTAGCGTGAGAAAAATTGGACGAGGAGGAAAATACCGATGAACATTTACGATCGGCAAAAAGAAGGGCAGCCTGCCCAAACTCAGGAAAATCAGCCGGGGCTGGAATCGGAAATGGATCCAAAACCGGTCCAGCCTTATGACTACAAAGGAAGCGGCAAATTGAAGGGCCGAGTGGCTTTGATCACTGGCGGAGACAGCGGGATCGGCCGCGCAGTGGCCATTGCCTATGCCAAAGAAGGGGCGCACGTCGCGGTGAATTATTTGGAGGAACATAATGATGCGGAAGAAACCAAGCGCTTGATCGAAGCGGAAGGCGTACGTTGCCTGCTGCTTCCGGGAGATGTATCCAAGGAAGATACATGCCGGGAAATGGTTGAAAAAACCGTATCGGAACTTGGGCAGCTGAATATACTGGTCAATAACGCCGCAATCCAATTTCCGACGGAAGATATTCAAGGGATTACAGAAGAGCAATGGGATAAAACTTTCCGCACGAATATGTACTCGCACTTTTTCATGAGCAAGCATGCGGTTCCGCACCTGAAGCAAGGCGATGCCATCATCAGTACAACATCGATCAATCCGTATAAGGGGAACCCTCAATTGATGGACTATACGGCAACAAAAGGCGCCATCGTTGGATTCGTCCGGAGCTTGGCTCAAAGCTTGGCAAAAAAAGGAATTCGCGTGAACATGGTTGCACCAGGCCCTATTTGGACGCCGCTTATTCCTGCTACTATGGACGAAGAAACTGTTGAAGAATTCGGGACATCCACGCCGCTTGGCCGGCCGGGACAGCCCGCGGACCATGCCGGAGCCTATGTATTGTTGGCTTCAGATGAAGGGGCTTATATTACCGGACAATGCATTCATGTCAACGGCGGCATGCTGATGTCTTCCTAAAGAAAAGTTGCAGAAAGCGCAGCAAGCGCATTTTCTGCAACTTTTTTGAATACTGAAAGAGACGCCGGCTCTATCAATGGACTTTAAAAGGCGGAATGAGGGATGGCCGCATTTCAAAACATTTGAATATAGAAGAAAAGAGCCTCAGATGGGCCCTTTTTGTGTCTCTTCCTCCAAAATTTCCACATATCCTTCTGTGCCGTTGATCCGGATTCGCTGGCCGTCTTTGATGTGTTTAGTGGCATTTTCGACACCGACGACGGCAGGCAGGCCATACTCCCTGGCGATAACAGCGCCGTGCGTCATCAAACCGCCGACTTCCGTGACCAATCCATTGATTGCAACAAATAATGGTGTCCAGCTTGGATCGGTAAAAACGGTAACGAGAATATCGTCTTTTTCCAAGACGGCATCTTCCATTTTCAAGATGACCCGAGCCCTGCCTTCCGCAATTCCAGAAGAGACGGCGATGCCAGGCAATGCATCAGCCGGAAGATTTTCGGCAATGGGACGGCCGGAAATGATTTCGCCTTCAGACGTCATCACACGGGGAGGATCCAGTTTTTCAAAATGGATATGGTCCGCCTTCCGGTCCTCTATAAGGCGTAGATTCACTTTTTCAGTCCTCACAGCTTTCCGGAACTCGTCAAAGTTCAAGAAGAAAACATCTTCTTTCTTTTGCAGGATCCCTTTTTCCGCGAGAATAGCTGCTTCTTTCATCAGAGCCTGTTTGTATAGGAAATAGCGCTGGATCATGGCGAATTTCGGATATTCCCGGTATCCGATGAAATTCCGGAGACGGTCGATTTGTTTTTTTGTTGCATTCGCTTTTTTCTTGCCCTGGGGCAGCCGTTCCAATCGCCGCAATAATTCCTGTTCTTTTTCTTTCGCTTCCTTCCGCCCTTTTTCAAATTTGGTGCGCCGGGCATTAGGTTCGAAATTCTTGATATTGCTTAAAATCATTGGGACGAGAGCGGAAGGCTGTTCAATCCACCGGGGGTTAGTGATGTCGATTTCACCGGAACAGCGCACGCCGTACTTTTTCAGGAAATTCCGGATGGACTTGCTCGTGGCTTTTCCGCCTTCATATCCTTCAAGAGCTTCTAAAAATTTTTCATCTTCCGCAGTTTCCAAATACGCCACTGCCTCTGGAGATTGCCTTACAACATCCGAGACGTCAAGCAAAGCATAGCCCATTTCCGAAGTAACATTGTTTGGAACCGATTGGCTCAGTACATCAGCTGCGTTTTTTTCCCCCAGCCATTTATCCATTTTATCGTTAAGCCAGGAAGCGGCATATAAACCAAGGAAGATGGCAGCCATGCTTTTTTTGTTGCTCAGAAGTTTAAGGAGTTCGGTTTGGTCCTGCTCGATAAAAGCAAACAGTTCATCGCCTGAGAACTTCTGGATTTCACTTTCCAGTCGTTTGAGTGATGCTTCGTTTTCTGCGATCAATTGCTGGGCCAGCAGCATGTCGTTATTCCGGTACAATTTGATCAGCTCAGCGGGCAGACCCCAAGAAAACCTGCCGCCGCCCATTGAAAACATTCGTTTTCCCTTAGGCAATGGTATTTTACGCTCCCGAAAGGCAACTAAAGCGTTATGTGTCAAGGGATCATTTTTACGGAACGAACCAAGTAAAGCTCTTCGGGAAAGGGGAGAAGCCAAGTCATGTGTCACATCAATATATATTCGCCCTCCTGCGCGATTCAGGTTATGGGCATGAAGAAGCTCGATAAAAGATATACCGAGCGGACGGATAGGGTCGGTCATCATTTGTTGGTGGGCAAACGACAGGTAAACCCGAAGGTTGCCGTCCATTTTGTCCGGCAGCGGATACAAAGTCGTGATAGGGCGGCTTTGGACAAAGTAAAAAACACCATCGGCCAGGCACCATTCAATGTCCTGCGGTGAACGGAAATGCCCTTCAATCTTCCTTGCCAAGTTTTCCAAGTGCAAAATTTGTTCATCAGTGAGGGTTTGGTTTTTTTGCTGGGAAGTGGCAATTTCCCGTTTGTCAATTCCGCCATTATTCAACGGAACAATCGCCACTTTTTTTTCAGCCAGTGTTTTTTCAAGTATTTTCCCTTCGCGGACTTTGTAATTATCTGCGGTCACAATACCTGCCACTAAGGCTTCGCCAAGACCGAAACTGGCGTCGATGGACAGCACGTGGCGGTTTGAGGTGATGGGATCTGCAGTGAAAAGAATTCCTGAAGCTTCAGGATAGACCATCTGCTGAATGACTACTGACAAGTAAACTTTACGGTGGTCAAAACCATTCTGAATCCGATACACAATAGCCCGTTCCGAAAAGAGGGAAGCCCAGCACTTCCGGATATGGTGCAAGATGGCCCGCTGGCCATGGACATTCAAGTACGTATCGTGCTGCCCGGCAAATGAAGCGGCAGGCAAGTCTTCTGCCGTTGCACTCGAGCGGACTGCGTAAAAGAAATTTTCTCCGAAATTCAGGAACAACCGAAGTATATCTTCCAGCACATCAGGAGGAATGACCGTTTTTTCAATTGTCTCCCTTATGGCTTGCGACAGTTCCCGGATCTGTTCGATGTCTTCGGCAGTCAAAGGAGTGAGATGCTCGAGCAGTTCGTTGATTTCGGGATATTGTTCCAACATTTTTTTATAGGCCTCGGTTGTCACACAAAAACCTATGGGCACCCGCACTCTCGGGATCTTTGCCATTTCCCCAAGATTCACCCCTTTTCCGCCTACAAGCGATAAATCTTCTTTTTCGATATCTTGGAAATCCAGTACATACTTTTTCAACATGACCCCTCCTCGGCAAATTGGACGCATAAATATAAAAGTTCTGCTCAAATATGAAAATGATAGGAATATCAACAGAGCGAAAAGATTTTTGAATAATTAAAAAACTTTCATTAGTACTATTATAAGCCTAAATATGCAAGAATGCAGTTTTATTATCAAATACTGAGGTTTGTCAGAAGGGAATGCAGTGAAAGCATGACAGAAGAAAAAGCATATCCAGGATAAAAGAAAATACTCCTGCGCCAGCCAGGAAGGCGGGACAGGAGTATTTCAATTTAAGTGCTGGAAAGGGTGTTGGCCGGATTTTTCTTGATTTTTGTACTTCTGCTATGGCTATGGAAATGATGTTCGATTTCCTCCAAAGTGTGGCCTTTGATTTCCGGCATGAATTTGTAGATAAAGGCAATGGCACCTACACCGAAAATTGCAAAGAAGCAGAACGTGCTTGACAAGCCGATTGCATCAAGCAAAATCGGAAATGCAAAGCCGATTGCGAAATTTGTAATCCAGCTCCAGAACACTGCCACTCCCATGCCGATGCCGCGCAGTTTAAGAGGGAAAATGGCGGACAAAACAAGCCAAGTAACCGGGGAAATTGCGCCTTGCTGGAACGCTAGGAATGTGACCGTCAATGACAGTACGACGTAAGGCAAAATAGCCGACCCTTCAAGAACATTCGAGAAAATCCCGATCAGCAATAAGGTGGCAGTGGTGCCGATCAGTCCGCCAAGCAACAGCGGGCGGCGGCCAACACGGCCGAGAAGCCAAATGCCGACAAAGGTAGCGAGCACAGAAATGACTCCGTTGGCAATGTTCGCCGTCAAGGCTGCTTTCGTCGAAAAGCCGGACTGTTCAAGAATTTGGGTTCCATAATACATGATGGAATTGACACCGGTAATTTGCTGAACGACCCCAAGCCCGATTCCTAGAATAACAATGCGCCGGATCCAGGGAATGGTCAAATCTTTGAATGAAGCTTTTTGGACTTTCGATTCTTCGCCGAGCGAATCCTTGATTTCTTCTATTTCTGACTGTGCATGATGTTCACTCCGTATTTTGCGCAAAACATTCAGTGCTTCGCCGAATTTGCCTTTGGTTGCATACCAGCGTGGACTTTCAGGAACGATAAACATTCCGATCCATAACGCAATTGCCGGAAGGGTTGCTAGAACAAGCATATATCGCCACACATGCCCGGAATCTTCAAAGACATTGGCAAGGATAGCGTTGGTTACATAAGCCAATAATTGGCCGGAGACAATCATCAGTTCGTTTTGGGTAACAATTTGCCCCCTGCGCTCAACTGGCGCCATTTCAGCAAGGAAAGTTGGAACTGTTACTGAAGCTCCACCAACCGCAAGGCCGAGCAAGAAGCGAAACGCAATCATTATTGGCACGTTCGGCGCAAACGTGCAGCCGAGCGTTGTTATCAAAAAGAAGATAGCAAGAAAAAGGAGGGCTTTCCTGCGTCCGAACCGGTCAGCCAGCCTTCCGGTGAACATAGCGCCGAACGCCGCTCCGAACAAAAGCGAGCTTGTAACGAGGCCTTCAGTAAAAGGGGTAAGATTGAGTTGGTCTTCTCTGGACATGAATGGCAAAGCGCCATTTATGACTCCTGTATCGTATCCGAAGAGCAGCCCGCCGAACGTGGATATTATAGCGATTTTTCTAACAGATTTTTTGGGGCTGTCTGGTTTATCAGCTCCCGTTGAATATTGATCCATCTTGGGTCCTCCTCTTATAAATTATATAAAAATAGATTTACCCATTCATTTAAACTACTAAACTCAATGGGAGTTATTTTATATTACTCACAAAAGAAGGTTTTTTAAGTGAAGTTTCCTAAAGCCTGTATAAAAGAAAAAATTATAATTATATTGGTATACGATATGTGTGGATTCCTGTTTTTGAATGGCCCATTAAACAAGCCGGTTCCCTGATACGGAGCGGGCAGCGTGGATCCCGCTCGCCGCTGCGCCGATAGTGCCGCCGCCAGGGAAAATATGGTCGCCGCAAACGTAAAGACCGGGCAATCCCGAATGATGGGAAATGGAACGGAACAATGCATTATCCAGCGTTTGCGGAAATCCGCCGACATAGCCGTTTGGCCGGCCGGTATAGCGTTCCCAGCCTTTAGGGGCTCCTGTTTCCAAGTGGACAATAGCATCCCGGAAATAGGGAATCACTTGCTCAATCGCCAGCAGCATTCGATTTGTCAATATTTCGCGCATGGCATCATATTTTTCCTTTGTATCCCAGAGCTGTGCTTTAGAATGGGTGGAAACTGTTACGGTTTGATATCCTTCCGGAGCCCGAAGAAGATCCCCGATACGAGAAGCGGACATGAAGAAATGCTCCCCTTCTGTAAGGGAATCACCTGAACCGGTGGAGATTTGCCGAAACGGCGGTAAAGGGGCCAGCAGTTTATTTGCGTCCACTGCGATATAAAGCGTCAAAGTTGTCCAAGTTGGCGTCTGCATCCCGGTGCGGAGCGGCTTTTTTAATCCGGCAATCAAATCAGGCGCCATAAGAGAGGAGAATTGTTGAATCGGTACATTCAATACAACATCTGTCGCCTCATAAGAATTTCCGCGCTGGTCCGTTGCCAGCCATTGGCTTCCGTTTTGTTCAAGTTTAGTGATGGTCCGGCGCTTTTTTAACATGCCGCCGTTTTCCTGAATGCTCTCTGCCATCAATTCAGCGAACTGATATAAACCTCCCGGAACATAATAAGCCCCTTCATGATAGATATCGAGTGCGACAGCTGCAAGCAAAAAAGACACATGTTCACTGTCCGTTTGCATGCTGTCAATCAATAAGCCATCAAGCATTTTGCGGAAAGGGGCAAGCCCGTCCAAGCGATGGACTTTCAGCCTTTGGCCGAGCGTTTTGTTGAATAAAGGCAAGAGGCGGCCATGCTTTAACCGAAGCGAGCGCAACAAGCCAGTCCACTCTTTGATATTGGCAGGCGGCAAGGCTGGCAGCGGTCCCATTAGCGTTCGGACTAGGAAGGCGGTTTTATAGATTTCCTGATAGAAATCTCGCAAACTTTTTTCGTGTTCAGGAAAATAACGGAAAATTTGGCTGATATGGTGATCCCGGTCTCTCAGGAAAACAAATGTTTTTCCCGGATGAACCATCTCCATGACAGTTTCAAGCGGCTTGAGCGGCATAGGTTTCTCTAAATAACGGAAGACGCGCTCATGGATGCCGCCAGGCTCCAGCCCCATGCCAAGCGTAGCTCCTGCTGGAAACAAAAACGATTTTCGCTTGAACTTTCCTGCACTGCCTCCGAATTCTGAAGAAGCTTCAAGCAGGGTGACTTCAAATCCATGCTTTGCAAGCAAAGCGCCAGCTGTCAGCCCGCCTATGCCAGCTCCGATGACCAATACTTTTTGCTTCATCTTGAATCGCTCCTTAATATTGCATAAGAAATATGCAAGTTTGAAAAAATTTAAAACAGGTAAGCATAAGTAACATGATTTATCTGGCACCGATAGAATTGTGCTGTAAAAAATATTCGGTATTACAAATAAATATGCAGGATTTTATAAAGGTTTTGTCGAATTTAAAAAATCAGGCAGAAGAAAGAAGTCACCAAAAGAAAAATAGTTAAGCTGTATTAAAATTGCAGAATAAAGAGGGGGAAAGAAGATGTTGATCAATCCATACGAATCTTTTATGTCCGCTGCAATCCCGGAGGAACTGCAAAAGCTCTACGAAGAGATGCTGAAATACTGTGATGAATATGGACCTAAGAAGGAAGACTTGGAGGAGGACGATGAGGCCTCGATCATATTGGATGATATCAGCCTCTTGAACCCTCATGATAAGTCTAGCTGCATAGAGGCTATCCGGTTGCTCCACTATTTTTTATACGAATACAGCTGGCACGAAGATAACGCCATCGAAGAAAAGATCGAAGCTTTATTAAGCAAAGCAAAAGAAATACTGCCGCAGGAAAAACGCCAGCGCCGCACAATGCGGAGATGGATCATGCGTTTGGACAGCAGAAAACTATAACCGAATATAAGTTTTGTATAAAATCTGTTGGATGTTGTCCCGCTTAACCGGAGGCAGCATCTTTTTTTGCGTTTAAAGCACAGCAATCTTCTTGTCTTCGCCTTCTAATTTTCTGTTTACCCGTAAGCCGAATGATTTAACTTCATAAATTTCAGGAGTCTGGAAGGAATCATAATCCCATGAGTGTTTTTTGAATTATCAGAATAAAAAGTTGCCATATAGTCAAAAAAGTAGTATAAATAAATTGCATAACAATTATATAAAAATTATACAAAAGGAGAGGTTAAAATGAAGAAGGTATTTGCTTCGCTGGCTTTTGCTTTCGCTTTGGGCTTTACAACTGTTTCAGGAGTCTATGCAGCGGATGCAGGAAAAGTCAGGGTCGTCCATGCTTCACCCGATGCACCGGCAGTCGATGTTTACGTCAATGGCGAATTAGCCTTAGAAAACGTGGCCTTTAAAGCGAATTCCGGGTATTTGGATGTTCCAGCCGGGACGCATGACGTGGAAGTTTTTGCGAACGGTTCTGAATATGCCGAAGGCGAAGGGGTGCTGCAAGCCGATTTGGCAGTTGAAGCAGGAAAAGCCTATACAGTGGCTGCAGCCAATACTGTTGACGCACTGGAATTTGTGGTTGCCGAAGATTCGATGGAAGTATCAGAAGGAAAAGCAAAAGTCCGTGTCGGCCATTTATCGCCGGATGCCCCGGCAGTTGATGTCGGTTTGGTAGGCGGAGACGCACTCTTCAGCGGAGCTGAGTTCCCTGGTATTACAGATTATGCAGAATTGGACGCCGGCACATATGATCTTGAGATTCGTTTGCCTGATGGTACGCAAGTCCTGCCGCTTGGAGGAACGGAACTGGCAGCAGGCACAGTCTATAGCATTTTTGCCGTGAACAGTGCGGATGAGCTTGAAGTGCTGGCATTAGTGGATTATGAAAGTGCAGGTTCTCCGAATGGTATGCCGACTACCGGCCTAGGCACTCCTGATCCGCTTCAAAATTCTTGGTTATTAGTAATGGGGGGGCTTATTTTAGTAGTTGGAGCGAGCGGCTTTGTTTGGAAAAAACGCGTTCAAAACTAAGAAGCTGATTTTCCTGTCAATCGTTTTCTTAGCTGGATGCAGCAGTGCAGAAGATGAAGTAAGCATCCGGAGTGAAGATGTCGATTTTACTGTAAAAAACCCGCCGGCAGTTTCGCTTTCACATCAGTCTGCCGGAGAAAATCCAGTCAACGCCATCAAACGGGAAAGCATTAATCCAGAAAAAATATCCATTCCGGCCATAGGAGTCGAAGCGGTTGTCCAACACCTGGGCATTGCAAAAGACGGGACAATGGCTGTACCGGACAATATCGAAGAGGTTAGCTGGTTTGAACCGGGGTATCGGCCAGGACAGAATGGGCGTGCCGTTATTGCGGGGCATGTGGATGGAATGGACGGACCGGCCGTGTTTTGGGACCTGTCGCAATTGAGGCAAGGAGATCGGATAATAGTGGAAGGAGGAGGGGAGAAACTGGCGTTCCAAGTGCGTGCAATGGAGTCGGTACAGCTTGAAATAGCCGATATATCTGCAATTTTCGGCTATACTTCTTCGCCGGAATTGGTTCTGATCACATGTTCCGGCACATACAACCATTCCCTTGGCACACGCGAGGAAAGGTTGCTTGTGTATGCCAGTTATATAGATGAATAAAATAAGAAGGTCCCTCTCCAGCCAAGAGAGGGACCTTCTTATTCTGCGCTTTTGACCCGATATGGCATCAGCCGGTGCATGGATTCCTGTGGGAGACTGCCGAGAAGGAGATAGTACATTCTTTAGAGAATAAAACGATTAAAGGAAGGGCGAGTGGCCTGGACGCATAGCGAAAAGGAGGGGAAACTTTGAAGGGGGAAAAGTTGGTCAGCATCATTGTCCCTGTCTATAATTCGGAGACCTTTATCGGCAATTGCATAACAAGCATTTTGCAGCAAACTTATGGAAATATTGAGCTGCTTCTTATAAATGACGGTTCTGCGGATGGAAGTGGCAAAGTATGCGAAGCATACGCCCAAAGGGATGGCCGGATAAGAGTGCTGCATCAGGAAAATGCCGGACCATCAGCGGCCAGGAATAGAGGGATTGATGCCGCGAAAGGAACGTATATCCAGTTTGTCGATGGCGATGATACGATTGAACCGCATATGACTAAAAGTATGGTGAATGCGCTCGGAGAAGCGCATCAGCTGGTCATTTGCGGGTTCAAGAACATGCTCGAATGCAGTGATCAAGTGATCAGCGATGAAATTTTTTGTTTTTATAAGACCGGCAGTTTTGAAAAAGAAGAGTTGCTGGGCTTCTTTGGCGAACTTTATCGGGACTATTATATCCATTTCAACTGGAACAAAATTTATATATCGGAAATCATCAGAGAAAACGGCTTGCGGTTTGACTGCGATGTAATCCGCGGAGAAGACATGCTATTCAATCTTGGCTATTTGGAAAAATGCAGCCATGTGAAAATTATTGAAAATCCCTTCTACAATTATATGACATCAAACAGCGGATCAATCACCAGCACTTTCCGTCCCGACCTGTTTGAGAACCAGCAGCTGCTTTTTCAGCGGACAAGGGAATTCCTATGGCGAAATCATGCTTATGCTGGAAGGAATGCCGACTTGGTCGAAGAGTCTTATACGACCCGAATCATAGCCTGTTTTTCGAATCTTTTCCATCCCCGCAGCACCTTATCTTCACGCCAAATAAAAAAACATATATTGAAAATCATGTGGGATGGACGCGTGAACGAGCAACTGCATTATTTTGCGGCAGGAAATTTTGAAAAAAGGCTTGTCGGGAACTTGCTTGAAGCCAGAAAAGTGGAGTGGATTTACTGGTATTTTGCAATCAGGAGTTTCCTGCGGAAAGGGTTGAACGCCATTGGGCCGGAATCCAAAAAATGGATTTGATACTTCACTTTGTTTTATATGAAAAGCCGCTTTCCGAAAAATACGAAATTCCGGGAAAGCGGCTTTGCTTTTCATCTTAAGTTTTTTTCACTTTCCTTTATAGCTTTTTGAAATGCTTTCGCAGGATTTTCAATCATTCTTCCATGTCCGACTGCCAATAATCGCGGTTGGAAATTTTGCAGCTTTTTAGCGCTTGCAAGCGCGGCCTGTTTGTTCCAAGTGGCAAGTGCAGGAAAAGGAAACAGCGGTTTGAAAGTGCCTGAAACAGCAACTCCGCCTCTTGTATGGAGTGCATCCCCCGCAATCAGGCTATTGGTGCGCCGGTCGAGAAGCGAGATGGAGCCTGGTGTGTGGCCGGGTGAAAAAATCACTTCCAGAGAACCGATGATATCACCCTCAGCAAGAAGGATATCCGGCTTGGATTTGATGTTTTTTGGAACTCCGCCTTTTATCGGATGCCCAGCTTCTTCCGGGAGCAGGCTTTTGTCGCCGGCCAATAAGCGCGCATCCCGCGATGAGATTGATATCATGGCCTCCGGCAGCTTCGCCTTCAAAGAATCGAGCGAACCGATATGGTCGCTGTGGGCATGCGTCAAAATAATATTGGTAATGGGCTTGCCGATTTTCCTGGCCGCTTTCAAAATGCCCTTGCAACTGAAGGGAAGCGCGGCATCGACCAAAGTCAATTCGGTTTCTTCTTCGACCAAATAGCAGCTCACAGGGAAAAAGCGCGGCATGAATGTCAGTTGGTAAACGGTTCCTGATTGAACCATCTTCACGGATACACCACTCCTTTTTTTCTGATTATACAACAGAAGAATATCAAAAAACTTCAGAAGTCAGAAAATTTTTATTTCATTTCCTTTGAAAAAAAGTATAATAAATTCAACTCTTACTATTAGAGTTGAAAATGAGCGGCCTCTAGCGGCCGAGAAATTATCCATAGAGTGGAGGGATTGAAATGTCGGAATACTGGAATGCGTATGTGGATTTAATTGATGGCAAACCGGCATCAATCGTTTTGGATATGGAGGTTTCGCAAGAACTTGATATGGAAGAGTATAAGAATGCCTTTGCGGTGCGGCTGCCGCTGAAAAAGCCCAACGAAGACGGCTTGCATGCGGGAGCGGAAGCAGATCGGCTGACGATTGTCGAAGAAGAGCTTCTTGAAGCCGCCGAACTTAAGGGATACGCCAACGTCGGAAAACTGACGACCGACGGCAATCGGGATATCTTTTTCTATTCGCCGCATGAAGAAGAGGAAGAACTTGCGCTGATTGCGAACCGGCTGTATTTCTTAGCCGGCTACGAAGTGGAAGTTTTCAAGCTGGAGGAAACCCAGAGCTGGGATTTTTATTTTGAATTCCTTTATCCGGATTCTTTCCAATTTCAGCATATGGGCAACCACGAAGTGCTGGAAACGCTTGCGATGTCGGGCGATGATCTGGAAGCGCCGCGGCGGGTAGAGCATTTTGTCTTGTTTCAAAGTGAAAAAACAATGAAGCGGTTTGCGGACAGCATTCAACAGGAAGGCTTCACGATTGAGGAAGGTTCTTTCGAAAAAGATGATGAAGGCAATTACGTTATGTGCATATCACGAGTCGATTTTGTCACCTACAATGCCATCGATGAATTGACGGACTTCCTGGTGGAAATTTCAGCGAGGTACCAGGGAGAATACGATGGCTGGGAGACAGTTGTAGTAATCGAATAAACGATAAATAGACAAAAAACAGGATCCTTTCTCAAGCAGCTGCTTGAAAAAGGATCCTGTTTTTCTTGTTATTTCCCCCGCAGCGCGTTCACCGCTTTTACGAGCAGCAAGATGTATCCGGAAAGGAGTGCGTAACCAATGCCGATGATGAGCGCTGGCACGTGATCGGGCGTTGTTCCGGAATCAGTGGACATAGCCGCCAAATACAACGGCATGATGGGCAGCATCATAGCTCCGGGACCTGAGGCGATCAACAGCAAAGCACCAGGAACGATAATCATCCAGGGCCATAAAGGCTTTTTTGCTGTGGGCTGTGCCGGTGCGGCGTTATGGACAGGTGCCTCCGGGTGCGGAATTGCAATTTTCTCATCGGCTGTTTTGGATGGCCGAAGGCTTTTGAAAGCACGCCGCATTGCCCTAATTGCCAATATGCATAAGCCTGCGAGAATCGAAGTGAATAGCATTGAAAAAAAACTGACTTCATCCGGTTTCCATAATGGCATGAGTACCAGAAGCAAAGTGAACGGCAATGTAGGAATCATAAACAATCCGCCGACGATTAAAACAAACCAAGGCAGCAACTGATTTTTGGGCTTTTCAACTGCTGGCTGCTGCATTCTTCATTCCCCTTTAAGAAAAAGCGTTTTGTTTCATTATAAAATAAAGTCCGCCAAAATATAATTCCCCTTAAAAATTTTTGTGATGTAAGTTAACAAGGCGGCTGGCAGCAAGGAGTTTATGGAACGCTGAAAAGGAAATAAGACAAGTATACGGACAGAAGAAGGGGGAGCAGCGATGAATATCCGAATCGAATGGGCTTACCGGACGCCGAAAGGGACGGAAACTTTTTTTCGTTCAGGAGAAATGCCGGCTGCACAAGCGGTATTGCTGGCTGAAGATATCGAACGTACAGGTCGGGTTAGAAGTTTGCAGTTTGTTGACCGGTTCGACAGCACGTGGACATTAAAAGAACTGAGAGGATATATAAAAGGAATTGAAACAGAACCGCATAATATTGAAGTCTTTTTTGATGGAGGGTTTGATGTGGCGACCAAGCATTCAGGGCTTGGATGTGCCATTTACTATGAGCAGAATGGCAAGTCATACCGTTTGCGCCAAAACGCGCCTTCTTCCGAACTCACTTCAAACAACGAAGCGGAGTACGCCGCACTATATTTAGCCGTCCAGGAATTGGAACTGTTGGATGTGCACCATATGCCGGTGCGGTTTATCGGGGATTCCAAAGTGGTGATCAACCAAATGGCCGGAGAATGGCCGGCGCTTGAAGCTGATTTGTCGCGATGGGCTGATCGGATTGACGAAAAACTGAAAAACCTCGGCATCCAGCCGGAGTACGAACTGGTGCCGAGGAAATCGAATGGGGAAGCGGACCGGCTGGCGACCCAAGCATTGAACGGAATCGAAATCAGTGGAACACTGGAGTTAGGCGCCGGCGAAAAAAGCTGACAAATGGATTATTCGGGTTCTTCACTTAACTTGATGATGACCGTATCGTCGATTATCCGGACCGAGTCAGCGGCGGGCCAGCTGTCCATATCTGCATAGGCACTGCTTTCCAGGATGCTTTCGTATTCCTGGGGAGTCACCAACTCGAATGAGATGCCATACAAATTTTCCATCATGTACTGATAATGGCTCGGGAACCTCAAGAACGTATCTCCAAGCGCTCCTGTCATACGGGGAATGCTTTCAGGCACATACTCAGTTGCCATTTTGGATTCCATGGAGATTTCCCCGAATACTGCCAGCTTACTGGCGTTTTCGTAGCCGCTTGTCTGTTCCATGCGATTGGCGATGCGATTGACTGCCGCAACCGATTTTTCGTATTTCAAATTCATATTGAAATACGAGATATTCGCAATCAAGGCGAAATTGAAGACAACAAGTGCTGTTGCCAGTACGGTCGCCCAGGAAAACAGCTTTGTTTTCGGGGTTGCAGCTGCGAGATTGTCATAGAAAAGAACAGGCAGCAAATAGATTGGAACGAGCGGCAGCATCATCAGCATATGATAATTCACGCCAGGCGAAACAAAATAAAGGCTGTAAGCAGAAAAAGGCAGGCTTAAGATTAAAACAGCTGCAATGGCAGCCATCGGTTTTGCTACAGCTTGGTTGCGCTGCCTGATGAACATCGCAAATCCCAGCAGGAGCAGCGCAAAAACGGCTACGTTGGCAACTTCAAACAAATTGGCCGGCATGTCCGGGGCAAAGCCGCGGAAGAAAAAGTGTGAAAAGGCATTTCGGACCCGGATGATGGGGTCCCATAAACTGAATGCGCTGCCTACTTCATTCAGCCCTTGATAATCTCTCACCTCGCCTGCGAAGAAATTCCGGTAAAGCGTGAAAGTAATGGCGTAAAGCGCCATGCCGATGGCAGTTAATGCAAAAAAACGAAAGGCGTATGTAAAAAATTTTCTTAGTGATATCCCTTTATAAAGGATTTCACTAATCAAGAAAAGGGTAGTCAATGTTAAAAGCAACGGTAAATTGACTTGGTAGATTCCTACCGCGAAATAAAACAGCAGCGAGCCGGGCAAAAAGCCGTAACTGTATTTTTTTGTAAGAAGCAAAGCGGATGCGGTAAGCAAAAAACCTGCCATATAGCCGTCTGCTGTGAACATATACGAAAAAATGGCACTTATTGCCGGGAAAGCGACAATTAGGCCCGAAGTTAAAATGATGGAAAGGGCCTTTTTCAAATCCAGCAGTTCGGCAATCATGGCAGCAAATACTGCCAAGTAGAAAATAGACAGAAGCCCGTTGATCCATGGCAAATCGAAATAAGAGCTGATTCCGCTGAACGGGGATAGATAAAAGCGGCCAAGATTAAAATTGAATTGAGGAGTGTATATATTGATCAGGCTGTCGTGGTTTGGAATCGCATTCGTAAATATATACATATGCGTCAAGAAACCGATAACCACTGTGGAAAGAAAAGCCGTTTTCCAGTGGGGTTTGATGTGTTGAATCCATTTGGATAGTAACTGTTCTGGCATGGGCTGCTCCTTCCTTGTAAATTTCACTTGGTATAAGGGGAAAAACTATCGAAAGTATAGCATAGCCACCCCTGATTTCAAAGCAAGCCCCTAAACCATGATTCCACCTAGAGAAGACATGATGACGTGAAAGGTGTGACGGAGAATGAAGCTAATAACCATACTTATTCCCGCGTATAATGAAGAGGAGGTGCTTTCGGTCCTTTTGGAGCGGTTGAAACAAGTGACATCCCAAATTCCGCAATATCGCTTCGAGTATTTGTTCGTCAATGATGGGAGTACTGACCGTACACTGGAAATGCTGAAAGGGATGTCGATGTTCCATCCGGAAATTTCTTACATCAACTTGTCCCGGAATTTCGGAAAGGAGATTGCCATGCTCGCCGGTTTTGACCATGTACGTGGAGATGCGGTCATCATTCTGGATGCGGACCTGCAGGATCCTCCGGAATTGATCCCGCAGATGCTCCATTACTGGGAACAAGGCTATGATGATGTTTTTGCGAGACGGAGAAGCAGGGCGGGAGAGACATGGTTCAAAAAATGGTCATCCGAATCCTATTACAATTTGCTGGGGAAATTGTCATCCATTCCTGTCCAAAGCAATACTGGCGATTTCCGGCTGCTTGACCGCAAATGTATTGAAGCGCTGAACCAGATTCGGGAAACGCAGCGCTACACGAAAGCGATGTTCAGCTGGATCGGCTATAACAAGAAAGAGATATTATTCGACAGGGAGGCGAGGGTGGCCGGGAAAACAAAATGGAACTATCCGAAATTGTTCAATTTGGCTATCGATGGCATCACGGCATCGACAATTGCACCGCTGCGCGTATCCTCATTCATGGGAATGGCGGTTTCGCTTTGCGCATTTCTTTATATGCTGTTCATATTAGTCCGGACTCTTCTTTTCAATGATTCTGTTCCTGGCTATCCATCATTGATGGCGGTCATTTTATTTCTTGGGGGCATCCAATTGTTGTCGCTGGGCATTATCGGCGAATACTTGGGAAAAGTTTTTCAAGAAACAAAAGGCAGACCCGTTTACTTGGTCCAGGAATATTACTCCCGTGCACATGCCAACAAACGGATGGAAAACAAATCAGTCATACAATTGAACAGAAAAAGCCTGCCTAAGAAATCGAGCGATTTCTAAGCAGGCTTTTTTGCACGTGCGTTGAATGGTAATAGGAAAGAATCCGCTGGTTATTGACTGGCTGTCGGGAAGGGTCAGAGAACCATTTTCAGCGGATTCCGTTGGAAACAGCTTGATAAAACCGGAAGCCTGAGGAGGATTGCTATGGACAAGAACTTTTTTCAAAATGGTTTGCATGGCAAAGGAGCGCATGTTGATACAGCAACTGTGTTTGATGGCCTGGCCTGGCAGCTGGCTGGTGAAAAGAGGGAGCACTGCCCGCATTCGGTGTGGGAGCTTCTGAACCATATGCTTTACTGGCAGGATTTCATGTTGGCCTACTTAAAGGGGGAAGTGCCCGAAAGCCCGGAACATGCCATGGAATCATGGCCTGATTCATCGGCTCCAGCCAGTCAGGAAGAATGGGAAGGCGCAGTCTCACGGTTTTTGAAAAGCTTGCAGGAAGCCGAACAGGAAGGGGCAAAAGATTTGATGGAAAAATGTCCGGCTGGCAAAGGGAGAACACGAGCGGAATGGCTGATGGGAATCGCTCTCCACAATACTTATCATGCGGGCCAAGTTGCCATGGTCCGGAGAATGTCTGGAGCCTGGCCGCCTCCTTCAGGCGGAGATACCTGGTAAAAGCAGAACAGCTGAAAGAGGAGCGGTGTCGGCTCCTCTTTCAGCTGTATTTATTGTCATTTTCCTCAAGTTCGCGGTGGGTGAGAGGATAGCCCATAGACGTCCATTCAGCGCGATACGCGGCATCAAGTTCCGTAAGTCCGATTTCCGCGTCGTCATAGGCAGCATTTGGACTTTCCCGGCGGTCGACTTCTGCGCTATTTCGAATATCATGGTCTTTATAGATCCAATACGTATTTTTTTGTTTTTTGTAATTTTGCAGCAATAGGTAAATGCTGGTCGCCGCAATTCCGGCGTATAGGATGTTCAGGGTCGTGTATTTGTCCATTCCATTTCCTCCATTCAAAAAAGGTATTTCTTCTGCATTTCCCCTTTATCAGGAAGTTAATCATTTTTAGAGGGTGGACATAAACTTGGGGGGAAAGGGTAAAGAGACTACTGATAGGATAAGCGGGCGGTTTTTCTTGGGAGATGATGGAGCAGGCCGGCTTACCTGAACGCTTCAATCCACAAGAAAGGGTGTTTAGATGAAATTTTCAACAATGAAAAAAACCGATTTTCAAATTTCTGTCTTGGGTCTCGGAACGAATGCAGTAGGAGGACACAACCTTTATCAGGATTTGAACGAAGAAGATGGGAAAAATCTTGTGCGCGCTGCATTGGATCAGGGCATCACGTTTGTCGATACGGCTGATGTTTACGGCGAAGGCCGTTCGGAAGAATTGGTCGGTGAAGTATTGAAGGAGTATCGGCGGGACCAGTATGTTATAGCCACAAAAGGCGGAAGCGATTGGCGGAACGGGACAAAAGATAATAGTCCGGCCTATCTGCGCGGTGCCTTGGAAGAAAGCTTGAAGCGCCTTCAGCTGGATTATGTGGATTTATACTATATTCACTGGCCAGACGGAAAAACGCCTCTTGGAGAAGCGGTGGCCGAGCTGTCCGGTTTAAAACAGGAAGGGAAGATCAAGGCGATCGGTGTTTCGAACGTTTCGCTCGAACAGTTGAAAGAAGCCAATAGCAGCCTTGAAATTTCTGCTGTCCAGCTGCAATACAATATGTTCCAAAGGGAGATTGAAGCGGATTTGCTTCCGTATTGCGTTCAAAACAATATTTCGGTCGTTGCATACGGGCCGCTGGCATATGGTATTCTTGGTGGAGAATACTCAAAAGATTTTCAGCTGGAAGAAGGGGACTGGCGCAATAGTTCGCCGTTATTTCAGTCAGGGAATTTCAGGGATTACATCGAAAAAGTGGAGCAGTTGAAAAAGATCGCGGACAAGAAAGGGACAGGCGTCTCCAATCTGGCGCTTGCCTGGCTGCTTGAACAGCCTGGCATCGATGCCGTCATTCCGGGAGGCAAAAGGCCGGAGCAGGTGCAGTCAAATATAGCGGCTGCGGAAATACGGATTGAATCCGAGCTGATGGATGAGATCGAAGAAATCCTGCGAAAATAGGATAAGAGTTGTGTGGAAGTAAAATGGAATAAAAAGGAGCAATTTTCTTACTGTTTATTGTTCTCATATGGAGAGTGTGATAAGATTTTAACAATTGAAAATAAAAGTTGACTACTAGGGGAGCCGCATATTGGCTGAGACGGGCATTGCTCGGACCCTTTGAACCTGATCTGGACCATGCCAGCGGAGGGAAGTAGTGTGCGAATGCTTCTTTTTGCGACTGCATGCGCCGCTTCCCCCATGGGAAGCGGCGCTTTTTATTTTCAAAAAGGAGGGAAAAAATGAAAGATACATGGTTTTTGGTGGATTCCGGCCATTGCTCGCCGGCATTTAATATGGCGCTTGATGAAGCTTTGCTGAATTGGCACAGCGCGGGCAAGATACCGCCGGTTTTACGTTTTTATGGTTGGAAGCCGGCCGGCATTTCAATCGGTTTTTTTCAAAAAGTGGATGGGCAGATCGATTTGGAAGGGGCCAGGAACTACGGAGTTGAACTTGTGCGCAGACAGACTGGCGGCAAAGCGGTGCTGCATGATTCCGAATTGACGTATAGCGTCATAGTTTCGGAAGAGCATCCGGATATGCCGAAAACCGTTAAGGAGGCTTATCTGGTATTATCCAAAGGGTTATTCGAAGGCTATAAGGAACTTGGGATCAAAGCGGAATTTGCAATGCCGAAAAGCGAAATGGCGAAAAAAGGGTCGGCGGTTTGTTTTGAAGAACCTTCTTGGTACGAATTGGTGATCGATGGAAAGAAAGCGGCAGGAAGCGCCCAGACACGCAAAAGTGGTGTTATTCTTCAGCATGGGTCAATCCCGCTCGAAATAGATGAAAACAAATTGTTTGATTTGTTCTTATACCCAAATGAAGAAGTGAAACAACGGGCAAGGGAGGCATTCGGCAACCGTGCAGTTGCCATAAATGACGTTTTGCCGCATCCCATCAGTTTTGATGAGGCAAAAGCGGCCTTCAAGAAAGGTTTTGAGCAAGGGCTGGATGTTGAATTGATTCCGTTTGAACTGCCATCTCTTTTACTGGCGGAGGCACAGGAATTGGAAGAGAAGTATAAAAGCGAAGAGTGGAACTATTCAAGAGGAAGAAAGGAAGTGCGGCAATCATGACAAGGAACAAGGAATACGTGCGCAAACCTGAATGGCTCAAAGTCAAGTTGAACACCAACGAATCCTATACTGAACTGAAAAAGCTGATGCGGGAGAAAAAATTGAATACTGTCTGCGAAGAAGCCAGATGTCCGAATATCCATGAATGCTGGAGCGTGCGGAAAACAGCGACGTTCATGATATTAGGCGACACATGCACACGGGCATGCCGCTTTTGCGCGGTCAAAACGGGATTGCCGAACGAACTTGACTGGGGGGAGCCGGAACGCGTCGCCGAATCTGCTGAAATTATGGGATTGAAGCATGTGGTGGTTACTGCCGTGGCGAGAGATGACTTGAAAGATGGCGGTGCCGCCGTTTTTGCTGAAACTGTCCGGGCCATCCGCCGGAGAGTACCCGGCTGCACCGTGGAAATCTTGCCTTCCGATATGAAAGGCGATTACGAAAGCTTACATACATTAATGGGCAGTGAGCCTGATATTTTCAACCACAATATTGAAACCGTCCGCCGCCTGACGAAGCGTGTGCGGGCTGTCGCAATGTATGACCGGTCGCTGAAGCTGCTGGAACGCGTAAAAGAAATTGCCCCTCATGTTCCGACAAAATCAAGTATCATGGTGGGCCTCGGAGAAACGAAAGAGGAAATTTTGGAAGCGATGGACGATTTGCTTGCACATAACGTGGACATCATGGCAATCGGCCAGTACTTGCAGCCGACAAAAAAACATTTGGATGTCGTCCGGTATTACCACCCGGATGAGTTCGCGGAACTGAAGAAAATTGCTCTTGAAAAAGGTTTCAAGCATTGTGAAGCCGGCCCCATGGTGCGTTCTTCTTACCACGCTGACGAACAGGTCAGCGAGACATCTGCGCAGCGGCGGATCAAGTACATGAAAGACTATGAGTCGCAAGGGAAGCTGCTGGAAAGTGCGGAATTTTAAAGGAAGCTGGATTCACCAAACTTCTTCAACCAAAGAAGGCACCGGCAAATAAGAAGATTTGCCGGTGCCTTCTTTCGATTAACGATTATTTGCTGAGTTTAAGTGCGGTATCCGCTTTTTTAAGATCGTGTTCGAGCTGCTCGTCTATATCATAAGCATGGTACATTTCGTTTTTGATCATGTATTGGGCAAGCTTGTCATGAAGCTCGATTGCGTTGTCCAATTCACGGCGCAAAACCTTCTTTACACTTGGAGTTGCGGTTTCCGTGATGGCCACGGCAAGATTGCGGACACCGGCTTTTGCGGACACCAGCAGGTCGGTCGCAATGACCATATCATCGATCAAACCGTCAGGCACATTTTGCAGTTCGTTTTCCAACTGTTTTTCTTCTTCTTTTTTTGTCATATTACGCTTCCTCCCCGCTCGATTGTTTGCTGGCATCAGCTAGGATTTTACGCAAGTCTTTGACCGCTTTTGTGGATAACTCGGTATCTTCTTCGATAATTTCCTTCAGTTTTTTGTCTTGCACCATGTCAACAAATAGTTTGTTTTTTGCGAGGCATGCTGTTTTGAAAATAAGCACCTCATGGACTTCAAGTGTTTCATGGATAGCCAGTTGTTTTGCCATGCGATTCCCTCCTGGTTTAAGATAGTTGCTGAAGTTGCTAGTAACGGTTTACCCAGTTTTTTTCCTTCTAATCCTTTTTTCTTTTCGGATGCAGAAAAACGCGGCTGCCAGCGAGAGGAGAGAAACGAAAAGGGAACGGTAAAAATAAGGCGGCCGATAAGTAAGTTCGATTGTGTTGAAGCCCTCCTCAGCTGCGACTGCCGAGAAGGCGTAATTTGCTTCCAGAACATCTGTGTTCTTGCCGTTCACTTTCGCACTCCATCCAATTTCATAGGGAACCGGCATTACAAGGAAATCGCCTTCCTCAGCGGCTGCATACTCAGCATGGAGGCGGCTGCCATTCCATTCTGCTTTCGTTTCTTGCGTTGCCTGTTCAACTTCTTGGCGCAGCACCTCATACGGTTCTTCATAGATTTCCAACTCCGTCAATTCATAAACTCCTCGGGGCACTTGAATACGGATTGTATCATCGGCTGGAATGCGGATGGTCAAATCGTCAATGTATGTTTTATAGACGGAGCCGCTCCATTTCCGTGAAGTTTTATAGGAATTGACTTCAAGCGTAAACCCGTCATCCGGCTTTTGGTTGATCAAATGAAACGATATATACAGATCGCTTCCTTCCGGTACAGGTTCATCCAATGCCAAATCCAGACCGCCCGAGTCGCCGGTCACGTCAAGGATGCTTCCATCAAAACTTGCGTTGTTTTCTACGGCAGTGTACGCCAGCTTTTTAGGCGCAGGAGGAAGCGGGGCAGGGGTTTTGGGATTGTTTAAAACGATACCCTTGAGCATTGCATGCTCCCGCAGAAGAATCGGTTCCTGCTCCAATTCCTTTTCACTGTAGGCAAGTGGCGAGGCCCGGACAAACGGAAGCGGATAACGGTTTTCAAAAACCGCAAAATTTTCGCCGGCCAGCACCTGTTCAAAACCGGCAGGTATATTCTTGTTGTTTGGGCGTAAAATCACATAGTTGGCCTTCAGCAGACTATGCAGATTTGTACGTTTGCCAAGTGTCGTTATACGGCTCACGCTTTCGCGCGCCATATCGATCTCGAGGTCGTTCAAATAAAAGTGCACCACTTCATCATTCAAGATACTAGAATAAGCGCTCAATCCCCTGAAGTTTTGGACGAGAGGCGTATTGTTCCGCTGGCTTTCCATCCATTCGACCCGGTAGACGGAATCGGTTGCGCGCTCTTCTATAGCGGTTAGAAGATTCACTATTTCAGGATCGTCATAATCCGGGCCAGTAATAAGCTCTTCTGAAACTTTATGCGTGTTTCCGCTAGTGACAAGCATGACATATTGAAAGCCGTTGGCTGCCAAAATCAACGCAAATACTACAAACACAACCAGCTGCGCCACTTTTGCGCTATCCCTCACAGCTCGTGTAAACAGCATGAAAGTAATAAGGGCGACCCCTATAACGCCGATGTATAGTGGAAGGCGGACATCAAAATTGTTTTCCATTATTGCCTTGATAAACCGAAAACCGCTTACTGAAATTACCATTATTATAATGATTAAGACCATGAGTTGCCCTGTCATAGAATTTTTCTGGACAGCGCGGGTATACAAAAAGAAAATGGACAACGCAATTCCAAAAATCACTGTAAGGAAAGGGATAGAAACATCGCGTTCAGGATCCAGGATTGCGAAACAGAAATAAGCTGCCAATCCAAGTACTCCGGCGATTGCAATATGATTTGCTTTCAGCTGCGGCAACTTGCTGAACCCAGCCGCCACCGCTCCTCCCGCCGCAAAAGAAACGAAATACTCCCAGCGGTATTGAGGAGCGGAAAAGCCGTTGAAGGCACTTGCCATCAACGGACTATAGTGAAGCACTACCCCTAGCAGCACAAGCAAGGAAAAAAAGCGGAACCGGGCGCTCTTGTAAAGGGGAAGTGCAAACACCATCAAGACAAAAGCAGCTGGCAAAACAAGGTAACTGCTGGTGAATAGAATATTGTCGATCCAGTCAAACCAGCTGATTTCATGTGCATAGGGCGGACGGTAATTATTGAAAAAGGAGTAGGCTGCCGGAACAAAAGAGACGGCGCTGATGCCGGCTCCAACCAACCCTGCGATCAAAAACTGTTTGATCGCAGAGCTTTTGGGCGTTTCATTTTTTTCGAGCGGCATAACAAAGCGGAAAGCTGTATAAATGCCTGTTACTAATAGATTGATATAAGCAAAATAGAAGTTGTCGAACATGGACAGCGCGACAGCAAACAAGAACCAGCCAGAACGCCGTTCCCGAAAAATCTTTTCAACCCCGAACAGCAGCAGGGGAAGCCATAAATAAGAATCAGCAAAAAATTCCCAATATGCGGTATGGCTAAAATACATGCCGGATATTCCATAAACACAGGAGCCAAGAAAAGCTGGAATCGGCTTGAATTTCATATAGCGAAAAACGGCGGAGGCAATAGCCAAGACTGCTGCAAGGCGGATGATACTAATGAAAACAGCCGCCCGGCCCCAGAATAGGATGTCGGGTTCTGGTATAACGCCGCCCAATTCCAGCAAGTAGAACAGGCAGACGGTCAGGATGAAAAAAATCGATGTCGCGAAATAATAGGAAAGCCAGCCTAGAGTTCCGCTTCCCAACCCCAATTGCGTCGAATAGAAAAACTCGCCGGAAGTGTATTGATGGTATAAATGGTTTTTGAACGGCAGCATTTGGGACAAGCCATCATTATTTCCTGCCATGAACCGGCCTTGCGTCCATTCATAAAGGTAGGTTATATGAGAAGCTGTGCTTACGACAAGGCACAAAGCTATAAAGAACATGTAAGGCATGAATTTTTGCATAGTCCATCTCCTTTAGTTTAAGCGGGCATTGCCAATTTTTTCTGTTTCTGAATGGAATCGTCTTCTTTCCACCTAGTATATCGCCGCAAAGTAAAGAACACGTTAAAATATTCGAAAAAGATAAAATAGGAGAAAATCCTCCTAAATAACTTAAAAAAGCGAGGCTGCTGCTATGTTTTTTCTTCAAATGTCCGGATTTCCGGGCTCCGGAAAATCGACGTTGGCCCACATGCTCGCAAGAAGGACCGGCGCGGTCATTGTTGATCATGATGTGGTGAAGTCAGCGTTGATGGAATTCATGGAAGTGCAGACAATGGATGCCAAAACAGCCGGCAAAATATCTTATGGAGTCGACTGGTCCTTGATAGATTTCCATCTTTCACTTGGCCATGCCGTTATTTTTGACAGCCCCTGCCTGTATGCCGAAATGCTTGGCAACGGCATGAGGCTAGCGGAAAAGTATAACGTGAAATATAAATATGTTGAATGTTATTTGAATGATTTCCAGAAAATAAACGAGCGCCTGAAAAATCGGAGCCGAAAAACCAGCCAGATCCAAGAAGTTTTATCGGAAAAAGTATTTTCTGTAGCCGTCGATAGCAGCGAAAAGCCGCTTAATGTTGAACACTTGGTGATCGATTCAGGCAAACCGCTCAGCAGTTATATAGACGAAGTGCTTGAATATATCCTGGAATAACAATGGAAAGGGGAAGAGGGCATGGGGGGGAAACATTTATTCCTGCAAGGCGGCAACCCGCCGTTTGAAGCGCAATTTGGCGCAAAGTTTGCTGAACTGTCTTTGAAAGACAGGGGAAAAGTGGCCATTCTGCTTGTAGAACGTGAAGGATGGAAGAATTACTTGCCCCAATACACTGATGTTTTGAAGGAGAATGGAATAAAGGACTTTTTTTGTTTGCTGTTGACCCCTCAGCCATCCAAGGAAGATATAGAAGAGCTGCAGACATGTACCGGTATCATTATCGGCGGAGGCGACACAGAACGTTACCGGGATTATATCGCTGGTACGGTGCTTGGGGCCGTTATAAAAGAACGGTACGGACAGGGAGTTCCGGTTGCCGGCTTTTCGGCTGGGGCTTTGATCAGCCCGGAAGTTTGCGTTATTCCGCCGATTGACAATGCAAGAAACGAACATTTATTTTTGGAGGGGCTGGGGCTTTTAAAGGACTGTGTCGTTAGCGTCCATTACACCTATTGGGAAGAAAAAGAAAATTTGAAAGCAGCCATTGCCAAAACAGGTGCTGCAGCCGGCTATGGAATAGATGATGAAGCCGGCATGTATTTTGAAGACGAACAACTGGCGTCCATCGAGGGTGGGGATGTATATACATTCCAACAGAAAAACGGGCACTGGATTGAAGAGAAGAGAAATGGCCAATGATATCTATGGGAATTGGGGAGGGCAAAAAGTTTGCCTGCGGTGGCATGCTGCAACGAAAATCAGCGCAGCAGATATTATCACAAGTGTCCATGCCGATTGTTTCAGTGGAGGAAAAGTGTTGCTGGTCCATGTTAAGGGGCGCTGCATAGGGAAATATATGAAGAAGCTTATATTAAGGGGAGGGCCAGCTACATAGGAGCCATTGAAGTGGATCACACAGACAACCCTGATTTTTGGGAATCCGGTCCGTACCCGAGGATTGGCTATCAATTGTTTTATCGAGTAGACGTTGAAGAGAGTTTGCCGTTTTTGAGAGAAAATGAATCCTCATGCCGCATTTGGGTTGAACCTGAAGAGCTGCCACATGTCATGGACGGCCACGAAATCGGTCTGCGGATTTTAATGGAAGCACTCAATTCGAAAAGTGCCCTGAATAATTCGGATCTGGCTCCTTAAAGGCCCTCATAAATAATAAAAGCAGCCTCTTGAGAATGAGAGGCTGCTTTTATTCGTTCAATGGACTGCTTCGCCGTTGATATAGACGCTCTCCACTTTGCTTGAAAGTTCAAACGGGTTGCCGCTCCAAATGACGAAATCCGCATCTTTAGCCGGTTCAATGGAACCGACCCGATCTTCCACTCCCAAGTGCTTTGCAGCATCAGAAGTCAAGGCGGTCAGCGCCTGTTGCTCGGTGATGCCGTGGTTGATCGCATGAATGGCACTCGTCACTAGATATTCAATGCCGACGACAGGATGATCCGTCGTTAACGAGCAAGGCACGCCAGCATCTATCAATGTTTTGATCGTCGTCCAATTTTTATCTTTCAGTTCCACTTTTGAGCGAGTCGACATTGTCGGACCAACCGAAACCCGCACATCGTGTTTTGCAATATAGTCGGCGATATGATGTCCTTCAGTGCAATGTTCAATCGTAACATCGATATCAAATTCACGCTTGATGCGAAGAACAGTAAGAATGTCATCCGCCCGGTGAGCGTGGACCCGCAATGGAATTTCTTTGTTCAGCACTTTCGCCAAGTTTTCCATGTCCAGCTTCCGTTCTTTTTTTTCTCCATTTATGTAATTCTGCGCTTCTATCAATTTCTCGCGTATCAATGCCGCAACGCCCATCCGGGTCACCGGCATCCTTCCTTTGTCTCCGTGATACTTTTTCGGATTTTCGCCAGTAGCGGCTTTCATTCCGGAAGGAGACCGCAAAACCATATCGTCTACAATATGGCCGGCTGTTTTCAAAACGAGCATTTCGCCTCCGATCACGTTGGCGCTTCCCGGCATGACTTGGACTGTCGTGACACCTGCACGGCGGGCATCTTCGAATCCTGTTTCCATCGGATTGATGCCATCGATAGCCCGTATTTGCGGAGTAACAGCGGAGCTCGTCTCATTGAAATCAGCGCCTTCTTTGCCAACGCCTTCTTCTGAAATGCCCAAGTGGGTATGGACGTCAATCAGTCCCGGTGTGACTATTTTTCCGGAAGCATCTATGATCCGATAGCCTGCCGGAATGTCGCTCTGTGGTTCAATCGCTTCGAATTTCCCATCTTTCACGTAGATGACATGGCCATCCAGCACTTTGCCAATGCCATCGAAAACTTTTGCATTTGAAATCGCTAACATATAAAAACCTCCAATTTTGATAAAAAAAAGCATTGCTTTATAAAAATACATATTATAAACTATTCATTAATATTCCTTTTTTAGATAATAAAATATATTGAGAATATTGTAAAGCGTTACTGAAATCGAAAAAAAGACCTTATTCCGGTAACGAAGGAGCGCCAAGGCAGAGAGAAGGTGTTTCATGGTTTATGAACTAGATGAACTGGATCACGGCATCATCAAACGGTTATCAGAAGATGGGCGCGTATCATTCGCCGAGTTGTCAAAATGCTTGCATGTCACCGAAAAAACGATTCGCTTGCGCTACAAAAACCTGATTGATAAAGAAATTCTCAACGTGGTTGGAATTGTCAATCCGATTGCTGTTGGGCTCAAAGCTGGCGCTATTATCCAGATCAAAGCGCAATCCCGGTCCCTGCAGCAAGTCATCAAAGAACTGAAGAAAATTCCTCCAATCCGTTATATTACTGTGACATCCGGAGAATATCCTCTTCTTGTTCAAATAACAGTGAAAGATCAAGAAAAAATTACCGAAGTATTATACGCAATCAATTCAATAGAAGAAGTGACAGACATCAATACGATAATCCAATTGGATGTATACAAAAATACTTTCGAATACATACGTTAAAGATCCATATGTTAAATAGTCAAAATTTTTTGTCAAAATATTATGTGCAAGAACAAAAATATAATGCGAAGGATGTCGGGACACAATGAAGTATTTCATTTCAGCAGATATGGAAGGGATTTCTGGTGTAGCTACGAACCAGCAGCTTAAAACGCCTTCCGAGTACCAGCGTTTCCGCAAATTGATGACGGCAGACGTTAATGCGGCAATAGAAGGAGCATTCAATGGAGGAGCGAAGGAAATCGTGGTTGCAGATGGCCATGGCAACATGTCCAATATCATCATTGAAGAATTGGATAAACGCGCGCGCCTTGTTTCCGGGAACAACCGGGTTATGTGCCAGCTTGAAGGGTTGGATGAAACGTTCGACGGAATCTTATTTGTTGGCCACCATGGCCGCGAAGGAGGTTCAGATGTTGCGGTGATCAGCCACTCACTGGCGGGGATTTGCGTCAATGAGCTAAAGATCAATGGACATGTTGTTGGAGAAACAGAGATGAACACATATGTAGCGGGTGCTTTCGGTGTTCCGCCAATTTTTATAAGCGGGGATGACGCCTATGTCCGGGAAGTTCAGGAAACTCTGCCCCATGTGGAAGCGGCAGTGACAAAACGTGCAGTAGACCGTTTTGCTGCAGAACTCCTTCATCCGGAAGTTGCCCAAGAAATTATTCGGGAAAAAGCCGAAGCTGCCGTAAAAAATGCGGCAAACCAAAAACCTGTGGTGCTGGAAGGCCCTATTACGTTTGAAATTCAATTCAAAGGATCACAGCAAGCGAAGATGACAACGACCATTCCAAGCGTCGAGTTGATCGGGCCGAAACAAATCCGCTTTACATGCGATGACATGGTCACGGCCTATAAGCATATGTGGGGATGTGTAATCATTGCGATAACCGCAACGAACGGCGTGCTTGGCAGCGTGAATGCTTGAGTGTAAACCAATTTGAATTGAGGTGTTGAAGGAATGTATATTGTAAAACGCTTTATTACGATGCTTGTTACCATTTGGGTAATCGCTTCGTTGACGTTTTTGATCATGAAATTGATTCCGGGCGACCCATTTGCCTCGGATGCAGATGTTCTCCCAGAAGAAGTTGTAGAGAACATGCGCGCAAAATACAATTTGGATGAACCTATACCTGTTCAATATATATTGTATTTGAAGAACTTGGCCATGCTGGATTTAGGACCTTCCATCCAGTCAGAAACAAGAACTGTAAATGACCTTCTGGCAGATGGATTTCCTGCATCTGCGACATTGGGCATCCAGGCAATCGTTGTAGCACTGATTTTCGGCTTGCTGCTCGGAATTATTGCTGCGCTGAATCATAATAGATTGCTTGATTATGTGTCTATGGTTTTTGCGATTGTCGGAATTTCTGTTCCAAGCTTTATCCTGGCGCCATTGCTCATCAACTTTTTTGCGGTCAAGTGGGGCCTTCTTCCGGTAGCTTCATGGGGAACGTTCCAGCATTCGGTTTTGCCGACATTGGCGCTGGCAGTCACGCCGCTTGCCGTTGTTGCGAGGTTCATGAGATCAAGCATGCTTGAAGTCATGAATCAGAATTACATTAAAACAGCTGACGCTAAAGGGTTGTCTTCTTTCAAGATTGTGGTCAGCCATGGAATCCGCAATGCGATTTTGCCGGTTGTATCGTTTATCGGCCCATTGTTTGTCGCATTGATCACAGGGACATTCGTTATTGAAAAAATATTCGCGATTCCAGGGATCGGGAAATATTTTGTGGATAGCATATTCAATCGTGATTATCCAGTCATCATGGGAACAACGGTATTTTTCAGCACCATTTTGGTTGTTACGTTGTTCTTGATCGATATTTCTTATCGATTTATTGATCCGAGAATTAAACTGACGAGCAAGGGGGATTAACAGGTGGTAAAAGTAGCGAACGATTCATTGTTTCGGCCACTAGATCCGGCCAAGCAGCAATCAGATGTCATTGAACGTCCAAGTTTAGGCATTTGGAAAGAAACATTCCTAAGTGTCATAAAAAATAAACTCGCAGTTATCGGGCTTGTGCTTTTGCTGTCGATTATCTTTCTAGCATTATTCGGGCCTGCAATGGTGCCTTATAGCGCATCTGAGCAAAGCTTGACCAACACTAACCAGCCGCCTTCTTCCGAACATTGGTTTGGCACGGATGATTTAGGGCGGGATATGTGGAGCCGTACATGGCAAGGAGCTCGAGTTTCCTTGACAATCGGTTTTGTCGCCGCATTCGTCGATTTGCTGCTCGGCGTTATTGTTGGGGGAGTATCCGGCTATATGGCCGGGCGAGGGAAACTAGGGGACCGTGTTGATAATGTTTTGATGCGAATTGTTGAAATTTTATACGGCATTCCTTATCTATTGGTTGTTATTCTTTTGATGGTCGTCATGGAGCCGGGGATTACGACAATCATTGTCGCATTGTCCATCACAGGCTGGGTAGGGATGGCAAGAATCATCCGTGGACAGATACTGCAATTGAAATCGCAAGAATATGTTCTGGCTGCAGAAAAGCTTGGAACATCGCACACAAAAATCATTACACGCCATTTATTGCCCAATACGTTGGGAATTATCATTATCAATTTGACGTTCACCATTCCGACCGCCATTTTTGCGGAAGCTTTCTTGAGTTTCTTAGGCCTTGGCGTTCAAGCTCCTTTTGCAAGTTGGGGAACGATGACAAATGATGCACTTGGCGTCATTTTAAGCGGACAGTGGTGGAGATTATTTTTCCCGGCATTCATGATTGCGATGACAATGTTTGCTTTCAATGCATTTGGTGATGGGATACAGGATGCTCTCGATCCACGAGCCCGTAAGTAGGAGGTAAAAGCGATGAGTCGTTTATTGGATGTAAACAATTTAAAAGTGAATTTTAAAACATACGGCGGCGAAGTAAAAGCCGTCCGCGACGTTTCTTTCCACGTGGATAAAGGGGAAGTGGTCGCCATCGTCGGTGAAAGCGGAAGCGGCAAAAGTGTTACTGTCCAAACCATTATGGGCCTGATTCCAATGCCGCCAGGAATCATCAAAGGCGGCAGCATCAAGTTCCAAGGAAAAGAAATACTGGGTGCTTCGAAAAGGGAATTGAGAAAAGTAAAAGGATCCAAGATCGGAATGATATTCCAGGATCCGATGACTTCCTTAAATCCAACGATGATTGTCGGCAAACAAATTGCCGAAGGCGTCATTGCCCACCAGAAATTATCGAAGAAAGAAGCAAAGATAAAAGCGATTGAAATGCTTAAATTGGTCGGGATACCAAATGCTGAAGAACGCTATAACCAGTATCCCCATGAATTCAGCGGCGGGATGCGTCAGCGGGCAATGATCGCCATCGCGCTTGCATGCAATCCGGAATTGCTGATTGCCGACGAGCCGACCACGGCGCTCGATGTAACCATCCAGGCACAAGTGCTGGAATTAATGAAAGATATCCAGAAAAAAACCGATACAGCGATTATTTTGATCACCCATGATTTGGGTGTTGTAGCTGAAACCGCTCAGCGGGTGATCGTCATGTACGGCGGAATGATGGTTGAAAGCGGAACTGTTTACGAGTTGTTTGAAAATCCGCGGCATCCGTATACTTGGGGGCTGTTGAACTCTATTCCGGATGTAGAGGGGCCGGAGAAAAAGAAATTGATCCCGATCGAAGGATCGCCGCCAGATCTTTTTTCGCCGCCAAAAGGCTGTCCATTCGCTCCTCGCTGCAAATTCGCCATGGATATTTGTGTAGAAGAAATGCCTGGTAATTTTGAAATCGGAGAAGGCCATCTTGCCAAATGCTGGCTGAATGATTCCCGCGCACCGCAAGTGGAGCATGTTTTTGCGAGAGAAGAAGAAAAAGCCATTGCAGTAGGGAGTGAGAAGTGATGGTGGAAAAAATCGAAGAGGCAGGAAAGAAAAACACGGCAGAAAATCTTGTCGAAATCCATTCCTTGAAAAAATACTTCAACATTAAAAAAGATGTCACTGTCAAATCGGTGGATGATATCACCATCTCGATCCGAAAAGGTGAAACGTTCGGCCTGGTTGGTGAAAGCGGAAGCGGCAAGTCCACATTAGGGAAAACTGTCGTGGGGCTGCAGTCGCCGACCTCAGGAGACATTATCTATAACGGGCAGAATGTCCTGCAACTTGATAAAGAGGCCCAGCGAAACGTCAACAAAGAAATGCAGATCATATTCCAGGATCCGCATGCCTCGCTCAATCCGAGAATGCGGGTTGGTGACATCATCGCAGAAGGAATTGATGCCTACAAACTTTTCAAAGGAAAAGATCGCACAAACCGGATTTATGAGTTGTTGGCACAGGTCGGCCTGCGCCCCGAACACGCCAAGCGATTTCCTCATGAGTTCAGCGGAGGGCAGCGGCAGCGGATTGGAATAGCACGGGCGTTAGCTGTGGAACCGAAATTCATTGTCGCCGATGAACCGATTTCCGCATTGGATGTATCAATCCAGGCGCAAGTCATCAACTTGATGGAAGAATTGAAAGAATCCGAAGGTTTGACGTATCTGTTTATCGCCCATGACCTTGGCATGGTGAAACATATCAGCGACCGGATCGGCGTCATGTATCTTGGGAAAATGATGGAACTGAGCAATAGCGATGATATGTTCAGAAATCCGCTGCATCCTTACACACAGGCCCTGTTATCGGCCATTCCAAAAGCGAACCCGCGAGCCGTCAAAAAAGAACGCATTGTTCTTCAAGGCGATCCGCCGAGTCCGACAGCGCCTCCAAGCGGCTGCCGATTCAGGACAAGATGCCCGCATGCTATGGAAATTTGCGCATTACAAGAACCACAATGGAAAGAAGTAGAAGACGAGCATTGGGTTGCTTGTCATTTATACTAATAAATTAAAAGGGGAGAACAAGATGAAAAAATGGTTATTACCGATGAGTGTGCTGCTTGCAACTTCAACAGCACTAGCAGGCTGCTACGGCGGCGGAGGAGAAGGAGAAACTTCCTCATCAAGCGAGGGAGGGGCAAGCACGGACATCAAACAAGAAATGGTAGTCAATGCAATGTCTGAACCGCCCGCAATCGATCCGGCACTTGCTACAGATACGACATCCGGCTGGGTTTTAGATCATATTTTTGAAGGGTTATACACACGCGATAAGGAAGGGAATCCGGTTTTAGGGGCGGCTTCTGATGTTTCCGTATCTGAAGACGGAAAAACTTACACTTTCAAATTGCGTGAAGACGCAAAATGGTCAGATGGTTCTCCGGTAACAGCAGGAGACTTTGAATATGCGTGGGAGCGCGTATTGAACCCTGAGACAGGGAGTGCATTCGCTTTTTATCTTTACTATATCAAAGGCGCCGAAGCTTACAATAAAGGCGAAGGCAAAGTGGAAGATGTAGGAATCAAAGCAGTTGATGATACGACATTTGAAGTTGAATTGAATGCTCCGCTAGGGTATTTTGACAGTCTTTTGACATTGTGGACATTCTATCCGGTTCAACAAAAAGCTGTTGAAGAAAACAAAAACTGGGCGGCAGAAGCGGATACTTATGTGAGTAACGGGCCGTTCGAAATGACTGAATGGCAGCATGACAGCAATGTGGTCATCGAGAAAAACGACGACTACTATGCTAAAGATGAAGTGAAAATGGAAAAAGTGACGTTCGAATTGGTAAACGAAGCTTCAACCTATTATCAAATGTTCAAAACAGGCGAGTTGGATTTGGTTATGACATTGCCGACTGATGTAATTGCTACTGAAAAAGAAAATCCGGAATACATGGAAGTCCCTTATTACGGAACGTATATGTACATGTTCAATGTTGAAAAAGAGCCGTTTACAAATGCGAAAGTCAGAAGAGCTTTTGCAATGGCTGTAGATCGCCAAGCCTTGGTAGAGAACGTGACGCAAGCCGGAGAAACTCCAGCATATGCAATGGTTCCAACTGGAGCTGAAACAGCTGAAGGTGATTTCCGTGAAGCTGGCGGGGACTACTTTGAAGAAAACGCAGAAGAAGCGAAAAAACTTCTTGAAGAAGGTATGGCTGAAGAAGGCTGGGATACATTGCCGGAAGTGACATTGATGTACAATACTTTGGAAAGCAACAAGAAAATGGCGGAAGCCGTACAGGAAATGTTATCTGCTAACTTGGATGTCAACGTTAAATTGGCGAACCAAGAATGGGGAACTTATTTGGAGACAACCAAACAAGGAAACTTCCAAATGGCGCGTATGGGCTGGATCGGAATCTTTGTTGATCCTGTTGTCAACTTGGACTACTACCTTGGCGATAGCCCGAACAACCGCACAGGTTGGGTAAATGAAGAATTCGATTCTTTGATGGCTGATGCTAAAGTGGAACAAGACGAAAACAAACGTTTTGAAATGCTTCACCAAGCAGAAGAAATCTTAATGACGGACATGCCGTTTATGCCTGTTTATTTCTATAAAAACACGTATATGGTATCCCAAGATTATGAAAATATCGCTTACTATGTGAACCGCTACCCTTACTTGAAATGGGCAGAGAAAACAAAATAAGCTAGAAATTCCTGATGGGAATTGGAGTTGAATCGGCAGTGTCCCGTCTCCAGCAATCCAGCTTTAATGGATGGCTGAGAAGATCAGGTGCTGCCGTATTTTTTTATGAGGTGAGAAGATGAAACGATTTATCGGATTGAATAGCTGTCTTATAGTACTGTGGATTGCCTGTAAACTGATTTGGAGCTGGTCGCTTGTCGAATGGATCAATTACGCCTTTCTGTTCGGCTTGGTGGCTGCCATCATTGCTGCCTGCATTAAAATTTGGCAGACGAAGTTTCTGGATCTGTTCGCCAGCGGTTTCCGCCAAATGGGCCCTTTTTTCATGCCCATGGCAAAATCCAGGTCGCTCGAGCGCACAAACCAACAGCTTGCTGAAGATGAGGGCCTGCAGCAATTCAAGCAATCCATTGCTGCTTGGCTTTTGCTGTTTATGTCGAGTTTGTCAACTTCCTCCATATTGGTATCGCTTATCGGGCTGCTCGTTTTCTATTGAAATGAGTGGCTTTTTCAAAACTGAACGAGATATTTGAAAGGGGACCGAACCATGGAAACTTCTGCTGGACACCAATTGCATACCTATTTGAACGTCACTGGGGCTTCCCGGCCAAGCGTACTGCCTGGGCAGCACGCATTCACGTTTTTATCCAAGAAGACCGGCCTTCCTCAAGTCTGGAAATGGCAGGAGGATGGTCAAATCGAACAAGTGGCTGAGCTGCCTGACCGGGTGCTGGAAGTCCACCATTCTCCAACCGGCAAAAAAACCATTGTCGGCATGGACCATAAAGGAAATGAAAAACAGCAATTGTATATATTGAATGGAACAACCGGAACTGCGGAAGAACTTGTTATCTCACGGGAACACTTCCACCAATTCGGCGGCTGGTCGCCGGATGAAAAAAAGATCGCTTTTTCAAGCAATCGCCGCCATCCCGGTTTTTTTGATGTATACATACTGGATATAGAAGAAAAAGAAGAACAAGTCGCTTTACGGGTGGATGGAAACTGCACACCAGTGTGTTGGACGAAAGATGGAAAACAGCTTGTTTTAAGCATGCCGGATACGAATATTGACCAATCTTATTATGTGTTCGATTTGACTTCAAAAAACCTGACGAAGCTCGGACAAGAAAACGCATTGGCCCGATATCATTCAATTCAATTAAGCGATGACGGGAAAGGCGGCTTCTTGGTAACAGACATGGGACGGGAAACGTTGGCCATCCAGCAGTTTGCGTTCAGTCATCCAGGCGAATTGAACGAACTGCTGGCGATTGAAAGTTGGGATATTGAAGAAATCAAGCTTTCGCCGGACCATTCCAAACTCGCATACACGGTCAATGAAGGCGGCATATCCCGGCTTGGCATTTATGGATTAAAAGAAAGCGGGAACTTTACAATAGAAGAAATGCCGACGGGTGTTTTAGATTCGCTTTCTTGGCTAAACGAGAAGGAATTAGCGGTAGGCGTTAAAAGCGCGGTGCATCCGGGAGATATTTGGAAAGTTTCGCTGGATAGCCGGAAAGTGGAACGGCTGACGTTTGTCGGTGAAGCCAAAGAAGTGGAACACTTGTGGATGCAGCCGGAACTTTGCCATTTTTCATCATTTGATGGTCTTGAAGTTCCTTACTTTTTGTATGGCAAACAAGAGCATGGCCAGCCGGTGGTCATTTATGTCCACGGCGGACCGGAATATCAAATCAAGGCTGAATTCAATCCAGTCATCCAGTTTTTAGCGGCAAACGGTTTTGCGGTAGCTGCGCCGAATGTCCGCGGCAGCATGGGATATGGGCGGACTTATGTGAAATTGGACGATGTCCGGAAACGTATGGATTCAGTGGCGGATTTGAAAGAGCTTGCGGCTGATTTGGCTGCGAACCATGGAGCGGATCCGGAGAGAATCGGGATAATGGGGCGCAGCTACGGCGGGTTCATGGTATTGGCTGCGTTGACGCACTATCCGGAAGTCTGGGCAGCCGGAGTCGATATTGTCGGCATCTCCCATTTTAAATCCTTTTTGGAAAATACGGGGTCGTGGCGCCGTGCGCTCCGCGAATTCGAATATGGTTCCTTAAAAGAGGATGGGGACTTTTTCGAAGAAATTGCGCCGCTGAACCATACCGCCAATATTACGGCCCCGCTGCTGGTCTTCCATGGACGGAATGATACCCGTGTGCCGGTGAGTGAAGCGGAGCAGTTGACGGCAGACCTGAAGCAGCAAGGGAAACAAGTCGAACTGGTCATTTTCGAAGATGAAGGCCATCAGACTGAAAAAATCGAAAATCATATTCAAATGAATACGATGATTGTCGAGTTTATGCAAAAGTTTCTATAGGAGCATGTGCAGCTTACTGAATCCCATTTATACTTTAAGGGGAGAAAAGCTGATACTAAGTCAAGCAAATCCTTTTGCTTGGGACAGGAGCGGGGAAGATGAAACCATTGATCGGAATATGCGCAAACTACTCGACTGACAGCGTGCCGGGCGTTGTCACAGGATTGGGTGTGATGGGGCAGGAATGGCAGTTGCTGTCGGCGGACTATGTCACTTCCATCGAGCGCGCCGGAGGCATTCCCGTTATTTTGCCGGTGACAGAAAATGTGGAGACAGCGGAAATGATGCTTGGCAAACTGGATGGCATTTTGTTTAGCGGAGGATCTGACGTTGACTCGCAATTATACGGAGAATATCCGAGCTACGATTTAGGGCCGATTGAACCGAAGCGCGATTTGCACGAAGTGTCATTAGCCAAAAAAGCGTTGTTTCAAAGCGATATACCTATCTTAGGTATTTGCCGCGGCATGCAATTGTTGAATGTCGCGGCGGAAGGCTCGCTGTTCCAGGATTTGAAGCGCCAGCAGCCGGATTGCTTTAATCACTCGGTCGCAGGAGCGCCGATGCATCATCCCGTCCATGATGTCACGGTAGATCCTGATTCAAAGCTCCATGAAATTTATCAGTCTGATACCTTGGCGGTCAACAGTTTTCATCACCAGGCGGTAAAAGACCTCGGAATTGATTTTGTAGCGACTGCTATTTCGCCGGACGGTTTGATCGAAGGCATGGAATGGAAAGGCGACCGTTTTGTCTGCGCTGTCCAATGGCATCCAGAAATGATGGTGGAGAAAGTGCCGGAAGTCATGCCGCTGTTCACTGCATTCGTCAAAGAATGCGCAAAAGGGCACATAAGCAAATGATAAAAGGGGCAGGCTTTTCCATCGTGGCAGTGGAAGGGTTCCATGAATCCGAATATTGAAAAAAAATCCGCCTTCTCTCTATAATGACAATGGTAGAGCTTTAGTTTCCGCAATGCATTCCTCTATTCCAGAGACAAAAGGAGCCGACTTGATGAAAACAGAAGAAACGACGTTTCCAATCAGTGAAGTGAGAGAACAATTTCCTGCCTTACAAAGAACATACAAAGGGAAGAAAGCGGCTTATTTTGACGGTCCCGGCGGTTCGCAGGTTGTAAAATCTGCTATTCGGGCCATTGCGCAATACATGGAAAACGGCGGAGCGAATCTGCATGGCTGCTTTCCATCCAGTTGGGAAACGGAAAAGATTATCAAAGAAGCAAAATTGGCGGTTGCCGATTTCTTGGGAGTTCAGGTGAATGAGGTGGCATTTGGTGCGAATATGACCACCTTGACACTGGCTATTTCCCGGGCGCTCGGGAAAAAATGGGGAGCGGGCGATGAAATTGTGGTAACGGAAATGGACCATCGGGCTAATGTGGACCCGTGGCTATTGATGGCAGAAGACCGAGGCCTGACGGTAAGGTGGATTAAAGTGGACACTGAAACGCTGACACTCGATTCAGCGGATATGAAAGAAGTTATTAACGAAAACACCCGTCTTGTGGCAATTGGCATGGCGTCAAATGCGGTCGGAACCATTGTAGACTTGGAACCGATTGTGAAACGGGCAAAAGAAGTCGGAGCTTTGGTAGCTGCCGACGCGGTTCATGCCGCGCCGCACATTGCACTTGACCGCGACCGCCAAGGAATTGACATCTTATTGTGTTCCGCTTACAAATTCTTCGGCCCGCATATCGGGATCGCGGCGATTAAGGAAGAACTTTTCAAGGAACTGGAGCCTTATAAATTGGTGCCGGCGCCAAGCCATTATCCGGACAACCTGGAGACCGGTACGCAAAATCATGAAGGAATTGCGGGCATCACGCCAGCGATCGAATTTTTTGCAGGGCTTGGGGAAGGGCCAACAAGAAGGGAGCGCATTCAGTCAGGCATCTCGCGGATTGAATCTCATGAGAACAGCCTGGCCAAAAAGCTCCGGGATGGCCTGAAGGCAATTGATGGCGTCAAGTTGTTCGAAGCGGGGCCCGAAGTTCCGAAAACACCGACCATCGCTTTCCAGGTGGAAGGCAGAACGCCGGAAGAAGTTTGCAAAACCATGGCGGAAGAACACAGCATCTTCATCGCATCCGGCCATTTCTACGCCTCGACATTGGCTGAACGGCTGGATATCAATAAAAGCGGCGGCTGGATCCGCGCAGGATTGGCCCCTTATAATACGGAAGAAGAAGTGGACCGGCTCATTCAAGCGGTTGCAGCTTTATAGGCAGAGTTCTATGAATAAGCTCAAAATACATCCGTTGATTCTTTTGGGTGTGGGAATAAGCTCGGCTATTATAGGCATGCGGGCGTACGGAAATTTCAGTGCTGATAATGCAGGGTATGGAGTTGCGCTGAGCGTACTCGGTATCTTTTTCGCCATCCTTGCCATATACGGTTGGATGAGGAACCAAAAAATCGACAGGGTCAATAGAAGAATCAAAAAAGGGCAAAAGCTGATTCGTTAGCTTTTGCCCTTTTAATTTGCTTTACTTGGCCGGCTGGGTTGAAACGAGTCTGGCCTGGACGATATAACGGTCCGGGGCTGAGCCGATAAAGTCGAAAGGATAGCAGGTCGTTAAAGTCAAAATCGACTCATCTTTTTCGACGATGACCGAGCGGTCGTCTTCGTCGGTGACCCACATTTTAAAAATTTCATAGACATATATTCTGCCTTCATATTCGACCATCAAGTTATCCTTTTCTTCCAGTTCGGCAAGCCTTGTGAAGACGGTATCCCGGTGCCCGCTTAATACGGTATGGCCATAGCCGCCAGGAACAGTGGTCAGGTCGCTGACGAACATACCGACCCCTTTTTTCAATGTAGCATCATCAGCTCCCCAATAAACCGAATACTTTTGTTCGATTTCAGGAATCAGCAAGGTTGCGGTTTTTTCGCCCAGCTTGCGTTCAATGCCGGAAGTGAGAAGAGGGGGAGGAACCGCTTTTGGCTGGGCCGGCGTTACTTTTGCCTCTGTTGCAACCTCTTGTTGAATTTCTTCAAAATCCGCTATTTCTTCATGGGTCAGATCTTGGGCTGCGGTTTTTCCGCTGTGCCATTCGAAAAAACTGGAGAGCCCGATAATTAGCCCAGCCAGGAGAAGGAGCAAGCCAAACCACCGTCTCATGAAGCTTCACCTCACAGTGAAAACAGCAGGAGGAAATCCCGCCGTTTCGATTTATACTTTACGCGTTCTGGCTTTTCCGGCGGAAAAAGAGGAGTGAACCTGCTCCCGCAAGGCCTGCGCCAAACAACATCATCAATGGACCGTTAGAAGCGGTATCCGGCAGTTCGCCGCCTTCTTCTGCACTTTCAGTTTCTTCATCAGCTGCATTTTCGGTGGAATCATCGCTTTCATAGCTTGCCGCGTAAGTGTCATATTCGCTTTGGCTGACTTCGCAAGCCAAGCCGTCCGCATCTGCATCAAGCCGATGCGGATCGTTTTCTGCACTATAGTCATTTGCAAACCAGAACTCCAATACTTCTTCATGGCTTCCAAAATCCCCACAGTCTTTGTCGTGATTCTCTGCACCAACACTTAAAGAAGAACCTACAAATAAAACCGAGAAAGTAACCATACTCAACATACCTTTTTTCATAATAATCTCCTTTCTTTTCCTTTTATTTGAAGCGCAATTCCATAATATAACTATTAAAGCAAAATTACAATGTATTTATTAGAATTTTAACAATTTTTACTTATTATCAAAGAATCCCATACAAGCCCTTCTCCTCTTCCTTTTAAAAAACAATTTTTCCTTCTATAACCAGTCCGATAAATGCATTGGAGCAGTTTCATAATTCTGCTTAAGTTCTTTTTCATTCGGATGATGGTACAATATAAGGAGCGAATTCCGTGAATGGAATAGAACGATTCATTTTCCGAAAAGGGAAATGGAAAAAAGGAGAATAAATTTTGGCTTATCAAAACAAGAAAAACAATCTACCGCCGAATTACGAAGAGTTGAAAAAAGCTGCCAATCGGACAGCCAACTGGAAAGAGCGCCTGGCTGCAGTCGAGGAACTTGGAAAGTGGAAAAGCGAGCAGACAATCGATCTTTTGACGCATCGAATGGAACATGATCCTGTATATCAAGTGCAAGAAGCTGCGTACGATGCACTGAAAAATTTCGGGGAGAACGTGCACTTGCCTGAGCGCAAGACGCGCGAGCTTATAAAAGATACTTCGAAAGTTTTGCTGCGCATCAAAAAAAGCCTGCCGGCAGACCACTCGTTTGAAGATTTCAAAACAAAGCTGCAAAAAACGCGTGTTGATATTTACGACACGTACAAAGGCGATAAAGGCGCTGATTTCGACCAATGGTTGGAAGATCAGTGGAAGTCTATGCCAAGCAAATAAAAAACCGTAGCGGTCCAATTTGGGGCCGCCACGGCTTTTTTATTTTGTTCAATTTTTAGTGTCTTCCAGATACAACTGCCCTTTTCCGACAGTGACAGCAGTACCGCCAATTTTAACCTGCTGGAATTCCTGGCCCTTTTTAACGATTGTAATATCGATGAAACTCGGCCGTCCCATTTCGATCCCTTGTTCACTCCGAATTGCATAAACGCCGTTTTCAGTTGCGGGAATGACGGCATGCTCGACCAGATAGGCGCCAAGCGGCCCGCTTGCAGCACCGGTGGCCGGGTCTTCAGGAATGCCCATGGCAGGAGCGAACATGCGGCTATGGACAGTGGAAGCGGAATCTTCGGTTTCTGTAGTGAAAACGAAAAGATGCTGAGTCGCTTCGTTTTTGCTGAAGTGCTGTTCCCAGACATCCGAGCGAAAATTGATTTTATTGATGGCGGCAAGCGACCGGACAGGAACGAACAAAAACGGCACGCCGGTCGACACTGTTTGAATCGGAAATTCAGTATGAAGGTCTGCAGGTGCCAGCGACAGCAGTTTGGCAATTTGTTCGGTTTTGGAAAATCGCTCTCCGAAAGAAGGCAGGGGCTGCGTCATTTCCACTTTTGTTATCAATCCCTCTTCTTTATAGACGATAACGGGAATGTCGCCTACAGCTTCTTCCAGCGTCCATTCGCTGATGCCTTCACCCGTTTGGACCAGGTCCTGGTCAGCCATTAAAAAAGCGGCGCCTATGGTCGGATGGCCAGCCATCGGCAATTCCATTTGCGGAGTGAAAATGCGCAGCTTCCTTTGGTTATCCGAGTCGTTTGGAGGGGAGAGGAAAACCGTTTCCGATAGATTAAGCTCCCTTGCAATTTTCTGCATCATCCCAGTCGATAAGGACTCGCCTTCATGGAAAACAGCTAACTGGTTGCCTCCGAATGGCGTTGTTGTAAACACGTCAAGCAATGAATAGTTTAAGACCTTCATCATGTTCCTCCTTCAACTTTGCCTTCTTCTTCTTTTTAGCAGGAAGAAGGGGAAAAGTCCATCGCTGAATTGGCAAAAAACCCTTCCGTGGCGACCGCGGAAGGGTTTTGCTTATTTGTATTTTTGGATAAGCGGTTTCAAACGGAAGCCGAAAATCCCGGCCAGTACAGCAAGAATCAGATCTTTCGGAAGCGGCACTGCCATCCATGCCCAAGCCATCTTGTAGTCGAAGCCTGCTGGGGCAGAAAACCACAATTTGTATGCGGCATACATCCAGTTGGTTCCGATCAGGTAGTTGACTGCGGTGCCCGCCAGTGCAGCTGCGATAAATCCTGTTCGGGAAGGAAAGCGCTGGACAATGGCACCGGCAATTAAGGCGACAAATACAAACGATACAATAAATCCGAATGTTGGAGAGACAAGCGTATCCATGCCTCCGGAAAAACCGGCAAACACGGGCAAGCCAGCCAAACCGATCAATCCATAAACAACCATTGCAGCTGCGCCAAGGCGGCTGCCAAGCAGAATGCCAGCCAAAATTGCGAAAAACGTTTGGAGAGTGATTGGAACTCCGCCAATTACAAGGAAAGCTGAAATATTGGCTCCTATTGCCATTAATGCCGCAAACATGGCGATTTGCACCAGCTGCAGTGTGCGTGAATGATTTTCCGATCTTGTCGCTGAAGTGGTCATATGGTTTCCTCCAAATTTCAATATAAGAAAAGTATAATCAAGCATATATTTTGAGTCAACCGATTTTAAAATTAAGTTAACACAAATTCGAATACAAAATAGATTCCTTTAATCAAATTGTTATGAATATTTTACTAGTTGCATAAAGTATGGACGGAATACTGCGTGAAAATGTGCTATTTTCACCTATAAATTCCGATGGATAATAGATAAAAGGAATTATAGCGTTTGAGCGGAATTTAAATTAATATTATTAATGGTAAATATTTATACATTAAAAAAATATTGGAGGCATATCCAAATGAAAAAAACAGTCAGTGGCTTATTGGCGATAGGCTTGCTTGCATCAGCTCCATGGTCTTCTGCTTTAGCGCAATCTTCAAACCCTACATATGTAAACCCGATTGAAGAAAAAGATGGCAGCAAATTTAATACAGAGAATTATGATTTCCTCAAGTTCTCCGAAATCGGAACCGAACTTCAAAAAATTGCGAAGTCATCCGATCGCATGAAAGTGGAAGTGACGGGCAAGTCAGCCAGCGGGTTGCCTTTATATGTTGTAACAATTTCGGACTCTAAGTCGCAAGGCAAAGTGAACGAAAATAAAGCACTTCGCGAACAGATGATCAAAGATCCCGAAAAGGCACAGGAATGGATTCAGAAAAACACTGATTTCAAAGTGCCGATCATGATTAACGGATCGATCCACGGAACGGAATTTATTGGCAGTGATGCGGTGATGCAATTGATCGAACGTTTTGCCACTGGCAATGATGAAGAGACCAAAACAATTCTTGATAACAACATCCTAATTTTCAATGTTGTAGCAAATCCGGATGGCCGTGTGGATGCGACCCGTTTCAACAGCGAAGGCGTTGATTTGAACCGCGATTTTATTACGCAGTCGCAGCCGGAAACGCGCCAGACGGTAGACTTGATAACCGAATGGAATCCGATGGTGTTCTTGGATACCCACGGCTATGTGAAAAATTACGCGCCCAACAAGCAAGGCTTGATCGAGCCATGTACACCGCCGCACAACCCGAACTATGAATATGATTTGTATAATAAGTGGGCATACGGCCAAGCAGAAGCGATGGAAAGTTCCATCATGAAGAATAAAAGCGAATATAAAGGCGATCTGTATAAGACCATGACAGGGACTTATGTGCCGCAGCGCGATGATGAAGCTGGCTGGGACGATTATCCGCCGATCTTCACACCGATGTATGCCATGTACCACGGGGCATATGGCCACACGCTAGAAGCGCCGACGAACGATGAAGACGGCGTGAAGTGGATGTACGATGCCATCATGGGCGCACTTCAGTATGCAACGGACAACAAGCAGGAAATGCTGAATGATCAGATCGAAATCTTCAAGCGCGGCATCAATTTTGACCATCCATACCACGAGGAAGGCTTCTTCCCGGAAGCGTATATCCTGCCGGTAGATGAAAAAGATCCGACGGTCACGGAAAAAGCGGTCAACCATTTGATCGACAACGATATTGACGTCGTTCGTGCGGCGAAGAGCTTTATAGTTGATGGCGTAGAGTACGCGAAAGGTTCGTACATTGTCGATATGAGCCAAGCAAAAGCGGGCCTTGCCAACACGATGCTGTGGGACGGTGAAGATATCACCGATGACACGCCTTCGATGTATGACATCTCTGCATGGAGCTTGCCGAAACTATGGGGCTTTGAAGCAAATCCGGTCAAGACGAAATTCGACGTACCGACTGCAAAAGTCAATCACGCTGATGGCCACGGGACTCTTTCAGGAAAAGGGCCGTTTGTCATCCCGAACTCTTCGGTGAAAGCGGTAGAGCTGGTCAACACGCTGATTCAGCAAGGAACGACCGTCCGACGCGATAGCAAAGGCGATTTCTATGTCACTGGATCACCGAAGACTATCAGCTCAACTGTGAAAGCATCCGGCTTGCACATTGAAAGCGGTGTGACACCGGTAGATGCGAAGAAACTCACAAAATTGAAAGTTGCACTTCTTGAAGATGGCGGCATGAACAAACAGCAGACGCATTCAGGCATGAACTTGGCTTTAGAGCGTTTAGGCTTTGAAGTAACTGAACTGTCACCTGTGGAAGTGGCGGAATCAGGCTTAACGTCTTATGACGCGTTCATCTACAATGGCACAGAAAGCTTGATTTTAACAAAACATGAAAGAGAAGCAAACCAAGAATTTGGTTTGCAAAACGAAGAGCAGCTTGCAGCATTCAAGGCAAATGTCACAGGTTTTGTTGAAGAAGGCGGCAAATTCATTGCAGCAGGAGCTGGAGCTTCGAAAGCAGCGCAGACACTCGGCTTGACTGACGCAACGGTTCAGACCGGCGGATCGAACAGCAACGGAATTGTCAATATTGATTATGACGGCACCGGAATCACTGCAGGATACGGCCAAGATGATATCGGATTCGTTTACCGTCCAGCTTGGTATAGCGGAGTGGAAGACGGCGAAGTGCTGGCGGCTTACGATGAAAGTGATTTCTTCGTTGCCGGACACTGGAAAGGCAATGAGACGGCGACCGGCCAGCCTGTCATCATCCGCGAAAGCAATAAAGACGTAACGTTGATCGGTATGGAACCGGCTTTCCGTGACCATACGGACTACTTGTTCCGCTTGATTTCAAACGCGCTTTATACAAAATAAGCCGCAGCAAAAGAGAGGCCGAAACCGGCCTCTCTTTTTTTCGTCCTTTATATTGGCACAGGAACGCCGAACATTTCAGTGTTGCACGGAGGTGCAAACTGGTAAAATAAAGGAAGGAAACGGAGGTTATCCAATGAACAAACGATTGCTCGGGATCATTTCCCTGTTATGTCTTTTTCTTCTCGGCGCTTGCCAGCAGCAAGCGACTCCTGAGGACCGGCTGAAAGAATACATAGGCCAGTGGAATGAAGGGAATTTCGCTGAAATGTACAGCGCTTATTTGAACCAAGGAACAAAAGAGGCGTATAGCACAGAAGATTTTGTTGAACGGCAAGAGAAATTGCAGGAAGATCTGGGCATTAAGGATGTGGAGGTCACCTACACAAAACCAGCGGAAGATACAGAATGGGATCCGGAAAATCCGGCCGACTTCCCGGTTCAAGTGAAAATGGAGACGCTGGCCGGGCCTGTAGAATTCGAGAAGACGCTTACTTTGCTTCACGAGACGCAGGAAGAGGAGGAAAACTGGTATGTCGAATGGGATCCGTCATTCATCTTCCCACAGCTTGAGGCAGGAGACAATATCCGGATTTCCCGTTCAGAAGCGGCACGCGGGGAAATTATAGACCGCAACAATAACAAAATTGCCGCAAATGGCAGCGGCTTCGACATTGGCATTGTCCCGAAACTGTTTACGGACGAGTCGAAAAAAGAAGAGCTTGCCGATCTGCTTGGTGTAACGGCCGACTTTATCGACAAACAATTAGAACAAAGCTGGGTGCAGCCGGATTATTTTGTGCCAATTGCCAAAGCTGCGAAAACTGAAGAAGAGCTATTGAAGAAAGCCGATGAAATCCCGGGAGTCACCCATCAAGGAACCGACATGCGGGAATATCCATACGGAGCAGCTTTATCCCATTTGTCCGGCTATATTGGCGCTATTACGGCAGAACAACTGGAAGAGCGGAAAGCTGACGGCTATACCGCAAATGACCTTATCGGCCGCCAAGGCCTTGAAGCGCTGCTTGAAGATCGTTTGCGCGGAACGGGGGGCGTGAAAATTTATATCGAAAAAGCCACGGAAGGCGCAGAACCGATCACGGTAGCTGAACAGCCGGCAGTTGACGGTGAGACGGTGAAACTGACCATCGACGCGGAGCTGCAAAAATCGGCATACAAGGCAATGGAAGGAGAGCCGGGAACAAGTGCAGCTGTGGATCCGAATACCGGTGAAACACTCGCGCTTGTCAGCTCTCCGGGATTTGATCCGAACGAGTTCATGCTCGGCATTAGCGGCGACCGCTATAAAGAACTTGAGGAAGATCCGCGAAACCCGATGTTCAACCGCTTCACGGCAGGATATGCACCTGGCTCGACGATCAAGCCGATCACTGCAGCGATCGGTATGGAAGCCGGTACATTAGATCCTTCCGAAGGCTTGGAAATCAACGGGGAAACTTGGCAAAAAGACAAGTCGTGGGGCGATTACCGTGTCACCCGCCTTCATCCTGAAGCGCCGAATCCTATTGATCTGAACAAAGCGCTCGTTTATTCGGACAATATTTATTTTGCCCGCCAAGCGCTCGAAATGGGCAAAGAAACCTTCACTGACGGATTGAAAAAATTCGGCTTTGGCGAGGAAATGGAATTTGCCTACGGCATGAAAATGCCGCAGATTTCGAATGAAGGCACAATCGGTTCAGAAGGGCAGTTGGCAGATACGTCGTTTGGCCAAGGGCAGATGCTGACGAATATTTTGCATCTTGCTTCGCTGTACGAGCCATTGATAACGGATGGCACGATGTACAAGCCGACTCTGTTTTTGGATGAGGAAGACCAGCAAGTCTGGAAAGAAGGTTTGGTGAGTGCAGAAAATGCAGGAATTCTTCGGAAAGGCATGCGCAATGTAGTAGTGGATGGCTATGCCCAATCAGCCAATCTGAAAGATGTCCCGTTAGCCGGGAAGACCGGTACAGCGGAACTGAAGGCCAGCAAAGATGAGGAAGGCGCACAAAACGGCTTTTTTGTCGCTTATGATTCCGAAAATCCCGATTTTATCATGGCAATGATGATCGAAGGCGTCGAAGACAACGGCGGCAGTGATTACGTGGCAGGATTTGTCGCAAAAGTCTTCAAAGAATAAACTGGGAAAAGCCGTTTCTTTCACCGGAAACGGCTTTTTTATGTGAATTTCAAAAATGGCGCATCCTGAACGCCAGCTCTGGCGTCTTTTAAAAAGGTGCATCAGAAGCAGGCATAAGCAAGCAAAGATTTTCTCTAAAAAAATGTCGGCAGCCTTATAAATGGCTCCTATTTATGTAATAATGAGGACTAGCGGCAACGAAAAATCCGCTTCCGCAGAAAGAGGGATAAGAAGGCATATGGAATTATTCGATTTATTAAAAGCATTGATTTTAGGGCTTGTAGAAGGAATGACCGAGTTTGCGCCCGTATCTTCGACCGGACATTTGATCATTGTCGATGACATGTGGCTGAAATCACAGGAGTTTCTGGGGAAATATCCGGCGAACACATTTAAGATTGTCATCCAATTAGGCTCGATTTTAGCGGTTGTCGTCGTGTTTTGGAAACGCCTTTTCAGCCTAGTCGGCTTGTATAAAATAGATGGGCAGAAGCAGAGCGGCCGCTTCAACTTGCTGCATGTCATCGTCGGCATGCTGCCGGCAGTTGTTCTTGGATTTGCCTTCAAAGATTTCATCGATGACCATTTGTTTGGTGTCGAAACCGTCATCTATGCACTTGTGGTCGGGGCGGTCCTTATGATCATCGCCGATAAATTCGGCCCAAAAAATCCAACTGTAAATTCGTTGGATGAAATCTCATACCGGCAGGCGTTTACGGTCGGCTTGGTCCAGTGCTTGTCCTTATGGCCGGGATTCTCGCGCTCCGGCGCAACCATTTCGGGAGGCGTCCTGTTCGGATTGAATCACCGTACTGCTGCAGACTTCACGTTCATCATGGCGGTTCCGATCATGTTCGGTGCCAGCCTGGTGTCAGTTATGAAAAACTTGGACCAGATGTCGATGGACTATCTATCGTTTTACGTGGTCGGATTCATCAGCGCATTCGTCTTCGCTTTGATTTCGATCCGCTTTTTCCTGACATTGATTTCACGCATCAAGCTTATGCCATTTGCGATTTACCGAATTGTATTGGCAGCAGTGCTGGCCGTTATTGTCTTTATGTAAAATGAAAAAAGGATGTTTCCTTGTCTGCTGTCTGGCAGCGTGCAGGGAGGCATCCTCTTTTTTGTTTGCTGAAAAGCGGTGATGAGGGAGTGTTGATATTTTCTTCATGAAGTTTCAAGGTTTCTATATGAACCTTGAAATTTATATCCCGACAAACAAAACTCCATACATGAAGTTCCCCTTCTCTTACGTGGATGAGCCAATTCATCCTATTGTTTCAAAAACCTGTCCCACTCTTCCAGCACGTCCCCGATATTGCGGTCATGCACCACTTCGTCGGCATATCCGTCAAGCTGTGTCGGCTCCCGGTTTACGATTACGACCCGTGAGCCGTTTTCTTTTGCAATAAGCGGGAATTGATTGGCCGGCGAGACGCTGAGAGAAGAACCGAGGACAATGAACAAATCTGCCCGGCTTGCTTCTTGCAGCGCCAATTCGAACGGTTTCTCCGGCAGCATTTCCCCGAACAGCACAATCGAAGGGCGCAAGACGCCGCCGCAGACAACGCAATGGCTGGTGCCTTCCAAATACTCATCGCTGCTGTAGGTCCTGCTGCATTCCTGGCAATAGACGCTTTGCAGTGTGCCGTGCAGTTCAGCGACTTGGCTGCTGCCTGCCAACTGATGAAAACCGTCGACGTTCTGTGTAATGATCGATTTTACCGGTCCCCGTTTTTCCCATTCGGCCAATAAGTAATGCCCTTTATGCGGACCGTATTCACGCAAGCCCACCATCCGGCTCCGGTAGAACTCAGTGAATTCTTCCGGATTGTGATAAAGCGACCCGATGCTGGCGATTTTAGCGAGGTTTTTCTGTTCCCACAATCCTTGGTTCGCTGAGCGGAAATCGGGCAATCCGCTTTCCGTCGACATGCCGGCACCTGTAAACACCACCGTATAAGACGAATCCTTCAACCACTCTTTGATCATGTGCCAACCTCCTAGAACAATATGGAATACCTATACCCGATTCAAAGAACTTTAACGGCTTGGAAGAATAAAGGAGTTCCATCTGAAACAGCGAATTAATCTAAAGGAATCTTTTATGAACAAAGTTTACGGAGGAGGCAACTGGATGAACTATAAGAATTTAGGGAAAACCGGCCTGCGGGTTTCAAATCTAAGTCTTGGAACGATGGCGTTCGGCCGCTGGATCGATGAAAAGTCGTCTGTGGAAATATTGGACGCTGCCCTTGACGCCGGCATTAACCTGATCGATACAGCAAACTTTTACGGCAAAGGCCAAGACGAATCATTCAAATACGGAACGGGCGAGTCAGAAGAAATTATCGGCCGCAATTTGAAAAGACGGAGGAACAAAGTCGTCCTGGCGACAAAAGTAGGGTTGCCGATGGGGCAAGACACAAATGATTTCGGTTTGTCCCGTTTCCATATCATGCGGGAATTGGAAAGTTCGCTGAAAAGGCTTCAAACCGATTATATTGACTTGTACCAAGTACACCGGTTCGACAACGAAACCCCGCTGGAGGAAACCTTGGCGGCATTGAACGATTTGGTCAAGCAAGGGAAAGTCCGCTATATCGGCTGCTCGAATTATGCGGCTTGGCAAATGGCCAAAGCGAATGGCATCAGCGATTTGCTGGGCTTGGAATCTTTCGTCTCATCCCAGTCCCAATACAATTTGCTGTCCCGCGAACTGGAAAATGAAGTGGTGCCGTTCTGCTTGTTCGAGTCGATGGGACTCTTGGTGTACAGTCCGATGGCGCGCGGCATGCTGTCTGGGAAATACAAGTCCCGCCACGAGCTGCCGGAAGACAGCCGGGCGGCAAAAGGCGAGCAGCTGATCCAAAACTATTTCACAGACGAAAACTTCGAACGGGTGGAAAGATACAAAGGAATGGCTGAAGAATATGGAGTGAATTTATCGCAATTCTCGCTTTCCTGGATCCTCAACCAGCCGGCGGTAACGTCTGCAATTGTCGGTGCAAGCAAGCTTCATCATGTAACGGATGCGGTGCAAATCAGCGATTGGGAATGGACTGAAAATTTGCAAAAGCAAGCAGCATCTATATAAGGTATATTGTTATTAGAACCAAAACAGAAAGCAAACTATCAAAACGTCAACAGTGAAAAGAGGGTATTCATGGTTAAAGTATTAGGGGTGGACATTGGAGGAACGAAAGTACGGATGAGCGTAGTGGACAATGCGGGGAACATTTCGCTGGACGAAAAATTGCCGACGCAGTTTCCGCTTTATCCGTATTTGGAGGAACAGGTCTTGCGTTTTCTTGCGCTTGATCCTGAAATTGAAGCGATCGGCATCGGGACTCATGGCTTTGTCGATCCGACTCAAGGGAAAGTCATTTATGCCACTGAAACATTGCCCGGCTGGACCGGCACTCTTGTCAAAGAACAACTGGAACGCGCGACGGGCAAGCGCGTCGAAGTCGAAAACGACGCCAATGCCGCAGCACTCGCGGAAGCGAAGTTTGGAGCAGCAAAAGGCTTTGGCCGAACGGTTTGTCTGACACTTGGAACGGGGCTTGGCGGCGGCATTATTTGGGATGGTAAATTGCTGAGCGGAGGCAAACACGGGGGGGCAGGGGAAGTCGGCCATATGATTCTGCATCCGAACGGCGTGCTTTGCTCTTGTGGGCGTGAAGGCTGTTCCGAACAATACGTTTCCGGAACTGCGCTCGTGCGCCGAATCAAAGAAGCCGGTTTGCCCATCACACCGCAGGAACTTTTCATCCAGGCGAAAACCGATCCAGCAGCACAAAGTGTGGTGGATGGTTTTACAAAAGATCTGGCGCTTGTCATCAGCTCATTGCAGGCGGCATTCGATATGGATATTGTAGTCATCGGCGGAGGCGTATCGGAATCGGCGGAACTTTGGTGGGACCGCCTCATCGGGCATTTAGAACCGTTGCTGCTGAATCCGCTGGACATCAAAGTCGCGCAATTTGAAAACGAGGCAGGAATTCTTGGAGCCGCTTTATTAGTGCTGGAAGACATAAAATAGAAGGTCGAAGAAAAATAAAAGCTGGCAACAAGATCGGGCGATTGCGACTTCTGGAATAATCCTGGGATGATCATGCCGGCGTCTGAAAGAAGGGATCAACCATGAAAAGAGTTTGGTGGAAAGAAGCGGTCGTCTATCAAGTTTATCCCCGCAGCTTCAATGATTCGAACGGCGACGGAATCGGTGATATTAATGGCGTAACAGAGAAACTCGATTATTTGAAAGAGCTCGGCATCGATGTGATATGGCTTTGTCCGGTCTACAAATCGCCGAATGCCGATAACGGATATGATATCAGCGACTATCAGGACATCATGGAAGAAATGGGGACGATGGAGGATTTTGACCGCCTTCTTCACGAAGTGCATGCGCGCGGCATGAAGCTGATCATTGATTTGGTCATCAACCATACAAGCGATGAGCACCCATGGTTTATCGAATCCCGCTCCTCGCGCGACAACGAAAAACGTGACTGGTATATTTGGCGCGACAAGCCGACGAATTGGGAAAGCATTTTTGGCGGCCCGGCGTGGACCCATGATGAAAAAACCGGACAATACTATCTGCATTTATTCGCCCAGAAACAGCCGGACTTGAACTGGGAAAATCCAGTGGTCCGGCAGGCCTTATACCAAATGATCCGCTGGTGGCTCGACAAAGGCATCGATGGGTTCCGGGTGGATGTTATCAGCTATATCAAGAAAGACTTTTCGGATATGCCCAATCCGCTCAACGCGCCTTATGTACAAGCTTTTGAGAAGATGAAAAATGTCGAAGGCATCCACGAATTTCTAACGGAACTGCGCGATGAGACGTTTTCAAAATACGATATCATGACAGTCGGGGAAGCGGATGGCGTGTTTGTGGAGGATGCGTACGAATGGATTAGCGAAGAACGCGGCAAAATCAATATGATGTTCCATTTTGAAAATTGGCTGGCATGGGATACCGAAGCCGAGACGGATTTGGATGTCGACGAAGTCAAAGCCATTATGACCCGCTGGCAAAAAGGGATGGAAGGGATCGGCTGGAACGCTTTATACTTGGAGAACCACGATCAGCCGCGCATCGTCTCGACATGGGGGAATGATGGGGACTATTGGCGGGAAAGCGCCACAGCTATCGGCTGCATGTATTTTTTGATGCAGGGGACGCCGTATATTTACCAAGGCCAGGAGATCGGCATGACCAATGCGCCTTTTCACGACATCGAACTCTACAACGATGTGCGGACAAAAACGCTGTACCACTACAAACTGAAAGAAGGCGTGCCGCATGACACCATCATGCGGATCATCAAAAAAACGAGCCGTGACCATTCCCGGACGCCGATGCAGTGGGACAGCAGCCCTTACGCCAGCTTTTCAACAGCAGAACCATGGCTCAGCCTCAATCCGAACTACACATGGCTGAACGTCGAAGCGCAGAAAAAAGATCCGCTGTCCATACTGTCTTTCTACCGGCGAATGATCGCTTTGCGCAAAGAATGGCAAGTGCTCGTGTATGGCTCCTATGAGCTCGTCGACACCGGCTGCCCGACTGTCTATGCCTACATGCGTCAAGACGAACACGATAAATTTTTGGTTGTCGCCAATCTGAAAGAGGAGCACTGCATATGGCAGGCGCAAAAAGATGCAGTGCTGATGCTCGGAAACTATGAAATGATCAACGAAACGGAAATCCAGCCTTTTGAAGCGAGGGTCTATCGCCTTCTTTGATAAAAACGGCAAGCCATTCAACGGCTTGCCGTTTTTATTTGTTTCAACAACTACGAGAATACTGAATTTATTTAATATTCAAAAAACATATTGCTTTTCAAAAAAAACGCACATATAATAAGAAAAAATTGCGAAATGGGGATGTTGTTTTGGGACAAAGTGTTAACAGTTTACAGTTAACTTTTGAAGAAAAGACAGCGATCGTAACAGGAGCAGCCCACGGCATTGGAAGGGCTATTTGCAAAGAGTTTGCAATCCGAGGAGCAAAAGTGGCAGCAATCGATATATTGAGCGAACCGCTCGCACAATCAAAAAAGGAAGTGGAACAAGCTATCGAAGCTGCTGGGGCAGACGGAAAAATACATGCCTATCAATGCGATGCAACCGATTCGGAAGAAGTTGGCCGATTGCTTGGCCGAGTGGCGGCCGATTTCGGGCAGATCGATATTCTGGTCAATGCCGCAGGCGGTGTGGCCGGGCAAGTGCATCAGCCGATTGAAGAAGTCACAGACGATGACTGGGCAAAGGTTATCGATATAAATTTGACTTCTGCTTTTTACATGGTGCGGGCGGTTGCTCCATATATGAAAAAGAACCGCTATGGAAGAATCGTCAATATTTCCAGCGGTGCGGGAAGAAGCAGCAGCTTGACCGGCATCCAAGCCTATACGAGCGCCAAAGCTGGGCAAATCGGTTTTACGAGACAGATGGCGCGTGAACTTGGGCCGTTTGGCATCACGGTCAACAATGTGGCTCCGGGTTTTGTGTTATCCAATCCTTCTACCCAAAAACAATGGGACGCCATGACAAGAGATGCGCAAGCGAACCTGATAGAGGCGATCTCGGTTAAACGGTTAGGGTCGCCGGAAGATATTGCCTATCCGGTGCTGTTCTTCGCATCTGACTTTGCTCAGTATGTGAGCGGCCAAGTAATTTCCGCAGATGGCGGACTACAACTTTTTTAGGGGGCGGCACTATGGCAATCACAATTATCGGATCCGGAGCCATCGGCGGAGTTTTGGGAGCATACTTGGTCCGTGCGGGCGAAGAAGTGGCTTTCTGCGACATTGCCGCAGATCATGTCGAAAAAATAAATGAGGCCGGCTTGACAATTGAAGGGCCTGAAGAAACGTTCACCATCCATGGAAAAGCTTATACGCCCCAACAATTAGTGGAAAGAAACGAGCCTCTTGGCATTGTTTTCCTTTGTGTGAAAGCCCATCATACCGAAGCTGCGTTAAAACCGTTTATCCCTTTATTGGCCAACGATGCCCAAGTGGTTTCGCTGCAGAATGGCTTGTGTGAACGCCAAATTTCAAAAATGATTGGCGCCGAACGGACCATTGGCTGTTTTGTCAACTTTTCAGCTGACTATTTGGAACCTGGGCGCATCCTTTACGGCGGTGTGGCTTCTTTATATCTCGGGGAGCTGGATGGGACGGTTTCCAATCGCGTCCTTCGGTTGAAAGAGATTTTGAAAAGCTGGGGGCCGGCAGAAGTCACCGGAAATATTTGGGGATATTTATGGGGGAAACTGTCTTATGCGGGTCTTCTCTATGCGACCGCTTTGGTCGACGAAACAATGGCCGCTGTCGTCAGGAAAAAAGATTTGCGCGGCATGTTAATGGAATTGTGTTCGGAAATTCTGGAGACGGCAGCTAAAGAAGGAGTCTCGCCGCTCGGTTTTGACGATTGGGATCCCGCTCTCGTTTATCCAAGAGCGCTGCGAAATGAAGAAAAACTGGCTGTCCAGCTTGATAAGTTGGCCGAAAGGATGGCTTCCAATAAGAAGACGAAAAGCGGCATATGGCGGGATTTGGCTGTGCGGAAAAGAAAAACAGAAGTGGATGCCCAATTGGTGCCGATTCTGGAAATTGCCGAAAGCCATGAGGTTGCAGCGCCATTGCTCAACGCCTTGATAAAAGCCATCAAAGAGATTGAAACAGGCGAACGGCAAATGAGCTGGAACAACTTATATGAACTAAAGGCGATCTATGAATCGCTGCCTGAAAAAGCAAGCTGAAGGGGGAGGGGAAGGATGGGATGATTCTCGATCAACGGACACTGTCAGACGATGTTGCGAAAATAATAAGGAAAATGATTTTGAACGGGGAATTGCTTGCGGGAGAGCGCATCAATCAAGCCAGGCTGGCAGAAAAGCTCCAAATTTCCAGAGGGCCGGTGCGGGAAGCGTTGAAGCTTCTCCAAAATGAGGGATTGATCAAGCATGAAACGAACAAGGGAACTTTTGTCGCTACGCTGTCCCAACAGGACGCTTTTGAAATCTATACACTCCGCGCTTTGCTGGAAGGAGAGGCGGCACAGTTGGCGGTAGAGTATTTAACTGACAAAGACTTTGCCAAACTGGAGCGGTTATTGGAGAAATTCCATCAGGCGATGATGGAACAGGATTTAGAAAAACAAGCCCAATGTGACATCCTGTTTCATGGAACCATTGTCAGTGCTTCAAAGCATAACCGGTTGATCAACATCCATAAACATATGGACACCCAAGTAGGGGCCATGTTTCTGACAATCGCCAACCAAGTGCCTCTCCGTGTGGAACAAGTGGTTCATAACCATAAAGTTCTGCTGGATGCGCTTCGTACGAAAAATCGCCAAATGATCCAGAAAACTTTTTCCGATCACTATACGGCAGCGCTGAAAGACTTGGCCAAAGTAGCCCGATCATAAATCAAAGGGGGTTTTGATAATGCTATTGGATGTAAAAGATCTTTCCTTATCCCTAAAGAAAAACGGGAAATACGCAACGATATTAGATCGGATCTCTTTCCAGGTGGAAAAAGGGGAAACGGTTGGGATTGTCGGCGAATCAGGATGCGGAAAAAGCATGACGGCCCTCTCCCTGATGCGCTTGCTGCCCGAAAAAGCCCGGCTGGACGGAGATATCAACTTGCTGGATGAAAACATAGCCGCCTATTCGAAGCGAAAGCTGGAAAAAATCCGGGGCAACCAAGTATCGATGATTTTCCAGGACCCGTTGACATCGCTCAATCCATTGCAGACTGTCGGAACCCAAATTGAAGAATCGCTGATCCTGCACCGCAATATGACAAAAGAGGAACGGCGGACACGGGTGCTGAAGCTGTTGAAAGACGTCGGCCTTCCTCGCGCTGAAGAACTGGTCAACGAATATCCGCACCAGTTGTCCGGCGGAATGAGGCAGCGGGTCATGATTGCAATTGCGATGGCTTGCGAACCGCAGCTTCTGATTTGCGATGAACCGACAACGGCGCTCGATGTTACAATCCAAGCGCAGATTCTGGAATTGATGGGTGAAATCAAACGGCAGACGCAGATGGGCATCATTATGATCACCCATGATATGGGAGTTGTCGCAGAAGTTTGCGACCGCGTCATTGTTATGTATGCCGGAAAGATAGTTGAAGAAGGACCGGTTCTGGAATTGTTCCAAAACCCAACACACCCTTACACCATCGGACTGCTCGACTCTATACCGAAACTCGGGCAGCGCAAGCAGAAATTGGGATCGATTCCTGGAACAGTTCCCGCTCCCGGGAATATGCCGGCAGGATGCCGCTTTGCAGAAAGGTGCCGCCATACGATGGATATTTGCCGGACGACAGTTCCCCCCATGTTCGATATAAAAGCCGGCCACCAATCGGCTTGCTGGCTTTTTGACGAGAAGGGGGGAGACCAAGATGGCGTTGTTAGAAGTGACGAACTTGAAACAGCACTTCACCATTAAAAAAGGGTTTATGGGTGAGAAAACCATTGTGAAAGCGGTGGACGGCGTCAGCATCACTATCGAGGAAGGGCAGACTTTAGGCATTGTGGGGGAATCCGGATGCGGAAAGTCCAGCCTTGGCCGCTCCATTTTGCGCCTCGCCGAACCGACGGAAGGCAGCATTAAATTCAAAGGCGAAGAAGTAACCGGAATGAATGCGAAACAGATGAAGGAACTTCGCAAAGAAATGCAGATTGTCTTTCAAGATCCATACGCTTCTTTGAATCCGAGAAATACCGTGAGGAAAATTTTAGAAGCTCCTTTGATTATTCATAACATTGGCACCCGCAACGAGCGGAGAGAGAAAGTTGAACTGCTTGTGGAGAAGATCGGCCTGCGAAGGGACCAGCTCAATAATTACCCGCATGAATTTTCCGGTGGGCAGCGGCAGCGGATCGGCATTGCCCGGGCATTGATGCTGGAACCGCGCTTGATCATTGCAGACGAACCGGTTTCCGCTCTGGACGTTTCGGTGCAGTCCCAAGTTTTAAACTTGATGCTGGAACTGCAGCAGGAGATGAATCTGAGCTATATGTTCATCTCCCACGATTTGTCAGTCGTCCAGCATATCTCTGACAAAGTAGCCGTTATGTATCTAGGGAAAGTTGTTGAAATTTCCGATGTGGAGAAAGTCTATGCGGATCCGAAACATCCTTATACCCGAGCGCTTTTATCGGCTTTGCCTGTGCCGGATCCACTGCAGAAAAAAGAGCGGATTATTTTGCAAGGCGATTTGCCAAGCCCATCAAATCCGCCATCCGGCTGCCCTTTCCACACGCGCTGCCCGATGGCGACAAAAGAGTGTGCGGAAATCGTTCCGCCATTGGAAGAAAAAACGCCCGGCCATTTTGCTGCCTGTATCCATACTTAATATTGCCAGGAAGGAAGTGCGATTGAATGCATGCCTTAAGATTTGTCGCTAAACGCTTATTGTTGATGATTCCGATTTTGATCGGCATTAGTATTCTGACCTTTGCAATTTCCAATACCATTCCTGGTGATCCTGCCCGCTTGATCTTGGGACCGAAAGCGACGCCTGAAGGGATAGAAGAACTTCGAGAAGACATGGGCCTGAACGATCCGCTCTATGTCCAATATGGCCGCTACATGGGAGGGATTCTTCAAGGCGACCTCGGGGAAAGCACCTATTCCCAGCGGCCGGTCCTGAATGATTTGCTGAGATATACACCGGCCACTTTCGAATTGACGATGTTTGCAATGATTGTGACATTGTTGGTCGGTATTCCGTTCGGTGTGATCAGCGCGAGCAGGAAGGATAAACTTGCGGATCAATTCACGAGGGTGTTCGCCCTGCTGGGAGTGGCGATGCCGGCTTTCTGGCTAGGGCTGCTGTTCTTGCTTTTCTTCTACTTGAAATTAGGGATACTTCCGGGATCCGGTCGTCTGGACGGGGGCATGGCACCACCCGACTATATTACCGGAATGTATACGGTTGATGCATTATTGACCGGGAATTGGCCGGTGTTCTATGCGGCAGTCATGCATTTGATCTTGCCGGGAATCACGCTTGCCGCGGTGACCATCGGCATGATCACACGGATGACCCGGTCGAGTATGCTGTCGGTATTGAAAAGTGACTATATCCGGACAGCTTATGCAAAAGGGGCGCCGGAAAACCGCGTGTTATATGGCCACGCTTTGCGAAACGGGGTCATGCCGGTCATTACATTGCTCGGGATGGCATTCGGCCATGCGCTCGGCGGCAGCGTCCTGGTAGAATCCGTTTTCTCCTGGCCAGGCCTCGGGCAATACGCGGTCAACGCAATCACGTATTTGGACTTTCCGGCAGTCATGGGGGTAACGCTCCTTATAGCGATAATTTTCATTATGGTCAATTTGATTGTTGATACGCTTTACTTTTTCATCGATCCGCGCTTAAAACACGATTGAGGGGGTGGTTGGCTTGGTCCGTAGAATAACAAGCAGCCCATTAACTTTGCTTGGGCTCATCATTGTACTGATTATTTTAGTAACAGCTGCTTTTGCTCCAGTCATTGCCACCCACAGCCCGACAGAAGTGGACCTGCTCAGCAAATTGGAAGCGCCGAGCGCCGAACATTATTTCGGGACGGACGAAGTCGGCCGCGATATTTTCAGCCGGATTGTCTACGGCACGAGAATTTCGCTGCGCATTGGCTTGCTGGTAGTAGCCATCTCGTTTCCGATCGGCACGATTTTAGGCGCGATTGCCGGCTATATCGGGGGGCGGGTAGATCAGTTCATCATGCGGATTACAGATATCTTTTTATCATTTCCAGGAATCATCTTGGCGATGTCCATTGCGGCGGCTCTTGGACCGTCTATCGAAAATGTCATGCTGGCGCTTGCTGCAACATGGTGGCCTTGGTATACGCGGATTGTCCGGTCGTCTGTCCTCTCGATCAAACATTCGGAATACATTGAAGCGAACCGGGCGCTTGGCGCTAATCCGTTCCGTATTCTCTTTAAGGAAATCGTGCCGAACGCAATGGCGCCAGCCACAATTCAAGCGTCACTCGATTTGGGTTTTGTTATTTTATCGGCAGCCGGACTCAGTTTTATCGGCCTTGGGGCGCAGCCGCCCTCTCCGGAATGGGGAGCGATGCTGTCCAATAGCCGTGAAATATTGCGGGAAGCCTGGTGGGCGGCAACCTTCCCAGGAATGGCGATCCTTTTCACTGTGCTGGGATTCAATTTGCTCGGGGATGGATTGAACGATTTGCTTGATCCGAAACAACGCTGATATTCCGATGAGCCCATTGAAAGGAGGATTGCAGCAGCGGCTCACTTTAAATTTGCCAACCATTCATTCAAAACTAAGGGGGAAGTAGAATGAAAATCAAAGATCGATGGTTCAAACTGATGACATTTTTAATAATGGCGGCTTTTGTGCTGGCAGGATGCCAAAATTACAGCGAAGAAACGGAAGGAACACAGTCTTCAGATACTCAGGCGCCGGCGGCAAACGAAAATTTCGATGATAAAGTGTTCAATTTTGCGACCAATGAAGATATCCCGCAGCTTGATCCGCATGGATCAGCGGCAAACACGGCTTTCCGTGCCATGTACATGCTGTATGACCGGCTGTTTACATTCGAAGGTTCTTCCACAGAACCGCAGCCAATGTTGGCGGAAAGCTATGAAGTATCAGAAGACGGCAAAGAATATACGTTCCACTTGGTGGAAAATGCCACTTTCCACGATGGTTCGCCTGTAACCGCAGAAGCGGTACAGTATTCATTCACTCGCGCTATTGATGTCGGAAAATCTGCAGCTGGTATTTTCAACAAAGTCATCGATGAAAACAGTTTTGAAATTGTCGACGACCATACGATTAAAATCACGTTAAAGCAGCCATTTGCGCCATTTATCAGCACATTGGGTACAGTTTATGCCAGCATTTTGAATCCCAACTTGGAAGAAAACCACGGAGATGATTTGGGCGAGAGTTTCCTTGCTGAAGCAGAGGTGGGTTCAGGCCCATACACGCTTGAAAGCTGGGATCGGGGAGAAAAATTGGTGATGAAAGCCAATCCGGAGTATTGGGGTGGAGCACCTACAATGGAGACGGTAAACATCAATTTTGTTTCTGAAGCTTCTACGGCACGCTTGATGCTTGAAAAAGGAGAAATCGATTTGATCGACAACTCCATGATTTCACCGGAAGTTCTCAGCCAAATGGAAGGGACGGAGGGCGTGGAAATTGTCAAAGCCACCGGCTACCAAATCGATTACATGCCGATGAACATCGAGAGCGGCCCTTTGTCTGATGTAAGGGTCCGCCAAGCAATTGCCCACAGCATCAACTATGATGCCTTGCTTGAAAGTGTTTATCTAGGACAAGCTGAACGCATTGTCGGGGCGGTTCCGAAAGGCATGTTCGGCTTTAATCCGGATGCGAAACTTTACGAATATGATTTGGACAAAGCGAAAGCGCTGTTGGAAGAAGCAGGCCAAGCTGAAGGCCTCACATTAGAAATCGCCATTTCTGAAAATGATGAAGTGCGCAGCAATACGGCGCTGCTCCTGCAATCGGATCTTGAAAAAGTGGGCGTGACATTAGATATCAAAACTTATGCATGGCCGACATTCCTGGATCTTGTAACAAGCGGAAAACATGACTTCGGTTTGGTTTCTTGGACTCCGGATTATCCAGACCCGGACTACAACCTTTGGTACTTTGCCCATTCATCCAGCAAAGGCCCTGGATTCAACTTGGCTTTTTATGAAAACAGCGAAGTGGATCGACTGCTGGAAGAAGCAAGAACCAATACAGACGAAAGCCTGCGCGAAAACAACTATAAGGAAATCCAAAATATCATGGCCGAAGAAGTGCCGTATATTTTCGTTGCCCAACCGAACCTGCAGGCTGCTGCAAGAACTTGGGTGAAAGGCTATGAATTGAATCCGATGAATGTTTGGTACGTGCCGTTCCATAAAATCACAAAAGAACAATAACACCGAGCGGGAGCGGTTGCGTGATGCAGCCGCATCCCCCTTTTTAAGAATAGGCAAGCGGAAGCTCCGTTATAAAGAGATGAAGGGATGATAAGGATGGGAACTGAATGGGAAATCGGATCTTTGTCTGTTGCTCCTGGAGAAAAAAACAAAGACTATTTGACACTCCCGTCAATAGAAGAAAAACTGCCGGCTTTTTTGGTCAATGGTTCTGAGGAGGGTCCGAAAGTACTCGTACTAGGCGGAATCCATGGCTGCGAATATACATCAATCGATGCTGCCCAAAAGGTTGGTGCAGCACTCGATCCTGATCAAGTGAAGGGAAAGGTCATTGTTCTTCCGATCGCCAATCCGGCCTCTTTTTACGCGCGCAGCATTTATGTTCATCCGCGGGACCAAAAAAACTTGAACCGGATGTTTCCGGGAAACCAAAACGGAACAGATGCAGAACGGCTCGCCTATTGGCTGAACGAACTGGTTTTCAAGCAAGTGGACTATATTGTGGATTTGCATGGCGGCGATATGATCGAAGCGCTGGTGCCGTTTTCGATTTATCACGTCACCAAAGACGAAAAAGTACGGGAAGCTTCAAAAGAAATGGCGTCGCTATTTGATATCGAATATGTTATCGGGAGCAGCGGCCAAGTTCCAGGATCTACATATGGCTGCGCAGCAGAACAAGGCATTCCCGCCATTATTGCCGAGGCGGGCCAGCAAGGGATTTTGAGCGAAGAACATTCGGCGCTTCTCCAGGACGGCGTGAAAAATATTTTAGTGTCGCTGGGCGTTCTCGCAGGAGAAGTGAAGAAAAGCGGATCCACTTACATTTCGGTATTTGATTGGTACCGGTCGGATTTCAAAGGCTTATGGTATCCGGCTGTTTCAATCGGCGATACAGTAAAAAAAGGGCAGGTTCTGGGCGAATTGACAAATGAATTCGGCGAGGCGGTCAAACAAATCACTTCTCATACAGAAGGGGTTGTACTTTTTTTGGTCAGCTCACTCGCTATCAATGATAACGATCCGTTGCTTGCAGTGGGAGCGTGAAAATATGGCCTCCGTATTGGACCTATCCCTATTGGAAGCAGCTGCACTTTATCGGCGAAAAGAAGTATCGCCAGTGGAAGTGACGAAACAAACGTATGAACGGCTGCAAAAACTGGAACCCCGGTTGAATGCGTTTATTACATTAATGGAAGAAGCTGCATTAGCAAAAGCCCGCCAAGCGGAAGCAGCCTTCATGCAAAATGGTCAGCTTCACCTCTTGGCAGGAATCCCATACTCGGCGAAAGATCTGTTCTATAAGAAGGATTCATTGACCACATGCGCCTCCAGAATTCTAAAGGACTTTATTCCGGATTATACGGCATCTGCGCTAAGCAAATTAACCAAAAACGGCGCCATCCTGATCGGGAAAAACAATATGCTGGAGTTTGCGTATGGGGTGGTGCATCCCGATTTTGGCCAGACGAACAATCCATGGGACTTGTCTAAAACGTCTGGCGGCTCTTCCAGTGGATCGGTGGCGGCCGTTGCAAGCGGCATTGGGTATTTTTCACTCGGAACTGATACGGGCGGATCGATCCGCATCCCGGCATCCTATTGTGGAACTGTCGGGTTGAAACCGACAAGGGGATTGGTCAGTACCTATGGCGTTTTTCCATTGTCGTGGTCGCTTGATCATGCAGGGCCGATTGCAAGGAGCGCCAAAGATACTGCAGTCGTGCTGGATGCGATTGCCGGTTACGACCCGAAAGACCCCCATTCGGCCTCCGGCAAAATTACAGCTTTTGACCTGGACCGCTTTGGACATTCAAGCCGGAAACGGGTCGGCATACTGCCGGACCATAAATTGACAATGCTCGAACCCGACGTTCAAAAAATTTATGAACATACGTTAAACCTGATGCGGGCACTTGGCTGGGAACTGGTTGAATTCGAAGTCCGGGATTGGGACCGAACTGAAGAAATTGTGCTGAAGGTACTGTTGCCGGAAGCTGCCCATATCCACCGGAAATGGGTTCACAGAAAAGATGACTATGCGGAAATGACGCACCGGCAAATTGAAGCGGGCATGGGGCAAAAAGCGGTCGATTATCTGGCTGGCCTGAGAGATTTGCGGCGCTATACCGATGCCGTCTCAACGCTATTCAAAGAAGTTGACGTTATTTTAACGCCGACTGTCGCCTTTCCGGCTCCTGCTGAAGATCCGGAAATCGGCAGCGAAGAAATGGATGAAATGCTGTTTACCGGACCTTTCAATATTTCCGGACATCCTGCTGTCTCATTGAACATGGGCTTTACCCGTGACGGTTTGCCCGTCGGCATGCAGCTGGCAGGGCCGCATTTCGGCGATATGGAATTGCTGCAAACCGCTTATCAATTGGAACAGACGCAAGCGAAAATATTGCCGCCTATTCTGGTAGGGGCAGAATGAGCAGCGGAAAAGGAGAATGCATTAGGTATGGATATGATGACGATGAATTTGAACCAGTTCAAGGACTTCCAAAAAACAGCAAACACCGTCCTTGTGCCAATTGGGATGATTGAAGCCCACGGACCGCATTGTGCGCTTGGCACCGACGTGCTGATTCCGCGGGAATTTGTCAGGCGCCTGGAGGAAGCGCTGGGCGATAAAATTTTGATGGCGCCGGAAGTGGCTTATGGCCATTCCTGGGGACTCGCCGCTTTTGCCGGAACCATCGATGTGTCTGCGGAAGCTTTTTCCGATTATGTCTTTAGCATTTGCCAAGGATTTCAAAAAAATGGATTCTCCAATATCATTTTGTTCAATGGCCACGGCGGCAATATTTCGAGCCTGGATATTGTCACGGAAAAACTGGCGGATTTGAATGTCCGGACGCTGACCATCAACTGGTACTTGGATTACCGGGAAGATATTAAACAGATTACGCCGGACCCAGGACATGCTGGCGAAGATGAAACTGCTTTAGTGCTCGCCATCGATGAATCATACGCCTATACGGAAGGCGTCGGCAGCCACGAGATTCCGCTTCCGAAGCGTTTCCGTTTCAAAGACGGAGGCAAGACGCTTTATCCGGAAGCTTTTTCCGGAAATGCAGAAGCGGCTACTGCAGAAAAAGGAGAGCAATTATACGACATGATGATGAAGTTGATTGTGGAAGATATTCAAAAGCTGTGGAAACTTGAGCGGACACAAGGGGGAGAAGCGGATGGTATTGCGGTGGACTTCTGAACCGGCCGGAGATGCGATTGTCGATATCGTACTGAGTTTGAACAAGCAGGCGCTGAAACTTCATAAGCAGGAAGTGGCTACAGCAAGCTACAGCCGCATACAGTCATCGTTAATGGATTTGGATCAAATCGCACGGAAAATCGAGGAAGTGGAACGGGAAATCCAGGAGCTTGAAGGACATCCGGGGCGTTACCTGCGGGCAATGGTTAATGCCTACCGTTATTTTGCCCGCAGCCTTCAAGGCGATGCACTCCCTTATTCGGAATATGTCCTTAATATCCAGCAATTGCCTTCAGCGTTGATTGCGGAAGAAACGATGAGGAAGCAAAAACAAGTGGTCGAAGAAGGACTGGCCAATCTCGGATATAAAGGAAATCTGAAAGAAAAAGCGGAACAGTGGCATAAAGAAACGCTGATTCCACCGGATCGGGTTGTTGAAGTGGCGGAATCCATGAGAGAAAAAAGCAAGGAAGGAACCTTGAACCGGATTATTTCATTGCCCGAAGAAGATGGGATCGATTGGATCAAGCCGATCACAGGAGTTTTTTGGAGCGGATATTCAAAGTACACAGGGAATTACCGGGGCAACTTAACCTTCAACATCGACCGTCCATGGACAGAACCGGTGCTTGCCCAAATTATGGCGCATGAAGGATATCCGGGGCATCAGGCATTTTATTGCCGATGGGATTATTTGTTCCAGCAAGGAAAATTGCCGATAGAAGCTTCCTATTACTTGATCAACAGTCCGACAAACGCGCTGTTCGAAGGGGGTCCTGAAAGCGCGTTGCATTTTTTGGGATGGGACCGCGATGAAGAAGAGGCGGAAGGGGTTCCGCTTGAAAAAAAACGGCAATACAAGCTTGCCCGGGACTATATCGACATGCAAAGAATGGCGCAGACAAATGCGTGTTTCTTGTTCAATGATGGCGATATCGACAAAACCGAAGCGATTGAATATATGAAAACAGAAGGCAATCTTAGTGAAGTCGAAGCAGCCAACTGCTTCCGCTTTTTCTCGGATCCGATCCAAAAAACCTATTATCCGTCCTATTATTATGGCCGCTGGATGGTAGGCAAAGGTTATGACGCTATCGCTAAAGAAAAGCGAGCGGCTTTTTTTGCCCAGTTGTACGACACTCCGCATACAACAAATACTTTTATCGACGCAATCAGCCAAATGACGGGAACCGATTTCCGGCCGTTCGACCAAGAAAAAAAAGCGAAAGAAGATTTTGTGTTGTGACGAAACGAGCGGCCTTGCTGATAAGGCGGTGGAAAAATGATTGTCTCGATTCATCCTTATTTAGTGACAGACGGCAATGGGAAAGACGCGGTAAAATTTTACGAAGATGCTTTGGATGCTGAGATAGTGAACATTCAAACTTTCGGAGATATGCAGACCAACTCCGAAGAATCTGTCTCCGATGATGTGAAAGATCGGATCTTGAATGCGCACTTGAAAATAGGCACTTCTGATTTGATGCTGTCGGATTCATTTCCGGGCCAGCCATACCAACTTGGCTCCCAAGTGACACTGGCCTTGACGGTAAGCACGGTCGGCAAATCAAAAGAGGTTTTCGGCAAACTGCAGGAGGGCGGCGAAGTCGGAATGCCGCTGCAAGAAACGTTTTGGAGCCCGTCATATGGCCAAGTGACAGATAAATTTGGAATCAAGTGGCAAGTCACAACCGCACTCGATCAACTGAGTTAAGAAACTGGAACTAGCCGCCCTTTCTTTAGAAAGGGCGGCTTTTCATGTGGAAAACATACAGCAGGTATATAGATGGAAGCTTTATTACCTAATTCATCCAATAGATTAAAAATATAAATAAAATTTTCCCAATTACGCAATGCTTCTCTTTCTGATACCTTTTAGTTGTGGCCCCTTCAACAAAAGATGCAGGGAAAGCGATTTCGGGACGCCGGGCTTTGCTTTTTCGCCAATAACAGAAATGGAAAAGGAGATTGAACGATGAAAAAATCGGGAAAATTTTTAACAACTGCCATTTTGACTGCAACTCTGTTGGTGCCAGGGATGGCTGCCAGTGCAAATGGGGAAGGCACAGCTTCAAAAACACATGGCAATGAAAAATTCCGCGTACTGATCGACACAGACAATCAAAAAGAAAAGAAATCATTGAAAGGTCGCTATGGAGTCAAATGGGATTTTGCAGATGAAGGCTTTACGACTGAAATGAATAGCAGCCAGTTTGACGCCTTGCAGAAAAATAAAAACTTGACTGTCGAAAAAGTGCCTGAATATACAATAGAAGAAACTTCTTCAAAACCGGAAGCGGCATATGCAACAATGGCTGCCTCCCAATCGACGCCATGGGGCATTAAAGCAATCTACAACAACAGCACATTGACCCAAACATCCGGAGGAGCCGGCATCAATGTAGCCGTGCTTGATACTGGAGTCAACGCCAGTCACCCGGATCTGGAGAATAATCTTGAACAGTGCAAAGACTTCACAACGGCATCGAGCATTGTAGACGGTTCTTGCATCGACCGCCAAGGACATGGAACGCACGTGGCTGGAACGGCGTTGGCGGATGGCGGAGCAACCGGCACCGGCGTTTATGGTGTAGCACCGTCTGCTGATTTATGGGCCTATAAAGTTCTTGGTGACGATGGGTCCGGTTATTCTGACGATATCGCAACCGCTATCCGCCACGTTGCTGATCAAGCGACTGCTTTGAATACCAAAGTAGTCATCAATATGTCACTCGGCTCTTCTGCAGAAAGCAGCTTGATAACAAATGCAGTGAATTACGCATATTCAAAAGGCGTGCTGATTATTGCGGCAGCAGGAAATTCAGGGCCTTACCAAGGATCGATTGGCTATCCGGGCGCTTTACAGAATGCTGTAGCAGTAGCCGCTCTTGAAAATGTAATTCAAAACAGCACATACCGCGTCGCTGACTTCTCATCTCGCGGTTACAGCAGAACGGACGGCGATTATATTATCCAAAAAGGTGATGTTGAAATTTCAGCTCCTGGAGCAGCTGTTTACTCAACATGGTATGATGGCGGCTATGCGACCATCAGCGGAACTTCGATGGCTTCGCCGCACGCGGCTGGATTGGCTGCCAAACTATGGGCAACAAATCCGACAGCGTCGAATACCGCGGTTCGCAGTGAATTGCAACGGCGTGCGAAACTCTATGACATCCGTTCAGGGTACGGAGCTGCAACTGGCGACGATTACGCTTCAGGTTTCGGATTCGCCCGTGTTCAATAAGAGCAGGTCCGACAGTTTCGGCATTATGCCGGAACTGTTTTTTTATGGTAATATTTCAGTATTCATACAAAAAGGGTGAGGCTATGAACGTTGGTTCCGTCATCAAATATTACCGCTCGAAACATCAGCTTACACAGCAGCAACTGGCAGAAGGCATTTGTTCAATCTCGCATTTAAGCAAAATTGAATCCAATTCCTATATTCCCCATGAAACAACCACTCGAGCATTGCTGGCAAAGATGGGGGTCCAGTGGAAAACTGAAATTGAGAAGCATAAGCGGCTTGAACAAGAGCTTGGTGAATTTATTGACTGCTCCATACACTTTGATCTTGCGGCTATGCGCAAGCGGTATGAAGAGCTTGAACAGGAAAACGACTATATCCAGTCTACGGAGCTCGTGAACCAATACGAGCTTTACAAATTCCGTTTTTATACATTTGATAATGATCATGGAAAGGCGGAAAGCCAAAAAAATTTGCTTGAGCGCCTTAAGGGTTCTTTCAGTGCTCCTGAAAAGTGGCTTTATCACTTTTTCCTTTCTGTTTACTATACTATGAAAGGACGGACCGAACAGTCACTGCAATTGTTGGATGGGCTTGAAGAAGGGATACAAAACATCCCGCAAAAATTCGAAGGGGAATATTATTATCAGAAAGCGCGGCTGTTGACTCTCCAAGACCGTTATGAGCGTTCAGCTTTTTATGCGGAGTTGGCTGTGCGGAATTACCAGTTTCATTATAATTATATCCGCCTGCTGCATGCGCAATTGCTGCTGGCAATCAACTACACAAGAAGAAACATGTTTGTGCAGGCGGCTGAGCTATATGTAATATTAAAGCGGAATTCTTTGATTACCGGCCAGCTGGAATTGCATTATCAGGCAATCTACAATCAGGCGGAACTCCTTAAGAAAAAGGGGGAGAACAGCCAAGCAGTAAAAGAACTCCAAGAAATCAAAAGCAAGATTCCATCGGATTCATACTTTTTCAAGGCAATCCTGGTTAGTATACTGGAAGCTGCAGTAGAAACGGGACAAGATACAAAAGGGTTCATCCGCGAATTGCAGGAAGCGAACGCTGGGAAAAAGGAAGAATACTTTCAGATCTATATTGACTATTTCGAAAAACGAAGGGTTTCCCAATCAAAACTTTTGACCCATCATGAAGAAAAAATGTTCCAATTTTTCAGAAATAATGGTTATATAAGGGAAGCGAAAAAGCTTGCCTTCCAGCTCGCCCTTCATTACCAAAAGAAGAAAGAGTGGGAAAAGGCGCATTTTTACAGTGTTTATCAAGACCGGAATGGTGGTGAATTGGCATGGCATTGAAAAAGGCGATTTTGGCTGCTGCGCTTTGTACCGGCTTTCTTGCAGCTTTCCCGTTATTTTCTTTAATCGGTTTTATACAAACAGAATCATTGGCTGCTGCATCTGATTTCCAGAAAGCGGCGCCAATGGACAAAGGACCGCATGTTTTGCCGCCATTTTAAAGCCGATCCGAAAATCGGCGATGGATTTTCAAAACCCTTTCCGTTGAAAGGGTTTTTTACTTTTTTATAATATGCTGTGCAAACAAGAAAACAGAATTGTATAGTTGAAAGAGATGAATTTCTTGGAGTAAGGGAGTGGTTAATTTGTACCGAAAAGAGTGCTTCGTCTTTCAAAAGAATGAACCGGTGCTGGCTAAGGTTAGAAATTACAAGGCAAGCGATTTTGAAGCTTTGATTGCGGTTCAGCAAGAAAGTTTTCCTCCGCCGTTTCCATCTGATTTATGGTGGAAAGAAGAACAGCTGAGGAGCCATATCAACCATTATCCGGATGGCGCATTTTGCGTGGAAGTCAATGGAGAAGTTGTCGGGTCGATGACAGGGCTATTGATTGATTTTGATCCGGAGCATCCTGAACATACGTGGGAGGAAGTGACTGCGAATGGCTACATAAGCACGCATAACCCAAATGGCAAAACTTTATACATAGTGGATATTTGCGTCAAACCGGCTTTTCGCCAATTGGATCTGGGAAAGCTGCTTATGCAGGCAGCATATGAACGGGTGGTGCATGACCGGTTGGAGCGGGTGCTTGGAGGGGCAAGGATGCCGGGATACCATCGGCACTCAGACCAGCTTTCGCCAAGCCAATACGTGGATAAGGTGATCGACGGCGAATTGCGTGATCCGGTTATTACATTTTTAATGCGCTGCGGCCGGACGCCGGTCTGTCTAGTGCCGAATTATTTGGATGATGAAGAATCCCATAACCACGCTTTGCTGATGGAATGGAAAAATCCTTTTCAGCAAATGTAGAAAGAGGCCCCGTCAGCTGGTGAAGGGGGCCTCTTGTTTATTTGCCTGAAGGTCGAGCTGATATGCCAAGACAATGATGCCGTCGTCCAATGGTTCAAAATCAAGTGTTGGAACCCGCTCGAAACCAATACTTTCATATAATTTCATGGCGCTTTCCATAAAGTTTCCTGTATGGAGCCCAATTCGTTTTTCTCCCAGTTCCTTTGAAACTTCGATGCAATGATGAACGAGCGCTTTTCCGACGCCATTGCCCCGGAATCCGGAATCCACAGCGAGCATGCGGATTTCGGGATACTCCAAAACTTCGGTGTCCCATTCGTATGCTTTTGCCTTTGGGGGGAATAAAGCGACGCTTCCCGCTATCTGGCCATCTATTACAGCAACGAACAGGCTGACGTCCGGGTGTTTATCGCTCTCTTTTGACAGCGTCCCTGTTAAAACACGCCAATGTTCCGGAGAAATGAGATTTTCGTATTGTCCATAAGAAGCGAGCCTTTGGTTCCGGATGGTTTCATATTCAGAGGAATGGGCTTTTCTGATCAGCAGCTGGATCGCCTCCTTTTGCACTTATTATACAAGATGGGGCTTTGCTTTTCTGTATTTTATTTTTAGCGAAGAGGGATCCGGGTTTTCCGGATTCCTTAGAGAACACTCAAAAGCTTAGGGCGCTGAAATTCTCTGTAATTGGCTCGGAATGAAGTTTTTTCACCAAATAAATTGTTTTAATAGGATAAAATATTTTAAAATTCATTGAATTGTGTAAGAACTTCTCTATAATAAGTAAAAAGAAAGGATAGATGCAGCATGAAAAAAGATTTGCGGATTAACAGTAAAGTATTCGATGGAGCGATGAAAGCACCGAACCGGGCGATGTTGCGGGCAGTTGGCGTAACGGATGAAGATTTCAAAAAGCCGATGATCGGCGTCGCTAGTACATGGAGCGAAGTAACGCCGTGCAACATACATATTGATGATTTGGCGACGAGTGCGAAAAAAGGGGCAAGAGAAGCTGGGGGAGTGCCGCTTATTTTTAATACCATAACAGTTTCAGACGGCATTTCGATGGGAACCGAAGGCATGAAGTATTCGCTTTCCAGCCGTGATGTTATCGCGGATTCCATTGAAACGGTTGTTGGGGCTGAAAGTTTGGATGGACTGGTAGCGATCGGCGGCTGTGATAAAAATATTCCTGGATGTTTGATTGCGATTGCGAATTCCGAAGTTCCGGCTGTTTTTGTTTATGGAGGGACGATTGCGCCAGGGCGCCATAACGGGCAGGACATTGACATCGTTTCTGTTTTTGAAGGCGTCGGGCAGCATAACAATGGCGACATCAACGATGAAACGTTGCGTAAAGTAGAATGTGGAGCTTGCCCGGGTGCCGGATCTTGTGGCGGCATGTATACAGCGAACACGATGGCTTCTGCTGCAGAAGCAATGGGCATGAGCTTGCCGGGCAGTTCTTCCAATCCGGCAGTATCTCCGGAAAAGTTGGCGGATTGTGAAAAAGCGGGCGCGGCCGTGCATAATTTGCTTGAACTTGGCATTTATCCGAAAGACATTATGACAAAAGAAGCGTTTGAAAATGCCATCACGGTAGTCATGGCCCTAGGCGGATCGACTAATGCTGTTTTGCATCTGCTGGCGATTGCGCATGCGGCAGAGGTGGATATAACAATCGACGATTTCAACCGCCTCCAAAAAACAGTTCCGCATTTAGCAGATTTAAAACCGAGCGGCAAATATGTTATGCAGGATCTTCATCGTGTCGGTGGAGTGCAGGCTGTCATGAAGATGCTGCTTGAAGCAGGTTACCTTCACGGAGATTGCATGACTGTCACCGGAAAAACAGTGGCTGAAAACTTACAGGATGCACCTAGTCTTACTGAAGGACAGCAAGTGATCATGCCATTCGATAATCCGAAACGGAAAGACGGCCCGCTAATCGTATTGAAAGGCAATCTTTCTCCAAGCGGGGCGGTCGCAAAAGTATCCGGTGTCAAAGTCAAACGCCACACAGGCCCGGCGCGCGTCTTCGATAACGAGCCGGATGCAACAGCAGCCGTTATGGCCAATGAAATCAACGACGGCGATGTATTGGTCATTCGCTATGTGGGTCCAAAAGGCGGTCCGGGAATGCCCGAGATGCTGTCGATTTCAGCCATTCTAGTAGGAAAAGGCATGGGCGAAAGCGTCGCTTTATTGACGGACGGACGTTTTTCTGGAGGAACACACGGGCTGGTCGTTGGACATATCGCACCTGAAGCACAATCGGGAGGCCCGATCGCTTTGCTGAAAGAAGGCGATATGGTGACTATCGATTCGGATCTTCAGGAGATTTCCGTGGATGTATCGGAAGAAGAGCTGGAAGAACGCCGCAAGCAATGGGTGGCTCCGCCGCTCCACAGTAAAGGCGTCCTTGGAAAATATGCGCACAACGTTTCTTGTTCATCCAAAGGAGCCGTCACTGACTATTTGAACCGCTGATTGGTGCGAAAACGAATTGGAAAAGGGCTATCCTCGATGTGAGGATAGCCCTTTAATTTGTAAGGTAACATAAAATAGATTTGATTCAATTTTTCAACCCACTTTAATGGGGATAATTTCCATAGAAAGATTTATCTTTCAGTGCCGCGGTCATTGTTCCACTGGTGGCTTTCTAACTTAAGCAACGTAAACCCTGCCTTCTTTTACGTCCTTGCGATCCTTAAATCGCGCCAGTGTGAATAAGTATTCTCAAAAACTTTACGTAGAATGCCAGTATATCAAAAATACCTCTTTGCTACCTCGATGTTAACTGATTTAATATACCATGCTGGAAATGGATTGTCAACAAGAAGTAAGGGGTATAAAAACTAAAAGCTGATTATGAGGAAGAATGGACTTACGTTTATTGATAAGACCTTACTAGTGTATAATTGGTTTTATTACTGATGGTGGAAGGTGAAGTTTATGCAAAAACGCTACACGGACGATAGTTTGGTTCTACATACCGATTTATACCAAATCAACATGGCGGAAGCTTATTGGGCGGATGGCATGCACGAACGAAAAGCGGTGTTTGAACTGTTTTTCAGGAAATTGCCGTTCGGGAACGGCTATGCAATTTTTGCGGGGCTTGAACGGTTGCTTGAGTACTTGCGGAACTTCCGCTTTTCAGACAGCGATCTTGAGTATTTGCGGGAAGAAGTAGGATATAAAGAAGACTTTATCGAATACTTGAAGACGGTCCGATTTACCGGAAATGTCTATTCCGTAGTTGAAGGGGAAGTGGTTTTTCAGAACGAGCCGCTCCTTCGAATAGAGGCTCCTCTTGTCGAAGGCCAACTGATTGAGACCGCCCTGCTCAATATTGTGAATTACCAAACACTTATTGCCACAAAAGCTAGCCGCATCAAGCAAATTGTCAAAGAAGAACGTGTAATGGAATTCGGGACAAGGCGCGCCCAAGAAATGGATGCTGCCATTTGGGGCACCAGAGCTGCTTTTATCGGCGGCCTTGAAGCGACCAGCAATGTCCGGGCAGGGAAAAAGTTTGGGATACCGGTTGCCGGAACACACGCCCATTCGCTTGTACAAGCGTACAAAAACGAGTACGAGGCCTTTCATTCTTATGCGAAACGCCATAAAAACTGTGTGTTTTTAGTAGATACATACGACACGTTAAAGTCCGGCCTGCCGATTGCCATTCAAGTGGCCAAAGAGTTGGGGGATAAAATCAACTTCGAAGGAATCCGCCTGGATAGCGGAGATATCGCTTTCCTGTCGAAAGAAGCGCGTAAGATGCTCGATGAAGCAGGGTTCCCGGATACTAAAATTGTCGTCTCGAATGATTTGGACGAATACACCATCCTGAACTTGAAGGCGCAAGGCGCGCGTGTCGACTCATGGGGAATCGGCACAAAATTGATAACTGCTTATGACCAGCCGGCGCTTGGGGCCGTCTACAAATTAGTATCGATTGAAAACGACCACGGATTCATGGAAGATACGATCAAAATTTCCGGAAATGCGGAAAAAGTGACGACGCCTGGATTGAAAAAAGTTTACCGCATTATAGATAGGGAAAACGGAAAATCAGAAGGCGATTATATTGCGATGCAAGATGAAAATCCAGCCTCTGAAAAACGATTGAAGATGTTCCATCCTGTCCATACGTATGTCTCGAAATTCGTGACGAATTTTGAAGCGGTCGACATTCATCAGCTTGTGGTCGAAAACGGGGAAATCATTTACGAGAATCCGCCATTGCAGAAAATGCAGGATTATGCGCGAAACAGCTTGAACCTGCTTTGGGATGAGTACAAGCGCTCCCTGAACCCAGAGGAATACCCGGTCGACTTGAGCCAAAAATGCTGGGACAACAAGATGCGGAACATCCAGGAAGTTAGAGATGCAATCCACCAATATTTAAGAGATTAGAAAGGGGAAAACAAATGTCAACGTTGCAGCAGCAAATCATTGAGGAACTGAAAGTACAACCTTCTATAAATCCGAAAGAAGAAATTGAACGGACCATTTCGTTTTTGAAAAGCTATGCAAAAAAGCATTCTTTCATAAAAGGTTTTGTGCTCGGAATTTCTGGGGGGCAGGACTCGACGCTGATGGGCAAACTGGCTCAAATGGCAGTCAACGAACTGAATGAAGAAGCTGGGGAAGACAAATACGGCTTCTATGCAGTCCGTCTTCCATACGGCAAACAATTTGATGAACATGATGCACAGGATGCAATCGAGTTTATCCAGCCGACAAAAGTTTATACGGTGAATATTAAAGAAGCGGTCGATGCCAGTGACCGTGCATTGAACGAAGCGGGCATAGATTTGAGTGATTTTGCTAAAGGAAACGAAAAGGCCCGTGAACGGATGAAAGTCCAATTTTCAATTGCATCTTACCATGGAGCAATAGTGCTTGGGACAGACCATGCAGCAGAAGCGATTACCGGATTTTACACGAAATTTGGCGACGGGGCAGCAGATTTGACGCCGCTATTCCGGTTGAACAAGCGGCAAGGGCGTTCCATGCTAAAAGAACTTGGAAGCCCGGAGCATTTATACATGAAGATTCCGACTGCAGATCTGGAAGAAGAAAAACCGGCCATTCCGGATGAAGTCGCTTTAGGGCTAACATATGACATGATTGATGATTACCTGGAAGGCAAAAAAATACCAGAAGATGCACAGGAAAAGCTGGAAGGCTATTATTTGAAAACCCAGCATAAACGCCATCTGCCGATCACTGTGTTTGATGATTTCTGGAAATGAACCACTGAAACAGAGCAGCTTTTATAGCGCTCTGTTTTTATTTTTGCAAAAAACGATTTAAGGGTTGCGAAAGTTGAGTTCTGTCCCGGAATTCGTTATGCTAGATGATAATAATGTGACAATATTCAAACAGCTATAGCTACTCATTGGAGGAATCTAGGATGAAGGCACAAGAACGATTAGAGCAAGTGATTGATAACATAGAAAAAGTGATTATCGGTAAGCGGAATATCGCTGAATTGAGCATCGTTGCGATGTTATCGCACGGCCATGTCTTGCTTGAAGATGTTCCGGGAGTCGGAAAGACGATGTTGGTGAGGGCATTGGCGAAGTCGGTGGGCGCGGATTTCAAGCGCATTCAATTTACGCCAGACCTTCTTCCTTCCGATGTTATCGGTGTTTCGATTTACAACCCAAAAGACATGGAGTTTCATTTTCGCCCGGGTCCGATTATGGGGAATATCGTTCTGGCGGATGAAATCAACCGAACTTCGCCTAAGACCCAGTCCTCTCTGCTTGAAGCAATGGAAGAAGCTTCCGTGACAATCGATGGTGTAACAATGCAAATCCCGAAACCTTTTTTCGTTATGGCGACCCAGAACCCAATCGAATATGAAGGGACTTATCCGCTGCCAGAAGCCCAGCTTGACCGCTTTCTGCTGAAAATCAAAATGGGCTACCCTTCTTCAAAAGAAGAAATGGAAGTGTTGAGCCGTTCGCAAATTTCCGCTCCGATTGAAGATCTCCGGTCTGTCATTACACTTGAAGAGCTGATCCGGCTCCAAGAAGAAGTGAAATTGGTGAAAGTCGATGAAACCATCCGGAGCTATATCGTTGAACTGGCACGGCATACGCGTACGGAACCTTATGTGTATTTGGGGGTCAGCCCGCGCGGATCGATCGCTTTGATGAAAGCTTCCCAAGCGTACGCGATGTTGAAAGGGCGCGATTATGTAACGCCGGACGATGTGCAGCATTTGGCGAAGTTCGTTTTTGGCCACCGTATCATGCTGCGCTCTGAAGCCCGTTATGATGGCGTGACTGCAGAAGAAATCACAGACCGTATTCTGGCGAAGACACGTGTGCCTGTCCAAAGGTATGTCGGCCAATGAGCCAGGCCAAACATTTTCTTGATTTATGGGGGAGGCTGGTCTTTGTACTGGTCATCCTTATACTTACTTTTTCGTTTGCCATGTTTCAAGGCGGCTTTGTCAGCTGGTTTATTTTTTACATGGCTCTTCCGTTTGCACTATACTCCTTACTGCTGACATTTTATCCACTGCAAGACATTCAAGTGACTCGTAAAATCCACACCGCCCAAATAAGGAAAGGCGGGAATTTCTCGGCTACGATCGACATTCGTCGCTCTTTTCCTTTTCCTTTGCTGTACACTGTTCTCAGTGAAAAGACCCAGTCAACCGCTCTGAAAAAACGCATTGAAGTTGAACGGAAAGACATGTTGGTTCCGGGATTCCGGAAATCCTACTCTTGGACTTATGAAATTGAAAATATGCCGCGCGGGGAACACGTTTTAGAGGGCATCCAGATTGAAATTGGCGACTTTTTCGGATGGGTGAAAAAGTCGAAGCTGCTGCCATTAAGGCAAGTTGTCCTCGTATACCCGAATGCCGTCGAGATAGCATACCGCCCAATGGAATCGAGATATGACCAAGGGGCGATGGCTGCTCCTTTCACGCTTGTCAAAGATACGACTACAGCCGCTGGGATAAGGGATTATTCCCCGGGGGACCGGGTTTCGTGGATCCATTGGAAGTCATTTGCCCGCACGCAGACTATGCGGACCAAAGAATTCGAAGACCGGCAGTCCCAGGATCTGTTTTTGCTTGATGACCGTTTGCCATCAGACCGGTTCGAAACCCAAGTTGAACTGGTGGCTTCGATTCTCCAATCAATTGTCCGTTCGCATTCCAATGTCGCTTATTTATCAATCGGTAAAACGCATGATTATTTTCCGGTTATCCAAACCGAAGAACATTTGCAGCGGGCGATGTACCATTTGACTAAAGTGCAGGCCGATTTGGAAAAGCCGGTAGAAGAAGTGGCCGCCCAAGATCTGTTGCAAGTGAAAGCTTCGAGTTTATTGTATGTCACGAGCCGTCTCACAATGGATATGGTTTCCAGTATTCAACGAAATGTCAAGCATCTGAATACATGCATGTGCTTGGTTGTAGCGGACAAAGGGGAAAAAATTTCTGCGGAAGATGAAGTGACGCATCAGTTTGCCCGCTCTAAGGGGTTTATCGTCAAAAGAATCGGCCCAGAGAATTTTTCATCGGTGTTTACGGAGGTGAGCCGAAAGTGAATAGCATCCGAAAAAACAAAGTGTTTATGGCGGTATTGTATGTGCTGGTCTTTTTATTGCTGGCCGAATGGCTGACTCCGGTGATGTCTTTGACGGCTACTGCCCATAAACCGCTTTTTCTTATATTTATAGGGCTAGGGCTAGTGATGGCGCTGGCGAAAGTGCCGTGGTGGATTTCCGGTCCTGTCAAAACCATTTATGTTTTATGGTTCATTGTCTATGTCTATACAGGACAGGGGTTCTTTTCGAACAGCTCAATTGTCTTCCTGTGGTCGGATTTTACGGCGAATTTCATAGCGTTGACTTCCCAGAACTGGGCGGAAACGACAGACGTTTTTAGGACCGTTCTGTTTTTTGCTTTGTTATGGATGGCTGTCTATTTGATCCATTACTGGGTGAGTTTCCGGTTGAGCATATTTCTGTTTTATCTGCTTACTGTGGTGTTTATCGCGGTATTGGATACATTCAGCCCTTATACCGGGGATACCGCTATAATCCGGATCATGGTCATTGGACTCATGCTTGCAGGACTTTTGCATTTAGCGCGCTGGATAGAAACTCATCGCATTCCCGTGAAAATCGATAAAATCGCAACTTATGTTATTCCGCTGTTTCTAATGGTGGCCGCTTCAACTGCTGTGGCACTCTATCTGCCAAAATCAGGGCCTATTTGGCCGGATCCGGTTCCTTACATCACTTCCTTTTCAGGAGAAGCGGGCACCGGTCCAGGAGGAGCAGTCGGCAGAATCGGCTATGGCGTCGACGATTCACAGCTTGGCGGATCATTTATCGGTGATGATACACCCGTGTTCCGGGCGGAAGTGGAAGACGGGCAGTATTGGAAAGTGGAATCGAAAGATTTTTACACGACGAAAGGCTGGCGGGTAACGAGGAATGTTGGCGATACAATTGTCTATGGCAATGAACAGCAAGTCGACACAGACTTTGCACCAGGGGATCCAGACCAAGAAACGACCGCTTTATTGTCGATGGAGCAAGATTTTCCGTTTGTCTTGTATCCATATGGAACCAAATCGTTCTTAATGAATGAAACGCCGGATTACGAATATGATACTGCGGATCAGCGGTTCGATACTTTTCTCAATGGCTCAGTTTTCGAACCGGAGCTTTATGAAGTCGAATTTTCGGAGCCGTCGTTCAGTTTAACTGCCTTGCAAGAAACGTCAGTTGAAGATTTGGAAGAATTGCCTGCGGAGTTTGACCGGTTTGTCCAGCTCCCAGATGAGTTGCCCCAGCGGGTAAGAGACTTGGCGGTGGAAATAACCGAAAGCTCCGACAGCGTTTATGATAAAACACGGGCGGTCGAGCGGTATTTCAGCAACAATAATTTTGAGTACAGCCAGCAGGACATCCCTATTCCTGAAGAAGGGCAGGATTATGTGGATCAATTCCTGTTTGAAACAAAAAGGGGATATTGTGACAACTTCTCTACTTCAATGGTCGTGCTGCTGCGGGCGCTTGATATTCCGGCACGCTGGGTAAAAGGCTTTAATGAAGGAGAATTGATCAATGCGTCTGATGGCCGGGATGTTTACGAAATCACCAATAACAATGCGCATTCATGGGTAGAGGCTTACATGCCGGGTGTCGGTTGGATGCTTTTTGAACCGACTATCGGTTTTACGGGTTCCTCGGACGTGGAATTTGATTTGGAAACAGGGGAAACCACCCCGGAAGATGCCGAAATGCCAGACCGTCCAGATCCGCTTCAACCTGAAGAACCAGAAATGGACGAAGCGGGAACGGAAATTTCAGGGCCTACAGTCCGGGAGCGGCTAAACCAGTTCTTCACTGAAAACAAAGCGAAAATCATATGGAGCCTCATCGGCTTGGCTTTGCTTGCGGCGCTCTTGTTCAAAATGCGCAGCAAATGGCTGCCGAAAGTGCTGATTCCGTACTACCGTACACGCAGCGGCAGTGCCCAAACCTTTGAGAAAGCTTACTTGAGGCTCTTGAAACAGCTTGATCTGTACGGCATCAAGCGGGGGGAGGGGCAAACTTTGCGTTCTTACGCAGCATACATCGACTCATTTTTTGGAACGCATGAAATGTCCCGGTTAACCGCAGCCTATGAGCGGTCGGTTTATGGAGGAAACGGCGATTCTGTGGATTGGCATGAACTGAAGGAAAGTTGGGAAAATTTAATCAATCGCACAAGCGGTTGATTTTGAGTGGTCCAGCTTGTACAATTGAGAAAATTATAAATTACAAGTGCCCTCATATATGTCCGATGATATGGATCGGATGTCTCTACCAAGTCCCCGGAAATGACTTGACTATGAAGGTGGATGCTGCATGCCGTTTTGGCGTGCGCATTCACTTTTTTGATGTAGAGCAGGAGAACGCGAGGAATATTTTCGCGTTCTTTTGTTGTTTTGGGAACTTAATTGAATAGAAGAGGTGAAAGTTGTGCCAGTTAGTCCAATGTTGAAAGAGCAAAAGAAAATCGTCGTGCTGGATTTCGGCAGTCAGTATAATCAGTTGATTACACGCCGCATTCGTGAAATTGGAGTTTACAGCGAATTGCATCCGCACACAGTAACAGCTGATGAGATCAAAGAAATGAACGCGACAGGTATTATTTTCTCAGGTGGCCCGAATTCTGTTTACGATAAAAATGCATTTTCGGTAGATGACGCGATTTTTGAAATGGGTCTTCCCATCTTAGGCATTTGCTACGGCATGCAATTGATGGCGCTGCACCTTGACGGTAAAGTGGAAAAAGCGCAAAACCGAGAATACGGAAAAGCGGAACTCAAGCTGACAAAAGAAACAAAGCTGTTCAAAGGTTTGCCTGAAGAACAGATTGTATGGATGAGCCATGGCGATTTAGTAACCGCAGCCCCTCCTGGGTTTGATGTGATTGGAACAAGCGCTGGCTGTCCGATCGCTTCAATGGCAAATGAAAGCCGCGGATTCTACGGTGTTCAATTCCACCCGGAAGTGCGCCACTCAATTTACGGCAACGAGCTGCTGCGCCAATTTGTTTTTGATGTTTGCGGCATGAGCGCAGATTGGTCGATGGAAAACTACATCGAACTTGAAATCGAAAAGATTCGCGAAGAAGTCGGCGATAAAAAAGTTCTTTGCGCATTAAGCGGGGGTGTGGATTCTTCGGTTGTAGCTGTGTTGATCCATAAAGCGATTGGCGATCAGCTGACATGTATGTTCGTCGATCATGGGCTTTTGCGAAAAGGTGAAGCGGAAAGCGTCATGAAAACTTTCGCTGACGGATTCCACATGAACGTTATCAAAATTGACGCTCGTGAACGCTTTATGAAAAAGCTGGAAGGCGTATCCGACCCTGAAACAAAACGCAAAATCATCGGCAACGAATTTATTTATGTGTTCGATGATGAAGCGTCTAAGCTTGAAGGCATGGACTTCTTGGCGCAGGGGACACTGTATACAGATATTATTGAAAGTGGAACAACCACTGCCCAAACGATCAAATCCCACCACAACGTGGGGGGATTGCCGGAAGATATGCAGTTCAAGCTGATCGAACCGTTGAACACTTTGTTCAAAGATGAAGTCCGTGCTCTTGGAACAGAACTTGGCATGCCGGACGAGATTGTTTGGCGCCAGCCATTCCCGGGTCCAGGCCTTGGCATCCGTATTATGGGGGCTATTACAGAAGAAAAATTGAACATTGTCCGCGAGTCGGATTGGGTTTTGCGTGATGAAATCAAAAAAGCAGGGCTTGACCGTGACATCTGGCAATACTTCACGGTGCTTCCGGATATCCGCAGCGTTGGCGTGATGGGAGACGCCCGTACGTATGATTACGCAATCGGCATCCGTGCAGTTACTTCGATCGATGGCATGACTTCGGATTGGGCGCGTATACCATGGGATGTACTGGAAAAAATCAGCGTTCGTTTAGTCAATGAAGTAGAGCACATCAACCGGGTTCTTTACGACATCACGAGCAAGCCGCCTGCAACTATCGAGTGGGAATAATATAAAGCGAAAAAACCCTTCTGGACTGCTTTTGGCATCTCGGAAGGGTTTTTTAATAGGGTTAAACTATCCTTCGTTTTGAAACAGTGAAATATTATTGAAAATTCACGAACTTTGATGTGGTATTTTTTTTTATTGTTCGGATTTAGTATTGTTTTAAGGGGAGAATGATGTTATCCTACAAAAGAAATTAAATAACGTTGTCGTATAATGTCGGGGATATGGCCCGAAAGTTTCTACCGAGTTACCGTAAATGACTTGACTACGATTTTTATCCATTCTATTAGAAGAAGTGGATGCCTTTCAGATGGTTTGACCATGGAAGGAAAAATCGAACGCATACGGCAAATCGCTGTGTGCGTTTTTCTGTTTTTAAGGCATGTGTGCGACAACACACGGAGGAAGAACATGAAGAAGTATTTTTTATTTGATGAACTAGGGACAAACTATCGCCGTGAAATTATCGGCGGGCTAACTACGTTCTTAGCGATGGCCTATATTTTAGTGGTAAACCCGCTAACGTTGACGCTAGATTCCGTTCCGGATCTTGATGCATCGTTAAGAATGGATTATGGCGCTGTATTTATGGCAACTGCACTGGCTGCCGCGATTGGTTGTTTGATTATGGGGATTTTAGCGAAGTATCCGATTGCGCTCGCTCCTGGAATGGGATTGAATGCATTTTTCGCCTATACAGTTATTCTGACATACGGCATTCCTTGGCAAACTGCATTGACCGGCGTTTTATTTTCTGGACTTATATTTATTGTTCTTTCGTTATCAGGAATTCGTGAAACAATCATCAATGCTATTCCAGCCGATTTGAAATTGGCTGTCGGAGCAGGCATCGGATTATATATCACTTTTATCGGTTTTCAAAATGCGGGAATTATCGTTGCTGATCCTGCCACTATGGTCGGTTTAGGAAACTTATCGAATGGTTCTACACTGTTGGCGATTTTCGGGTTGATTGTAACAGTCATTTTCATGGTCCGCCGGATCAAAGGAGGAATCTTCTTCGGGATGATTCTTGCCGCTGTTGTCGGAATGATCTTTGGCATTGTAAACTTGCCAAGTTCAGTTATCGACTTTAACGTTCCGAGCATGGCCCCGACATTTGGCGTGGCTCTGGATCCAATCCTGCACGATCCAAGTTCGTTGATGACCCTTGAGTTTCTTATTATCGTGCTGACTTTCTTGTTCGTTGATTTCTTCGATACTGCTGGAACTCTAGTGGCAGTAGCTAGCCAAGCCCGCCTGATGAAGGACGACAAATTGCCGAGAGCCGGCAAGGCATTGCTGGCGGATGCAGTTGCTACGGTAAGCGGGGCGATCTTTGGGACATCAACTACAACATCTTATATTGAATCGACTGCCGGCGTAGCAGCTGGAGCGCGTTCCGGCTTTGCCGCTGTTGTTACAGGCATTTTGTTCTTAGTATCTATTTTGTTCTATCCGCTGCTAGAGGTGATAACTAGCGCAGTAACTGCACCAGCTTTGATCATTGTCGGTGTCCTTATGGTTTCTGCAATCGGAAGAATTGACTGGACGAAATTTGAAATTGCTGTTCCGGCTTTCTTGACGATGATTGCGATGCCGCTTGGCTACAGCATCGCAACCGGCATCGCGATCGGTTTTATCTTTTATCCGATCACGATGATAGCAGCGGGCAAAGGGAAGCAAGTGCACCCGATTATGTATGGCTTGTTCATTATTTTCATTTTGTATTTTATCTTCTTAGTAGAATGACAAAAAACCCGCCAGTTACTGGCGGGTTTTTTGTATGCAAAGATTTCCTGTTAATATAGAAGGAAGATGCAATAGGAGAGGCTGGCGCATGCATTTTTTATAGAAATCAATCTATAGGAGATGTTAAGGCCAAGACTGGGGAGCCGGAGATGCCTTTGCAATTCTCAGAGCTTTCTATGAAAAGGAAAATATCCCTTTCAAATTTGTAATATCTTTGTCATTTATTTATTAGAATTTTCTGTTATAATTAGTTTTACAGCAGAAATAATAATTTTATGTTTTATTATTTATTTTCTGATAATTAATTGACATTTATTATTGATGCTGGTATATTAGAAAGTGTCCCCAGAATAATAAGTTATAAGATTGCGGGACGCGAGTTGACTTTGCATTGGATATAATATAGAATGATAAAGCTGTCGGAGATTCAGGCAGTCCCGTATCATCTTATTGAAAGTTTTAGTTGACACGGATTTCTGTAAGTGATATATTGTTATAGCTGTCGCGAAAGGCAGTGCAATTTGAACCTTGAAAACTGAACAGCAAAACGTCAACAAAGATTGTTGAGGCGTTCCGAACGCCGAAACAAATTTCTGCGAGAGCCGCTTTGGCGGCTTGAGCAAACAACTACTGATCAAGCCTGGCTAGATCAAGCGATTCGCGCGTCCTTCGGGACGGCGAGCGCCAGCATGAGCAATCAAGCTTCTATAATGGAGAGTTTGATCCTGGCTCAGGACGAACGCTGGCGGCGTGCCTAATACATGCAAGTCGAGCGGAACCCGGGGAGCT
>NZ_VOHD01000005.1 GCF_007859395.1 Planomicrobium sp. CPCC 101110 | reverse complement strand
GAAAAGAGCATAAGGGAAAACTGCTATCACTTTCGGTGCTAGCCCAGGCGGAGCCTGGGGTTTTCCTGATATCATCAAAATGCATGAAATGCCTCCATGTGGAGGCCCCTAAAAACGGCCCGTTGCCTCCATATGGAGGCATCTTTTTTTCTGGCTGCAGGACAATAAAAAAAGAAAACTGGATAAAAAAGAGCTTCATTTTCCAGAAAGATCTATACAGCTAAAATGGATCTCCAAAACAAAAACGAAGCGTTTTTTTGCTGAAAAAAAGTGGTACAAAACTGTACCAACCGCCAAAAAATGCTGTCACAAACTTGTGACAAACCGGAAAAAAGAGTGTCACAAAAGTGTGCCAAAACCGAAATTTGGCGCAAGCATTTAAACCCCAGGCTCTGCCTGGTCTTGCAATGAAATTGCAAGCACGTTTTCCTTATGCTCTTTTCGCTGTTTTTTCAGGTCGTGCGCAAATTTATTGAATCAACGGTAGCACAGAAAAAAATCCGGAACGCTGTTCATTTTTAGCAAAAAGAACGTTCCGGATTTTTTGTTTTTTTAATTTTTTTGGTTCTTCTTTCTAGCAAAATCCTCTTTCTTTTTTGCTAACTGCCGGAGCGTTTCTGCTTTCAGTTCTTCAAGTTCTGGACTGGCATCAGCAGATTCATACGGTTCATCTTTTGTCGTGAACCACTCTGGCAACATTTCCGTTCTTCCGGTGGTCCGGGCTTCTGCCGGCTGCAGATCGGCAAAGGTAATGCGCCCACCGGCTTCATAGATTTCCCACGCAGAAGTGATTTTGGATTTGATAAATCCGAGAGGATTTTTTACCGTTTTTTCTTCGTTGACGTAGCGAATCAGCATCTCTAATTCCTTTTCCGTGTCCTTATGCCAGATCAATGAAGCGCCCTGGTGCAACTGGGAAAAGAAGAGGGAATCGAATTGATACCCTTCGGCCAACTCATTCAATCGAACACGCAGCTCGTCCAATTCATTGAATTCTTTTGTCGGTTCTGAGTGATTTTCCAAACTTGGCAATCGAATTTCTTTTTCAGGAGCATGACGAATTATGAATTCGATTCCTACTACACTACGTCCTTTTTTAAGTTCTTTAATGCTAATAGAAAGATCTGTTTTTTCATTTACTTCTTCAAGTGCAGGATTCAATACCCTAGCTTTTAAATTTGCATACCTAGGATATTTTTTACTTTCAACCCCCATTTTTTCTCTGAAATTTTCAATAGTACAAGACCATTTTCCAAGATGTTGCCACTTTTTCATAAGTTCATATAATCGTATTGAATACGTACTTTTTAACGATAGTATATTGCTAAGACGATATGTAGTGAATGTGTTTTTAAGTTGTAAGAGATAAGGTTTTAATTTTGGTGAAAAAGATAAATCTATGATTCCTTCACCTTTCTGATACTCAGCACTGGATATCCAGTTAGCAAATAACCAACCTCCGTCAGCACGAGGAATTTCAATACTTTTAGACATTAAGTCTTTAGTAATTTCTTTTAGTTCCGTATATTTTGCGCTTCCTTCTAACCCTAACATCTCACTAAATTCTTTTACAGAGATCCGATAATCTTTAAAATCTTCATCTGTCGGTTGAATCATACTCACCATTGTCAGTACTATTTTCTGTTCTCTGACAGATAAAGGGTTAGTATGCCGAGCCTCAATCAAGTCATTTCTTTGCGCTACTAAATAGTTCTCCTGCATATAACTCCTCCATCTATAACTTTTGTAAAATACAAGTTATCTTAAATTAAACTCTAAATAAAATTTTTTCAGTAGTCAACCTTAATATAACAAATAATATTTAAATGTTATATTTGGAACCGAAAATGTAATAGTTAAGACCGAAAGTGTTACCTTTAAGGAACCGAAAGTGTTACCTTTAAGACCGAAAGTGTTACCTTTAAGACCGAAAGTGTTACCTTTAAATCGTTTGAACCCTTGATAGCAAAGGGTTTTTAATACCTCTAAATCACTTAAAACAAAGAACTTAATCAAAATATATAAAAACACCAACAACACGCGCATGCGCGCAAGAGAACTGGTGGTGGGGTGAAAGATGGGACCGAAAGTGTGGCTTTTCAAAATTAACATCAAGATCAAAAGAATTTGCTAGAAAATCAGTTCAGTTGTCTCCTGTATTTTCAACAGGATTGCCTAAGTGCTTAGAACCCCTCTAAAAACGATTTTTAGAAAAAAGACGAACTGAGGGAAGTCCAATTCTTAAAAAGTCTTAGAACCCCCTTAAATGGCTTTTTTTGACTATATAAAAAAACGATGAACACACTTTGGATATTTCCAGGCGTGTTCATCGTTTTAGAGCCGAAAGCTCTTCAGGTTGCTCTCGATCTGTTCGTCTGTGATGCCGATGTAGCGCAGCGTGACGTTCGGATGCGTGTGGTTGAGGATGTTCTGCAGCTCGGCAATGTCCCGGAACTGCTTGTAATGCCAGTAGCCGAACGTCTTGCGCAGGGTGTGTGTGCCGATGCCGTCGGGCATATCGGCCATCTGGGCCGCCTTGTTGAGCTGCCGGTACGCCTGGACCCTTGTGATGGGGGTTTGCCCTTTCCGGCTCGGAAACAGCCATTCGGAGCCGTTTAACGTGGCGATATAGGCGTTTAGCTCATCATAGATGTTGCCGAGGTGGATGGTCCGGCGCTTCCCGGTCTTGCCTTCCCGTAAAGAGACGACCTGTTTGCCCTGGATCTCGCTCGTTTTGATTTTTAACAGGTCCCCGACCCGCAGCCCCGAATTGATGCCCAGGAGAAACAGGAGGTAATCCCGTTCGCCGCACCACTTTTTCAGGCTCCATTTCATGTCCTCAATCTGGTCCAGTGACCGAATCGGCTGCACATCTTTGATTTCGTGTTGTTTATTCACGAGAAGCTCCTTTCCAAGAAAGCAACGGTGCAGTTACGGTTACCGCAAAAAGAGAGGATAGAAGCTGCAAAAGCAAATTCGGATAATCCAAGAAAAAGGTAACACTGAAAAACAAGGCAAATACCAGAAGATAGCGATAAATCATGGAAAGTTTCCTCCTTCAGCTTTTAGATTGTAGACGCTGGTTTTATATTGGATAAATCACCTATGTACTTGATTACTTAAGGATTTTTGTCAAAAACAAAAAAGCGCCCTCAAGATAAAATGAGCCCAGTGGAATCAACGATCTGAATGTATCATTTTTTCGCGCAATTTCAGTTTCGCTTGTTTTTTTCGGGAAGTCAATGGAATGGAGGTTTTGAATGTAACTTAATTTAGAATAAGTTACATTCGCTGTTTATTAGTTTTCCCTCCATGCTATCGATCAAAAGCTAAAAAGGAATATGATTGTGTGCTGATTCTGATAGCGACTTTTCCCATTTATCAGGATGCTCTTCGAGTTTGTGTTCGTCTTCATTTAAATTGAATTTTCTATCTAAACCAGCTTCACGAATTAAATCATCAAACTCATCACGTAATATTTCTCGGTCAATAGATCGTCCTTTTGCGACATAAAAGAGATGTGGATTAATCATAAATCCATTTTTATTTTTGAAAATAAATTGCTCCTCCCGAAGCTTTTTAATGGACTTTGAAACGTTCCCTTTATCCATATTCAATGCTTCAGATATTTCTTTTTGTTTTAAATAAGCTGTATTGTCATCAAATTTCATTTTTTCACAAAGGAGGAACAAGACTCTATAATCTGTGCTATTGAGGTTAGAACTATGTAAATGTTTAAACCATCCTAGAGCGAATGCTCCCCAATAAACTCCGTTTCCAATTCTTTTTCGCCTCACCATGTTAAACTCCTTTTGTTGTATTAAAAACAACTTTTTTTGTTTTTGTTGAAATTTACACAACTTTTATATGTTTATTTCACAACTTTTTTTAAGAAATTAAAAAACACAAATGCTTTCACACCAATGTTTTATTAGGTTTTTTTCAATTATTGTATCGCTTCCCTATATAATAGATAAAATCTATAATAAAGTAAATTAAAAAAGCTTTCCCTTCCAGCAAGATACTTTCTAGAAAATAAAAATTAATCTTCTTTTAGATTATAGAAAGGGTGATCGACAATGAACCTTAGAATCGATAAAAAAAGCGATGCAATTGAACTCAAGCTCTCTGTGAATTATTGGATCATAAAGATTTTAATTGTTGTCTTGTTTTCATCAGGATTTACTTACTTTTTTTTCTAATAAAAAGAACAGTCCTAGTAAGCAGGACTGTTCTTTTGAAGAAATCAGACAGTTGAAGCTAGCAAAAGCCATTGTTAGCTTTACAAACGTTTTAATACGTCAGATTTTTTACTATGCAAATATGAGACATCAAGGGTGTGGTCTCTGTAGAACGTCTTAAATAAGCAGCTTAAACGCCTACTTAAGTAAAGAGCATTCTCCTATAAAAAATAAAAATTTGTTCTTTTATAATTTGAGAAAGAAAACTATTTTATATGTCATGAATTTACAAAAAAATCTAAATATACTCCTTGACTATTACCAATATTTTATGGATAATGAAAAGATGGGTTAATTGTATTTTCTTATATGTTAATCCATAGCTATTCAGAATAAACCTGATTCTTGGCAAAAAAAAATAAGCCATGATCGGCTTTTTTGTTGTGAAAAATTCCAGGGTATTTCCCTGTTTATATATAGCAAGAGTGTTTTGCAATGCAGCTGGTAACTGCGTTGGGTTTACCAAAAAATACTGAAAGGGTTGGTCGACAATTGCATAATTTGCTTGATTTTTCTCCTGTAAGTAGAAAGGAGAATGAAACCTATGGAAAAGCGTGTTTTAGATTTACTACTAGGATTGTGTATTGGCCAATATGTGCCATTTACATTCGTAGCATTCGGCATTACTGTGCATTGGGCTTTGGTCGGGCTATGCACATTGTGGCTTCTTCGTTTGGCAATGAAATTTTGCGAATTTCTTTGGAAGAAGTTGATTAAAGCAATAAGACTTGAGTTAGAGAAAAAATAAATTATAGGATGTTAGCGCATCCCATTAATGTCCTGAGCTGTTAGCGCAGCTTAGGATTTTTTCTTTTTATTAAATTAATACAGTTTAAAAGGTAACTCTATTAATTAGATTATCACATAAAAACATTAAAAAACAAGAAAAAGCTTTAAATATCTTTAAAATGCTTCTGTAATTTTATGTTTTTTCCACTTTTTATGTTTTTAAAACTTTTTAGAAAGAGTTATCTTCTTACTTCAATGTAATGAAATCTATTAATAAAAATATATAAGTTTCACTTTAGTTATTAATTCAGAATAAGTTATTAGGTATTTTGCTACAATTCAAATAACAAAACCACTTAGTAGACCTAAGGAGAGAATCAGATGGAAGTTAAGAAAACAGGAATAATTGAATATAAAATTTTTAAGGAACGAGATTTAAAAAAATTAATTGAGTTTTTGATGAATCTAAAAGAAGAGATAAACCATGAAAGAACTGAGCTGAGACTTGAAATCCATTTCGAAGATGGAACTACCAATATTGGCTATGATACATCTGTACTTGATGATACCAAGATAATAAAATCAGTTGTATTTAGTTTGACCAACTATTCTTTGAACAAGAAAATATATATATATATTAAATATTTATCTAATGATTATTCAGTGGCAGGGGAAGATCAAGATTGGGTAAATGCAAAATTTACAAAGATTAAAGAGATAATTGAAACAACACCAAAACAAAATTTTTTGTTATCTAATCATGAAAGTCAATCTCTAATCGGGTACTTATTTGGATTAACATTTGCTATATTTTTATTCTTGTCTTTCTTCTCCAACATAATTGATGAACAGAATGGAGATTCTATAAAAATTTTTATCTCCATTGCATTCTCAATAATGGTGGGTCAAATAATTTCTAAATTGTTGCTAAACCAATGGTTATTTAAATTGTATCCAGAAATTGAGTTTGATACGACATTAGCTCATATAAATAAAAATCAGAAGAAAAGAAGTGTTACATGGACTATTGCTATCCTTGTATTTCTACCTTTAATTTTAAACTTTATTTCCAGCCATATATTTTAGTAAATCGAACTTTTTATAAAGGCTAGATTTAAAAGCATATTATTGTAAGCGAAGGTAACTTAACTGCGCTTAAGTTACCTTCGCTTACTAATCTTTGCTCCAAAACTTCCACTTGGATTTTGCCGGCGCTTTTTTCAATTCGTCCAGGTCGCTCTGCAGCTGCTGGACCAAAGCCAGAAGCTGTTCTTCACGTTCCTGGCTCTTTTTCATTTCGTTTTTCATGTCTGCAAGCACTTCCGTATGATCCACTGGATCGCGCAATTGATTTTTCGGCTGCTGTTGCACGAGTTGCTGCAGCTCACTGATTTTCTGATTCTGGCTCATCAATAATTCGACAATCTGATTAAGGGATTGCGGAGCAACCACCAAATCCGTATCGATACGCTTTACTTCTCCCCCGAACCGGTCCAATAATTTAGCCTCAACTTCTTCAAAATTAGTCCGTTTAATCCCTTTTGTTCGCTGCGCTTGAATGGTTTCGGCAATCAGCTGGATCCGTTCCACTTGTTCTTCGGTGTAAACCCGTTGATGATTCTGTTTGGGGTCTTTCACGACTTCTCCAAGCCAATCCCGTTTTTCCCATTCCCGAAGTTGATGGGCTTCAAGATTCAGCTCTTTTACCAGCCGACCGATTGGAATGCGCATATTTTCACCCCTTAAATTTAGCTTTAATTAAGTTTAAATATAGCTTTATTTTATGCTTCTTTTAGGCTGAAAGATACTGATTTAACAGCATTTCTAGAAAAAACAAAAAGAAGATGCTACAAGCCAGCACCTTCTCCACTTTTCTGTTAGAGGACTTCCGATAAGTTGGGATATGTAAACTTGAATTTTTCTAATATAGTCGGCCAAATTCGATTCGGTAACAAGGTCTAATAGACAACTTCATGATTCTAGAAAAATTTCGATAGACTGTAGAAATTTCTCTTCAAATCAATCTAGCTCTTCAAGTTCAATTAAGGTCTCATCATACCAAACATCTTCATAGTCTCCTGCAATCAAAAAACGCCACCCTGGTGCCAGCCCCAGATATTTTTCTATTCCTGGTATCCATTCTTCAATATGAGTTAAGTGCAAGGGAACGAAAAAATCCGGATCTTCAGAAAAACCTTCTCCTCCCCAGATATACCAACCTGTTGTATCTCCTTCCGGCGGTATACGCATGCCATTAATCGGTAAAACACCATCTTTAACATTTAAGGCAATTCCTACTTTCAACTCTTTTTGTGCTTCATAAAATTTTGCGTTATATTTTTTGCAGATTTTCATTTGCTGGTGAACGGTAAAAATTTTTTTCATTGCGAGGCCCTCTTTTCTTTTTTTAGATATGAAACTATGTATTTTCTTTTTCTGTTTAATTTCCTAGATTACTTTTATTCTTTCCTTAACTTTATTAAATATAAATGTATATTTGAAGCTGGATTTCCGAACGAATTATTGCTGTTTTTTTATCTTTATCTATTCATTTTTCACATCCGAAGGCGACATGTGAATCCCTTTCACCATCCCGATTTGGGGGTGGTGTATAACTGGGCACTCCTGGATTTTTACACTACTAGATGAATCAAAGCAGGAACACGCCTTCTTCTCAAAAAAATAGAATCTACGAAACCCTTGTATAATACGAACCGTAGTATTTAGAAAGAGGTGTAACGGTAATGTTAGAGAACAAATACAAAGATCTAATGACAAAATTCATTAAGAATGAACTATCAGCCGACGAATTTCAAACACTGTACATGAAAAAATTTATTGAGTGGGATGATCGAATGACTGAAGCTCAATATAAGATTTTGAATGCTGTATTTGAAGCAGCAGATTGCTATTGGCATGAATGTCTTCCGGGGCAAGAAACTCCATTTGAAATTTCAGAGCAACAACTTCGAAAAGAAGTTATTGAAGCAGTGAATGAATTAAATAAATTAATGGCCAATCAATAGTTTATGACTCAAAGCGAGAAAAGAGCATAAGGGAAAACTGCTATCACTTTCGGTGCTAGCCCAGGCGGAGCCTGGGGTTTTCCTGATATCATCAAAATGCATGAAATGCCTCCATGTGGAGGCCCCTAAAAACGGCCCGTTGCC
>NZ_VOHD01000004.1 GCF_007859395.1 Planomicrobium sp. CPCC 101110 | reverse complement strand
TTAGGAAGGAAAAGAGCATAAGGGAAAACTGCTATCACTTTCGGTGCTAGCCCAGGCGGAGCCTGGGGTTTTCCTGATATCATCAAAATGCATGAAATGCCTCCATGTGGAGGCCCCTAAAAACGGCTTGATGCCTCCACGTGGAGGCATCTTTTTTTCTAGTTGCAAGACCAAGAAGAGCAAAAAATCTATCGAAAAAAGAATCGTTTTTTCTATAAAATTGATTCACTTAAAATAAAAAAAACAACCAAAAACGAACCGTTTTTTGCTGAAAAAAAGTGGTACAAATGTGTACCAACTCGCTTTTTTTCTGGTACAAAACTGTACCAAACCAAAAATAAAGTGGTACAAAACTGTTCCGAAATCAATTTTTGGTGCAAGCAATCAAACAACAGGCTCTGCCTGGTCTGGCAATGAAATTGCAAGCACGTTTTCCTTATGCTCTTTTCGCTGTTTTTTCCGGTCTTTCGCAAATTTATTGAATCGACGGCAGCACAGAAAAAATCTGAAAGGCTCTTTGGCTAAAACCAAAGAGCCTTTCAGATTTTTTTCTTTTTCTATACTATGACACTATTTGTTTTTTTAAAACATGTGGATTCTTCAGCGTACAATTTTTCTATTTTTTCTTTTTTTTATATAGAATAAAAGTTACTGCACTTAGCACGATCAAAATTCCTATTACCGCATACGTAAATGGATGAATAACAACAAAGTAACTATTTTCATAGTGATAATTTTCACTTCCGAGCTTCATTTTTCCACTCCTAAAGTTTAAGGATTCATTCTTTTTTTAAGTTTTGAGATTCTTCTTTCTAGCAAAATCCTCTTTCTTTTTTGCTAACTGCCGGAGCGTTTCTGCTTTCAGTTCTTCAAGTTCCGGATTGGTTTCAGCCGATTCATACGGTTCATCTTTTGTCGTAAACCACTCTGGTAGCATTTCCGTTCTTCCCGTAGTCCGGGCTTCTGCCGGCTGCAGATCGGCGAAGGTGATGCGCCCACCGGCTTCATAGATTTCCCATGCAGAAGTGATTTTGGACTTGATAAATCCGAGAGGATTTTTTACCGTTTTTTCTTCGTTGACGTAACGAACCAACAATTCTAATTCCTTTTCTGTGTCGTCTTTCCAGATTAGTGAAGCCCCCTGATGCAGCTGCGTAAAGAAAATCGTATCGAATTGATAACCGTTGGCCAGTTCGTTTAATCGTGTACGCAATTCGTCTTTTTTATTGAGTTCTTCTGTTGGTTCTGGTTGTTTTTCTGTGTTCGGCAATTGAATTTCTTTTTCGGGAGCACGACGAATTATAAATTCAATCGCATCAACCTTTCTTCCTTTCTTCACTTCCGTAAATTGAATAAATAGATCAGTCTGTTCATTTAATTCTTTGATTGCAGGAATCAATATTTTATTTTTAAAATTGCCGTAAAGATTATAAGACTTATTGGAGGCGCCTAATTTTCCTCTTAAAGAATCTATTGAACATTCCCATCGGCTAAGCTGTTGCCACTTTTTCATTAGCTCATACAATCTAATAGCATAGACGCTTTTTAACGATAAAATATTATTTAATTTGTACGAAGTGAAGACAGTCTTTAACTGCAATAAATATGGTTTTAGTTCTGGAGCGAAGCGCAATTGTATGACTCCAGTGCCATCAATATATCTTGCAGTTGATACCCAGTGAGTCATTAACCATCCTTTATCTTCTAATGGAATTTCCACAACTTTCGTCATTAAACTCTCTACCACAGTTTTGATTTCTGTATAATGTTCTCGCCCTTCAAGCCCTAACATCTCGTGAAAGTCACGAATCGATATCATATAATCTTTGAAATCTTTATCCGAAGGTTCAATCATGCTGACCATAGTAAGTATGATTTTTTGTTCTCTTGCTGTTAAAGGTTTCTTATGCCTAGCTTCAATCAAATTGTTTCCCTGTGTAACCAGATAATTCTCATTCATATAGCCACCCCTTCAAACTAATATTACTTTTTTTTATTTTTTAATAGTTGATTTCATAATACCATTCTCAAAAGCTTATGTATACTGTACTATTACTTGTTTTTTAAATTTTAATAGTTCGAATCGAAAAGGTAATAGTTCGAATCGAAAAGGTAATAGTTCGAATCGAAAAGGTAATAGTTCTGGAATCGAAAAGGTAATAGTTCGAATCGAAAAGGTAATAGTTCGAATCGAAAAGGTAATAGTTCGAGTTAAAAAACTTATATGTACCAAGGGCTCAGACCCTCCCTAAAACAGTTAAAACAATTAAAACAAAGTAATTAAAAACACCAACAACACGCGCACGCGCGCAAGAGAGTTGGTGGTGGGGTGGAAAAATGGGACCGAAAAGGTAATAGTTGAAAATCTCCAACCCAAATTTATAAATTCACTACCAAAATCTGAGTCTGCCTCTCCTTCTTTTAGAGCTAGCTATTGAGACGCACAGAACCCCTCTAAAAACGATTTTTAGAAAAAAGATGAACTGAGGGAAGTCCGATTCTTAAAAAAGCTTAGAACCCCCTTAACTGGCTTTTTTTGACTATATAAAAAGCGATGAACACGCCTGGAAAACTCCAAAGCGTGTTCATCGTCTTAAAGCCGAAAGGTCTTCAGGTTGCTCTCGATCTGCTCGTCTGTGATGCCGATATAGCGCAACGTGATGTTCGGATGCGTGTGGTTGAGGATGTTCTGCAACTCGGCAATGTCTTTGAACTGCTTGTAATGCCAATACCCGAACGTCTTGCGCAGGGTATGCGTGCCGATGCCATCGGGCATATCGGCCATCTGGGCGGCCTTGTTGAGCTGCCGATAGGCTTGGACCCTGGTAATGGGGTTTTGCCCTTTCCGGCTCGGAAACAGCCATTCAGCGCCCGCTAACGCGCTGATATAGGCGTTCAGTTCCTCGTAGATGTTCCCGAGGTGGATGGTCCGGCGTTTCCCGGTCTTGCCTTCCCGAAGCGATACGACTTGTTTGCCCTGGATCTCGCTCGTTTTGATCTTTAACAGGTCCCCGACCCGCAGCCCCGAATTGATGCCAAGCAAAAACAAGATATAATCCCGTTCGCTGCACCATTTCTTCAAACTCCATTTCATATCTTTAATCTGGTCCAGCGACCGGATCGGCTGCACATCTTTGATTTCAGTTTGTTTGTTCATGAGTGGCTCCTTTCGGTTGGGTGCTGAGGGTGTTTTTTCTAAAAAATAACCTATGTATGGCACTACTTAAGGATTTTGGTCGAAAGAAAAAAGAGCGCCGCCAAGGAAAGACGAGCCCAGTAAAATCAGGGTTTTGAATGTATCTTTTTTTTGCGTAATTCTATTTTCGTTTGGTTTTCTTGGAAAGTCAATGGAATGGGGGATTTGAATGTAACTTAATTAGACTTATGTTACATTCGAAATCAGGAAAAAATTAAGGAAAAACCTTTGAAATTCAGTTTTCAAAAAAAACGAAACCTTACTGGAAATAAATTGGTATAGTAGCAACAGACAATTTGATGTTGGGGGCGAAATAGAGATGAATGAAACAAGTACAAATATAGGCGATACTGTATTTACCATTGGAGTTTTTGGTGTACTGATCTTCGCAGTTATTTTAATAATTTTCTTGGTGAGAAGAAAAAAGTAATCGAGTAATTTTTGAGATAACTACTACTTGCATGAGAAAGGGAGCACGAGTATGGCGAAAATAGAAAATTCCCGATGGAAACTTAGTATGGTTGGCTTTACTACGTTTGTTTTAGCTACTATTTTCTACTTAATAACTGGCCCTAATATACCTGCAATAGTTGGCTTTTTAACCTCTGCAATAGTATTGTTCATTATCAATGCTATTTATGTTTTTTACACAAACAAAAAATCAAGGAACATAAAAAATCAGATATAGACTAACCACTAGACGGATGCTTTTCCCTTACTTTTTGAATGTAACTTAATTGCTAATAAGTTACATTCAAAAAGTTTATTATTCTTCCGGCTAATTAATCCATTCTTCCAGCGTTGCTTCCGACAATTCTCCTTCATGAACTTCTTCAATCAGGCCGTTTTTATCCACCAAGAAAGATACCGGCAGATTGCCTACGTGATAAGCTTCTTTGATTGCCCCATCTTTATCGATCAATACCGGAAAAGTCAGCTTGTATTGGTTAGTAAATTGCTCAGTTACAAAATCGGACTGCCCTAAATTAATCGAAATCACCTTAAATCCGTCTTTTTTGTACTTGGTATGAGCATTTTCCAAAGCTGGCATTTCACGTTTGCACGGTTCACACCAGGTTCCCCAGAAATTAATAAGTGTTTTTTCCTCAAGTTCATTTGATAAAACCAGCATTTCATCTGTCAACGTTTCGCCAGCGAAATTAGGCGCCTGATCCCCTGTAGATGTCAACGCAGTCTTAGGTTCCTTACTCATGCCTGAATAAGCAGCGTAGAACATCATGGTTGCCAGTAAGCCTAAGACAGACACCCGATAAATCAGTCTCTTCTTTTTTTTCTCCATAATTTAACCGCCTTGTCCATAATTTTGTAATATTAATTGGAAATGATGGGAATATCCGTTAGTTCTCTATGCTAGAATATCATGGAGGTGTTAACTATGGAAAATGTGACCTTACTAATCGCGTTAGCTGGCGGTTTCTTGGCCTTTATTTCACCCTGCTGCCTGCCCTTATACCCTTCCTTTATTTCGTACATTACCGGCGTTTCTGTAAGTGAATTGAAAGAGAATAAGCATGTTTCGTTTAAGAGAAAAGTATTGATCCATTCGATTTTCTTTTCGCTCGGATTTGCCGTAATTTATTACGTTTTAGGATTCTCATTGAGCACAATAGGTGGATTGTTCACAACCAATCAGAAGCTCATTCAGATGCTTGGCGGTATTTTTCTGGTATTTATGGGTTTATTTTTAATGGGCATCATCAAGCCCGAATTCATGTTTAAAGAAAAACGACTGAACTATAAAAGAAAATCAGCGACCTATCTTAATTCTTTTGTGGTCGGTTTTATCTTTTCGGCTGGTTGGACCCCTTGTATCGGACCTATTTTCGGGGCGATTATTACTTATGGAAGCTTGGTTAATCCCGCCCAGACGATTGCTGTGGTAACGGCCTATTCCCTTGGTTTTTGCGTTCCGTTCATCATCATGGCGTTCTTTATTGGAAAAACCAAATTCATCTTGAAATATTCGGCTGGATTAATGAAATTCGGGGGCGCTATCATTGTGCTGCTGGGAATCATGATTTATTTTGACAAGATGTATTATTTGAACATCTGGACAGCTGATCTACAATATTTTATTGAATCTTGGCTGACTTAAAAAGGAACCATGCAGAAAGAGTAAAAACTCTTTCTGCATGGTTCCTTTTACTGTTTTGAATGTAACTTAATTCACATTAAGTTACATTCGGATCCAACATTCTTAATGCTCATTAAATTAAACAAAAGCAATTGGATTTTTAAATATAAACTTAGACTTTATTTTTTTGAAGAAGTGAAATTATTTCTTTATTCTGCTTGATTTGAGCTTCACTGTTAATTTTCAATTGGCGAATCCACCTAAATATAAAAGCGAGAAGTAATAATGGCAAAAAGCCGAATAATACAGTAAAAAAATCCATTTAAATTCCTCCTTCTGAATTAAGTAATAAAGTCAAATAAATTTCCTAGTTTGAATGTAACTTAACTGCACATAAGTTACATTCAGGTTCTAGTAAAAAGTGTATGTGAAAATAAGTAGAGATAAGATAAGCAAACCAGATTTAATCCAGATAACTTTATTACTAAAACCCATCTTTTTTTCTAAGTGGTATATGTAATGGACCAGTATCAAAAAGCCAGCAAAAGTTAATAAGAAACTTGACGTACTCGTACTTCCAACAAGCGATATATATTCTAAAAGCCCAAATGCCAGTAGGAGCATGCCTATTGAAGCAATTATCATGTACATATAAGAAGTGCCAGTCTTTTTATTCTCCATATTACTCTTCCTCTCAAAAGTCCATTCTTGTTAAATTGAACCCTATTTTCGTTTATCAACTTTCTTTTTCATATGTCATTACCTACTTCTACGAAAAGAAAATTTGATAGTTTCAAAATCTGTTTTTTAAAAGCTATTTGTTCCAGATCCTAGCCCATAGACTTCGTGTATCTTTTTTAGTCAGTACCGTCTCAGGTTCGCTTTCTTCCTGTTGTAAGGGCGCTTCTGACGCATCTAACTCAGGTTCTTCCGGTACTGGTGCAAGTAATTGCTTCTGCTGATCTTCTAATACATCGATTTTTTGCTGCATCTTCTCCAGCACTTCTACAAACATAATATCGCGTTCTTTTTGGCGCTCTTCTTGTTGCTGTAGCTGGATTCTCAGCTGTTTGACTTCATTTAGCGTAGCAGCTGCTATGTCGTCGCTATCGCGCTCGCGTGGCGCTACGGAGACGTTCTTTTTCAAAGCCTTAGATGCCTCTATAACAGCTTCTTCAAGCGATTTTTTACCGCTATGTACTACCGCTATGATGCTTTCAATCGCTATGTACTCGCTATCTGTATAAAGTCGGGCGTTTTTATGGGTTCGTTGGAATTGAATGCCTTCCTGTTCCAGCAAGGCTGAATACTTCCGTAAGGTGGAGGGTTGGATCTTTAATTTCGCGCTTACTTCACTTGGAGTTAACACCGAACATTCGCCTCCTTTTCTTTTTCTTCATGTTATAAGAGTCCGATCAATCCTGCATCTTCTTTTTCCGGAAAAGGTTGCTAGAAAAACAAAAGAGAAGGTGCTGCGGACCAGCACCTTCTCCAATTTTCTGTTAGAGGACTTCCGATAAGTCGGGATATGTAAACTAGAATTCCCGTGATTTTTCTTATGGGAAAAGTCTCTTCTCAATATAAATCTACTACAAAACTTTTTAATTACTCTTGGACTTTTTTCTGTAAAAGTATGGACCCCAGTCTTCTTCATGAGGAATCACATATGTCCAATTAAAGCCTTTGTCCACGACAAAGACATCGCAATATTCGCCTGTTACATTCAACAAATCTTTAGCATTCATGGAAGACGCATATTCCACTTGTAAAACATCATCGGATTCTTGAAAGAAAATATAACAATAGCGCTTGTTTACCTTATCAAAGGAGAGAGCTGCTTCTTTTCTAACCAAACAATCCACTTTTTCAGCAGAAAACATATACCAGAGAAACTCAGTTAAATATTTATGTTGATCAAATTTAGAATCAGAAAAAGCATGAACCCATTTCTCTCTGTATTCTCGTCCAACATTTTCAAACTCCTGGACGACTATTCCTTTTTTGCGAAGAACACTAACTAATTCGATAGTAGTTACCTCCTCTCGATTACTTCGATGAGATTATATAGATATTCTACGAGCTTCGAGCATAAACATAAAATAAGTTTTAAACCGTTCGTAATAGTACACATTTTCGAACACCACAAAATCATCTTAAAAACAGAAAAAGAACGTTCGCAAATGTGGTCATACACTTTGTGAACGTTCTTTTTCTGTTTTAAGCTAAATTTACGAACGAATTATTGCTGTCTTTTCATTTTTATCTATGTATTTTTCATATCCGAAGGCGACAAGTGAATCCCTTTCAACATCCCGAATTTGGGGTGGTGTATAACTGGACACTCTCGGAATGTTCTTTCGATTTGTCTCAACACACTGACCAAAAACAATCAATCCACTTTAGTTGCATTCATCTGTTTTAATCTTTAGTTAACACAAAATCTCTAATTTTATTTTCAACTTCTTCTTTCGAAAGTTGGAACTCCGAATCATATTCTAACCGATCGATCCACTCACTAATTTCATACCATTCCGCCTGTTTCTTTTCTAAGCCTTCGCTATAAGCAATCTGACAAATTTTATTTGCTACAAGAATAGGCGACTGGCTATTTTGGAGAATCTCTTTTTCTAAACAGGAAATATAACCGTAGATTGCCTCTTGGACAGACGGCATTTTTAAGTTTATTTCGCTCAATACCTTCTGAAACAGTTCCTCAACCTCAAATAAGTTGGCATTTTTATTCATTGTCGCCAGCTTTGCCAACTCAATAGAATCATTTTCCTCAAGAAGAAAACTGGCCCATCGAATGTAATCACTACTAGTAACAATCCCTTTGTACTTTTTATACGTCAGAATTTCTAATTTCATTATAGATTTCTCGCTCCTTTTCTTTCATGATAATTGATTCGGGGAATAATTCAGAGAAAGGAATAAAAATAAAAAAAGATAAATTAGGAAGGAAAAGAGCATAAGGGAAAACTGCTATCACTTTCGGTGCTAGCCCAGGCGGAGCCTGGGGTTTTCCTGATATCATCAAAATGCATGAAATGCCTCCATGTGGAGGCCCCTAAAAACGGC
>NZ_VOHD01000006.1 GCF_007859395.1 Planomicrobium sp. CPCC 101110 | reverse complement strand
GTTTGGGACCAAGGGGTCGCAGGTTCGAATCCTGTCTTCCCGACCATTACAATGGGGCCTTAGCTCAGCTGGGAGAGCGCCTGCCTTGCACGCAGGAGGTCAGCGGTTCGATCCCGCTAGGCTCCACCAACTATATATTATAAAGATCCTGGCGGCGTAGCTCAGCTGGCTAGAGCGTACGGTTCATACCCGTAAGGTCGGGGGTTCGATCCCCTCTGCCGCCACTTTTTAAGGACCTTTAGCTCAGTTGGTTAGAGCAGACGGCTCATAACCGTCCGGTCGCAGGTTCGAGTCCTGCAAGGTCCACCACATATATATTATCTCGGAGGAATACCCAAGTTTGGCTGAAGGGATCGGTCTTGAAAACCGACAGGGGAGTCAAATCCCGCGGGGGTTCGAATCCCTCTTCCTCCTCCATATTTTTAAAGTGTGGGCAAGTCTTGAAAATTATATATTAAGAGATTAATACATAATTGATCGTATTGTCGCGGAGTGGAGCAACGAACAGCGAAAGCTGCGAGTTACATCGATGCAGACGAAGCAGATGTCCATTGCGAAACAAGCGCAAGAGAAACAGCTTATCATCATTAATATTATCGCGGGGTGGAGCAGTTCGGTAGCTCGTTGGGCTCATAACCCAAAGGTCGCAGGTTCAAATCCTGCCCCCGCAACCAAATGGTCCCGTGGTGTAGCGGTTAACATGCCTGCCTGTCACGCAGGAGATCGCCGGTTCGATCCCGGTCGGGACCGCCATTTTTTCTTACATATGTGGCTCAGTAGCTCAGTCGGTAGAGCAAAGGACTGAAAATCCTTGTGTCGGCGGTTCGATTCCGTCCTGAGCCACCATATTTTGCGGGTGTAGTTTAGTGGTAAAACCTCAGCCTTCCAAGCTGATGATGAGAGTTCGATTCTCTTCACCCGCTCCATTTTACATATGGGCCTATAGCTCAGCTGGTTAGAGCGCACGCCTGATAAGCGTGAGGTCGATGGTTCGAGTCCATTTAGGCCCACCATTCCGAAGTAGCTCAGTGGTAGAGCACCGCACTGTTAATGCGATGGTCGTAGGTTCGAATCCTACCTTCGGAGCCATATACTGGGGAAGTACTCAAGTGGCTGAAGAGGCGCCCCTGCTAAGGGTGTAGGTCGGGAAACCGGCGCGAGGGTTCAAATCCCTCCTTCTCCGCCAGTATACGGCCCCTTGGTCAAGCGGTTAAGACACCGCCCTTTCACGGCGGTAACACGGGTTCGAATCCCGTAGGGGTCATTCCAAAAAACACTATGCATATTCTGCATAGTGTTTTTTATTATATAAAAAGCAGCTAGCTGAAAAAATTCGGCTAGCTGCTTTTTGGATTGTCAATGATTTTTTCAGGAATAGAAGTGCTTCTTTTTATCGAGGCTTGACTATGGATGATCATGCCGAGCATAACAACTATAATGCCTATCCATGAGGTTGGAGAGGGAAGGGCGATTGAGAGAATGATAATTTCTCCAGCCAAGGCGAAAAGAACTTCCAGTGATTGGGTAGCTTCGACTGCCGCTAACTTTTTCATGTCTTTTCGGACAAGATCAGTTGCTTTGAAAAAAAGAACAGTAGCAATGACTCCGGAACTTATTGCTACGATTAAGGATTGAAGGCTTTGGCTTATGCTTGGCACTCCCACTGTCGATACACCATAAATGGATAAGATGAACCAGAAGGGCAAACTGGCTAAAGTCATTCCAAGAACACGCTGGTAGGCATCCAATCGCCCATCACACAACTCCATCATTTTACGGTTTCCTAAAGGATAAGCGAAACAAGCGACCATAACAGGCAAAAATCCTAACAAAAAGACTTCCAATGAGATTTTTTGTGCACTTTCAACTTGCATTATAATGACCCCCAGCAAAATGATTATCGAAAACATTAAGCCCTTATAAGGAATTTTTTCGCGCCTCCACTGGGGTCCGCTAGAAGTATGTATTCTTGCAAAGAAAAAGGGAGCGATCAAAGACCCGGCTATAATTGTGATTTGCCAGCTGCCTGCGATAAGCCATCCAGGAGAATAGGCAGCTGCAAAACAAAGGGGCATGTAGAAAAGGCCAAATCCAATGAAACTCCACAGCAGCCAAGCTTGAGGGGCCTTCTTCATTTCCTTCAATAAAGGCTTCAAGTTTCTTCTAGCAAGCACAATGGCCACTAGAAAAGGAACCATAAAAATATACCTTAAAGCGGCACTCCAAATCCAGCTCCCTCCAGTAGCGTCCATACTTGCATTCAAAACAAAAGTGAAAGCAAAAAAGAATGCGGCAAAAATCCCTATAACAATCGGTTTCATAATATGCACCCCAATCCCAAACAATTATTAAATGATATGCTAATATATCGCATTTAGAAATTTCAGTCAACAGCCGGTTTTATTCAAAAATAGCAAAACCACCTCGACACGCCTAAGCTATTGCCTTATGGCCTTCTGCCATGACGATTCGGTGTTTTTTTTCTGTTTTATCAAAATAAGGTCGGGCAACAGCAAATGTTGTGCTGATTTTTATAGAAAAGAGTATGATAGAGGGTAGAGATTTAAAAGTGAAGAAGTTTAGCCATACTTATTTGAAAACGGAGGTAATCTGATGAATTCACAACCGTATTCATCGACCGAGAAATACGAAGATACGCGGTTTTTAGCGTATCGCTTCTATACTGAAACAATTGAAGTGACTGGAATGTCAGCACTAGCTTTTTTTGAAGCGGGAAAGGCTTCCTTCAAAGGGCAGCGGATGTTTTGGCAGAATCGTGAAAAAACGTTCACGCTTGTCGGGGTAGGGCATGCACATACACTTTCTACAGTGAATCACCATGGGCGATTTGAAGATATTCAAAAGGATTGGCAAAGCTTGTGCAAACAGATTGTCAATGAGGAACGTTCGGTACAGCCGGTTTTGTTTGGCGGATTTTCGTTTGATCCATTGAACAAACAGCAAAGTGAATGGGTCCGGTTTCCACAGGCTTATTTTGCTGTACCGTCATTCCAATTGGTCATAAAAAATGACCGGGCTTATGTCAGCATCCATTTGATCACCAAAGAGGAAGAAACATTCAATGAGTTTGAGGCTTTAAGGAAAGAACGGGACAAGATGATCCACACAGCCCAAGTGTCGGAACTGGCCGCTTATAATAAGCCGATTGTGAGTGGGCGGCAGGAATTGAAAAAAGAACAGTATATGGAATCGATTAAAAAAGTGACTGCCATCATCAAAGCGAAGCAAGCCGAAAAAGTGGTCATCGCCCGCACCTTGAAATTGAAATACAAAGAGGCCCTCTCTCCGGCATCTGCCCTTTATCAAGTTTCAAAAGAACAGCCTGAAAGCTTCTTGTTCGGTTTGGAGGCAGAAGACCAATTTTTCTTTGGGGCAACGCCAGAACGGCTTGTGAAGGTGGAAAATCGGCAAGCGCTCTCTACTTGTCTGGCTGGTTCCACTTCCAGAGGAAAAACAGTGGAGCAAGATACCGAGTTGGGCGAGGAATTATTGCGGGATCGGAAAAATCGTTCAGAACACCAATATGTTGTTGCGATGATCAGTAAAGTCTTTGCAGAACATTGCAGGGAGACCCTTGTCCCTAAAATGCCTGCGTTGATGAAAACCAGAGATATCCAGCATTTGCATACTCCGGTAAAAGGTGAATTGAAAGCGGGATCGACATTGTTCGATTTGGTGCGTGATTTACATCCGACACCTGCTTTAGGAGGGGAACCGAAACAGGCAGCCCTCAGTTTGATCCGCCAGTATGAAACGATGAATCGCGGGTATTATGCTGCACCTATCGGCTGGGTGGATGCCGGGGGCAACGGAGAATTTGCAGTTGCCATCCGATCAGCTCTATTAAATGAAAAAGAAGCATATTTGTATGCAGGCGGCGGAATTGTTGAGGATTCCACTCCCGAATCGGAGTATTTGGAGACTTGGATCAAGTTCCGGCCGATGCTCCGTGCGCTTGGAGGTCAACTACGTGATGAATCGTGAATATTTAACTGAATATGTATCGGCATTTACCCATTCGCTTGTCCATTTAGGGGTGAAGAATGCGGTGATCAGCCCGGGTTCCCGGTCTACACCGCTCGCTTATGCATGCATGAAACAGCAAGGCTTGAAAGTATACCGGCAGATTGATGAGCGTTCAGCAGCCTATTTTGCCCTTGGTTTGGCTAAAGCATCGGGAGAGCCTGTGATGCTGCTTTGCACTTCCGGGACGGCTGCAGCCAATTATTTTCCGGCGATTGTGGAAGCTTTCTATGCTCGAGTGCCGCTTATTGTAGTGACGGCTGACCGGCCGCATGAATTGCGTGAAGTCGGAGCACCGCAAGCGATCAACCAAATTGACCTCTTTGGATCCCATGTGAAATGGTCGGTTGATTTGCCGATGCCCGAACAGGAAAACCGGTTTGCTTTTTTGAGCCGCCATTTGCATCGGTCGGTTGCTTCCGCTAAAACAGAACCGAAAGGGCCTGTACATATCAACGTGCCGTTCCGGGAGCCTTTGAGAATTGATTTTGAACAGGGTTATGAGAGCCGGGGAGAAATTGCACATTTTTCCGGGGAATTAGCTTTATCTGAAGAAATGAAGAGCTTTTTGCTAGAGATGTTGGACAAACCAAAAGGAATAGTGATTGTCGGAGAAATGTCAGAGGCGCTTCCTGCCGAGTTTTGGGAGTTTGTCCAAAAACTGCAGTGGCCGGTTCTGGCAGATCCTCTTTCGAATATCCGGACGAATATCGACCCATCCTGCAAAGAGCTGATCATCGATTCTTATGATGCCTTGCTAAAGAATGAAGCATTCAAAAAAGAGGCGGTTCCGGAGGTGGTTATCCGCATTGGCCCTCAGCCGGTATCAAAACCGCTGTCGCTCTATTTAACGGCCATCAACCCTGAAACGTATATCGTATTTGATGAAAGCCCTATGCTGAGGGATGCCCAGTCGGTTGTGACGCATCACATCCAGGCTTCAGCTGCCGGTTTGTGGAATTTGCCCATAAAAGCAAAACCAGAAACTGATTATCGCTTGCAATGGACAAAAGCGAGAGATGTTTATTGGCAAGTGGTGGTGCGCCATTGTATGGAAGAAAAAGATGAAGGTGTAATGGCCAAGCTCTTTTTTGAAGAGTTGGATGCCTGTGATTTGGTTGTAGGCAGCAGCATGCCGATTCGGGATACCGATACATTCCTGCAGTCGACAGAACGGGATGTGCGGATTTATGCAAACCGGGGGGCAAACGGCATAGATGGCGTGGTGTCGACGGCGTTTGGCGTACAAGCTGCAAATGATCGGCCGGCATATTTGTTTATCGGTGATTTATCGTTTTTGCATGATATGAACGGATTGATCGCTTCGAAAATGCAGGCAACCGATTTGACGATTGTCATCATGAACAACGATGGCGGCGGCATTTTTTCCTATTTGCCTCAATCGCAAGAAGAGCGTTATTTTGAAGAATTGTTCGGCACCCCTACAGGATTGACGTTTGGCGAAGCCGCAAAAATGTACGATGCTGAATATGCGGCTGTCCAAACGAAAGAACAGCTGCTTGAAGCACTGCGGGCAACAAAACAAAAACAGGTGAAAATCATCGAAGTGTTTACGGACCGCCAAGAAAATGTCCGGGCTCACCGCAAATTATGGGAGCGCCTGAACGAGGAGTTGGCAAAGCAGTGAATGTAATGGCAAATGGTGTCCGTTATCATGTTGAAGTTGTTAATGAAGCAAAACAGCAGACGATTGTCTTTTTGCATGGATTTACTGGCAGTACAAAAACGTGGCGTCCGATTACAGAACAGCTGAAAGGCTTTAGAATAGTCTTGATCGATTTGATCGGACACGGGCAGTCGGAAAGTCCGCAGTCAGCAGAGCGTTATGCCATGGATCGGCAAATCAAGGACCTGGATGATATGATCAGCGAGCTGGCATTAACAAATTTCATCATGGTCGGCTATTCGATGGGCGGGCGCACGGCGCTTGCCTACGCCTGTACATATCCAGAACGCCTTAAGGCGCTAATCCTGGAAAGCGCTTCTCCTGGCCTTTGGACGACAGAAGAACAGAAGGAGCGGCAAGAGCGTGATGCTGCCTTGGCTCGCCGGATTTCAAGCGGCGGCATTCCGGCTTTTGTTGATTTTTGGGAAAATATTGCGTTGTTTGACAGCCAGAAACAATTGCCGGACCCGGTAAAACAAGCAGTGCGGCAAGAGCGGCTGGCGCAAAATCCGATTGGGCTTGCCAATAGTTTGCTTGGCATGGGAACTGGCTCTCAAGCTTCATACTGGGAAGCTTTGAAAGATCTGAAAATGCCGGTTTTATTGCTTGCAGGGACGCTGGATGCAAAGTTTAAAGGGATCAATGAAGCGATGCTCGCCCTTTTGCCGAATGGCCGCCTAGAGATTATGGAAGCAGGCCATGCAATTCATGTGGAAAAACCGCTCGAATTTGCTACAATGGTAAAGGAGCATTTGACATTAGAATTTTGAGGAGGAACATCATGACACGCGAGTGGATTACAGAACGTACATATGAAGATATCAAATATGAAACGTACAACGGCATTGCGAAAATTACGATCAACCGTCCGGAAGTGCGGAATGCTTTCCGCCCGAAAACGGTCCACGAATTGATTGACGCGTTTTCACGTGCACGCGACGATTCAAAAGTAGGAGTTATTGTTTTAACTGGTGAAGGCGAAAAAGCTTTCTGTTCAGGCGGAGACCAATCCGTACGAGGCCACGGCGGCTATGTTGGCGAAGATGAGATTCCGCGCCTGAATGTGCTGGATCTTCAGCGCTTGATCCGCGTCATTCCAAAACCGGTTGTTGCAATGGTTGCGGGCTATGCAATCGGCGGCGGCCATGTGCTGCATGTTGTCTGTGATTTGACAATTGCGGCTGACAACGCACGTTTCGGCCAAACAGGACCGCGCGTCGGATCTTTTGACGCTGGATACGGTTCCGGCTATCTGGCGCGTATTATCGGCCATAAAAAGGCTCGTGAGATTTGGTATTTGTGCCGCCAATACGATGCACAGGAAGCGCTTGACATGGGGTTAGTCAACACTGTGGTCCCTTATGAGCAGCTTGAAGATGAAACCGTTAAATGGTGCGAAGAAATGCTTGAAATGAGCCCGACAGCACTTCGTTTCATCAAAGCGGCAATGAATGCCGATACAGATGGCTTGGCGGGACTTCAGCAAATGGCAGGAGACGCGACATTGCTTTACTATACAACGGATGAAGCGAAAGAAGGACGAGACGCGTTCAAAGAAAAACGCAAACCGGACTTTGGCCAATTCCCTCGTTTCCCATGATTTAAATAGTTGAAAGCTGTCCTCTCGGGGGCAGCTTTTTTTGAAGGAAGGGTTTTAAAATATGAACTATCCGAACTGGTTATCACAGCGTGCCTATTTAAGCGGCAACCGGATGGCGCTGTCCTATGAAGAACAGGAATGGACGTTTTCTGAAATTGATCATATAGCGCAAGTGTACGCAGGCAAGCTCGCTGCACTGGGCGTCAGCAAGAAATCACGCGTGGCCATCCTTTCGAAAACGCATCCTGAATCAGTCTTTATCATGTATGCATGCCTTCATATCGGCTGCGAGATGGTCATGCTGAATGAACGGCTATCGGCTGTAGAATTGAAGTATCAGCTTGAAGATTCAGCTGCCCGGTTTATCCTGGCTGACGATGAATTGATTGGGAAAATCGAAGATTCAAATGCAATCTCTTTTGGTTCGATCCGAACTGAGGAACCGGCTGAATTTGTGATGCAGGAAGAGTGGGAGAAAGGGCAGACAGTTTCAATCATGTATACATCGGGAACAACGGGAAATCCGAAAGGCGTCCGCCAGACCGCAGAAAACCATTTTTCCAGCGCGGTATCATCAGCTTTGAATATCGGAGTATCACCGGAAGATATTTGGCTTTGCACGATGCCGCTGTTTCACATTAGCGGGTTTTCAATCTTGATGCGTTCGCTCATTTACGGCATGGGGGTTCGGCTGTATGCGAAGTTTGACGCTCAAAAATGCGCGGAAGAATTGGCGGAAGGATCAGTCACCCATATGTCGGTCGTTGGAGTCACATTAGAGCGGATTCTTAGTGTTTTGGATAAAGAGGAAATGACTGTATCATCAAAATTCAAGACGATGCTGGCTGGAGGCGGACCGATACCGGTAGCCTATATCCAGCGTGCTGAAGCGTATGGCATTTCAGTGCTGCAGACATATGGCATGACGGAAACCTCATCACAGACAACAACGCTGCAGCCGGCAGATGCGGAGCGGAAAATCGGGTCATCCGGAAAACCGCTATTCCTCTATATAGTGAAGATTGATGGAGCGGAGAATCCCGGTGAGCCGGGAGAAATTCATATTCGCGGGCCTCAAGTGGCGCCAGGCTATATCGGACGCTATTCGGAATTCCCTGTACAAAAAGACGGCTGGCTGCATACAGGAGACATCGGCTATTTGGATGAAGAAGGGTTCCTGTATGTCGTAGACCGGCGTTCGGATTTGATCGTCTCAGGGGGAGAAAACATATATCCGGCGGAAATCGAAAAAGTGCTGCTTGGGCATCCCGCTGTGCGTGAAGCGGGAGTATGCGGGATGCCGAGCGACGAATGGGGCGAAGTTCCGGCTGCGTTTGTTGTATTGAGCAATGGAGTCGAGGCGGATGAGCTGCTGGCATTTTGCCGGGGACAGCTTGCTTCCTACAAACTTCCAAAATCCATAAAAGCGGTGGATTCTTTGCCGCGCAATGCTTCCAACAAACTGCTGAGAAGAGAGCTGAAGGCATGGAACTGACTATTGCCGGCATCGAACTGCACCATGTGAAAAAGCCGCTTAAAACGCCTTTTAAAACCGCATTGCAGACGGTAAGGGAGCGGGAGTGCATCCTCATTCGGACAATGGATGCCGAAGGGGTTGAGGGATACGGAGAATGCGTCGCTTTTTCCACGCCCTGGTACACGGAAGAAACGATAGCTGGCTGCAGGTTTGTTTTGGAGAAGGTCTTGATGCCGCTGGTATTGAATAAAACTTTAACGTCTCCTGGACAAGTAGAGGAACTCTTTAAAAACGTCAAAGGCAACCGAATGGCGAAAGCTGGCATTGAGACAGCAATTTGGGATTTGTTTGCAAAAAAACAGAAGGTACCGCTATGGAAGTTCATCGGAGGGATTGACAAGCCGATTCCGGCGGGGGTCGTAGTGGCGTCAGATGAAGACAAGATCATGGAGCAAGTCGAGGCGGCGGCTGCCAAAGGCTATGAGCGCATCAAACTGAAAGTCACTCCGGCGTCTGACAGGGACTTGCTGAAAGGGGTAATCGGGAGATTTCCGGATATCCTATTTTTTGCCGACGCCAATGGCGGATTTGACGATGAGCCCTTTGAAAAGCTGCTCGCATTCGATTCGATCGGCTTTGCGCTTATCGAACAGCCATTCAGCGAAGAACAATGGCTGCTTCACGCACGGGCGAAAAAAGAAATGGAAACACCGATTTGCCTGGATGAAAGCATACGCAGCGCCGAAGATGCCCGGCGCATGATTGAACTGGAGGCAGGGGATGTCATTGTGCTTAAAATGGGCCGGCTTGGCGGCTGGAGTGAAACATTGAAAGTGGTCGAGTTGTGCCGGGCGCACGGAATCAGGATGTGGGTTGGAGGCATGATTGAGTTTGGTGTTTCCAAAGCGCATAACTTGGCGCTGGCCTCTTTGCCTGATATTTCATTGCCGGGCGATTTTTCCGATTCGGACCATTTCTGGCATGAAGATGTTGTCGAGCCGGAGATACGCGTTGACACCGGTAAAATCGCTCTTCGGTCGGAAACGGGCATAGGGTATAATTTGAAAATTTAAAGGAAAGCCTGAATTCTTGCCGAATTCAGGCTTTTTCTGTGATAACATGGCAGTAGAGATTTTGTTGGAAATGGGGTTTGATGAACTTGCAAAAAGTTGCTGCTATAGAAATCAGGAATTTAGCGGTCGGCCTGCCGGAACTGATGAAGTATGGGGAAGGAAAAGAAATGAAAACCGCCATACGCAAAAAGCCGGTGGAAAGAGTATTTTTATCAAAAGAAAAGTTCCAAGGAGACGACGTAGCAGACTTGAAGCACCATGGCGGGCCGGATCGGGCTGTTTGCATCTATCCTTATGAACATTATGCGTTATGGGAGAAAGAATTCGGCAAGCCGCTGCCCGCTTCCGCTTTCGGGGAAAATGTTACGGCGGCGAATATGCTGGAGGAGACAGTTTTTATCGGAGATATTTACCGGTTGGGAGAAGCCGTTATACAAGTGAACCAAGGACGGGTGCCGTGCAGTACGATTGACCGCAACCTGGATATGACGCCTCTTTTGAAAGCGATGGTGAAAACGGGGTTCACCGGTTATATGTGCCGGGTGCTCGAAGAAGGATATGTAAGCGCGGATTCCTCGCTGGAACTGCTTGAGCAGCATCCCCAGAAAGTTTCCGTCCTTTATACCAACCAAGTATTTTTCCATGAACCCAAAAATATCGAGGGAATAAAAAGAATTTTGGCTGTTCCCGAATTGGCGGACGAGTGGCGCGACAAGTTTGAAATGCGCTTGAGCAATTTGCTGAAAAAGCAGGCGGAATGAAATAAGATGTCCTTTTTTGGAAAACAGATAAAATGTTGGAATGACATGCAACCCAGTGCCAGAAAAAGCGCAGAAAGAAGATTTGTCTGTCCTAATGGATTTTAAAAATCGGCTTGCTGCAAGTAGACTGGAACATCCTTTTCAGCCAAAATTGTTGTTTGAATGGCTTGGGCCAAATGTTTTGTTGCCGGCAAAATTCATACGCAGTAGCATAAAAAAAGGCGGACCCTTAAGGGATCCGCCTTTTTTATGTGTTTATTTCAGTGCAGTTTTGAGCGTTTGAAGATTTTTCTCCATCAAGGTAAAATAGGTTTCCCCGTTATCAAGATCTTCTTGGGTAAGCACTCCGAGGTTATGCATTTGCAACGCTTCAGCACCGACTTCGTTTTGGATGACTTCCGTTAATTTCGAAGAAACATTCTGTTCAAAAATGATGTAATCGATGTTTTTCTCTTTTGCCAAATCGACTATTTCCGTCAGCTCTTTTTGGGACGGTTCATCCTGGCTGTTCAAGCCGGCGACTGGAATCTGCTCTAGGCCGTATGGTTCTGCAATATAGCCAAAAGCGGAGTGGGAGACAAAGAATGTCTTATTTGTTACCTGGTCCGATAAATCGGTGAACGACTGGTCAAGTTCTTCCAGCTCGCCAATGAGCTTCGCATAATTGGCTTCATATGTCTCAGCGCCTTCCGGATCTGCTTCTGTTAAAGAGTCTTTGATGGAGGCGGCTAATTTTTGGCTAAGCACCGGAGATATCCATACATGTGGATCTGTGTCGCCATGATTATGCCCTTCATGTGCTTCGGCTTCGTGCGCTTCTTCATGTTCATCTGAATGCTCTTCCTCATGTCCATCTGCATGCGCTTCTTCGTGTTCCTCTTCATGCGCTTCTCCGGACTCCAGTTCTTCGTCTGTGATAGCATCCGATGTCGCGACAAATTTTACATTTTCGTTTTCCAATGTCTTTTTCGCGTTGTCAATAAACCCTTCCAATCCAAGGCCGACATAGAACATCAAGTCAGCTTCGGCAAGCGCGATCATGTTTTGCTGAGTTGGTTCAAATGTGTGTTCATTGGCTCCGGCAGGGTAAATGGATTTGACATTGACCCGTTCTCCGCCAATGCGCTCGGTAAAGTACGTCAATGGATATACAGTAGTATAGACATCGACTTTGCCGGTTTCTTCGGCTTCGTTTTGCGAGCCGCCAGACTGGCCGCACGCGCCCAGTATTAGAACAAGAATAAACAAGAAAATTAATTTTTTCATAATAGGACCTCCAAAGTGTAATGATTACGTTTTTCTGACATTAGGTTATATTACACGAAACCGCCGAGAAAAACAAGAAACCCCCTAATTATTTTTTAGGGGGCCATTCTTCGGGAACAAAATCAATTCCGCCTTTATGAAATGGGTGGCATTTCAAGATCCGCCGTATTGCCAAATAAGCGCCTTTGACAGCACCGTGTTTCTCGACCGCTTCTATGCCGTAATGCGAGCATGTCGGATAAAACCGGCAGCTTGGCGGTGACAGGGGGGAGATGAACCGTTGATAAAAACGGAATAGCTTCAACAGCGCGGTTTTCATGGGAAGTCAGCTCTTTTCGGATGGTTTGAAAATCCTTTAATGTTTATTGTAAGGACTTTAGAGGTATTAATAAAGCATATAAGCTTAATCAACCTAAATGGAGAGTGATTGGAATGTCAGCGGAATTAAATCAGGAATTGAACGTGCAAGTGGCCACATGGTCGGTAGTCTACACGAAATTACATAATTTTCATTGGTATGTGAAAGGTCATCAGTTCTTCACTTTGCATGTGAAATTTGAAGAATTGTATAATGAAGCGACGCTGCACATGGATGAGATTGCCGAGCGGTTGCTGGCACTTGGCGGCAAGCCGGTTGCAACAATGAAGGAACAGCTGGAAATATCGGTTGTCGATGAAGCGACAAGCAAGGAAAGCTCTGATGAAATGGTCCAGACGGTCGTTTCCGACTATGACAAAATCATGAAATCGCTGAAACACGGCATGGAATTGGCTGCAGAAGACAACGATGACATGACAGAAGATATGTTGAATGCAATCCATCAAAACTTAGAAAAACATTCTTGGATGTTATCAGCATTTTTGGGCGAAAAGAAGTAAAATGGAAATAATGAAGCGTACACTGGTTCTTCAGTGTACGCTTTTTCTGATTGCCTAGAGGTGAATGAGGATGGAATATAAAGATTTGAACAATTACAGGTGTGAGTTGTCCTTCGTACCCGGCCAGTTTTCATTGGCCAGCAAACATGTATTGGTGATTGCGAAATTTCAAGGGCGTTGGCTCTTGACCGATCACTTGGTGCGCGGGCTTGAATTTCCGGGCGGCAAAGTGGAAGCGGGGGAAAGTTTAGCCGCCGCGGCAAAACGGGAAGTGTATGAGGAGACCGGAGCCATCATTGAAGACTTGGAATGGCTGGCAGAATACGTAGTGTATTCGGAAAAGCCTTTCTGTAAAACGGTCTTTTTGGGAAGAGTCAGCCGAATGGAAGCTAGTCCATTGCTTGAGACGGCTGGTGCGGTGCTGGCGGAAGAATTAGCGCTCGATGGCCGTTTCAGTTTTTTGATGAGAGACTCAGGCATGAAGGAAATTTTGGAGAAGGTGAAAAACAGTGGAAAATGGAGCGATTGAATCGAAAAAATGGTATCCATCGCCGAATCCGCATGTCCGGATGCAAGAAATTGTATACTGGTCTGAAGGCTTGAAAGTGAAAGGCTTGCTTGCTGAACCGAAAACACCCGGTGACTATAGCGGTGTTTTGTATTTGAGAGGCGGCATCCAATCGATCGGCATGGTCCGCCCTGCACGCATTGCTCAATATGCGGCGCAAGGGTTTGTCGTTTTCGCGCCTTACTACCGCGGCAACCGCGGAGGAGAAGGAAAAGATGAATTTGCGGGGGCAGACAGATGGGATGCGGTTTACGGTGTGGATGTATTGAAAGCGAAGTGCAATGGCAAAGTCCATGTTCTGGCATTTTCCAGAGGCGGCATTATGGCGCTTTGGACCGCTGTTTTGCGTGATGATATCACTTCCGTTGTCACATGGGCCGGCGTGACCGATACTGTATTGACGTACAAGGAACGGCCAGACATGAGGCGCATGATGAAACGGATTTACGGCGGTACGCCGAACACAGCCCTTGCGGCATATGAAGAACGCAATCCGTTGCTGCGTTTAGAGGAAGCAACAGCTCCGTTTCTGATTATCCATGGACTGAAAGATGAAAACGTTTCGCCGGGGCAAGCATATTTGCTTGAAGAAGCGCTAAAGATGAACAACCAGCCTCATGAAACATGGTATTTTCCAGACTACACTCATTTCTTTCCCCCAGTAGCGAACCGGCGGACAGTGCGGGCAGCGGCTGAGTGGATGAAAAAGCAAGAATAAGCCAAAAGAAGCTGTCCATTCAAGGACAGCTTCTTTTGGAACCGAAAAAGCCACCCGCATGGAGCGGATGGCTTTTGTATAGTCCGTTATTCTGTTACTGCAGGTCCGCCTTGCACACTGATGTGAGAAGAGACCGTGCCGAATTTTTTGAAGTTTGCTTGGAATTGGCGCGCTAATTCTTTCGCTTTTCTGTCGTATGCTTCTTTGTCTGCCCAAGCGTTGCGCGGGTTCAAGACTTCAGTCGGTACACCAGGAACTTCCTTTGGAACTTCAAAGCCGAATACAGCTTCTTTTTCTGTTTCTATGTTGTTCAGTTCGCCATGAATGGCTGCGCGCACCATTGTGCGTGTATAAGACAGCTTCATGCGGTTTCCGACGCCGTATTCTCCGCCAGTCCAGCCCGTATTGACCAGGAATACTTGGACGCCATGCTCGTCGATTTTTTTGCCGAGCATTTCAGCGTAGACCGTTGCATGCAGCGGAAGGAACGGCGAGCCGAAGCAAGTTGAGAATGTTGCTTCCGGAGAAGTGATGCCGCGCTCAGTTCCAGCCAGTTTGGATGTGTAGCCGCTCAAGAAATGGTACATCGCTTGCTCTTTTGTCAAATGGCTGATCGGAGGCAAGACGCCGAATGCATCAGCAGTCAGGAAAACGATCGTTTTTGGATGCCCCGCAACTGATGGATCCACTATATTGTCAATTGCTTGGATCGGATATGCAGCGCGTGTGTTTTCAGTCAATGAGCCATCGTGGTAATCAGGGATGCGCGTGCCTTCATCAACTACTACGTTTTCAAGAACAGAGCCGAAGCGGATAGCATCAAAAATTTGTGGTTCGTTTTCGCGAGTCAAATTGATGGTTTTAGCATAGCAGCCGCCCTCAATATTGAAAACGCCGTTATCTGACCAGCCATGCTCGTCATCGCCGATCAATCTGCGGTTTTCATCTGCGGACAGCGTTGTTTTTCCTGTGCCGGAAAGTCCGAAGAACAGCGTTACATCGCCTTCAGGGCCAACGTTTGCAGAACAGTGCATAGGAAGAATCCCTTTTTCAGGAAGGATATAATTCATAATAGAGAAAATCGATTTTTTCATCTCGCCGGCGTATTCAGTACCGCCGATCAAAATGATGCGTTTTTCCATCGACACGATGATGAATGTTTCCGAATCGGTGCCGTCTATTGCAGGATCAGCGTAGAATGTAGGTGCATATACGACGGTGAATTCAGCTTGGTGCGCTGCAAGTTCTTCTGCAGTCGGGCGGATAAACAATTGATGGGCAAACAAATTGTGCCAAGCGTATTCATTGATTGTCTGGATTGAAAGGCGTGATTCAGGGTCAGCGCCGGCAAATCCTTTAAAGACATACAAAGCTTCTTTTTGTTTCAGATGGTTGATGACTTTAGCGTAAAGGTTTTCAAAAACTTCAGATGAAATCGGGCGGTTGACGCTTCCCCAATCGATTTTATCTTTTGAGGTTTCTTCTTCTACCATATACTTGTCTTTTGGCGAACGGCCTGTGTATTTCCCGGTCTCCGCTGCAACAGCGCCATCCGCAGTCAATACCGCTTCGCCCCGGGATGTGGCTTCCTCCACTAATTGGGGAACAGATAATTGTACGCGTACAGTCGGGCTATTCAATAAATCATTCAGGTCATTTACAAAGTTTACTGAAGTCATATATGTACCTTCCTTTTCGGTTATTCCCATTTTTAAAACGGGGAGGTTGTATATTCGAACATTAGTATAACACATTGATTCGATTAGTCTATACTAATAACAGCCAAAATGCAAAGTTTCCAATCAGGGGGATTTTAGGCTCTTTTTGAAGTTTTTAAGAAGAAAAGGCAACTTTGTCGGAAAAAAGTTGACAGCAACAATTACATTCCGTAAGATGGAAAATTGAACGGATACTCTTATTCCGAGCTGGTGGAGGGGGCAGGCCCTATGAAACCCGGCAACCTGCTGTTATGCAGCGAAGGTGCCAAACCTGAAACAAGGCGCAGGGCCTTGGATGATAAGAGTGAAAGGTGCTAACGATGATTTTTTCCTTTCCTTATGTAAAAAAAGGAAGGGATTTTTTTGTGCAAATGCCCTTAATCCTCGTGTATAAAGGCCACAATACAACGGCTTGAAGCCTGTTCGATGAGAACGGGCTTGACATGGGAAATGAGTATCAGATCAATTTCGAGAGCAATCTCGCATGATATAAGGAGGAACACACATTTTGAAAAACCGTCGATTATTTACATCAGAATCAGTAACAGAAGGCCATCCGGATAAAATCTGTGACCAAATCTCAGATGCGATCTTGGATGCCATTCTAACAGAAGATCCAAATGCACGCGTAGCATGCGAAACGACTGTAACTACGGGACTTGTTCTTGTAGCTGGGGAAATTACAACTTCTACATATGTAGACATTCCAAAAGTAGTACGTGAAACAGTACGTGAAATCGGCTATACACGTGCCAAATACGGCTTCGACTCAGAAACAAGCGCAGTATTGACTTCAATTGATGAGCAGTCGCCTGACATCGCTGCTGGCGTTAACGTGGCGCTTGAATCACGCGAAGGCCAAATGACTGACAAGGAATTGGATGATATTGGAGCAGGGGACCAAGGTCTTATGTTCGGTTTCGCTACAAACGAAACTGAAGAATTGATGCCTTTGCCGATTGCTTTGGCTCATAAATTGGCACGCCGTTTGGCGGAAGTGCGCAAAGAGGAAATTCTTCCATACTTGCGCCCGGATGGAAAAACTCAAGTAACAATCGAGTATGATGAAAACAACAAGCCGCTTCGCGTGGACACAATTGTCATCTCTACTCAGCACCATCCTGAAGTAACGCTTGAACAAATTCAGCGCAACATCAAAGAATATGTCATCAACGAAGTGGTGCCAGCAGAATTGATGGATGCAGAAACAAAATACTTTATCAACCCGACAGGCCGTTTCGTTATTGGTGGGCCTCAAGGAGATGCAGGCTTGACCGGCCGTAAAATTATCGTTGACACTTATGGCGGATATGCTCGCCATGGCGGCGGTGCTTTCTCCGGAAAAGATGCGACAAAAGTTGACCGTTCAGCTGCATACGCTGCACGTTATGTAGCGAAAAACATTGTAGCTGCAGGACTTGCTGATCGTTGTGAAGTTCAATTGGCTTACGCAATCGGCGTAGCACACCCTGTATCTTTGGCGTTCGATACATTCGGAACTGGCAAAGTCAGCGAAGAAACTTTGATCGACCTTGTCCGCGCGAACTTCGATTTGCGTCCGGCTGGAATCATCAAAATGTTGGATCTTCGCCGTCCAATCTATAAACAAACTGCAGCTTATGGCCACTTCGGCCGCACAGATGTGGATCTTCCATGGGAACGCACTGACAAAGCAGCTTCTTTAAAAGAACAAGCTGGCGTTAAATGATAAATGATAAAAAAGCGGCCGGGCAAATTGCCCGGCCGCTTTTTTGTTTTCTTGATTAGTTCCCGGAAATGGCATGGATATCAATTGGCATAACGGGTGCGCCGCTATGCGCATTGAATTTTTCCGCTGCAGGAGGTAAGATGGAAACACTTAAAGAAATTACTAAAAATTCTAAAAATAAATATTGGATTTTATTTGCAGCTTTTGGGGAATCAGAATGAAAGGGGCCGATGCAATATAAAAAGCCGGAAAATCCGGCTCGTTACTGTTGTTGGAGCGATTTGTAATATGCCCCTTTTTCTCCGTACTCGCGGACAATCCGTTCCATATCGATTTTATCATCTTCACGCAGTTCTCGGACAACCTTGGCAGGCCGTCCCAGCGCCAGCATTCCAGGCGGAATCACTTTTCCTGGCGGAACGAGGCTTCCGGCTCCGATAAACGCGCCTTCGCCGACTTCGGCGCCGTCTAGAATGATGGATCCCATGCCGATCAACGCACCTTTCCGGATGGTGCAGCTATGAAGGGTCACTTGGTGGCCGATGGTTACATCATCTTCTAGCAGCAGCGTTTTTCCAGGGCTTTGATGTAGCATGCACAAATCCTGGATGTTGACGTTCTTGCCGATAATTGTCGGGGAGACGTCCCCGCGAATGACGGTATTGAACCAAACCGATGAACCGGAGTCAATTACAACATCTCCGGTCACTGTAACAAAATCGGCGATAAAGACGGATGGATGGATGGATGGATGTTTGTCTTTGAACGGATAGATCATTTGAAAAACTCCTTTAACGATAAATGATGTTTTAATCTTATCAAAACCAATTCAAAGGTCAAATTTAGGGAGATAGGGCTGGCAGATTCTTTCAAAGGGGGAAGATCGGATGTGGAAATGGGAAGCGGCTGGACAGGCGAAAGCTGTCATCGTTCTTATACATAGTGCATATGAACATCATCTGCGTTACGCTTGGCAAATCGAGCAGTGGCGTTCCCAAAATTTCAACGTCATCATGGGAGACCTGCCTGGGCATGGAGAGGGAATGGATGTCGGACTTGTACACGAGGAATCTTTTGAGGATTATGAACAGGCGGTCCGCTTGTCGATCGAAGCCGCGCAGAAAGACAGCCTGCCGGTGTTTGTCGTAGGCCATGGCTTAGGGGCGACCATTGCCATAAATGTTTTAAGCAAACATTCTTTTGCTGTAGCTGGCGCCGTTTTCACCTCGCCATGGCTCCACTTGATAAAGACGCCGTACAGCCTCTCCAAAGCGGTGCCGGGCCTGCATAAATTGATGGCAAATATGAAACTGGACCACGATATTCACATCCGCCACCTGACCCGTAACATCGAAGTGATCGTTGCCGAAAATGACGATAACTTATACAATACCTTGATCACCGCTGGTTGGTATAATGAACTGCAGGCTTATTTGAAAGGAACCGAACAAGGGAAAAACCGGTTTCCGGATATTCCGGTGTTTGTCCAGACGGGTGAAAAAGATGAAATCATCGATATTGATGCCGCAAAACAATGGCTTCTGCAACAGGATTTGAAGGAATTCAGTTTTAAAGAATGGAAAAATTGCTACCATGATTTGTTCCAGGAACCTGAGCGGGAAGACGTTTTCATTTCAGCTCATTTGTTCATGAAAAATGTATTGCGTTCACTCGGGTATCTAGTGGAGTGATGGGGCGTATGGAGGGACACCGATGGCTTTGAAATACAGCATACTTGACCAGTCGCCTATATCTGAAGGCAGCACACCAAAAGAAGCATTAAAGCAAACCGCCGAATTGGCACGGAAAGCGGAGGAGTGGGGATATACCCGATTCTGGGTTTCTGAACACCACGATGCAGAGACGCTCGCCGGTTCCTCTCCGGAAGTGCTTATTGCTCATTTAGGCGCAGTGACCACTAAAATCCGGCTTGGCTCCGGCGGAGTTATGCTGCCGCATTATTCAGCGTTCAAAGTAGCGGAGAATTTCAAGCTGCTTGAAGCGCTTTACCCGAATCGAATTGATGTAGGGGTAGGGCGGGCGCCAGGCGGCATGCCGCGGGCGAGCTATGCGCTGAACGAAGGCAGCAAACGGGACGCCAGCCGCTTTCCGGCTCAAATTGACGATCTCCGCATGTACTTGGCCGACTCCATTCCTGAGAATCATCCATACTACGGCATGAAGGCGACGCCTGTCACAGAATCGCCGCCGCCGATATGGGTATTGGGTTCCAGCCAAAGCTCAGCGGAACTTGCAGCCGAAAAAGGATTGCCGTACATGTTCGCCCAGTTTATCAATGGAGAAGGCGGCCAGAGTTTTGCGAGTACTTACCGGGACCGGTTTGTTTCTGCCGGCGGCAGCAGCCCCTATCAAGGCGTTGCCATTTTCGTTGTCTGCCAGGAAACGGAAGAGGAAGCGGAGCGCATTGCTTCTTCAATGGATTTAGCGCTTGCAATGGGGGCGCAAGGCATGCCGTCCAAAGGCACGCCGCCACCGGAAAGGGCAATAAATTATCCATATTCTAAATTTGAACGGCTTCTGGTCGAGGAAAACCGCAGGCGGATGATTGTCGGCACTCCCCGCCGGGTGGGGGACCAGCTGGAAAAACTGGCCGCATCTTACGGGGCGGAAGAAGTGATGATTGTTTCTATCGCCTACGATTTTAGCGCAAAACTGAAAACTTACCGTCTGATAGCGGAAGAAATGCAAAAACGTCAGGAAGCTTAAGCCTCCTGACGTTTTTATGTTTGCTGTTGTTTCATGTGCCGCAGAAAGTTCGATAGGAACCGCTTTCCGAGTCTGGCGGCGCAGCATATTCCGCTTGTTCAGGGGAGTGCGCAAACGGGTCTGCAAGAACAGCGAGCAAGCGTTCAAGGACACTGAAATCTCCATTGGCGGCCGCTTCAAGCGCGGCTTCAACCCGGTGGTTCCGCGGGATGACTGCTGGATTATTATTGCGCATCAATTCTTGCACCTCTTCTTTTGACTGGTGCTGGCGGCTGAGCCTTTCTTGCCAGCGGTCATGCCAGCCGATGAAACCTGATGTCCCGAACATTTCTGCCCCATCAAGTTTTCCGAAAGTCAGGGCCGCGAATGTATTGGTGTAATCTGCCTCATGCTCTTGCATCAACTCCAATAAATCATCAATCAAAGTTTCATCTTCCGCTTCTTTGTTGAACAAGCCAAGTTTGGAGCGCATGCCCGCATGCCAATTTTCATGGAACTGATCCGAATAAATTTTTAGCTGGGCTTGGGCTATTGCGACAGCTTCTTCCTGATCATCGTGCAAAAGAGGCAATAAGGTCTCGACAAAGCGTGCCAAATTCCAACCTCCTATGAGGGGTTGGTTGTTATATGCATAGCGGCCTTGTGCATCAATCGAACTGAATACCGTCTTCGGATGATAAACATCCATAAAAGCGCACGGGCCATAGTCGATTGTTTCACCGCTGATCGCCATATTGTCTGTGTTCATGACACCGTGGATAAAGCCGACGAGCTGCCATTTGGCGATCAATGAAGCTTGGCGGCTTGCCGCCTCTTGGAACAGTTTCAGGTAACGGTCCGGATCGTCCAGGCCGATTTCCGGAAAGTGGCGCTGCAAGGTGTAATCGGCCAAAGCCTGGACATCTTCTATCGATCCTGCACCTGCTGCATACTGAAAAGTGCCGACACGCAAGTGGCTGGCGGCTATGCGGGTCAATACAGCTCCAGGCAGAAAGCCGGCTTCACGGCGAATTGTTTCGCCAGTGGCGGCGACTGCAAGGCTGCGGGTTGTCGGGATGCCGAGTGCATGCATCGCTTCACTGATGATGTATTCGCGCAGCATCGGGCCCAGAGCAGCCCGGCCATCGCCGCCGCGCGAGTAGACGGTTCTCCCTGAACCTTTCAATTGGATATCAAAGCGCTGCCCATCCGGCGTAATTTGTTCGCCGAGCAGCAAAGCGCGCCCATCTCCGAGCATTGTCAAATACCCGAATTGGTGTCCGGCATATGCTTCAGCAAGCGGCTTGCCGCCTTCTGGAATTCGATTGCCTGCGAGCACGGCCACGCCGTCTTCACTTTCAAGCGCCTCAGCATTCAATCCCAAAGCACTTGCCAATGAATGGTTGAGAATGTCCAATTTTGGTGAAGGGACAGGATTTGGTTCCATGGTTGTATAAAATTTATCAGGAAGGCTGGTATAACTATTCTCTAAGTTCCATCCAATATCGGTTTTATCGATTTTTTTTGTCATGGGAATCCCCTTCTTCTTTTTTGGCTTTGTATGTTATGGACCGAAAAACATCTGCTTTGTTGTTTCTTAATCTGTATACCCTTTTGGCAGGAAGGTAAAGCCCGATAACCCGTGAAATGCTGCTGAAAACAGATGCGAAAAAAGGGCAGATGCCGAGAAAATGGCACTTGCCCTTCTTGCTATAAAACTTTCTTGCGCTTTTTTTCGACTGCAACAAGAAATGGCGGGGAGTGGCGCTGGTTGATAAAGCCATACTGCAAAACGTCAAAATCCGTTTGAGGCAGCGTACGGACATATTCCATGACGGCATCTCGTTCTTCGCTTCCGCCTTCATGCCCGCTGTAAATGACAACCAGCAGCAAACCATTCGGCTGGAGCAGTTCCAGGCATTGTTCCATCGCGGTAATGGTGCTTTGGGATTTGGTGATGATGCTATGGTCGCCTTTAGGCAGATAACCGAGATTGAAGACCGCAGCCGAAATAGGGGAAACCACATAATCACTGATTTTCGCATGGCTGTCATGGATCAGCTGGACGTGATGGAATGCTTCCACGCGGCTTTTCGTCGCTTGGATCGCTTCTTGCTGAATATCAAATGCGAAGACTTTGCCGGTGGGACCGGTCAGTTGGGCAAGAAAAAAAGTGTCGTGGCCATTGCCGGCAGTTGCATCAATAACCCGGTCGCCATTTGCCACAGCTTGTTCCAGCAGACTTTTGGTGAAGGGCAGAACGCGCTGCAAACTCATGATGTCACGCTCCCGGCAAATAGTCTTCCTTGCCAGCTGTCCCGGCGCACAAGCTCAGCATCAATGCCATTCAGCACGTCCCATTTGTTGACGCTCCACATCGGCCCAATCATCAAATCGATCGGACCGTCCCCTGTAATGCGCTGGACAACCATTTGGGGCGGCAGCACTTCCAGTTGATCAGCTACAAGATTGATGTATTCCTGCTTTTCCAGAAACTCCACCATTCCTTTTTCATACTGCTTGACCATCGGCGTCCCTTTCAACAAATGCAGCAAATGGATCTTGATGCCTTGGACATCGAGTTTCGCAACTTCACGTGCGGTCTCCATCATCATGTCACGATCCTCAAGCGGCAAGCCGTTGATGATATGGGTGCAAACCCGGATGCCGCGGCTGCGGAGTTTGTTGACTCCTTCGACATAGGACGGGAAATCATGGGCCCGGTTGACTAGCAGCGCTGTCCGTTCATGGACGGTCTGGAGTCCCAGTTCGACCCAAAGATATGTGCGTTCGTTGAGTTCCGCCAAGTAATCGACAACATCCTCAGGCAGGCAATCCGGCCGCGTGGCGATGCTCAAACCGACAACGTTTTCCTGTTCCAATGCCGCTTCGAATTTTTTCTTGATAACTTCCAGCGGTGCATGTGTATTCGTATAGGCTTGGAAATAGGCCATGTATTTGCCGTCTTTCCATTTTTGGTGCATCTTTGATTTGATTTTTTCAAACTGGACCGGAATCGGATCGACCCGATTGCCGGCAAAATCCCCTGATCCGGCAACACTGCAGAATGTACAGCCCCCGTGTGCAACCGTTCCATCGCGATTCGGGCAGTCAAAACCGGCGTCAAGCGCGATTTTCATCACCTTGAAGCCGAAATGATCGCGCAAATGGCGGTTCCATGTATAGTAGCGTTTGCCATCTGAAGAAAAGGGCAATGCATTTTCCATATAAAACAACTCCTCTTGGTTTTATTGTAGCATGCAGTAAAAATGCGCTTCAACGCCAGAAAAATCTGTTTTTACGGAATCCGAAATATTCCTCTTGCCGAGAAGCTTCAAAAAGAATACAATGGCTTTTGGAATTGAGGATGAAAGGAAGACTGGAATGCCTAAACGCGTCTGGCTGTTGATAATCGGAATGCTCGTAAACGTGACGGGGAATTCCTTTCTATGGCCGTTAACTACTATATATATGCATGATTATTTAGGGAAATCTTTATCGGTTGCCGGGCTGGTGTTAATGGTGAATGCCGGAGCGGCTATTATCGGCAATCTGCTTGGCGGATTGCTCTTTGACAGAATTGGCGGCTATCGTTCTATCATGGGCGGCATCATCGTGACCACACTTGCGCTCGCTGGCCTGACGGTTTGGCACGATTTTATGCAATTTGCCGTTTTGTATACCATTATCGGCTTCAGCGGGGGAATTGTGTTTCCAAGCATGTATGCAATGGTCGGGACTGTCTGGCCGGAAGGTGGAAGGAAGGCGTTCAATGCCATTTACCTGGCGCAAAATGTCGGCGTCGCAATCGGCCCCGCACTCGCAGGATTTTTGGCCGCTTACAGTTTTGATTATATTTTTGCAGCAAACTTGGGCATGTACATTCTTTTCTTTTTGATTGCTTTCTTTGGATTCCGGTCGTTGTCCATTTCGCCGATGAGCCATACATCGGTTTTTAATGAGAAAAAGAAAATCCGTAAAGCTGCACCTTTTTATGCGCTGATGATAGTGTCAATAGGGTATTTGCTATGCTGGATCGGCTATGTCCAGTGGCAATCCACAATTTCCGCGTATACACAGGAAATCGGAATCACCCTTCCGCAATATAGTCTCCTTTGGACAGTCAACGGTTTATTGATTGTCTTGGGTCAGCCGTTCATCCAGCCCATTATCAGGCGCATCGAAGACAATATCAAACGCCAACTGGTGATCGGCATCGTGATCATGATGGTTTCATATGTAGTAGTCGCATTTGCGGAAGAGTTCAGCATGTTCGTGATTGCGATGGTCATTTTGACCGTCGGCGAAATGTTTGTCTGGCCTGCTGTGCCGGCGCTTGCCAATCAATTGGCGCCGAAAGGGCGAGAAGGGTTCTACCAAGGAATTGTCAATAGCGTAGCGACAAGCGGCCGCATGATCGGTCCATTTTTTGGCGGTTTGATGGTGGATTTATATGGCATGCCGGCGCTCTTTGGGGTCATCACATTATTGGTCAGCGTCTCCATTGCAACTTCGCTTCTTTACGACTATCCATTGAAAAAGGAAATCAAAGAACAGCTTCAGGAGAATAACATGGAGTGAAAAAAGACCGGCAGCCCGGAGAAGGCAGCCGGTTTTATTTGTATGAAGCGTTTGACTTGGTTGCCTCCGTTTTCCGGATTGCCTTTTAATGGAGAGTTTGCTTAAATTGAGTATGAAAGCGCTTTATCGAAATGGGTCAATCCAGTGGATTTTGAAAGGGGAGCTTTGGGTGAAACCGATTTATGGATCTGCTCGGGAAGCAGTAGAGCAAATACAGAGTGGTGCGACGATCATGGTTGGCGGGTTCGGTTTGGTAGGGATCCCGGAACAATTGATTTTGGCGCTGGTGGACAAAGGGGTGACTGATCTGACTGTCATATCGAACAACTGCGGTGTGGATGATTGGGGTCTTGGGTTGCTGTTGAAAAACAAACAAATTAAAAAAATGATCGGTTCATATGTTGGCGAGAACAAAGAGTTCGAACGCCAAGTGCTGTCTGGCGAGATTGAAGTTGAATTGACTCCGCAAGGGACCCTGGCAGAAAAAATGCGTGCCGGCGGAGCTGGAATTCCGGCTTTCTTTACGCCGGCCGGAGTAGGGACGACCATAGCGGAAGGAAAAGAAATCCGTGAATTTGATGGCAAGGAATATGTGCTTGAGCATGCGCTGAAAGCGGATTTTGCACTAGTGCGCGCTGCCAAGGCGGATAAAATGGGCAACCTTGTCTACAATAAAACGGCACAAAATTTCAATCCCTTGGCTGCTGCGGCAGGCAAAGTGACGATTGCTGAAGTGGAGGAAATTGTGGAAACCGGTGATATCGATCCGAACCATGTCCATACACCAAGCATTTATGTGCAAGGGCTTTTGCAAGCAAAACAGGAAAAACGAATTGAACGCTTAACGACTCGAACCGTCTAAGAAAGGGTGTGGAATTTCGTGGATGACAAAAAAAGAGTAAGGGAACAGATAGCAAAGCGTGCGGAAAAAGAAATCAAAGACGGCGATTACGTCAATTTAGGAATCGGAATGCCGACCCTTGTCGCCAATTTCATCTCAGAAAACAAAAGTGTTGTGCTGCAATCTGAAAACGGCCTTCTTGGCATCGGGCCATATCCGACAGAAGATGAAGTGGATCCGGATTTGATCAATGCCGGAAAAGAAACGGTTTCGACGATTCCGGGCTCTGCCTTTTTCACAAGCGCCGAATCGTTTGCCATGATCCGCGGCGGCCATATCGACGTGGCGATTTTAGGCGGTATGGAAGTGTCGGAAAATGGCGACCTGGCCAACTGGATGATTCCCGGGAAAATGATTAAGGGGATGGGCGGCGCGATGGATCTTGTCCACGGGGCAAAAAAAGTCATCGTCATCATGGACCATGTCTCGAAGGACGGCTCCGCGAAAATCAAGAAACAATGTGATTTGCCGCTGACGGGCAAGGGCGTAGTCGACAAAATCATTACCGAACGCGCCGTGATCGAAGTGACGGAAAACGGTTTGGTGCTGACCGAAGTGTTTGAAGGGTACAGCGTCCAGGACATCATCGATTCGACAGGTGCGCCATTAAACACGGATAAGGTTAAAGTATCTTAAACTATTGCTAAAAAACGGTGCTTCGTCTAAAATATATAACAATAGCAAATGACAGCGAAGAGGATCAGTAGATTGCTTTTTTTCCCCAAGAGAGCCGGCGGTTGGTGCGAGCCGGTGAAAAGTGCAATCGAACTCGCCTTGGAGTCAGTGTATGTGAAACCAAGTAAGATACACCGTTTTCCGCGTTAAGGAGTCAAGTTGAGCGAGCAATCGCTAATTTGGGTGGTACCGCGGGAAAACTCCCGTCCCTTATTTTATTTAAGGGACGGGAGTTTTTATTTGTTCTGCTATCAATGCCGAGCTTTCTAGAGCGGGGGAAGCTGGGTTCGACAAGCAACACCGGCCTATTGGCCGTTTCCGCTTTTTAATAAGGAGGAACTGGACATGACATTCAAGCACAAAGAAGTTGAAAAGAAATGGCAGAAATATTGGGCCGACAACAAAACGTTCAAAATGGACAACGACGAGTCCAAAGAGAAATTCTACGCTCTTGATATGTTCCCATATCCGTCAGGGGCCGGCCTTCACGTGGGGCATCCGGAAGGCTATACAGCAACAGATATTTTGAGCCGCATGAAACGCATGCAGGGCTATAACGTCCTTCACCCGATGGGCTGGGATGCATTCGGCCTTCCTGCTGAACAATACGCACTTGATACAGGGAATGATCCGGCTGAATTCACTGCAAAAAATATCGCGACATTCAAGCGCCAAATCCAGGAGCTTGGATTCTCATATGATTGGGACCGGGAAATCAATACGACGGACCCGGCATATTATAAATGGACGCAGTGGATTTTCATTCAGCTATACAACAAAGGCCTCGCTTATGTGGACGAAGTGGCAGTGAACTGGTGCCCGGCTCTTGGAACAGTGCTTGCCAACGAAGAAGTGGTCGATGGATTGTCCGAGCGCGGCGGCCATCCGGTCGAGCGCCGTCCGATGCGACAATGGGTGCTGCGCATCACCGAATATGCAGACCGCTTGCTTGAAGATCTGGATGAACTGGACTGGCCGGAAAGCCTGAAAGACATGCAGCGCAACTGGATCGGGAAGTCCGAAGGGGCGGAACTTGAATTCCAAGTGGATGGAAATGGACATTCTTTCCGCGCGTTCACAACACGTCCGGACACTATTTTCGGCGCCACTTATGCAGTATTGGCGCCGGAACACAAATTGGTGGCAGATATCACGACCGAAGAACAAAAAGCCGCGGTAGAAGCTTATATTGATGATGTGAAAACGAAAAGCGATTTGGAGCGGACCGATTTGGCGAAGACCAAATCCGGAGTCTTCACAGGAGCTTATGCGGTCAATCCAGTAAGCGGCGAAAAAATGCCTATCTGGATTGCGGATTATGTTCTTGCAACTTACGGCACTGGCGCCATCATGGCAGTTCCGGCGCACGATGAGCGCGACTATGAATTTGCTAAGCAATTCGATTTGCCTATCGTTGAAGTCGTTTCAGGCGGCAGCATCGAAACCGAAGCCTATGCAGGCGACGGGGAATTGATCAATTCCGATTTCTTGAACGGGCTGAACAAAAAAGAAGCGATCGCCAAGGCGATTGCATGGCTTGAAGAACATGGCGTAGGGGAAAAGAAAATCACGTACCGCTTGCGCGACTGGCTATTCAGCCGCCAGCGCTATTGGGGCGAACCGATTCCAATCATCCACTGGGAAGATGGCACAATGACGGCTGTAGACGAAAAAGACTTGCCGTTGACGCTTCCGGTGACCACCGATATCAAACCGAGCGGAACCGGCGAATCGCCGCTTGCCAATATCGAGGACTGGGTCAATGTCGTCCATCCGGAAACAGGCTTGAGGGGCCGACGTGAAACGAACACTATGCCGCAATGGGCAGGCAGCTGCTGGTATTATTTGCGGTTTATCGATCCGACAAACGATGAAATGCTTGCAGATCCGGAACTTCTGAAGCGCTGGCTGCCGGTAGATGTCTATATCGGAGGAGCAGAACATGCCGTATTGCATTTGTTGTACGCACGTTTCTGGCATAAGGTGCTTTACGATGTAGGGGTTGTATCAACAAAAGAACCGTTCCAAAAATTGTTCAACCAAGGAATGATTTTAGGGGAAGGCAACGAGAAAATGTCGAAATCCAAAGGCAATGTCGTGAATCCGGACCAAATCATTGAAAGCCACGGAGCAGATACGCTTCGCATGTATGAAATGTTCATGGGGCCGCTTGAAGCGTCGATCGCTTGGTCGACAAATGGCCTTGACGGTTCCCGCCGCTTCCTTGACCGTGTATGGCGCTTGCTTGTGGAAGAGGGTCAATTGAGCGGGAAAGTGGTTGAAGCCAATGACGGCAAACTTGAAAAAGTCTACCACCAGACGGTCAAGAAAGTGACGGAAGACTTTGAAGCGCTTCGCTTCAATACAGCTATTTCACAAATGATGGTCTTCATCAATGAAGGCTATAAAGCCGATTCGATTCCACAGGAATATGTTGAAGGTTTTGTGAAACTCCTGTCTCCGATCGCGCCTCACGTAGCGGAAGAACTATGGGAAAAATTGGGCCACAGCGGAACCATCGCCTATGAAGCATGGCCGGCATTCGATGAATCGAAATTGGTTTCGGACGAAGTTGAAATCGTGGTTCAAGTGAATGGCAAAGTAAAAACGAAACTGGTTGTTGCCAAAGCCAGCACAAAAGAAGAACTGGAAACAGCGGCACTTGCCGACGAGCATGTACAAAAAGCGGCAGAAGGCAAACAAATCCGCAAAGTCATCGCGATTCCAGGGAAATTGATCAATATTGTAGTAGCATAAAAATAAAAAAACCGCCCTCCAGCTTAGTACTGGAGGGCGGTTTTTTTGGCCGGTTATGTGTTTGGGACAAATTCTGCTGCAAATCGTGCAGCGCTTTGGCCGGCAACATTGCCGGTAACCAACGCGGATGTGATGTTATAGCCGCCGGTATAGCCGTGGATATCCAGGATTTCACCGCAGAAATAAAGGCCTGCCTTCTTTTTGGATGCCATCGTCTTCGGCTCGATTTCTTTGATCGATACGCCGCCGCCTGTGACAAACGCTTTTTCGATAGGCTGCGTACCGTAGACAAACATGGAAAACGCGGTCAGTTGAGCCGCCAAGGTCCGGACTTTGTCGCTTGCGAGTTCTGCTCCGATCGCTTGCGGATCGATGCCCGCCCGCTCGAACAGGAACAGCAGCCAGCGTTCTTGGCCGATGCCTTTCCAGACATTCTTCACCGCTTTTTTCGGTTCATCTTTCATCATTCTATGGAGCATTTGGAACGCCGATTCGGCATTTTCATCCGGCAAGGAATTGATGCGGATTTCAACAGGCGCACCGCCATTTTTCTTCATTTCTTTCACAACGAATTGGCTGCAGCGCAGAATGGCTGGGCCGCTCAAGCCGAAATGGGTGAACAGCATATCCATTTGGTGGGTGACAAGCGCTTTTCCTTTTTTGTTGAGCACCGATACCGCCGCATCCCGAAGCGCCAAGCCTTGAAGTTCGCGGTTGACGATAAATGGCTCTTTCGACAGCAGAGGAACTTCCGTAGGATACAAGTCGGTTACGGTGTGGCCGGCTTTTTCTGCCCATGGATACCCGTCGCCGGTCGAACCCGTCTGCGGAACCGCTTTTCCGCCGACCGCCACTACCACCGCTTTGGCAGTGAACTCTTCGCCTGAATGCAGCCGGATACCGGTTACTTTTTCATCGGTCATCAGCAGTTTTTTTACCGGAGAATCAAGGAGGACTTTGACATTCAGGCGCTCCATTTCACGGAACATCGCATCCGCCACATCTTGAGCCCGGTCGGAAACAGGGAACATGCGGCCGTGGTCTTCTTCTTTCAGCGCTACGCCGAGGCCTTCGAAGAAAGCGATGATATCTTCATTATTGAAAACGGAAAACGGGCTGTGCAAAAACCGGCCATTTCCTGGAATGTTTTTCACAATTTCGTCAAGAGGAAGGCGGTTGGTGACATTGCAGCGCCCGCCGCCCGAAATGACCAGTTTTTTTCCGAGTTTTTTTCCTTTTTCGACCAACAAAACCTTTTGGTTCCTGGAAGCGGCAGCAATGGAAGCCATGAGCCCCGAAGGACCCCCGCCGATAATAATTACGTCATACATAAAATAAGAACTCGCTTTCGTTTTTCTTTTCAGTATACACGATGCATCGAAACACGTTGAGTAATTTCTTCTATGGGTGTAAACTATCGTGTAGATTGTTTTTTTAGAAGAGTAAATGCTGTGTCCCTTAGCCAGATTATTTTATACAAGTCAGGAAGTGCAAAATGTCAACACTCATCAAAGGAACCGCCATTTTAACTTTAGGTTTATTTTTATCGAAGATTCTTGGAGTTATTTATGTTATTCCGTTTTACGGCATGGTCGGAGAAGAAAATATCGGCCTTTACCAATATGCGTACATACCTTATAACCTCATGTTGTCGCTCGCCATATCAGGAGCGCCGATCGCTTTTTCCAAGTTTGTAGCAAAGTACAATTCGCTCGGCGACTATGAAACCGGGCGGAGGCTGTTAAAATCCGGATTGCTGACGATGATGGCCACCGGTTTTGTGTCCTTTTTGCTGCTGTATTTCTTTGCTGAACCGCTTGCCCATATGACAATAGACGAGAATGACAAAACCCACTCGGTGCAGGACGTCAAAGAAGTGATCCAGTGGGTCAGTTTCGCGCTCATCGTTGTACCGTTCATGAGCTTGTGGCGCGGATTTTTCCAAGGCTATAACTTCATGATGCCGACTGCGGTTTCCCAGTTGATCGAGCAGATCGTCCGCATCATTTTCTTGCTTGCGGGCGCCTACATCGTCTTGAATTTCCTGGACGGCACTCCGAAAACCGCTGTACAGGTCGCAGTTCTATCTGCTGCTATCGGGGCACTCGGCGGTGTGTTGGTCCTGTTCTACTACTGGCGCAAGAAAAAGCCGGAGTACAACCAACTCCGGGCAAATTCAGTTGAATCGTATGATGTGCGTTTACGCGACATGTACAAGGAAATTCTTGTTTACGCTGTGCCGGTCGTGTTTCTGGGCATCGCAAATCCGCTGTTCCAATTTGTCGACATGCTGACGTTCAACAACGCAATGAGCGGGACGCCGAATGCGGAAGAGTCCAGCACCTACTTGAGTATTCTCAACTTTACCGCCCATAAACTGGTGATGATTCCGGTCATGCTGGCAACCGGCTTCTCGATGGCATTGATCCCGCTTGTCACGAAATATTTCACGAAAAACGAACATCTGCAAGTGACCCGGACATTGGACCAGTCGTTTCAAGTGTTGCTGTTTTTGACTTTGCCGGCAGTGGTCGGCATGACGATGCTGTCAGATGAGCTTTACCACGTATTCTATGAAACAAGCGCAAGCGGTTCTGAGATTCTTGCGCATTATTTGCCGGTGGCGATTTTGTTCGCACTGTTCCCGGTGACAGCTTCCATTCTGCAAGGAATCAACCAGCAGAAATGGATCATCTTGAATCTACTGGTCGGCCTGCTGCTGAAGCTGGCCTTGAACATCCCGCTCATTAAATTGTTTGAAACAGACGGGGCGATTGCTGCAACAGTCATCGGATATGTAGCGGCTATCGGCATGAACTTGGCAGTTATCGCAAAAACGCTAAACTACCGCTCTTCTTTAGTAGTAAGAAGAATCGTATTGATCCTCCTGATGAACGCTGCAATGGCAGCTGCTGTGTTTGCGGCTATATCGGTGCTGGATCTGTTTCTTCAAATGGACAGCAAGTTCCATTCGGTCATTCGAATCCTGTTAGTCGGAGCAGTAGGAGGAGCGGTTTACGGCTTTATCGGATTGAAAACGGGCATCGCGCAAAAACTGCTTGGTGAACGATTGACCAAATATACGCGTAAATTCGGTTTCTAGGAGGAGAGCATGCGAATCGACAAATTTCTGTCCAATATGGGATTCGGTTCCCGAAAAGAAGTGAAGGTTTTGCTGAAATCCAAAGCGGTGGAAGTGAACGGCATCGTTGTCCGGGATCCGAAAGTGCAAGTCGACGAACAAAGCGACACTGTTGAAGTGAATGGTGAAGCGGTGGAATATGTGAAGTTTATCTATCTTCTGCTGAACAAGCCTGCAGGGGTCGTCTCAGCCACAGAAGACAATTACGACCGGACGGTCATTGATCTTCTGAAAGAAGAAGAAAAACACTTTCAACCGTTTCCAGTCGGCCGGCTCGACAAGGACACAGAAGGATTTTTGCTTCTCACCAATGACGGGCAGCTGGCCCACGAATTGCTGTCGCCGAAAAAGCACGTTGAAAAAACGTATTTTGCTGTCATTGCCGGCCAAGTGACCAGCGATGACGTCAAAGCGTTTGAAAAAGGCGTTGCGCTCGAAGATGGCTATGTGACCAAACCCGGGAAGTTGAAAATTTTAAAAAGCGGCCCGGTGTCGGAAATCGAACTGACAATTACAGAAGGCAAATTCCATCAAGTCAAACGGATGTTCATAAGCGTCGGCAAAGAAGTAAAGTATTTGAAGAGGCTATCGATGGGGCCACTGTCGCTGGATCCTGCGCTAAAACTTGGACAGTATCGACATTTGACCGTAGAGGAAGTTGAATTGTTAAAACAAAGAAAATGACCGCAGTTTTTTGCGGTCATTTTCTTTGTTTAGAAAGCCATTCAGGTTGTCACTTTCACTTTTTTGTGCGTCGTTGTCCATTTGCCTCGAGTTGGGCTAATCACCAAATCGTTAAAGGCTAACACATTCAAATCTCTTTGAATGGTGCGAGGAGTGATGCCGAATTCATCGACTAAATCTTGCGTAGTTACAGTTCCGTTATCACGGATGTACTTATACATATCTTTAATTCGGATGAGCATGCGATCAGTGGTAGGTTTCATTAAGTTAAACCACTCCTTCATCTTTTTTCCCATTGGCAAAGACTAGCGGACGATGTGCTGAGGTTTATACAGCAGGCTAAGTAATGAGAACGACAACCCCTTTTTCTAAAAAATATGTCAAATTAATTTATTTGACAATTTGATTATATCGAAAAAACAATTAGTTTACTATAATTTTCGCTTTTTTCCTTCTATTTAAGCAGATAAAAGGCGAAATAATGTCCATTTTATGCAACAGTTATTTAATTTATGCAAAAAAGGTGTACAATAGCTTTAATAAAAGGAGAGTGGAATATGGATTGGCAACTGGAAGCAGAAAAAAGAAAAGACAAAATGCTTAAGGAATTGCAGCAGCTGATTGCTATTCCAAGTGTTTTAAGCGAAGAAACGGAACCGGAAGCTCCCTTTGGAAAGGACGTAAAGCGGGCGCTAGAGTGGTTTTTGGAGAAAGGCACTGAAAATGGATTCAGTGTAAAAAATGTAGATTATGTAGCCGGTCATCTTGAAACTGGCCAAGGTGACGAACTGCTTGGCATTTTGGGGCACGTAGATGTGGTGCCGGCTGGAGCGGGCTGGACAAAAGATCCATTCGGTGGAGTTATAGAAAGCGGCAAGCTTTTTGGCCGGGGCGCTATTGATGACAAAGGACCGACAATTGCAGCTTGGACTGCGCTGAACATAGTGAAAGAAGCGGGGTTCGAGTTTTCCAAGCGCGTCCGCCTCATCATTGGCACTGACGAAGAAAGCGGCTTCCGCTGCGTAAACCGCTATTTCGAGACAGAGGAAATGCCGACAATCGCATTTGCGCCGGATGCCGATTTTCCGATCATCAACGCGGAAAAAGGAATTGCAGGCCTTGTTCTTTCAAAAACGGAGTGGCCGCAGGCCGATGAACTGGTTTCATTCAAGTCCGGGGAACGGACCAATATGGTTCCGGATTTAGCGGAAGCGACAGTCGCGGGTGAGTTGGCAGAATGGCAGGAACGCTTCAATACCTTTTGCGCTAGGCACCAAGTGAGCGGATCCGCAATTGAGAGCAATGGGTATACGACCCTTTCCCTTCATGGCAAATCAGCCCATGCGATGGAGCCGGATCTAGGCATCAATGCCGGCATCTTGCTCGCTTTGTTCTTGAAGGACCATTTGAGTGGGGATGGCAAGCATTTCACTGAATTTATTGCCGGCCATTTCCATAATGATTCGCGGGGCAGAAGATTCGGCCTCGAATATAATGACGAAGTTTCGGGCGATACAACATTCAACGCGGGCGTCATCCGGTTTGAAAGTGGCAAAAAAGCGACGGTTGCCATCAGCATGAGGTATTCGGTCACTTATCCTTTTGAAGAAAAGATGGCCAAGTTTGGGGCGGAAGGCTTTACACTGGAAATTGCCTCGAACTCGCGGCCGCATCATGTGGATGAAAACGACCCATTTATCGAAACCTTGCAGTCGGTGTATGAAAAACAAACCGGCCAAAAGGCGGACCTTTTGGCGATTGGCGGCGGAACGTATGCCCGTGTCTTGAAAAAAGGCGTAGCATTTGGCATGCTGTTCCCAGGGGAAAAAGATGTTGCCCACCAACTGGATGAATTTGTGGATATTGACAACTTGGTAAAAGCGACTGCTATTTACGCAGAAACGATCTACCAATTAGCTTGTAAAAAATGAGAAAAGAGGGATTGGCTATGGACTTGATTTTACATAACGATCAATTTATCCGGGAAGAAGAATTGGTGATTTCCAAAGAAGACCGCGGTTATCAGTTCGGGGACGGAATTTATGAAGTCATCCGTGTTTATGAAGGAAACCTATTCACGGCAAAAGAACATATCGACCGGTTTTACGCGAGTGCGGAAAAGATAAAAATCGTCATTCCTTATACTAAGGATGTTTTCCACAAGTTGATGTACGATTTGGTTGAAAAAAACGAAATCAATAACGGCCAAGTGTATGTACAGATCACTCGCGGCGCTTCGGTTCGGCAGCACCATTTTCCGGCAGACACGCCGCCGGTCCTGATCGGTTACACAAAATCGGTCGAACGTCCAGTGGAATTGATGGAAGCAGGGGTCCGGGCGACTTTTATCGAAGATATCCGCTGGCTCCGCTGCGACATCAAGAGCTTGAACCTTCTCGGCAATGTGCTTGCAAAACAAGAAGCATATGATAAGGGCTTTTACGAAGCGATTCTTCACCGGGGAGAAACGGTAACAGAAGGCTCTTCAACAAACATGTACGGAATAAAAGACGGCGTGGTATATACACACCCGACAGATAACCTGATTTTGCCGGGCATTACAAGAAGCGTCATTCTGGAACTCTGTGAACAAGCAGGCATCGGAGTCCAGGAAACGGCTTTCACAAAAACAGAGGCGCTGGAGATGGATGAGTTTTTCTTGTCTTCAACAACTGCGGAAGTGATGCCGATCATCGAGATCGACGGGCACCCGATTGGCGACGGAACTCCGGGCCCCTTGACCAAAATTCTTCAAAAAGCGTTTGCAGCGAATTTGAATTTGGCTGTCAAGGCATGAATGTGGTCGGCGAAAGCCGATCACTATTTTTTTATAACTCTTTAAATGATAAACTGAAAAGAGGTGGTGCAAATGTCCAAACATTACTTTATCGGAATCAAAATTCCTGAAGAAGTTGCCGTGGCATTGGACGCGGCAAGACAAGAATGGAACTTGGCGAGCCATAAACGATATACCCCGCCAGTCGATATGCACATTACCTTGCTATTCATCGGCAACGACCCTCATGGGGAAATCGAGGCTGCAGCAAAAGCGCTGAAGAGTGTGGAACATGCGCCTTTCGATCTTGCAGTCAACGGCGCAGAAACATTCGGCAACCCTTCAACTCCGCGTATCATCTATGCATCAGTCGAAGCTAGCAAGGAATTGGCCGCTTTGCACGACCAGGTCCGGCAAACGCTCCTTCCCTTCAACATGAATCCAGATACAAAACCGTTCGTACCGCACATTACCCTGGCAGGCAAATGGAAAGGCGGGCCGCCGATCGAGCAGCAATTGACGCTCAAGCCGGCCACGTTCCGAGTGGCGGAATTCTCCATATTCCAAATCGAGCCGCAACAAGTGCCAAGGTATATCCCTATCCACACTTACCAGTTGAAAGAGGGATGACGAATGATCCGAACAAATGTCATGGGATCGCTGAACTGCAACTGATGAAAGTGATATTCATCATCAACCCAGTCGCCGGCAACGGCATTGCATTGAAGAAATGGCGGCTCTTTGAGCAAACTGCCAAATTCCCTTTTGAAGCCCAGTTTACTGAAGCGTCAGGGCATGCGATCCAAATGGCGAAAGCGCTGCATACCTCAAAAGGACCCATCCTTCTCATCGGTTTTGGAGGCGATGGTACGCTGCGTGAAATCGTTGCTGGAGCGGCAGGAGCAGAAAACCTCATCGTCGGTGCCGTAGCAGCGGGATCGGGGAATGATTTCTGTAGAGGCTATACCGCTTTTCAGGATGCTGAGGCTATTTTGCGATTTTTAAAATGCCCGAAGTCCATAAAAGAAGATTTAGGGGAGCTTTGCGATGGAGGGGCAAGCCCCTTTGTCAGCTCTGCAGGAATGGGTTTCGATGGAGAGATTTCCATGCTGGCCAATCGATCATCGGCAAAAAAGTGGCTGAATAGACTTGGTGCAGGAAAAATCGTTTATTTGCTTTATGTGATAAAAACCCTGGTGAGTTTTGAAAGGTTTCAATTGGTGGTGGAGGAAGGAAACCGCAAACTGGTTTTTGATAATGTCTGGTTTGCCACCGTCAGCAACCAGCCTTACTTCGGTGGCGGCATGAAAATTTCCCCGCAATCCAAAACGGATGATGGACTATTGGAATTGACGGTAGTCCATAATTTATCCCGTTTGAAACTGCTGCTCGTTTTTGGTACGGTATTTACCGGAACCCATACCCGCTTCAAGGAAGTGGCCCAGATGAGCCGTCCGCAGTTCCAGCTAACAGCGGGCAAAGCGGTCTTCCGCCATGTGGACGGGGATGGTGCTGGAACGACACCTGTAAATCGGGCAGTAACATATGCCGTAAGCAAACAGCATTGGCAATCTGTGAATATAGAAAAGAAAGAGGAAGTCTAATGAGATCACGTTTTAAACCATGGGCGGCAGAATTGATCCAAGCCCATCCGGAAATCGTTATTCCCGAGCCGGAAACAGTAAAAGGGAAATGGCAAGAAGTTTTTGGCAACAGCAACCCGCTGCATATTGAGGCGGGAACAGGAAAAGGGCGGTTTATTGTCGGCATGGCAAAGATGAATCCTGAGATCAATTATATCGGGATCGAACTTTTTGACAGCGTCATAGTCAGCGCATTGGAACGCATATTGGAAGAAGAAGGCGGCATTCCGAACTTGCGCCTATTGAAGGTGAACGCGAAAAACATCGAATCTTATTTTGAAAAAGGCGAAGTGGACCGGCTTTATTTGAATTTTTCAGATCCATGGCCAAAGACGCGCCATTCGAAGCGCCGTTTAACGCATGAGACGTTTTTGCGCTTGTATGAGACTGTTCTTCCTGAAAATGGCGAAATCCATTTCAAGACAGACAATCGCGGCTTGTTTGAGTATTCGCTTACAAGCATTTCCGAGTACGGCATGCTATTGAAAGACGTATCGTTGGATTTGCATGCGAATGAGCCGGAATGGAACATCATGACTGAATATGAAGAGAAGTTTTCGAAAAAAGGCCAGCCGATTTACCGGCTGGAAGCACAATTTCAAAGGAATTGATGATCAGGGGGATGGAATATGGATAAGTTTCAATTTCACGATATGGCATTAACGTGGCTGGACGGGGGAACCACTTGGCTGGACGGGGGCACAATGTTTGGAGTAGTGCCGAAAGTTGTTTGGTCAAAGCGGTATCCAGTCACTGAAAACAATCAAATCGAATTGCCGACTCATCCGATTTTAGTGCAGTATCAAGGCCATAACATCATCATCGACAGCGGTCTTGGTTCAGGGAAATTGACAGACCGCCAAAAACGCAACTTGGGTGTTTCTTCAGAATCCCGTATCGATGAAGAGCTTTCGGAACTTGGGCTTTCTGCAGAAGATATTGATACTGTCTTGATGACGCATTTGCACGGCGACCATGCTGCTGGCCTGACAAAAAAACAAGGCGAATCTTACGTGCCGAGTTTTCCGAATGCGAAGATCCATGTGTCCTCAGTAGAGTGGGAAGAAATGCAAAATCCCAATATCCGTTCCAAGAACACTTACTGGAAAGAAAATTGGGAGCCGATTGCATTCCAAGTTGAGACGTTTGATAAAGAAAAAACGCTTTTTGACGCCATCACGATGGTCCATACAGGCGGCCATTCAAATGGCCATAGTGCCATAAAATTAAGGAGCGGCGGCGAAACGATCCTGCATATGGGGGATATCATGCCGACGCATGCCCATCAGAATCCGCTTTGGGTGCTGGCATATGACGACTATCCGATGGACTCGATCTACGCCAAAGAGAAATTGGTGAAAGAGGCGTTGGAAAAGGGCTATTATTTCAGTTTTTATCATGATGCCTATTATCGTTTGTTGAAGTGGGGACAGGACGGCAAAGCCATTACAGAATCGGTAAAATACAAAGAACTGCAATTTTAAAAAGAGCCGGGAATCCCGGCTCTTTTTTTGTTTGCTGGAATTGGTTCGGTGATCACGGAGCGGTACATGACAGGTATAAAGGCCGGAAAAATCACAAAACCCGTATGGAATAATTTCCATACAGGTTTCTCATTTTGCTGTCCCGCTGTTTCACATTTATACTTTTTTGACTTCCAACACGGCGCCAGTGTGGGCGTCGGCCAGGAACTCGAACTGTTCCAGCTGGTCTTCGCGGTGGCGGGTAATGCCGCCTTTATAGACTTCTGTTGTAATCGCATGTTGTTTGTACGGTTCGGTTTTCATGAAAATCCAGGAACCGTCGATCGGCCCTTCTTCTTTAAAGGCAGATTTGACGTGTTTTAGCACATCATCTGCTGAGTAAAGCTTTTCTTTGCGGTCGTATGCTCCTTTAACCAAAAAAGCAGCAGCGGCCCCTGTTGCAAATCCAATCAATAAATCGCGATTTTTCACTTGAATCCCTCCTATACGTGCTGCCTAAATTGTACCATAAATCAAAACAGGCAAGGAAATAATGTGCCGTCCCGAAGCTTTCCTTTCGCCAGCCGAAATATAAAGGTGGAAATACTCCGAAAAAAACTCTAAACTGTTAGCAGGCAGTTATTTAGGAGGAATTAGTTGTATGAACAGTGAAACAATCAATTTATTCAAAACCTTAACGGAACTTCCGGGTACTCCTGGCAACGAACATGCAGTAAGAAAATTTATGAAACAAGAACTTGGCAAGTACTCAGATGAAATCATCCAAGATAAATTGGGAAGCGTCTTCGGAGTCAAATACGGCAAAGAAGATGGCCCCCGCATCATGGTCGCCGGACATATGGATGAAGTCGGATTCATGGTATCTTCCATTACCGAAAAAGGACTTATACGCTTTCAGCCCCTCGGCGGCTGGTGGAATCAGGTAATGCTGGCGACCCGAGTAGAAATCATTGCAGGCGATAAATCCATACCTGGCGTGATCGGTTCAGTACCGCCCCACTTGTTAAGTGAAGAAATGCGCAAAAAACCGATGGAAATCAAAAACATGTTGATTGATATCGGGGCTGATGACAAAGAGGATGCAATCGCGATCGGCATTCGCCCTGGCCAGCAAATTGTTCCTTTCAGCCCATTTACACCGATGGCAAACGAGAAAAAGATTATGGCCAAAGCTTGGGACAATCGATATGGTTGCGGGCTGGCCGTGGAACTGCTGAAAGAGCTGAATGGCGAAACACTGCCGAATCAGCTGTTTTCAGGGGCGACAGTCATGGAGGAAGTCGGTTTGCGAGGTGCCCAGACCGCAGCTAATATGATTGATCCTGATATGTTTTTTGCCCTCGATGCAAGCCCGGCAAACGATGCAGCCGGCAACAAAAATGAATTTGGCCAACTTGGCGGAGGCACATTGATCCGCATTTTGGACAAAAGCATGGTCACACACCGGGGCATGCGCGAATTTATACTGGATACGGCTGCCACCCATAAAATACCGCACCAGTTTTTTGTATCGCAAGGCGGTACTGATGCAGGCCGCGTCCATACATCAAACCGCGGAGTGCCGAGTTCGGTCATAGGAATCTGCTCCCGCTATATCCATACGGCAGCTTCAATTGTCCATACGGATGACTACGCAGCCGCAAAAGAACTGCTTAAGCAGCTTGTCAAAACTGCAGACCGCACTACAGTCGAAACCATCAAGCAAAACGTTTGAAAAGTGCCTTCGGGCTCTTTTTTTTGCCCTTGTCCCAAACCATTTTTGAAAGGAATGAAGCAAAATGACAAAAATCAAAGCGGTTGTCGCATCAAACAACCCGGCAAAAATCAAAGCGGTTTCCGCTGTTTTAACAGAATTGGGCTTAGCATTTGACTTGCAGCCCGCCGAAACAGATTCGGGAGTATCCGCCCAGCCTTTTTCTTTGGAAGAAACACGGCTCGGCGCCATCAACCGGGCACGGCGGGCGCTCGGCACCGGGGAAGACTTCGCCATCGGACTCGAAGGCGGCGTATATGAAATTGAAGGGGTTATGTATTTGTGCAATTGGGGAGCCCTGTGTTCAAAAGAAGGGGAGCTGTTCACGGCGGCCGGGGCACAGATTCCGCTGCCGAAAAGCATTGCGGCTTCTTTGAAAGCGGGAAAGGAACTCGGTCCGGTCATGGATGATTATGTGCAAGAAAGCGGCACCCGCAAGCACAAAGGCGCTGTCGGAATTTTGACGGGCGGGCTTGTCAACCGCGATGAGATGTTCCAGCACATTGTCAGACTTCTTGTGGGCCAGTATATGCTCGGCGGCGCTTCAGTTGCATGTGCTTCCAAACACCTTTAAAATAGGAACATGCATAGCTAAGGAGGAATTATTGTGCCTCGTAGAAGATTTTTTGGATTGGTTCTTTTAGCGTCCGCCATGCTTGCCGGCTGCATGGAGTCTCCGGAAGAACGGATTGCCGACGGCTTAGCGCATGCGCGCCAAGCGTTCGAACAAGAATCGATGGATACCAACGAAACGGCAGCTGACAGGGAGCTATATCTTCCGGGCGGATATACCATTGAAAAGCCATCCGATGAAAATAACGTTATCATTACAAAAGGCAGCGATTCTTTTGTATTGTTCATAAATCCGAATGAAGCAGCCGACAGCAAATTTTTTTATGACCTTCAAAAAGCGAATCCGGATCAGCAGTGGCTGGTGGACGAAACGTTCGAACAAAACGGCCGTTTTGGTTTTACTACGGTCCGGCTGATTGCTGAAGACCGTTATGAGATAGTGGAAAGCATAGGCGGCGTGAAAATGACGACCATTTCCGAAGAAAGCGCCATTGCAGGCAATATGGATTGGATGATGAGGACGGTCCGATCAATCGATACTGAAGAATAGGAGCTGAAACAAAGATGAGACGTTTACAATCTGTTGATGAGTTTCATGATTTGACTGAGCAAAAACCGGTGGTATTCATGTTTACTGCTGGATGGTGCCCAGATTGCCGGGTGATCGACCCGATTATGCCTGAGGTGGAAAATTCCTTCAAAGATTATGAGTTTATTTCTGTAGACCGCGATGAGTTTATCGATTTATGCATTGAAAAAGACATATATGGGATTCCAAGTTTCCTGGCGTTCAACAATGGGCAAGAAAAAGGGCGATTTGTCAGCAAAGACCGAAAAACACAAGAAGAAATCGAATCATTCCTGGCCAAGCTGCCGAAATAATAAAAAAAGACGGTTCGCCTTTTGGGCTGAACCGTTTATTTTTGAAAGGATGAACGTCTATGAAATCAACTGAACTAGTAAATTTACTGAGAGAACGGATGCCGAGCCGCCAATTGGAATGGCGCTTTGACCGTGAAAAGGATATGGTGCATATCCGCCATGAAACATTGCAAAAAGGCATGTCCTTATCGCTTCCGCAAGTGATCAACCGCTACCAGGCGAAAGGCGACGCTGCGATTGAGGAAATTGTCTATACCATTACCGAAACGTTCAATGCCATGGAAAAAGAAGCCAAAGGAGAGCTTGGATCGCCGGAACACATCTATCCAGTCATCCGCTCGACTTCTTTTCCGCTTGAATCCAAAGAAGGCCATAAATTCATCACAATGGAACATACAGCTGAGACCAGGGTGTATTTTGCTTTGGATGTCGGCACTACCTATCGCTTAATTGATGAAAATGTGTTAAATTCATTAAGTCTGACAGAAGAACAGCTGAAGGAAATCGCAAAGTTCCAAGTGAAAAAGCTGACCACCAAGCTTAAAGAAGACCACGTCGCAGGCAATATTTTTTATTTTTTGAATGAAAACGACGGGTATGATGCTTCACGCATCTTGAATGAATCTTTCCTAAAAGAGATGAAAACGAAAATAGCAGGGGATATGACGGTGTCCGTACCTCATCAGGATGTATTGATCATCGGCGATATCCGCAATGAAACCGGATATGACGTATTAGCGCAAATGGCCATGCACTTCTTCACGAACGGAAAAGTGCCGATCACGTCTTTGTCGTTTGTCTACGATAAAGACGAATTAGAGCCGATATTCATCATGGCAAAAAATAGACCGAACAAGGAGAACGATAAAAAATGAATGTTTTCTACAATAAAAATGGAATTGGCGATGTATTGCTGGTTCAATTGCAAATGGAAAAACCTGAAGAAATCAAGCCTGAGATTTCAGGGGATATCACACTTATAAAAGATGGGGCGGATCAAATCGTCGGCTTCAACTTGTTCCATGCATCCTCTTATATTGATTTTCCTGAAACCCAAGCTGTTGACCTTTCAGAAGAACTTGTAACGGCATTGCAAAATGCTTTAGAAAAAAACGATATCGGCTATACATTGGAAGTGGACTTGTCCCCTAAATTTGTCGTAGGTTATGTGGAAACGAAAGAAAAGCATCCTAATGCTGACAAATTGAGTGTTTGCCAGGTGGCTGTTGGAACGGAAACCCTGCAGATTGTCTGCGGAGCCCCGAATGTCGAGCAAGGGCAAAAAGTGGTAGTGGCGAAAGTCGGCGCAATCATGCCTTCCGGCACATTAATCCGTGATGCAGAATTGCGCGGCGTTGCTTCAAGCGGCATGATCTGCTCTGCAAAAGAACTGGCGTTGCCGGATGCTCCACAAGAAAAAGGAATCCTTGTGCTGCCTGAAGATGCGGAAATCGGTTCATCATTTGAAGTAAAGGCGTGACGCATTATGGGTTGGGTTAAAAATATTTGGAAGCGCATGTTTTCCAGTGATATAGAAGAGGAAAATACACAAATGGAATGGGAGCAATCAGAGCCGCAACAAGCTGAACCCACTCCTTTTCGTTTTCCGCTCATCCCGGATGATGAAATAGAGGTATTTTTGAAACGGGATGCAACTCTAGTAAAAGTGGAAGCATCCATAAAACAGGAGACTCCACCGCCATTCGAACCGCCAGCGCGCAAACCGGCAGTCTCGCCAGCGCAAAAACCTTTTGTTCCTGCTACAGAAAAAAGGATTGCACCGCCCGTTCGCAAACCGCAAAAAACCGCAGCGAAACCGATCAACAAGACGCGCCCGTTTGAACCGACGAGAGTTCCTTCGCCCGTCTACGGTTTTGATGAAACGCGCCCAGCGCCAATTGAAAATTTGCTTGAACGAAAAGAAATCCGTTTTGAACCAAAAAAACTGCCAGCGCCTATGGCATTAAGAAATTCGGTTCAAAAATATGGAGAAGCGGACGGAAAATCAGCAGATGCCCCGGCTGTGGAAGAAAAAACGGCTGCGGCAGTGGAAGCTGTCAAGGCGCGCGGACTTGTTGGCCAAGGGGAGCCTGTAATGCAGGAGCCTTCGATGCAAGGGTCAGCGGCTGAAGCGGCGAAATCAGCAGTGCAAGAAAAACCAGCGGCAGAGCAGCCTGAAACGGCGCAAGAGGCGCCGCCGGCAGCACAAGAGCCGGCTGTGCAAGAAGAGGCAGCTGCAGTGCGAAATCCTGCTGTTGAAGAAAATTCCGGTCCAACGCAAAAGCCGGATGCTGAAGAAGAGCCTGTCTTAGTGCAGGAGTTCGCTGAGCAAGCGGAACCGGAAAACAAGCCGGAACCTGATCGAGAAGAAATTGAACAAGCAAAAGAAGCTGAACAATCGGTACATAAAGAAATTCAAAAAGAGAATACAGAAATTGAAAAAACGGAAACGGCCCCTGAAAAGAAAAGGGAAAGAACTGTGCCTTTCAATGTGTTGATGCTGAAATCGGACAAAGAGCGTCTTAAAAAGACTGCGCCAGCGGCCGCTGCCAAGCCGGCAAAACAGGAGATCGAAGAAACAAAAACGGTTGAACCTGCAATAACAGCCGAAGTTGCATCCGCAGAACCCGGACCGGCTGAAGGAATCCTTCCAAGTGAATCTGAGCCTTCTTTAGAAAAAGTCGAGGAAAAACCAGCGGCTTATTTGCATCCGGAAAATGGCTTTTTGCTGGCTCCGGAAGATGACCGAAAAGACGACAACTGGATGGAAGAACAGGGTGAACGGCTGGTAGAAGCGCTTTCCCACTTCCAAATCCAAGCGTCAATCCTGAGCATTGTCCAAGGGCCGGCAGTCACGCAATTCGAACTGACAGTAGCCCAGGGTGTGAAAGTCAGCAAAATCCGCAACTTGGCGGACGATTTGAAACTGGCGCTCGCAGCGAAAGACATACGCATACAGGCACCGATTCCCGGCAAAAGCTCCATCGGCATTGAAATTCCGAATCGGACATCCAGGGCTGTAAGGATTTCTGAAATCATTGACAGTCCTGTCTTCAGGGACTCCGATTCTCCTATGGAGGCCGCGCTTGGGCTGGATCTGACCGGAAAGCCGGTAACGCTGGACTTGCGGAAAATGCCGCACGGATTGATAGCCGGAGCTACCGGTTCGGGGAAAAGTGTCTGCATCAATTCGCTTTTGGTGAGCTTGTTGTATAAATCCTCCCCGAAAGATCTGAAATTATTGCTGATCGACCCGAAAATGGTGGAATTGGCTCCGTACAACCATATTCCGCATCTGGTCAGCCCAGTCATCACGGATGTAAAGGCGGCGACTGCTTCACTGAAATGGGCAGTTGAAGAGATGGAGAGGCGCTATCAATTGTTCGCGCATGTCGGGGTGCGGGACATCAGCCGCTACAACAAAATGGCGAAAGACAAAGGGGATCATGCGCAGCATCTGCCTTACATTTTAATCATTATTGATGAATTGGCCGATTTGATGATGATGTCTCCCTCTGATGTCGAAGATGCCATTTGCCGCATTGCGCAAAAAGCGCGCGCTTGCGGTATCCATTTGGTCATTGCGACGCAGCGGCCATCAGTTGATGTGATTACCGGGCTGATCAAATCGAACATTCCGACTCGCATCGCATTTTCGGTATCGTCACAAGTTGATAGCCGCACTATCTTGGATTCCCAAGGCGCTGAACGGCTTCTTGGCAGGGGAGATATGCTTTATCTTGGAAACGGCATGTCGGCTCCGGTGCGTCTTCAAGGAACTTTTGTGACAGACGAAGAAATAGAAGCTGTTATTGAGCATGTACGTGCGCAAGGAAAACCTGAATACTTTTTCAAAGAGGAAGAATTGATGAAACGCAACCATTCTCCAGGAGAACAAGATGATTTGTTCGAGGAGGCCTGCCGGTTTATCTTAGCGCAAGGAACTGCATCAACTTCGCTTTTGCAGCGGAAATTCCATATCGGCTATAACCGGGCGGCAAGATTGATGGACCTGCTCGAAGACCAGGGCTTTATCTCGGAACAGAATGGCAGCAAAGCACGATCTGTTTTGATCACCGCCGATGATATGGAAGAAGTTTTTCATTAAACTTACCATCTATCAATTAAAATGATAGAAAATACCACTTATTTTAGAATGATGTAAGAATATGATATAATTTACAGACTTAGTATTCTCAAACCAGCTGCAAAGCCGAATACCGGCTTTCGCAGACTAATTTTCAACTCCCACAGGAGGTCCAATTATGACAGTTTTACATTTCACGGGCATCAAAGGTGCCGGGATGAGTCCGCTTGCGCAAATCATGCATGATATGGGGCAGGAGGTCCAAGGTTCTGACATTGAACAGCACTTTTTCACGGAGGACCGCCTTCGCGAGAGAGGCATTACCATTTTGCCGTTCGATCCGGACAATATTGAAGAGAATATGACGATTGTGGCCGGCAACGCTTTCAATGATAACCACCCGGAACTTGTCAAGGCAAAAGAATTAGGGGCGACAATCATCCGCTACCATACATTCCTGGGCGATCTGATGAAGCAATACGTTTCAGTGGCCATTACAGGAGCACACGGCAAGACTTCTACAACAGGATTGATGGCACATGTGCTGAACGGATATAAGCCGGTGTCTTACTTGATCGGGGATGGCACCGGCTACGGCAAGGAGGATTCTCATTTCTTCGTATTGGAAGCTTGTGAATACCGCCGCCATTTCCTGGCATATCATCCGGACTACGCGATTATGACAAATATCGATTTTGACCACCCGGATTATTTCAGCGGCATCGACGATGTTTTCAATGCATTTGAAGAAATGGCGCAGCAAGTGAAAAAATGCATTATCGCTTGTGGCGACGATGAACATCTGCAAAAAATTCAGGCCCCTATTCCAGTGGTTTATTATGGGCTTGGCGAGGAAAATGATTTTCAAGCGCAAAATATCGTTAAAACAACTTCCGGCACTACATTCGACGTAGTGATCCGCGATGAGTTTTTCCATACATTCACAATCCCGATGTTTGGCGACCATACAATTCTAAACGCGCTTGCGGTAATTTCTCTCTGCCATTATGAAAATATTCCGGCGGATATCATCCAGCAGCAATTTTCAAGCTATGGAGGAGTGAACCGCCGCTTTACGCAAACCGAAATCGGCGGGCGCATTCTAATCGACGATTATGCGCATCACCCAACGGAAATCCGGGCGACGCTGCAGTCAGCACGCCAAAAGTTTCCAGAGCGTGAGCTGGTCGCAATTTTCCAGCCGCATACATTTTCACGGACCCAGACATTCCTGCAGGAATTCGCAGACAGTTTATCTGAGGCCAATCACATTTACCTATGCGACATCTTCGGTTCTGCGCGTGAAAAAGCAGGAGCTTTGACCATTGAAGATTTAGCCGGGAAAATCGAGGGCAGCCAAGTTTTGAAAGAAGACGGCGTCAGCGCATTGCTGGAGCGCGGCAATGCTGTGTTTCTATTCATGGGTGCTGGGGATGTCACAAAGTTCCAAGAGGCGTTTGAAAACTTGCTTCAGGCAGAAGAAACAGTTTAACCTTCGGGTTAAACTGTTTTTTTATTTAGGAAGGATTTCATAAGCCCGTGTTGAATAAATGTAAAGGGGGTTGGTTTAGTCGTACTTCAGTAGGGGTAGAAAACAATATAACGTTGAGTTGAAAAGGAGGAAACAACATGGATTGGAGAATACTGCTTTACATAGCCGCTATCGTGGCTGCAGTAGGGTTTTTGGTGTTATGCGTTGCTTTGGCAATGACATTGAACTCGCTTAAAAACACATTAAAAGAAGTTTCAGGAACTGTTGCAGGTCTTGAAAATCAATTACAGGGAGTAACATTGGAAACAACGAACCTGTTGCACAAAACAAATGAATTAGCTGAGGACATCCAGGACAAATCACAGAAACTGAATACAGTCGTGGATGCAGTGAGAGGGGTCGGAAATTCAGTAACAGACTTGAATTCATCCGTACGCCACATTACGACTTCTGTCACTTCACAAGTTGAAGACAATCGCGATAAAATCGCGACAGTAGTCCAATGGAGCAATGTTTTGATGGGAATCCGCGACAGCTGGAAGGAACGCAAGATTTATGAAGCCCGCGCTACTTCGGCTTATGAACCGGTTCCAGGCCAAAAACAATTGCCTCACAATGAACGCGCTTAAAAAATTCTATATTACTTATTGGAGGAATGAATTATGACGCAAAACTATAACAATAACCAAAACAACCAAGATTCGAAAGAAAATCAGCAGAACACGAACCATAACGATTCGGCTTATAACAACACATACTATACGCAAAACGGCGGAGCTTTTGAGCAAAGCCAATATGTGCCTCAATCGTATGGCATGTCGAACCGCTATGATGACCTTTACGACTATGAAGAGGAAGAAAGTTCAAAAGGTTTTCTGGCAGGAGTGATTGTCGGCGGACTGGTCGGGGCAGCGGTGGCATTGTTCTTGGCGCCTAAATCCGGCAAAGACTTCCGCACAGATTTGAATACCCACGCGTCTACGCTGAAGGAGAAGACTTCCGGCTACACGGATACAGTAAAAGGAAAATCCGGCGACTTAACGCAGCAAGTCAAAGACCAATCCTCAAAAGTGGTGGATAAAGTCAAAAATCTCAAAGGCGGAAAATCTCCAATGGACGATGGCACTGCTTCATCAGAAGGAGAAGAGTCAATCGAGATGCTGGATACTGTCCATAACCAAAGTGATGCGTCCACTGGCACAACAGCTGGCGGCCAAGAAAACTTTACATCCACTGCAGATGCGCTGAGAGAAGCGGTTGAAGAAGTGAAAGAAGAAAGCAAATCAGGTTCAGCCAATACGCCAGGCTCGGCTGGCAATTCAGGAACACAAGCTTCAGGGACTACTGGAACAGTAGGGTCTCCTGATTCCAAAAACCCTTCAACTTCAACCGGATCTACAGGTTCTAAAAATTCTTCAAGCTCAACAGGCTCTACAGCTTCTTCTGGCACTTCGAACAACAAGGGGTCTGGTTCTAATTCGACTTCCAACAGCTCGAACAAATCTTCAGGCACAAACAGTTCAGGGCGCTGGAACAATACGAACAATTCAAGCAAAAACAGCAGCTCGAATAGCTCTAGCAACAAAAACAAATAATACGAAATATCCTGGGAGCGGGTTTCATGAAAAATTTAGTTCGTGTTCAGAATTTAGACGCTTTGAAACAAGCAACTTCAGGTACACAACATTATTGGCTGTTTAAGCACAGCAATACTTGTCCTGTATCCGCGGCTGCTTGGAATGAATTCAATGAGTATTGTTCGTTGCACCCTAACCAACTATTTCTATTCTTAGTGGTACAAGAAGATCGTGAGCTTTCAAATGCGATCGAGGAGATTACACAGATCAAACACGAGTCTCCTCAACTCTTCCATTTTTCAAACCAGGTGGTTGATTGGCATGAATCTCACAATAAGATCAAAAGCAATGCAATGACGGAATTTCTTGCATAAAAAAGAGCTGGGGCTTTAAAGCTTCAGCTCTTTTTTTATGCTGAAAACACTTTCGCGCGTTGAAGCGTTAAAATATTTCGTGACTTTACCGAATACTTTGCATATAATAGTTTTAATGTGATAAGATGAGTCACTAAGTAAGGTGATTTGCGAAAGGAGAAGTTGGAGAATGGACCATTTAGATTTAGAACAGCTAAGAGAAAAAGTCGACGCAGTAAACCTTCAAATTTTGTCTCTTATAAATGAGAGGGCTTCTATAGTGCAAGACATCGGGAAGTTGAAAGAAAAGCAGGGGATGGAAAAATTCGATCCAATGCGCGAACGCCATATGCTCAATTTGCTGAAAGAAAACAATAATGGACCATTAGACCAAAAAACGGTTGACCATATATTCAAAGAGATTTTCAAATCAGCTCTTGATATGCAGGAAGAAGATCACCGTAAAGCGCTATTGGTTTCGCGGAAGAAGAAAGCTGAAGATACGATCATTACAATCAATGGTGAAAAAATCGGCGACGGAACTCCATCCTTTATCTTTGGCCCTTGCGCAGTCGAGTCACAAGAGCAGGTTTCAAGAGTTGCTGAAGTAATTGGCGCTAAAGGGCTTCGAATGATTCGCGGCGGTGCCTACAAGCCTCGTACATCCCCATACGATTTCCAGGGGCTGGGGCTAGAAGGTTTGAAAATGCTGAAAAAAGCGGCTGATGAAAACAACTTGGCTGTAGTTTCTGAAATTGTCACTCCACACCATTTAGAAGCTGCATTAGATTATGTGGACGTCGTTCAAGTTGGAGCGCGCAATATGCAAAACTTCGAACTTCTAAAAGCTGTTGGTTCCATCAACAAACCGGTCCTTTTAAAGAGAGGATTATCTGCAACTATCGATGAATTCATCAATGCTGCAGAATACATTATCGCAAACGGCAATAGCCAGATCATTTTGTGTGAGCGTGGGATTCGCACATATGAAAAAGCGACGAGAAACACGCTTGATATCTCTGCTGTGCCAATCCTGAAACAGGAAACACACTTGCCGGTGTTTGTGGATGTTACGCATTCTACAGGACGCCGTGATCTGCTGCTGCCTACCGCAAAAGCCGCTATCGCAATTGGCGCAGACGGTGTTATGGCTGAGGTTCATCCAGATCCTGCTGTTGCTTTATCTGATGCCCAGCAGCAAATGAATATACCTCAGTTCGACGAATACTATGATGCTTTGATGAAGTTCATGAAGCAATACGAATTTAAAGCATAAGACCGAAGAGCCGGGAATTTACCCGGCTTTTCTTTTTTAGTTGATATCATGAAAGTTTCTATCGTATGATAAAAGGAGCACTTGAAAGGAGGCGTACAATGACCGTTACAATTTACGACGTGGCAAGAGAAGCGAACGTTTCCATGGCAACCGTTTCACGGGTAGTGAACGGAAACCAGAACGTAAAGCCTGCCACACGGAAGAAAGTCCTAAAAGTTATAGAAGAATTGGGTTATCGCCCCAATGCAGTGGCAAGAGGGCTTGCCAGCAAAAAAACCACAACGGTTGGCGTAATCATCCCTGATATTTCCAACAGCATGTATGCTGAACTTGCACGTGGCATTGAGGACATCGCTACGATGTACCGCTACAATATCATCTTGTCGAATTCAGACCAAAACCAAAACAAAGAACTTCAACTCCTGGAAACAATGCTTGGTAAACAAGTAGACGGAATCGTTTTCATGAGTGGCATGATTACGCCGGAACTTCTGCATGAAATGGAGCGTTCATCGGCTCCGATTGTTTTGGCGGGATCTATCGACGAGTCAGCTACAATTGCGTCGGTCAATATCGATTATTATGGAGCCGCCTATGAAGCAGTGAAAAAATTGATTGATAACGGCCATAAGAAAATCGCATTCATTTCAGGTCCGATGACATCCAAAGTCAACAAAGACTATAAGCTAAAAGCGTATAAACAAGCTTTGCTGGACGCAGGAATCGAATTCGAAGAACAAATGGTGGTGGAGTGCAACAATTCATATGATGAAGGCACAGAAGCTGTTGAAACCCTGAAACCATTCGATCCGACTGCTTATTTTGTCAGCAATGATGAAATGTCCGTAGGAGTTATCCATGGATTGGAAGAAATCGGAAAGAAAATTCCGGAAGATGTGGAAATTATCAGTTATGAGAATTCGAAATTAGCCCGCATGGCACGTCCTATGCTAACCTCTATCGCATTCCCCTTATACGATATCGGAGCTGTATCCATGCGTCTACTAACAAAATACATGAACAAAGAGGAAATCGAGGAAAATCAAGTCATTCTTCCATATCGTATAGAAGAACGCCAATCTACCAAAAATAACGATTAAAAGCTCCCTTATAGGGAGCTTTTTACGTATTCCGAATCATATACAGCGCTTTGTTGAGCATTTGATGGTTTTTATCCGTGATTTCTTCTTTTCGGGGAATGGCTTCATACATATTTTGAGGATCATGCCATGTATCGATTAGCCGGACGGGCGATTCTGGCTGCCATTTGGAAATCCAGGATTGCGGCAATTTTCCTTCAGGAAGGAGAAAATTGTTCATTTCCATCCATAAAAATGACCAAGCCCTGGGTACGACACGCCATATATCATAGCCGCCGCCTCCAACTGCAATCCAGCGGCCGCCACAGTATTCATGGGCCAGCTCGTGAGCTATTTTTGGTATCTCCCGGTAAATGTTCATAGTCCCGTACAAATGCGTCAAAGGATCCAAATAATGGGCATCAGCACCGTTTTGGCTAAGAATAACGTCAGGTTTGAAATACTCAACAATTTCTTTCATAGACGTCCGGTAAATATCCAAAAAAGATTCATCTTCCGTAAAAGCATCTATCGGAAAGTTGAAGCTTGTTCCATAACCTTGGCCACTGCCGCGCTCACTGATGCTTCCTGTGCCTGGAAACAAGTACCGCCCAGTTTCATGGATGGAAACTGTGCAGACATCCGGATCTTCATAAAAGCACCATTGCACGCCGTCACCGTGGTGGGCATCCGTATCAATGTAGAGCACTCGTGCTCCATATTTTTCCTTGATGTAATTGATGGCTACCGAGCTGTCATTATAGATGCAAAAGCCTGATGCTTTTCCGCGAAATCCATGATGGAGGCCGCCGCCAAGATTCAGGGCATGTTGAGCTTTTCCTTCCATCACATAGTCGACCGCTGTCAGTGTTCCGCCGACTAGACGCGCACTGGCTTCATGCATGTTTTCGAAAATAGGGGTATCTTCTGTGCCGATGCCATAGCTTTCGCCGGCTTCAGGCGTGATTTCCCCACGGCTCGCTTTTTTGACGATATCAATATAACGCTGATCATGGGCTAAAAGCAATTCTTCGTCTGTCGCTATACGAGCTGGAACAATAACATCATCTGAAAGCGCATTCATATGTCGGAGCAAATCTATGGTCAGAACAAGCCTCTTTTGATTGAATGGATGCGTCTCTGAAAACTTATAGCCCAGCTGGTCTTCCGAATAGACGAAGACGGCATGTTTCATTTGTTTATTTTGGGTATGTTTGGCCATAAAACATCGAAACCTTCTTTGCGTAAGTCATCAATCACAGTTAATGGATTCATCGTCTGGACACGGAACACGAGAATTTTGTTGCTGGAATCCTGCTTGTCGGGATATACCAGGACGCTTAGAACATTGATGTGCTTTTCGTAAAATACTTTCGAAACCTCATATAGTACACCAGAACGGTTTGGAACTTTTATCTCGATTTGTGAACCGGGTTGATGAGCTCCGGTAAGTTCGATGTACTTGTACAGAAGGTCGGTTTCTGTCAAAAATCCAACTAATCTTGTTCCGCTTAAGACAGGAAGGCAGCCAATTTGCTGTTCGTAGAAAACCAAAGCGATTTCTTCGACAAAATCCATTGGATGCGCAGTTACCGGATTTTTCGTCATGATGCTTTCGATTTTCTTCTCATATCGTTCCGGCGGCGGGGAAGTAGCGAAACGTGAGGGCAGGGCATCTTTCAAATCACGGTCTGATAGGATCCCCACAAGTTTTCCGTCTTCTACTATCGGTGCATGGCGAATATGCTTTTCTTCAAATAACAGTACAGCTTCTTTGACGGTTTGCTCGGGACGGAGCGAGTGGATAGTGGTTTTCATAATCTCTTCAACTAACATATATACACCCCTCGAATTTAATACATGTAGCGGTTCATGAAACGCAATTGATCGAATTTTTGGACTGACTCGGGATCGACGCGGCTGCCGATTTTAGCCATCAAACAATTTGCCGGGTGCGAACTGATTTCAGGATCATCGGTGGCATAATACTCCAGTCCGCCCGCCTGCATCATTTTCTCCATAACTTTTCGGTATTCCCAAACGTTCAAGCCGGTTCCGTTCAGATCCCAATGCCAATAATATTCAGTCGTAATGACTATAAAATCTTCCAGCGCATCATCCATCATCGATACTTTCAGCAGCGCTTTGCCGACTCCGCTGCCCCTGAATTTAGGGATGACTTCAATAGCGCCAAGTTCAATCAAGTTCTCCATTTTCCCTTCAGACCATCTTTCAAGAGGGTCTGGATAAAGGAAGGTGACATATCCGACAATCATACTTTGGTCGCGGGCAATTATAATCCGTCCCTCCGGCAGATCGGCGATTCCAATAACCGCTTTATGCTGCTGTTCAGGCGGACGGAAGGCGACCAGATCTTCATGAAACTCAAGCTCTTCCAATTCGCTGGAAGGAACTGGCCCTTCAATGACTAGAGGGCCGTGCTTTGTCTTCAACTCCAACACATTATAGGTTTTCTTATGCTCCATTTTTTCACCGCCTATTGGTTACAATTAGCTTTATTATACATGAACTGGTGATAGATGGGGACTAAGGCCGTGAAAGAGAGTGTCTTTTCTAAAAAATTAAAATAATTGGCATTCAATTGTCAGAATGTTGTAGAATGAAAGAGAATCGACAGGAAAGGATGATTAGGATGAAAGTGGAAGCGATACCAGCGTTACAAGGAAATTATCTATTACATAACTATGAAGAAACTGCTGCAAACTTTGATTGGGCCGATGCTGAAAAAGAATTCAGCTGGCATGAGACCGGCAAGGTCAATATGGCATATGAAGCAATCGATCGCCACGCAGATTCTGATCGAAAAAACAAAGTCGCTCTATATTATAAAGACCAGGGAAGAAGCGAATCATACACCTTCTACGAAATGAAACGCATGACAAATCGGGCAGCAAATTTATTGAAAGCGCATTCTGATCTTGAAAAAGGGGACCGGTTGTTCATTTTCATGCCAAGATCGCCGGAATTGTATTTCATGATGTTTGGCGCATTGAAAATGGGATTGATTGTCGGCCCGTTGTTCGAGGCGTTCATGGAAGGGGCTATCTACGACCGTTTGGATGACAGCGACGCGAAAGCGATCATCACGACCCCGGAATTGCTGCCGCGTGTTCCGCATGACCGGCTGCCTAACTTAAAGACGATTTTCCTGGTTGGAGGGAATATTGAGGAAGACAGCAAAATCATTGATGTCCATAAATACTTGAATTCGAGCTCTGATCAGTTTGATATTGAGTGGCTTGATAAAGAAGACGGCCTTGTGCTGCACTATACCTCCGGCTCGACAGGCAAGCCGAAAGGGGTGCTTCATGCTCAATACGCCATGGTCCAACATTACCAGACCGCAAAATGGGTATTGGATTTGAACGAGCAGGACATCTATTGGTGTACTGCCGACCCGGGATGGGTTACTGGAACTTCTTACGGGGTGTTTGCTCCTTGGCTGACAGGGTCAACCACAGTCATTCTGGGAGGCCGCTTTTCTCCTGAGGGCTGGTACAAGGCAATTGAAGATTTTGGCGTAACCGTTTGGTATAGCGCGCCTACCGCATTCCGCATGTTGATGGGGGCAGGGGACGCATTGGTCAAAGAGTTCGATTTGTCGACGCTCCGCCACGTGCTGTCAGTTGGAGAACCGTTGAATCCCGAAGTTGTACGCTGGGGCATGCAAGTGTTCAAAAAGCGGATCCATGATACATGGTGGATGACAGAGACTGGCGGCCACATGATCTGCAATTATCCATCCATGACGATCAAGCCTGGTTCTATGGGCAAGCCGGTGCCTGGCATCAAAGCGGCCATTGTCGATGACCAAGGCAAGGAACTTCCGCCAAATCAGATGGGGAACTTGGCCATCAAGAAAGGCTGGCCATCCATGATGCGCCAAATTTGGAACAACCCGCAGAAATACGAATCTTATTTTATGAACGACGAGTGGTATGTTTCTGGAGATTCAGCTTATATGGATGAAGAAGGCTATTTCTGGTTCCAAGGACGTGTAGATGACGTTATTATGACTTCTGGTGAACGTGTCGGACCGTTCGAAGTTGAAAGCACGCTGTTAGAGCATCCTGCAGTAGCGGAAGCGGGCGTGATCGGAAAACCGGACCCGGTGCGGGGAGAAGTCATCAAAGCATTTGTGGCACTGAACGAAGGCTATGAGCCCTCAGAGGAACTTGTGCAGGACATCCAGCAATTTGTGAAGAAGGGGCTTGCGGCGCATGCAGCACCAAGAGAAATTGAATTCAAAGACAAGCTGCCGAAAACACGGAGCGGAAAAATCATGCGGCGTGTGTTGAAAGCTTGGGAATTGGATTTGCCGACAGGCGATTTGTCGACAATGGAAGATTGATAGATAGAAGGAAAAAGCCTCAGCCGATTTTCTGGCCGAGGCTTTTTTCTCATAGAAAAAGCCGATCCGCTCTGAGCGGACCGGCTGGATAGATGAAAATCATTCTTCGTCTTTCGGTTCTTCTTTATCTTCATCTTCATCTTCAGCAGGTTCTTCTTCTTCTTCTTTTTCTTCGTCTTTTTCTTCGTCTTTCTTTTCTTCGTCAGCCGGCTTGGAATCTTCATCTTTTTTGTCGTCAGAAGAATTATTTTCTTCCGTTTCCGGTGCTGATTCTTTCTCTTCCTCTTCCTCTTCCGGTTCTGCTTTTGGTTTTTCCGCTTCGATGCTTACGCTATTGGACTTGCCGGATTGTTTGCCGGTAATATCAACAGCCACTACATAATAGCTGCCCGCTCCAGGCAAATTAAAAGAGTTCTCTCGGGATTCAGAGAGGGAAGAAAGAGGAGAGCCGCTGCCTTCTCTGTATACACGATAACCGACAACATCATCGGAAGCTGAATTGCTCCACGTAAGGGTGCTGCCATTCAATGTTGCGTTTACTGCTGAAGGAGCAGAGCCGTCGGGCTCAAAATTGGATCCTGCGACCACTCTTGCATAACGAGAGTCGCCTGGGAATAATTTGCTTGCATCGCCTCCGAATGGTGCAAGCATCCGATCAACAAAGGCCTGCGATACACCAGCGCCTCCACTTGTGACAAATTCTCTTGGCGTGCTGTCAAGTGCAGCATAACGGCTGCCATTGATGGTTGTATAGGATCCGGAAGTCAAACTGTCATCCCTCTTGGATGGAACCATTGCTTTTTCATTGAACAAATCGGCTTTCACTAAGCCGTCGCCCGAACATGATCCGCTCGGTGCAAGACCGGAAATTGCACAGAAAGAGCGTGTAACAACGCCTTTCGGCTGTTTGAACTTTTTGTTTGCACCGATTAGTTTTGGCTTTACATCGTAAGAAACATTCATCAAGTTAGCCCATAACTGGTTGACTCGGACTGAAGGCTGCAAGTCACGGTTAGGAAAGTCAGCCAGCGAGTATTTCTCTTTGTCATATCCTAGCCAAACACCCATCGTGATGTTGGGGTTATAGCCGATAAGCCAGACATCTCTTGTCTGTTGGGTTGTACCGGTTTTTCCAGCAAAGTCTGCGTTGAAGTTCAATAAACTGTTTGCGCGGTTTGCTGTTCCTCTGTCATTTTCAAACACATCGCGGAGCATATCGGTAAGAATATAAGCCGTTTGCGGCGTAAATACTTCTTTCTCATTTGATTTGTGTTCAAAAACCACATTTCCTTCGTCATCTTCGATTCTATCGATCATATAGGCATCGACAAACTTACCGCCGTTGGCAACCATTGCATATCCATTCGTAATTTCCTCTACAGATCCTTCAATACCGCCGCCCAATGCAGCCGATGTATTGTAGTTTTCCTGTTCTTCCACTCTGGAGAAGCCAGAGTTCATCATATACTTGATCGGCACTTGGTCATTGATTTGCGCGTATAAGCGAAGTGCCGGCAAATTTTGGGATTGTGCCAAAGCGTCGCGCGCCGGCATGATGCCTTGTTCGCTTGTCGGTACAAAGTTGGCTGGCTCCCAGATGGTTCCGTTGTCGTTCTTTTTGAATTTCACATCGACGACCGGGCTGCCGGCGCCAATTTTGCCGTATTCGATTGCTGGTCCATAGACAAGCAACGGTTTTACGGTTGAACCAATCGAACGGAAACCTTGCGTTGCATGGTTCAATTTCTCGATTTCAGGGTCACGTCCGCCAATAAAGCTCAAGATGCGCCCCGTTTTGTTTTCTATTGTCATACTGCCGACTTGGACCGGGAATTCCTTTTCTTCTTCTTCGCCATCGGCATTGATGACAGTGCCATTTCTGGTCGTGCCATACGTTTTATAATTGTCTTTTGCTTTTTGTTGTGCATCATATAACTTTTTGTTGATGGTCGAATAGATCCGATATCCGTTTGACCGGACTGCGCGGTCAGCAAGAATTGCATATTCTTCATAGAGCTTATCGTTTTCATCCAAGGTTTCTGGCTCGACTCCATCTTGTTCTGCCAGGACATCCATGATGATGCGGGTAGCACGTTTTTCCAGCTCTGTAGTCACGTAATAATATTTATCATAAGCGCGCTGTTCGTTTTTCCGGAAATCTTTTGTAATATCATAAGCTAGGGCTTCGCTGTATTCTTCTTCTGTAATGTATTCCGTCTCTTTCATGCGGAACAGCACAGTTTTCATGCGGTCGAGCCCGGGCTGAAGCCCATCTTTGCTTTTCAGCTTTCCGCCTTGCGCTTGGTAAGGAGTATAAAGGAAGGGAGCTTTTGGAATCCCTGCAATATAGGCAGCTTGTGGCAAAGTCAATTCGCTTGCCGACACGTTGAAAATGCTTTTCGCAGCAGTTTCAATTCCGGCAATATTTGTCCCTGCGGAATTTCGGCCATAAGGGACAATATTCAAGTAAGCTTCCATAATTTCATCTTTGGACATGAATTTTTCCAATCGCATCGCCAGCAAAATTTCCTTCGCTTTCCGTTCGTAGGAAACTTCGTTCGTCAAAATCTGGTTCTTGATAAGCTGTTGTGTCAGTGTAGATCCACCCGTCTGGCTATCCGAATTGGAGACGTCCTGGAACAATCCGCGGAAAATAGCTTTTGGGACAATCCCGTTATGTTCTTCAAAGTACTCGTCTTCCGTAGCAAGAACGGCGTTGATCGCATTTTCTGATACTTTATCTAGTGTAGTTTCTGTACGTTCCAAATCCGTTTGAAGCTTCCCGAAGTAAACTTCTCCAGCAAAATACAATTCCGATGTTTCCTCATAGCTATAAACCTCGTCCCGCATTTCTTCAGGGGTACGAAGCTTTTCCTCGTCGACTAGTGAAGCGAAATAGCCTGCGCCGACTGAAGCGGCAAACACTCCGCTCGCGACAAATATGATCGCAAGCAAGATGGCCAAATTCCAAAGGACGCCAGTGGTAATATTAAAGCGTCTGGCCCATTTGGCAGATGACCATTTATTGTAAGACTCTTCAGCTTTAGCAAGCCAGTTCTTTATTTGATCGAGCACATTATCACCCTCCTAAAATCTTGTCTTATTATAGCATATTCTCATATACTCAATGAAGGATATTGACAATATCTTATATTAAAGTAAACTACTAAATATATTCATATTTAAACGTTGAAGAGTCCGAAGTAGGGCGCGCGAATTTTGTCCAGAGAGCCGGTGGATGGTGCAAACCGGTCAAAGCGCAGCGGCTGAATTACAGGCTTGGAGTTTACGGAAGTGCCCCGTTCGGCACATTTGGAGTAGGGAGAGAAAATCTCCAAGCTGGGTGGTACCGCGCAAAAGCGTCCCTGCATGAATTTCATGCAGGGGCTTTTTTATTTTGAGCTGGGTTAAGTGGAGATTAGGAGTGTCCTGTAACGCCGCTGTACTTTTCAACGGCCATCCCAGCTGCTTTGCTCCATATTCAGGAGAGCGGAAACAACCGCAGGACTTGATGCAGCGCATATCTTAAGGAGGAATTAGAATGGCAAACGAGTTGATGAAAGATTTGAAATGGCGTGGGTTGTTATACCAACAAACCGACGAAGAAGGTCTGGCGAAATTGCTGGAAGAAGAAAAAATCTCTTTATACTGCGGAGTCGATCCCACTGCAGACAGTATGCATATTGGCCATATTGTTCCGCTGTTGACTTTGCGCCGCTTCCAGATGCATGGCCATCAGCCGATTTTGCTTGTAGGAGGCGCGACAGGCATGATTGGCGATCCGTCAGGACGCAACGAAGAACGCCAACTTCAATCAACAGAGCAAATCGATAAAAACGTCGAAGCGATAAAAGTGCAGATGGAACAGATTTTTGATTTCCAGTCCCAAAACGGAGCACAGATGGTCAACAACCGCGATTGGATCGGCCAAATGAGCGTGATTGAATTTTTGCGGGATTATGGAAAACTGATTTCCGTCAATTACATGCTTGCAAAAGAATCGGTTGCTTCACGCCTGGAAAATGGAATTTCGTTTACTGAATTCTCATACACGCTGATTCAAGCGATCGATTACAACCATTTGTACAATAACTTTAATTGCCGTGTACAAATCGGCGGATCCGACCAATGGGGCAATATCACTTCCGGCCTTGAAGTTATCCGCAAGACGCACGAAGAAGAAACCAAAGCATTCGGCATCACGATACCGCTTGTTACAAAAGCGGATGGCACAAAGTTCGGGAAAACTGCCGGCGGTGCAGTATGGCTTGATGCGAAAAAAACTTCGCCTTATGAATTCTACCAATTCTGGATCAACACAGCAGACGCGGATGTTATCAAGTACTTGAAGATTTTTACGTTCATCAGCCGTGAAGAGATTGAGGCGCTCCAAGTTACGGTCGAAAATGAACCGCATCTGCGCAAAGCCCAGAAGGTGCTGGCTGAAGAAATGACCAAGCTGATTCACGGGGAAGATGCGTTGGATGATGCGCTTCGCATCACAAAAGCGCTGTTCAGCGGCGACTTAAAAGCGTTGTCTGCCAGCGAAATGAAAGCGGCGTTCAAAGACGTGCCTTCTGTGGAAATGGCGAAAGAGCCGAAAGCCATCATCGACTTGCTTGTAGAAGCGGGCATTTCATCTTCCAAAAGACAAGCGCGGGAAGACGTGGCAAACGGTGCGATATCAGTAAACGGAGAGAAAGTGACCGATCTGGAATATGTTGTAGATGAAAAAGACCGTTTAGAAGATACATTCGCCATTGTCCGCCGCGGCAAGAAAAAATACCACATGGTACAATTTTGAACAAACCCAAAAATCCGTCCAGAGCAATTCTCTGGACGGATTTTCTTATGGAAGAAACAGGCGCTTAAACGCTCTTATCTTCAAAGCGCTTCAAATCTTCACGGTGCCCGATGATGATCAATATATCTCCGAGCTTGATAACATCGGAGGGCAGCGGAACAATGTTCACATCTTCCCCTCGTTTGATGGCGAGGATGGTGCAGCCGTATTTGGCGTTCGTATTCAGCTGGTTCAAACTTTTATTGGCCGTCTTCTCGGTTGCCACCAATTCGACAATGCTATAGTCTTTCGAAAGGTCGATATAGTCGATCAGCTTTTCAGAATCCATATGGTGGGCCACACGGATGCCCATTTCATTTTCGGGCTGGATGACCCGATCTGCGCCGACGCGCTCCAATATGGTTTGATGCTGCAAGTCGCGGGCTTTTACCCAGACTTTTTTCAGGCCGATTTCTTTTAGCATCAACGTGCAGAGGACACTTGACTGGAGATTGTCGCCGATTGCGACAATAGCGTGGTCAAAGTTGCGCACTCCTAAAGATTTCAAGCTTTTTTCATCTGTGGCATCTGCCACTACGGCATGGGAAGAATAATCCGTCAATCCATTGACGCGTTCAAAGTTCTGGTCGATGGCTAACACTTCATGGCCCAGTTTATACAGTTCTTTACAGACGCTTGTGCCAAATCGGCCGAGCCCGATAACAACAACTTGTTTTTTCATTTTGCTTCCTCCAATCGATCAGCGGTTTTTGCTTTGGTGCGGCTGGCTGTTCATCTGCTTGGCGACTGTCAGCGTTATTCGCTGTCGAACCAGCCTTTGTTCTTGAACCAGAGAAACATGCCGATGCCGGTGAACAGCATGACAGCCAATACAACAAAATATCCTGCTTCCCATTGAAGTTCGGGCATGTATTGAAAATTCATCCCGTAGATTCCGGCTAAAAATGTCAGTGGCATGAATATAGTGGTAATGACGGTCAAAGTTTTCATAATGTTGTTCATTCGGAAAGAGTTCATCGATATGTAGCTGTCGCGAATATCTGAAGTCAGCTCGCGGTTGGATTCAATAATCTGGCTGAGCTTGATCAAATGGTCATGGATATCCTGAAAATAAGCCCGTTTTTGTTCCTGGATGATAAAACGCTTCGATTCCAGGATCCGGTAAACCAAATCCCGCATCGGAAGGACAGTTTGCCTGAGTTTCAGCAAATCCTTCCGTATATCGAAGGTTTTCTGAATGATCATATTGCCCGCAAATTGGTCTTCCCTGGAATTTTCAATGCCAAGCAAATGGTCTTCCAGCTTGTCCGTAATCGGGAAAAATGAATCGACCACTTTATCCATGATTTTGTAGACAACTTCGACAGGCTTTATCCGGTCGGAACTTTTTGAACGCTGGAAATAATCCCAGACATAGTTGACTTCCTGCAAGTCTTCATAATGGAAAGATACCGTGAAATTTTCGGTGATAAACAAATCCACTTCAGAAGCTTCCAGCGTTTTTTCGTTCAAGGTATGAAAAACGAGGAAGCTGAGGTTTTCATAGTGCTCCAGCTTCGGCCGTTGAAGCGAGTGGATGCAATCCTCAATGGCAAGCGGGTGGAAATGGAAATAACTTCCGAGCAAGCTGGTTTCTTCATCTGTCGGCATATTAAAATCCGCCCAGTACCACTTCATGTTTTCCAATGAATCCAATGGCGGGTTTATAAGCAGATCGTTTTCTTTGTTGATTGCTAGTATTCTAAGCATACTTTTCTCCTATAGTTGTTTTTCTCCAATAAAGCTCGGCAGCTCCATATCGCTGTATATGTCCGGATGAACCAATTTCCCCAGCTTGATGGCTCCTTCAACCAAACGGGGGGAAGGGCGGCAATACAATTCTTCTTCCATGATATGGATGTTTTCGTATGCTTTCATTTCGTTCCAGCCCGGCCGTTTCCTGACAAGCGCAGGTTTCACTTTGGAAGTCATAATGCCGACCCATGCAAGAAGTATAAAATCAGGGTCGCGCTTTTTCACTTCTTCCCAATCGGTTTGGAAATTGGCTGAATCGATATCATCGAAAATATTGCGTGCTCCGGCAATTTCACTGATTTCCGTCAGCCAATTGATGCTGCCGGGTGTGAAAACCGGTTTTGGCCACCATTCCCAATAAAGGGAAGGGCGGGGCAAGGCGTTGGCCGAACGGCTTTTGATATCTTCAATAACAGCAGTATATTCAGCGTGAATCTGCGCTGCATCGATGCCGCATGCTTGCCCCACTGTTAGGAGATCATTGCCGATTTCATCTAGAGACTGGGGATTTAAAACGAGATGAGGAATTTTCCGTTTGATCAGTTCGTCTACGTTTCTTTCCATGCCCGGTACGCTAAGCGAGGCTAAAACCAAGTCGGGGTTTAAAGCTTCAAGTTCATCCATGCGGATGGACAAATCAGGCCCAAGCCGCGGCAACCCGGCAACATGCTCCGGCCAATCGGAAAAATCATCGACAGCCACCAGCATGTGATCGGCACCCAAAAAAGCGAGAAGTTCCGTATTGCTTGGACAGATTGAAATGATTCGCATTTTGCACCTCCGCCGTTTTCCTCAGTTTACCATAGAAAAAAGGGGGAAGTAAAAATCCTTTCAAAGCAAAAAAGAAGCCTCCGCATAAGCGGGGCTTCTTTTAATGGCTCGAAATTAACGAGAGTAGAATTCTACGATCAATGATTCGTTGATTTCAGCAGACAATTCGCTGCGCTCAGGGTAGCGTACGAAAGTGCCTTCTTTAGCGTCAGCATTGAAAGAAACATACTCAGGAACAAAGTTGCTTACTTCGATTGCTTCGTTAACAACATCCAAGTTGTTTGAACGTTCGCGGAAAGTGATTGTTTGGCCCGGTTTCACGCTGTATGACGGGATGTCAAGGCGTTTGCCGTCAACAAGGATGTGGCCGTGGTTTACGATTTGGCGAGCTTGGCGGCGAGTGCGCGCAAGGCCTAAACGGTAAACAACGTTATCAAGGCGGGCTTCAAGCAAGATCATGAAGTTTTCACCGTGTTTGCCAGGCATTTTGCCAGCTTTGTTGAACAAAGTTTTGAATTGGCGTTCGTTTACACCGTACATGAAACGAAGCTTTTGTTTTTCTTGAAGTTGCAAACCGTATTCAGAAACTTTTCTGCGTTGGTTAGCACCGTGTTGACCTGGTGCGTAAGGGCGTTTTTCTAATTCTTTACCTGTTCCGCTAAGAGATACTCCTAGGCGGCGTGACAGTTTCCATGATGGACCTGTATAACGAGACATATATGTCTCCTCCTCTGTTTTTGGTTTTTAGAGTAAAATAAAAACCAGATGCATTCATGCTGTAAGCCATTTTATTTTCATGTACCTTCGCTCAGCAGCCAAGAGTTACGCGATACACCTACTAGGGAGGAATAAAATGGACAAACCCGCACATACAACTGCTGCGATTATTTTACACAAAGAGTAGTATAACCGATTTTCATAGGGAAAGTCAATGGAAACAATTGAACGGAAAAGGCCGGCTTTTCTTTTTCTGCTATTCACGATAGAATAAAAAGAGAATGAATGTAAGCGCTTTCTAACTTTGATAAGGGGTGTTTCAAATGAAAAAGCGAAATATGAAAATGGAGACTGCTGTCATCCATAGAGGCTACGACAGCAAACTCCACCACGACAGCTTAGCTACACCGCTTTACCAGACTTCGACATTCTCATTTGCGGATGCAGAAGAAGGGGAAAGCCGCTTTGCAGGAAATAGTGGAGGAAACATCTATTCCAGGTTAGGCAATCCGACTGTGCGTGTCTTGGAAGAACGTATGGCAGAAATTGAATGCGGCCAAGGTGCACTTGCATTCGGCTCGGGAATGGCAGCTGTCAATGCTATATTGGTTTACTTGACCAAGGCTGGAGACCATGTTCTATGCTCAAGAGGCATATATGGCTGTACATTCGGCTTGTTGGAAATCATGAATGAAAAATACGGCATCACCCACAGTTTGGTATCGATGACAACAGAAGAACAAATCGAACGGGCCATCTTGCCGGAGACAGCATGTATATATGTAGAGACACCGATCAACCCGACGATGGAGCTGGTCAATCTGGAAGCTGTGGAAGCCGTCGCTTCAAGGAGAGGGATTCCTGTAGTGGTAGACAACACATTCAGTTCACCTTATTTACAGAACCCGCTGCGGATGGGAGCTGATTTCGTTTTGCACAGCGCTACGAAATACTTGAACGGACATGGCGACGTTGTAGGCGGAATATTGGTCGGAAAAGATGCGGAAGAAATGCAGCGTCTGCGGAAAACGGTGCAAAAAGATGTGGGCGGAATCATGTCGCCGTTTGATGCATGGCTATTGATAAGAGGATTGAAGACTCTTCATGTCCGGATGGACCGCCATGTTTCCAACGCCAAAGAAATCCTGGCCTTTTTACAAAAAGAGCCCAGCGTGAAAACCATCTTTTATCCTTTTGACAAGGCGCATCCGCAACACGGAATTGCGGTAAAACAAATGCGCGAAGGGGGCGGTTTGATATCGTTTGAAATCGAAGGCGGGAAAAAAGAAGCGCAAGCATTCATGAACGCCCTTTCACTTGTCAAAATCGCAGTCAGCTTAGGCGATGCGGAGACGCTTATCCAACATCCTTCGACAATGACCCACTCGGCCGTTCCGGAGAAGGAGAGAGCTGCGATGGGAATCACCGATTCTCTGCTGAGGCTGTCAGTCGGCCTTGAACATACCGACGATTTGATGGAAGACTTGGCGCAAGCGTTTGAAAAAGTGAAAATGGAATTGCAGGAAATATAATATAATCTTCCATAGCTTCATTGTCTTCCTGAGGAATTTTCCGTTCTTTGCTTTATGGTTAGGAAAAACAAATGGAAAACTTCAACTCCATCTATAATTAGAAAGCGTATCAAGTAAGATTGACCCGAATATAAAGATGGCCGAAACCATCGGAAGACTCTTTCAAGGGCAGCGGTTATCGATAACTTCTAACTATTATCAAAGAAGCGAAAAAAGCCCTGAAACTGAAAAGTTTCAGGGCTTTTTGTCTACAAATGTTTTAGCAGGACTTCCGTAAAGTGTTCCAATCCTTCTTGGTCTTCTTTTGAAAAGCGGCTGAGCTCGGGGCTGTCGATATCGAGGACACCGATCACTTCGCCGTCTTTGATAAGCGGAATAACGATTTCAGATTGGGAAGCGGCATCACACGCGATATGTCCCGGGAATTCATGGACATTATCAATCAGCATGGTTTTCTTTTCAGAAACCGCTGTACCGCAAACCCCTTTGCCGATTTTGATGCGGACGCAGGCAGGCAGCCCTTGGAATGGCCCAAGAACCAATTCGCCATCTTCCATCAAATAAAAACCGACCCAATTGATCCGTTCAAGAAACTGGTTCAATAAAGCGGAAGCGTTGCTTAAATTGGCAGTCTGGTTGGACTCGCCAGTCAATAATGCATCTAGTTGTTTGCCAAGCAGGTTGTATTGGTCTGTGCTTGTGCCGCTGTAGCTTGTTTGGGTAAACATAAGCAACCTCATTTCATTTTAAGATTTCATTATTATAAAGCTTGCTGTAATGGTTATGCAAGCCTTTGGCGCTGTGGGCGTCGGATCCGAAAACCAGCGGGATGCCAAGCTCTTTCGCTCTGGCTATATAGCGTTCAGGGGGATAGGGTTCCAGACACTCGGGTTTGGAAAAGCCGGCGCTGTTCAAGTCAATTTCATACCCTGCCGCAGCAATGCTTTGGAGGGTTTTTTCGATTTCGGCGCTGTCGTCGATCTGCTCGCCGTGCGCCAGCTGGAATTTATGGACAAGTGTCGGGTGCCCGATCCGTTTTGGCTTGTAGGCGCCGAGATCTGTTTTAATGGAAGCTGCGACTGTTTTATAATATAGATCATATACGTTTTGGACCGATCCGGCTTTAGCGGCGATGTCTGCGAAAACTTCTTTGCTGTAATCCATGCAATGATAATGTCCGCCAACTTTCAAAAAGTGTACGGATAAAATAGCGTCATCCAAGAGCGGGCCAACTTCATCCAAAAATGCCCGTGTTTCTTTTTCAAAACCTTCGATAAAATCCACTTCCAGCCCTGTTTGGATCCGGATATCTTTTTTGTATGCATCTTTTGCTTGGGCTATGGCGTCAATATACGGGTATAATTCTTTTAGGCTCATTCCGCTGTCTTTCATAGGTGTTGGATCAGTGAAAGAAGAGGGGAGGGGAGCGTGTTCGGTGAAAGAAATGTCCGTAAAACCGGACGCAATCGCTTTTTCTATGTAAAGTTCAAGTGAATCTTTCGTTCCATGCGGACAAAAGGGTGTATGGATGTGCCCATCCCGTTTCATAAAAAACACCTGCTTTCTTTTAGTCAAAAAATATTTATCCATTTCTCTTAAATTGGCAAACAAAAAGATAAAATACATGGTAAAATGAAAGAATCATGAAATGCATTTACTTTAAGCTGGAAATGGATTTTGAACAGGAGGCTATATGACTTATGATGAAGTATATCATCATTGCGGTCATCATTCTATTAGCGCTGATTATTCTCGGCTTTTTGTTTCGCAAAAAGCATTACGCGGAAATTGAACGCTTGGAACAGTTAAAACTGCAAATACAAAACAAACCGATCCTTGAAGAATTGACAAAAGTGAAACAGTTGAATATGAACGGCCAAACGGAAGAGATGTTTGAACGTTGGCGTAACATATGGACTGAAGTTATGGATGTACATATTCCGAAAATTGATGCGTCGATGTTTGATGCAGAAGACGCAATCGAGCATTTCAAATTCGGAAAAGCGACTGCAATTGAACACGATATAGAAGCCAAGATAGAAAAAGTCGATCAGCAAATGACTGAAATCTTGGTTGAATTGGAAGATTTGATCGGCAGCGAAGAAAAAAACCGCAACGAAATGGAATTGATGAAAGACCAGTACCGCCAGGCACGCAAGACTTTGCTTGCTCATCAGCATTCCTACGGCGCGGCAGCTGTTCCGCTTGAGAAAAAGCTGGAGTCGTTCACTCCTTTGTTCAATGAGTATGACAAGCTGACTGCTGAAGGCAATTATCTCAAAGCCCGGGAAATCGTAATGGGCTTAGTCGATGAAAGCAAACGCGTCTTCTCGCTGATAGATGATATTCCTCCGCTGTTGTCGGAAGTTCAATCACGCATTCCTTCCTCGATCCATGAACTGCGAAGCGGCCAGCGGGAAATGGAAGGCCAGTCCTACTATTTGAACCATCTGGAATTGACGCCCCAACTCGATCGAATGGAAGAAGAGCTTGTCATCCTAAAACAAAATATTGCTGAGTTGACTGTTGCAGAAACAAAAGTGAAAGTGGAAGAAATGAAAGAAAAAATCGATTCCTTCTACGAAATTTTGGAAAGAGAAGTTGAGGCGAAGCACTATGTGGACCAGCACAAAATAGAGATAGCCAATCAATTGGAAGTGGTTTCCAGGGATACTCGCGATATGGCAGATGAATGTGCTGTGGTCCAGTTAAGCTATAAGATTTCTGAAAGTGATGCAGCGATTCCAAAAGCTTGCCAAGAGAAAATAGAGAAATTGCATAAACGGTTCGACTTGCTTGAAGCCCGTTTAAGTGAAGATCAATCCGCTTATTCCCATTTAGCGGAGGAATTGATTGAGATACGGGAAGAATTGGTGAAAGTGGACCAAACCCAACGCAATCTTACTGATTCGCTGAAGAGCTTAAGAATCGACGAGCATGAAGCACGCGCGAAATTAGAAAAGCTGAAGCGGACGCTGCAAGAAACCGACCGCATGCTTCATAAAGCCAATATGCCGGGCATTCCGGAGGAAATGGATGTTCGTTTGGAAGAAGCGGAGGAGCATTTGTTTGTAACCATGCAAGGGCTGCAGGAAGTGCCGCTGAATATGAAGCTTGTCGACAACTATTTGGTGAAAGCTGAAAAATGCGTTGACGAAGCGGAAGAAAAAGCGAAAGAAATGGTAGAAAATGTGAGGCTGATTGAACGTATCATCCAATACGGCAACCGTTTCCGCAAAACCGATCCGCAAATGAACGCGAAATTAATGGAAGCTGAAGAATCTTTCCGGCAGCTGCGCTATTCAAAAGCGCTGGAAGAAGCGGCGACTGCAGTTGAAACCTTCGAGCCTGGTTCGATGAAGCGCATTGAAGTGCTGGCAAAAGACGAGGCTTGGCATACGTAAAACAATAAAAAAACCACCAGCCCTTGAGCTGGTGGTTTTCTTTTCGGAGGTGGCACGATGATTTACTTGGACAATAGCGCAACAACAAAACCAAAAAAAGAAATACTGGAGACATTCGTTAAAGCAAACGAACAATTTTATGCCAATCCGGCTTCATTGCACCAGATGGGAAATGCCGCGGAAGATTTGCTTGAAAAAGCCCGTGCTCAAATAGCTGGCCTTTTGCATATGAAGCACGTCGCTTTTACATCCGGCGGGACGGAATCGAATAACTTGGCAATTTTCGGGACAGCATTTGCTTACAAGTCGCGCGGCAAACATATTATCACAGCGGCGACAGAACATCCCTCGGTGTTGAACAGCCTTGGAGCTCTTGAAGAACAAGGATTTGAAATCACACGTTTGCCTGTCGACCATTTCGGCCGGATCAGTCTTGATGAGTTGAAGAATACCTTGAGAAGCGATACGATTCTCGTGAGCCTTATGCATGTCAACAATGAACTCGGCACGGTTCATCCTATCGCCGACATTGCCCGGCTCTTGAAAAATACCCGGACGTTTTTCCATGTTGATGGGGTACAAAGCATCGGAAAACTGGCTTTCGATCAAACCGCAATGCCGGATTTGCTGACAATGTCTGCCCATAAAATCCATGGGTTAAAAGCGAGCGGTGTATTGGCGTTCAACGATGTGGAGTTCAAAGCTGTGCAAGTCGGCGGAGGGCAAGAAGCAGGATTGAGGAGCGGGACTGTCTCTGTGCCTCATGCTGCTGCACTAGCAAAAGCGCTGAGATTGGCTGAACCTCATCGGGGCCATCAAAAATGGAATCATGACCTGCGTGATTTTTTCATGAATTATCCTAATGTAAAGGTGCTTAGTCCGGCAGAAGGCGCACCTCATATTTTATCTATAGCGGCTAAAGGGATTAAAGGGGAGATCCTTGTTTCCGGTTTGCAGAAAGAAGGCATCATTGTTTCGACTTCAAGTGCATGCTCATCCAAAAGCCGTGAAACAAGCCACGTGATTGAGGCTATACGAGTGCCCCGGGACTATAGGGACGGCGTGATCCGGATCAGTTTCGGAGCTTTCACGACCCAACAAGATATCCGGCATTTCAAGAAAGCATTTGAACGGGTCAACCGTTTGATCAAAGGAGTATGACCAGCATGAAAACAAACCAAATCCTCGTCAGGTACGGGGAGTTATCAACAAAAGGGAAAAACCGCAATTCCTTTATTGGCCGATTGCGTGATAACGTGCGGCAGACGTTTGCAGACTTGGGCGGCATCCGCATCAAAGCGGAACGCGATCGGATGTTTATCGCATCGGATAATGAAGCAGAAATAGAACAAGCGATCCGCCGCCTGCCTAAAGTGTTTGGCATTCAATCGTTCAGTCCGGTCACTGAAGCGGAATTGGATATGGACGCGATGAAACAAACCGCGTTCCGCGTCGTCGAGAAACTCGACCGTACCGGTAAAACGTTCAAAGTGAGCGTTAAACGTCCGAACAAAGCATTCCCGTTGGAAAAACTGGAAATCATGCATGAAATCGGTTCGCATGTGCTGCGCAGCTTTCCGGAACTTTCCGTCCAGATGCAGCATCCTGACATCGAACTGAAAGTGGAAATTCGCGAAGAAGCGGCTTACATGATGGCGGAAGTCATCCAAGGAGCGGGCGGTTTGCCGGTCGGCGCAGGCGGCAAAGGCCTGCTGATGCTGTCGGGCGGCATTGACAGCCCGGTGGCCGGCTACCATATGCTGAAACGGGGCGTCCGCCTCGAACTGATCCATTTTTTCAGCCCGCCATTCACCAATGACCGCGCAAAAGAAAAAGTGTTTGATCTTGCGGAAAAACTGAGCCAGTTCGGTTCATCCGTCAATCTGCACATTATTCCATTTACCAAACTGCAGCAAGAAGTGCATAAACAAGTCCCGGACAATATTACGATGACGTCAACCCGGCGCATGATGATGCGGGTGGCGGATAAAGTATTGGAAGAAACAAATTGCAAGGCGATCATCACCGGAGAAAGCCTGGGGCAAGTGGCAAGCCAAACTTTGGAAAGTTTGAGCGCCATCAATGCTGTGACCCGCACACCGGTTCTTCGTCCGCTTATTGCCGCAGACAAGCTGGATATTATTGAAACGGCCCAGAAAATAGGGACGTATGATATATCCATACGCCCCTATGAAGATTGCTGCACCATTTTCACGCCCGCCAATCCAAAAACTAAACCAAAGCTTGATAAAGTCGAGTATTACGAGAATTTCGTTTCTTTTGACGAGTTTATTCAAGAAGCGGTTGACCAGCGTGAAATCGTGAAATTCCCGCAAGTGAAAAAAAACGGCGCTGTATACGAGGACCTGCTTTAAAACCGCCATTAGGCGGTTTTTTCTTTTGGCTTTTTATAAGAGAAGAAAGTTCATGCTTGATGAAAAATAGGGAAACATAAAGCAACCGACTTGTTTTATTATTTTGAATACTAAAACTCTTCCGGTATAATAAAAAAAATAGAATATAAATTATATATCGAGGGGGAGACAAATGATTAAAAGAGAAGAATTGCTGGCGCCGGATTCTTATAATTTGATCCAGGAAATTGAGAAATATGCGACGGGAGACGGAAAGCTTGCAATCGTCTGGGAAAGTGATGAAGGCGAGAACAAACAGATTACATATGATGAGCTGATCAAGCGGGCGAACCGCGCGGCGAACAGTTTCCGCAAAGCGGGATTGGAGAAAGGGGATATCGTTTTGGTCATGGTCCCTAGGCTGATTGAAGCTTATGAAGCCTATATCGGCGCGTTAAAAGCAGGGCTGGTAGTTATCCCGAGTTCTGAAATGCTGCGGACCAAAGATATTTCGTACCGTTTGAACCACAGTGAAGCGAAAGCGGTCATTGCATACGAGCCATTCATGGACCAGTTTGCGGATGTGGAGGAAATGGACAGCGTCACCAAATTCGTCATTGGCCATTCCGACAGCTCGTGGATTTCCTTGACAGAAGAAATGGAAAATGCATCTGACCATTTTGAAACTGCCTTTACAAAGAAGGAAGATATGGCGTTTTTATCTTATACATCAGGCACAACAGGCAACCCGAAAGGCGCTGTTCATAGCCACGCCTGGGCTTATGCGCATCTTCGCACATCCGCCGAGCACTGGCTTGGCGCAACAGAAGGCGATTTGGTGTGGGCGACTGCAAGCCCTGGCTGGCAAAAGTGGATTTGGAGCCCGTTTGTCGCGACCCTTGGAAGCGGCGCTACAGGATTTGTCTATAACGGGAAATTCAATCCGGAAACGTATCTGGAAATTCTGGAACGGCGAAAAATCAATGTACTGTGCTGCACGCCGACAGAATACCGCTTGATGGCCAAGCAGAAAAACTTGGCATCTTTCGATTTGTCATCGCTGCATAGTGCTGTATCCGCTGGCGAACCGTTGAACGCGGAAGTTATCAATGTTTTTAGGGAACATTTTGGGCTTGAAGTGCGGGACGGTTATGGACAGACCGAAAATACTCTGTTGGTCGGCGTAATGAAAGGCATGGAAATCCGCATCGGCTCAATGGGGAAACCGACGCCGGGAAACCGCGTGGAAATCATCAACGAAAATGGTGAACCCGCAGCTGCAGGCGAAGTGGGCGACATCGCTGTCCATGTTGAAACACCGGCGTTGTTCAAAGGATATTTCAAAGACGATGAGCGGACGAAAATGCAGTTCCGCGGCGATTATTATGTAACAGGCGACAAAGCGTCAAAAGATGGGGACGGCTACTTCTGGTTTGAAGGCCGCGGCGATGACATCATTATTTCCTCGGGCTATACCATTGGGCCGTTCGAAGTGGAAGATGCGCTCGTCAAACACCAGGCAGTCCAGGAGTGCGCTGTAGTCGCCTCTCCCGATGAAATCCGTGGGACAATCGTCAAAGCGTTCGTTGTGCCTGTAGCTGGAACCGACCCATCAGAAGAACTGGTCAAGGAATTGCAGGAACATGTGAAGAAGCTGACGGCGCCTTACAAATATCCGCGTGCTATCGAATTTCTGCAGGAATTGCCGAAGACGGCATCCGGCAAAATCCGGCGGGTGGAATTGCGCCAACTGGAGCAAAACAGAAACAGATGATTTTAGGATTCCGGAAAACTTTTCCGGAATCCTTTTTATTTGAGGCAGGATTTTGCCTGCCACTCGCTTGATTTCCTCTGCTGATTCACTTGCCGCCTGCGGTTCCGTTAGGTTTACATTCAATGGGTGCAGGCATATAATTAACTTTGTTATTTCGAAAGGCAAAATAAAAAAAAGAGTGGTGCAAAAAGCGTGGCAGAAGAAAGAAAAGGTATGATTTATACAGTTTTAACTTATATGATTTGGGGCTTCCTGCCGATCTACTGGAAGCAAGTAGGGCATGTCGGCAGTGATGAAATATTGACGGCGCGCATCTTCTGGGCTTTTTGGCTGACACTGGCATTTATATTTTTAGTGAATGGCGGCAAGCACTTGCTCTCTGATATAAAAACGCTGTGGCAATCGAAAAAAATGTTTTTTGCTTTGATGGCCGCATCTTACTTGATCACCGCAAATTGGTTCTTATATATCTTTGCGGTAACCAATGACCGCATCGTTGAGACGAGCCTTGGCTATTACGTGAATCCGCTCGTTTCAGTGCTGCTCGGAGTTTTCTTCCTGAAAGAAAAGCTGACGCCGGCCATTAAAGCGGCGTTCGTTTTGGCGGCTATCGGTGTGGTCATCATGACCGTTTCCTACGGCACTTTTCCGTGGCTGGCATTCGGCATGGCTTTCTCGTTCGCATTTTATGGCCTGATCAAAAAAACGATCAAGCTTAATGCGCTGCGCGGTTTGGCGCTTGAGACTCTTTTCGTGCTTCCCGTCGCAACCGCCTATTATGTTTACCTGTTTTATACAGGACAGGCAGCCTTTTTGCACGGAAGCGGCTCGACGGATCTGCTGCTCATCCTGAGCGGCGCGGCTACGGCTTTGCCGCTGGTGCTGTTCGCGACGGGAGCCCAGCTTATTCCGCTGTACATGATCGGCTTTTTGCAGTATATTGCCCCGTCGCTAATGCTCATCATCGGCGTCTTGATCTATGGTGAATCGTTCGGGGTGGTCGAACTGGTTTCCTTCTCATTGATCTGGTGCGCGTTGGTCTTGTTCACAGCCTCTAAAATCATCCAAGTAAGAGGGGCGAAAAAGGATAAAATGAAAGCTGCAGCTTGATCGCAAAACAAATGAAACATTCTGCGGCTTTTACCGTATAGTAATAGAGTAGAGATCGAGGAGGGAATGTGTAAATGAACACAAAAAGATGGATTGCACTTGTTGCAGCAGCAGTATTGCTGGGAGTATCGCTTGTTATCAATTCGGCTTTTGCATTATTTCAGTCGGATATGGACGCGGGGTTTGCCGAGTTGCTGGCTCCAACGGATTCAGGCTATATGGAGTACGTGATTGAAGAAGGGAACATGGACTCGCGGATTGCGGTCTTGAATGTTGATGGCGTTATCCAGGATACGGGTGAAGCTTCGCCGCTATTCGGCTCGTCCGGCTATAACCACGCCTTTTTTATGGAGCAGCTAAAACAAGTGAAACAAGATGATACAGTAAAAGCCATTATGCTTAAAGTCAATTCGCCAGGCGGCGGTGTAGTCGAATCGGCTGAGATTTACGATAAACTCAAAGAAATCCAAGATGAAACACAAAAGCCGATTTATGTCTCAATGGGAGCGACTGCAGCGTCAGGCGGCTATTACATTTCAGCTCCTGCTGAGAAAATTTTTGTGAACGAAGAAACATTGACCGGATCGATCGGCGTCATTATGGAAAGCGTCAATTATGCCGACCTTGCTGAGCGGTACGGTGTCGATTTTGTGACCATCAAATCCGGGCCGTACAAAGATATCATGAGCCCGACACGCGATATGACTGATGGGGAACGCGAATTGCTGCAGGAAATGCTGAACGAATCATATGAATCATTTGTTGATATTATCGAAGAAGGCCGCAACATGTCCGAGAGTGAAGTGAAAGAATTTGCGGACGGGCGCATCATGAGCGGCCGCCAAGCGGTGGAAATCGGGCTGGCCGACGATTTCGGTTATGAAGAAGATGTTATTGCCAGCCTGAAAAGCGATTTTGAATTAGGCGATGCCGAAGTATTCGAGTATGGCGCTTCGGAAGGATGGGGTTCATTGCTTTCAATGAAAATCAATTCATTGTTCGGCAATGATATGGAGTCCAAATTGCTGGGGAAATTGTTCTCGGATTACAATTCTCCGCGCATGATGTACTTATACGGCGAAAAATAAGGAGGATCGAATTATGACAGGACAAAGCAATGAAGAAATGCGCACTGACCAGCCTATTGCGACATTAAAGCCAAACACGCCAAGCTATGAAGAAGTTTTGTTATATGAAAGAAAGCCTGCCGGGTTTTGGGTCCGATTCTGGGCATATATCGTCGATCTTCTTGTGGTTTTTGCGGTGATCTCCATTTTGATCAAACCCATATTCGCGCTGTTCGGCCTTGATGCAAGTGCTGCAGCATGGTATGCGCCGTATACAATTCTTTCGGCCATCATCTTTTATGGCTACTTTGTTTTGATGACAAAGTATTTCAAACAGACAGTCGGGAAGATGATCATGGGCATTCGCGTTGTTTCACTGAAATCAGACGAACTGCCATGGGGGACTCTTCTGTTCCGGGAATGGATAGGACGTTTCCTTTCGGCAACAATTTGGCCATTGTACTGGATTGTCGGATTTACACCTTTAAAACAGGGGGTCCACGATTTTATCGCGGATACGACGGTAGTGCATGAAGAGTCGTACCGAAAGCAGAAAATCATGCAAAAGCGGAAGCCTGAAAGCTCTGAGTTGCATGAGACAGAAGCGTTTTAGTAAGATTGTAAAGTAAAGAAAAGAATTAGGGAGGCGTTATGATTGGTACAAATTACATTCAAGCAAAATCCGGTTACGCTGCCGGGCCGAGAAGTGAAAGTAGGCGACCAAGCACCAAATTTCACTGTTCTGGCGAATGACCTGAGCCCCGTGACACTGGAGAACAGCGCAGGGAAAATCCGGTTGATCAGTGTTGTTCCATCACTCGATACGGGTGTTTGTTCTCTTCAAACAAAACGGTTTGAACAAGAAGCCGCTTCTTTTGGCGATAATGTCGAAGTACTGACGGTTTCCGCCGACTTGCCTTTTGCGCAGCGCCGCTGGGTCGAGGAAAACGGAATAGAAGGCATCGCCACCGTATCTGATCACCGTGATTTGTCATTCGGAGAAGCATATGGTACGACGATGCAGGAACTTCGGCTATTGGCACGCTCCATCTTCGTTATCGATGAGGATGACCGTGTGGCTTATGTGGAATATGTGCCGGAAGGAACGGACCATCCTGATTACAATAAAGCAATTGAAGCGGTAAAAGCCCTGACAAACTAATACAAGAAACCCACTCCTTCCGAGTGGGTTTCCTTATTGAGGACGGAGAAAAAGCTATGAATTCAGCTATGGAAAAAACTTTTAATTTTATCGATGCCCATGCAGCAGCAATCCAAAAAGATCAGGACCTCTCTTATTTGGAAAGCTTATTGACTGTGACAGAAAACTGGCTTGACGGGCATATACAGCCCGAAGAGCAGGCCGGCAAGGAAGATATCCGCAAGGCGATCCAAATGGCCGTTTTAAAGGGCATGAAAGAGCATGTCCAGCCGCACCATCAAATGACGCCTGACGCGCTGGGTCTGCTGATGGGATATTTGGTGGAGTTGTTTATGAAGGAAAAGCAGCTGACCATTTTGGATCCGGCGGTCGGGACGGGCAATCTTTTGCTTACAGTGATGAATTATTTGGATGGCCGCATAACAGGAGCCGGTGTGGAACTTGATGATTTGCTGATCCGTTTGGCTTCGAATGCCGGCAACCTCGTCGAGCAGCCCATCACGCTGTATCTGCAGGACGCGCTGCAGCCGCTGTTGATCGATCCGGTCGATGCGGTGGTTTCCGATTTGCCGGTCGGCTATTATCCCGATGATGACAATGCCAGCTTGTTCGAACTGAAAGCGGAAGAAGGCATGTCATATGCGCATCATTTGTTTATCGAGCAGTCCTTGAAGCACACAGCCGAAGGAGGCTATTTGTTTTTCGTAATTCCAAAAGCGTTATTCGAATCGCCTCAGGCTCCCCAACTGCATAAGTACTTGAAGCAGCATGCGCATATCCAAGCGGTCATGGAATTGCCGGATACATTATTCAAGAACTCCGCCCATGCAAAAGGCATATTGATATTGCAGAAGAAAAAAGACGGAGTAAAAGCGCCGAAGGAAGTGCTGCTTGCGCGCGTTCCGAGCATGTCAAAGCCGGAATCGATGGCGAAGTTCTTCTCTCAAGTCAGCGGCTGGTTCAAAGAAAATAAGGAATAGAACCCCATAATTGTGGTATACTAAAGGCATAAAGCAACCGGGAAATGGAATTTTTAACAGAAAAGAGGGATGGCAAATGACTGAATCTAACGAAACTCCTAAAAAAATGAGTTTGCAGGAAGCGGTAAAACGCCAATTGGAAGCGAAGAAAAACCAAGCAGCCAATAACCAAGGCGGAAACAACGCATCAAAGGAAACAAAAAAAATGAAGAGCCAGCAAACGAAGAAAGTAAGCAATACACGCCGCAAGATGGGTGTGTAAGGGAAACCGGCCAATTGGCCGGTTTTTTTATTTGCATTGAAACAGGCAAGGAAGGTTCAAGTTTTTGCTGAGGGATCAATGGAAAAAAATCCATGAAGCATAATATTCGGAACTGGAAGAAGAGAGAACATACCTTCACTGTTTTCAATATGGATTGTATAACTGTATGGGTCCATGGCCTCTAAAATTCAGAATAGTCCAAATAAAAGGATATTTGCGGTTTGTAAAGGGGGCATATGGGAATATTGAAGTAACACCGGTGAACAAATCCAAAATGGAAGGGAGATTTAAGATGAATCAATTATCAGGAGCATTTCGCGACATGTTCACGACCATAGTGAACTTTCTGCCGAACGTCATTGGAGCCATCTTGCTGCTGTTAGTAGCATGGATCGTTGCAAGCATCGTCAGAGCCATCTTTACAAAGGGATTAAGAAAGTTAGGTGCTAGACGCGCCATGGTCAGAGGCCATATGGCAGCTGATGAAAGAGATGCAGACAGCAAGCTGAAGTCAATCGGGAAAATATTCTATTACCTAGTCTTTATTCTTTTCCTCCCGAGCGTTCTTGATCAACTGCGCATGGAAACCGTTGCTGCGCCAATCACCAATATGATGAACAAGTTCCTGGCGTTCCTGCCGAATCTGCTGACAGCGATTGTCATTCTCGCAATCGGCTACTTTGTTGCAAAATTCGTTAAAAATCTTGTTGTCACCATTTTATCCACCATTAACATCGACAAGTGGTTCAACAAATTGACGAACAAAAGCGGAAGCCCGCAAAACATGTCGGGCAGCGACAAATACACATTGGCGAATGTTTTAGGAAATGTGGTCTTCATCCTTGTTCTGATTCCGATCATTACAATCGCTTTGGAAACGCTGAACATCGATACCATTGCACAACCGATTACAGCAATGCTGAACCAAGTATTGAACATGATTCCGAACATTTTTGTAGCGATTATCCTTATTCTTGTAGGGGTAGCTATCGGTAAATTTGTTGGAGACCTGTTAGCCAGCCTATTGAAAGGTACAGGAATCGATAACGTTTCCCAGTACTTGAACACTGGAAGCCGCACTAACGCACCTTCATTTGACTTGGCGAATATTGTCGGGAAAGTTGTTCAGACTTTGATCATCATCTTCTTTACAGTTGAAGCATTGAACGTGCTGCAACTGGATGTACTGAATAACATTGGATCTTCTGTTATCAGTTACTTGCCGAATATTCTGAGCGCTTTGATCATCCTTGGCCTTGGATTGGTCGGCGGAAACTTACTGGGGAACTATGTTAGCCAGGCTTCTGGCAACCGCATCATCGGAGCCATCGTCAAATACGCTATCATGATTATTGCGGTATTCATGACGCTAGACCAGTTGAACTTTGCAACAAGCATCGTCAATACGGCATTCCTGTTCATCATTGCCGGTTTGTCTGTAGCATTTGCAGTAGCCTTTGGTATTGGGGGCCGTGATTTTGCGAAACGCCAGCTGGAACGTTTTGAAGCGAAATCACAAGCGGAAAATAAAAAGCCGCCAACTGATGGAGTTTAATCCGAATCTGAAAAACCATTGTTTCCGCGGAAACAATGGTTTTTTTAGTGTTATTAGAGCACTTTTGACAAGGTAACGAGCTTTGTGCCTCATCAGCAAATTTCAAGGAATAACAGGTATGACCGGTGAACAGCAAAATTTTGCCGCCCGCTCTTTCAATCCACTCCGACTGTCTTGCTGCGCCTCTCCAAAAAGACATTATCCCGCCAAACGCCGTCGCGTTTTCCGATGCGTTCACGTATGCCGACGATGCGGAAGCCGTTATTCAGATGCAATTGGATGCTTGCTTTGTTTTCAGGGAAGATAGCCGCCTGCAGCGTCCAAAATCCTTCCTTCTCGGATTGTCGGATCACTTCCTGCAGCAACAAGGTTCCAATCCCTTTCCCTTTTTTGGCAGGGTCAATATAAACGCTTACTTCTCCTACGCCGCAATAGACTTTCCGAGAGGAAACCCGGCTGATTTTGCACCAGCCGTAAATTTTCCCGTCTTCTTCTAAAACAAGCCGGCAAGAGGAAGGGGACTGGCTGATCCATTGTCCGTAAAGAGGGGCTTCGGTTTCAAATGTAGCGTTTTTTGTTTCCATTCCTTGTTCGTAGATCCGTTTCACTGCTGGCCAATCTTTTTCTTCCAGAGTTCTGATAGTGTGCGCCATTGCAAAACCTCCCCATAAAGATCGTTAAAATTATCTTAAATAAAATTGTTGCAAAATGCAAGTTTTTAAATTATTCTATGGGTGAGGTGATAGAAATGGAATCGAAAAGAGAAATTTTTCAAACCATGATGAAACGGTTTGGATTGCTCAACAAAAACAGCTGTATGGTAGGCGGGCTGGAAATTACGCTTGTCCAAAGCCACATCCTGTATGAAATCGACAAGCGCCCATCCCCTTCAATGCAAGAAGTGGCGGAAACTCTAGGCATCGATATTTCAACATTCAGCCGGCAGATCCAGACGCTGGCCAAAATGAATCTGGTCCAAAAAACGCCGTCTTCCTCTGATAAGCGGATCTTTCTATTGACGCTGACAACAGAAGGGAAATTTGTAGCAGGGGCAGTCAATGAAAGCATGGAACAGCATCTGGATGAAATTTTCTCCCATCTCAGCCCATTCGAACAAGAAACGGTTTTACATTCAATGAGAGTGTTGAACGAAGCAATGGCAAAATCAGTGGTGTGCTGTAAACCGATATTGAAATAAAATACTTGCAAAAATCAACTAGTTAGAGGAGGAGAAGTAGAAATGATCAATCAATCTTCATGCTGCTCGGCTAAACCTGTTCCCGTTCAATGGAATTTTCCGGAAAAGAAGTCTGCAATGCTCCCTATCGCCATCATAGGAGCGGGTCCGGTCGGATTGGCTGCTGCAGCCCATTTGGCGAAAGCCGGCGAACGATTTGTTGTGCTGGAAGCCGGTGGACAGGCAGGAGATCATGTGCTGCAATGGGGCCATGTCCGCTTGTTCTCCCCGTGGAGATACAATATAGACCAAGAGGCGAGAAGCTTATTGGAAGGAGCCGGATGGGCCGCACCTTCTGATGAAGAATTGCCGACTGGCAAGGAGCTGGTCGAAGGTTATCTGGCAAAGTTGGCTGCGCTCCCGGAAATCAGACCCCATATCCGGTTGAAGACAAAGGTATCAGCTGTATATAGAAAAGGGCTGGATAAAATGAAGACGGCACGCCGCGAGGAAAAGCCGTTCGTGCTCAATGTGGAAAACCGGGACGGAGAGACCGGACAAATAGAAGCGAGAGCTGTCATCGATGCAACCGGTACTTGGGGACAGCCGAATCCTGCCCATTCAGCCGGAGTCTGGACGCGGAAGGAAACAGCTTCTGCTGACCGCATTTATTATAGAATCCCGGACATTGCCGGAAAAGACCGGAGGATTTTCGATGGAAAGCGCGTAGGGGTTATAGGAGGCGGGCATTCAGCGATCAATACAATACTGGATCTAGCCGAGACGACTGCCGAAATAACCTGGATCCTCCGGAAAGAAAGAGTGGAAGATGCGTATGGTGGGGAAGAAAAGGACGCACTTGAAGCGAGAGGGCAACTTGGTTCCCGGATTCATCAATTAGTCGATTCAGGTGCCGTAAAAGCGATGGCCCCATACCGCATTCACGCTATTGAAAAGAATGATAGCCTCCTTACACTGTCCGGTGAATGGAATGGAAAGCCCCACTCCATTGAAGGATTGGACCAGCTCGTTGTCAATGCCGGCAGCCGGCCGGATTTCTCATTCCTGTCGGAAATCCGACTGGCTATCGATCCGGCAACTGAAAGCGTCCAAGCGATAGCCCCCCTTATTGATCCGAACCTTCACAGCTGCGGCACGGTCCGGCCGCACGGTGAAGCGGAATTAAGGCAGCCGGAGAAGGATTTTTATATTGTCGGCATGAAAAGCTATGGGCGGGCTCCAACCTTTTTGTTGGCGACCGGTTATGAACAGGTCCGCTCGGTTGTTGCCCATTTGACAGGGGATGCGGCCGGGGCACAAGAAGTTCGGTTGGAATTGCCTGAAACCGGGGTCTGCAGCATAAACTTGAAAACCAAAGCCGGAAGCTCGCCGGCACTTTGCTGCTAAAGGGGAGACATAGCGATGACCGTCAATCATGGGGGGAATTTAAAACCGGATTATTTCCGCTCGTATTTGTCGCTGGTTATGGACTCCAGAAACTGCAATTTGAAACAAGCAGAAAATTACATGTTAAAAACATTCTTTAAGAATAACCGGAATCAATATGGTTCCTCGACTTATGGGAGTTTTATGGCAGCCATCAACAGTTTGAAGAAAGAAGACAGCAAAAAAGGATGAAAGGCAGATGGCCTTTCATCCTTTTTTATACACCGCGTTTGTTTCCCCATACAAGTGTATGAAGCTGCGGCAAAACTTTGGCATCGTTCATGATCGGGGAGCGGACGGAATGGTCAATCAACCATTCATAGCGCTCCAGCAAATCTCTTACAAGCCTGGAATCGTCAGTTGTTACAGTATCGCTGTTTCCTGTCTGCAAGAAGAAAGGAACCCGAGGATAGCGCAAATGGACATCTTCGGCATACTTGAAATCTTCTTCATCAAAAACGACGACTTTCAAACTGGCGTTGCTTTCAGCCAATTTTTCCATGATTGCATCCAGTTTGCCAAAATCGGTTTTCATGCCGGAACTAGGGGGTTTGGGCGACAGCGTAATATCATCGACGCTGCGAAGCCAATCCTGCCACATGGAACCTTGCGTTTCAACTGCAACTTTCCAGCCATTCTCATGGCATAAATCGACCAGTTCGCCGATTCCTTTATGAAGGGCTGGATTGCCGCCGGAAATCGTCACATGGGAAAAAGCTTCTCCGCCGATTTGCCGCAGTTCTTCAATGATTTCATGCGGCTTTTTTGAAACGCTTTTTCCGGTGCCGTCCCATGTAAAGCTGGAGTCGCACCAAGCGCACGAATAATCACAGCCCGCAGTGCGGACAAACATCGTCTTTTGCCCCATGATCATGCCTTCTCCCTGGATTGTCGGACCGAACACTTCCATTACAGGAATCTTCATGCTAAATCCTCCTGTCTCGGACGGTAGACAACATAGCTCGTCGGCGTTTCCCGCACGATCACCTGCAGGCATTTCGGTTTGTTGCCGCGTGTGTCGAGTACAGCTTGGATTGAAATCCAGATTTGTTCCGCCAAAAGTTCTGTGGTCGGAAACTTGTCTTTGAATTCCGGGTGGTCATTCAAAACCGAATGGTCATATTTTTTATGGACAATATCTTTCAGGATTTTAAAATCGATCAAAAACCCGATCGGATCGAGTTCATTGCCGCCGATAGTGACATTCACATGGTACGTATGCCCGTGGACCGCCTGGCATTTTCCTGCTTCCTCGCTTGGGATGAAATGCGCAGCGGAAAAATTCATGTCTTTATTAAGTTCAAAACGGTAAGGGTGAGGGACGGATGGATAAAATTGCTGCATCATTCCACAGCACCTGCCGTTTTTTGCTCTAAATAAGTTTTCAAGCCTTCGTTCCGCAGTTTGCAGGAAGGGCATTCGCCGCAGCCGGTGCTAGGGATGCCTTCATAGCACGTCAGCGTTTTTTCCTGGACGAATTCCAAAGCGCCGAGCTCGTCGGACAATTCCCAGACGCCTGCTTTATCCAGCCACATAAGCGGAGTATGGATGATGAATTGCTTGTCCATTGCCAAGTTCAACGATACGTTCAATGAACGGATAAACGTGTCGCGGCAATCCGGATAGCCGCTGAAATCGGTCTCACTGACGCCTGTGATCAGATGGCGCGACCCGATGGCATCCGCATAAACCGCCGCAAAGGACAGAAACAGCAAATTGCGTCCTGGAACGAAAGTGGAAGGCAGTTCGCCTTCTTCAGCTGTGATGTCGATATCATCTCGCGTTAGCGCATTGGCAGACAGTTGGTTGATCAACGTCATATCCAATACTTTAAATTTCACTCCAAGTTCATCGGCGATTTTCCGTGCTACTTCAATTTCAGCCGAATGGCGTTGGCCATAGTCGAATGTCACTGTCGCAACTTCGCCGAAATTTTGCAATGCCCAAAAAAGGCATGTCGTGCTGTCTTGGCCGCCGCTGAATACGACAACCGCTTTCTCGTTTTTCATATTATCTGACTCCTTAGTTTTTTTGAGAGGGAGTTTGCGAACCTCTTTTTTTCGAACACTGTCCATAATACCACAGGCTGTTGTGCAGTGTTAAAAAAGAACTTTTGCAAAAGAAATTAAACAGGCCAAAGAATATTGTGGACTGAATCGTTTCCAGGTAATATTTGGATAAGATTTGCTGATACAATAAGACTAAGAAAGTTACAGCAAGGAGGGATGAAAAATGACCAGGAAGAAAATTTGGCTGATTGGAATTGCAGTTATCGTTGCTGCTGTTAGCGTACTGGCCTTGAAGCTGTCGCAACTGAAAAAAGATGGGGAGCTGGACCCGGAAGCAAGCGCTTCTTATAGGCTGCAAGTAAGGCTGGATGAGGGAGATGAATTCCACATCAGTGCTGAAATCGACGTGGTGAACCATTCGGGAGACGCATGGGAAACAATAGGGTTTTATTTTATTCCGAACGCCAACGATGAGGAAGTGCTGCCGGAACTCATACAAGACCCGGCAGACTCCGCTATTTCCTCGATAGAAGACGAGGATGGAACACTCCGGTACGAGTTGGCGAACAACGAGCTGCTGGTCCAGCTGGGGGAAGAATTGCAGCCGGGAGAGAAGAAGCGGTTGAAGATAGACTATACAATGTCCCTGTCAGAAGATGGAATGCGCCTATCCCGGGACGGAAATAATTATTATTTGGCGCAATGGTATCCCATGCTCGCATTTTATCAAGATGGCTGGGCTATTGAAGACTTCGACCCAAAAGGGGAATCTTATCATACGCCATATAGCGACTATAGAGTGGAATATGAACTTCCCCGCAAATTTCTTGTGGCAAGTTCAGCAAGCGATGGCGAAATTGCTCCAAGTTCATCGGGAGCAGTTGAAGGCGAAAACATCAAAGATTTTTACATGGCATTCATGGAACCGGAAGAATGGACCACTGAAACGAGACATGCGAACGGTACGGCATTGCGGATGTTTTTGCCGGTTGGATCGGATGCGACCGAAGAAACTGCAGAGCTGGCGGTCGATGCATATAGTTATTTTGAGGAAAAAATAGGGGACAATCCATTTCAGGAGCTGGACATCATCGCCAATGACGGTAATATGGAATACCCGAATGCCATAGAAGTCGCATCTGACAAAGAAAATTTAGAAAGCGTGCTTGTCCATGAAATCGCCCATCAATGGTTTTATTTCCTCGTGGCAAACGATCCTTTTGACCATGCGTGGGTTGATGAAAGCATTACCGAATATGCAGCGTCCCTTTTTTTGGGGGACCGATATGATAGCGAGGCATATGGTTTTGAATCAGCTGCGCTCATGGCGGAATACTATGACACCAATAAGTACAGCAATCTTCCGATGGATGAATATGAAGAAACGGAATATTACGCCACGATTTACGGGAAAACGCCGCTTATCCTAAGGGATTTCTTTAACGGGCGGGGCGGAGAAGAAGAAGCTTTCCGGTTTTTAGCGGCCTACTACAAGGAATTTCAATTCCAGAATGTAGACACTGAAACGTTTAAAGAGTTTTTCAACGAGTATTTCGGAGAAAATCATAGTGAGTTTTTTAAGGATTGGCTGCAATAGATGTGCAGAACCTGTAATTTTAACTTTTCCGGTTCGTCTAATTGAAAAAAGAAGGTGGCTGGCTTGAAAAAAGGTTTGATGTTCGGCTGGCTGGTGGCTTTGGCGATTTTTTCAGCTTGCCAAGCAGATGGGGCAATAGAAACTGAGAAAGAAAATGCAGAAGTAAAAGAAGAGGACAGTTCTGAAGACACCGTGTTAGACCGGCACGGAGAATTGACGAAAGAAGAGCGCCTTGCCGCTTCTTTGGAAAATGTGGAATCGAAGAAAAAAGACCGGATTAGCATTATATCTTTTACTGCAGAAGGCGATCCAATTGGCCACGAACTTAGCTTTGACGGCTCAATGATAAAGTTGATTGTGGATTCTACGAAAGACCAATTCGGCTTTGGAAAAGTTACAGAAATAATGTGCAGGACAATCAAAGAAGTCGAGGCAGCAGAACAAATTGATTATGCGCTTCAAGGATGCAACAAAGGAGACGGGGATATAATAGTTTTGGCAAAGTGGAAATGACGAATATGAAAAGGGGCGGTCCTATATTTATAAAACCGTCCCTTTCTTATTGAAATGCCAGTAAATATACGCCGGAATTTTTGCATAGCCAAAACTAAAAGGAGACACCCACTAACCCGATGAAGATGGAAGCAGCAGAAAAAACAAAGAATTTCCTTCATGAAATTTCTTTTCGCCGAAAGGAGGCAGCAAAAGCCATGATGGGGGAATAAACCGTCATAAAAATAAGGAATGCCCAAACCGTGCTTGTTAAGATGATTTCCATAGTCCTTCACCCTTTGGATTCATCTTTAGGCTCAATCACATAATTTATCGTTAGAAACGGCAATGAAAAAATCCTCATTTCATGTATGGCCCTTAGGCAGCCCGAGTGCATTTCCTCCAGCAAAAACCGCTCTCCCAATGGAAGTTTAAAGAGATATCTCGATACCGTCAAATAAATTCCGGCATCGGAAGCTGCATCCCCGCAGCTTGTCAGCAGCAGCTTTTCATCTTGCTGCTCTAATTCCAGAATGCCGATCATGGACGATCCCGGAAGAGGCAGCGCTACATTCATGTAGGCCCGGTCCTTTGTCTGATGGATGGAATACAAAGCGACAAAAACAACTTCTTCGTCTATTTTGCGAAGCCAGGCCCTGGGATGCGTTCGGCCGTCTGCTGCTTGATCCAGCGCTGTAATGGAGCCCGTCATTTCGATTTGTTTGTTGGAGAGCGGCAAATTCAGCTGCTGCATGTGGCGGCTCAACAGCCGAAATATGCCGGCAAAAGGTTTGAACCAAGCATGCCACTGCACTTCCGCAAACAAGCGGTAACGGTCTGTGTTCTCATAAAAATCACGGATCACAAAGGGCAATGTTTTTAAATTGATGGCCGGTCCATAAGCTGCCATATCATCCACCAAACAGGCATATGTCTTCGTTGGATCCGTATAATCGGTCACCAGTTGTTGGCCTACCGTCTGTCTCCCTCTGATCCCACTGACTGGAAATCCTTTTTTTATTGCATTAGGTGACGGAGGATGGACAGCCCAGCCGATAAATCCGCATAAAGCAAAGCCCACTGCATTAAAGAAACCGTGGAATTGGAGCATAAAGCCGATATTGGCGGAATTGGCGCCAAAAGCATTTCCATAGGCGTATAACAGAGAAAAAAGGATCGTGATTCCCAAAGACCCGAATGATAAACGGACGAGCCATTTTTGCCAAGAGCTGAAAAAGGGAGTTTTGAACGTTAGATAGATAAGGCTGTAAATTGCAAAGATATAAAGCAGCACTGAAAAAAACTCCAACCACCGTGAGAAGGTGATGCCGAAAGCAAGAACAACCGGATTGATCAAAATAAGCGTACACGCGATTTTGTACACGCGCGTCTTTGTTGAACGTCCAAGAAATCCGACAAAAACCGGCAGAAGGAAAGCGGAATAGTGAAAATGAATGCCGGTCAGCCATGTAATAATCGGGGAAAAGCCTGTTTCGAGTCCAGCTTCATAAGCGAAAAACCAAGCACCGCCAATCGCTAAAAAAATCATGGCGACATCAAGTGCAAATTCCTCCAGATCGCTGAAGCCCCTATGGAGAAACCGTTGAAGCCCGGTCCAAGCAACGAGCAAAGTATAGAGTAAATAAAGAAAAGCTAAAACTCCATCCCATTTGGTTGACCCGGTGATTTGCAGCAGGCAGACGGCAAGAAGGGCGGGAGGTGCGATAAAAAAATAATGCCTGTAAAAGAAGTTTTCTTTGTTTGTCACAAGAAGCAATGCCAGCGGAACAAAAAATAACTGGGCAGCCGTCAGCATCAAGAAATGCCACGGTCCGGAGTTGAATGCCATACTTATAAGGAATAAGGCGGAATGATAGAACATGAGCAGTTTAAAGTTCATGCGCTTTGAATTCTCCTTCGTATGAAAATAAGAGGCCAAAAAACGGATTCGTAATTTGGACATTAATCGTGAAGACGCCTTTTTCTTCTATATATCCTTCTGTAACCTTTGTGACGCCGTGAAGCAACTTCGGCAGTGGAACTTCAATAGGGCCAAGAACGATCCGCTGCTTACGGGATTGAATCTGCATATGGCCTTCCGGCGATACAAAAAACGCCAATTCCGAATAAAATAAGGGAGGCTCCCCCAAATAGTCTTTCACAATTTTGCTTTTGGAATTACGGCTCATCAGCGCATTGAAGCACCTTGTCTTGTTTGGGAAAAAGAACGTTCGCTCCCAGAATACTTGTTCTTCGCCATTTGCGCCTTTTTGTCTTGTGTTGACGATAGTAAAAGGAATATCAGTACCCGATTCCGGAAATAAAAATTTCCGTTTTGCACCAATTAAAAAAAGCGGCAGCAGCCAATCGGGGCCGCGGCTGATGCTTTTCATAACGCCATTGGCTTTGAAAGGCGACTTGATGGGAAACTCGTATCTTTTTTGGAGCATAGGATGGAGTTTGTTGAACTGGCTTCCTAATACCTCTTTGTATATGGACATCATAAATCTCCTTATCTTTTCCGTTTGCAGCTTCGAGCAGTAGGCAAATTTTTGCTTAGCCCAAAGCCGATGATTGAAAGTGCGAAAAGTGCTATATTGAATGTCAATGGATTGAACGGATGAACAAAAGATGCGGATTCTGCCCAAAATGCCGAAGCGGTCAAGGCTGGAAAAAGCACCAATTGAATCTCGAATAATTTCCGTTTGCCTTTATAGAAGAGCCAAAAAAAACCGAATAATATTTCAGCTGTCCCGATCAATAAGACGGCCGTTTCCGCCTGGCTGGCGGAAGTTCCAAGCAAGCTTTGCGCCATCAATACTTCCTGAGGATGCAAACTTAGCAGTTTTGGTACGAGACCTTGATAGAACCAGACAAAAGAGAATAGAAAGGCGATCAGCCAGGAACTGAAAAAACGTACGTATTGAAGAGCGGGTGATTCTCCATTTTCCAACCATCTTTTTAGAACATCGAAGCTTAAGGCTGTAGCCCATCCAATGGCGGGCCGAAAAAAGCAAAAATCAACAACTCGACCAAATTTGCCCCAATTCACGTTGTAATCATATTGTGTAAGAAAATTGACTGAATTTGAGTGTGGCCGGTATTTCCAATAGCCTTTTCCTTCTCGGATGATCGATATTGGTTGGCTGGTGCCAAAGTGCAGAGATGAAGTTCTCGATCCATCTTTGCCATCAAATGAGCCGATGCTTTTTCCCCAGCCTGCTATGGTCAAACCCAGGCCCATCACTGTTTCATATATAAAATTCTGGGCCTCGTTTTCTTTTTTCGGCAAATATGTAATGGCTGAAAAACGGAGATCCCATTGTTCGTGAAGCTTCGGCGTCTGGGTAGCCTTCCATAAGCTTTCCATATCGGATTTGATATCAATTTCTACATAAATAGGTTTAGTTTTCATGATTGCTCCTCCTGATATAAGTTTAGCATAGCTGGTAGTCACATAGGCCTAATCCATCAAGAAAAATAGTCCTGCAATTAGGAACTTGAAAATTGTTTGAAAAAGAGGAAATGTTAAAATGTATAAAAAGAGGTGTTGGGGATGAAGATAAGAAAAGCTGTTATATCTGACGCCAAAGGAATAGCAAAAGTTCATGTAGATAGGTGGAAGACCACTTATGAAAAAATCCTTCCCGCCAGTTATTTGAATGGACTGTCATATGAACAACGTGAGAAAATCTGGTTGGACAATATGGAAACCGATATGGTTTTTGTGGCGGAAAATCGGGATGGCGAGATTGTCGGATTTTCCACTGGCGGACCGGAGAGGAGCGGGAATTATCCTAACCACTCCGGAGAGCTTTATGCAATTTACATATTGGAAGAATACCAGCGGCAAGGCTTAGGGAAAGCACTGATCCGGCCGATTGTCCAGCAGCTGCAGCAAGAGAATATTGACGGCATGGCCGTTTTGGTGCTGGAAGACAACGGTTCACGCTTTTTTTATGAAACGCTTGGAGCAAAAGAAATTGATGGCATCACGGTAAAAATAGCTGGAACCATTTTGAACGAATTGGTTTATGCCTGGGATGATGTCCGGCACATTCCTGCAGAGTAAAGTGAATGAAGACAATTTTTCATTATGGACGCCGATGATTTATCAAGCTCGTACTTCAAGCTGCATACATTATCAAAATGGCGGGTATATGCATATGGTAAAGAAAGGGGAATCGTTCATGAAAGCGATAGTAATCGATCAATATGGCGGAATTGAGGAATTGAAAGAACGGGAAGTGGGGCGTCCGGCAATCAATGATGACCAAGTCCTGCTCGAAGTTCATGCAACTTCCATAAATCCGATTGATTGGAAATTGCGGGAAGGGTACTTGAAAGAAATGCTGCCATTCGAGTTTCCGATCATCCTGGGCTGGGACGCTGCCGGTGTTGTGGCGGAAACAGGGCGCAACGTCACGGGGTTCAAGGTTGGTGACCGGGTGTTCACAAGGCCGCTGACAACACGGCAAGGCACATACGCAGAATATGTGCCGGTGGAAGAACATTTGCTTGCGAAGATGCCGGACTCGATGAGTTTTGAAGAAGGCGCAGCGATTCCGTTGACGGGGTTGACTGCATGGGAAGGGCTTGTTGAAATTGCAGGGGTAAAGGAAGGAGACAAGGTTCTTGTTCATGCGGGAGCTGGCGGGGTTGGAACTTTTGCTGTCCAAATTGCCAAGAGTTTTGGTGCATATGTCGCCACAACTGCAAGCGCTAAAAATGAGGCAATGCTCCAGTCATTGGGCGCCGATCGAGTTATCGACTATAAAAGTGAAGATTTCAGTGAAGTTCTCAGCGGTTTCGATATTGTACTCGACACCATAGGCGGTGAAGTTCGGGCGAAAAGCTTCGGTGTATTGAAAAAGAAAGGAAAGCTTGTGTCGATTATCGAACCGCCATCAGAAGGGGAAGAGGAAAAATACGATGTGGAAATCGGTTATTTCTTCCTGGAACCGAATGGAGCTAAACTGCAGAAACTCGCAGATTTATATGAATCCGGGCAGCTGAAAGCAATCATCGGCGAGACGTTTGAATTTACCGAGAAAGGCTTGAAAAACGCCCATAAAATAAGCGAAACCCACCATGCGCAAGGCAAGCTGGTAGTCAAGATCAAATAGCCCGAAATGAAAAGGCAGGCAACGGTTATTCGTTGCCTGCCTTTTGCGGTTCAGCGCCGGTCGATGTTTTCGCCTACTGTATAGTCTTTTCTGTCATTATCAATGTTTCGCTCAATCCCGCTGCTTGTCTCATAATCGGCAGGGATTTCATCATAGGGTTCTTCTGTACGGACGACAAGCACATCGCATTTAGCCGACCGGACAATATGTTCTGAAACACTGCCGATCAAAAACCGTTCGACCGCATTCAATCCGGTCGCTCCGCAAACGATCAAGTCAGCGTTTACTCTTCCGGCGATATCTCTGGAAATAAGGGTTTTCGGAGAACCGTAGTCGACCAGCGTATTGACACTTTGGACTCCTGCATCCATCGCTTCCTTCTTGTAATTATCAAGCAAATCTTCCGCGAACCGCTGGGCGCGATCGGCGATTGAACGGTCGTATGCTTCGATGGCAGCGAAGGATCGGGTGTCAATAATGTTTGCCAAGTTTAAAGTTGCATTGTTTCGTTTTGCGATGCCGACTGATTTTTTGAAAGCCCATTCCGCTTCTTTCGAACCGTCTACCGCAACTAAAATTTGCGAATACTTTAAAGTCATAGCACATTCCTCCCTTTTCTTATATATAAAATTCGCTAGCTGTTTGTTTTGTTCCTTCTTTTTTTACTAGTTTTATGGAAACTTTCCTTGAAAGAATGAATTTTGTTGTGATGATATAATTAAATTTCAAATTTAAAAATCCAGCTTTTTCGCATTGTTCCAGCTGATAAATTGAGGAGAGGTAAAGTTGTTAAGCGATAAAATTATTACAGCAGAAATATAGAATATCTGATAAAATGGACTTGCTCTGGAATTATGAAGCGGTTACACATACATATCATTTTAAATCAATGTAATTGGAGGGTTTTGGAATGCGAATTGGAGTACCCACAGAAGTGAAAAACAATGAAAACCGCGTAGCGATGACACCAGCAGGGGTTGTCAACCTTGCGCTTTACGGGCATGAAGTGTTTATCCAAGCAGGCGCAGGTGCAGGCTCAGGCTTTACAGACGAAGATTATAGAGAAGCAGGAGCGCATATTGTACCGACTGCAGAAGAAGCATGGGCGCAGGAAATGATCATGAAAGTGAAAGAGCCGATTTCTTCCGAATATGGCTTTTTCCGCAAAGGCATGATCTTGTTCACTTATCTTCATTTAGCTCCAGAACCTGAACTGACAAAAGCTTTGCTTGATGCAAAAGTGGCCGGCATCGCATATGAAACGGTGCAGCTTCCAAACAACACATTGCCGCTCCTGACGCCAATGAGTGAAGTGGCCGGCAAAATGTCGACACAGATTGGAGCGCAATTCCTGGAGAAAATCCATGGTGGTGCTGGAATCCTGTTAGGGGGAATCCCGGGCGTTTCACGCGGAAAAGTAACTGTCATCGGCGGAGGAGTGGCAGGAACACACGCGGCAAAAGTGGCGGTAGGCATGGGTGCAAATGTTACGATATTGGACTTGAATCCGGACCGTCTTCGCCAATTGGATGATTTGTTCGGGCAAGACGTACAGACGCTTATTTCAAATCCATTCAACATCGCTGATTCGGTGAAAGCAGCGGATTTAGTGGTAGGAGCTGTTTTGATTCCGGGGGCGAAAGCGCCTAAATTGGTGACAGAAGAAATGATCAAGTCGATGAAGCCGGGGTCAGTCGTCGTCGATATCGCAATCGACCAAGGCGGGATTTTTGAAACAAGCGACCGCATTACCACTCATGATAACCCGACGTATTTGAAACACGACGTGGTCCATTATGCAGTGGCAAACATGCCAGGAGCGGTTCCTCGCACATCCACTATCGGTTTGACCAATGTTACCGTCCCTTATGCTGTTCAAATTGCGAACAAAGGCTTCAAGGAAGCGATTCTCCAAAACGAAGCGCTGAAAAAAGGCGTAAATACGTACCAAGGCTTTGTGACATATAAAGCTGTGGCGGACGATCAAGGACTGGAATTCAAGCCGGTTGATGAATTGTTGGCGTAAAATAAAAAGGCTGACCCGGAAAATTCCGGGCCAGCCTTTTTTCGGCTATAAAATTTGCAGTTCTTTCGGGAATTTCGTCAATACTTCGATGCCATCCGCAGTCACTGCAACATCGTCTTCGATTCGGACACCGACTTTTCCTGGCAAATAAACACCTGGTTCGATCGTGAAAACCATGCCGGCTTCCATCTGCATGTTGTTTGAGCCGTGGAGCGAAGGGAATTCATGGACCGATATGCCAAGACCGTGCCCGAGGCGATGCGTGAAGAATTCGCCATAGCCGGCCTCTTCGATGACGCGGCGCGCTGTTCGGTCAAGCTCCGCTGCAGTGACGCCCGGTCTAACGGCATTGACTGCTGCAAGTTCTGCCTGCAGCACCACTTCGTAAACTGCTTTTTGTTCTTCGTTCGGTTCACCGAATGCCACTGTCCGGGTAATATCCGAACAATAGCCTTTGTGGACAACGCCAAGGTCGAACAAGACAAGGTCGCCTTTTTGGATTTTACGGTCTCCGGTCTTGCCGTGTGGCGATGCCGCTTTCGGGCCGCTAAGGACAGTCGTATCAAAGGACATGTGCGTAACGCCGCGTTTTTTTAGCGCCAGTTCAATTTCCGTCATCACTTCGATTTCTGTGATGCCTTCTTTGATAGCCTTGCAGCCCACTTCGATGGCATAATCGGCAAGGGCTGCCGCCTCACGCAAAATCTGAAGTTCTGCTTCGTCTTTTACAACGCGCATTGCGTTGATTTGATCATCCAGCTGGACAAACTCCAAACCGCCGAACAAAGAAAGCAGCGCATCATAGCGGTCGACTGTCATGTGCGACTTTTCAATAGCTAGTCTGCTTAGATTCACTCCACGGCCTGAGGCGGTGCGGTGGAGGACTTCCATCGCATTTTCCGTATCTGCATGTCCGACAATATCGCTGCTCCATCCGGCATTTTTCGCATCCGGAATCTCCATTTGCGGACAGATAAGGAACGGCTCCGCTTCCTGGAAAACCATGACTCCAAGCAGGCGTTCGTGCGGATTGCTTTTGAACCCGCTGACATAAAACACATTGTCCGGATTCGTGATGAACGCTGCATCAATCGACTGTTCTTTCAAATAACTTTGCAATTGCAGGATTTTCTTCATATGTATTACCTCCCTTATATGTGTAGCTTATCAAAGTTCAGGGTATATGACAGCTAGAAATGGTTTAGACAAACTGAAACTGGAGGGATTTTATGCAAGTTTCATACCATGCACATTCCATTGTAAAAATCAAAACCGGAAACCATACCATCTTGATCGATCCATTTATTACAGGGAACGGACTGACTGACCTGCAAGTGGCAAATGAGAAACCGGACGCCATTTTACTGACACACGCACATAACGACCATGTTGGAGACACTATTGAACTGGCGTCCAATAGCGGCGCCATCGTAGTAGCGCCGGTAGAACTGGCGAGTTATCTGGGCAGCAAAGGATTGAACACGGTTGGCATGAATCTTGGAGGAGCCAAGGAATTTGAATTTGGCACTGTGAAATTTACGAAAGCCTTTCATAGTTCATCATATACTTCAGAGGAAGATGGCGTCATTTACGGCGGAATGCCTGCAGGTATTTTGTTCAAAGCGGAAGGGAAAACGATTTACCATGCAGGAGACACCGAAGTGTTCGGCGATATGGAAATCATCGGCAAGATGAACGACATCGATTTAGCGTTTGTGCCGATCGGCGACTTTTTCACAATGGGGCCGGAAGACGCTGCTTATGCCGTGGGCTTGTTGAATCCCAAAACAGTTGTGCCGATCCACTACAATACCTTCCCGCCAATCAAACAAGACCCGGAACATTTCAAGAAGCTGGTCGAAAAAGCGGAGGTCAACGTCCTCCAAGCCGGGGGCGTAATCGACATCTAAACGAAAAACCGAAGAGGGGGGCCTCTTCGGTTTTTTGATTTGTTCTGCGCATCCGTTGTTCCGTTAAAATCGGCTTCTTCGCTTTTATTTCGGATATGGTACACTAAAAGGACAGGAAAGCAGAGGGAATGGGTGAAGTTATGGCAACGAAACACGAGCAGATATTAGGGTATATCGAGAAGCTTGCGGTTGGCGAAAAGATCTCGGTTCGGCGAATTGCAAAGGAATTGCACGTCAGTGAAGGGACGGCTTACCGGGCGATCAAAGAAGCGGAGACAAAACGGCTGGTATCCACGATAGAACGGGTCGGCACCATCCGGATTGAACGGAAAAAGAAAGAAAACATCGAACGGCTGACTTATGCGGAGATTGTCAATATCGTAGACGGCCAAGTGCTTGGCGGCCGGGCCGGACTCCATAAATCGCTGACGAAATTTGTCATCGGCGCCATGCAGCTTGATGATATGATGCGCTATACTGAGGCGGGGAATCTCCTGATTGTCGGGAACAGGCTGAAGGCGCAGGAATATGCTCTCCGGGCCGGAGCGGCGGTACTGGTGACCGGCGGATTCGACCCGACCGACACCGTGAAAGATCTGGCCGATGAATTCGAGCTTCCGGTCATCTCGACAAGCTATGACACATTTACCGTGGCGACGATGATCAACCGGGCGATCTACGACCAACTGATCAAAAAAGAGATTTTACTGATCGAAGATATTCTGATTCCTTTGGAAAATACCGCTGTCCTGCATTATAAAGAGACAATCAGCCGCTATAATGAATTGAATGAGGAAACTTCTCACGGGGGATTTCCGGTGGTGGACGAGAATCAGAAATTGGTCGGTATCATCACTTCCAGGGACGTACTTGGACACGAGCCAAAAGATACAATCGAAAAAGCGATGACCAAAGATCCCATCACGGTTTCGCTGCAGACAAGCGTCGCAGCTGCTGGCCACCGCATGATTTGGGAAGGCATCGATCTGCTGCCGGTCACCGATGACCATGGCTATTTAAAAGGGGTTATCAGCCGCCAAGATGTATTGAAAGCCATTCAAACAGCCCAGCGGCAGCCGCAGCAAGGCGAGACAATCGATGATATCATTAAAAGCCAGCTTCGCCTGCAAAATTCGGACAAGCTGACGTTGGAGTTCCGCGTGACTCCGCAAATGACAAATGCTTACGGATCCATGTCTTACGGAGCTTATTCCACCATTTTGGCGGAAGCTGGAGCTACAGCGCTGAAAACGAAAAACCGCAAAGACAGCGTCCTGGAAAATATGGCGGTCTACTTTTTAAAGCCGGTCCAGCATGATTCCCTTATGCTTGTGCGTCCGGTTATTTTGGACATCACCCGCAAGTCTGCAAAAGTGGACATTGAAGTTTCTTTTGAAAACGAAATCGTCGGCAAAGCGCTGCTCACATACCAGCTTTTAGATCGGTAGAAGCCAACAAAAAAGCCCTCCTGGCTAGGAGAGCGAATTATTTGTTCAGGCGTGTTTCTTCATCCAGGAACGAGCGATAATGCTTGGCTGCCTTAAAGTTGTAAACTATCAACCCTAGTCCAAGAACAATGAAAATGCCGGCAACAATATAGGTTACAACCGTCTGGAAAAGAAAAAGCTGGTTGATGCCAAAGAACATGACGAAACTGCCCAGCGCCACCGATGCCATTGAAGCATACCAATTTTTGCGGATTGGCAAAGACGTACGGAACTGCTTTGTTTTATAATAAAAATAAAAGACAAACGAAACAACGATCAACAACACAAATATATTCATAGGGAACCTCCTGTATTCCAAACCTCATTCTTATTGTACTAGAAATAAATGAAATTGCGAATGGATTTCCCGACATGCAGAGGAGCATACACGTGAACAGTCAAATCATCGACACAATTAAACAATTTGATACCATCATCATCCATCGGCATGTGCGCCCGGACCCGGACGCCTATGGCTCTCAGATGGGCTTGAAATATTTGCTTCAGCACAATTATCCGAACAAGCGGATATTGGCTGCGGGTGAACACGATTTCACATTGGACTTTCTTGATTTTCCGGATAAGGTGGAAGATGCCGATTTTGAAAATGCTTTGGTGATTGTCACAGACACGGCAAACACGGAACGGGTGGACGACCAGCGCTACGCGAAAGGCGCTAAAGTGATAAAAATCGACCATCACCCGAATGATGATGTTTACGGTGATATTGTTTGGGTGGACATAACGGCAAGTTCTGCTTCAGAATTGGTCTATGAACTCTTTACATACGGGCGCGACCACGAAAATTGGCAGCTTTCCAATGCCGCGGCACGTCTCCTATATGCGGGGATTGTGGGGGATACCGGGCGTTTCCTGTTTCCGAGCGCAACCCAAAAAACATTCGAAATCGCGGGAGAGCTCATCAAATATGAGTTTGACCGGACGGCACTATACAATGGAATGTACGAAATGGAGCGCAATTTGCTCCATCTGCAAGGCTATATCTATCAAAATTTCAAACTGGACGAAAGCGGAGCGGCTTATGTCAAAATTACCTTGGATATTTTAAAGGAATTTGGCGTGACTGCGACTGAAACTTCATTGCTGGTCGGTTCTTTGGGCAATGTAAAAGGCTTGAAGGCATGGGTCATCTTTATAGAAGAAGAAACGGAGATCCGTGTGCGCCTCCGTTCAAAAGGTCCCATCATCAACGGATTGGCAAAAGAGTTTGGCGGAGGCGGACATCCGATGGCTTCCGGCGCTGCAGCTTATACTTGGGAAGAAGCGGACCGCGTCATTGAACGACTGATTGAAATTTGCTCGTCATGAAAAAGGAGGGATGGAGTTGTCCATGGTTTATCCGCATATAAGCACGTCGGCTGATTTGCTGAAAAGCACGGTGCGCCTAGACGAACTTTTTCCTTTTTTAATGGGACAAGGCGCCCGGTCTGCAGCCATCGTCAATACGAAACTTTACGGAATCCTCCCTTTTTGGGAGGCGTGCAGCCGTGCCGGTATACATGGTGTGGTCGGCTTGTCGTCGTTCATCGAGTTTGATGAGCAGGATTACCCCGTTGTCTTATATGCCAAAACAAATGAAGGCTATAGAAATCTGCTGAAAATATCCAGCGCCTTGGCAACGAGGGACAAAAAGGCGATTCCTGAACAATGGCTGAAAGCATACAAAAACGGGCTGGTTTGTGTGGTTCCAAACAAACCGGAATGGATGGCGGCAGATCAGATGCCGGTTTTCCAGTACATCAAATCCCTTTTTGGCGCTGAAAGTTACGGCAGTGTGGAACGTCCTGGAGGAGAAAAAGCTGCGGACGAAGCAGAGTTTCTATCTTTGTGCGGGAAAGCCGGACTTTCCATCATTGCAACACAGGAAAGCCGTTACTTGAGCGAACAGGATGCGTTTGCCTACGAAGTGGCATCTGCCATCGGCCAAGGGCTTAAACTCAATGATCCGCAGCGTGAACGCCCCCTGCACACTAAAGCGTATGTGCCTGCTGCCGAAGAGTTCCGTTCCTGGTTTTCAGATCATCCGGAATGGCTTTCGGAAGCTGCCGGCTTGCTTGAGAGCTGCCGAGTGACGATCCCGATGAACCGGCAATTGCTGCCGGTCTTTCCGCTGGAAGAGTCGGTTGATCGAGCCGCCTATATTGCTGAGTTGTGCAAAAAGGGCCTGGCAGAGCGCATCCCTGACCCTTCAAAAAGGTACACGGACCGGTTGGACTATGAACTGTCGGTCATCGGTAAAATGGGTTATATCGATTATTTCTTGATCGTTTCGGATTTTATGAAATTCGCCCGCGACAACGAGATTTTAACAGGCCCTGGACGAGGCTCATCTGCGAGTTCACTCGTCGCTTTTTCCTTGCGCATCACAGATGTCGATCCTCTCGAACACGGCTTGTTATTCGAACGGTTTTTGAATCCGGAGCGGGTGACGCTGCCGGATATCGATATCGACTTTGCAGATTACCGGCGCCATGAAGTGGTCGAGTATGTCGCGCGGAAGTACGGCGAAGTGCGGACCGCTCAAATTATTACCTTTGGCACACTTTCCGCCAAAGCCGTCGCCCGTGATACCGCCCGTGTTTTTGGATTCGAAGCGGAAGAACTTGAAGCCATCTCGAAAATGATTCCAAACAGGCCGGGAACGACATTGAAATCGGCTTTGAAAGAATCGCCTCGCCTGAATGAATGGATCATCGAAAAAGAAGAGCGCAAAACATGGTTCAAAACGGCAATCAGACTGGAAGGGCTGCCGCGCCACGCATCAACCCATGCAGCAGGGGTCGTTTTAAGCCCAAGCCCGCTTGTCGATCATGTGCCGATTGAAAAGGGCCACGAAGGAATTTTCATCACCCAATGGCCGATGCAGGAACTTGAAGCGATCGGTTTGTTGAAAATGGACTTTCTTGGTTTGCGCAACCTGACCATTCTGGAACAAATTCGCCGCCTGGTGCAGTTCGACAAGCGAGAACGCATTGATTACCGGAAAATCCCTTTAACCGATAGTGAAACTTTTTCTTCCCTGGCTGCAGGAGATACGACCGGTGTTTTCCAGCTGGAATCCGATGGAATGAGGCGTGCGCTGAAAGAAATCCAGCCCACCGCTTTCGGCGACATTGTCGCCGTCAATGCCCTGTTCCGTCCTGGACCGATGGAATTCATCCCTTTATACGCTAAGCGCAAACGCAAAGAGGAAAAAGTAACTTATGTCCATCCGGTGCTGGAACCGATTTTGGAAGAAACGCACGGCGTTATCGTCTACCAGGAGCAGATCATGCAAATTGCCGCTGCAATGGCCGGTTTCTCATACGGAGAAGCGGACTTGCTGCGGCGTGCAGTCAGCAAAAAGAAACGGGAAATCCTGGATGAGGAGCGGCTGCACTTTGTTGGCGGCGCTTTAGCTAAAGGATTCACGGAAGCCGCCGCGACGGAAGTATACAATTTGATTGTCCGCTTTGCAGACTACGGCTTTCCGAAAAGCCATGCCGTCGCTTACAGCATGATTTCCTACCAATTGGCTTTTATGAAAACGCATTATGCCGTGTATTTCTTTTCCGCGCTCTTATCAACAAGCGCAGGCAATCCGGAAAAGACAAAGCAGCTTCTGCATGAAATAAAAGAGAAAAAAATTCCGGTTTTGCCGCCTTCTGTCCAAAGGAGCCAATCCTCGTTTTCTGTAGAAGCCGGCCAAATCCGAATGGGGTTGAGCTCTGTGAAAGGGGTGCCGGCAACAGCCATAAGAGCGTTGCTGGCGGCTCGGAAAGAAGGGCCATTCACCAGCATGTTCAATATCGCCGAACGGATATCAGCAATCCATTTCACCCGAAAAGCATTTGAACCGCTGATCAAAGCGGGAGCGCTTGATGAATTTGAACTTGATCGGGGAGTTTTGCTGGCCTCGCTCGACAGCGCAGTCAAACATGCAGAACTGGTCAAACCTGACGAAGAGCCTGGCCTCTTTGATGACATGGGAAGCAGTTTCATGAAGCCCAAATATGCCCAGGCTTCTCCAATTCCGGAGAACTTGAAGCTGGATTTTGAAAAAGAAGTGCTCGGCTTTTATTTATCGACCCATCCGATTGAGCGTGAAAAGGAAAAACGCAGCAAATCCTACGCCGCTTTCAATAGCCTGAAAAACCGGCGGGACAAAGAGCCGGTGACAATTCTCGGCATGATTGAAGAAGTCAAGCGGATTCGAACGAAAAAAGGCGACGCCATGGCGTTTGTCAGCCTGCAAGATGACACAGGTCCAGCTTCTCTGACTTTGTTCCCGGCTGAGTATGCGAAATACAGCGCCTTATTGGAGCCGCACGCCATCCTTGAAGTGCAAGGAAGTATAGAGAACCGCAATCATAAGATTTCCATTATATGCAAATCAGTTCAACTATGACTGCTTTTCAAAAAGAAAAGCAGTTTTTTCTTTACGGAAACCGAAAAGTTTTGTATCCTAGTCAATATGAGTGGTCAGACCACTTTCAAAAAATTGGAAGACAAGGAGCGACCATGAATCAGTCTAAACGCTATTTAGATATAGTCCGTGATTTAAGGGACATGATTAGGCAGGAAAACATCCGGCCGGGCGACCGTATTCCATCAGAGAGAGAGTTGGCTGAAACGCTGCAAGTAGGGCGTTCGACAATCAGGGAAGCTTTGAGAAGTCTAGAGTTGTTGGGTTTGATTGAAACGCGGAGAGGCGAAGGGACATTTCTGGCTGATCACCGCAACAACATGCTGGTAGAAGTGCTATCGACCTTCATTCTGCAAGATAACCAGTCTCAAAAAGATGTGCAGGAAACCAGGCAAATCCATGAATTGGCTGCTATCCAAACGATTTGCAATAACAAAGCCACCAGCCAGATGGCTGTCTGGGAAGGGTTTCGCATCCGCTTGTCGGATGAAGAAAACGGTTTTCAACGGGAAGATTTTGTACGTGAACTAATGGTGCTGTCAGGCAACCGCCTGTCCCTGAAAATTTGGGTCATCCTTCACCAATACAGCGGCAATCCTTATAACGGGACAGTTTCAACTCCCGAAAAAGAACGGCTGTTGAACATATTGGCTGCCATTGGGCAGCAGCAAACGGACAAAGCCGTAAATGAGTTTAAAACTTGGAGCGATTGGCTACTAAAGGAGAGATTGCGCGATGATTCGTGATATTTTTAAGCGAAATAAAGACAAAAAAGAGGCGACGATTCCCTCTAAAGCCGCAAAGGACATGCCGGAAGGGCTTATGACGAAATGTCCGGAATGCAAACATATTGCATTAACCAAAGATCTGCAGGCAGATCATAAAGTGTGTTCAAAATGCGATTACCATTTCAAATTGACAGCCCACGAACGGATTGCCAGTTTGATGGACGAGGAATCGTTCACTTCAATGGATGATCATTTAAAGACCGAAAATCCTCTTGGCTTTCCCGGATATACGGAGAAAATCCAGCAAGACAGCAAAAAAACCGGATTGAATGAGGCCGTGTTGACTGGAACAGGAAAATTGTCTGGCCGGGAAGTTGTAGTTGCCGTTATGGATTCCCACTTCCGCATGGGTTCGATGGGTTCAGTGGTCGGCGAAAAAATCACCCGGGCGATTGAAGCGGCGACCGAGAAAAAGCTGCCGTTTATCATCTTTACAGCAAGCGGCGGGGCCCGCATGCAAGAAGGGGTATTATCGTTGATGCAAATGGCCAAAACAAGCGTTGCGTTGAAGCGACACAGCAATGAAGGCCTGCTGTTTGTATCCGTCTTGACCCATCCGACGACCGGCGGAGTATCAGCCAGTTTCGCATCCGTCGGCGACATCAATATAGCGGAGCCAAAGGCATTGATAGGCTTTGCAGGGCGCCGCGTTATTGAACAGACGGTCCGCGAGAAGCTGCCGGAAGATTTCCAGACGGCCGAATTCCTGTTGGCGCATGGCCAGCTTGATGCTGTCGTGCACCGGGCGAAAATACGGGAAACTTTAACTTCAATAGTGCGCTTGCATACAAAGGAGGTTCACCAAAATGGCTAAAACAGCACCGAAGGCGATGCCTTTTGAAGAACCGTTGTTCGAATTGCGGAAAAAGATAGATGAACTGAAAGAATACACGGCCACCGCAGATGTGGATCTTGGTTCTGAAATCAAAAGCTTGGAAGAGCGCCTTGCAAAACTTGAATCTGAGATTTATGAAAACATGAAGCCTTGGGACCGTGTGCAGGTGGCTCGGCATCCGAACCGCCCGACAACATTGGACTATATCTCCATTTTATTCGAAGATTTCATTGAACTGCATGGGGACCGCTCCTACGGGGACGACGAAGCAATTGTTGGGGGCATTGCGTCCTTTCATGGCCAGCCGGTCACTGTCATCGGCCATCAGCGCGGTAAAGACACGAAAGAAAACATCCGGCGCAATTTCGGTATGCCCCATCCGGAAGGCTACCGGAAAGCATTGCGGCTGATGAAGCAGGCGGAGAAATTCAACCGCCCGATCATTTGCCTGATCGATACTAAAGGGGCTTATCCCGGTAAAGCTGCAGAAGAACGAGGGCAAAGCGAAGCGATTGCGCGCAATCTGGTGGAGATGGCCGGACTTGAAGTGCCGGTAGTCTCGATCGTGATCGGAGAAGGCGGAAGCGGGGGCGCATTGGCGCTTGGCGTCGGGAACCATATCCTGATGCTTGAGAACTCGACGTTCTCCGTAATTTCGCCGGAAGGCGCCGCTTCTATTCTATGGAAAGACTCGGCACTTGCGCAAACAGCTGCTGAAGCGATGAAAATTACAGCGCCCGATTTGCTGAAAATGAAAATCATAGAACGTGTGGTTCCGGAGGTTCGCGGCGGAGCACATCACGATTACACCAAGCAGGCTGCGTACATCGGGGATGCAATCAAGCAGTCGTTTGATGAACTGAACGCGTTATCTGGCCAGGAATTGATCGAACAGCGCTATGCGAAGTTCAAATCTATCGGCATTTTTAGTGAATAAAAAACCGCTTTGGCGGTTTTTTTGTTGGAAAAATAACCTTTCATACAAAAACTTAACACATGAGGTATTATTCAAGACTGACAGCAAAGAACTCTTCGTGGTAAGGTGAAAAGAGTAAAAGGAAATGCAGGAGGCGTATTAGATGAAACGAATTGGAGTTTTAACAAGCGGCGGTGACTCGCCGGGCATGAACGCTGCGGTACGGGCGGTTGTACGTAAAGGAATCTATCACGGCTTAGAAGTTGCCGGAGTATATCAAGGCTATCAAGGTTTGATTGAAGGGAAAATCAAGAACTTGGAAGCCGGCGATGTGGGCGACATTATTCAACGGGGCGGAACCAAACTGTATTCAGCAAGGTGCCCGGAGTTTAAAACAGAGGCCGGACAAGATAAAGCGATCGAGCAGATGAAAAAACACGGGCTTGAAGGCTTGGTTGTTATTGGCGGAGACGGATCGTATCAAGGGGCGATGGCATTGACGAGAAAAGGGTTCCCATGTGTCGGCGTGCCGGGGACTATTGACAATGACATTCCAGGTACAGATTATACAATCGGTTTCGACACAGCCTTGAATACGGTAATCGAGGCTGTTGATAAAATCCGCGATACGGCAACAAGCCATGAACGGACATTCATCATCGAAGTTATGGGCAGAGATGCTGGGGACTTGGCGCTTTGGTCGGGACTTGCAGGCGGGGCAGAAACAATTCTCATTCCAGAAGAAGAACATGATCTCGATGAAATTATCGACCGTTTGAAAAAAGGGAAGGCGCGGGGCAAACGCCACAGCATCATCATTGTGGCGGAAGGCGTCATGAGCGGCAATGAGCTGGCTGCCTTGATCGAAGAAAAAGCAGGAATCGAAACACGGGTCTCTGTACTGGGGCATATCCAGCGCGGCGGTTCTCCGACAGCAAGAGATCGTGTACTCGGAAGCTTGTTTGGTGCAAAGGCAGTTGAAGTTCTTTTAGAAGGAAAAGGCGGAAAAGCTATTGGCATGAAAAATCACCTAGTGGTAGACTATGATATGACTAAAGCATTCACTGAAGAGCATGATGCAGATATGACGTTATACACGCTTTCGAAAGAACTATCAATTTAAAACTTTAATTGGAGTGAGTCTATTGAGAAAAACGAAAATCGTATGCACGATCGGCCCTGCAAGCGAATCGCCAGAAACCCTCGAAGCTTTGATCCAGGCGGGGATGAACGTAGCCCGTTTGAACTTTTCACATGGCAGCCATGAAGAACATGGGATGCGCATTCAACGGATTCGCGAGGCTGCAGTAAAGACCGGCAAGATTGTCGGTATCCTTCTTGATACAAAAGGTCCTGAAATCCGGACTCATCAAATGAAGGACAACGCAGTCGAGCTTAAGACTGGCCAGAAAATAGCCATCTCTATGAATGAAGTGCTTGGAACAGAGGAAATGTTTTCCATCACCTATGAAAAGCTGATTGAAGATGTAACGGAAGGCTCAATTATTCTGCTTGACGATGGATTGATTGAACTTCGTACGGAAGCCATTGATAAAGAAAAAGGTTTGATCCATACGATTGTTGAAAATGCAGGAACATTGAAAAGCAAAAAAGGCGTCAATGTGCCTGGAGTTTCTGTTCAGTTGCCTGGGATCACAGAAAAAGATGCCCAGGATATTTTGTTCGGGATCGATCAGAAAGTTGACTTTATTGCCGCTTCATTTGTGCGAAGAGCTTCTGATGTCATGGAAATCCGCAGTTTGCTTGAGAAAAATGGCGGAGAGCAGATTCAAATCATCCCTAAAATTGAAAATGGCGAAGGCGTCGACAACATCGATGAAATCATTATGGTTTCTGACGGCTTGATGGTGGCGCGAGGCGATTTGGGTGTTGAGATTCCTGCCGAAGAAGTTCCGATTGTCCAGAAATCGTTGATCGAAAAATGCAACAGTGCAGGCAAACCGGTCATTACAGCTACGCAGATGCTCGATTCAATGCAGCGCAATCCGCGTCCGACACGCGCGGAAGCAAGTGATGTGGCAAATGCGATTTTCGATGGCACCGATGCAATCATGTTGTCCGGTGAAACAGCGGCAGGAATCTATCCGGTTGAGTCGGTGGAAACCATGCACCGCATCGCGGTAACTACTGAAGAGGCACTCAATTACAAGCAAATTGTTTCCACCAGAAGAAAAGAAAAAGAGTCGAACATGACTGAAGCAATTGGGCAAGCAGTAGCTTATACGGCTCTGAACCTGAAAGTGAAAGCGATCATTGCACCGACTGAAAGCGGCCATACCGCTAAAATGATTTCAAAATACCGTCCGGAAGCCCCAATCATAGCCGTGACTTCCTCAGACATCCCATCGCGCAAATTGACGCTTGTGTGGGGCGTGCAGCCAATTGTCGGTTCCAAGGTGGAGTCAACTGATGATCTATTGGAAAAAGCGGTAGATGAAAGCTTGCACCACCATTATGTCAAGCATGGGGACTTGGTTGTCATTACTGCGGGGGTGCCGGTAGGAAAAGCCGGGACAACCAATTTAATGAAAATCCACGTTATTGGCGACATTATTGCTAAAGGCCAGGGCATCGGAAAATCTTCTGCTCTAGGCGCCACCTTGGTGGCCCGAAATGCAGAAGAAGCGAACGCTTTGGATGCGGAAGGAAAAATCCTGGTAACGATCGGTACGGACCGAGATATGATGCCTGCCATAAACAAGTGTGCGGGAATTATTACTGAAGAAGGCGGATTGACCAGCCATGCGGCTGTTGTTGGCTTAAGTTTAGGGATTCCAGTCATCGTTGGTGTACCGGATGCCACAAATTTAATCAAAAACAATTATGATATAACAATTGACGCCGAATCTGGAATGATCTACCATGGACACGCAAGTGTTCTGTAAAGACTTATAAGGAGGAGGATACTATGATGAGATGGTTTTTTATAGCATTGCTCATAGTTCCGACACTCGAACTGGCCCTGCTCATATGGGCGGGCAGAGAAATCGGATTTTTTCCGACACTAGCTATCATTCTGGCAACTGGCATTGCGGGCGCTTTTTTAGCAAAAAAACAAGGGTTGAAAGCGTTTCGTGATATTCAAGAAACAATGGGCAACTTCCAAGCGCCAGGCGATCAGTTGCTCAATGCCGCTTTTGTTTTAGTCGGCGGCGTTTTACTCTTGACGCCAGGATTTATTTCAGACGCAGTTGGTTTCAGCATGCTATTTGCTCCGACACAAAAAATCTATCGGCCGATTGTTTATCGATTCATACAAAGCAGAATGAGAAACGCTCGGATTATCGTACGATAATCCGAGTATACTCATAACTTTTTAGGAAAGTTATAGAAAAACAAGCGTTTTCATTCACAAAGCTTTCGAAATTGATTATAATGGCAAGGTAAGGAATTTAGCATAGGTTCATAAAAGCAGATGAGCCATCATTCTGTCTTTTTTTTTGGAATGATGAATTATACTGAAGAAGGAGCGATTTAGATGACATCGTCAAAAGGATTAGAAGGTGTAGTAGCAACACAATCCGCCATCAGCTCAATTATTGATGACACTCTTACATACGTTGGCTACGATATCGATGATTTAGCAGTAAACGCAAGCTTTGAAGAAGTGATTTACTTATTATGGCATCAGCGTTTGCCGAAAGCGGATGAATTAGCAGAGCTTAAGCAGCAGCTTGCCGATAATATGTCGGTTCCACAAGCTGTGCTAGATCATTTCAAAACATACGAGATTAAAAACGTTCATCCGATGGCTGCTCTTCGCACAGCAGTGTCCATGTTGGGACTGTTTGATGAAGAAGCAGAAGAAATGAACACAGAAGCAAATTACCGGAAGGCGATCCGGATCCAAGCGAAAATTTCTACGCTTGTGACTGCATTCGGCCGTATTCGCAATGGCCAAGAGCCGATTGCGCCAAAAACGGATTTGAGCTTTGCCGCTAACTTCCTTTATATGCTTTCTGGTGAAATGCCGGAAGATATCGAAATTGAAGCTTTCAACAAAGCGCTTGTGCTTCACGCTGACCATGAGTTGAATGCATCAACATTCACTGCACGTGTAGCGGTTGCGACTCTTTCTGATGTCTATTCAGGAATCACTGCTGCAATCGGCGCTTTGAAAGGGCCATTGCACGGAGGGGCAAACGAACAGGTTATGAAGATGTTGACTGAAATCGATTCTGTCGAGAACGTTGACTCTTACATCAATGGAAAATTGGACAATAAAGAAAAAATTATGGGCTTTGGCCACCGTGTTTATCGCAAAGGCGACCCGCGTGCAAAACATCTTCGTGAAATGTCACAGAAATTGACAAAAATCCGTGGAGAAGAAAAATGGTATGAAATGTCAATCAAAATCGATGAAATTGTAACTGGCAAGAAAAACCTTCCGCCAAACGTGGATTTCTATTCCGCATCTGTTTACCATTCGTTGAATATTGACCATGATTTGTTCACACCGATTTTTGCGGTATCACGCACTTCAGGCTGGCTGGCGCACATTCTTGAGCAGTATGCAGACAACCGCTTGATCCGTCCGCGCGCAGAATACATCGGACCAGGAATGCAGACTTACGTACCTGTAGAAGAACGTTAAGAAAATACAACAATAGGCACCATGGGGCCAGCAGATGATGCAGCCCTGTGAATTTGACCATAGGAGGCAATTATTAATGGCAAACGGCGAAAAAATCACAGTTGAAAACGGTGTTTTAAATGTACCGAATAACGCAATCATTCCTTTCATCATCGGTGATGGAACAGGACCGGATATTTGGAATGCAGCTTCCCGCGTTTTGGAACAAGCAGTAAACAAAGCATACAATGGTGAAAAATCAATTGTCTGGAAAGAAGTTCTTGCAGGCCAAAAAGCATTTGACGAAACTGGCGAATGGTTGCCGCAAGAAACTCTTGATGTGATCAACGAATACCTGATCGCGATCAAAGGACCGCTTACTACACCAATCGGCGGCGGTATCCGTTCTTTGAACGTTGCGCTTCGCCAAGAACTTGACCTTTACACTTGCTTGCGCCCTGTTCGTTATTTCGAAGGCGTTCCTTCTCCTGTTAAGCGTCCGGAAGATACTGACATGGTCATTTTCCGTGAAAACACAGAAGATATCTATGCTGGTATCGAGTACGCTAGCGGTTCTGAAGAAGTAGCGAAATTGCTTTCTTTCCTTCAAGGGGAGATGGGCGTAAACAAAATCCGCTTCCCTGAAACTTCAGGTATCGGCATCAAGCCAATCTCTGAAGAGGGAACAAAGCGTTTAGTGCGCGCTGCCATCAACTATGCATTGGTTGAAGGCCGCGAGTCAGTAACCCTTGTGCACAAAGGAAACATCATGAAGTTCACTGAAGGAGCTTTCAAAAACTGGGGCTATGAAGTTGCAGAACAAGAGTTTGCTGATAAAGTATTCACTTGGAACCAATACGATGCGATCAAAGAAGAGCAAGGCACTGATGCTGCGAACAAAGCGCAAGAAGAAGCACTTGCTTCAGGCAAAATCCTGATCAAAGATTCAATCGCTGATATTTTCTTGCAACAAATTCTTACACGTCCAAGCGAATTTGATGTAGTTGCTACAATGAACTTGAATGGAGATTACATCTCTGACGCTTTGGCAGCTCAAGTAGGCGGAATCGGTATTGCACCGGGCGCGAACATCAACTACGACAGCGGACACGCTATCTTTGAAGCGACACACGGAACTGCACCAAAATATGCAGGCCTTGATAAAGTGAACCCATCTTCTGTTATCTTGTCAGGTGTATTGATGCTTGAACACCTTGGCTGGACAGAAGCTGCGAAACTTATCGTTGCATCAATGGAGAAAACAATTTCTTCTAAAGTTGTAACTTACGATTTCGCTCGTCTAATGGATGGCGCAACAGAAGTGAAATGCTCTGAGTTCGCTGACGAATTAATTAAAAACTTTTAAGAAATGAGGGGGAAACCCCTCTTTTTTTTATAGTTTTATAGAATAGCCTTCCATGCTTCATATCTGTCAGAGCTTTGCGCAAAAAAGCCGGAATTTTACTTTAAAGGAGCGGTTTTATGACATTCAAACGCAAAAAGATTTCTGTAATCGGTTCTGGTTTCACTGGGGCTACAGCGGCTTTTCTTTTAGCCCAGAAAGAATTGGGAGATGTCGTCCTGGTCGACATTCCGCAAATGGAAAATCCGGCCAAAGGAAAAGCTCTTGATATGGCGGAAGCAGGCCCTGTCCAAGGATTTGACGCACGTATTACTGGTACGGCGGATTATGAAGATACAAAAGGCTCTGATTTGGTGATCATTACAGCGGGAATTGCGCGAAAACCGGGCATGAGCCGTGATGACCTTGTCCAGACAAACCAAAAAATCATGAAATCCGTTACGGCTGAAATCGTCAAAAACTCACCTGACACAACAATTATTGTATTGACGAATCCTGTGGATGCAATGACTTACACCGTATATAAAGAGTCAGGTTTCCCGAAAGAACGGGTAATTGGCCAATCCGGTGTCTTGGATTCTTCGCGATTCCGGACATTTGTAGCAGAAGAATTGAATTTGTCAGTCAAAGACATCACCGGCTTCGTTTTAGGCGGGCACGGCGATGACATGGTTCCTTTAGTCCGTTATTCGTATGCGGGCGGAATTCCGCTGGAAACCCTGATGCCAAAAGACCGCCTTGAGGCTATCGTCGAACGCACACGCAAAGGCGGCGCCGAGATTGTCAACTTGCTGGGCACTGGTTCCGCTTATTATGCACCTGCGGCATCGCTTGTTGAAATGACGGAAGCGATTATCAAAGACCATCGCCGTGTGTTGCCTGCAATTGCATATCTGGAAGGCGAATACGGATTGACAGGGATCTACCTAGGAGTGCCGACCATATTGGGAGCTGGCGGCGTAGAAAAAATCATCGAAATTGATTTGAACCCTGAAGAAAAGGCGGCACTGGAAAAATCTGCTGAGTCGGTCAAAGCAGTTATGGAAGCATTAGCATAGACGAACGGGCAAGATTTTCTTGCCCGTCTTTTTATTCCAATACTTAGAAAACGTAAGCTCCGAACTGTGCTTGCACTTTTCTTGCATTAGTTGTTACTATAAAGGTATCCATACAATGGGGAGGGATTTTATTTGTTGCTTGGGAAAAAACGCAAATTGGGCCGAAAAATCGAAGCCATCAATACCGGCGAGAAACTGCAGTTGACTGAGAAAATAGAAGATAAAGACTTGCTGCTCTATCTGGGGCTGACAAATGACAGCAACCCGCTATACATCCAGCATGATTTTGCGTCACAAACTGCTTTTGAAAAACCGGTAGTGCCGACCATTATGTTGGCGGGCATCATTTCTTCTGCCATTTCCAAATATTTGCCAGGGCCTGGCACTTATATCAAAGAGCAACGCTTGAAGTTCATCAAACCCGTATACCACTACGCCACAATAGAGTTTTTGTTGGAAGTGGCCGAAGTGGACCTTAAAAACAATGAAGTCACCGTTCGTGTTGAAGCGACAGATGAAAAAGGGGATTTGGTGATTGAAGGGACAATTCTTGCCAACCCGCCTCAAATCTTGAATCAGCTGACAACTCAAGCGATGGATAATTTTTAGCGCATGGTTTGGGATGGGGGTTCTAAACTGAATGCGGAGGATGTTACACGATGAAGAAAATATTGATTATTGAAGATGAACACTCAATTGCAACCTTGCTTTCCTATAACCTCGTACAAGCGGGTTATGAAACGGTGGTCGCAAATGACGGCAAACAAGGCTTTGATTTGGCATTGAGCGAAGATCCTGCATTGATAGTGCTTGACCTGATGCTTCCTTCAATGGACGGGGTGGAAGTTTGCAAATCATTGCGGCAGCAAAAAATCAGTACACCGATTATCATGCTGACAGCAAAAGACGATGAATTTGACAAAGTGCTGGGATTGGAACTTGGTGCGGACGACTATATGACCAAGCCATTCAGTCCGCGTGAAGTTGTAGCCCGCATAAAAGCGGTGCTCCGAAGAACGGAAAGCAAACCGGTGGACCCGCAGGACTCAATGGCGCCTTTGACATTCGGCGAGCTGACTGTTTATCCGGACCGCTTTGAAGTGTTTATGAGCGAAGAACAGATCGAATTTACACCGAAGGAATTTGAACTTCTTGTCTACCTGATGGAAAATAAAAATCGGGTATTGACGCGTGACCAACTGCTAAGTGCCGTATGGAAGTACGACTTTGCAGGGGATACACGGATTGTCGACGTCCACATCAGCCATTTGCGTGAAAAAATCGAAGAAAATAGCCGGAAGCCGACATTCATCAAGACCATAAGGGGCTTAGGCTATAAATTTGAGGAGCCAAGAGCGATATGAAATCGTTTCGGCATCGATTGCTGGTCATGATTGTTGGGTGGATCGGCTTGCTTTTGGCCGGCTTGTTAATCATTGTCTCGCAATTGTTCCCGCTTTATACAAATCTAGAGAATCCTTCGACCATTTGGCTGCTGCTGTTTTTGATATTTGCTGTAGCCATGGCCATATCGACGGTCATCAGCCATCGCATCATAAAAATTCAAGCGCAGCCGATTGAAAATGTGACGGAAACGGCTTTGGAACTCGTGAAAGGCAATTATCGTGCCCGTGCCGTGGAATCCGGCACAGTCGGTGCGGTTCAACTGAGTGCGACAATCAATGTATTGGCAAGAAATTTACAGGAAATCACTGCTGTCCGGCAAATGGAGCAAGAACGTTTGAAAACGCTGATCGAAAACATGGGCAGCTCGCTTATGATGATCAACCGGCAAGGAAGAGTTTCGCTTGTCAATACACCTTTTTTGAAAGAACTGGACATGTCGATGGAAGATGTTCAAGGGAAATTATATAAAGAGTTGGCTATCCCGGCAGTGCTTGCCCAGTTTATAGAAAATGTTTTCATGACTGAAACGCCGGACCGGGATCAAATCGACTTTTTTATCGGCCTTCACCAGAAACATTTGGACGTATACGGCGCTCCTATTATGGGGGAACATGAACGCTGGCTGGGCGTAGTGATCGTAGCCCATGATATTTCGGATTTAAAGCGGCTGGAGCAAGTGAGGAAAGATTTTGTGGCCAACGTTTCCCATGAATTGAGGACGCCAGTCACTTCCATCAAAGGGTTTTCTGAAACGCTGTTAGACGGTGCCTATCAAGATACACCGACTTTGATGTCTTTTTTGGAGATCATCCAAAAAGAGAGCAATCGGCTGGAATTGTTGATCAAAGACTTGTTGGAGCTGTCAAAGATCGAGCATGCCGGATTTCAAGTGAAAGCGAAACCTACAGATATGCAAGCGGTGATTGAACGGGCTGCAGACATGATTCAGCCAAGGATGGAAGAAAAGTCGATTCTTTTGAAACTGCAGGTGGAACCGGTTAATGTATTTGGAGACCCTGATCGCCTGATTCAAGTGATGATGAACTTGCTGGCCAACGCACTCACTTATTCTGCCTCTGAGACGACAGTCGAAGTAAGGCTTTATAAAGAACAGGAAGAAGCCGTGATTCAAGTGATAGATCAAGGAATCGGGATCGAAGCTTCAGAAATCGGCCGATTGTTTGAACGCTTTTATCGAGTGGACCGGGCCAGAAGCCGCAATTCAGGCGGGACAGGCCTCGGCTTATCGATTGTAAAACATCTAGTGGAAGCGCATCATGGAAAATTGAAGGTGGACAGCGAGGTAGGGGTTGGCACCACTTTTACAGTCTATTTGCCCTTAGCAAGTTAATTTAGGAGGAAAAAATGAAGAATTTACCCTTTTTGCCAATCATTGTAGGCACGGATATGAACGCCTACAATATGGCAATTTCATTTCATGAAGCTTACGGAATCAAGCCTATTTTGGTGGGAAAAGAGCCGTTGTCCTTTACGACAATGAGCACAATAACAGAAACAATTGAACTCCGTTCGGGATTGGCGGACGCCGATCAATTTGCCGGCATTTTGATCGATATAGCGAAAAAATATAAAACCTCCGGGAAAACACTCCTGTTGATCGGAACCAACGATTTGTATGTTCGCTTGATCATTGAGAATGCCGAAACTTTAAAGGCGCATTTTGCTTTCAATTACATAAGTGAAGAGCTGATGAATCAGCTGCAAGTCAAAGCGAACTTTTATAAGTTGTGCAAAGAGCATGGCATTGATACACCGACAACCTTTTTCTATGACTGCAGTACAGAAGCTCCTTTCAAGGAGAATATGATGTATCCGGTCATCGTCAAGCCGAGCAACGGGATCGCATACAATCAAAATAAATTTGCGGGACAGCAGAAAGTCTATAAAGTGGAAAACGAGGCGGAATTGCAAGAGGTGATCCGGACAATCACTGCAAGCGGCTACCGCGACGAATTGATCATCCAGGATTTTATTCCTGGGGACGATACGTATATGTGGGATTCGGTTATTTATGCAAGCTCCAAAGGCAAAACCCAGCTCGTGACATTTGCCCAAGTGGTGCTTCAGGAACATACGGTAACGGCCATCGGCAACTATACAGCACTGATCACACGATATGATGAAGTGATGATGAAAAAATTGCAGCGTTTCCTGGAAGCGGTCGGCTATACCGGCTTTGCCAATTTTGATTTGAAATACGACGAGCGCGACGGCAAATTCAAAGTATTTGAAGTGAATATCCGCCAAGGAAGATCCAGTTATTACGTAACGGCCCTCGGCCATAACATGGCTTCGATGTTCGTGGATGACCTGATTTACAATGTTGAAAAACCGGTCACCTATCTCAATGAAGAATATTTGTTTACTGTAGTGCCGAAAATTGTCCTTCGCAAGTTTGTGGACAACAAAGCCGTTCAGAAAGACATCAACCGCCTGATTAAAAAAGGCAAATACGGAAATCCGCTCTTCTACAAAAAAGACAAGCATTTAAAGCGGAAATTCTACTTGTTTGCCCGCCAAGTCAATTACTATAAAAAATATAAAAACAATCAGTGGTAAAGTTTACATTCTATTAATACTAGCTTCACATTGGGTTGTTAAGGTGTAATAGAACCCCCCTTCAACCGCAAGAAAAGAAAAAGCCCAGGCATGGGCTTTTTCTTTTGCCCTAAAACAGGAGATAATTCAAATATGGACAGCCCTTCATTTCTTTTCTTTTTGCCCGCATGGTAAAATAGAGGGAATGAGGGCTTTTTTAGTGAAAGGGGTAATTTTGTGGCGAAGAAAATTTTATTATTAGACGGAAACAGTTTGGCTTACCGCGCTTTTTTTGCGCTGCCATTGCTTACTAATGAAAACGGGGTTCATACAAACGCCGTCTACGGTTTTACGATGATGCTTCAAAAAATTCTGGAGGAAGAACAGCCGACGCATATGATTGTGGCATTTGATGCGGGAAAAACCACTTTCCGCCACGAAACATTCAGCGAATATAAAGGCGGCCGGCAAAAAACTCCGCCGGAGCTATCCGAGCAATTTCCTTATTTGAGAAAGCTGATAGAAGCATACCAGATCAAAAGCTATGAGCTGCCGAATTACGAAGCGGATGATATTATCGGCACATTGAGCCTTGAAGCGGAAAAAGCCGGGGATGAAGTGATTGTCATTTCAGGGGACAAAGATTTGACGCAGCTTGCTTCTCCGTCGACAACCGTTTACATCACACGAAAAGGCATTACCGATATTGAAAAATATACCGTCGACCATATCCGTGAAAAATACGGATTGAGCCCGGAGCAGATTATCGATATGAAAGGTTTGATGGGCGACGCTTCGGACAATATTCCCGGAGTGCCTGGAGTCGGCGAAAAAACGGCGTTAAAGCTGTTGGCTGCCCATGGATCAGTGGAAGGCGTCTATGCGGCTATCGAAGAGCAAAAAGGCAAGATGAAAGAAAAGCTTGCCGAAAATGAAGAACTTGCCCATATCAGCAAGAAGCTCGCAACAATCGAGCGCCATGCACCAATCGAGATTTCAATAGATGAGTTAGCCTATTCAGGCCCAGACCATGAAGAACTCATCAAAATCTGGAACGAGCTGGCTTTCAAATCGCTGCTGGAGAAAATGGAGTACACATCGGAAGAGACCGAAAAGGAAGAACTGGAGTTTACGGTGATAGACTCGTTCGACCCGCCGGTGTTGGAAGATGAAATGGCAGTTCACTTGGAATTGTATGATGAGCAATACCATACATGCGATTTGCTCGGCGTATCGCTCGCCACCGAAACTTCCACTTATGTGGTCCCGATGGAAGTGGTCCGGAATTCAGATGAGTTCAAGGCATGGCTCAGCAATCCGGAAAAAAAGAAGTTCATGGCGGATTCAAAAGCGGCGACAGCGGCTTTTTATCGCTGCGGCATTGAATTGAACGGAGTCGATTTCGACTTGATGCTTGGTGCATATATAGTCAATCCTTCATTAACTTATACGGATTTGGCGAGTATCGTTCAGGAATATGGCTATATGGAAGTTGCTACAAACGAGCAGGTTTATGGCAAGGGAGCCAAAAAAGCAGTTCCTGCCGATTCGGCTTTGCATGAACACTTGGCGAGAAAAGCGCGCGCTATTTGGGCAGTCCGTCCGAAAGTGGTGCGGAAATTGCAGGAAAACGACCAATTCGATCTTTACGACAAACTGGAATTGCCGCTCGCCGTTATTTTAGGAACTATGGAATCGTTTGGCGTTAAGGTCGACAAAGGCCAATTGACGGCTATGGGCAAAGAGTTATCGGAAAAGCTTGCCGAAATCGAAAAGAATATCTACTGGATTGCCGGCGAAAAGTTCAATATCAATTCACCAAAACAATTAGGTGTGGTCCTTTTTGAAAAGCTGGGCTTGCCGGTATTGAAAAAAACAAAGACCGGTTATTCGACTGCTGCAGATGTGCTTGAGAAACTGGAGGGGCAGCATGAAATCATCGGCCAAATTCTGATCTACCGCCAGCTTGGAAAGCTGCTGTCGACGTATATTGAAGGCCTGCTAAAGGAAATCCATGAAGACGGCAAAGTCCACACAAGGTTCCAGCAGGCTTTGACAACGACAGGGCGTTTGAGTTCGACCAACCCGAACCTTCAAAATATCCCAGTGCGCCTGGAGGAAGGACGGAAAATCCGTAAAGCGTTCATCCCTTCTGAGCAGGAGTGGGTAATGGTCGCTGCCGACTATTCCCAGATCGAGCTGCGTGTGCTTGCGCATATGTCGGGAGATGAGCGGTTGATCGAAGCGTTCCGGAACGACCAGGACATCCACACGGCAACAGCTGCCGATGTGTTCCATGTACCATTGGAAGAAGTGACGGGAGATATGCGCCGCGCCGCAAAAGCCGTGAATTTCGGTATCGTTTATGGTATCAGCGATTACGGTTTATCCCAAAGTTTGGCGATTACCCGCAAAGCCGCACAGGAATTCATAGACCGTTATTTGGCCAGTTTCCCAGGGGTGAAGCGGTATATGACTGATATCGTTGAAAAAGCACGGAAAGATGGTTTTGTCACAACCTTGATGAACCGTAGAAGGTATTTGCCTGACATCAACAGTTCAAACTTCAATTTGCGCAGTTTTGCGGAACGGACTGCGATGAACACACCGATCCAAGGAAGTGCGGCAGACGTTATCAAAAAAGCGATGATCAATATGGCAGAAGCGCTGGAACGGGAAGGCATGCAGACGCGCATGCTGCTGCAAGTGCACGATGAATTGATTTTTGAAGCGCCGCCGAACGAACTTGAAAAATTGAAAACCTTGGTGCCTGAAGCGATGGAATCGGCAATGGAGCTGGATGTGCCGCTAAAAGTCGATTTTGCATTCGGGGATACCTGGTATGATACAAAGTGAGAGGAGATGTCATTAATGCCTGAACTTCCGGAAGTGGAAGGTGTTGTCCGGCAAATACGGCCGGCAGCCATCGGCAAGAAAATCCAGGATGTTTATGTGTCGGACATTATCCGCGTTTCCAAACAAAATGGCAAAGAAGCGATCATCAAACGAATGGAAGCTGACGGGTTTATCGAAAGCCTGATCGGTGCTCAAATTATAAGCGTAGAACGCCGAAGCAAGTATATTTACTTCACGTTAAAAACCTTGGAAAATGAGTTTTTGCTCGTTAATCATTTAGGAATGTCGGGAGCCTGGTTTTATGTAGACCACCTTATGTCGATTGCCGAAGAAAAATTTCGCCGCCATGCCCATGTGGTGTTCACTTTAAGCGACGGCAATCTGTTGGCGTATTCGGATATCCGGCGGTTTGGAGAGATGCGCGTCTTGAAGGAAGAGGGGGATTTTCCCCCTCTTCTGCTTATGGCGCCGGAACCGTTTGAAGAAGGAGCCCTCGAGCATTTCCTTTCGATGGCAGAAAGTCCGAAGTATCGGGCAAAGCCGATCAAAGAAGTCATTATGGACGGACAAGTCATTTCAGGCTGCGGCAATATCTACGCTACCGAAGCGCTATATAAAATGAAACTGCATCCGAATCGAGCGTCGGGAAGAATCAGCAGGCAGCGGAAAATCGCTTTGTTCGAGACCATTGTGGCTATCTTGCTTGAGAGCATTGAAGCTGGGGGCAGCACCATTTCCGATTACCGGAACATCAATGGTGAATCAGGAAGCATGCAAAACCGGTTTGGAATGTACGGAAAAAAACAGTGCATTGAATGCGGCAATGCGACGAAGACGCTGAAAATCGGCGGCCGGGCGTCGGTATATTGTCCAACATGCCAAAAGTGAGGGCGTTAAATGATTATTGGATTAACGGGCAGTATTGCCAGTGGAAAAAGCACGGTATCGAAAATGTTGGTTGAATTGGGCTATCCGGTAGTCGACGCAGATCTAGTGGCACGCCAAGTGGTGGAACCTGGAACGGATACGCTGAAAAAAATTGAAGCTATTTTCGGCAACGGAGTGATTTTGCCGGATGGAAAGCTTGACCGCACTAAACTTGGCCAAATTATTTTCAACGATCCGGCAAGCCGCCAGCAATTGAATGCAGTCATTCATCCCGCCATCCGCAAAGAACTTTTGCGGCAACGGGATGATTTTTTAGCCCAAGGCCATCAAACGGTTGTACTGGATATTCCTCTGCTGTTCGAAAGCAAACTGCTGAATTTTGCGGAAAAGATTCTTGTTGTCAGCGTGACAGAGGAAACCCAGTTGAAACGGCTGATGGATCGGAATGGCTTGACCGAACAGGAGGCGCAGGCGCGCATCGGATCCCAGCTGCCGATGTCGGTCAAAGAGGCAGGAGCGGATGCTGTAGTATTTAATAATGGAACACTGGAAGAAACCAATCAGCAATTGCTTCATATATTAAGGGATTGGGGATTGGAATACGAAAAACATTAACACCATATTTAGTTATTAATGTTCACTAATCCATATAATGTGTTATACTATATACCAATTAGTATATTAAAGTATAACTTATTTGATGGGGGACGGATAAATGACTATTTCGATTGCGATTAATGGATTTGGGCGTATTGGCCGTATGGTTTTCAGACAAGCTATTTTAATGGACGATATTACAGTTAGAGCGGTCAATGCAACATATCCGCCAGAAACTTTAGCTCACTTGATCAAGTATGACACAAATCATGGAATATTCGCCGGTGATGTTTCTTTTGATGAAGATGCTTTGATCGTTAATGGCAAGCGGGTTCAAATTGTCAGCGAACGAGACCCTCTGGAATTGCCATGGAGAGAATTGGGCATTGATATCGTCATTGAAGCGACCGGAAAATTTAATACACGCGATTTAGCCGCCCTCCATTTAGAAGCGGGAGCAAAAAAAGTCATCCTGTCTGCACCAGGAAAAAATGCGGATGCCACTATTGTAGTAGGGGTCAACGACGACACATTGGATATTGAGAAACATCACATTATTTCAAATGCCAGCTGCACCACCAATTGCTTGGCGCCAGTAGCAAAAGTGCTTAGCGATTCGTTCGGTATTGTCAATGGTCTGATGACCACTGTGCATTCCTATACCAATGACCAGAAAAACTTGGATAATCCGCATAAAGATCTGCGAAGAGCAAGGTCAGCCGGCCAATCCATCATCCCAACTTCGACGGGTGCTGCGAAAGCGCTGTCATTGGTACTTCCTGAACTTGAAGGGAAACTCCATGGGATGGCACTGCGGGTTCCGACACCGAATGTATCGTTAGTGGACCTTGTAGTGGATCTTGAAAGAGATGTGACTCCAGAAGAAGTCAATGAGGCGTTTATAAAGGCTTCTGAAGATGGTATGGAGGGCATTCTCGCATTGACGATGGAACCGCTTGTGTCGGTCGACTTTAATACAAATCCGAAATCCGCAATCATTGATGGCCTATCCACAATGGTTATTGATAACCGGAAAGTGAAAGTTCTTGCTTGGTACGATAATGAATGGGGATACTCAGCACGTGTTATCGATTTGACCAGGAAAGTAGCAAATGCACTTGTTTCCCTCGTTTGAAAAACTTGGAGTTAACGCCTCTCAGACTAATGGAGAGGCGTTTTTTCAATGGGTTTTTAATTTTTTTGTAGAAAATAATAAGTAATTGAAGATAAATTGGTTGCATTTAAAACCAATACATCATATACTAACAATCGTAGTTAAAAAACAACTACATCTCTTCTAAGTTTTCAGTAGCTTTTCACGGAACAAGAAGAATCTTTATTCACATGACTGCTTAAAGGGTTAGGATCTCTTTGGACTAACTTTCCCCCGTGGTAGTCAACTTTGAATATTTTGAGCACGAAAACAAAATGATATCAAAGGGGGAAACGAACCATGGAAACAATGGGGCGTCACGTTATTGCAGAACTTTGGCAGTGTGATTTTGACAAATTAAACGATATGGATTATATCGAAAAAACTTTTGTTGATGCAGCACTTAAATCAGGAGCGGAAGTCCGCGAAGTAGCTTTTCACAAATTTGCACCACAAGGCGTAAGCGGCGTAGTGATCATTTCTGAATCGCATTTAACGATCCACAGCTTTCCGGAGCACGGCTATGCGAGTGTAGATGTTTATACTTGCGGCGATCTTGATCCGACAATTGCAGCGGATTACATCGCTAAAGCGCTTGACTCTAAAAACAGCGAAGTCACTGAACTTCCGCGTGGAATGGGTCCAGTCGGTGCTGGTAAGACCAAAGTTTCAGTAACAGCATAATCCGTTAACATGAAAAACATTAAAGCAGAGGATAAAATCCTCTGCTTTTTCTATTGCAATATTTTAAGGGTTTTGCGTCTAATAATGAAATTGGATCCTATTTTCTCTACCATAAAAAGGAGAAAAGCCGAAAGGCCTGAAGGATGCGGACTAATTCCTTACCGATTGTTAACAACAATTATCAAGTTCAATTTATATCGTTATAAATATTTGGTATACTAGAGAGAATAGAGAGTCTGTTTAGGGAGATGTCAATATGAAGTGTCCGTCTTGTCAACATAATGGAACGCGTGTCGTGGACTCGCGGCCAGTAGATGAAAACAAATCGATCAGAAGGCGCAGAGAGTGTGAATCTTGCGGTTATCGTTATACCACTTTTGAAAAAGTGGAAGAAATGCCATTGATCGTAGTCAAGAAAGACGGTTCCCGTGAAGAGTTCAGCCGCGAAAAAGTGCTGCGGGGGCTCATACGAGCGTGCGAGAAACGTCCGGTTTCTCTTGAAGTGCTGGAAGAACTCGTGTTTACGATTGAAAAAGACCTTCGCCGAATCGGCAATGCCGAGGTGAAGTCTGAAGAAGTCGGAGAAATGGTGATGGAAGGCCTTGCGGCGATTGATGAAGTCGCATATGTCCGTTTTGCCTCTGTATACCGCCAATTTAAAGACATCAGTGTGTTTATTGACGAATTGAAGGATTTATTGAAAAGAAGTCCGGAAGAAAAGAAATCCGAGTAAGGCGGTGACTTATGACAGCACTTTATAAAGAGCTACAGCCTGCGGATTCGTATAAGATTCGGCTGCCTTATCCTTTTTCGAATTATGACCGGCAATTGTTGACGATTTTGTATCAGCCGATGATCGGCGCAGAAGCCATCGCGTTCTACTTGACGCTATGGGCGGAAGGCGAAGCAATGAAAGAAGAAGCGACCCATTACACGCTGATGAACTTGTTGGGGCTGCCGATCGCCAAAATCTTTGAAGCGAGGATTCAGCTTGAAGCTATCGGGTTATTGAAGACTTTCCGCAAAGATGGGGGAAACCGTTCTTTTGTTTATGAATTGTGTCCGCCGCTTGATCCGAAAACTTTTTTTGCCGATCCACTCCTGTCGATGTTTTTGTTCAGCAAAATTGGTGAAGCGGCTTATCGCCGGGCGCGGGAGCGTTTTGTCGTCCATGCTGAAGAAATGGCGGGATATGAAGAAGTATCACGCACATTTACTGATATTTATCAGCCGGTCCATGCAAAGGCAGGCTATCCATCGGGAGAGCCTCAGCTGCACGAACGCAAACGGACAGGATTCGATGCGGATGCAGATTTTGATTTTGATTTGCTTCGGCAAGGGCTATCGGAGCAATTGGTTCCCAAACGGGTGCTGACGGCTTCTATAAAAGATACAATCTCGAAACTGGCATTTTTGTACAGCTGGGGACCTTTGGAAATGCAGAAGGTTGTACTTCTGGCAATTGACGACGATTATAAATTGACAGCCGAAAGTATGAAGCGGGCCGCATCGGAATACTATAAGTTGACCGTAGCCACTACAGCGCCAAAGCTTGTCCAAGTACATAAAACGGAGCCGAAAGCGGCCGAGGCCCCTAAGACGAAGCAGGAGGAATTGCTGGTTTACTTGGAGTCGGCATCACCCGTCGAAGTGCTGCGGGACATTGCAAACGGCAAAGAACCGCTTCCGGCTGATGTCCAGCTGGCCAATCAGCTGGTAATGCAGCATGGAATGGAGCCGCCCGTCGTCAATGTGCTGCTGCAGTATGTCTTGCTGCGGACCGATATGAAGCTGACCAAGGCGTATGTGGAGAAAATCGCTTCACATTGGCTCCGGAAAAAAGTTACGACGGCAAAAGAAGCGATGGAACTGGCGCGGATTGAGCATGCCGAATACATGAAATGGAAAGCTGAAGGCTCTCCGGTGTCGTCTGCCAAATCTTCTGTTTCATCGAATAGAAAGCCGGTTCGGGAAGAAAAACTTCCGGAATGGTTTTACCAGAAAGATGAAGGGCCTGCTGCTGATCCACGGCCCGCAAATGACAATCTTGAAAAGGAAAAACAAAAACTTCTCGCAAAACTGGCGATGAAGAAAGGTAAAGGTGAGTAAATGGAGCCGATCCGTGAAACGATGAAACGTGTGGTGAATGCCCCGGCTTTTTCAGAACGCTACAATGAAATGCGCAGGGAAGTGCTTGAACATCCAGGCGTTCAGCAATTCTTAGAAGAACATTCAGATCAAATCGATAAAGGCATAGTCGACAGAGGCATGCATAAACTGTATGAATTTATCGACCAGTCGCATGGCTGCAACAAATGCCCGAGCCTTGGCGAGTGCGTCAACCATTTGAAAGGGTTCGAGCCGCATCTTGTGCTTGAACGCGGCACCATCGGCATCGACTATGTGAAATGCCCGTCCAAAACCAATCACGAGAATAAGCGCCAGGCCTCTTCAATGATCCACAGCATGTTCATGCCGAAAGAAGTGATGCATGCAACCCTTTCAGGATTTGAACTTGACGACAGCCGGATGGAAGCATTCCGGGCGGTCGGCGCGTTCTTGGATGAAGCCACCGGGCCGGACCACCTGCCGGAAAAAGGGCTGTTCCTTTACGGGAAGTTCGGCATCGGGAAATCTTATCTGTTGAGTGCTGTCGCAAATGAACTCGCGGAAATGCGTGTCAAGTCGGTATTGGTCTTCGTTCCGGAATTCATGCGGGAAATGAAGCAGGCAATTGGCGACCAGACTTTGCAGGAGAAAATCGATTACGTAAAAAAAGCGGATGTGCTCATGCTCGATGATATCGGCGCAGAAGCTATGTCCAGCTGGACGCGTGACGAAGTACTGGGGACGATCCTGCATTACCGGATGGCGGAACGTTTGCCGACGTTCATGACGTCGAATTTCAGTTATTCGGAGCTGCAGCATCATCTAACGTACTCGCAGCGCGGCGAAAAAGAAGATTTGAAAGCGGCGCGCGTCATGGAACGGATCCGTGCGCTGACTACCCCTGTCAAAATGGACGGACGCAACAGAAGAAACTAATTAAGAAAAACGGAAGCGGAAGAAAACGGAACCTTCGAACACCCAGCGATGATAGAGTATGCAATTCTATTTTTTGCAGGAAGACGGTTGCGTTTTTTTTCTGTTCGCAGTATAGTAATAACAATCGAAATTTGAAATGCTATGACAAGGACAATGGCGGATTTGTACGACTTTCAGAGAGAGAAGCCCCGGCTGCAAGCTTCTTAAGCGACGGCAAGACGCATACCACCTTCGAGCAGCGACTGTGAACTTTTTTAGTAGCAGTTGACGGTACCGGCCCGTTAGCCGATGCAGAGCTTCGTTTCAATTGGATTTTTCCGTTTGGAATAGAAGAAGGGTGGAACCACGAACAGAGCTTCGTCCCTTTGGGATGAGGCTTTTTTGCGTTTTCAAAGGAAAACGGAGGTTCCATTTTCTGCAGGCATATTATAGCTGAGGCGCCTTGGAGGTTCTTGCAGTTCAGGAACTAGGCGCGAAGCTAAACAAAGAAAAAGGAGAGATTGCTATGTCAGACATGATTCAATTAAAATTCCCGGATGGAGCTGTAAAAGAGTTTGGGCGCGGGACAACTGCAGAAGACGTCGCTCAATCAATCAGCCCGGGCCTTCGGAAAAAAGCGTTAGCGGGCAAAGTGGGCGAGAAATTGGTCGACTTGAAAGCGCCGATCGCTGAAAATGGGAAAATCGCGTTAATTACTCCGGAATCTGAAGAAGCACTGGAAATTCTACGCCATTCAACTGCGCATTTATTGGCTCAAGCAGTTAAGCGCCTGTATCCGGATGCCAAACTGGGTGTCGGCCCTGTAATTGAAAACGGCTTTTATTATGACATTGACAGCGAGCAGTCAATCACAGCTGAAGATTTGCCGGTAATTGAAAAAGAAATGAAGAAAATCATCAACGAAAATCTGGAAATCGTGCGCCTTGATGTTTCGCGTTCTGAAGCGCAAGAACGGTTTGCTGCAATCGAAGATCCATATAAGTTGGAACTGCTGGAAGCCATTCCTGAAGATGAGCAAGTCTCGATTTATGAGCAAGGTGAATTTTTTGACCTTTGCCGCGGCATCCATGTACCGTCAACTGGCAAGCTGAAGGAATTCAAGCTGCTGAGCGTGGCGGGAGCGTATTGGAGAGGCGACAGCGACAATAAAATGCTGCAGCGCATCTACGGAACTGCCTTTTTCAAAAAAGAAGACTTGAAAGCGCACCTTGCTTTCTTGGAAGAAGCGAAAGAGCGTGACCACCGCAAAATCGGAAAAGAATTGAACTTGTTCATGAACTCCCAAAAAGTCGGCCAAGGCTTGCCGATGTGGCTGCCAAAAGGCGCGACAATCCGCCGCATCATCGAGCGCTATATTGTCGACAAGGAAGAACGCCTTGGCTATGACCATGTTTATACTCCTGTAATGGGCAGCGTAGACTTGTACAAAACTAGCGGACATTGGGACCATTATCAGGAAGATATGTTCCCGGTCATGCAGATGGACAACGAAGAATTAGTGCTTCGTCCGATGAACTGTCCGCATCATATGATGATCTTCAAGCAAGGCATCCATTCGTACCGCCAGCTGCCGGTCCGCATCGCGGAACTTGGGCTGATGCACCGCTATGAAATGTCTGGCGCGCTATCCGGGCTCCAGCGCGTTCGCGGCATGACTTTGAACGACGCCCACATCTTTGTCCGTCCGGACCAAATCAAAGACGAGTTCAAGCGCGTGGTGAATCTAGTGATTGATGTCTACAAAGATTTCGATATCAAAGACTACTCGTTCCGCTTGTCCTACCGCGACCCGGAAGACACGGAGAAATACTTTAATGACGATGCGATGTGGGAACGCGCGCAGTCGATGCTGAAAGAAGCGATGGACGATCTGGATCTGCCTTATGTAGAGGTCGAGGGCGAAGCTGCATTCTATGGCCCGAAATTGGACGTTCAAGTGAAAACCGCGCTTGGGAAGGAAGAGACTCTGTCGACTGTCCAGCTTGATTTCCTGCTTCCGGAACGCTTTGACCTTTCATATATCGGGGAAGACGGCAAGCAGCACCGCCCGGTCGTTATCCACCGCGGGGTGGTTTCCACAATGGAGCGTTTTGTCGCTTTCCTGATAGAAGAATACAAAGGAGCTTTCCCAACTTGGTTGGCGCCGGTGCAAATTGAAGTGATTCCAGTGTCGCTTGATGCACATAGCGAATACGCCAAAGGTTTGCAGGAGAAAATGCAGGACCATAAACTTCGGGTCGATATCGATGAACGCGATGAGAAGCTTGGCTATAAGATCCGTGAAGCACAGATGCAAAAAATTCCTTACATGCTTGTTATCGGTGATCAGGAAGTGGAGAACGGCTCAGTCAATGTCCGTAAATACGGTGAACAGAAATCTGAAAGCATGCCGTTTGATGACTTCTTGAAAATGGTTCAAAGCGAACTTCGATAAGATGGTTGACACCGTCAATCAGGGGTGCTATTATAAGTAAGGTTATTGAATACTTATATGTGCTAAGCAGGAGCACCCGCTTCTCACCTGATTGACGAATTGTTGGCAGGTATACACGATTGACTTTCACACGCTTTTTGCGTGCTGTCATACTTTGCGGGTGGACCTCTGTGGTCCACCCGCTTTTGTTTTGGATCGGACCTGTAAACCGGCAACATTCGTCGGTTAAGCATTTAAGATATTCGCGACACTATCCGGAGGTGGATTAATATTAGCAAAGACATTAATGTAAACGAAGGTATTCGTGCACGTGAACTACGGGTTATTGATCAAAACGGTGAACAGCTCGGAATTAAAACGCGTAACGAAGCACTTGAAATTGCGTCTCGTGTCAACTTGGATCTTGTTCTTGTGGCTCCTCAAGCTAAGCCGCCGGTCGCACGTATCATGGACCATGGCAAGTTTAAGTTTGAGCAGCAGAAGAAAGATCGCGAAATTCGTAAAAATCAGAAAGTCATCGTATTGAAAGAGGTTCGTTTGAGCCCGACGATCGACGCTCATGATTTTGATACGAAGCTTCGCAATGCTATCAAGTTCCTTGAAAAAGGCGACAAAGTAAAAGCTTCAATTCGTTTTAAAGGCCGTGCGATCACGCACAAAGAAATTGGTCAGCGCGTCCTCGAACGCTTTGCAGAAGCGTGCGCGGAAGTAGCGACAGTTGAACAGCGCCCTAAAATGGATGGCCGCAGCATGTTCTTGATGCTAGCGCCAAAGAACGAAAAAGAATAACAGAACAATTTGTTTAGGAGGAATTCCAAATGCCGAAAATGAAAAGCCACCGCGGTGCGATGAAACGTTTCAAGAAAACTGGAACTGGTAAAGTAAAACGCAACCGTTCACACACAAGCCACTTATTCGCAAACAAATCTACAAAACAAAAGCGTCACCTTCGCAAAGGGAAACTTGTTTCTGCAGGCGACTTGAAACGCATCAAATCTTTGATCTACAACATGAAGTAAGAAAAGCGAAAGCGCCCATGCAGGTTCGTCTAATGACCGCGAGAATTTGGGCACTGGAGTTTAAACAAAAAACAAAAATCGAATTCTTTATATTCAAGCAGGAGGTAATGAGATATGCCACGCGTAAAAGGCGGAACAGTGACGCGCCAGCGTCGTAAAAAAGTTATAAAATTAGCAAAAGGATATTATGGTGCAAAGCACATCCTTTTCAAAGTAGCAAACCAACAGGTGATGAAATCAGGTAACTATGCTTACCGTGACCGTCGCAACAAGAAACGTGACTTCCGCAGATTGTGGATCACTCGTATCAACGCAGCTGCTCGTTTGAACGATATTTCATACAGCCGCTTAATGCACGGATTGAAAGTTGCGGGCATCGACATCAACCGCAAAATGCTAGCTGAAATCGCTGTATCGGATGCTGCTGCATTCACAGCTTTGGCAAACGCTGCTAAACAAGCAGTAGCTAAATAATAGTAGAAAAACAAAAGGCTGACGAATTTCCGTCAGCCTTTTTCTTTATGAATGGGGAGTTAAGAATGTTCTTGATTATAGTAGGCTATTTTACTGCGTTATCGCTTCTCGCCTTCTTCATGATGCGGATCGACAAAGCGCAGGCACGCAAACGCGGACAGCGCATCCCGGAAAAGAACTTATGGACAGCCGCTATTTTTGGCGGCGGTATAGGCGCATATCTCGGCATGATGCTGTTTCGCCATAAAACAAAACACACCAATTTCCGCGTCGGCTTTTTGCTGCTTGCGGCTATCGATGTGGCATTGATCATATGGAGCTATCAAACATTCAGACTGGATAGATAGAGATGCAGCTGTAAAAGGGAAAAGGAGGATGAGAAATCATCCTCCTTTTTTCATCAGCTGCTCAATCGGATTTTTCCAGCTGATTGCCGCATCTGGATAATTTCTTTTGATTTCATTTTCTAAAAAACGGAAATCTTTTTCGGTGAACTCCATCAACTTCTTAAGTTCATGCGTCCATACGAAAATGGAGACCACCTTAAAAGCTTTCTCCTCTGTTCCCGTATACTTTTCTCCTTCAAACAGGACCCCGTTGTAAGCTAAAAAAAAGTTCATCCGTGGATTTTTTGGATCATCAGACAGATAATAAGCTCTGGCTTTTACCGCCGCATCGAGTTTTCGCTTGGGATTGGATATATGCCGGACGAATCGGTAAATCAGATAAATGATGAGTGCCAGTACAAGGATGCGGATGAGAAACGCCATGCGATTTACCTCCTATAGCTCTTGAATCTACTGTATAATACGAACGGAAGCGAAAATGGTTTCAAAAATAAGGAGGGGTTTCATGAAACTGCAAAAATTATTCCAAATGCAGAAAGACCTGGACCGTTTTATCCAGGATAATCGTGGCGTTAGTGAAGACGTCTTCCGCAAAAAAGGCTTGGCATTATTGGTGGAGCTTGCAGAACTCGCAAATGAAACGCGCTGCTTCAAATTTTGGAGCGCAAAAGGCATGTCGGAGCGGTCCGTCATCTTAGAAGAATATGTCGATTCGATTCATTTCCTATTGTCGCTGGGTATCGAAAAAGAATTCGAAGACCTTCAGGAATGGCCAGGACCGGTGGATGAAAGCGATTTGACAGAACTGTTTCTGGGAACCTTCGGAGCGGTCCAAAAATTCATAGCAGAACCTATTCTTGCAAACTATAGAAATGTCTGGAGCTGGTACGGGGCCATCGCCCTCGCCATGGAATTCAGCTATGAAGAAGTGCTGGAAGCGTATGTTCAAAAAAACCAAACCAATTACGAGCGCCAGAACAATGGCTACTGACCGGTAGAGGGAATTTTTTGATAATGGGAAAGGTTTCATTTATAATGGACAAGTATAAACTATTTAGGAGGTCGAACTAATGTCGAATTTGGATGAAACGCTAATCATGCTGAAAGAATTGACAGATGCGAATGGCATTGCCGCTAATGAGCGCCAGCCACGCGAAGTAATGAAAAAATACATAGAGCCATTTGCCGATTCTGTAGAGACGGATGGCCTTGGCAGTTTGATCGCACGAAAAGAAGGACAAGCAGGCGGACCGAAGATCATGGTAGCTGGCCACTTGGATGAAATCGGCTTTATGATTTCCCAGATCGACGATAAAGGCTTCTTGAAATTCCAGACAGTCGGCGGCTGGTGGTCGCAGGTCATGCTTGCACAGCGCGTCACCATCACGACACGCAGCGGAAAAGAAGTGATTGGTGTGATCGGCTCCAAACCGCCGCATATCTTATCTCCCGAAGCGCGCAACAAACCGGTGGATATCAAGGATATGTTCATCGATATCGGTGCATCATCACGCGAAGAAGCGAAAGAATGGGGAATTACACCGGGGGACATGGTGACGCCTTATTTCGAATTCAATGTCATGAACAACGACAAGCTGCTTCTTGCAAAAGCCTGGGACAACCGAATCGGCTGCGCAATTGCAATCGACGTATTGAAAGGGCTGCAAGGCCAGGAACATCCGAACGTCGTGTATGGCGTCGGCGCGGTCCAGGAAGAAGTCGGTTTGCGCGGCGCGAAAACAGCAGCGGCTCTTATCCAGCCGGATATCGGCTTTGCGGTTGATGTAGGTGTTGCAGGTGACACTCCTGGAGTAACGGCACAAGAATCCAACAGCAAAATGGGTGACGGCCCGCAAATCCTGCTGTTTGACGCTTCAATGGTTTCCCATCGCGGTTTGCGTGAACTTGTGGTCGACACGGCGGAAGAAAACGGCATTCCGTATCAATTTGAAACAATTGCTGGCGGCGGAACGGACGCAGGTTCCATCCACTTGACGGCCAACGGTGTACCTTCTCTTGCAATCGGTGTGGCAACCCGCTATATCCATTCGCATGCAGGGATTCTGCATCGCGACGATTATGAGAACGCTGTGAAGCTGATTATCGAAGTGATCAAAAAACTCGACAAAGACACAGTGGCGCGCATTACATTCGAATAAACCGAGGTAACCCCCGCTATTTAGCGGGGGTTTTTATTTTTTAAGGGAAGAGTAGAAGCGGGGAAGAAATTCCTTTATAAAAGAATCCTAAAATAAAAACACAAGAGTTATCAGTTAAATTTTGTTAAGTCTGCTAGACATAATGTTAAGTTTAATGTACATTATGTTATATAAACCAAACAAATGAAAAAGAAAGGAGCAATGCCTATGCTCCGAAACCGAGTAAAAGAGCTGCGGGCGCGATATGGCTTTACGCAAAGCGACTTGGGGAAACGGGTGAATGTGACGCGGCAGACAATTGCGTTCATTGAGAAAGGGGAGTTTTCGCCTTCAATTACGTTGGCGCTGAAGTTGGCTCGTGCACTGGAGACCAGTGTCGACGAATTATTCTGGCTGGAGGGGGACGGGGAAGATGAAAAATGATTTTCGTTTGCAGTATCCGTTATGGATGATGGGATTTATTGTAGTACTTGGCCTTTTTGCTTACGGTATAAGCTCGCCTGTCGTGGAAATTACCGGTACAGAGCTTGAGCAAAGCGTTATGGTCAGCGTGAGCGGGGAAAAAGGATTTTTTACGTTGGGTTCGATAATGCTTTATCTGGTCATGCTGCTGATTTTCTTTTTGCAGCTTCGAAAGCATAATCGTGAAAAGCCAGGCCAAAAAATTTCACCTTTTTCTATACGGCCGCCGGAATATTTGGAGCAGGATGAAGGCATGACGTACATAACGCGTAAAGCGTCCCAAAAAGTCTACACGTTCATCACCTGGGGATTGCCGGCGCTTGCAGCTTTCGCTATGCTTTTTTCTATCTCCAAACTCCTTATCATTTGGGGAATCCTTTTCATCGCTCTTGGGCAGTACTGGATTTATTACCGAGAAATACGCAAACACTTTAAGGAGGAAACAGAATGATCTACGAATATTTTCTAATATTTCTTGGGGCGGCTATTCCGTGGTTCGAAATCGCGTTGGTGATTCCGCTCGGTATCGTCTGGGGTTTGTCGCCATTTTGGGTGATGCTTTTGGCATTTGTCGGAAACATGTTGACGGTGCTTGCGCTAATCGTCGGTTTTGACAAATTTAGAAACTGGTATACGAAGCGCCAAGAAGCGAAAGGAAAGACCGTCAACAAAAAAAGCGACCGCGCAAAACGGATTTGGAACAAATACGGGTTGCCGGGGCTTGCACTTCTCGGACCGCTTTTGATTGGCACGCATATTGCTGCGTTCATCGGAATGACACTCGGCGCTACGAAAAAGAATACAACCATTTGGCTGACCATCAGTATCGGTTTATGGACATTGGCACTTGGCATCCTGACAGCATTAGGCTTCGACTTTTTCACGAGAGCGACATGACCTATGCTATACTGGAGCTATTCTGAAATAAAGGCGTGAACCATAATATGAAGAGAATTGAATCGGTGCAGAACTCGCTCGTCAAACACTGGAAGAAATTAGGGACTACCCGGAAGGAACGCGATAAATTTGCGGAGTTTCTTGTGGAAGGTTTTCATTTGACCGAAGAGGCATTAAAAAAGAAAGACTTGGTTAAGTCGTTGATCGTCCGTGAAGGAGTTGAAGTGCCAGCTGAGTGGGATGTGGAAAATGTTCCCCAATATTCGGTGACGGCAGCAGTTTCAAAAGAAATTTCAGAAACCGAGCATTCCCAAGGGATTTTCGCCCATTGTGCCCAGCCGGAATTTTCCGCAGATGAACAGCAAACTTGGAACACATTGCTGCTGGTAGATGCAGTGCAGGATCCCGGAAATATCGGGACGATGATCCGCACTGCCGCTGCAAGCGGAATCGATGCGGTGATTCTTGGGAAAGGCAGTGCCGACCCGTTCAATCCGAAAACAGTCCGTTCAGCACAGGGATCCCATTTCCAGATTCCTGTAGTCAAAGGGGAACTGCCGGAATGGGTTGCCCAATTGAAAGAACGCGGCATTCCGATTTTTGGTACAGCTCTGCTTAATGCAACTCCCGTACATGAAGTGGAAAGCCGGAACCAATTTGCTTTGATAGTCGGCAATGAAGGCAGCGGCGTTGATCCGCTATTATTGAAGGAAACGGACCAAAATTTAGTCGTGCCATTATACGGCCCTGCAGAATCGCTGAATGTTGCAGTGGCCACAGGGATTCTGCTTTACGGGCTTGTTTCCAAAAGCTGATGTTGAATTCGCTGGAAATTTTTCGTATACTTAAAGTGTAAATAAAGAAAGGCAAAGGCGGGCAAGCAGCGCCGGCGTCTTGATAAAAACAAAAGCAACGACCGGGAAAAGTACGTGGCGCCCTTGCATCCCAGGAAATCTGCACCTTGACTGAAAGTGCGGATATGCAAACGTTTCGGAAGTTCACCCCGCGAGCTGCCCAACGGGACCAGCAAAAATGCTGTAAAGTTGGGCCGGTGAAGAGCCGTTATGTAAATGAGTGATTGCGAATGCGCAATAACTAGGGTGGTACCGCGAATAATGCCTCGTCCCTTTTTAGGGACGGGGCTTTTTTACGTTCAAAGGAGGAGAAACAATGGAAGAGCAATTGCAAGGATTGAAAACCGAAGCGCTGGAGAAAATCGCATCAGCGGCTAATGTCAAAGAACTGAACGATGTACGGGTCGCCTATCTTGGGAAAAAAGGGCCGATTACGGACTTGTTGAAAGGCATGGGGAAATTGCCTGCTGAAGAACGTCCGAAAATGGGTGCGCTTGTTAACGTCGTACGGGAAGATGTAACAGCTTCGCTTGAAGAACGCATGGTGATTCTGGAAGAAGCGGCAATCAATGAAAAATTGCAAAGTGAAACAATCGATATCACTTTGCCGGGGCGTCCCGTAAAAACAGGGAATCCGCATCCGCTGACGCGTGTGGTGGAAGAAATCGAAGATTTGTTCATCTCGATGGGCTATGAAATTGCAGAAGGCCCGGAAGTGGAGAAGGATTATTACAACTTCGAAGCGCTGAACTTGCCGAAAGGACATCCGGCGCGCGATATGCAGGATTCCTTCTATATAACAGAAGATATTCTGCTGCGCACGCATACCTCTCCTGTACAGGCGCGTACAATGGAAGCAAAAGGCGGAGAGCCGATCAAAATCATCTGTCCGGGGAAAGTATACCGCCGTGATAATGACGATGCGACGCATTCCCATCAATTTACGCAAATTGAAGGACTGGTTATTGGGGAAGATATCCGCATGAGCGACCTGAAAGGCACACTTTCGGTATTCGCGAAGAAAATGTTCGGCGAAGACCGTGAAATCCGCCTCCGCCCAAGTTTCTTCCCATTCACGGAACCATCTGTTGAAATGGACATTTCTTGCTTCAAGTGCGGCGGGACTGGATGCAACGTCTGCAAGAAAACCGGCTGGATTGAAATTTTGGGAGCTGGCATGGTCCACCCGAACGTACTGGAAATGGCAGGATACGACTCCAAACGCCTAACGGGCTTCGCTTTCGGCATGGGACCTGAACGCATTGCGATGCTGAAATACGGTGTGGAAGACATTCGGCATTTCTATACAAACGACGTCCGCTTTTTATCCCAATTCCAACGCACTGAAGTTTAAGGAGGAAATTAGAATGCTCGTATCGTTAAAATGGTTAAAAGACTATGTGAATCTGCAAGAATTGCCGGCACAAGAGCTGGCTGAAAAAATTACGCGTTCCGGAATCGAAGTCGATGCAGTCATCGACCGTTCTTTCGGCATGACAAATGTGGTTGTCGGTTATGTGGAAGCCTGCGAAAAACATCCGGAAGCCGATAAACTGTCAATTTGCCAAGTGAATGTCGGCGAAGAGACAACGCAAATCATTTGCGGTGCACCGAATATCGCTGCTGGCCAAAAAGTCATTGTAGCCCGTCCAGGAGCAAAACTGCCGGGCGGCATCAAGATCAAAAAAGCGAAACTGCGCGGCCAAGAGTCGAACGGCATGATCTGCTCGCTCCAGGAACTTGGCATTGAAGGAAAACTTGTGCCGAAAGCTTATGCCGAAGGAATATACGTCTTGCCGGAAGAAGCGGAAATCGGTACAGATGTTGTAACAAATTTTGATCTGGATGATACGGTCCTGGAACTTGGATTAACACCGAACCGCGCTGATGCTATGAGCATGCTCGGCGTAGCATACGAAGTCGGAGCTATTTTGGACGAGGAAGTTTTGCTGCCGGAAATCACGTACTCGGAAGCGGCTGAAAAAGCGGATTCCTTGTTGACTGTTCGTGTGGATGACCCGGAAGTGAATCCGTTATATGTCGCTAAAGTCGTCCGCAACATTAAAGTGCAGGAATCTCCGATGTGGCTGCAGCAACGTCTGATGGCTGCCGGCGTCCGTCCCCACAATAACGTTGTCGACGTAACAAATTACATTTTGATGGAATATGGCCAGCCGCTTCATGCATTTGACTATGATTTGCTTGGCACAGGCAACATTACCGTTCGCCATGCTAAAGAAGGTGAAAAGATTACAACGCTTGACGATGCAGAGCGCACCCTGTCTGCGCATAACCTTGTCATAACAAACGGCGAAAAACCGGTTGCGCTTGCTGGAGTTATGGGAGGCGCCAATTCGGAAGTGAGCGGCTCGACGACAACGGTTGTCATTGAATCGGCTTATTTCGATTCAGGTTCGATCCGCCAAACATCGAAAGACCATGGCCTTCGCAGCGACGCAAGTTCCCGCTACGAAAAAGGCGTGGATCCAAACCGGGTGATTCCGGCTGCAGAACGGGCAGCTGCATTGCTTGCTGAACTGGCTGATGGAGAAGTGCTGGCAGGGTCTGTCGTGTTTGACGCCCTTGACCGCGCGGAAAAAGTGGTTTCAGTATCACCTGATTTCATCAATCAGCGCTTAGGGATGAAAATCCGCTTTGAGGATATGCTGGACATTTTGAACCGTCTGAAATTCAAGACAGAAGCGGCAAATGGCCAACTGGTCATTTCCGTTCCGACGCGCCGCCAGGATATTCAAATCGAAGAAGATGTTGTGGAAGAAATTGCCCGCCTTTATGGCTATGATGAAATTCCGGCGACGCTTCCTGAAATGGAAACAAAACCAGGCGGTTTGACGCCGTACCAAGAAAAACGCCGGGTTGTCCGTTCATTATTAGAAGGTGCCGGCTTGCTTCAAGCGACCACATACTCGCTGACATCGGAAAAGTCTGCCCAGCAATTCGCATTGACAGAGACGGAAACGACAAAGCTTTTAATGCCGATGAGCGAAGAACGCAGCACGTTGCGCCAAAGCCTCCTTCCGCATCTGTTGGAGTCAGTGTCATATAACACGGCAAGAAGAAGCGATTCCGTAGCGCTATACGAGACAGGATCTGTCTTCTTGAAAACGGAAGATGAATTGCTGAACGAAGAAGAACACTTGGCGATAGCCATGACTGGCCTGTGGCTTGATAACAGCTGGCAAGGTGAACGCAAAGAAGCCGACTTTTTTGTGCTGAAAGGCATTGTGGAAAGTTTGTCCGAAAAATTAGGTGTGGAACTGGCATTTGAACGGGGCCAGATGGATGGCCTTCATCCAGGAAGAACCGCGTTCATCATGAATGATGGCAAACGAATTGGTATTCTTGGCCAGCTTCATCCGACCGAACAGAAAGTGCGTGATTTGAAGACAACCATCGTGATGGAACTGAATTTGGCCGAACTGCTCCATAAAAATTCAGAACCACTTGTCTACACGCCGGTGCCGCGTTATCCATCCATATCGCGCGATATCGCGCTCGTCCTGTCAAAAATTGTGGAAGCGGGCACCGTAGTGAACGTGATCCGCAACGCCGGCGGCAAATTGCTGAAAGACGTCCGCGTCTTCGACTTGTATGAAGGCGATAAAATGGAAGCCGGCAAGAAATCGGTGGCGTTCTCGCTGACTTATTTCGATCCGGAAAAAACCTTGACGGATGAAGAAGTGACAGCTGTACATGAAAAAGTATTGCGTGCATTGATGGAAGTCGGCGCAGAGCTGCGGAGTTAATAAAATAGGCATTTTAGTTTGAGGCAGAGCGGAATCTTTTGATTTCGCTCTTTTTTGTGCTTGGATACAGTAAGAAAATATCGATTGCAGTTTAATTAGCAAAAAGGGCTAATTTAATAACTGATCTTATGGAAAAATGTTATCAAGTATTTCTGCTTAGTTAAATATAATTTATAGATACTTATTGTAGTTTACAAGTTGATAGGAGGAAGATAAATGAAAGGAAAGTTTCGGAATGAGAAAAGTATGACTCTGGTAGAATTATTGGCAACAACTATGCTTCCTGCAAAGTCAATGAAGCCATAGGGCCTGATTATGACAGCTCTACTGGAAGCCCGTTATGGGGCCTGATGGATGAGACAAATATCACCTATAATTAGGTTGATTGAAATAGCAGAATGGAAAAACGGAACCCTTGAGTTCCGTTTTTGTAATTGTAATGCCGTTAGTTCAAAGTATTGAACGGAATTATCGGCTCTATTTAAGAAGGAGTTGTTATGAACCTTCCAAAAAAGCTTGAAGATCTTAGGAGCAGTTTTAAAACCTGAGAGGTTAAGATCGGCGCTTCGCCGCGAGCACCTGTGCTTTCTTCGTATTCGCAAAATGAAACTTCGTCAGCGACTTTAAATAATCAGGCCCTTTTTTCAGCAAAATCTTCGCAGCCGTTTCATCAACCCCTTTGCCCGCTCCTTTTGGAAGCGTGACGCCGACTTCTTGGCTCATGCGGTCCATTTCCTCCAAGAAGGCGACACGCGCAATGATTGAAGCGCAGGCGACAGAAACGTGCAACCCTTCCGCTTTAGTGGAGAACAGGACGTTTTCCCGGATGATTTCTTTATCGTTTTTGATGTGGTTGTAGTAGACACCGCGTTCTGCAAACTGGTCGATGAGAATGGCGTCTGGCTTCTCCGGTGCCATTTTCTGCAGCACAAGCTTCAATGCCTGGTTATGCAGCAGCGCTTTGATTTTCCCTTGCGACCAGCCTCTGGCCTGGACTTCATTGTATTTTTCGTTTTTCAGCGTAAGGACGTGGTGGACAAACGCTTCTTTCAAATCCGGTGCGATTTTTCGCATATGATCATCGGTCAGTAATTTGGAATCCTTTACGCCAAGTTCATGGGCGAGGGCGATTTTATCCGAAGGGACGAAGCAGGCGGCGACGGTTATGGGGCCGAAGAAGTCTCCGGTGCCGGTTTCATCGGAACCGAGGACAGAGCGGTCCGCAAAGCCATCAGGCAAAACATCGCCTTTAGTGGAAGCCGCTTTTGCGGCTTCTCCATCAGCCTCTCCCCATTTGCCTGCCTCACGTTCAGCTCCGGCTCCCTGGAACATCACTTTTCCGGAGGTATAGACAGTCACAACCGCATCAGGCAGTTTTGCTGTAAAGCGGACGTACTGGGCTTTGGCAGCCGCTTGCTGGTTCTTGTAGTAGGCGATTACCCGGAGCAGACTTTCCTCTGGTAATTTTAGAACGACATTTGACATGGGTAAGTCTCCTCTCTTATGATTCACAAGCAGCTTGTGTTCATGTTATGATTATGTATAGAATTCTAAAGGGGGATGGAGCATTGTCGGATCAGCAGAAAATTCGCACTTCAGTTGAAATATACGGCCATACTTATAAAATGGTAGGCAGCGAAACTTCCGGGCATATGCGCCTGGTTGCGTCGATGGTTGATGAGAAAATGCGTGAATTCCATGCGATGAATCCATCTCTTGACAGTTCGAAGCTTGCTGTTTTGACGGCGGTTAATGCCGTGAATGACTATCTTAAACTAAAAGAACAAGTAGAACAATTGGAATTTGAACTCCGAAAACTGAAGGGTTGACGAACATGCTTGATATACTGTTATTGATTTTATTGCTTGGCGGCCTTATTGTCGGGGCTAAAAGGGGCCTAGTGGTACAGCTGATCCACATGGTCGGATTTATCATAGCGCTCATAGTTGCGTACCTTTATTATAAACCACTCGCCGAATATTTTGTGCTATGGGTGCCATACCCGGCCATCAGCGAAGGATCGCGTTTTACCATTGCGGTCGAGCAACTCGATCTGGACCAGACGTTCTACCAGCTGTTCGCTTTTGCATTGATTTTCTTTGCGGTGAAATTCGCGCTGCAAGTGCTGGCTTCGATGTTCGATTTCCTGAAGTATTTGCCGCTGCTCGGTTTTGCCAGCAAAATCCTTGGAGCCGTACTTGGCTTGATCGAAGTGTACATACTGTTGTTTATTTTCATATACGTGTTGGCATTGCTTCCGATGGATGCAATCCAAACTCAATTGGAGAATTCCGGGATTGCCCAAACGATGCTGGAGCATACACCCTTTTTCTCCGAGAAAGTAAAAGAATGGTGGTATATTTATATGTAAGTAGGAACTTCTCTCTTACCGAGGGAAGTTTTTTTCAAGTCTGAAACTGGAGGATTCTGCATGAATAAAAAAATTATCATCAGAACGCTTGAGAAAATCGCATTATATATGGAGTTGAAAGGGGAAAACCCGTTCAAAGTTTCGGCATTCCGGAAAGCCGCACAAGCGCTCGAACTTGACCAGCGCAGCCTGGATGAAATCAAGGACGTCACAAAGCTCAAGGGCATCGGAAAAGGGACGGGTGACGTCATCTTGGAATTGATGGCTGACGGGAAATCCACTGTCTTGGAAGAACTGCAAAACGAAGTGCCGAAAGGGCTGCTGCCGCTGATGAAAATTCAGGGCATGGGCGGCAAGAAGATTGCCAAACTCTATAAAGAACTGGGCATCGATTCCGCGGAAGCGTTGATGCAGGCGTGCCTTGCGCACGACATCCAAAAATTGCCGGGCTTCGGGCCGAAGTCGGAAGAAAAAATCTTGAAGGAATTGGCGGATTTTGATTCCAAACCGGGCCGCCATCCGATTTGGCGGACAGAAGAAGCTGTAGGGTTCATCGAAGATGTGCTGTCAAAAATCGAAGCGGTAGCGAAGTTCTCGGTCGCCGGCAGTTACCGGCGTACAAAAGAGACCAGCAAAGACCTCGATTTTATCATTGCGACAACAGATCCGGTCGGTGTGAGAGAACAGCTGCTGGCAGCGCTTCCGGTGGAAGAAACGATAGCGGCAGGCGATACGAAAGTGTCCGTCACAGTAGAATTCCAGGAGAAAATCGACGTTGATTTCCGTTTGGTCGCGCTGGAAGAGTTCGCGACGGCGCTCCACCATTTTACAGGTTCGAAAGACCATAATGTCAAAATGCGCCAGCTCGCAAAATCACAAAACAAGAAAATCAGCGAATACGGTGTGGAACAAAGCGATGGAACGGTCAAGACTTTCGAAAACGAAACCGAGTTTTATGCGCATTTCGACTTGCCATTCATTCCGCCGACAGTCCGGGAAGACGGGCGGGAAATCGACCGCTTGGGGGAATTGCCTCTGCTTGTCGACCTGCCGGACATCAAAGGCGACCTGCATATGCATACGACCTGGTCGGACGGTGCCCACTCCCTGACAGAAATGGTGGAAGCTTGCCGGGATCGGGGCTATAGCTATATGGTCATCACCGACCATTCGCATTATTTGAAAGTGGCCAACGGCTTGACGCCGGAACGCCTGTTGAAACAAAACGCTGAAATCCGCGAATTGAACAGAAAATACGAAGGCATTGAAGTGATGTCCGGGACTGAAATGGATATTTTACCGGACGGCTCGCTTGATTTTGATGATGAAGTGTTGGAGCAGCTCGATTTTGTCATTGCAAGCATCCATTCAAGCTTCCAGCAGCCGCAGGAACAAATCATGGCCCGGATTTTAACGGCTATGAAAAATCCCCATGTGGACATGATTGCGCATCCGACAGGACGTATAGTCGGACAGCGGAGCGGATATGACCCGGACATGGAACAATTGCTGGACTGGGCGAAGGAATATGGTAAAATCGTAGAACTGAACGCCAGCCCGTACCGCTTGGATTTGGCCGTGGAGCATTTGGAAATGGCACAGGAAAAAGGTGTGCCGGTGGCGATCAATACCGATGCCCACGCAATTGACCAGCTGGAAGTCATGGGAACAGGCGTCAAGCATGCACAAAAAGCATGGTTGAAAAAGGACCATGTGGTCAATACATGGCCGCTCGAGAAGTTGCAAGAATACCTGAAAAAATAGGAGGTGTCTCCTTTGATTGCAGAACGTGCGTTAAGGACACTTGAATATTATAAAATCCGGGAAGAAGTGGCGCGTTACTGTACTTCTTCACTCGGAAAATCACATGTTGATGGACTGGTGCCCTCAACAGACATCAACGAAGTCCAGATTTTGCTGGATCAAATGGATGAAGCTGCAAATGTGCTGCGCGTCAAAAACAACGTACCGATGGGCGGAATATTCGATATCCGCATGCACGCCAAGCGTGCCCAGATCGGCGGTATGCTGAGCCCGGTTGAATTGATGGAAGTTTCATCGACCATCCGCGCCAGCCGGATCCTACGCCAGTTTTTTGAAACTATCCAAGAAGAAGGCGGAATTGATATTCCCCATTTCCTTGAAAAAAAAGAGTCGATGCCGATATTGACGTCGCTTGAACACGATATCAACATGTGCATCGACGACAACGGCGGTGTACTGGATAGCGCGAGTGCTGCGCTTCGGACCATCCGCCAGCAGCTGCGTTCCCAGGAAAGCCGTGTTCGGGAACGCCTGGAAAGTTTGATCCGCGGAAAAAATGCGTCAAAAATGCTGTCTGATTCCATCGTGACAATCCGTAACGACCGCTACGTGATTCCGGTCAAACAGGAATACCGCAGCCATTACGGGGGCATTGTGCACGATTCATCGTCTTCAGGCCAGACATTATTCATCGAACCGGACGCAGTGGTTCAAGCGAACAATGAAGTGCGCCGGCTGAAAGTGAAGGAAAAAGAGGAAATCGACCGAATTCTGCAAGTCTTGTCTGCGCAAGTGCAGGAAGTTGCGCATGAATTGTTTACACTGGTCGGAGTGCTCGGCGAAATTGATTTGATCCTGGCAAAGGCGAAATACGGTGCGGCCAATAAATGCTCGAAGCCCGCAATAAATGCAGAAGGCTATATCAACTTGCGCAAAGCCCGCCATCCGCTTATTCCAATCGATGAAGTGGTGGCGAATGATATTGAATTTGGCGGCGACATTACAGCGATTGTCATCACAGGCCCGAATACAGGAGGGAAGACGGTCACGCTTAAAACTGTCGGCCTTTGTACGCTGATGGCTCAAGCCGGCTTGCCGGTGCCGGCACTGGACGGTTCGGAGCTGGCAGTGTTTGATCAAGTGTTTGCGGATATCGGCGATGAACAGTCAATCGAGCAAAGCTTGAGTACATTCTCTTCCCATATGGTCAACATCGTTGATATTTTGACGAAGTTCGATGAAAATTCACTGGTCATCTTTGATGAATTGGGCGCCGGGACCGACCCGCAAGAAGGGGCGGCGCTAGCTATTTCACTTTTGGATGAAGTACATGGACGCGGTGCTCGCGTCATTGCCACGACACATTATCCGGAATTAAAAGCTTACGGCTTTAATCGGCCGGGTGTCGCCAATGCCAGCGTCGAATTTAATGTGGAAACGCTTAGCCCGACCTATCGCCTTTTGATCGGGGTTCCGGGACGAAGCAATGCCTTTGAAATTTCCAAACGGCTCGGTTTGCCGGAACACATTATAAACCATGCGAAAAGCTTTACCGGCACTGATCGGCGAGAAGTCGATTCGATGATCGCTTCTCTTGAAAAGAGCCGCAGGGAATCCGAAAGGGATGCGGAGCGTTCAAGTGAAGTGCTCCAAGAGTCGGAACGATTGAAGAAAGAGCTGGAAGACCAGCTGAAGCAATATGAAAACCAAAAAGAGCGCCTGGAGGAAAAAGCGAAAGAAAAAGCGCGCAAAATTGTAGAGCAGGCGACACGGGAAGCGGAAGCTGTGATGTCTGATTTGCGCAAAATGCAAATGGAACAAGCTTCGGTCGTTAAAGAGCATCAGCTGATCGACGCTAAAAAGCGGCTGGAAGCGGCCATGCCTGAAAACCGGGTCTTGAAAAAAGCTGCGAAAGCCAACCAAACACGCGCCCTCCAACCGAATGATGAAGTGAAAATCATTTCATACGGCCAGAAAGGGACGCTGATCGAAAAAGTATCCGCTAACGAATGGACGGTCCAAATCGGCATTTTGAAGATGAAACTGCCGGAATCTGATTTGTCCTATACAAAACCTGAAAAACAAAAAGAAACCCGCGCTATGGCGACGCTTAAAAACCGCGATTCCCACATTAAGTTAGAGCTTGATTTGCGAGGGGAGCGCTACGAAGATGCACTTGCGCGTGTTGAAAAATATATTGATGATGCTTTACTATCAAATTACCACCAAGTATCGATCATCCATGGCAAAGGCACAGGAGCGCTTCGCCAAGGGGTGCAGCAGTATCTGAAAAAACATCCGCGCGTGAAAAGCTATCGTTTCGGCGAAGCGGGAGAAGGCGGTTCTGGCGTTACGGTTGCTGAACTAAAGTGATTTTTGAAAAGGGAGAATAGAACATGTCGGAAACTGGATTTTGGACCCACCCGCTCGTTGAAACAGCCGGCTATTTCAGCGTAGTCGTCTTATGTTTGATTGTTTCAATGGTGATTTTTGAAATTATAACAAAGTACAAAAATTGGGAAGAAATCAAAAAAGGCAATGTTGCGGTCGCAATGGCGACAGGGGGGAAAATTTTCGGCGTTACGAATATTTTCCGCTTTTCCATCGATCAGCATAATACATTGCTCGAAATGATCGGCTGGGGTCTATATGGTTTTGCGCTGCTCATTTTTGCATACGTCCTATTTGAATTTCTGACCCCGAAATTCAATGTGGACGATGAAATTGAACGTGACAACCGTTCCGTCGGGTTCATATCAATGACAATTTCCGTCGGATTATCATATGTCGTCGGTGCCAGTATTTCTTAGGAGTTGGGCCAAATGGAAAACTTGATCAAGATATTATTTGTTTGTTGTGTCATATTCATACTAGTGGGTTTAGTATTTCTCTTTCTATAAAAAGCAGGCAGCCGGGCGGAAACTGGCTGCCTGCTTTTGTTTCGTCCAAAAATAGATTGTAAGCGATACCATTATTCTTTATAATTGAAATAGGAATATTCGCACGAATCCGATCAAATGGGAGGTATGAAGAATGATACAAAAGCCTTGGCTCGCACATTACCCGCCAGAAGTGCCGCATACGCTTTCCTACCCCAGCATCCCGGTCCAAAAATATTTGACCCAGGCCAATGAACAGTTTCCGGAAAAAGTGGCTGTTCATTTTATGGGAAAAGATCTTTCTTATCGGGAACTGTATCAATCCTCTTTGAAATTTGCGAATTACTTGCAGAAACTTGGCATTGAAAAAGGAGACAGGGTGGCGATTATGCTGCCGAACTGTCCGCAGGCGGTCATCAGCTTTTACGGCATTCTATATGCCGGCGGCGTAGTTGTCATGACCAATCCGCTTTACACGGAACGCGAAATCGCTTTTCAAATGAAAGATTGCGGAGCCCGCGCAATTGTAGCGCTTGACATCCTGTTTCCGCGTGTTTCCGCAGTCGTCAAAGAAACAAAATTGGAAAATCTCATCGTGACCGGCATAAAGGATTTTCTGCCATTCCCGAAAAACGTCGCCTATCCATTCATACAGAAACGGCAGCACGGGGTATCCGTCAAAGTAGAGCATCGGGGCATCAACCACCTCTTCGCTGAAATCTTAAAGAGCGCTGTTCCGGAAGTGCAAGAGCCGCCGTTCAATTTTGAGGAAGATCTGGCGCTGCTTCAATATACCGGAGGTACGACAGGATCGCCGAAAGGGGTCATGCTAACGCATAAAAATCTTATTTCCAATGCGACGATGTGCGACAGCTGGCTTTATAAATGCAAAAGAGGCGAAGAGACGATTTTGGGCATCATCCCCTTGTTCCATGTCTATGGATTGACAACAGTGCTTATTCTTTCAGTCATGCAAGGCAACCGGATGGTCCTATTGCCGAAATTCGATGCTGAAATGGCATTGAAAACTATCGACAAGCAGAAGCCGACACTTTTCCCGGGAGCGCCTACACTGTATATCGGTTTGATGAACCACCCGGATATTTCGAAATATGATTTGTCTTCGATCGAAGCTTGCTTGAGCGGTTCTGCCCCGCTGCCTCTGGAAGTGCAGGAAAAGTTCGAGGCAATTACCGGAGGCAAATTGGTCGAAGGATATGGCTTGACCGAGACTTCGCCGGTAACCCATTCAAATCTCGTATGGGGGGAACGTCCGAAAGGGTCAGTAGGTCTTCCTTATCCTGACACGGATTGCCGAATTTTTCGTACAGGAACGACAGAACCTGTCCGAAACGGCGAAATAGGGGAAGTTGCCATTAAAGGGCCGCAAGTGATGAAAGGGTATTGGAACCGGCCTGAAGAAACAGCCGCCACTATAGTGGACGGTTGGCTGCTGACTGGAGATTTGGGCTACATGGACGCTGAAGGGCATCTTTTCATCGTCGACCGCAAAAAGGACATGATCATCGCCGGAGGCTTTAATATCTACCCGCGCGAAATCGAAGAGGTGCTCTATGAACATGAAGCGGTGCAGGAATGTGTCGTGGCGGGAATACCTGACCCTTACCGCGGGGAAACAGTCAAAGCGTTCATTGTCCAAAAAGAAGGGTACCACGTAACGGAAAAAGAGTTTGACAGCTATTGCCGCGAACGGTTAGCGGCTTTCAAAGTTCCGCGCATCTACGAATTTCGGACAGAGCTGCCAAAAACAGCGGTAGGCAAAATACTGCGCCGCAAGCTTGTGGATGAAGAAGTCGCGAAGCAGAATGAAGCCATTCCATCTTGATTGGGGAAAGGGGCGGGGAGACGGCAATAACGGTAAGAGGTTAAAGCTTGACACCCTATAGCATAGCCTATAATATGAAAATATGAATGAACAGCCATTCATATTTTCATATTTTTTTGGGTGGTGATGAGTTGGTAAACAAGGATAAACCGAAATACAGGCAAATCATCGATGCGGCAGTTATCGTCATTGCTGAAAATGGCTACCATCAGGCACAAGTATCGAAGATTGCTAAACAAGCTGGTGTAGCTGATGGAACCATTTATTTATATTTCAAAAACAAAGAAGACATTCTTATTTCGGTATTCCAGGAAAAAATGGGGATGTTCGTCAGCAAACTGGAAGAAATCATCTCAAAAGAAAGTACAGCTTCAGAAAAGCTCGGCTCCATGATTGAAAGCCACTTCGGTTTGCTTGCAAGCGATATCCATCTCGCCATTGTCACTCAACTCGAACTTCGGCAGTCGAATTCCGAAATCCGTATGAGAATAAATGGCGTGTTAAGAGAATACTTGAAGCTGATGGATAAAATCTTGGTTTTAGGAATGGAAAACGGGGAATTTGACAAGTCGATGGATATCCGTCTAGCAAGGCAGATGGTTTTCGGTACAATGGATGAGACGATCACTACTTGGGTGATGAATGACCATAAGTACGATTTAGTCGAATTGGCGCCTAAGGTTCATCGCTTGCTGATGAAAGGCATGCGCACATAAGAAAGGGGCTCATCGAATGGAATTCATTAGTTGGACAAAGGAAGGCGGCGTCGCAGTTGCCGCGATCAACCGTCCTCCGGCAAACGCTTTATCGCGCTCGCTGATTTTGGAAGTGGACGAACTGCTCAATCAAGTGGAGCATGATGAAGAAGTCCGGGTTATCGTCCTGCACGGGGAGGGAAGATTTTTCTCGGCGGGCGCTGACATCAAGGAATTTACTGCTGTCGTTTCAGGCGAAGAATTTTCGCAGCTTTCTGCAAGCGGCCAAAAGGTTTTCGAACGAGTTGAATCTTTCCGAAAGCCTGTCATAGCCGCTATCCATGGAGCGGCTTTAGGAGGCGGACTGGAACTGGCAATGAGCTGCCATATGCGTTTTGTAACTGAAAATGCTAAACTGGGTCTGCCTGAACTTCAACTGGGCCTGATTCCCGGATTTGCTGGCACGCAGCGTTTGCCGAGATATGTCGGCATTGCAAAAGCGGCAGAAATGCTGTTGACCAGCGACCCGATTTCAGGAACAGAAGCGGCACAGTTTGGACTTGCCAACAGGGCATATGCCGAAGAAGAGCTTCTTCCGCAAACGCTTTCAATTGCGAGGAAAATTGCGAAGAAAAGCCCGGTGGCAGTGAAGGCGGCGATTGATATGCTTCAATACGCAAAACATGCTTCTTATTTTGAAGGGGTTGAAGCGGAAGCCCGGTCATTCGGAACGGTTTTCGAATCGGAAGATGCGAAAGAAGGCATACAGGCTTTTCTCGAAAAACGCGAAGCACAATTCAAAGGGAAATAATACTTGGGAGGTCTCTGTTCATGAACATTTATGTATTGGTAAAGCGTACGTTTGACACTGAAGAAAAATTGGTCATCTCTAACGGTAAAATTCAGGAAGACGGAGCGGAATTCATCATCAACCCTTACGACGAGTATGCAATCGAAGAAGCAATCACCGTCCGTGATGCCCATGGCGGCGAAGTGACGGTCATTACGATAGGCGGCGAGGAAGCTGAAAAACAATTGCGGACAGCTCTTGCAATGGGTGCCGACAAAGCGGTCTTGATCAATACAGAAGATGATCTGGACGAAATGGACCAATACACAACTGCATACATATTGGCTGAATATTTGAGAGATAAAAATCCTGATTTGATTTTGGCTGGAAACGTGGCAATTGACGGAGGCTCTGGCCAAGTTGGCCCGCGTGTGGCTGATTTGCTTGGCATCAACTACGTCACGACGATCACGAATCTCCAGATCGAAGGCACAAACGTCAAGATTGTCCGTGATATTGAAGGGGACGCGGAAGAACTTGAAACTTCACTGCCGCTTCTTGTAACTGCTCAGCAGGGATTGAATGAACCGCGCTACCCTTCGCTCCCAGGAATTATGAAAGCGAAGAAAAAACCGCTGGAAGAAATCGAAATCGATGACCTTGATATTGATGAAGAAGATGTCGAACCGAAAACAGAAACGCTGGAAATATACATGCCGCCGAAAAAAGCGGCGGGCCGTATTCTTGAGGGCGACTTGGCCACTCAAGTATCCGAGTTGGTCGGTTTACTGCGCAACGAAGCGAAAGTTATATAAATGGATTAGTTCCAATCGTATCCATCGATTTCTTACATCTACTTAGGAGGTAAACGGACTATGTCGAAAAAAGTATTGGTGTTGGCTGAAACGCGTGAAGGCGCATTGCGCAATGTATCATTTGAAGCGATTGCCGCTGCGAAACAGATTTCCGGCGGAGGGGAAGTGGTGGCAGTGCTGCTTGGGGATTCTGTCAGCGAATTCGGGGCAGAACTTGTCAACTGCGGGGCAGACCGGGTCATCACTGTCGAACATCCGCATTTGAAGTCATATACATCCGATGGCTATGGACAGGCATTCATGGCTGTTATCGAACAGGAAAATCCGGAAGGCATCGTTTTTGGCCATACGGCGGTCGGAAAAGACCTTTCACCTAAAATTGCATCAAAACTGCAAGCTGGTTTGATTTCCGATGTGACGACGATTGAAGGGGAAGGCGAAGACGCTGTGTTCGTTCGCCCAATCTATTCCGGTAAAGCGTTTGAGAAAAAGACGATCAAAGAAGGCATCACTTTCGTGACCGTACGCCCGAATAACATTGCGCCGCTTCCGCGCGAAGAGCGTTCTGGCGAGGTCAGCTCACTTGTGGTGGATATAACCAATCTGCGTACAATCATTTCAAACGTTGTGCGGAAGTCGGCAGAGGGCGTGGACCTGTCGGAAGCGAAAGTTATTGTTGCCGGCGGCCGCGGCGTCAAAAGTGCAGACGGATTCGCTCCGCTGCAGGAATTGGCGAACCTTTTGGGCGGTGCTGTCGGCGCTTCACGCGGAGCATGTGATGCAGATTACGTGGACTACTCGCTGCAAATCGGACAAACGGGCAAAGTTGTGACGCCTGATCTCTATATCGCCGCAGGAATTTCAGGAGCGATTCAGCATTTGGCAGGCATGTCCAACTCGAAAGTCATTGTAGCCATTAACAAAGACCCCGAAGCGAACATCTTCAAAGTAGCCGATTATGGCATTGTCGGAGATTTGTTCGAAGTGGTACCGATGCTGACGGAAGAATTCCGGAAAGTGATGTAATAGTAAAAGCGGCCTTCTCTGGGAAGGCTGCTTTTTTCGTTTAGTGCTAAAATATGCGGGTAGAGTAAGCGTAGGCAAAAAAATAGCGGGTGAAATAATCGCATGCTATAATCGTTTTATAGTTGGGGTTTACAAAATAAGGAGGAATTATCAATGGCAATTGTACACGGCACAGATCAAAACTTTTCACAAGAAATCGCAGAAGGTTTAGTATTAGTCGATTTTTGGGCGACTTGGTGCGGACCATGTAAAATGATTGCTCCAGTATTAGAGGAATTGGACGCTGAAATGAGCGACAAAGTAAAAATCGTCAAAGTAGACGTTGATGAAAACCAAGAAACTGCAGGAAACTACGGCATCATGTCAATCCCGACTCTTTTGTTGATGAAAGACGGAGAAACAGTTGATAAAGTAGTAGGTTTCAGACCAAAAGAAGCTTTGGCTGAATTGGTTAACCAACACGCATAATTCTAAACCGGGTCCAGAGATGGCGCCCGGTTTTTTAATAGGGTGAGAATATGAAAAACGAATTGCTGCAGCATAAATTGGCGGTTCTTCCCGACCAGCCGGGATGCTATTTGATGAAAGACCGCCAAAATACCATTATTTACGTCGGCAAGGCAAAAGTGCTGAAAAACCGCGTCCGTTCCTATTTCACGGGAAGCCATGACGCAAAAACCCAGCGCCTTGTCAATGAAATCGAGGATTTTGAGTATATTGTGACGAGTTCGGACAAAGAAGCTTTGATCCTCGAGTTGAATTTGATCAAAAAGCATGACCCAAAATACAATATTATGCTGAAGGACGACAAATCCTATCCATACTTGAAAATTACGGGTGAGCGCCATCCGAAGCTGATTACGACTCGCCAAGTCAAAAAGGACAAGGGCAAGTATTTCGGCCCTTATCCGAATGCATTCGCAGCAAGTGAAACGAAAAAGCTGCTTGACCGTCTGTATCCGCTCCGGAAATGCCACACGATGCCGGACCGCGCATGCCTCTACTACCATATGGGGCAATGCCTGGCGCCTTGCATCAAACCTGTTGAACAGGAAACATACCAGGAAATGATCGAAGGAATCACCAAATTCCTGAATGGCGGATTCCGTGAAGTCAAGGAGCAGCTGGTGGAAAAGATGTCGGAGGCTGCTGAAAACCTGGAATTTGAACGGGCGAAAGAGTACCGCGACCAGATTTCGCATATTGAAACCGTCATGGAAAAGCAAAAGATGGCGATGAACGATTTTACGAACCGCGATGTTTTTGGCTATGCGGTTGACAAAGGCTGGATGTGCGTACAGGTGTTTTTTGTGCGCCAAGGCAAACTGATCGAGCGCGACGTTTCGCTTTTCCCGCTATACCGGGATCCGCAAGAAGAATTCCAGACGTTCCTTGGCCAATTTTATGAGCAATCGCATCATGTGAAGCCGAACGAAATTTTATTGCCGGAAGGCGAGGACGCGGAACTGATCAAGGAATGGCTTGAAATCCGTACGCTTGTACCTCAGCGCGGCAAGAAAAAAGATTTGGTGGAATTGGCGAAGAAAAACGCGGAAATTGCCATCAAGGAGAAATTCCAGTTGCTCGAGCGGCAGGAAACAAAAACCATCGGAGCCTGTGTGGAGCTTGGTGAAGCCATGAACATTGAAACGCCGCTGCGCATTGAAGCATTTGACAACTCCCATATCCAAGGGGCAGATGCCGTATCAGCGATGATTACATTCATCGACGGCAAACCGTCGAAAAAAGATTACCGCAAATACAAAACGCGCAACGCGTCAAAACCCGACGACTACGCCGCGATGCGTGAAGTTATCCGGCGCCGCTATACCCGCGTGTTGAGGGATGAATTGTCGCTGCCGGATCTGATTATCATTGACGGCGGCAAAGGGCAGATTGAGTCGGCGCGCGAGATAGTTGAAGATGAGCTTGGGCTGTCGATTCCCATTGCCGGCCTTGCAAAAGACGACAAGCACCAAACATCGCAGCTTTTGTACGGCTCCCCGATCGAAGTGGTGCCGCTGAAACGGACGAGCGAAGCGTTCTATCTGCTGCAGCGCATACAAGATGAGGTGCATCGTTTTGTTATTACTTTCCATCGCCAGTTGAGGGGCAAAAACGCCATTACGTCGGCGCTGGACAATTTGGAGGGCGTCGGGCCAAAGCGCAAACAGCAACTGCTCAAGCACTTCGGTTCAGTAAAGAAAATAAAAGAAGCGTCCGTTGATCAATTGAAAGACGCCGGCATGCCGGTGGGGCTCGCTGCTTCCATCCACAAACACTTTCACGAACAGCCATTGTCAACAGAATAAGAGTGTGCTATCGTAATAACATAATTAAATCACTTGTAACGAGTGGTGATAGAGGTGCGAACGTCAAAAGTACCCATTCAGAGATGGACAGAATCTGTGAGGAATGGGGAAAGGGGCGGTCGCCGAAGTGTACGGGGAACTGTAAATCCGTATGCTGGTCCTGCATTTAAGAAGTGCAGGGCTGTCAGAGTGAATCTCTGGAGGGCTATCTCACATGGACGTTTTTCGTGCATGATAAAAGAGGTAGTTTGCTGCATCCGCAGCGGGCTGCCTCTTTTTTTTCTGAGAGCCACAAATATTGTGGGAGTGGATAAAATGGAAACTGTTGTAATGAAATTCGGAGGCACATCGGTAGCGACGCCGGAGAAAATTATCGGAGTTGCGAAACGTGCCATCCTGGAAAAAGAAAAAGGCAATCGGGTCGTCATTGTCGTTTCGGCGATGGGGAAAACCACTGATACTCTTGTGGCGCTGGCCAATGAAATTTCAGCTGAACCGCCGAAACGCGAAATGGACATGCTGCTTGCGACTGGGGAGCAGGTGACGATATCGCTTCTCGCGATGGCTTTCAAAGCGCTTGGCCATGAAGCACTGTCATTCACCGGCTGGCAAGCCGGCATTGAAACTGAATCCGTGCCGAGAAACGCCCGCATTGAACAAATACACACAGAACGTCTGGAGCGCGTGTTGGACAATGGCTATTTCTGTGTGGTTGCCGGCTTCCAGGGCGTTGATAAAGTAGGCAACATCACGACTTTGGGTCGCGGAGGATCTGACACAACCGCAGTCGCGCTTGCAGCAGCATTGAATGCGGCCAAATGCGAAATCTATACGGACGTTGACGGTGTCTATACTGCTGACCCGCGCTATGTAGCGGGCGCACGGAAATTAGAACAGATATCTTATGACGAAATGCTTGAGCTGGCAAACTTAGGGGCCGGGGTGCTTCATCCGCGCGCGGTCGAATTTGCTAAAAACAACAATGTCCCGTTATCAGTGAGAGCGAGTTATTCGGACGAACCGGGCACAATTATACAAGAGGTGATTACAGTGGAGAAAAATCTGATTGTTAGAGGCGTTGCATTTGAACGGGGAATTGCCCGGGTAACCGCGAGCTATGAAAAACCATTCAACGGATCGCTGGCTAAAATTTTCATGAAGCTTGCCGAGCATCATATCGATGTGGATATTATCGTCCAAAGCATATCCGAGGATGTTCCGCCGTCCGTGTCGTTTTCCATCAAGGAGGAAAGCTTGGAAGAAACAAAACGGGTACTGGAAACATATCGCAATGAGATCGGGTTTTTGACCGCAAACTACGAGGTCGGCTTGGCGAAAGTCTCTATCGTCGGTTCCGGCATGGTGTCGAACCCGGGTGTTGCTGCGCAGATGTTCGACATTCTCCGGATGCAGGATATTCCAGTGAAAATGGTCAGCACTTCCGAGATCAAAGTTTCCGTTGTGGTACCGGAAAGCGGCATGGAAAAATCCGCAAACGCCCTTCACGATGCATACGGATTATCATATTAAGAAAACAAGGCCCAACTTCGGTTGGGCCTTGTTCTCTGATCGGGGCATGGGGGCGGTGAACCGGCCAAGTCAATCCATTTTCCCTATTTGTCATAGTTTAGACACGTTCACGAAGGTCTGTTTTTAAGGTAATGCGCACCAAATTCTTTTTCTGGAATACTTCTTCATGCGCTTCAGTCAAATAGCCGTCTATCTTTTGTTTTTGTTCGGCAAGAAATCCGGCCTCCAATTTAAAGCAGCGGTTTTCAATTTTCGGAGGAATAAGTGTATATATTGTTTCATCTTTGGATGATTTTTCGAGTGCCAATTCCCCGAAACCGGCTGTGGAAAAGAAGCCAGAGGCTTCTTCCATGGAGAACAAAGGGAATTTGCGGGCGATTGATTTGCCGGCCCAATAAAGGATTTCCGTTTCATGGGGGCCTAATATTTCCGGCAGAAGGTAATCCCTAATCACTTCATAGCCGAAATGTCCGTGCGGATTTGTTTCAGATGCAGCCATAATAAACCTACTTTCACTATAATAAAATACTATTAAGAATGTTTGCAAAAACAACGAGTTGCCTTGACGCTCCTTTTTTCGGGGAGTACAATAAATATGTCATATTATTGTATCATGATGTTAGTCGCAGTCAATGGATGCTTTCGTAACATATCGATGGCTCTTTTTGCTGCCTATCAATAGGTTGAGGGGGGTAAAAAATTTGGAAAATCGTGAATTTTTATTGCGCAGATTGCACTCATTACTAGGAATCATCCCGATCGGTGTTTTCTTGACGCAGCATTTAATCGTCAACCATTTTGCGACACAAGGTGAGTCTGCATTCAACAGTGCGTCCCACTTTATGGCGAATCTTCCTTTCGTCATCTTCTTGGAGATTTTCGTTATTTATCTACCGTTGGTGTATCATGCATTCTACGGCTTGTACATAGCGTTTACTTCAAAACATAATGTGGGGCATTACAGCTATTTGAGAAACCGTTTACTTGTTTTGCAGCGTTACACAGGAATCTTCCTTGTGGTCTTCATCGCATGGCATGTATTCGAAACACGTTTCCAAGTAGCAGTCGGCAATGCAGCAGAAGCAGATTTTAATATGATGGCTGATATTTTGGCTAATCCGCTTATGCTGGCATTCTACATCGCCGGTGTATTGTCCGCGACTTTCCACTTAGCGAACGGATTATGGTCTTTCCTAGTAACTTGGGGAATCACACAATCAGAAAAATCACAGCGCTATGCTAACTATTTCACGCTTCTAGTATTTATCGTACTATCGGTTATTGGTATCAGAGCTTTGTTCGCGTTTGTTTAAGAACGCTTTCATTATTGGTGAACTAAAAGAGGAGTGAATACCAAAATGGCGAAAGGCAAACTTATTATTGTCGGCGGAGGGCTTGCTGGGTTGATGGCAGCGATCAAAGCTGCAGAAGCAGGCTCGCCCGTTGATTTATTTTCGATCGTTCCAGTGAAACGGTCCCACTCTGTTTGTGCTCAGGGCGGGATTAACGGAGCGGTAAATACAAAAGGTGAAGGGGATTCCCCCGCAATTCACTTTGATGACACTGTTTACGGCGGCGATTTTCTAGCCAACCAAAAACCTGTTCAAGCAATGGCGGAAGCAGCACCCGGAATTATCCGCTTGCTTGACCGGATGGGCGTCATGTTCAACCGTACGCCTGAAGGTTTGCTCGATTTCCGCCGTTTCGGTGGCACATTGCACCACAGAACGGCATTTGCCGGAGCCACAACTGGACAACAGCTGTTATACGCACTTGACGAGCAAGTTCGCCGCCAAGAAGCAAACGGTCTGGTCACGAAATATGAAGGCTGGGAATTCTTGGGGTTAGTGCTTGATGAAAACGGGGTAGGCCGGGGAATCACTGCGCAAAACATGACGACAATGGAAATCCGCGCGTTCCGCGGAGATGCTGTTGTTATGGCGACTGGCGGACCTGGAATCATTTTCGGAAAATCGACAAACTCTGTCATCAACACTGGTTCGGCAGCTTCAATCGTCTATCAGCAAGGCGCTTACTATGCGAACGGCGAGTTTATCCAAATTCACCCTACCGCAATTCCAGGCGATGACAAACTCCGCTTGATGTCAGAATCGGCCCGCGGAGAAGGCGGCCGCATCTGGACATATAAAGACGGAAAACCTTGGTACTTCTTGGAAGAAAAATATCCGGCTTACGGAAACCTGGTTCCGCGGGATATTGCAACCCGTGAAATTTTCGATGTATGCGTCAACCAAAAACTTGGGATCAACGGCGAAAACATGGTGTACTTGGATCTTTCTCATAAAGATCCGAAAGAGCTGGATATCAAACTCGGCGGAATTATTGAAATCTACGAGAAATTCACTGGCGATGACCCTCGTAAAGTACCGATGAAAATTTTCCCGGCCGTCCACTATTCAATGGGTGGATTATGGGTCGATGACAATCAGATGACAAACATTCCGGGCGTATTCGCTGCAGGCGAATGTGATTATTCGCAGCACGGAGCAAACCGTTTGGGAGCGAACTCGCTTCTTTCAGCCATCTATGGCGGAATGGTTGCAGGCCCGAACGCTTTGACGTATATCAAGGGGCTGGATCAGCTTGCAGACGATCTTCCATCAGATGTTTTTGACCGCCATGCAGCTGAAGAACAGCGCAAATGGGAAGAATTATTGGCGCTTGACGGTACAGAGAACGCTTATGTCCTGCACAAAGAATTGGGCGAATGGATGACTGACAACGTTACTGTAGTGCGCTTCAACGACAAGCTGCAGCAGACGGATGAAAAAATCCAGGAATTGTTACAACGTTTTGACAATATCAGCATGACGGACACACAACTCTGGAGCAACCAAGGCGCTATGTTCGCACGCCAATTGAAAAACATGCTACATTTAGCTAGAGTAATCACACTCGGTGCGTTAAACCGCAACGAAAGCCGTGGCGCTCACTATAAACCGGAATTTCCTGAGCGCAATGACGCAGAATTCCTGAAAACGACAATGGCCAAATTCAATGGATACGATGCACCGATATTCCATTATGAAGATGTAGATGTATCTTTGATTCCACCACGGAAACGTGACTACTCAGCGAAAGCCTAAGAGAGGAGCTATTTTACCATGGGTGAAGCAGCAAAAACGGTTTTATTTGAAATCGAACGCAGAAACTCTACGAACGAAGAGTCGTATTGGGAAAAGTTCGAAGTGCCATACCGCGCAAACATGAATGTCATTTCGGCATTGATGGAAATCCGTCGGAACCCGGTTAACATGGATGGCAAAAAAACCACTCCTGTCAACTGGGACATGGCTTGTCTAGAAGAAGTCTGCGGAGCTTGTTCGATGGTCATCAACGGCAAAGCGCGCCAGTCGTGTACTGCATTGATCGATCAGTTGGAACAGCCGATCAGACTTCAGCCGATGAAAACATTCCCGGTTGTCCGTGACCTGGTCATTGACCGCAGCCGCATGTTTGAATCGTTGAAGAAAGTCAAAGCTTGGGTGCCGATTGACGGAACTCATGATCTTGGCGATGGTCCGCGCATGCCGGAACGCAAACGCCAATGGGCGTACGAATTGTCCAAATGCATCACTTGCGGCGTATGCTTGGAAGCATGCCCGAACGTTAACGATAAATCCGATTTCATCGGACCTGCACCACTTTCACAAGTCCGCCTTTTCAATGCGCATCCGACAGGCGCAATGAACCGCGATGAGCGTTTGAACGCCATCATGGGAGACGGCGGCTTAGGAAGCTGCAGTAACTCACAAAACTGTGTTGAATCTTGCCCTAAAGGAATTCCTTTGACAACTTCAATCGCAGCATTGAACCGCGAAACGACAGTCCAAATGTTCCGCAACTTCTTCGGAAGCGACAGAATGGTCGACTAGCATCCACTTGAAAACCTCCGCTTGGCGGAGGTTTTTTTATTTTAGGCCAAGCCGCGGTTTTTTCAGACCTTTTGGTGTGTTTTTGCTATACTAACAAAACAAACCCTTATTTTTCGAGAGGAGACTGTTATGAAAGCGAAATACATTGCCGATTTTGATAGCTGGAAAAAAGGTTTTGCCTTCTCTGTGCCGATTCAAGTGCGTTTTTCAGAAACAGACATGTTCGGCCACGTCAACAATACGGTGCCTATCACGTATTTTGAATTCGCGCGGATCGAGTTTATGAAAGAATTGGGCATCATGCAGAACTGGCTGATGGGAGAAAGTAAATTATTTCCTGTTGTCGCGGATATTCAAGTAGATTATACTCAACAAGTATATTTTGATGAAAAGCTCAAAGTTCATGTGAAAATCGAGTCGATAGGCACTTCGTCTATGGATGTCCATTATTGGGTGACCAATGGAAAAGGGGAAACGTGTTTTACGGGACGCGGCGCTATGGTCCAAATCTCAAAAGAGACGGGCAAAGGGCATCCTTGGACCGAACAGGAAAAAGAGCTTTTTCGAAATAGCGGGGCTGCGGCAGCGAAACTATGAGGATTTCTTGCCATATTGATAAAAAACCCTCACTATAGAAGTAAGATCCGTTCTTAAGGAGTGAAAAATACAATGGCCAATGACATGCAAAAACACACCCATGACCCGGAGAGGGTTGCTTTTATGGAAAAAGAACTGCGGTATATTGCCGGTATCATCAAACAAAAGGGCCGTGAGATTTTAAATGCCTACACAATCACACCTCCCCAATTTGTCGCATTGCAGTGGCTTTTTGAACACGGTGATATGACAATCGGCGATTTATCGAACAAAATGTATCTGGCGTTCAGTACGACGACCGATCTGGTCGACCGCATGGAAAAAAACAATCTGGTTATGCGCATTCGGGAAGAACAGGATCGTCGCGTTGTCCGCATCAAGCTGCTGCAAGAAGGCGAACGGATCATTGAAGAAGTGATTCAAAAAAGGCAGGAATATCTGGAAACGGTTCTTGCCGATTTTACACAGTCAGAAGTAGAGCAGTTCTCATTTTTGCTTGAGAAATTGCATACTAACATGAAATAGGATTGAGGAGATTAACGGTGAACGCACCAATCGGTGTTATTGATTCAGGAGTGGGCGGTTTAACCGTCGCAAAAGAAATAATGAAGCTCTTGCCAAACGAACAAATATACTATGTCGGTGATAACGCCAGATGCCCTTATGGCCCCCGTCCGATTTCGGAAGTGCGGAAGTATACGTGGCAAATGGCGACTGCCTTGATGCAGAAAAACATCAAGGTGCTTGTAATCGCGTGCAATACCGCGACTGCAGCCGCTCTTAACTCGCTGCAGAAAAACTTGCCGATTCCCGTGATCGGTGTTATTTTCCCGGGTGCCCGGGCTGCTATAACCTCATCTTCTACAAAGGAGATTGCCGTTCTTGGAACTTTAGGGACTGTAAAAAGCGGGGCATATGAAAAGGCGATCAAATCGCTCGTTTCATCTTCGCATGTTGTCCAGCTGGCTTGCCCAAAATTTGTGCCGCTCGTAGAAAGTGATGAATACGAAGGCGAGTTCGCGCGTGAAATGGTCAGGGAAACGCTTTCTGAACTGGAAGGGGAATCGTTTGATACGGCCATCCTTGGCTGCACCCATTATCCGCTGCTTCAAGGGTTTATTGAAGAAGTTTTCGGCAAAGGGGTCCGTGTGCTGTCTTCGGCTGAGGAAACCGCGAAAGATGTCGAAAAGCATTTGGACTATATAGACCAGCGTGCTACCCGGACAAAACCGCCTGTCCACCATTTTTACACGTCCGGCTCCACGCCGATTTTTACGACCATCATACAGAAATGGCTTGGAATCGAAGAACCTCTTATCCATTCCATCCGATTTCCGAAAACCTGACAGCTTGCTGTCGGGTTTTTTTGTCGTTCATAGTCAAATATGGTACGCTATTTGAGCAAACATAAGGAGGATTTTCCATGACACGCATAGACGAACGAAACACAAATGAACTGCGCCCGGTGCAGATGGATGTGGACTATTTGATTCATCCGGAAGGTTCGGTATTGATCACGGTTGGCCAGACAAAAGTTATCTGTACGGCAACTATTGAAGACAAAGTGCCTGGATTTTTAAGAGGGCAGGGCAAAGGGTGGATCACGGCGGAATATTCCATGTTGCCGCGCGCGACAAACAGCCGCAACCAGCGGGAAGCCTCCCGAGGCAAAATCGGCGGACGGACGATGGAGATCCAGCGCCTGATCGGACGCGCGCTGCGTGCAGTCGTGGACCTGGAGAAGCTGGGCGAGCGGACGCTATGGATTGACTGCGACGTCATCCAAGCGGACGGAGGTACACGCACCGCTTCCATTACCGGAGCTTTTGTGGCGATGGCAATGGCAATAGGCAAGCTGAATTTGGCGGCTTTTCCGGTGACCGATTTTCTAGCCGCGACAAGCGTCGGCATTGTTCCGGGCATCGGCGCGGTGCTGGATCTGAACTATGTGGAAGATTCTTCCGCTGAAGTGGATATGAATCTTGTCATGACAGGAGCGGGAAGTTTTGTGGAGCTTCAGGGCACGGGGGAAGAATCGACATTCACGCGCGCTCAGCTGAATGAATTGCTCGATCTTGGAGAAGCGGGCATCCAGCAATTGATTGCCATGCAAAAACAGGCGTTGGGTGATTTAGCGGTGCGCATTGGCGAAGAAGTGGAATCGAACCTATGAAAAAGGTGATCATTGCGACGCAAAACAAAGGCAAGGCAAAAGACTTTGAAACCCTGCTGTCGCCGCTTGGCTACCAAGTGCTGACACTGCGCGATGTAGCTGAAGAGCTCGATATCGAAGAAACGGGCGCGACGTTCGAAGAAAATGCCATTATCAAGGCGGAAGCGGTTGCCAGTGCTCTCCAAACACCTGTGATTGCAGATGACAGCGGACTTGAAATTGACGCCTTAAACGGCGAACCAGGCGTCTATTCCGCGCGTTATGCCGGAGGCGTGAAGAGTGATGAAGCTAACATCGACAAAGTGCTCGATAAGCTCGGCGGCGTTCCGGAAGAAGAGCGTACGGCGCGATTCCGGTGTGTTTTGGCAGTCGCTGCCCCGGACCAAAAAACCGTTACGGTTTCCGGTTCATGTGAAGGGCGTATTTGGAGTGAACGCCGTGGGGAGAATGGATTCGGCTATGATCCGATTTTTTACGTGCCAGCGCTTGGCAAGACGATGGCCGAACTTTCGCCGGAAGAAAAAGCGGCTATCTCCCACCGGGGGAACGCAATCCGGGAACTGAAAAATGCCATGCCGAAATGGCTAGGCAACACGGAATAAAAGCTTGGAAAAACTTTCTTTAATTATTTTTTTGAAATAGCGTTGACTTTTCTTGAAATCATTCCTATAATAAGAATTGTCTTTCGTTAAAGAAAGTATCGTCTCAGTAGCTCAGCTGGATAGAGCAACGCCCTTCTAAGGCGTCGGTCGGGGGTTCGAATCCCTCCTGGGACATATAAGGAATACATAGGAAAACTCCTGGCCATTGCGGCCAGGAGTTTTTTCATGCATTCTTCCAAAAATTTGGGACAAGGAAAAGAAGTGTGCTTGAAACCGGATTGCGTGTCAAAAGGAAAATTATCCTTTATCCTGATAATTGACTAACAAAACTGGAGGGATGAATATGCACATCGAAATGTGGACAGACTTTGCTTGACCGTTCTGCTATATTGGCAAACGGCGTCTGGAAGACGCCATCAAACAGATTGACCATCCGATCGAAGTGACTTACAGAAGCTTCGAATTGGATCCTGCACTGGGACGGGATATAAAAGAGAATATGTATGAGAAATTGGCCCAGAAATACGGCATGAGCATTGAACAAGCCAAAGCGAACACACAGAACATGGTGCAGATGGCAAAGGAATCGGGACTAGATTACCGGATGGATACACTGATATTGACGAATACTTTTGACGCCCACCGATTAACGCTGTTTGCAAAAGAGCAAGGTTTGATGAAAGAAATGACCGAACGGATTTTGCGCGCCTATTTTACGGAGTCGAAACATATCGGGGACCATGCCACATTGACCGAGCTGGCAGTTGAAGTAGGCTTGGACGAACAAGCTGTCACCGGGATGCTTGCAAGTGATGGAATGGCTGAAGAGGTCCGCGCAGAAGAGCGGACAGCTGCGCAATATGGTGTGACAGGCGTGCCTTATTATCTGATCAATAAAAAATATGCCTTGACTGGCGCCCAGCCTACTGAATACTGAAGTATTTGTCCGGGCGTTGAAGCAAGTGGTAGCGGAAGACGAAACTACAGCTTGAGCAAATGAAACAACTGAAAACCTGGCTTTCTAATCGTATACCGGAAAACTCCTGCCTGAAACAGGCGGGAGTTTTTCATTTTTATCAATCCCAAGTAACTTGGTATGTCTTTCTTGGAGAATCGGAAAAAGCATGATATATTAAGAAAAAACAAAAGTTTTCAGAAATTTTTAAATTTCTGGGATGGGCCGATGTAAAGAAGTACTGCTGGATCTATTGATTCTTACTAAAGAAAGAGGAAGATTATGACTCCAATGCGATTCTTAAGCCAGTACATAAAGCACCCCCGGTCGGTTGGGGCAGTTGTGCCAAGTTCACGCCTCCTTGCCGAGCAAATGGTGGCTTCCATCAATTTTGAAAGTGCCACTTGCATTGTCGAATATGGACCAGGCACAGGCGTGTTTACGGAACAGCTGATCCAGAAGAAGCGGCAAGATACAAAACTTTTGGTTTTTGAAACAAACAAAAGATTCTACCTCCTCTTGAAACGAAAATACAGGGGTGCAAAAAATGTCTTTATCATCAACGATTCCGCTGAACGGGTAAGCCATTACCTGGAAAAGTACGGCATTATGAAGGTGGACCACATTGTATCAGGCTTGCCTTTTGCCAGCTTGCCGAAAGAAGTATCCGAAAAAATTCTTCATGAAACGAAAAAAGTACTCAATGCTGACGGAGAATTCATCACTTTCCAATACACTAAATTCAAGGAAAAGTATTTCAAAACCCACTTCAGCGAGATACAGATCAACAAAGTTTTCCTTAACATGCCGCCAGCATTTGTCTTCAAATGCACGAGGTGAAACAAAAAAACGATCCGAAGCCCGGTGCTTCGGATCGTTTCTTCTGATTAATAAGGCAAAATCTCAATCTCAACTTCGAGCGGTTCAGACAAAGGGAGATTTTCTTCTTTGGATACCGGCGGATCGATGATAATGCGGACAGACGTAAGATTGCTGCCGACATCATCCGTTGCCCATGAAATGCCAGTAGCTTTTGTAGCGCCTGCGGTAAAGTTGCCGTCGATAGTATCTGTCCAGTATTTCAATGGTTTCAATGTCTCTCCTGTATTTGTCACAAGCAAAGCTTCATCAGGATTGAAAAGGATATCCATATCCGAATAGTTATCGGCGACCATGTAGGCACTCACAATACGGACTTCATCTTTTCCGCCAAAAACAACTCTTTTTTGTCCGTTTTCAGGTTTGAAATCCATGACGGTGACCTCTTGTATTGTAACGGCCATTGGGCCAGCTTCAAGAGGAACGTAAGGGTTTTCGGAAAAATCCAGGCCGATGCTCCGGTTGTAGCCATAACTTGTCAATCTATAAGTGCCATTGCTTGTTTCCTCCCATTCACCAGGAGCGGCAGAATTATGTTCGATTTCTCCGTGAAGTTCACTTCCGGTCTCTTCTATATTAGATGCATCTTGTTCAGCCCCTTCTTGGACTCCGGCCCCGCAGGCTGCCAAGAAACAAGCGAGAGATAAAACGGACAAAGCCAATATTTCCTTCATGCAAACCCTCCTTTTTTACTAGTATATAAGAATTTGGCACTAGCATGAAATAGTTTTTTTATAGAAGCTGCGGGTATACTAAAGAACAGAATGCAAGTTTTTCAGAGCTTTATTGGGAGAGGTGGTTGGTGAAGAAGACAAGCTTTCTATTGTCTGGCATATTGTTGCTCGCTGCTTGCAGCGGCGAACAGCCGGAAGACGGGCAATCGGAGGAGATGGAGCAGGAACCGGAAGCGGGCATGAAAGCTGAAGCCGTGGAAATCGATTTTGTAGCAGCTAATGACGATTCTGTCCCTGCCGGAAATATCGTCAAAGCGGAAGGAGTTGCGTCGCCCATCACCGGAACGGAAATCGGCGATGAATTTCTCCTGACGACCCAGGAATCGGAAGGCCAAGGCACCTATATTGTCAGCAACAATAGCTCCGTGGAAGTGCAGCACGGGCAAGAACTCACCGTTTATGGTTCTTGTGACGGCAAAACCGAATCAGGTTCTCCAAAAATCACCGCAGCAATCATCGAACGATAAACAGCAGGAAAAATGGATGGATTGGAAGCAGGCTTTTATTTTCCCGTAAAATGCCGGTATGATATGATAGTGTTTACAAATGAGGTGGGTAGATGCGGAAAAAATACAGGGAATTGAAGCGCAAGGGCAATGTGATTGTTTTTCCGACAACGATCAATCGCCTGCTGACAGACGGCATGAATTATTTGAAGAACGAGAATTATGAAGAAGCTAGAGACAAGCTGTATCAAGTGCTTTCCTATGAACCGGAAAATGCGGCTGCGCTTGGAGCGTATGCATACAGTTTGTTTGAACTTGGCGATTACGAAGAAGCGTTGGATGTCTGCCGGGAACTTTTGAAAGTCGGGCCGATCCATTATTTGGAGACGATGGAATTATACATAAGCATTTTAATGCAGGTAAGGGAATATAAAGAAGCGGAACAAATGATTGAAATATTGATAGAAGAAAATGTGCTGCCGGAAGAACGGCTCGAACAATTCAGGCAGCTGCGGGATTTGAACGAGCGCATTGTTTCGAGTGCGTCGGTTGAGGATGTGCCGGCCGCGCAGTATTCACTGGATAACTTTTTGACTTTGACGCCATTTGAACAAGAGCGGCTTATCATGGACTTGCCGCTGGAATCCTATAAGGCGATGAAGAACCACCTCATCCAGATCGTTGAACATCCGAATGTCGACATGTTAACGAAAACTTACATATTATTTATGCTCCATCAGGAAAAGATACGCGGCACTGTGCATATCCAGAAATTCCACTTTGAAGCGGCGTTTTCTATTGCCGCGCTGCCTGACCCGCTCAATAACAAGCGCTTGAATTCGGTCAAGCGGCATTTGGAAGATGCATTGGCACAAGATCCCACCCGCCTGGAGATGGTGCAGGAATTGTTTGAACGGCATATTTACTTGTTATATCCGTTCCAATGGGAGGATTACGAGCCGCGCGAGATAGCGGAGGCCTATTTGAGTTATTTGGACTTGCTGTTCACTGGGGAAGAAACTTTTACAGGCGATGAAAACTTGACGAATCTTATCAAATCGGCCGAACAATGGTTTGAATGGCGGAATGGATAGAAATAGTTGAACATGGCTCCATCTGTGCTATAATATGGAGGTTGTCAAAAACCGTATAAAACGTGGTATGACTTTGTAGAAAATGTTTGGAGGGCTTATATATGTCAGCAAAATGGGAAAAGCACGAAGGTAACACAGGAACATTAACAGTTGAAGTGCCTGCGGAAGAAGTAAATGCAGGACTAGACAAAGCGTTCAAGAAAGTAGTAAAAGAAATTAACGTACCAGGGTTCCGCAAAGGGAAGATGCCTCGCCAAATGTTCGAGAAACGCTTTGGTGTAGAATCTCTTTACCAAGATGCTTTGGATTTCATCTTGCCAGACGCTTACGCGAATGCTGTTGAAGAAGCAGGGATCAACCCGGTTGACCGTCCTGAAATCGACATCGAAACGCTTGAAAAAGGCCAACCGCTTGTATTTACTGCTAAAGTGACGGTTAAACCGGAAGTTCAGCTTGGCGAATACAAAGGCCTTGAAGTAGCAAAACCGGATACAGAAGTAACTGACGAAGAAATTGAAAACCTGTTGAAAGAAAACCAAGACCGTTTTGCGGAACTAGTAGTAAAAGAAGACGAAGCAATCGTTCAAGGCGATACTGCTGTCATCGACTTTGAAGGTTTTGTGGACGGAGAGGCGTTTGAAGGCGGACAAGGAAGCGATTATTCTCTTGAAATCGGCTCAAACTCATTCATCCCTGGTTTTGAAGACCAATTGGTCGGCGTAAAAGCTGGAGAAGAAAAAGACGTTGAAGTAACTTTCCCGGAAGAATACCACGCTGCTGAACTTGCAGGTAAATCTGCAACATTCAAAGTGAAAGTAAATGAAGTAAAAGGCAAAGAACTTCCTGAACTAAACGACGAGCTTGCTAAAGAAATCGACGCAGAAGTGGCTAGCCTTGATGAATTGCGCACAAAAATGAAAGAAAACCTAGTTGCGGAAAAAGCGACTGCTTCTGAAACAGCTCTTCGTGATGAGCTTGTGCAAAAAGCTGCTGCTAACGCAACGATCGATCTTCCACACGCTATGATCCATACTGAAATGGACCGTATGATGCAAGATTTCGAACAGCGTTTGACTCAGCAAGGCATGAACCTTGACCTTTACTATCAGTTCTCTGGCCAGGACGAAGAAGCTCTTCGCGGCCAAATGCACGGTGATGCCGAAACTCGCGTCCGCATTTCATTGACGCTTGAAGCAATCGCTGCTGCAGAAAACATCGAAGTGACAACTGAAGACATCAACAACGAACTTGAGAAAATGGCAGGCCAATTCAACATGGACATCGAAGCGATCAAAACTGCTCTAGGTGGCACTGAAATGCTTGAAAACGATATCCGTATGCAAAACACTGTTGAGTTCCTGGTTCAAAACGCTAAATTCGTTGAAAGCGAAAACGCAAGCGCAGCTGCTGACGCAGACGCTGAATAAAACCACATAAGCAACACCCAGTAAAACAAGGCTCGGAGACGCGCCTTGTTTTACTCTACATAGAATATAAGCAGTACTGGTGCATGGCTAGAGAACTTCGGCCCGAATCTTATTAGTTGCTGAAATTAATATAATCTTGTAAGATAATGGCTTGAATAGGGGTGAATACATTGTTCAAATTCAATGACGAAAAAGACCATTTGAAATGTTCGTTCTGTGGCAAACCACAAGAGCAGGTTCGTAAACTGGTTGCAGGACCGGGTGTTTATATTTGTGACGAATGTATTGAGCTGTGTACGGAAATCGTAGAAGAAGAGCTTGGTACAGAAGAAGAAGTAGAATTTAAAGAAGTGCCGAAGCCGAAAGAGATTCTTGATATTCTGAACGGGTATGTAATCGGACAGGAAAAAGCGAAAAAGTCGCTGGCTGTTGCAGTATACAACCACTATAAGCGCGTCAACTCAAATAGCAAAATCGATGACGTCGAGTTGTCGAAGTCTAATATTGTTCTAATCGGACCAACAGGAAGCGGTAAAACTTTGCTTGCTCAAACATTGGCCCGTATCCTGAATGTGCCATTTGCGATTGCAGATGCCACTTCGTTGACAGAAGCTGGATATGTCGGTGAAGATGTGGAAAACATCTTGCTGAAATTGATCCAAGCAGCGGATTATGATGTGGAACGTGCGGAAAAAGGCATTATCTATATTGATGAAATCGATAAAGTTGCTCGCAAATCCGAGAACCCATCCATTACGCGCGATGTTTCTGGCGAAGGCGTACAGCAAGCCTTGCTGAAGATCTTGGAAGGGACCACTGCAAGCGTGCCGCCGCAAGGAGGACGCAAGCATCCTCACCAGGAATTTATCCAAATCGATACGACAAACGTTTTGTTCATCGTTGGCGGAGCTTTTGACGGCGTTGACCAAATCATCAAACGCCGTCTTGGCAACAAAGTGATCGGTTTTGGTTCAGATCCAAACAAAGAAGAGCTGGATGAAAAATCATTGCTAAGCCAGTTGATTCCTGAAGACTTGCTGAAATTCGGTTTGATTCCAGAATTTATCGGGCGTTTGCCGGTATTGGCGAGCCTTGAGCAATTGGATGAAAATGCGTTGGTTCAGATTTTGACTGAACCGAAAAATGCATTGATCAAACAATACCAAAAAATGATGGAATTGGATGATGTGGAACTGACGTTCGAAAACGATGCGCTTGTGGAAATTGCCAAATTGGCAATTGAACGCAAAACAGGTGCCCGTGGACTTCGTTCAATTATCGAAAACATCATGCTTGAGGTGATGTTCGACCTGCCTTCCCGTGAAGACATTGTCGAATGCGTCATCACAAAAGAAACCGTCACTGATAACGTGCAGCCGAGACTGATCTTAAATGATGGTTCGGAATACGTTGGCGGCAATAACGAAAAAACATCCGCTTAATGCACTGCCCGGCTAGGAGAAAGGGATTTCTCCTTTCTGCGGCATGAAATTCAAGCTTTCCAGACAGTGAATTGCTTGCTTTGCCGGTATAGTGGAGGCAAGAATTTTCTGCCCGTGCAAGCGGGGAAAAGGATGATACGGGCTGGCTTTGATCGTGCACATCCGCGCGTTCAAAAGTCAGCCTTTTTTTAAAGAAAAGTGTAGGCGCCTGTTCAGCTCCGACAAGCGCTGGAGGGCTTGGAAGTCATGGCGCTTTTTTCCATGGTAGCCAAGACCGAAGCGGCTCGAGGAGCTAGGCGCTAAAGACTGGACAGAAGAAAAGTGCAGGCGCCTATGTAAGACCCGAAAGGCATAAGACGGGCTGCAAAGAGGCTGTTGCCGCAGCAGCAGGACGGCTTATGACCCCGAGGGTCTAGGCGCCGAAACTGGACAATCGAAAAGCGTAAGCATTTGCTCAGCGACGATAATGGCTTATGCTGGTTCTTAACGTTATATGGAAGCAACTATGAAACTAATCCGGAGGTGGCCTTCAGCATGGCTAAGAGAAAAGTGACAAAACGTGTGCCGCTTCTGCCGCTGCGCGGACTTCTTGTGTTCCCTACAATGGTATTGCATATCGATGTAGGGCGCGAGCGTTCGGTAGCTGCATTGGAACATGCATTGCTTGAAGACAATATCGTTTTTTTTGGCAACACAAAAAGAAATGAGCATCGAAGAACCCGGCAAAGACGATTTGCAGAAAGTTGGAACGCTTGCTTACGTCAAGCAAATGCTCAAACTGCCGAACGGCACGATCCGGGTACTTGTAGAAGGCTTGGAGCGCGGCCAGTGGAAAAATTACGAGGAAGAAGAAAACTTTTCCCATGTTGAAGTGACTTCTTTCCCGGATGAAGACGAACGCGATGCAGAACAAGATGCGCTGATGCGCCTATTGCTTGAGCATTTTGAGAAATACTCGAAAGCGTCGAAAAAAGTGACAACTGAAACCTATAATACGGTAGCGGATATTGAAGAGCCGGGCCGCCTGGCAGATATGGTCGCTTCCCATTTGCCGCTGAAGCTGGCGGGCAAACAGGAGATTTTAGAAACATTTGATGTCAGCCAACGCCTGGAAATGCTCATTACCCGCTTGCACAATGAACAAGAAGTTATCGACTTGGAAAAACGCATCAATCAGCGTGTGAAAAAAGCGATGGAGCAGACGCAAAAAGAATTTTATTTGCGCGAGCAGATGAAAGCGATCCAAACGGAACTTGGCGACAAAGACGGCAAGTCAGGCGAAATCGTCGATCTGAAAAAACGGATCGAAGAAGCCGGCATGCCGGAATCAACCGAAAAAGCTGCTTTCAAAGAGCTGGACCGTTATGAAAAACTGCCTTCAGCTTCTGCGGAAAGCGGGATCATCCGTACGTATATCGAATGGCTTGTGACACTTCCGTGGTCGGAATCCACTGAAGACCGCTTGGATATCAAACATGCGGAAGAAGTGCTCAACCGCGACCATGATGGCTTGGAAAGCGTCAAAGAACGCGTCCTTGAATATTTGGCAGTCCAACAGATGACCCAATCGCTCAGAGGGCCGATCCTTTGTTTGGTTGGGCCTCCAGGCGTCGGGAAAACATCATTGGCGAAATCCATCGCGGAATCGCTCGACCGGAATTTTGTCCGGGTATCGCTTGGCGGCGTGCGGGATGAATCTGAGATCCGTGGGCACCGCCGGACCTATATCGGCGCTATGCCAGGCCGCATTATACAGGGCATGAAACGGGCAGGGACGATCAATCCGGTTTTCCTGCTTGATGAAATTGATAAAATGTCAAACGATTTCCGAGGGGACCCTTCCTCGGCGATGCTTGAAGTGCTCGATCCGGAACAGAATAATACATTCAGCGACCATTATATAGAAGAGCCTTATGATTTATCGAATGTGCTTTTCATTGCCACTGCGAACGATTTGAGCTCGATTCCCGGGCCGCTTCGCGACCGGATGGAAGTTATTACGATTGCTGGCTATACAGAGGCTGAAAAGCAAATGATCGCCAAAAATCATTTGGCGCCGAAGCAGCTGAAAGAACATGGCTTGACAGAAGAGCAGCTGCAGTTTGAAGATGACGCGCTGCTGACAGTTGTCCGCTACTACACAAGGGAAGCAGGTGTGCGCGGGCTGGAACGCCAGATTGCGTCGATTTGCCGAAAAGTAACAAAACAGATCGTATCTGGCGACAAAGAGCAAGTGGTTGTGACGGCGGATGCAGTGGAAGGATATTTGGGCAAACGCAAATTCCGCTACGGCATGGCGGAAACCGAAAACCAAGTCGGGGTAGCGACAGGCCTCGCTTACACAACGGTTGGAGGCGATACACTGCAAATCGAAGTATCGCTGTCATCGGGGTCAGGGAAATTGCAGCTGACCGGTAAACTTGGCGATGTCATGAAAGAGTCGGCGCAGACCGCATTGTCTTTCGTAAGAGCAAAAGCCGAATCGCTCGGAATTGATCCGAATTTCCATGAATCCCACGATATCCACATTCATGTTCCCGAAGGCGCTGTTCCTAAAGATGGCCCTTCAGCTGGCATTACGATTGCCACGGCCCTTGTATCGGCCTTGTCAAAACGGCCGATTCGCCGGGAAGTTGGCATGACGGGTGAAATCACTCTTCGTGGACGTGTGTTGCCGATCGGCGGAGTGAAAGAGAAGACGCTAAGCGCGCATCGCGCTGGCTTGACGACCATCATCCTGCCGATTGACAATGAACGGGATATTGAAGATATTCCGGAAACCGTCCGGGAAGAACTGACATTCAAACTTGTTTCTCAGGCGGACGAAGCATTAGAAATAGCACTTGAAGGAGAAACGAAATGATAGTCCATAATGTAGAACTTGTTATCAGCGCCGTTCGCCCGGATCAATATCCGGAAGACGGCTTGCCTGAATTTGCGCTGGCCGGCCGTTCCAATGTCGGAAAGTCGTCGTTCATCAATAAGATGATCGGCCGCAAAAGCATGGCGCGCATTTCCTCAAAGCCGGGGAAGACGCAGACCTTGAATTTCTATAAAATTGAAGAAAAATTGTTTTATGTCGACGTTCCCGGATACGGCTACGCAAAAGTGTCAAAGTCGGAACGGGAAGCATGGGGCAAGATGATCGAACGCTATATCACCGGCCGCGAGCAGCTGAAGGCGGTGATCCAGATTGTCGACTTGCGCCATCCGCCAAGCCGCGACGATATTAACATGTATGACTTCATGAAACATTATGGCATTCCATGCATCATCATCGCGACAAAAGCGGATAAAATCCCAAAAGGCAAATGGGACAAGCACAAGAAGATTGTCCGGGAAACATTGGACATGGAAAAGACCGATCCGTTGATCGTCTTCTCATCTGAAACAGGACTTGGAAAAGATGCCGCGTGGCAGGAAATCGAAAAAAGAATGTAAACGTGGAAAAAGCTGCAGGCCGACTCGATAAACACGAGAAGGCCTGCAGTTTTTTCTGTCTTCAAAAATAATAAAAAGCAGGGCGATAAAAAAAATTCCAATCGGATGAAACAAGGTGCATACAAGCGGCAAACAAGTCTAGAATAATAAAAGCCTCCCTTGCCTATAACAGTTATATAAGAGCGAAACCCTTTAGTTCTCTCACTATTTCGACTACGAGCAATATCCTTGTTGTTCCATAAATCCTTTGGTAAAATTACATTATAATAATTCTAAACAAGAGTATTTTCATTGCTTGTTCACATTTGAAAGGCTTATAAACCAACAAAAGTGGTATACTAATAGATATGAAATATGGAACGTGAAAGGTGTTTTGACCCATGCATACACTAGTAGTCGGGGTAAACTATCGCTCTGCACCCGTAGAGATTCGGGAAAAGCTTTCATTTATTGAAACCGAACTCCCGAATGCGATGCAAGCGCTAAAAGAACAAAAAAGCATACTGGAAAATGTCATCGTTTCGACGTGCAACCGCACGGAAATCTATGCGGTGGTCGACCAGCTTCACACTGGCCGTTATTATGTGAAGCAATTCTTGGCGAATTATTTTGATATTCCCCAGGAAGCATTTTCCCAGTATTTATTTGTGCACGAAAAAGATGAGGCGGTTGAGCATTTATTCCGTGTGACAGCCGGCATCGATTCGATGGTGCTTGGCGAGACCCAAATCCTTGGACAGGTGAGAAACAGTTTTCTTGCCGGCCAGGAAAACGGGACGACCGGTACAGTATTCAACCAACTCTTCAAGCAGGCGATCACGCTTGCCAAAAAAGCGCATTCGGAGACAGCGATCGGCGAAAATGCCGTATCGGTTTCGTATGCAGCGGTTGAACTTGGAAAGAAAATTTTCGGCACGCTGAAAAACAAGCATGTCGTTATTTTAGGCGCCGGCAAAATGGGCGAACTTGCGATCAAGAACTTGCAAGGAAGCGGAGCCGATCAAGTGACGGTCATCAACCGCACTTTTGAAAAAGCCGAAACGCTGGCCGATAAATTTGGTGGACAAGCCAAGTCGATGAAAGAATTGCAGTGCGCATTATTGGATGCGGACATTCTGATTTCTTCTACTGGCGCTACAGATTTTGTGATTGATTTCGAATTGATGCAGTATATCGAAAAAATCCGCAAAGGCAAGCCGTTGTTCATGGTGGACATCGCAGTGCCGCGCGATATCGACCCGCGCGTCGGCGATTTGGCAAATGTGTTTTTGTATGACATCGATGATATGCAGGGGATTGTTGAAGCGAACTTGGCAGAGCGTGAACGCGCAGCAAATGAAATTTCTTCAATGATCAATCAGGAAGCGGTCCAGTTCAATGACTGGCTGACTACATTAGGTGTGGTCCCTGTCATTTCCGCACTTCGCAAAAAAGCCTTGACCATCCAGGAAGAGACGATGGCAAGCATCGAAAACAAAATGCCGGATCTGACAGACCGCGAAAAGAAAATCTTGAACAAACACACAAAATCAATCATCAACCAGTTGCTGAAAGACCCGATCCTGCAAGCGAAGGAAATGGCCGGTGCGCCAAAATCCCGCGAGCAGCTGGAATTGTTCCAGCAAATCTTCGGTATTGAAGAGGAAGTCGAGGCAGAGTTTGAAAAACAAACAAAAGCTGTCCAGTTGAAGGCTGAAGCGGCTGCCGAAGAGAAAAAACAGTCTACACAAGAAACTCCCAGATATTCATTTTAAGCTTTCTAACAGAGGCGTTTTCGAATCTATATGTTAAAATGTAGAGACGGAACGCCTTTAACTATGGAAACGAAGGGGAATAGGATGGCTGACATAACAATGGCAAGGCTGCACGAAGCTATGGTTGTTCTATACGCAGTCAGCCTTGTTTTTTATTTTATCGATTATTTATATAAAGAGAAAAAGGCGAGCCGGATCGCCATGGTGCTGCTTGGCGTCGTTTGGATCATGCAGACGGTCTTCCTTGTGTTTTACATTATCGAAACGCAAAGGTTCCCGATTCTGACGCTGTTTGAAGGAATTTACTTTTATGCCTGGCTGTTGGTGACCTTGTCGATTGTCTTGCGCATTTTCTACAAATTTGATTTTGCGGTCTTTTTCATCAACATTATCGGTTTTATATTCATGACAATCCATACATTCGCACCTGTGCAGATCGAACGTTCGCCGATCGGAGAAACGCTGGTGTCGGAACTGCTGTTGATCCATATCACGTTCGCAATCCTGTCGTATGCAGCTTTGTCGTTGTCTTTCGTCTTTTCGGCGCTGCATATGATCCTCTATCGATTGCTGAAAAAGAAGAAATGGACAAAGCAGCTGAGCAATATGCCTTCGCTCGGGCAGACCGAACAAGGCATGACCATCTCCATCCTGGTCGGCATTTCGCTGTTGTTCGTTTCTCTCATCCTCGGCCTTCAATGGGCATATATCTCGCTGGCTGAATTCTCGCTGCTCGACTTTAAAATCATTGGTTCGTTCATCCTGCTGGTTGTCTATAGCTGGATATTGTTCCGCCATAGAGGCGGCGCGCTGAACGGGATGAATTACGCAAGGGTCCATATTTACGCATATTTATTGTTGCTGGTCAATTTCTTTCTAGGAAGCCGGCTATCTGATTTTCATTTTTGGTATTAGGGAAAGGTAGGATTTATTTTGAGAAAAATTATTGTAGGTTCAAGAAGAAGCAAATTGGCATTGACGCAAACCGGTCAATTTATCGACAAATTGAAGGCGGCCGGCGCTCCGTTTGAATTTGAGATCAAGGAAATCGTCACAAAAGGCGACCGCATAGTGGATGTGACTCTTTCAAAAGTCGGAGGAAAAGGGCTTTTCGTCAAAGAGATCGAACAAGCGCTATTCGACAACGAAATCGACTTTGCTGTCCACAGCATGAAAGATATGCCATCCGTTTTGCCGGAAGGCTTGGTTATCGGCTGTGTGCCGGAACGTGAAGATCCCCGCGATGCTTTCATTTCAAAAAACCATGTTAAATTTTTGGACCTTCCTGTAGGAGCGGTTGTCGGAACAAGCAGCTTGCGCCGCAGTTCTCAATTGCTTTTGCTGCGTCCTGACCTGGATATCCAATGGATCCGCGGAAATATCGACACCCGCTTGGAAAAGCTGAAGTCAGGCGATTACGATGCTATTATCTTGGCTGCAGCGGGTCTTAAGCGCATGGGCTGGAATGATGACATTGTGACGGAATTTTTGGAAGTGGACGAATGCCTGCCGGCGATCGGCCAAGGGGCGCTTGCCATTGAATGCCGCGAAGACGATGTGGAATTGCTTGCCGAACTGGCGAAAGTCAACGATGAAAACACATCGCTTGCCGTAACCGCTGAACGTAAATTTTTGCGCGATATGGACGGCAGCTGCCAGGTGCCGATTGCAGGCTATGCGACTGTAGCCGATGGCGACATATCATTTACTGGATTGATCTCTTCCCCTGATTCACTGGAAGTGTACAAAGAATCCATCGTTGGCCGTGACCCGATCGAAGCGGGCCGGGTTGTTGCGGAACGCATCAGCTCACAAGGCGGCTATGAATTGATCCAAAAAGTCAAAGCCGAGAACCATGTCTGACACGAAGTTGCCGCTGCGGGGGGAGACCGTTATTTTTACGGGCTCCAAGGAACCGGTGGAAGCAATGGAAAGGGTCGGTGAATTAGGCGGGGACGCGGTCTATTTGCCGTTGATAGAAACGGTGGTCCGCCAGTCGGAACTGCCGGATTTCGGCGCCTATGACTGGCTCATTTTCACAAGCCGCAACAGCGCGGAAGCGTTTTGTTTGCTCGATGTTCCAGTCAGGCGTAAAATTGCAGCCGTTGGGGAAAAGACAGCTGAAGTACTGAAAGAAAACGGCTATCGGGTCGACTTTGTCCCGAGTTCCTATAGTGCCGACCGGTTTGCGGAAGAGTTTCCGGAAGCGGCAGACAAAGGGCGATGCCTGTTTATCAAAGGATCGCTTGCCAAAAACACGATTGCTTCGATGCCGATGCCTGTTGATGAATGGGTTATTTACGAAACGGCTTTGAATATCGGCAATGCAAGAAAACTGGCAGCCATGAAAGGTGCCGCCGTCCTTTTTGCCAGTCCTTCTGCGGTCTCGGCATATCGGGAAGCGGGAGGCGACTGGCAGGGCATCAAAGTGGCCGCAATCGGGCATGTCACCCGGGACGCGATCCTTCAAAACGGAGGCCGCGTCGATTTTATTCCTGAAAAATATACAATACTAGATGCACTTAACGAAATTGTGAAGGGAAGTTGTCTTAATGAATGAATTGAATTTCAACCGCCACCGCCGTTTGCGTGGATCTGCGAATCTTCGCTCGATGGTCCGTGAAACGAGTTTGCACAAAGAGGATTTCATTTATCCGCTTTTTGTCGTAGAAGGCGAAAACGTGAAAGAAGAAATTTCTTCAATGCCAGGAGTTTTCCATTTTTCATTGGATCGCTTAGGGGAAGAATTGGATGAAGTCGTGTCGCTCGGCATTCCTTCGGTCATTTTCTTCGGCGTACCGAATGAAAAAGACGCAGTCGGAACGCAGGCCTACCACGATCACGGCATCACGCAAGAAGCGATCCGTTTTGCGAAAGCCCGCCACCCGGAGCTGGTTGTTATAGCGGACACTTGCCTTTGCCAATATACAGACCACGGCCACTGCGGCGTGATTGAGAACGGCGTGATCCTGAACGACGAATCGCTTGATCTTTTGGCCCGCACAGCAGTGTCCCAAGCAAAAGCGGGGGCGGATATCATCGCTCCATCAAACATGATGGACGGCTTTGTCGCAGCAATCCGCTTCGGCCTGGACCAGGCAGGATTTGAAAATGTGCCGATCATGTCATATGGCGTGAAATATGCATCCGCTTATTACGGCCCATTCCGCGAAGCAGCCCATTCAACTCCGCAGTTCGGCGACCGCAAAACTTACCAGATGGATCCGGCGAACCGCTTGGAAGCACTTCGTGAAGCAGCTTCCGATATCGAAGAAGGCGCTGACTTCATGATCGTCAAGCCGGCTCTTTCGTATTTGGACATCATCCGTGAAGTCCGAGACAACTACGATTTGCCGATTGTCGCTTACAACGTATCCGGCGAATACGCCATGGTCAAAGCGGCAGCGATCAACGGCTGGGTGGATGAGAAGAAAATGGTATTGGAAACGTTATTGAGCATGAAACGCGCAGGCGCCGACATCGTGATGACATACCACGCAAAAGATGCCGCACGCTGGTTGGAGGAGAAATAAATGGGCTACGAAAAATCGATTGCAGCATTCGCTGAAGCGAAAACATTGATGCCAGGCGGCGTGAACTCGCCGGTACGCGCATTCAAATCGGTCAATATGGACCCGATTTTCATGGCTTCCGGCAGCGGCGCCACCATTACCGACATTGACGGCAATACATATATCGATTATGTGTTGTCTTGGGGTCCGCTGATCCTTGGCCACTCGCACCCTGAAGTGGTCAAAGCGATCCAGGAAGTGGCTGTATCCGGAACTTCTTTCGGGGCGCCGACTTTGCTTGAAAACGAATTGGCGAAACTCGTGATGGAACGTGTGCCATCGATCGAAATGGTCCGAATGGTCTCTTCCGGCACGGAAGCGACCATGAGCGCGCTGCGTGTAGCCCGGGGCTTCACCGGCCGCAGCAAAATCCTGAAATTCGAAGGCTGCTACCATGGCCATGCGGACAGCTTGTTGATCAAAGCGGGATCGGGTGTTGCGACACTCGGCTTGCCGGATTCGCCGGGAGTTCCTGAGTCGGTGGCGAAAAACACCATAACGGTTCCCTATAATGACTTGGAAAGCGTGCGCTTGGCGTTCAAGGAATACGGGGAGGACCTGGCAGCTGTCATCGTTGAACCGGTTGCAGGCAATATGGGCGTTGTTCCGCCGCAGCCGGGCTTCCTGCAGGAGCTTCGCAACTTGACGGCTGAAAACGGCACAGTCTTGATCTTTGATGAAGTCATGACCGGATTCCGCGTCGGCTTCAACTGCGCCCAAGGCCATTTCGGCGTAACGCCGGATATGACGTGCCTTGGCAAAGTGATCGGCGGCGGGCTTCCGGTCGGTGCTTTCGGCGGCAGACGCGAAATCATGGAACACGTGGCACCGAGCGGTTCGATCTACCAGGCAGGCACTTTGTCCGGCAATCCGCTTGCCATGACGGCCGGCTTTGAAACCTTGTCCCGCCTGGATGAAAGTTCGTATGAAACATTCGTCGAGCGCGGCGATCAGCTGGAGAGAGGCTTCCGCGAGGCGGCTGAAAAATACAACATTCCGCACACCGTGAACCGCGCAGGCTCGATGATCGGCTTCTTCTTCACAAACGAAGAGGTCATCAATTTTGAAACCGCAAAAACATCCGATACGGCGCTGTTCGCCGATTACTACCGCTTGATGGCGGAAGAGGGCATTTTCTTGCCGCCTTCCCAGTTCGAGGGCATGTTCTTGTCGACAGCCCATACAGAAGAACACATCGCCAAAACCGTCGAAGCATTCCATACGGTCTTCGCGAAGTTGGCGCGATAATAGAAAGGATCAGCCGGAACGTCTATTGCAGACGTTCCGGTTTTTTCTTTGAATTCAAATTTCCTTGAAACTCCATTTTCAATTGCTGATTATGAATTCTTTTTCATGTAAAATAACAGTAGAAGATATTTCGTAAAACGAAAGTTGGAATCCTTTTGAATTCTTTTCTGAAAACCGCAGTGATTGCGTTTGCCTCTGGCTGGCTTTTTTATGAAGTGGGCATGTTTTTGCCGTGGCTCCTTGGACCGATGTTCATCCTATTGCTGTTAAATCAATTTACAGCCATGAAATTCCGCTGGCCAAAAATTTTACGGACGGCAGGACTGGTGCTTTTGGGTGTGCAGATCGGCTCTTCTTTTACAAGGGACGCTGTGGCCCTTATGTGGTTCGACTTGCCGTATATGGCGTTCATGACGCTGGCGATTGTCGGGCTTTCGCTAGGCCTTGGCTTATTGTTTCGGCGCATGGCCAATGAAAGCTTGGCGACCAGCCTCCTTGGCTCAATTCCCGGGGGGTTGTCCCAGATGGTCGTGATTGCCGAAGAAGTGGATTCCGCCAACGTCACTGTCGTAACCATGATGCAGATGGTCCGTGTTTTAATGGTTATTAGCATCGTTCCATTTCTTTCGATTTTTCTCGCCGGCAGGAACGCGAGCGAAATTGTTCCGGAAACTTTCGTTTTTGCCTGGCCGCCTTTCCTAGCGGCTATAGCAGTGGGGCTGCTGGTTTATTGGCTTATGAAAAAAATGCATTTTCCGGCTGCAGAAGTGCTGGCTCCAATTTTTACAATGGCACTTGTCCAATCCATTACCGCCCATCATATACTTGAAATGCCTGTTTGGCTTGTTGCGCTTGCCCAAGTATTTATTGGCGCCAATCTTGGTCTGCAAATGGAGCAGCTGAGGGAAAAGATGAATTTGCGTATCGGCATGGCCATACTTGTCAATAATGTGCTCCTGATCGGTTTTTCGGTCCTGATTGCGTATATGCTGGCCGCCTTTTTGCCCGGCTATCTTTTTTTGGATTTCTTCCTGAGCGCAGCGCCTGGCGGAATGGCGGAGATGGCCATTACGGCCCTCGCTTCCGGCGGGGATGTGGCACTTATTACAAGCTTCCATCTGTTCCGCTTGTTCTTCATCCTTCTCCTGGCGTCGCCTATTATCGCCTATGTGGTGAAAAAGCTTGACGCTAAAACAAATCATTGAGTACAATGGATGTAATTCTATACTGATGCGTTGAAGAGGATAGTAGGATGTGCGTGCATTTTAGAGAGAAGGCCGCCTGGTGAAAGGCTTTCATGGACAAGCATTTGAATGTCACCTCTGAGCAGTTTCCGTGAAATGCGAGTAGCGGGAACCGGATGTGAAATCCGTTATCGAACTTGAGAGCCAGACGCTTTTTGGGGTCTGTGTATAAAGGTGGTACCGCGAACAAACTCCTTCGTCCTTTAAAGACGACAGGAGTTTTTTTATTTGGTCAGATTAGGCAAGAAGGCCGCATCAGCCGGATAATAGCGTCGCAAACCATTATAAAGGAGGAATTTTCAATGACAGAACAAATGTCGACCAAGTACGATCCGCAAGCAATTGAAAAAGGCCGCTATGAATGGTGGCTCGAAGGCAAGTTTTTCGAAGCGCAGCCCGACAGCGGCAAAAAACCGTATACCATTGTGATTCCGCCGCCGAACGTAACCGGCAAGCTGCACTTAGGGCATGCATGGGATACGACGCTGCAGGATATCCTGACTCGCATGAAGCGCATGCAAGGATTTGACGCATTATGGCTGCCGGGCATGGACCATGCAGGGATTGCAACGCAAGCGAAAGTTGAGGGCAAGCTTCGCGAAGAAGGGAAATCCCGCTACGATTTAGGGCGCGAGGCGTTCCTCGAAGAATCATGGAAGTGGAAAGAAGAATACGCAAACTTTATCCGCCAGCAATGGTCTAAACTGGGGCTCGGGCTCGATTACTCACGCGAACGCTTCACGCTTGATGAAGGCTTGTCCGATGCGGTCCAGGAAGTTTTCGTAAGATTATACGAGAAAAAACTCATCTACCGCGGCAAATACATCATCAACTGGGACCCGGCGACAAAAACGGCGATTTCAGATATTGAAGTTATCTATAAGGACGTGCAAGGCGCATTCTACCATATGCGCTATCCGTTGACGGACGGCTCGGGCCACATCGAAGTCGCGACGACGCGCCCGGAGACGATGCTTGGAGATACAGCGGTTGCGGTTCATCCAAAAGACGAACGCTACCAGCACTTGATCGGCAAAACGGTAACGCTTCCGATTGTCGGCCGTGAAATGCAGATTGTCGCTGACGACTATGTGGATATGGAATTCGGCAGCGGCGCAGTGAAAATCACGCCGGCGCATGACCCGAACGACTTTGAAATCGGCAATCGCCACAACTTGGAGCGCGTACTCGTCATGCATGAAGACGGCACAATGAACGAAAACGCCGGCAAATACGAAGGGCTCGACCGCTTCGAATGCCGCAAAGAAATTGTGGAAGATCTTCAGGACATGGGAGTTCTGTTCAAAATCGAAGAGCATCTGCACTCGGTTGGCCATTCCGAGCGCAGCGGCGCAGTTGTCGAACCTTATCTTTCGACGCAATGGTTTGTTGATATGCAGCCTTTGGCAGCGGAATCGGTGAAACTGCAAAAGGGCGAAGACGGCGTGAACTTTGTGCCGGAGCGTTTTGAAAAAACATACCTTCACTGGATGGAAAACATCCGCGACTGGTGCATCTCGCGCCAACTGTGGTGGGGACATCAGATTCCGGCTTGGTACCACAACGAAACAGGCGAAATCTACGTAGGCCGCACAGCACCGGAACCTGCTGAAAACTGGACGCAGGATGAAGACGTTCTCGATACGTGGTTCTCATCAGCCCTATGGCCGTTCTCAACGCTTGGCTGGCCGGATGCAGACAACGAAGAGCTGCAGCGCTACTATCCGACAGACGCATTGGTGACAGGCTACGACATCATCAACTTCTGGGTCTCGCGCATGATTTTCCAGGCGCTTGAATTTACCGGAGAAAAACCGTTCAACGACGTATTGATCCACGGGCTTGTCCGCGACGCGGAAGGGCGCAAGATGTCGAAATCGCTCGGCAACGGCGTTGACCCGATGGATGTTATCGAACAGTATGGCGCGGATTCACTTCGCTACTTCCTGGCAACGGCTTCAAGCCCGGGACAGGACCTGCGCTTCTCGATGGAGAAAGTGGAGAGCGTTTGGAACTTTGCCAATAAAATCTGGAACGCTTCACGCTTTGCGTTGATGAACATGGAAGGCATGACATATGGAGAAATCGATCTTTCCGGCAAACGTTCGGTAGCCGATTCCTGGATCTTGACCCGCTTGAACGAAACAATCGAACAAGTGACGGGTCTCGCCGAACGCTATGAATTCGGCGAAGTTGGCCGCCTGCTTTACAACTTCATCTGGGATGACTTCTGCGATTGGTATATCGAGATGGCGAAGCTGCCATTGTACGGCGAAGATGAAGACGCAAAACGGATGACGCGTTCTGTTCTCGCGTATGTTCTTGACAACACGATGCGCCTGCTGCATCCGTTCATGCCGTTCATCACGGAAGAAATTTGGCAGAACTTGCCGCACCAAGGCGAATCGATCACGGTTGCCGCTTGGCCGACAGTGGACGAATCTCTTTCCGACCAAGACGAGTCGACGAACATGAAGCTGCTGGTGGACATTATCCGTTCAGTCCGCACAATCCGCGCGGAAGTGCAGTCGCCGATGAGCAAAAAAGTGCCGTTGACGATCTTGGCGAAAGACGCCAATACGCACGCTGTTCTTGAAGCGAACGCTGCCTATATCGAGCGCTTCTGCAACCCGGAAACATTGACGATTGCCCAAAACATCGAAGCACCGGAAAAATCGATGTCGGCCGTTGTCTCCGGAGCGGAATTGTTCATGCCGCTTGAAGGCTTGATCGACGTGGAAGCGGAGCTTGCACGTTTATCGAAAGAGCTGGAGAAATGGGCAAAAGAAGTGAAACTTGTTCAAGGCAAACTATCAAACGAACGCTTTGTTTCCAAAGCGCCGGAAGCGGTAGTGGCAGAAGAGCGCAAAAAAGAAGCCGATTACTTGGAGAAGCATTCCACAGTAGAAAAGCGCATGGAAGAATTAAAAGCACTTTGATACGGCAAACCGCTTTCCGATTATGGAAAGCGGTTTTTTTATGCATGGAAATAATGTCTTTATGAGTTTTCCTTTCGTACAAGAACTATTCAGGTTTTTACATGCATACGGAAGCTTTTTCTGGCACATACGAATTTTGTGCAGTAGTTTCCTGCATATTAATGGTTCAAAAGCATCTGCTTTGACAAAAGGCGGCCCGCTTGCTATAGTTTCCTTACGAACGTTCGGAAGGGTGAGAGGCATGACTCTTGAGCAGTTAAAAAAATCTGCGCAAAACCGGTTTGCTTCATACGGTTTTGACGGCACATCATTGGCCCATATTGCGGAAGATGTAGGCATCAAAAAACAATCCATCTACACCTACTTCAAAGGTAAAGATGAGCTTTTTCTGCAGGTGTTCAGCGACGCATCAGAGAATGAGTGGGATTCCACAAAGGAGTTTATCGAGCGCAGCAAATCTTTGCCGATTGCAGAGTTTTTGCAGGGCTTCCTCCTGCATCACAAAGAACGGTTTGAGCGGAATACCGATACTAAATTTTGGCTGCGGATATCCTTTTTTCCCCCTGCCCATCTGTACGATGAAGTAATGGAGAAAGTCTATACATACTTGGACGGCCTGGAGAAACTGCTTGAACCGATCATCAGAGGAGCGGTGCAAGAAGCGCAGCTCGACCCGAAAATTGATGCGGAACAGGCTACCGTCGCTTTTTTGGGCGTATTGGACAGTGTGTTCGTGGAGATGTTGTACGGAGGTCCTGAGCGTTTGGAAAAAAGGCTGGATGCTTCCTGGCATTTCTATTGGCGCGGAGTATCGGGAAAATAAAAGGCATTGCGGGGAAAATAAAATGAATTTACATTGGATGCTTGTAATTGTTGCGGGCCTCATTGAAATCCTTTGGGCGACAGGCTTGAAGCACGCTTCAAGCCTGATGGCGTGGCTGGGCATCGCCTTGCTTATCTATATATCGTTCGTGGTGCTGCTCAAAGCACTTGAAAAAGTGCCGGTGGCAACTGCTTATGCGGTATTTACCGGCATCGGGACAGCGGGTACGGTCATTGTGGAAACGGTGATTTTCGGAGAACCTTTCAGCTGGAGCAAACTGCTGTTTATCGGGATGCTGTTGGCGGGGGTCATCGGCTTGAAACTGGTGACTCCGGATCCTGGCGGGAAAGAAGAGGCGATTTAAATGGCTTGGGCATACTTGATATTAGCGGGCTGTTTTGAAGTGCTTGGAGTCATCGGAATGAACCGGGTCATCAAATACAAGACAGTGCAATCATACATCGTTTTAGTCGGCGGGTTTATCATCAGTTTCAGCTTGCTGTCACTGGCGATGAAAACCTTGCCGATGGGCGTTTCCTATGCGGTATGGACGGGCATCGGAACAGTGGGCGGAACGCTCATTGGCATGTTCGTGTACGGCGAATCGAAAGATTGGAAGCGTCTGCTGTTTATAGGCATGATCCTGGCCGGGGTGGTCGGGCTGAAACTGACCTCATAGCAAGAGGAATATAAAAGGCGCCCCTGAAGTGGTTCAGGAGCGCTTTTTTCATTCTGCTATTTTGACGATCGGCTTGATCGTCGATCCGTTTTTCGAATCCTCGAACGCTTCGTTGATTTGCCCGAAATCGTACACTTTTGTCAATTTATCAAAAGGGAACAGACCGCGCTTGTAATAGTTCACCAACTGCGGAATGAACACTTGCGGAATGGAGTCGCCTTCGATGACGCCCATTACCGTTTTGCCTTCAGCCATGATATCGTTGTGGACATCGAACGTGATTTCAGGCGTCACCCCGACAATGGCGCAAGAACCGAGCGGCCGGAGCGCGTGGATGGCTTGTTTGACAACGGGAGGGACGCCTGTTGTCTCCACCGCGTAATGCGTGCCGCCGCCAGTGATTTCCTTGATTTCTTTCACCACATCCACTTCTTTGCCGTTCAGTGTATGAGTGGCGCCGAGCTCTTTCGCCAGTTCAAGGCGATTTTCATGGATGTCGACGGCGATGATATTAAGACAGCCGGCAATTTTTGCCGCCATAACGGCGCTGAGGCCGACTGCGCCGCTGCCGTATACCGCAATCGAAGAACCGAATTCCGGCTTGAAGCGGTTCAGCACGGTACCGGCGCCTGTCTGAATGCCGCATCCGAGCGGCCCAAGCAGCGCCAAATCAACATCCTTGTCCACTTTTACAACATTCCGTTCATTTGCGACAGCGTACGTGCCGAATGAAGATTGGCCAAAAAATGTAGAAACCGCATGATCATGGTGATGAAGCCGGTTGGTGCCATCCTGCATCTGGCCGCCAAAGTTCAATTCGTTGAAGTTCAGGCAGACGGTGGGGTGGCCGGTCAAGCAATTCTCGCAATGCCCGCAGTAAGCAAATGACAATACAACATGGTCGCCTTCTGAAATCGAGGTCACCGCGGACCCGACCTTTTCGACAATTCCTGAACCTTCATGTCCGAGGACCACGGGAAATGGCGACAACCCCAAATCCCGGGCAACAGCATCCGTATGGCAAACGCCCGAAGCCACAATCTTCACCAGCACCTCATGCGCCTTAGGCTCCGCCAATTCCACTTCTTCCAACTTGAAATCCTCACCTAATGCGTGCGTAACAGCTGCTTGAATTTTCATTGGATCCCTCCTAATTTGGTTTTACTGTAATAAAGTACCCCGTTTCCAGCGGACTATGCACACGCTAAGAGCCGGCTCGCTTTTAACGGAACAGTAAAAACCGGCTAAAAATTTTTTCTTCATGAAGTTTCTCCGCTCCTATATGAACAAAGAGAGCCTTTGCATGAACAAATCGGATCCTTATAGGAACTTTCAAGCTTTCTAACGGCATTATCGCCACTTCTATACAAAAAAGCAGCCCGCCGAAGCAAACTGCCCATTCAATAATCCTTTTTCCGAAAAGGAGATTGGTTTTCGATTTCCTCCAAATGCCTCACCAGCAATTCCGCGATGTTCTCTTCGTGCGTCTTGTAAAACGACCGGGCGCCGACCGGATCTTCAATCTCATTGAACACATGCCGGCCATCCGGCAGCAATAAAAAATCGATGCCGATGTAATCGCTGTTCAAAGCACGCGCGATGCGCAGCACGTCTTTCTCCTGGGCTGCTGTCACCGCATGTCTTTGGATCGAGCCGCCAAGTGAATAGTTTGCCTTGAACGAATCCGTCGAACTGCGCTTCACAGCCCCAGCAATCCTATTGCCGATCACATAAACCCTCACATCGGCCATGTGGTCAACAATCGGCTGGAAAATCACTTCCGATTCAAAACGGGGCAGTTCTTCTGGCGACATTGCGATTTCCACTTCGGCGCCGCCATGGCCGTCAACGGTTTTCACGATACACGGAAATCCGGGAGCTTCACGAAAGGTCGGTATCACAGGAACGCCAAGCAGCAGGAACAATTGATATGTCTGCCATTTGTTATTGGCAATGCGGTTGACCTCAGCCCGGTTCACCAAGTGGATGCCTGCGTCCTCCAAAGAGCGCGCTGCATCCGGACGGCGGCAGCGGAACACCACTAGCGCGCCGGCAAGTTTTTCGGCAAGGGAGGCAATGCCTTCTGGCGACCAGTCGTCCCAAATCACAAGCTCAAATTCGCCGAACTTCTGCAATTCTTCGATCCAGCCGATGTTTCGCTTGGCATCCGCCGATCCATACAAGAGGATCATTTCAATTCCTCCAGAATATACGCTATCATCGCGTCGGCTACGTTCACTCCGGTGACGTTCATGATATTGCGGATATGCGCAGCGGCATTGACCTCGCAAACAAGCGGCTCTTCATCAGCACCGAACAGCAGATCGACTCCCGCAAAAACAGCGCCTACAGCATCCGCCGCTTTTAAAGCGAGCGTTTTCTGCTCTTCGGTCAAATCGACGGGGGAGGCCTTGCCGCCGTTTGTGATGTTTGCGCGGAAATCCGTTTCGGAATGGCGGTACATCGCAGCCACAATCTCGCCGCCGACGATGTTCACCCGGATATCACGGCCGCGGCTCGACTCGACAAATTCCTGAAAGACAAAATCGATGCCGCGCAGCTCTTCGACTTTCTCGTAAAAAGCCGCCTCGGTTTCGATCAAATACACTTTCATGCCAAACGAGCCATGCCCTTCCTTGATGATCATCGGAAAGCCGAGTTCTTCTGCAATACGTTCGAAATAGCCGGATTCTAGAATGGAGAAGTTAGGATATACTTTCGGCGCAACGATGGTTTTTGGCATCGGCAAGCCGAGGGCGGCCAGCCGGATATATTGGGTCGCCTTATTGTCGCAAAGGTCGATGATTGACGGGTCGTTATAAATCGGCACGCCGCGGCTTTTCAGGAAATAGCCGAGCAAAATATCCTTGTCGAGCAAAACGGCGAAATCAGGCAGCTCCGCTTCCGATGACAGATCCATTATCATTTCATAATTTTTCATCAGCCTGGCAGCCACACCCGCGCGCTCGGCTGCTTCAGCCACCAGCCGGGCCTGGTCCGCGAACTTATCGGAAACTAGGCTGCCGTTGTAAATAACCCAACATGTTGTCATTTCTACTCCACCTTCATGCTATAATTATGCTATAAAGTGTAACATGTTTTCTGCTGGAAAGAAGGTGCCTCATGATAAAAGGCTTCGACAACTATGTTGATAAATGGAAAATTATAACTAATTCAGAAATTATACCCGGAATGTCTGCCATAACATCCGCACTTGAAGAACTGGGCAACCCACACCGTTCCGGAAAATTCGTCCATATAGCCGGGACAAACGGCAAAGGGTCGACTGCCGTGCTTTTAGCCGGAATTTTGCGGGCGCACGGACTGGCCGTAAACAGTTTTTTCTCGCCTGCTATAAACGATGTCCATGACCAGATCCAGTTGGACGGTTCGCCGATATCCGAAAAGGAAATGGACCGAGCGATGGAAAAGCTCGCTAAAATCAAGACCCCGCTTACCGAATTTGAATTGCTGACGGCTGCGGCCTTTCTGGCTTTCGAAAAAACCCCCTCAGATATCACAATCATAGAAACCGGGATGGGGGGGCGCTATGACAGCACGAATGCCATCACGCCGGAAGTCTCGATCATTCCTTCCATCGCGCTCGACCATACCGCTTTTTTGGGTGGAACGATTGAAGACATTGCCTGGCATAAGGCGGGTATCATCAAAAAATGGCGGCCGGTTGTCATCGGGAACTTGCCGGAACGGGCGAAGAACCTAGTAATTGAAACGGCAAACGGTCTGCACGCTGAAGTGATTGAACCTCAAAAACCGGCAGAAGTGAAGCTGAAACTCAAAGGCAAGCATCAGCTCCACAACGCTGCACTGGCGGCAGAGGCCGCAAAGGAGCTCCTGGGACTTGCCTATGACGAAGCGAAAGCGGAAGCCGGCCTCGCTAATGCCGTTATCCCGAACCGATTTGAAGAAATCTATCCGGACGTGGTTTTTGACGGAGCGCACAATGCGGCAAGCATTAACGCGCTTGTGGAAACAATCAAAGACACATATCCAGATCAAAAAATCCATATTGTTTTAGGCGTACTGAAAGATAAAGACTATATAAAGATATTACGTCAACTTGAACAAGTGAGCGACCATTTCACGTTTCTCGACTTCAACAATGAACGGGCGCTGCCAGCGGAAACTTTATTTGAAGAAAGTAAAAGTAAAATAAAGACAATTCAAAATTTGTATGATATATTACCTGAAAGAGAAAAAAACGAAGTGACAATAGTCACGGGTTCGCTCTATTTATTGTCAAGCTTGCGCAATAAAGACATTCCTACATTTCAAAACTTTATTCCCCATTCCTGACGGGTCTTGACATGCCGAATGAGCGATTATTATAAGGGAGAAGATGCCATGCCTATAACCACCAAAAGAAAAATAGTTCTTTGGTCTCTATGGATGTTAATCGTTCCAGTTGGTTTGTTTTTGGTATATAAAGAATATCCGCCTGCAGAAATGGATTCCTGGAACTTATTCGCTTATTTATTATTTTTTATAGTTGCTTGCTTGATGCCGATGAACATCAATGGCTCGTCCGCTTATTTGGTCCAGTGGGCGACAGTGGCAGTTTTCTTGAAATATGGAATTATAGCGGAAATTCTTTTTTCGCAGTTGACCGTATTGATCGTTACATTAAGAAGCCGTACTGCCGAACCATTGTCGTTTCGAATTCCTTTCAACTCCCTCATGTTTTTTACTGCTTCTCTTTTAGCTGGGTTTGCTTTTTATGCAGTAGGCGGCCAAGTGGGATCGATGGAAATAGCCCATGTTGTGGCATATGGTCTTATCTTTCAGTTTGTTGCGTTCCTTGCTAACCAGCTGATTTTTTATTTTTATGACAAGTCAGCAGGAGCCGACCCCAAATTTTTCTCCGTTGATGTTATCTGGGATTTTTCCATCACTTTATTGGTGTTTCCTTATGCGTTGGCTATTTACATTTCGGAATCCTATATTGGGGTTCCAGCACTTCTGCTGCTGGGTATTCCGTTTTTCATTATGACAGCGATCATGAAAATGTATAACAGTTCAGAAAAAATTAATATTGACCTGAAAAAAGCAGGGGAAATCGGCCATCAACTAGCAGCCAGGCTTTCTACTGAAGAAGTGCTCGATCAATTTGTTCTGCAAGTGGCGGATTTGTTCAAAGCGGATTATGCCTATGTATTGGATTTTCGCGACAAACAATTGCAGATGCTCAGAATGTATGAGAACAGCCAGTTGATCAAGAATACTGTGCCACCGGTACATTATAACCAAGGGGTCGGCGGTGAAGTCGTCACAACGAATAAATCGGTTATTTACGACCGCAAGTCGGAATGGAAGGATATTGTCACGGGCCATCTGCCTATCGATACAGAAAGTATCATGGCCATGCCGATTGCCCGAAACAATAAAACAGAAGGGGTCTTGATTTTAGGATCTCGTCAAAAGTATGCGTTTACCACTCGCCAACTGCAAATATTGGACATTCTTAGCACTTATTTTGCTGTTTCATTAGAAAAAGCGAGCTACGTTGAGCGAGCGATTGCAATCAGCGAACGATGTGGGTTGACCAAGCTTTATAATTACCGCTATATGGATGCCCAGCTTGAAAAACAAATGGTGAAAGTTAATAATCACGAATTGACTAAATTATCGCTTGTCATGATGGATATTGACCGCTTTAAGGGCATCAACGACCAATATGGCCACCAAAGCGGAAATGACATCTTGATCCAGCTCGCGCGAATTATCGAAGAAGAAGTTGGTGAAGAAGGTACATGTGCCCGCTATGGCGGTGAAGAGTTTGTTGTTCTTTTGCCAAACTACGGAAAAGACCTGGCGCTATTATTTGCGGAAAATCTTCGGAAACGTATTGAAAGCTATCCCTTTGCAATTATCAGTGATCTTGACACAGAGCGAAAACAACAAACCATTCATATAACGTTAAGTATCGGCGTGTCGACAGCTCCAGACGATAGCGACGATGGTATGGCGTTAATACGAAATGCGGACAGGGCATTATATATCGGGGCAAAACAAGCGGGCCGCAACAAAGTGGCCGCATATGCAAAATGAGGCTGTAAGAAGGGGCAAATCCTTCTTACGGCCTTTTTTCCTATGGTTGTGAAAATTTATATCAAAAATATTAGTGAAAAGAACATATTTTCATAGAAATAAACGGTGCAGAATTGGAATGAAAGTGTAATAATAGGCTTAAGGTGAAATCTGGACTATTTATATGATTATAAGGAAATTTAAGGAATATAAAAGAGCGTAGAATGATGCGGGAGGACAGATATGAAGCGTGTTGATAATGAAAAAGGGCTTACACTTGTAGAAGTGCTTGCAGCATTGGTAATTCTTAGTATTCTTTTTGTTGGCATCATGACAATATTCCCACAAATGACTCTTTTCAACGCAAAGACGGAAACCAAGCTGGACACGATGAATTTGGCGAGACAGGAGATGGCAAAGATTGTGGCAGCGGACAAATGGAAAAAAATATTGGTGCCCAGTGCTGTGACTCCTGATACTGGAATGCCTGATTATTTATCTAAACAAAAAATCATAGATCAAATGGCGATAGATGGATATGCGGTTGATTCTGAAACCGCCGATTTTATCCGTTTCAAAAAAACCGACGGGTATTTATATGAAACAGATATTTACCTTAAATGTGAAGTTTATCTGAATCCTGTCAGTATCGGAGAAGAGCCGGCTCCAGGAATATGCGGGAAATTGGAGCCAACCAAATTGCATAAAGTCCATCTGAGGGTTTACAAAGAAAGTGGTGCTGCCTCTGGGGGTTATTCATTGAGCAGTGAAACTTATTCCTTCTTATCTTATCGGGCTTATGCAGATCCTGCAGAAAGTTCGGGTGGCTAATATGAGGTTGAACCAGAAAGGGGTAACGCTCGTTGAATTGCTTGCTGCTTTGGCGCTTGTTTCGACCATCGCTGTAATTGCTTGGACAGCGTTAACAATCGGATTCAAACATACTGCCGTTGAAACCGGAAAAACCCGGTTGCAGCAGGAAGCCAATTTTATTATTACAAAGCTGGCGAATGAGCACCGGAAAAACCATTCCTATTCTTTAATATTTGAAGGAAACCAATTGAAAATAGAAAAATGTTCCGCTGCTGGGGCATGCACCAGTGAAAATGTCGGAAGCCAATATGATTACACTGGTACAGTGATAAATGGGACAGCGGTTGACTCCCATGACAGTACGCCCATTGACCAAATCAACGGGCTTGAGCCAAAAAAAAGCAATACAACAGTTGTTTTGAAAATGGCCGACTTGAACAATGAAAAAAATACCGTAACCGTAAAAACTACACTCACAAGGATCATAACCAGTTCGAATTGAAGGGGGAATATGATGAAGCAATCCAACAATCAAAATGGATACGCGCTTCTGATTGTATTGTTGATGATTGTGTTGTTTCTTGGCCTTTCCGCCACATTCATGGCGGGTTCGTTGAATAATGCGACCCAAGAACAAACAGTGGATACAACAAACCAATCAGTCGCATCTGCTGAAATGGGAGTGAATTATTTTACTTCCGATTTCCAGCGGGAGCTTGAAATCATCAAAACGGACATTTCAGAAACAACACAATTAGCCATCAACGATTTGATTGCATGCATCAAGCCCCCGAAAGAGCCTCGCTGTGACAGCGATTTGAAAATCCAAGCGATCGAAGACAAGATAGACAGCGATATGCGGGCGTTATATATCCAAAAAATACACACCAAAATAAGCAACTTGAACACGCTGGCAGGAAATCAGATAGTTCCTTATTCCGATGGCCATGTATCCTATGCCATCAAGTCGGCTGCTGGGACTAAGCTGAATGAAGCGGGACAGAATGTGGATGATGCGAGCGTTTCAGATAAAAAAACAAGAACGGTAAGAGTAGATTTGGGAATAGCGGGAACCTCAAAGGCGGCTACCAAAAATTTGAATGTGTCCTTTAAAGTAGAAGTTCCTGAATCGTTTTTGGATGAAGAGGAACCTTTTATTGTGGAGACGAAAAAACCTTCTACGAAGGAAGATGTCAAATATGCTGATGTTTTCGATACAGCTCCGCCGGCTAAAATGTGCATGGATATGCTGGCTGAAGTAAAAGCCGGCACCGCGCTAACCCCCTTATACAAGTGCAAGCTTGCGGAGAACCAAAAACTGGATGCATTTGTCGCTTCTATCATAAGCTCAAATTTGAATCCTGCAGATTTCAAAGTGTATACCGACAGCTTTTCGAAAAATGTCTGTACAACCACCTGCAATTCACTGGATTTCAAAGGCATTAGTTTAGTGGTTGCACCTAGTGATACAGATGCATTCAATAATATGAACAACCTGGTCAATGCCAACTTGATGGTGAATGGCAAGCTGACAGTTGGAAGTAATTTGATCAACCTCGGAAAAAACGGCACAAAGCAAACAATCATTGTGAAAGAATTGAACGTTGATAACAATATCCAGAACATGTACTATACCAACTTTTTAGTGTTGGGCAAGGAAGTGCCGGAAGGCCAGCCGGAAGCAGTGTCTGAATTGAAGTGGGGGCAAAATTTCGAAGTGGACAACCACTCAAGGCTATGCATTGATATCGACCGGATTTTGCCGTCGGATTTAACACGATTGGCTAAAGAAGTGAAGTTCACCAACAGCGGTTCTCTCATTTACTTTACAAAAGATCCGAACAAGAAGTTCGTGCTGCTGTCTGCAAACGGAATCAATAGCACAGAGGATGCTGAACGGACGAAACTCTATGTCCATAAAATGTCGCCGCCAACAGAATCCTATACGACTTTCCTGGCTGCTTGCGGGGTGACCATTAGTAAGACCATTACAGAATCAACTGAAGTGGCCGTGCCGAGTGTGCTGAAACCAAGCTTCGAATTTGATGTTGAGTATTGAATACCTAAGATTTACAAAGTGATACAGGGGGTTAAGAATTGATTCGATTGTTAATTTTACTTATGATCACAGGCGCTGTTTTATTGCTTGCGGTCTTTCAATTTAAAACGATTTCAATGGTGAAAAAAATGGCTGCAGCAGGTGGCGCAATTGCCGCATCTTTTATTGGTGTGCTGATGCAATCGGGACTTCCTTGGTATTTGCCTGTTTTGGCGATTGTCGCGGTGTCCTTGGCGGCTTCGCTGGTATTCATGAAGATAGTGGAAAAAGAGGAAAGCGAAAATCTGCGGCTGGCCGAAGAGCGGAAAGCGAAGCGGCAAACCTCTATTCCTGCAGCTGCAACTGAAAGGGAAATGAAAGCTGAGGTCGAAGCTGAAGAAGCTCTATCCATAAAAGCGCCCGAGACGATCCAAGTTCGCAATGCCACCAAAGAACCGGAAGCCGCTAAGGAACGTGAAATCATCCAAGAGCCGGCTGCGGTAAAGGTGCGGGAAACCATACCGGTAAGAGAAGCCCCCAAAAAACCAGAACATGAGATAGAGTTTGAGACAGTTCCTGCTAAACCGGCCGAAATGCAGTTCATTCAGATTGTAGGAAAGGAGCGTTAACGTGGACAAAAAAAAATTCGGAAAAACCTTCATCGTCATTTTAACGTTCGCGCTACTTTTTTTTGGAGCTGCAAACGCCGGTGCATATGCGGTCAATACATTATTTTTTCCGGCTCAGGAGTTTGGGGAAAATACGTACATCGGAACGACGGACGTTTCCAATATGGCATTGGCGGACGCAAAATCGCTGTTTGCTGGACAAGTTGAAGCGTGGCGGGAGACTGCTGAACTGCAAGTGACTTATCAAGATGCAACAGCAAACTATCCGATCGATAATGCGGAAATTCTTTTGGACGAAACAATCAGCCAAGCGCAAAGCGGTATCCAAAATAATTTTGTCTACCACTTGCCGCCCGAGACGACGGTTGCATTTTTAGCCGAACAGTTTCCGGTTGCGGCCTTTACGGAGGCCGACATCGCGACGATAATAGCTAAGCTTGAACAAGGATTGGCCGCTGGACAGATACAGACCCATGTTACCATTAGCGACGATACGCTTCAATTGGAAAAGCAAGTTGTGGCGGATGTGTCTTTTCCAAACCAGTTGAAAAGCATTGGAAGCGCAGAAGTGGTTTCTGCGCTCCAAGCGGTTGAAATTCCGGCAGGCGCCCAATTCTCGTTTTTGGAATTTATCAACGGGTTGAACTTGAATGAAGTGACGGATGCGGAATTGACGGAAATCGCTTCGGCTATTTATACCACTGTTTTGAAAACAAACTTCTCCGTCGATGAACGCAGCATAGGAAACGCTGCTCCCGAGTTGGTGCCGGTTGGCCAGGAAGCGGCGGTCAACCGTGCACTCGGAATCGATTTTGTTTTTACAAACCCCAATGCCAGTTCGTTCAAGTTGACTGTTGCCATTGAAGGCGAGTCGCTCGTTGTTTCGTTGAGCGGCTATCCGCTTGTCTATACCTACGCAGTCCAAACTGGGAGCGAAGAAAAAGTGAAACCCCGGTTGATAAAGCAATATAGCGCATTTGTATCCACCGGCAAGGAAATTGAAGAAGAAGGGGCGGAAGGCGTGCGCGTCGAAGTGCTGCGCTCCGTTCTGGCTGACGGGCAGGAGCTTGAAATAGAGCCAATTTCCACCGATTTCTATCCACCGGTCCACCGGGTGGAAGTTTACCCGCTGGCTATAGCTGAATCTGCAGAAAGCCCAACAACTGCCACTGTTCCGCAGCCGGGAGAATTTGTCGATGCAAATGGCGACGGCGTCCATGATGCGGTAGCATCAGCTCCGGCAGTTCCTGTCCAGGGCGAGGCTGGCTTTATCGACGAAGATGGCGACGGCATCCACGACGGAAACGCCGATGAACAGCCTGCTGAATCTGCAACAGATGCTCCCGCTGGAGGCACAGCAATTGAAGAAGAAGCCGAAGAGCCAGTCTATGACAAAGCCGGAAATTTGATCAGTCCTTAACCGATTTTAAGGAGGAAAAACATTTGGCAAGAACGCGTAAAAGACTAGGGGACATTTTAATAGAATTGGGTTTGATTACAGAACAAGATCTCCGGGGGACACTTGAAGGCAAACAGACAGACCAGAAACTTGGGGATGCGCTGGTGCAGCGCGGACTGATAACAGAGATGCAATTGATCGAAACGCTGGAAGTCCAGCTTGGCATTCCGCACGTTTCGCTTTTCCGCTATCCCTTTGACGCAAACTTGTTTAACGTTGTACCAAAAGACTTCGCCAAGCGTAAATTGCTTGTGCCAATGAAAGCGGATGGCGATCGCCTATTTATCGCCATGGTTGACCCGACAGATTTCATCACGATAGACGATTTGCGGCTGACGACCGGATTCCAGATTGAACCGGCGATTGCATCCAAAGAAGATATATTGAAAACCATTGCGAAGTATTACGAAGAAGAATCGTACGACGATATGCTTGAGGAAATGCCGCAAACATCCGACCTGCAGGAGGATTTGAACGACCTGGATGCGCCGATTGTCCGGCTGGTCAACCAGATTTTATCGAATGCGGTTACGCTAAAAGCAAGTGATGTGCATTTCGATCCACATGAAAACAAAGTCCTTGTCCGGTATCGCATAGATGGAACACTGCGCACGGAACGAATTTTGCCAAAGACGATGCAGCAAATGATCACGGCGCGCATTAAGATTTTGGCGAATCTGGATATTACAGAAAACCGGGTGCCACAAGATGGCCGGATCAAGACAAGCGTCGACTTCCGGGCCATCGATCTGCGGGTGAGTTCACTGCCGACTGTTTTCGGTGAAAAAATCGTTATGCGGATTTTGGACTTGAGCAACAACTTGACGGATATTGCAAAACTCGGTTTTAATCCATCAAATATGGAACGCTTTCTGAAAGAAATCGATAAGCCAAACGGCATTGTCCTGATTTCCGGACCCACAGGGTCGGGGAAATCTTCCACGCTTTATGCGGCATTGAATAAATTGAACAGTGAAGAAGTCAACATCATTACAGTAGAAGACCCTGTGGAGTACCAGCTTGAAGGCATCAACCAAATTCAAGTAAACACCAATGTCGGACTGACTTTTGCAGCAGGATTGCGGTCGATTCTGCGACAAGACCCGGATATTGTCATGGTTGGGGAAATCCGCGATAAAGAAACTGCGGAAATTTCCATCCGAGCATCGTTAACCGGGCATTTGGTGCTGAGCACCATCCATACGAATGATTCCATCGCTTCGATCAACCGGTTGATCGACATGGGCGTTGAACCATTTTTGGTGACAGCGTCGCTGAATGCGGTTATCGCACAGCGTTTGATCCGGAAAGTTTGCCGGGATTGCAAGGAAATCCATGCAGCCACAATCCGAGAACAAGAAATCTTTGAAAAACGCGGATTGTCGATTGATATTGTATCGCGCGGCAAAGGCTGCCCACAGTGCAATATGAGCGGCTACCGGGGACGGATGGCCATTCATGAAGTGCTGGTAGTTGATGAAGCGATCAAAAGCGTCATCAACCGGGGAGGTACAGCAGCGGAAATCCGAGAAATCGCCATAAAAAACAAAACGATTTTCCTGCTCGACGATGGGTTATTAAAAGTGAAGGAGGGCATGACAACGACCGAAGAAGTTCTTCGCGTTGCCATGAGTGATTGACGATGCCAACAACTTATATAGATAGTGTATTAACAGCAGCCAGAGAACTGAATGTATCAGACATCCATATGACGACCGGCATTCCGCCGGTTTTCCGGATGAACGGCACGTTAAAGCAGTATGGCGACACAAAGCTGATGCCGGAAGATACGAAAGAAATTGCCCGCGTCCTTATGCCGGAATCCCTATGGGAAACGTTCCTGGAAAAAGGCGAGATGGATTATTCCTACTCGATTCCAGGCGTGGCGCGCTACCGCGTCAACTCGTTCCACCAACGCGGTTCAATCTCACACGCGTTCCGGACTATTCCGACGCGCATCCCGACTATCGAAGACTTGAATATGCCGGATACATTGAAGAAATTGGCGGCCACCCACCAAGGATTGATCCTGGTAACGGGGCCGACCGGTTCCGGTAAATCGACAACGCTCGCCGCGATGATCCGTTATATGAATGAAAACATGACCAAACATATCATTACACTGGAAGACCCGATCGAATATATGCATAAACACGGTATGTCGGTCATCGACCAGCGTGAAGTCGGTTTTGATACGAATTCGTTCGCGAATGGCTTGCGTGCAGCACTACGCCAAGATCCCGATGTTATCCTGGTCGGGGAGATGCGTGACTTGGAAACCATCACCACAGCAATCACCGCAGCTGAAACCGGCCACTTGGTCATGGGGACACTCCATACTTCAAGTGCCGCTTCTACTGTCGAGCGGATTATCGATGTATTCCCGCACGAGCAGCACGCCCAGATCCGGACGCAGCTCGGCGGCATTTTAAAGGCGGTCATTTCACAGCGCCTGCTTCCGACAGCGGACGGCAAAGGCCGCGTCGCCGCGACCGAAATCATGATCAGCAACCCGGCCATCTCCAACTTGATCCGTTCCGAAAAAGTCCATCAGATTCCGAACGTCATCTTGACCAACCGGGCAGCGGGTATGCACATGATGGAAACAACGGTACAGGAATTATTGAAAAAAGGGAAAATCACGCGTGAAGTTGCGCAACCTTTCCTAAAAGGAGAGGACTGATTTGGCCCGTTTCAAATACGAAGGGCGCGACCGGAAAAAAATCAGGTCGGGTATTACAGTTGCAGCTAACCGTCGCGAAGCGATCGAGAAGCTTCGTGATGAAGGGATACGCGTCATTAATATCCGGGAGATGCCCGTTACAGCTATGCAAAAGGATATCTCATTTGGTGCTCCAGTCAAACGCGACCAATTCATCATGTTCCTGCGCCAGTTTTCAACGCTGATGCGGGCAGGCGTAACCATTGTCGACGCGGTGAAGATTTTGTCGCAGCAAGTCGAATCGAAACCTTTGAGAAAGACGCTGACAGAAGTGGACGAGTCGCTCCGGAAAGGCAATTCGTTATCCGATTCGCTGGCGAAATACCCGAAAATTTTCGAACCGCTGACGATCAACTTGATCCGTGCGGGAGAGCTTTCCGGTAATATCGACGAATCACTGGACAGGCTCGCTACGCATTATGACAAAGCCTACCAGACAAGGCAGAAAGTCAAATCGGCGATGTCCTACCCGGTCGTTGTCGGCATTTTGGCGATTGGCGTAGTCGTTTTCCTCCTGTCGTCAATTGTGCCGATGTTCGTGGAGATGTTCGAAAGCTTTGGCGGCGAACTTCCTATTGTGACGCAACTGGTCGTTGCAGCAAGTGGCTTCGTGAAAGGTTACTGGTATCTTATGATTTTGGGTGTTCTCCTAATCTTAGGGACGGTTTTTGTGATGAAACGCTCCCAGAAAGGCCGTTATATTCTGGATACCATACTCCTTCGTATTCCGATATTCGGCAATATCTTAAAAAAGTCGGCCCTTGCCCGGCTGACACGGACATTGAGTTCACTATTTTCCAGCTCCGTTCCTATTCTCCAAGCATTGACGATGACTGAGAAAGTGGTTGGCAATGAAGTGATGTCAAGAGTCATTATGGCCGCGCGCGATTCACTGCAGAAAGGCGGATCCCTGACGGAACCGATGAAAAAACATTGGGCGTTTCCGCCGCTCATACCGCATATGATTTCCATCGGTGAACAGACCGGTTCGCTCGACCATATGCTTGCGAAAGTAGCAGAGTTTTACGAAAAAGAAGTGGAAGCGGAAACCGACCGGTTGAAGGCGTTAATCGAACCATTGATGATTGTGACTTTAGCTACCATTGTAGGGACTATAGTCCTTGCTATTATGATGCCGATGTTTGAAATGTTCCAAAATGTAGATAAATTGTAAGTGCAATTGTAGTTTTATATAGAAAATATTTCTAATATATGATGTAAAAATATCTTGTTTAATTCATGACTATTGTTATAATAAAGCTGTACTCACCGTAGTACTAAATTTACAAGAATATGGGGGCAGGGAGAATGAAAAAATTCATTCAGAAAAAGTTAAAAAATCAAAGAGGGATGACGTTAATTGAGCTTTTGGCAGTTATTGTTATCATCGCGATCATCGCGGCAATTGCAATTCCGGCGATAGGGAATATTATTCAAAATTCTAGAGAAGATGCGTTAGTATCTGATGCGCAAAATGTTTTAGCTGCAGCTAATGTTTACTTCGCAGAAAATGGAAGCGAAAGTACCTTTACACATGAAAATGCTAATTTAACTGATTATCTTGAATCCATTGGTGAAATTACTTCTTTTACAGTTACTAAAGCGTCACCAAATACCATCGACTTTACTGGTACAGCGGGTAACCTCACATTCCAAGGAGAAGATGAAACTGCAGCTATCTTGTCAGAAAATGGTAGAGATGCTCTTGCAGAAGTAGCACCAGCGGCTGGAGACGGTAATTAATAAATAAAACGTAATAATATTTAGGAGCTGAAAAAATGGCCTTATCGTTTTTATCGAGAAAAGCGCGAGTCGCGACCATAACCATAGAAGAAGACGCGATCCGCTATGTCGACCTGAAATCCCATTCACCTCTTCAATTGAGCGTTGCGGAAGAGCTTGCTTTGCCCGCAGGAGCTATTGAAGACGGGAAAATCGTCGATGCAGAAGCGCTTGGATCGGTGCTCGATAAGGCTGTCAATCAGTGGGGTCTCTCTAAGAAGTCAGTCCGATTCCTCGCCCCTGACGAATTCGTTATCATCCGCAAAGTACCATACCCCGAAGATGTCGCAGCCGATGAGTTGAAAGGCCACTTTTTCATTGAAATCGGCTCGACGCTTTATTTGCCCTTCGAAGATCCCGTCTTTGATGTGGTCCCGTACCATGCCGACACGGAAGAGCCGGAAGTCATCATCATCGCTTCCAAAGAATCGGTTGTCAACGATTATGAAAATACGTTGAACCGCGTGAAGCTAAGAGCGGTCGTCGCTGACATCACGCCGCTCGCATTATACCGTCTGGCACACCTGCAGCATGAGTTTACAGAAGACGAGCACATCATGCTCATCGACTTGCAGTCGAAAAAAATGACAGTCACGATTTTCCATGAGCATTTTCCGCTCTTCATGCGGCCGGTCGATTTGGAATCTTCTGTCCTGATTTCGGAAGATCCCGCAGCCGTAATGGAAATTATAGGAGAAGAAGCTGAAAAACTTGCCAATTTCTACCGCTATAATATGAATGGCGGCGATCTGGGAATCACCAAAATCGTCTGCAACGGGGAATATATAGAATGGGATGTGTTCCAAGCCCGGCTGCAGGAACGTTTTTCCTTGCCGGTCCATCCTGTCGTCCTTGAAGAAATTCTTTCCGATGGACTGGAAGCAGTTTCGGGCCGTTTCAACCGCGCCATTGGCCTTGCGCTGAAAGAGGTGTAATCGAATATGCTAGTAGATATTAACTTATTGCCGCAGAAAGAGCGGGATCGTCCCGCTTTTATCGTTGCGGCGATTTCCATTTTAGTGCTGGCCGTCATCATTTGGGCGGTTTTCGCGTTTTTGGCAAATGCCAATGAGAAAGAGGGGGCTGCGCTTGCAGCCCAATCCGCTGAAATAGCGGCAGAGCAAGGGGCCATCCGCCAGCAGCTTGAAGCTACTCAAGGCATGAATGAAGAACAGCAGCTGAAAGCGACGGTCGACTGGGCGGAAAGCTATCAATTTGATACGCTTCCGCTGCTTGGCGAACTGGTGTCAAAATTGCCGGAACGCGGGTTCTTCGACAGTTTCTCGTATACCGGCATGGACCAAGCCGCTTTGACGGTGCAATTCGACACAGCGCGTGAAGCCGCCTATTATTTGACGCAGTTGAAGGCATCCGAACTTTTAGCTTCCGCTAAACTCGATTCGGTCACCCAGCAAGAAGTGGCAGCCGAATCCGCTGAAGATGGAGCGGTGGATGAAGATGCTCTGGCGGAAAACCCGCGCTATCTTGCGACCTATACCCTGGTGTTCGTAGACGAACGCATTCCGGCGGAAACGGTTGAAGGCGAAGCGGTGGAAGGAGCTCCTGCTGCCACAGAAGCCCCGGCTCAAGCAACGCCGGCAGAACCAGCCGCTGGAGAGACAGTGCCGGCAGAGGAAACACCAGCAGCGCCTGCAACTGATCAGCCTGATACTGAAGTGAATGTGCAAGTAAACGAAGAAACCGAAACCGCTCCAACAGAAACGGAGGGGGATGGGCAATGAGCAGCATGACAAAACGGCAAAAAGAAATCGCCTTGATCGTACTAGCAGGTGTTTTCTTGCTTGTCCTTTCCGCTTATTCTTATTTTATGCAATATGTTCCGGCAAAAGAAGATAGGCTGCAAGCGGAGCAAACACTCAGTTCGGAACGTGAAGTCTTGATGGCGCTCGAGACGCAGTTGAAAGAAGTGCCGGAAGGTGAGAAGATTCCAACAAGTGAACTGCAGCAGAAAGTTTCGGTTGAACCCCTGTCGGAATTGATCGTCCTGCAAATTGAACAAGCGGAGCTGATCTCCGATTCGCTTGTGAAAGATATTGCGATTGCAGAAGCGCCGGTTGTACTCCCGGTTCCGGTCGAAGGGCTTGAAAACCTGCAGGCGGTCCAGACAACTGTCGCAATTGAAGCAACGGATTACAAAGGCATCACGACATTCATCAAAGAAATCGAAGCAATGGACCGCATCATGATTGTCGACTCGATCGATTTCTCTGCTAATGAAGAAGTTACCATTGCAGACCAAGAAAAAGAAAAACTGGAAGTTTCGTTAAGTTTCTCCGCTTACTTCCGTCCGGATTTGATCGCTTTGGCTGATACTTTGCCAAAAGTTGATGCTCCGGCACCAGCGCTCAAGAACAATCCGCTGCCGCAAAATAATGGCACGGAATACGCTGATACAGATGAAGCAATGACAGTCGAAGAACCTGAAGTGAATGTAGATGTCGAGGTGAATATCGAAGACGACGTTTCTGCAGCTGCAACACTAACGGCAAACCCGAATGTCGCCGGTGTCCAAACCGCTTCAACCTATAAAGTGGCAAAAGGCGACTCGCTCTTTTCCATTGCCATCAAGCATTACAATACGGAAGAAGGCGTGGAATGGATCCGGCAAGCCAACAACTTGGCTGATGAAAGCATCATGGCCGGCCAGACTTTGACTATCCCAAAACGTCCTTAAAGAGAGAAATCACTCCGATTTCTCTTTTTTCTATAAAAATCCTATTCTGCAAAAGAGGGTCGCTATGACAATTACGTACGCTGTTTTCTTTTTCATCTTCGGGCTCGTGTTCGGCTCGTTTTTCAATGTGGTCGGTTTGCGCGTGCCGAAAAAAGAATCGGTCGCTTATCCGCCGTCCCATTGCACAAACTGCAGCCGTCAGCTCACGGCGCTTGATCTGGTGCCGGTCCTGTCGTTCTTGTTCTTAAGGGGGAAATGCCGGACGTGCGGTTCAAAAATCCATTGGATCTACCCGCTGATGGAGTTTATCACCGGCGCGTTGTTCACTTTGTCGTTCCTGCATTTCGGCTTTACGCCGGAACTGGCCATTGCGCTTCTTTTTGTCTCGCTGCTTGTCATCATCACCGTCTCGGATATCGCCTATATGCTCATACCGGACCGGGTGCTCCTGCCGTTTGTGGCGATCCTGCTCGTCTTGCGCTTCGTCATTCCGCTCGATTCCTGGTGGGACAGCCTGCTCGGTGCCGTCGTCGGCTTTTCACTGCTGCTGTTGATCGCAGTCCTATCAAAAGGCGGGATGGGAGGCGGCGACGTCAAACTGTTTTTCGCCATCGGCCTTGTCGTCGGCACGATGGGGACTTTTATGACACTGTTTTTCGCCTCGCTGATTGGGGCGGTCGTCGGAATCATCCAGCTGCGCGTCACAAAGCAAGGGCGCAAGACACCGATTCCATTCGGGCCATCCATTGCAGTCGGTGCGCTGATTGTTTATTTTTACGGTTTTAATATATTAGATTGGTATATGGATTTTATGGGATGAAGCTTCGGCTTCATCTTTTTTTATTTCATATCAAAGATGAGAAAGGGAAAATGTTGGCGCTTTTTAGAGGAAGAGTGGAGGGCGGCGACTCCAGCGGAGAAAGAGGGCCAAGCGTGACCCTGGAGGGAGCGGTTTGTGCAAAAGCGCTTTTGCACAAACCGTTTGCGACGAAGCTAGCGCAGCGATGCAGGAGCACGGTGTTTCAGCCTGAGGAGGCTCGCGGTCCTCCCGCGGAAAGCGTCCGCCCGGAGCGATTCATCAACTTCACAAACAAATCTCTTAAAATATTTTTTTGAACCTGGCAACAGATCGGTTCTCGTAAATCCTGTTGCTCAAATATCATTTTTCACAAGCCGATAAGCGCCAAAAATTATTTTTCCGTTTTTCCGCACAATTTTCAGCCCGCCGATTAATGGGTATGATGCTAGAAAAGGAGGAATGAGTTATGAAGTTTATCGCCAACCAACCGATTGTCCTTGCATCGCAGTCTCCGCGCCGGCAGGAGCTGCTCGGCTCGCTCGGAATCGATTTCACCGTCGTCCCAAGCACCAAGGATGAGCCGGATCCGAAAGCCTTCCAGACGGCCATGGGCTATGTTCTTGAATGCGCCGCCCAAAAAGCACGCGAGGTGTCCAAGAAGCACAAAGATGCCGTAGTCATCGGCTCCGATACGATCGTTACGCTGAACGGAGAAGTTTTGTTGAAGCCGAAAAGCAAGGAAGAAGCAAAGGGTTTCCTGCGCAAATTATCCGGCGGCACCCATGACGTTATTACCGCGATAACCGTTCTACATGGCGGCAGCGAATTGTCGTTCCATGAACTGACGCAAGTGACGTTTTACGATTTGGCGGATGAGTGGATCGACGCTTACACCGATACGGAGGACCCGTACGACAAAGCAGGCGCTTACGGCATCCAGACGGCATCCGCCTTGTTCGTGAAAAAGATTGACGGCGATTACAACACGGTCGTCGGGCTGCCGCTGGCTAGCCTCGCGCAGAAGCTCTCGCAGGCCGGCTATATCTCTCTTGAAAAGAGCCGGATCGGATGCTGACGGAACAGTCGCTGATGATCCGGGATGTCCATGCCGCCGACCGGCCGCGCGAACGGCTGCTCAATCAGGGCGCGAGCAGTTTGTCGAACCAGGAACTGATCGCCATTTTGCTGCGGACCGGCACGAAAGAGGAATCGGTTCTTTTTTTGGCGAACCGGGTGCTGACGACTTTTGAGCACATCCAGCAGTTGAAAGACGCAACAATCGAAGAAATGACTTCCATCAAAGGCATCGGCCAGGCGAAAGCGGTGCAGCTTCTTGCTGCAGTGGAGCTTGGCCGCCGTCTTTCCTCGAAACAGACAGACATGAAATACACGATCCGCTCCCCAAAAGATGCCGCCTCCTACTTGATGGCGGATATGACTTCCTTGAAGCAAGAACATTTTGTCGTGCTGTTTTTGAACATTAAAAACCAAGTGGTGCACCGGCAGACGATTTTCGTCGGAAGCTTGAACGCTTCCATCGTCCATCCGCGTGAAATTTTCCGGGAAGCTGTCCGCCGCGCCTCCGCTTCGATCGTCTGCGCGCACAACCACCCTTCTGGGAACCCAGCCCCATCCCCGGAAGACATCGACGTCACGAAGCGTCTAATGGAAGCTGGCAGCATCATAGGGATTGAACTTTTGGACCATATCATCATAGGTGACCATCAGTTCACATCTTTGAAAGAAAAGGGATATATGTAGTACTGTCTATTTCTCTTCTTATCGTCTATAATGAGAAGTATTGTGTAAACTCTATGGCTTAATAGGCATATAAAGAAGGGAAGTATTTACGTGTTTGGAATTGGATCAAAAGATGTTGGAATTGACTTAGGAACTGCGAATACACTTGTTTTTGTCAAAAATAAAGGGATTGTCCTCCGGGAACCGTCTGTTGTCGCTAAAAATACGAACACCGGCGAGATCGTGGCAGTCGGAAACGACGCCCGCAACATGATCGGCCGGACACCGGGATCGATCGTTGCCATCCGACCCATGAAAGACGGCGTTATCGCCGATTACGATACTACCACTGCAATGATTCAATATTATTTGAAAGAAGCGATGAAAGCGTCGGGCGGCACTTGGAAAAAGCCGAGCGTTATGGTATGTGTACCATACGGAATTACGTCCGTTGAGCAGCGCGCCATCATCGACGCTTCCCGCCAAGCGGGTGCCCGTGAAGCATTCACGATCGAAGAGCCGTTCGCTGCGGCGATCGGCGCGAATTTGCCGGTATGGGAACCTATGGGCAGCATGGTCGTCGATATTGGTGGCGGAACAACGGAAGTTGCCGTTATTTCACTGGGAGGAATCGTGACAAGCGAATCCATCAGAGTGGCAGGCGATGCAATGGATGTCGCGATTACGCAATACATCCGTAAAGTGTATAATTTGACGATCGGCGAACGCACAGCTGAAGCGATCAAAATTGAAATCGGTTCGGCAAGCGTCGTAACGGATGCCGAGAAAAACTTGAAAATGGACATCCGTGGCCGTGATTTATTGACGGGCTTGCCGAAAACGATTGAAATTTCATCTGAAGAAATTGCTGAAGCATTGAAAGAAGCGGTCGCTGCCATTGTGGACGGTGTTAAGAAGACGCTTGAAACGACTCCGCCGGAATTATCGGCTGATGTCATGGAACGCGGAATCGTCCTTACAGGCGGCGGCGCTTTATTGAAAAACTTGGACAAAGTAATCTCGGCTGAAACGATGATGCCGGTCATCATTGCGGATGAACCTTTAGACTGTGTTGCAATCGGTACGGGCAAAGCACTAGACAACATTGATCAAATTCGTCGCCTGCAATCTACTAAATAGGGAGGATTGCCGTAATGCCACAGCTTTTTTCAAACAAGCGGCTTATTTTGCTGCTGTTAGGCGTCATCCTTCTCGTTGCATTGATTTCGTATTCACTCCGGGACCGCGGCAATGTGTCGCCTCCGGAGCAAGTCATAAAAGATGCAGTGGGAGTCGGGCAATCGATCTTTTCAGGTCCAGCCCATTTTGTTACCGGAATTTTTGATAATGTCGATTCCCTTCTGAACACCTATCAGGAAAATCAGCATTTGAAAGCGCGTTTGGAAGAGTTTGCAAGCGTCCAGGCCGAAGTGAAGGACTTGCGTTCGGAAAATGCCGAGCTCAAGGAAATCGTCGGCAAAGAAGAAGATCTCCGCACCTACAATCCGATCCACGCGACAGTCATCGCCCGGAATCCGGATCAGTGGGAAGAAAAAGTCATCTTGAACAAAGGCTCGTCGACCGGGGTCAAAGAAAACATGGCGGTCATGACGGCTTCCGGATTGATCGGCAAAGTCATCTTGACGACGCCGTTCACTTCGACAGTGGAATTGATTTCAACACAAAATCCCAATTACCGGGTTTCAGCCATGGTCCTTGGCGGCAAAAAAGATGTTTTCGGACTGATTGAAGGCTATGACGCGGAACGCCGCGAGCTGCTCTTAAAGCGGGTGGACGCGGAAATCGACTTGAAAAAAGGCCAGCAGGTCGTCTCGAGCGGGCTTGGCGGAATTTTTCCGAAAGGCATCTTGATCGGGGAAATCACGGAAGTGACAATCGATGAATTCGGATTGACAAAGCTTGCCTATATCAAGCCGGCTGCTGATTTTTCACTGTTGAACCATGTGATCATCGCAGACCGGGTGGCTCCTGAAGTTGATGGGGAAGACAATGGCGTGATTGAAGATGCGACGGGAACAGAGGAGGAGGGCTCATGATCCGATTCTGGATTCCGTTGATCGGTCTCGCCTTGTTTTTCATGGAACCGATTTTCGGCCTGTTTTCACCGCTCCAGCTTGATGGGGGCTTTTATTATATCGTGCCCCGCTTCCTTATCATGTTTTTGATATTTATTGCCGTTTATTATGATTTAAAGCACGCCATTTATTACGGATTATTTTTCGGGCTCTTGTATGATGTGTTTTTCATTGATATTATTGGCTTATATTCTTTTTTATATCCTGCCATCTGCTTGGCTGCGGGGTATATCGTGAAATCGATACAGCGCCATTTGGTGGTGACTACGGTTTTGACCCTAGTGCTGACGGCATTATTCGAATTTATCTTATATCAGTTTTTCAAATTTATCTCACTCGTCTCCATGCCGATGGATGTGTTTTTAAGTACCCGGCTTTTGCCGACCATGATCGCGAATTCGCTGTTCCTGTTTCTGCTCGGCTGGGTATTTAAATTAGTTATCGATGCCCGCTTGATCGAGCGGGAAAAAAACCCAAGGTTATCTTAATGAAAGCGCAGGTGTACCATTTTTGAAGAATCTTGTTTATATTAAAGGGACGAAACAAGGGCTCGTGCTGCAGCTTGATGACCAGTGTGCTTACACCGATCTCTTGGCAGAGCTTGCGGCAAAGGTGTCGGACCCTGCGCTGGATGGCAGTGCTGAAGTGCAAGTGAATCTCGGATTCCGCTTTTGCACGGAAGCACAGCAAAAAGAAATCGTCGCCACCATCCAAACTAATACCCATTTGCGGGTTTCGAAAATGCGGAGTGACGTGATCACCGTTGAAGAAAGCAACCGCCGCATTCAGGAACGCCAATCCGAAACGTATGTCGGAATTGTCCGCTCGGGCCAGATTGTAAAAGCCGAAGGCGACCTTGTCGTCGTTGGCGATGTCAACCCGAACGGCAAAGTTGTTGCAGGCGGCAATATCTATGTGCTCGGCCGTTTGAAAGGCCAGGCCCATGCCGGAGCCAACGGCAATCGCGAAGCGGTAATTGCGGCTTCCTGGCTGGAAGCCACCCATCTTATGATCCACGACGCCCTGGAGATAATGACCGACGAACTGACAGTGTTGTCGGAACAGCCGGAAATGGAATGCGCTTATTTGCATAATAACGGCCATATCATCATTGACCGTTTGCAGGAATTACGGTATATTCGGCCGGAAATTTCAACGTTTAAAGGAGGAAGCTAATGTGGGAGAAGCAATAGTTGTAACATCAGGAAAGGGAGGCGTCGGTAAAACGACGACGACCGCTAATCTCGGTACTGCATTGGCTCTTCAAGGGAAAAAAGTGTGCTTGATCGATACGGATATTGGGCTGCGGAATTTGGACGTGATTCTAGGCCTCGAAAACCGGATCATCTACGATCTGGTAGATGTCATAGAAGGCCGCTGCAAGGTCCATCAGGCGCTTGTCAAAGACAAGCGTTTCGAGGATATGCTGTATTTATTGCCGGCTGCGCAGACGACTGACAAAAACGCCGTCAATCCGGATCAGATGAGGGAATTGGTGATGGGCTTGAAAGAGCAGTATGATTTCGTCATCATCGATTGCCCTGCCGGCATTGAACAAGGCTATAAAAACGCTATTGCGGGAGCAGACCGGGCAATCGTCGTTACGACTCCGGAAATTTCAGCCGTCCGCGACGCCGACCGCATCATCGGGCTTCTTGAACTGGAAGAAAACATCGACCCGCCGAAACTGATCATCAACCGCATCCGCCCCCATTTGATGAAAGCGGGCGAAGCGCTTGACGTCAATGAGATTACGACCCATTTGTCAATCGACCTTCTCGGGATCATTGCTGATGACGAAAGTGTCATCTCAAGTTCGAACCGGGGGGAACCGATTGTCATGGATCCGACAAATCGCGCGGCGCTAGGCTACCGCAACATTGCCCGCCGATTGCTCGGCGAATCGGTGCCGCTCATGACAATGGACAAGCAAAACCAAGGCGTCTTCTCGAAAATCAAAGCGATTTTCACAAAATAAGTCAGCCAGATGAGCCTCCGTGGAAATGCGGAGGCTTTTTTAATTTTTCATTTAGAAAAAAATAATGGCGGCCGGATAGAAAGCGGGAAATGTTTAGGTCGGTTGGAAGGTCGGTGTGTGCGTGAAAGATTGGCATAAAGAAATCGGGGTCGCTTTTTTCGGGAATTTCCTTTTGATCGGCATCTATATTGTCTGCACATATGATAATTGGTACGATCCGACAAATCTGTTTTCGGAGATCATGTTCTTCGGCGCTTTTTTCGGTTTTCCGATTTTCATATTCATGTTCGACTTTTATGCCATGGTACTGCTTTCCAAAAAGCTGAAGATCAGGAAGAAAAAACTTTTCTTTTTGAAGCTGCTTGCCTATAACATGATCGGTTTTGCCGTCTTTCATTCACTGCTGGCAATCCATGGCACGATCGGAAACCGTTTTATGGAGAATAATGTGGAAAAGTATGTGTTTGATGGCGATATAGACACGTATGCCAAAGGGAAAATAGATGAGTTGGAAAAAGATCTGGGTATTGATCTGCAGTATATGGGCAGTGCCTTCAGCACAGGCTTCCAAACCGGCCTCAATCAAACCGGCGGCAGCCATTCGGTAGAAGATCCGATTGAATTGGAGATCAGCTATAAAGTTGATGATCCGGCCTGCAATTTCGAATTTTGCAGAGGGACGCAGATTTATCACATAAGATACAAGCCTGAAACCTTTGAAGCGGCAGACTCCGATATTCCGCTAAGGGAAAGGTATGTATTGGCCGGGGTTGCGGGCGAATACCAAGAAGAAGGAGAGGGGAATTATTTCTACAAAGTCATTGTGTCCGAAGATACCGGGTATAGCACCGGGACCGGGCGCACTTTCGATTACAGGATAACTGTCGACGAACTGTCGGCAAGCGGCTATTGGGATAAAGAAGCAACCAATTTCCGCATTCTTGTCGGTGACGAGTTTCCCGGCAAGGAGATAAAGGGTGTTGTCTGCTTTTTGGACGGCAGCCATCTTCAGCATTTGAACGGGAAAAGCGCGGCAGTCCACTCCGAAGGCTCGAAACTGATTATCCGGATAGAGGGGCACCCGCAATTCACTTTCTACAAAAAGGGATCCTGAAAAGTGATTCACAGTGTTTTCCGGAGATTTCCTGAAGAGTCCGAAGCAATGCTGAAAGCAACAGTTGACGCCGTCTTCTCAGCGTGGTATTATTTTAATGTTATGTTTGTAGCGCACCTGTGCTACAACCGCTCGAACCGGGTCATAAGCATTCGCATGAATTGCGAGTCACCTGGATAGGCGAGTCTTAGTCTAAGAGGAGGTGCAAGGATATGTACGCAATTATTGAAACTGGTGGTAAACAAATCAAAGTTGAAGCGGGCCAAGAAATCTTCATCGAGAAATTGAATGTTGAAGCAGGCGACGTAGTAACTTTTGACAAAGTTCTATTGGTAGGTGGAGACGAATCACGCGTAGGTGTTCCTTTTGTTGAAGGAGCTACTGTAACGGCAACTGTTGCTAAAAACGGCCGCGCGAAAAAGATTACTGTTTTCAAATACAAAGCGAAAAAGAACTACCGCAAAAAACAAGGTCATCGTCAGCCATACACAAAATTGACTGTTGATGCAATCAACCTGTAAGAGATGATACGAGTCACCGTTACCGAATCGTCAAACCGCATTTCCTCTTTTGAAATGTCGGGCCACGCCGACTATGCCGAACATGGCCAGGACCTCGTATGTGCTGGAGCGTCTGCTGTCTCATTTGGAGCGGTAAACGCTATTATGGAGCTGACGAAAGTCGAGCCGGAAATCGAGCAGGCGGACAGCGGCTTTCTGAAAGTTGCTTTCCCGGAAGGCATGGATGAAAAAACAGACGAACAAGTTCAATTGCTTGTGCGCGCGATGATTGTTTCATTGAAAACGATTGAGCAAGATTATGGGAAATATATAAAAATAACCTTCACAGCTTAGGAGGTGGAACAGAATGTTAAGATTAGATCTTCAGTTTTTTGCATCCAAAAAAGGTGTAGGTTCAACGAGAAACGGACGTGACTCAGAATCTAAACGCCTTGGCGCAAAACGTGCAGACGGCCAGCTCGTTTCTGGTGGTTCGATTTTATACCGTCAACGCGGTACTAAAATTTATCCAGGTGAAAACGTTGGACGCGGTGGAGACGATACACTTTTTGCTAAAGTTGACGGAATCGTACGTTTCGAACGTTACGGACGCGACAAGAAAAAAGTTAGCGTATACCCAGTAGCACAAGAAGCTTAATAAACGATGAAGGGGCTGCTTTTGGCAGCCCTTTTTATTTTTTCTATCAGGAATTTTCGGAGCGGAATTGGTATACTGAAAAGAGAAGCTGGTAGAGGACGTGACGTATGGAAGATACGCTGACAATGGCACAATCGCTTCGGCATGCGCGCCATGATTTTTTGAACGAATTGCAACTGATAAAGATGAATTTGGATTTGGGCCGGATCGAACAGGCGCAGAAAATAATTCGTTCGCATGCTGAAGCGGCTGTGCATGCGAGCCGGTTGGCGGCGCTCAAATTGCCAAAAACGGAAGAATGGCTGCTTGTTTCCAAATGGCGTTTTCCCGAATTCCGGTTCCGGATAGAGTGCGAGGCGAAAAAAGCGCCCCACTCGCTGGATCTGGAGTTTACGGAAACATTGGAAGCGATTGTACAGGCGATAAAAAAGCGCATGGATCCATGGGAAGAATATGATTGCCGGATAGGAATCACTGCGGCAGCGTCCATGTTCACGATCGCTGTGGATGCGGCAGGAAATTGGGCGGATGCCGAGGCTCCGCCGTTTCAGGGGCTGCAGGTACGAAAAGAGTGCGCGGAAGGCAGAACGGTTTTTACTGTCAGCGCACAGATGGAGGGATAATATGTTTGTCGATCACGTAAAAGTTTATGTTAAAGGTGGAGACGGCGGAGATGGAATGGTTGCATTCCGCCGAGAAAAATATGTGCCGAACGGCGGCCCAGCCGGCGGCGACGGCGGTAAAGGCGGAGACATCGTCTTTATCGTGGAAGAAGGATTGCGGACGCTGATGGATTTCCGCTATAAGCGGATATTCAAGGCAGACCGTGGAACGCACGGCATGAGCAAAAACCAGCACGGCGCAAAAGCGCAGGACACGCTGATCAAAGTTCCGCCTGGCACGGTTGTAAAAGACGCGGATACAGGCGAAACAATTGCCGATTTGGTTGAACATGGCCAAACAGCTGTTATCGCGCGCGGCGGACGCGGCGGACGCGGAAATTCGCGTTTTGCTACACCGGCCAATCCGGCTCCGGAATTGTCCGAAAAAGGGGAACCGGGATTTGAACGCAATGTCATCCTGGAACTCAAAGTCTTGGCGGATGCCGGCCTTGTCGGATTCCCGAGCGTCGGCAAATCGACGCTCCTATCGGTTGTATCGGCTGCAAAACCGAAAATTGCCGAATACCACTTTACGACGATTGTTCCAAACCTGGGCATGGTCGAAACAGAAGACCAGCGCAGCTTTGTCATGGCTGACCTTCCGGGATTGATCGAAGGCGCGCATGAAGGCGTCGGGCTTGGCCACCAGTTCTTGCGCCATATCGAACGGACGCGCGTAATCGTCCATGTGATCGATATGTCGGGTATGGAAGGCCGCGACCCTTACGAAGATTATTTGACCATCAACGAAGAGTTGCAGCAATATAACATGCGTTTGACAGAGCGCCCGCAATTGATCGTGGCGAACAAAATGGATATGCCGGATGCAGAGGAGAATCTTGAAGAATTCCGCAAGAAATTGCCGGAAGACGCCCGTATTTTCCCGATTTCTGCACTGTCCCGCAAAGGCTTGAACAACTTGTTGTTCGCGATTGCGGATTTGCTGGAAGTCACACCGGAGTTCCCGTTGATCGACGAAGCGGACGAAGAATCGGAAAACGCGGTTCTTTACAAGCACGAAGCGGAAAGCGACGGCTATACGATCACGCGCGATTCGGATGGTTCGTTCGTCTTGAGCGGCTATGCGATCGAACGCCTCTTCAAGATGACCGACTTCTCGCGGGAAGATTCAATCCGGAGGTTTGCCCGCCAAATGCGCGGCATGGGAATTGATGATGCATTGCGGGAGCGTGGCGCCGAGAACGGCGATACGGTACGCTTGCTTGAATTCGAATTTGAATTTATGGACTGATCAGGCGTTCTGCCCGGTCAATGAAGTTTTACTTGATCTGGAGGTTGCGTGAATGAAGGATATCTCGGAACAACGGTATTATTTAGTGCGCGAAGACGTTTTGACGGAAGCGATGCAAAAGACGCTTGAAGTGAAAAAGCTGCTGCAGCGCGACCGCATGTCAATTTTGGATGCGGTCACCCAAGCCGGCCTTTCGCGCAGCGCTTTCTATAAATATCGGGATGCGGTGTTCCCATTCCATTCCATTGTAAAAGAACGGATATTGACCGTTTTTCTTCAATTGGAAGACCGGGCTGGGACACTTGCGACCCTCCTTCAGTCAGTTGCGGAAGCGCATTGCAATATTTTGACGATCCATCAGACGATCCCAATCCAAGGGCGCGCAAATGTGACGCTTTCTCTGGACGTGACGGCGATGGAAATAGACTTGGAGACGTTTTTGCAGCAACTGAAAAAGCTCGATTTTGTCGAATCGGCGGACGTTGTTTCAAGCGGTTCCTATTAATAAAAAGGCGGGATTGTATGGCAGAAAATTCAAGGCAACACCAGATTTCTTTCTTGGGACCAGAAGCGTCTTTTACGCATATGGCCGCTTTAAAAGTTTTTCCGGACGGCTCCTTGCTTCCTTTTACTACAATTCCTGAATGCATTGAAGCAGTGGCGGAAGGCCGTGTAGATTACGCGGTCGTCCCACTGGAAAATGCGTTGGAAGGTTCAGTGCCGCTGACAATCGATTATTTGTTCCACGAAGTGCAGCTGTTCGTGACGGCAGAAGTGCTGTCTCCGATCGAGCAGCATTTATTGGTGCATCCTGAAAACCGCTACGCGGATTCTTTTGAAGCGATTTATTCGCATCCGCATGCATTGGCGCAATGCCACAAGTTTTTGTTCTATACATATAAGACCACGCCGCTCGAGCAGTTCAGCTCGACATCGGCTGCGGCGAAAATGGTCAGTGAATTGCCGGAGCGCCCGATTGCGGCCATCGGCAACGAATTCTCGGCGGAAAAATACGGGCTCGATATTCTGCACCGGGACATCCATGATTTCCACTTCAACCATACGCGATTTTTCGTATTGTCGAGGGAAAACCACAAACTGGATGCGCGAGGGCATGATGAGCAGATCAAGACGACGCTGATGATTTCCTTGCCGGAAGACGACCGCTCAGGTGTGCTCCATCAAGTGCTGTCGGTTTTCTCGTGGCGCAAGCTGAACTTGAGCAAAATCGAGTCCCGCCCGCTGAAAACCGGTCTTGGCAACTACTTTTTCATCGTCGACGTACTGGAAGACGAGAACGCGGCAATGATGAAAGGCGCGTTCGAAGAACTCGCCGCAATCGGCTGCAGCGTAAAATCGCTCGGTTCGTATTATACGTACAAATAAAAACAAGCCCCTCGCGCTTCATGCCTGAGGGGCTTTTATATAGGCCTATTCCGTTTCTTCCAATAGAAATCCGTGCTCCCGCATCGAATCGAGTGCCCGGTCAAGTGCCTGGGCGTCTGGAGCGGTGATGGTATGGAGGTGGTAGCCGCCGGTCAGTTCGAGCAGATAGCTGGCGCCAGTGTCGCGGACGCGCTGCATAAAGCGCTCCACATCCTGCCGGCTGGACACATGGATGCCGGCCGTCAGTTCTCCGTAGACAGGATGCTCGACGGTCACATCTTTGACCGTAACGCCGGCGTCCACCAAAACCTGCAATTCGCGTTCAGCAGCTTCTTTCGTGTGCAGGCATGCAATGCTCCGGCTGATTTCTTCGGTGGAGCGGCCGCTCAAGTAAAGGTAGCCCTGGCTGGTCGCAATGATCGGTTCGCCTTTCGCTTTGAGCAGCGTCATGTCACTGACGATCACTTGGCGCGAGACGTTGGCAAATGCGGCAAGTTCACCTCCGGTCACTGGGTCATGCGATGTTTTAATTTTCTGTAACAAGGCCTGGCGGCGGTCTTCGCCGTATAATTTTTTCATGGAAAACCCTCGCTTAATCATCTGTTTGTTTTTATTTTACCATGAGGCTTTTGCTAACGGGTTTATTTCGTCTAATGCGAACAAATATGCTATAATCAATAGGTTGAATTGAAGGGGAGACTAAAATGTACGATTACATAAAAGGCACTGTCACACGTGTGACACCGGAATACTTGGTCGTCGAACAGCAAGGGATCGGCTGGCAGGTTTTTGCGCCGAATCCGTATTCGTTCGGTTCAGAAGAACTGCAAGTGTTCTTGCACCATCATGTGCGCGAAGACGCGCATCTGTTGTTCGGATTTCCGACGCTCGAGCAGCGGGAACTGTTCCGCAAGCTTATTTCGGTATCCGGCATCGGGCCGAAAGGGGCTTTGGCGATTTTAGCAAGCGGCCAGCCGCAGCATGTCATTGAAGCGATTGAACGGGAAGATGAGTCGTTTCTGGTGAAATTCCCTGGGGTCGGCAAAAAGACGGCGCGCCAGATGATTTTGGACTTGAAAGGCAAACTTGCCGATTTTTTCGGGGAGCCATTGGAGTCGGCGGAACCGCAAGGCTTGTTCTCGAATGACGATACGGAACTCGAAGAAGCGATGCTGGCGCTTGGGGCGCTCGGGTATTCCGAGCGTGAAATCGCCAAAGTGAAACCGAAACTGAAGGATTTGGATCTGGATACGGAAGGCTATATGAAAAAAGCGCTGCAGCTGCTGCTGAAACTAAACTGATGAAAGGAGGCGGACAGCATGGAAGAACGGGTTATCGGAGGCGAAATTTCCGAATTTGATGAACGCTTCGAGCAATCGCTGCGCCCACAATTTCTGTCCCAGTATATCGGGCAGCATAAAGTAAAACACAATTTGGAGATCTTCATCGAAGCGGCGAAAATGCGCGAGGAAAGCCTTGACCACGTATTGCTCTATGGGCCTCCCGGACTTGGTAAAACGACGCTTGCGGCGGTCATTGCCAATGAAATGGGCGTCAATGTCAAAATGACGAGCGGACCGGCGATCGAACGCCCTGGCGACTTGGCGGCAATCGTTTCTTCGCTTGAACCGGGGGACGTGTTGTTTATCGACGAAATCCACCGCCTGAACCGCTCGATCGAAGAAGTGCTGTATCCAGCCATGGAAGATTTCTGTTTGGATATTGTCGTGGGCAAAGGGCCGACCGCGCGATCTGTCCGCCTTGATTTGCCGCCATTCACGCTGATTGGCGCAACAACGCGGGCCGGGGCATTATCGGCACCGCTGCGCGACCGGTTCGGCGTCATGGCGCGCCTTGAGTATTATGACACGGAAGCGTTGACCGATATCGTAATCCGGAGCTCCCAGTTGTTCGAAGCGGATATCGACCCGAACGCGGCAGTGGAAATTGCGCGGCGTTCCCGTGGGACCCCGCGGATTGCCAACCGTTTGCTGAAGCGGGTCCGGGATTACGCACAAGTCCGCGGCACAGGCTCAATCACGCTGGATATGGCCAGCCAGGCGCTCGAAATGCTCCAAGTGGATCCGCTCGGCCTTGACCATGTCGACCATAAATTGTTGACCGGCATGATCCAAAGGTTCCGCGGCGGCCCGGTCGGCCTTGACACGATCGCTGCCAGCATCGGGGAAGAATCGACGACGATCGAAGATGTCTACGAACCGTACCTCCTGCAGATCGGCTTTATCCAGCGTACCCCGAGAGGCCGCGTCGTAACCGCAATCGCCTATGAGCACTTCAATTTGGAAGTGCCTGAGTGATATATGATTTTACTAATAAATTAATGAGTTTAAGAAGGGTTGAGGAAATCGCTACAGGCGGACGCTTTCCGCGGGGCATGGCTTGAGCCTCCTCCTGCGCTTTGCGCAGTCCGGGATCTCCAGCTCGCGCTGGTCCCGCTAAAAAACCGATGCTCCTGCATCGCTGCGCTGCTTCGTCGCAAACAAGTTGGTCGAATTCCATTCACACAACTTGCTCGCCGCCCTCCGCTCTTTCTTCTATAATTCTTCACTCCAGATATGGAGCAAATCAGCGAAGAAGACCGTACTGCTCCTGCAGCGCTCTGCGCTTCGTCGCAAAGCACCGGCCGAATGCCGTTCGGCCAGTGCTTGCCTGCGGGATAGCGGACAGCCGAGACCTGGCAGGAAGCGAAGCGACCGAGGAGGCTTGGCGCCCGCCCGCGGCAAGCGCAGCTGGCTTGCGCAATATCATTGATGTAATTGGACTTAACAACAAACAATTTAGAAATAAAGCCTAAAACAAAGGAAGAGTTAGAATGAACGTAAACGATTTTGATTTTGATTTACCGGAAGAGCTGATCGCACAAACGCCGCTTCTTGACCGGACATCGAGCCGCCTTCTTGTGATGGACAAGGAAACTGGCGCGGTTGCGCATCGTTATTTCCGGGATATTTTGGGCCATCTGCATGCCGGGGATGTGCTCGTATTGAACGATACGCGCGTCTTGCCGGCACGGCTGATGGGCGTAAAAGAAGATACAGGGGCGAATATCGAATTGCTCCTTTTAAAGCAGATTGAAGACGATGTGTGGGAGACGCTTGTCAAGCCCGCGAAAAAAGTGAAAGTGGGGACGGTCGTGTCATTCGGCGAAGGTTTGCTGCGTGCAGAATGCACAGCCATTCTGGACCACGGCGGCCGCCACTTTAGAATGATTTACGATGGCATTTTCTACGAGATATTGGATGCTCTTGGCGAAATGCCGCTGCCTCCTTACATCCGAGAAAAATTGGATGACCAGGACCGCTATCAGACCGTCTTTGCCAAAGAGCGGGGAAGTGCGGCAGCTCCCACAGCGGGCCTGCATTTCACGGAAGAACTGCTTGCTGAAATCCGCGCAAAAGGCGTCCAAATCGCTTTTATCACTTTGCATGTCGGCCTTGGGACATTCCGTCCGGTGAGCGTGGATTCGATTGAAGACCATGCCATGCACGCGGAATTCTACCGGATCACCCAGGAAACGGCGGATGTGATCAATGCAGCGAAACGGCGCGGCGGACGGATCATTTCAGTCGGCACGACATCGACACGGACGCTTGAATCCGTGGCGAACAAGTTTGGCGGGAAACTGAAGGAAGACAGCGGCTGGACCGATATCTTCATCTTCCCGGGCTATGAATTCAAAGCAGTCGACGGCTTGATCACCAATTTCCATTTGCCGAAATCGACGCTTGTCATGCTCGTCAGCGCATTATCGAACCGGGACAACATTTTAAATGCCTACAACGAAGCGATCAGCGAACAATACCGCTTTTTCAGTTTTGGAGATGCGATGTTTATCGAACCACAGAAAAAGGAGACTTCCCATGACACCAGCAGTAACGTATGAACATATTAAAACATGCAAACAGACAGGCGCGCGGCTCGGCATCGTCCATACTCCGCACGGCTCTTTTGAAACACCAGCTTTCATGCCGGTCGGAACGCAAGCGACCGTGAAAACCATGTCGCCGGAAGAATTGAAAGCGATGAACGCCGGCATCATTTTGAGCAACACTTACCATTTATGGCTGCGACCCGGAAACGATGTGATCAAGGAAGCGGGCGGCTTGCACAAATTCATGAACTGGGACCGTCCGATTTTGACGGATTCCGGTGGCTTCCAAGTATTCTCGCTGAGCGAATTCCGCAACATCAAAGAAGAAGGCGTCCATTTCCGCAATCATATGAACGGCGACAAACTGTTCTTGAGCCCGGAAAAAGCGATGCAGATCCAAAACGACTTGGGTTCGGATATCATGATGGCGTTTGACGAATGCCCGCCGTACCCGGCATCCCATGACTACATGAAATCTTCAGTGGAGCGCACGTCCCGCTGGGCAGAACGCTGCTTAGAGGCGCATGCCCGCCCGAACGACCAAGCATTGTTTGGCATCATCCAAGGAGGGGAATACGAAGACCTGCGCCAGCAAAGCGCGCGTGATCTGGTGTCGCTCGATTTTCCTGGATACGCAATCGGCGGCTTATCGGTCGGTGAACCGAAAGATGTCATGAACCGCGCCTTGGAATTCACGACGCCGCTATTGCCTTTTGACAAACCCCGTTATTTGATGGGCGTCGGGTCTCCGGACTCGCTGATCGACGGAGCAATCCGCGGCGTCGACATGTTCGACTGTGTCTTGCCGACCCGCATTGCGCGCAATGGCACGCTGATGACGAGCACGGGACGCTTGAATATCAAAAATGCCGCGTTCAAGCGCGACTTCGGACCGATCGACGAAAAATGTGATTGCTACACATGCACAAACTATACGCGTGCGTATGTCCACCACTTGATCCGTGCGGATGAAACGTTCGGAATTCGACTTACTAGTTATCATAACCTGCAATTTCTGTTAAACTTAATGGAGCAGGTGCGTCAAGCGATCCGCGAAGACCGCCTGGGAGATTTCCGCGAAGAATTTTTTGAAGCGTACGGGTTCAATCTGCCGAACGCGAAAAACTTCTAAGTATGAAAGAAATAGAGATAGCGAAAGGGGGAAAATGAACAAATGGATACAATAGTAGCGTTATCGCCTTTACTATTAATGTTCGTGTTAATGTGGTTTTTCATCATCCGTCCTGCCCAAAAACGCCAGAAACAAACAGCGCAAATGCAGTCTGGGATCAAACGTGGAGATCAGATCGTCACGATCGGCGGCCTTCACGGCCAGGTCGATGCAGTGGATGACACGACTGTTTACATCAAAGTTGCTGACGGCACTCGCCTTCAATTCGAACGCCAGGCAATTGCCCGCGTTGTAGAATCTGCAAAAACAGGTCTTTAAGAAAAAGTTCGCCTTCTTTCGGGAAGGTGATTTTTTTTGGAAAATTATAGGGACAGTATTCACCAATTTCCCTCTTTCGTCTACAATAGAGAAAGAATCGCCGAGAGGAGAAACACCATGTTGAAATATACAGATCAGTTTGATACCGTTTTGCCGGCTTTGGAAAGCAAAGTCGAGGAATTCCATTATTTTGGGTATGATACTTTTACTGCCGAAGATTTATGGCAATATTGCCTGAAGAAAAAATGGCGAAAAAAAGACATCGGCGAAATGCGCCTCCACGAAATGATCAACGGCATTATGGAAATGACCGCTTCTGACTTTGTTGCGTACCACCAAATAGAAGGGTTCAAAGGCGATAATTGGTTTTCAGGCGGGAAAAGCGAAGACCTTGAACAGCTATTGCGGCCAGCTTCGAAAAAATAAGAAGAATTTGACACTGCGCGGCAGCTGTCTCATAATGATAGTGCTGTGTTTTACAGACTGAGGGGGAAAGATTACATATGAAAGCAAGAGGTCGCATCATCGCCTTTTTTATCCTGGTCGTATTGCTGTTTGGACTGATTGGCACCACTGGAATGCCAATTGCAAAAGACATTAAATTGGGATTGGACCTTCAAGGCGGCTTTGAAGTGCTTTACGAAGTCGAAGCGCTTGAAGAAGGACAGGAAATCACGCAAGACGTATTGGCGGATACAACGGACGCATTGATGAACCGCATCAACGTGCTGGGAGTCAGCGAACCGGTCATCCAAATCGAAGGCGACAACCGCATCCGCGTTCAGCTTGCCGGTGTTGAAGATCAGGAATCCGCCCGGGAGCTGTTGTCGACAGAAGCGAATTTAACGTTCCGCGATGCCAATGACACCATCATGCTTGCCGGAAACGATTTGAAACAAGGCGGGGCACAGGCCACTTTCGGCCAGGACGGCCAGCCGATTGTCACGCTTGAATTGAACGATCCCGGCAAGTTTGCTGAAGTTACCGAGCAGATTGCCGCGATGCCGTCGCCAGATAACGTGCTTGTCATCTGGCTCGATTTTGAGGAAGGCGTCGATTCCTATCAGGAAGAGCGCTTGAAGCCGGATCCGAAGTTTGTTTCGGATCCGCAGGTATCGCAGCGCATCAATTCGCCATCGGTAGAGATTTCCGGTGCTTTCACACAGGATGAAACGCAGAACTTGGCGGGTATCTTGAACGCTGGAGCCTTGCCTGTCAGCTTGGAGGAAATCTACTCGACATCAGTCGGGGCGCAGTTCGGTGAACAAGCTTTGAATGAAACGGTGTTTGCTGCCGCGGTCGGTATCGGCCTGGTGCTGCTGTTCATGCTTGTCTACTACCGTTTGCCTGGCTTGATAGCAGCTGTCACTTTGTCAGTCTATGTCTATTTGATCCTTCTCGTATTCGAATGGATCGGCGGCGTGTTGACGCTGCCGGGAATCGCGGCGATCGTCCTCGGTGTCGGTATGGCGGTCGACGCCAATATCATCACGTACGAACGCATCCGGGAAGAAATGCGCGTCGGAAAATCGACGAAAGAATCTTTCCGTGCCGGGGCGGCTTCTTCGTTCTCTGCCATCCTTGATGCCAACGTCACCACAATGATTGCAGCCATCGTCTTGTTCATTTTCGGGACAAGCTCGGTAAAAGGGTTTGCGACGCTATTAATCATTTCAATCTTGGCCAGCTTTATCACCGCTGTCTGGGGTTCCCGGGTTTTGCTTGGGCTACTGGTCAACAGCGGTGTGCTTGACGGCAAATACGGCTTGTTCGGCTTGCGGAAATCGCTTGTCCACAAACCGGAAGAAAACCTGGAAATGCTGGATTTATCCACTCGTTTTGACCGTTTTGATTTTGCGGGGAACCGCAATAAATTCTTTGCGGCTTCAAGTGCACTGATCTTAGCGGGGATGATCGTTTTGGGGGTTTTCCAATTGAATCTTGGAATCGACTTCTCAAGCGGTACGCGTGTCGAAATCACTTCCGATTCGGCACTGACGCAAGAGCAAGTGGAAACGTTCTTGGAGGAAAATGGATTCCCTTCAGAAAACGTGGTCATTTCAGGAGATGCCTCGGATATCGGGGTTGCCCGCTATACGGAGGAATTCAGCCAGGAGCAGGTGAACGAACTGAAGACTTTGGCTTCTGAGGAGTTCAACGGCGCAAACATTTCAACGGTATCCGACACTGTGGGAAGAGAGCTTGCGAAAAATGCGATGCTGGCTTTGGCTTATGCGGCAATCGGCATTATCATCTACGTGGCCTTGCGCTTCGAATGGCGGATGGGCGTTGCATCAATCGTCGCATTGCTGCATGATGCATTCTTTATCGTAGCGGCATTCAGCTTGCTGCGCCTTGAAGTCGACATCACGTTTATCGCGGCTGTCCTGACGATTGTCGGTTATTCCATCAACGATACCATCGTCACATTCGACCGGATCCGTGAAAACTTGAAGCGCATGAAAAAAGTCGACTCGGAAGAGCAGCTTTCGCTTGTGGTCAACAAGTCGCTTCGCCAAACACTCGGCCGTTCGGTCAACACAGTCATGACCGTAGTGTTGGTTGTTGTCGCGCTCCTGATTTTCGGCGCCACTTCGATCACCAACTTTGCGCTCGCTTTATTGATCGGATTGATCGCAGGAACCTATTCTTCGATCTTCATCGCGGCCCAGCTATGGCTCGTATTGAAGAAACGCGAATTGAAGAAAAAAGGCCCGATCGACATCGAGAAAAAAGAACAGCAATCCAAGTGGGGTTCTGACGAGCCGGTCGTATAAAGAGAAACTTTGCTGGACATGGTTGGTCCATTCGGATTTTTAGGGCAGTCGGCCTTCGTACCTGTCAAAATGGGATAAGTTTATAGGGGAAATGGAACAGGGTATAGAGTAATGACCTTGTTCCATTTTTTTATTTTTGAAAGGAGGAATCTCCATGAAAATCCAATGGCTTATTCTGATCGGACTTGTATTTGCTGTTATTATCGCGCTGTTTGCTGTTGTGAACGTCGATCCGGTGCCGGTCAACTATATTTTCGGGTCTGCCGAGTGGCCGCTTATTCTAGTGATTCTGGCTTCCGCGCTCCTTGGCTTTTTGCTGAGCGGTGTGTTCGCGCTAGTCCGGACCTATTCCCTGCAGCGGAAAGTCAAAGCGCTCCAAAAAGAAATCGCTGTCAAAGAATCGCTGATCGCCACGCAGCAGAACGAAATCGCCGAGTACCAAAAGGCGGACGTTGTGCCCGAAGCGATGGTCGTCACCAATGAAACTGAACGCTTGTAAATTAAAACCTTTCGGACTATGGCCGAAAGGTTTTTGTCTGCGCATTTTTTCTGTATAATGGACGGGTAAGGAAGTGAAGAGCCATGATAGAATCGAAAAAACGATGGCGGCTGACAACACCGGACAACGGGTTGGTACAAGCCATTCAACAAGAATTATCCATTTCATCCGTATTGGCTAAAATATTAGTGACACGCGGCATCACCACTGCCGAAGAAGCGCGCAGCTTCATGAACATGGACGAAAGCGGAGTACATAATCCGTATTTGATGAAAGATATGGACATTGCGGTGGAGCGTATTCGCCGGGCCATCGAAGAAAACGAGAAAATAGTCGTCTACGGCGATTATGACGCTGATGGAGTTTCAAGCACAACGGTCATGCTTACGGTTTTGCAGGATTTGGGGGCAGACGTCTCATTCATGATTCCCAACCGTTTCAAGCATGGCTACGGGCCGAATAAAGAGCTTTTCAAAAAAGCATCCGAGGAAGGCGCCAAACTCCTTGTAACTGTCGACAATGGAATCTCGGGAATCGACGAAGTGGATTACGCAAACAGCCTGGGGCTCGATGTTATTATCAGCGACCACCACGATATCGGCGAAACGATGCCGAATGCTTTGGCGATCATCCATCCACGCCATCCTGAAGGCAATTACCCGTTCGGGGAATTGGCCGGAGTGGGCGTCGCTTTTAAAATGGCGCACGCTTTATATGAAGATCTGCCCGACCATTTGCTTGAAATGGTGGCAATCGGCACGATTGCGGATTTGGTGCCGCTCCACGATGAAAACCGCTTTCTGGTGAAAGAGGGATTGGCGGCGCTGCGGACTTCTCCGAGGGTTGCGATTGATGCACTTTGTGAAGTGTCGGGTGTCCAAAAGCGGGACATTACAGAAGAGACGATCGGTTTTATGTTCGGGCCTCGGATCAACGCCATAGGCCGGCTGCAAGACGCCGATCCTGCAGTCCGGCTGTTCATGACGGAAGAGGCAGCCGAAGCGCGCGATTTGGCCAGCAGCCTGGATCTTCTGAACAAAGAACGCCAAGCGATCGTCAAGCAAATTTCCGACGAAGCGACCGCGCAAGTCGACCAACAGCACCCTGAAGGGCCGCCGCGGGTCATCGTTGTAGCCCAGGAAGGCTGGAACCCCGGCGTTGTCGGGATTGTGGCTTCCAAACTGACAGAAAAATATTACCGGCCGTCGATTGTCTTGTGCCTGAATCCGGAAACCGGAAAAGCAAAAGGTTCGGCGCGCAGCATCGAAGGTTTCCATTTGTACAACGAACTGGCGGCAAACCGCGACATCCTGCCTCATTTCGGGGGGCATCCGATGGCGGCCGGCATGACGCTTGAAGCGGCGCATGTCGACGAGTTGCGCGAGAGGCTCAACAAACAAGCCGAAACTAGCCTTACAGAAGAAGACTTGCTTCCTGTTGTGGAAATCGACATTCCAGTCCGTTTGGATGAAATCGACATTGAGACCATCGAATCGATGCGCTATCTAGCGCCGTTTGGCATGGGCTTTTCCAAGCCGAAATTCTTCCTGGACGCCGTGAAGGTTTCATCGATACGGAAAATCGGAGCCGCCCAAAACCACTTGAAAATGGAGCTGGTCCAAAACGCGGCGACGCTTGATGCGGTCGGTTTCGGCATCGGTTCTGTCGGGGATGAACTGACGCCCGATGTCCAGATCGATGTGATCGGCGATCTGCAGATCAACGAATGGAACGGCCGCAAAAAGCCGCAGCTGCTGATTGAAGATGTCCGTACAGACCAATGGCAGCTGTTCGATATCCGCGGCATCCGGCAAGTCTCTCGCTGGTCAAAGCTCATTCCGGAAAAGGACCAAGTGTTTTTGGCATTCAAGCCGGAGACGGCGGCTGTTTTCAAATCGTTCATCAATGAACCCATCTACAGCAGCGAAACGATCGGAGCGCTGGATTCGCCAAAGCACCATCTTGTGCTGCTGGATCTGCCTGATAGTGAGGAGCAGCTTGCCCAGGTTTTGTCCGAATTAAGGCCAAAGCGGATCTACGCCCATTTTTATGCGAAAGACTCCCAATACTTCGAGCAGATTCCAACACGGGAGCAGTTTGCGTGGCTGTTTTCATTTATCAAAAAGCGCGGCTCATTCGATTTCAAAAAGCACTGCGACGAACTGGCAAAACATAAAGGCTGGACGCGGGAAGCGATATTTTTCATGCTTCAGGTGTTTTTTGAACTCGGTTTTGTTACACTTAACAATGGACTTACGGAGATTGCAAAAGCGCCAAGCAAACGCGATTTGTCGGAAGCGCCGATTTACAAGAAGCGTGAACAGCAAATTGCGCTCGAGCAAAAGCTCCTGTATGCGTCCTATAAAGATTTAAAAGAGTGGTTCGATACGAAACTATCGGCCAAGGAGGAAAAGATATGGATTTAAAGCAGTATGTAACAATAGTTGAAGATTGGCCAAAACCAGGCATCCGCTTCAAGGACATCACATCGCTGATGGACAATGGGACTGCCTATAAATACGCTACAGACCAAATCGTAGAGTATGCCAAAAAAGTGGACGCCGAAATCATTGTCGGCCCGGAAGCCCGCGGATTCATCATCGGCTGCCCGGTGGCTTATGCGCTTGAAATCGGTTTTGCGCCAGTGCGCAAGGAAGGCAAATTGCCGCGTGAAGTGATCCGTGCCGAATACGGCCTTGAATACGGAAAAGATGTCTTGACGATGCATAAAGACGCTATCAAACCCGGCCAGCGCGTGCTTATTACAGATGACTTGCTGGCGACAGGCGGAACAATCGGCGCTACCATCAATTTGGTTGAACAATTGGGCGGCGTTGTGGTTGGCTGTGCCTTTTTGATCGAATTAACATACTTGGATGGCCGCAAAAACTTGGACGGCTATGATGTAAATACATTGCTGAAATACTAAAATCTCTTCTTCGTCTTTCGGGGCGAAGGGGTTTTTTTATACAATGCAGGGTATGTAATAAAGAAACTAATGTGGAAGAGGTGGCCGAATGATTCAATTAGAAAAAAACCATGATCCATCAACAAACAAGCAACTGATCGATGAACTGTTGAAAAATCCGCTATCTATGGTTGAAACCATGCAAGAAACCGAAGCGTTTTTTGACGAGATCAAAATTGAGCCGATAGCGAACCCGGTGCTCGACCGGCCAAGATCTGTCGCTGAAAAAGCGTTGTCGTTCTATCGGATGCCGTATTCCATACCTGATCAGCATGGCTACAAGTGGGATTCCGACGGTATGGAGCTGTATCCTGAATGGAAAGGGACGCTCGACCGGGAATACGAGAACCTGGAACGGACCATCACCCGGTATGTGAATGTAGCGGATTTCGGCGCGGTCGGCGACGGCGAGACCGATTGCACCGCAGCATTCCAAAAAGCAATCGGAAAAGGCCGTGTGCATGTTTATGTACCGCCAGGCACCTACATAGTGAAATTTATCGAACTGCCTTCCTGGACGCGCCTAGCCGGTGCAGGCAAAGGCGAGACTACGTTGAAACTCCACTGGGATACTCCAAAGCGGCGCAGGCTCATAACAAACTCCAATTACCTGATGGGCAACCGCAACATCTCAGTTGAGGATTTAAGTATGGACTGGAATGTCCACCGCCTGGAAAGTCTGGAGAAAACCGGTTTTGGCGGCAACTTTTCGAGCTGCCTGGTATTTGCCCAAGTCACTTATGGATGGGTGAAAAATGTGGAAGGCATCAATCCAGGACTGCATTGCTTCGATATTACATCCCCTTTATACAACTATTCAGGCGATGGGTTCCGCGCGCGTGGAGGAAGCCGCTATATTTGGCTTGACCGCGTAACGGGTTATGGATTCGGCGACGATGGCGTAACAACCCACCACAGTGATTACATCTTCGTTTCAAACTCCTTTTTCTGGGATCCAAGCGGCGCCGCCCATGACAGAGGAGTGGCCAATTCCAATGGCCTGGAAATTGACGACGGCTCCCGCCACGTCTGGCTTGTAAACAATGCGACCGCAAGATGCTTCGGGGGCATCGAAATAAAAGCGCATGGTTCGTCGTCTGCTGCATCCGGCGTCCACATCTCGGGCCATTTGTCACTCAATGACAACCGGGCTTATAATTTCCGCCATATCGGCCATCATAAGATGACCGACCCGGAGTCCGTGTCGGCGTACAACATTACGGCCGAGCGCATTATCGCAATCGCACCGGTATTCTCCGATCTTTACTGGGTATCGACGCCGCGTGCTTTGGTCGTTTCAGGCTACCGCAACGTGGTCATAAACCGCTTTTTGTTTGCGGGGGATCCGGAATACGATTATCAAGGAAATCCGGCTGTGACGATTCAATTCCGGGCCAATCATGTCTCATTGAATAACGGCGTTGTAAAAGGCTTTAAGACAGCCAAATCGGATATCCTGGTATCCGGCGGCGACAATGGCGCCCATCACGTGCACGTCCGGAACATCGAAAGCATCGACTCGTCGGCCGAAGCCCTGTCGGTGGGAGAGGAATGCCTTGACGTGGTCGTAGAAAACGTTTCGCAAAAGGAGGTTTCATCATGAAATTGACAGGCAAGAAAGTCCTCAGTTTTGTCCATCATGAATTTGAAGATTTGGAACTGTGGTATCCGATCTTAAGGCTGCGGGAAGAAGGGGCTACAGTCCATCTTGCGGGAGAAGAAGCGAATACAAAATATATCGGCAAGTACGGAGTTCCTGCTGAATCCGATTTTGCCTGCAGCGATATCACGCCGGAGCAATACGATGCAATCCTTGTTCCTGGCGGCTGGGCACCGGACAAAATCCGCAGGTTCCCGGAAGTTTTGAACATCGTCCAGCAAATGGACGAAAAGAAAAAGCCGATCGGCCAAATTTGCCATGCCGGCTGGGTACTCATTTCTGCCGGTATTTTAAAGGGTAGAAAAGTGACCAGCACACCTGGCATCAAAGATGATATGGTGAATGCAGGGGCGGAGTGGTTCGATGAACCGGTAATTGTCGATGGCAACCTCGTTTCAAGCCAGCGGCCGCCGGATCTGCCGGATTATATGCGGGAATTCATTAAAGTGATGGAAAAATAATAACAAAGCTTTACTTTTCGCTTGCTTGTTTTTTATAATATAAAGATATACTTTCTGAAAAACTAGAAGCAAGGTGGGCAATTATGGCCAAAGATCAAGTTAGGACAGCTGAAGACGTATTCCAGATGGTTGCCTCTTATATGAATGCTGATCATGTTGAAATGATTAAACGGGCGTACCAAGTTGCGCTCGAAGCCCATGAAGGGCAGTTCCGGAAATCGGGCGAACCTTATATTGTGCATCCTGTGCAAGTGGCGGGCATCCTGGCGGATCTGCAAATGGACCCTGCAACTGTTGCTGCGGGTTTTTTGCATGACGTTGTGGAAGATACAACCGTCAGCCGTGAAGACATTGTCCGCGACTTTAACGAAGAAGTGGCGCTTTTGGTGGACGGCGTCACAAAATTGAGCAAGATCAAATACATGTCAAAAGAAGAACAGCAGGCGGAAAATCACCGAAAAATGTTTGTGGCGATGGCCCAGGATATCCGTGTCATATTGATCAAACTGGCGGACCGGCTGCACAACCTTCGCACGCTGAAATACCAATCGGTGGAAAAGCAGCGCATCAAAGCGAACGAAACGCTGGAAATCTTTGCGCCGATTGCACACCGTTTAGGGATCAATACGATAAAGTGGGAGCTTGAAGATACGGCTCTCCGCTACTTGAATCCCCAGCAATATTACCGCATCGTCAATTTGATGAAGAAAAAGCGGACCGAACGGGAAGAATACTTGAACAAAGTGATGGATGAAATCCGCAATCAATTGAAAGATGTCGATATCAAGGCAGAGCTCTTCGGGCGTCCGAAACATATTTACAGCATCTACCGTAAAATGGTTCTGCAAAACAAGCAATTCAATGAAATATACGATCTGTTGGCTGTGCGCGTTACGGTCGAAACCGTCAAAGATTGCTATGCGGTGCTTGGCATCATCCATTCCACGTGGAAACCTATGCCCGGGCGGTTCAAGGATTATATCGCTATGCCAAAGCAAAACTTGTACCAGTCGCTGCATACAACGGTCATCGGGCCGCAAGGCGATCCGCTGGAAGTCCAAATCCGGACGGAAGAAATGCACCGCATCGCTGAATACGGGGTGGCGGCTCACTGGGCCTATAAAGAAGGCAAGGCAACCGAACGGCCGAAAAGTTCCGTGGATTCCCGCCTGACTTGGTTCCGGGAAATTCTGGATTTCCAAAACGAATCGGACAATGCGGAAGAATTCATGGAATCGCTGAAGTACGATCTGTTTTCCGACATGGTCTATGTTTTTTCGCCAAAAGGCGATGTGATTGAAATGCCGGCCGGATCTTGCCCGATCGATTTTGCTTACCGGGTGCATTCCGAAATCGGCAACAAAACCATTGGCGCAAAAGTGAACGGGAAAATGGTTCCGCTTGATACTGAGCTGGTCACTGGGGATATTGTCGAAATACTGACCTCCAAGCAATCTGTCGGCCCAAGCCGCGATTGGCTGAAAATCGCTAAATCGACTCAGACGAAAAACAAAATCAAGCAATTCTTCAAAAAGCAATTGCGCGTCGACAACGTGCAAAAGGGCCGGGAATTGATCGAAAAAGAAATAAAAGCGCAGGAATTTCCTGTCAAAGATGTACTGACCAATGAAAACATCAAACGCGTCTGCGATAAGTTCAATTTCACAGGGGAAGATGACATGTACGCAGCGGTCGGCTTTAACGGCATCACCGCCCAGCAAGTGGTCAACCGCCTGGCTGAGAAACTGCGAAAAAAAAGGGAACAGGAAGAAGCGCTCGAGAAAATCACAGTAGAGATGAAAGCTGCCAACCCTAAAAAACGGACCGAATCGGGCGTTATTGTCAGAGGCATCGACAATGTCATGATCCGCTTGTCAAGGTGCTGCAATCCGGTGCCTGGCGACAGCATCATCGGATTCATCACCAAAGGGCGCGGGGTTTCGGTCCACCGGGGCGATTGCCCGAATGTCCAGTCGAACGAAACGGACCGGCTCATCCCGGTAGAGTGGGAAATTACGGAGACAATGGAAAACAAATCTTATCAGATTGATATTGAAGTCCAGGCATATGACCGTACCGGCCTGATCAATGAAGTCATGCATATGGTCAGCGAGACGAAGACGACAATTACTGCGGTAAGCGGCCGTGCCGATAACGACAAAATCGCGACCATCAATTTGACGATCATGATTCCGCATATTTCTTATTTGAACCGGGTGGTCGAAAGGATCAAGCAGCTTCCGGATGTCTATTCGGTGACGCGCGTGACCAACTAAGGAGGAGCTATGCGGGTAATTTTACAGCGTTCCAAACAAGCTTCCGTCAAAGTCGAAGGGACTGTCACGGGGGCGATTGAATCCGGCTATGTCCTGCTTGTCGGCATTACCCATGAGGATACCGCCGATGATGCAAAATACGTGGCCGGAAAGATTGCCCAGATGAGGCTCTTTGAAGATGAAGAAGGAAAAATGAATCATTCTGTCTTAGAAGCGGGCGGGGATATTTTATCGATCTCCCAGTTCACCTTATACGGCGATGTGAAAAGAGGGCGCCGGCCAAGCTTTACCTCGGCCGCCCGCCCGGAAATTGCCGAACCGCTCTGGCATGCTTTCAACGATGCATTGCGCGACAATGGCTTGAAGGTCGAAACCGGCGTGTTCGGCGCCATGATGGACGTTGAACTCGTCAATGACGGACCCGTTACCATTCTGGTTGAATCCAAATGAAAACCGGCCCAGGGAATCATTTCCTGGGCCGGTTTTGCTTTATCGAAAATAAACCCATAAAAAAACGGCATGGATGCTTTCCATGCCGTTTTTACTATTGCCCAAGCTGGGCGTCGAAATAATTGATGATGCCGGTGTACAAGCCAAGCGCCGCCTGGTCGCGGAATTGGCTGGTCGAGACAATCCGCTCTTCGTTGAAATTGCTCAAATAGCCCAGTTCAACAAGTACCGCCGGCTGCCGGTTCTCCCGCAGCACCAAGTAATTGCCGCTGCGCGCGCCCCGGTTGTTGAGCGGCAGTTTTCCTTCGAGGCCGGCATTGATGGATTCGCCGAGCTGCTGCTGGTAGCCGTGCATGAAATAAGTCGTAAAGCCCTGGACCCTGTTGTCGGCGACCGCGTCGTAATGGATGCTGATGAAAGCATCTGCTGCAGCTTGATAGCCGTGAGATACACGTTGGCGCAAATCGACAAAAACATCCGACTGGCGGGTCATGACGACTTCGGCACCGGCTGAACGGAGGTAGTGCGACAGAGCTTCCGCTGTTTTAAGCGTCAAATCTTTCTCGATCGTGCCGCGCACTCCGACGGTACCGCCGTCGCGGCCGCCGTGCCCCGGATCAAGGACGATTGTGACACCATTCAATGTTCCGGCTTTCCGGTCCGCCTCCTTTTTCTGGGAGGTTTGTTGTGCTGCAGTTTCGCCGTTTGTCACGACCCAAGTTGCGATAAAGGCCTCTTGGCCGCCCGGCAAAGCAACTTTATACCAATCGCCCTGCTTCTCGATTACCCCCAATTGATCGCCTGCATTGGCCCGGCTGACAACACCGGAAGCGGTGGAAGGCTCCGAGCGCAAGTTGGTGCCGTCAGTCAGTATCGTCACCGTTTCGGTGGCTGCGGAAGCCGCAGTTTTGGCAGACTGGTCGGAAAGGTGGCCGTAGAAGGCGTATACCCAGCCTGTTGTATCATCCGACAAGCGGATCTGCACCCAATTGCCTTGAAGCGACTGGACTGCGTAAATTTCGCCCTGGTGGACCGTCGCGATTTTATCCGAACTAAGATCCGCTTTTTTGCGGACATTCAAAGTGCTGACTGCAATCTCGAAAGACGATACATCTTTTGCCGCCGGGGCGGGATTTTCAGAACTGGTTTTTGTGGCGCTTATGTATTGTTTGGAAACAAAGCCGCGCGTATTGCGGAATTCCACTTCAACCCAGTCGCCGGTTTCACGGATCACTTCCGCTTGGTCGCCGGCTTTCATCTGCGTCAGGACCGATGCCGATAGGCTGGGCTGCGAGCGGACATTCAGACGGTCAACGGTAGATACGGCTTTCTGTGCCGCCGTATTGCCGGTTGCCGCCGAAGTCAGCCAGGAAGCGACCCATCCGGTTGTCTCGCCAGCCTGTATTTTCAGCCAGTCGCCTTCCTGGCCGATAACGTCCACTTTGTCGCCTTTAGCCAGCGAGCCTGCAACGCTGTACGACAAGCCGGGACCGGACCGGACATTGACGGTGGATGCGCTGATCTGGGTGCCTCCGGTTTCCGCAACAGCCGTTTGGCCGCCGAATATCGGCAAGCAGTTGGCTGTCAATAAAAAAATAAAATAAAAGCAGTAAGCCACTTGCGGTTCATTATGCACCTCCATATGTAATCATGAATTCATGATATCAAAAAAAACCGCGCATTTGTGAAAAAGGTTGACAAGTTTTGCGAGAATAATTAAGATTAACTTTATTATCTTTATATATTTTGCTGATGACGAAGAAAGTAGTCACATGATAGGCTGAAAAGAGAGGGAAAGTCCTAGGCTGCAAACTTTCCTGCAGAGATCGGTGATGAATAACACTTACGAGGCTTTTTTCTGAACGACGGCGTCTGCCGTTTATTAGGAAAAGACGGAACCGGCCGTTATCCGGAATGAGAGGGTGCATATTTGTGCATCAACTAGGGTGGAACCGCGGAAGCTGATACAGGCTCTCGTCCCTTGCGTTACAGCAAGGGGCGGGAGCTTTTTTGTATGGAAAATTAGAGGAGTGAAGACAATGAACATTCAAGCACCACGCGGCACGTATGACGTTTTGCCGGACCAATCCGCCAAATGGCAGGAAGTTGAACAGAAAATCATCGAACTTTGCCGGCTCTATCAGTATAAGGAAATCCGGACCCCGATTTTTGAACACACTGAATTGTTCCAGCGCGGTGTGGGTGATACGACAGACATCGTCCAAAAAGAAATGTACACATTCCAGGACCGCGGCGACCGCAGCTTGACGCTGCGCCCGGAAGGCACAGCGTCAGTTGTCCGCGCGTTCGTGGAAAATAAATTGTTCGGCTTGCCCGACCAGCCGGTGAAGCTTTTCTACACGGGCCCGATGTTCCGCTATGAACGCCCGCAAGCTGGCCGCATGCGCCAATTTGTCCAATTCGGTGTGGAGGCGATCGGCTCTAAAGATCCGGCAATTGATGCGGAAGTTATAGCGCTTGCAATGGACGTTTACCGTTCGGTCGGCCTGAAAAGCCTTCGCCTCGTTATCAATTCACTTGGCGATACAGAGAGCCGCATTGCGCACAAAGAAGCGTTGATCGCGCACTTTGCGCCGCGCATCGGCGAATTTTGCGGCGACTGCCAAACACGCCTGGAAAAGAATCCGTTGCGCATCCTGGACTGTAAAGTGGACCGCAACCACCCGTTGATGGCAACAGCGCCGTCGCTGGCAGATTATTTGAACGAAGAATCACGCCAATATTTCGAAGGCGTCAAAGGATACCTGGAAACTTTGAATATCGATTATGTTGTCGACCCGAATCTGGTCCGCGGCCTGGACTACTACAATCACACCGCCTTTGAAATCATGAGCGACGCAGAAGGGTTTGGCGCCATTACGACGCTTGCCGGAGGCGGACGCTACAATGGTTTGGTGGAGGATCTTGGCGGACCGGAAGCACCGGGAATCGGCTTTGCGATGAGCATCGAGCGGCTGCTCCTGGCTCTTGAAATGGAGAAAGTCGAAATCGGCCAGTCCCGAAACCTTGAGGCCTATGTGGTCGCGATGGACGAATCGACCAAGAAAAAAGCGTTCAGCGTTGTTAGGGAACTGCGCGAAAGCGGCATTTCGGCGGATATGGATTTTGGCGGCCGCAAGTTGAAGGCGCAAATGAAATCAGCCGACCGCAAAAAAGCGGCATACGTCATCGTCATCGGCGAGAACGAAATCGCTAACGGCAAAGCTGCAGTCAAAGAAATGGCAAGCGGCGAACAACAGGACGTTGCATTTGATCAGTTAACAGAAATCATTTTGAAGAAGAAATCACTGGGGGAATAATTATGCTAAGATCGCATTATAGTGGAGAAGTAAACGAATCTGTCATCGGCCAGCGCGTCGCGTTGAAAGGATGGGTCCAAAAGCGGCGGGATCTGGGCGGTTTGATATTTGTTGATGTACGCGACCGCTCAGGTATTGTACAAGTGGTTTTCAATCCGAAAATCTCTGAGCAGGCAGTCGTGATCGGAGAAAAACTGCGCAACGAATTTGTTGTCAGCATCGAGGGCCTTGTGGTTGCAAGAGCCGAAGGCCAAGTGAACCCAGCGATGGAAACCGGGAAAGTCGAAGTGCAGGTGGATCATGCAGCCATCATCAACGCAGCGAAAAATCCGCCGTTCGCAATTGAAGACAATACGGACGTCAACGAGGATTTGCGTTTGAAATACCGTTATTTGGATTTGCGCCGTCCTGTGATGTTCGAAACGTTCAAAATGCGTTCTGATATTATGAAGTCTGTCCGCAACTTCCTCGACAAAGAAGGATTCCTGGAAGTGGAAACTCCGATTTTGACAAAATCGACACCGGAAGGCGCCCGCGATTATTTGGTGCCGAGCCGCGTGCACGAAGGCGAATTCTACGCACTTCCGCAATCACCGCAGTTGTTCAAGCAAATGCTGATGGTTTCTGGTTTTGACAAGTACTACCAAATCGCCCGCTGTTTCCGCGATGAAGACTTGCGTGCTGACCGGCAGCCGGAATTCACGCAAATTGATATGGAAGTAAGTTTCCAAACGATGGAAGACATCATTCAGCTGAATGAACGCTTGATGGTCCAAATGATGAAAGAAGTTAGAAACATCAGCATCGAACCGGAATTCCAACGCATGAGCTATACGGAAGCGATGGACCGGTTCGGCTCAGACAAGCCGGATGTCCGTTTCGGACTGGAACTGGTGAACGTTTCCGACTTGGTCAAAGATTCCTCGTTCAAAGTGTTTACCGGCGCTGTCGAAAACGGCGGGCAAGTGAAATTGATCAATGTCAAAGGTGCTGCAGCCAACTACTCGCGCAAAGATATCGATGCGCTTGGTGAATTTGCGGCAGTATATGGCGCCAGAGGATTGGCGTGGCTGAAAGTGGAAGAAGAAGGCGTGAAAGGGCCGATCGCCAAGTTTTTCGAAGGCGATGCCTCTGCCGCCCTCATAGAGCGGGCAGAAGCGGAAGCGGGGGATTTGCTGCTGTTTGTTGCAGATTCAGCGTCGGTTGTTGCTGATGCGCTTGGCGCGCTCCGTTTGAAATTCGGCAAAGAGCTCGGCTTGATCGACAACTCTGTTTACAAATTTTTGTGGATCACTGACTGGCCGTTGTTTGAATACGATGAAAAAGAAGGCCGTTATTTTGCTGCCCACCATCCGTTCACAATGCCGTTCGAGGAAGATATCGACAAATTGGAGTCCGAGCCGCAGAACGTCCGCGCGCAGGCGTATGACTTGGTCTTGAACGGCTACGAACTTGGCGGAGGATCAACGCGCATTTACCGCCGCGATATCCAAGAGAAAATGTTCAGCGTTCTCGGATTTTCGGAAGAAGAAGCAAGAGCCCAATTCGGCTTCTTGATGGAAGCATTCGAATACGGAACGCCTCCGCACGGCGGAATTGCATTTGGGTTGGACCGCTTGGTCATGCTGCTGTCTGGCAGTACGAATTTGCGCGATACCATCGCCTTCCCGAAAACAGCAAGCGCCAGCGACCTTTTGACAAATGCCCCGAGCCCTGTGTCGCAAGCGCAGCTTGAGGAATTAAGCCTAGCGGTGAAAGAACAGAATAATTAAATAGCTTCAGATTAAAACATTTGTCTATTCCGTGAAGGTGTGCTAATATCTAGTTATTAAAGAATCCTGATGTGTTCGTTTTCAGCAATTCAGTTTTGACCCAACATTTTGTCGTCGGGAGACTGGATTTCATCATGGCTAACATGCCCTCACCGGAAGTTAAAAGTGATGAAGAGGTCACCCACCTGCTAGAAGCGGGTTCAAAGCGATGAGCATCAAAAAAGACGGCACGATCGGGATTCTTTATCAACTTAAAACTTTTCTCCCTCCTGCAATTTGTCGGAGGGATTTTTTATGTGTATAATTCCTAGTACACCGATTAATTTTTGAAGGGCAGGGACATCATGTTACATCAATTTTCTCGAAACGAACTTGCAATAGGCAAAGAAGGCCTTGATTTAGTGAAAAATACAACTGTTGCCATCCTTGGCGTCGGGGGTGTCGGATCATTCGCTGCGGAAGCTGTAGCGCGCAGCGGCGTTGGCCGGATCATTCTCGTGGATAAGGACAATGTCGACATTACGAATATCAACCGCCAGCTGGTGGCCAATCTATCCACAGTCGGCCAATCCAAAGCGGAAGTGATGAAACGGCGCATTGCCGACGTCAACGCGGATTGCGAAGTTATTTCTTTACATATGTTCTACACCGAAGAAACATATGAAGAATTTTTCAGCTACAACCCGGATTACGTTATCGATGCTTCCGATACAATGATTTATAAAGTCCACTTGATGCAGGAATGCTATAAGCGCGGAGTGAAGATCATCTCCAGCATGGGAGCGGCGAACAAAACTGACCCTACCCGCTTCCAGATTGCGGACATTTCCAAAACGCACACAGATCCTCTTGCAAAAGTGATCCGCAAAAAACTGCGCGATGCGGGCATCAAAAAAGGCATTCCCGTCGTGTTTTCGGATGAAAGCCCGATTGTCGTGCGCGAAGATGTGGTAGAGACAGTCGGCAAGCCAGGCGCCGCTATCCGCAAAGCGCAAATGCCGCCTAGCTCCAATGCGTTCACACCTTCGGCAGTCGGCTTGATCACGGCCAGCTGGGTCATCAATGACATTACAAAAAACATACCGATCAAGCGTGTTCGCACAAACTAATGGGAGCCGGCTCGAAATTTGAGCCGGTTTTTCTATGGGAATTATAGGGGATAGCATCAGCTGTGCGTCCAGTGACAGCAAGCGAGCGGAAAAGGAACATATAAAAACGCCATCTCCTTTTCAGGAAATGGCGAGCTTTACCGTTTGTTTTTTCGGAACGTCTTCAGTTTTTCGTAAATGCCTGCGAACTTTTTTTCTTCTCCGGCAATGACCGGCTTGTAGTACTCGGCGTTTTTGATAGCGGCCGGCAAATAATCCTGGTCGGCCCAGCCGCCGAACGAGCCGATCGGCGTGTCATGCGGGTAGCGGTAGCCTTGATGGCCAAGTTCGGCGCTGCCTGCATAATGCGCATCACGCAAATGCATCGGAATGTCGCCGGTCTGTCCTTTATGGATAGCGGCTGTGGCTGCGTCTATCGCTTTGTATGCCGAATTGGATTTCTCGGACAAGCACATCTCGGCGACTGCCTGCGCCAGCGGAATGCGCGCTTCCGGCAAGCCAAGGCGGTCGGCTGCCTGGCAGGCTGCAAGCACATGTCCGCCAACAGCCGGATTGGCAAGGCCGATGTCTTCGTATGCCATGACGAGGAGCCGCCGCGTGACGGCCGTCAAATCACCGTTTTCAAGCAAATGCGCCAAGTAATACATAGCCGCATTGACGTCGCTGCCGCGAACTGATTTCTGGAGCGCAGATAACAGGTTGAAAAAATGCGATCCTTTTTTGTCGCCGAAGAGGCCGATGCGTTTCATCATCTGTTCGATGATTGCGTCATCTGCAATCGTTTTGCCATCGCGTTCGTCGGAAGCCATAACAATCGATTCGAGCATCGTCAGCGCCTTTCGGGCGTCGCCGTTCGAACCCAGCGCAATGCGCTCGATTTGTTCTTTCGATATTTCGATAGCCTGATTGCCGAGTCCGCGTTTTGGATCTTCCAGCGCGCTTGTCAATAGCTTGGCAACATCATCTTGGGTCAGGCGCTTCAACTGCTTGATTTCTCCGCAGCGGGAACGTATCGCTGGATTAACGTCGTGGAAAGGGTTTTCCGTAGTCGCCCCGATCAAAATGATCGAGCCGCTTTCGACATGCGGCAAGAGCGCGTCTTGCTGGAGTTTGTTGAAACGATGGATTTCATCAAGGAACAACAGCACTTTGCCGGTCATCCGGGATTCGGCGACAACGTCTTCCACATCTTTTTTGCCCGACGTTGTTGCATTCAAGGCGATGAACGGCAGTTTCGATGTGCCCGCAATGGCATGGGCGATCGAGGTTTTGCCGATGCCCGGCTCGCCATACAAAAGCATGGACGGGATATGCCCGTTTTTGATCATCTTATATAATGCGGTTTGTGGACCGATGACGTCCTGCTGGCCGACGACTTCGTCGATCGTCCGCGGACGCATCCGGAAAGCCAAAGGTTCGTTCTGCAAATAAAAAACTCCTTCCGTACATCTGTTCCATCAGTATATCGCGTCAACTTTGAAAAGTCATTGCAAGTCCATTTGGCGCATTTATGCTATACTGATTTGAAGAATAATGGAATTTGACTTAGAGGTGTAACCATGAAAATATCGACAAAAGGCCGCTACGGCTTGACCATAATGATCGCATTAGGAAAAGAATACGGCGAAGGTCCGGTTCCACTCCGGAAAATCGCTGCCGAATACGAATTGTCAGAAGCGTATTTGGAGCAATTGGTCGCCCCGCTCCGGAATTCGGGGCTGGTGAAAAGTGTCCGCGGAGCATACGGCGGATATATGCTGACGCGTTCGCCAAAGGAAATCTCAGCCGGTGATGTGATCCGCGTGCTGGAAGGCCCGATCCAGCCGGTTGAAGGCATTGACGACGAAGCCCAGCCGCAGCGGGAATTATGGGTGCGGATTCGCGACGCCGTGAAAAATGTGCTCGACACGACCACAATCGACGATTTAGCCAACCACCAAGACGGTGACAATGAAAACTACATGTTTTATATATAGAAGGAGTTAAGGAAATGAACCGAATTTATTTAGACCATGCGGCCACTTCTCCGATGCATCCGGAAGTGGTCCGAACTTTTACGGAAGCGCTCGGAACGGTTTACGGCAACCCATCCAGCATCCACGGCACGGGAAGAACAGCGCGCAAGGCGCTTGATGATGCACGGCGTGTTTTCGCTAAAAGCATCAATGCAGAAGATCCGGAAATCATCATCACGAGCGGCGGGACAGAAGCGGACAATTTGGCGATTTTCGGGACTGCCGCAAAAAAGGCAGGAAAACACATCATTGCAACTGCGATTGAGCATCACGCGGTCTTGCATGCCTGCGCCAAATTGGAACGCGAAGGCTATGAAGTCACTTATCTGCCGGTCGATGCAAATGGGCGCGTCGAGGCAGAAGACGTGAAAAAAGCCCTCCGGGAAGATACAATTTTAGTGACGGTTATGCTGGGCAACAATGAAGTGGGAACAATCCAGCCGATTGCGGAAATCGGGGAGCTGCTCAAAGATACAGGCGTCACTTTCCATACCGACGCAGTGCAGGCTTATGGCCTCCTGCCGATTGATGTGGACGAATTGAACGTGGATCTATTATCCGTTTCCGCCCATAAGCTGAACGGGCCAAAAGGCGTCGGCTTCCTGTACCAGCGCAAAGGGACGCCGCTTGCACCCCAGCTGATCGGCGGGGAGCAGGAACGCAAGCGCCGCGCGGGAACGGAAAACGTGCCAGGCATTGCGGCATTCGCTAAAGCCGTCGCCATTTCTTTGGAAACAAAAGAGGAGAAATGGGAGCAGTATAACGGCTTTAAAGAAATGTTCAAAACCGTTCTTCGGAACGAAGGCATAAAATTCAGCGAAAACGGCAGCCACCAAATGCCGCATATTTTAAATTTAAGCATACCCGGCATCGATATCGAGTCGTTTTTGGTAAACCTCGATTTGGCCGGCATTTCTGCGTCAAGCGGTTCCGCCTGCACAGCGGGCTCGATCGATCCGTCGCACGTTCTCGTTGCAATGTTCGGTGAAAAAGCGGAACAAATCCGCAACTCCATCCGGTTCAGTTTCGGCATTGGCCTGACTGAAGGGGATGTCATAAAAGCGGCTGAAAAAACAGCCCAAATCAGCAAGCGTTTAGCGCTTCAGTGAAAAGGTGAGAAACAATGACTGCAAAAGCACCACAAGATACACGCGTTGTCGTCGGGATGTCCGGCGGCGTCGACTCTTCAGTCGCCGCGTACCTATTGAAAGAACAAGGCTATGACGTGATCGGCATCTTCATGAAAAACTGGGATGACACCGATGAAAATGGCTTCTGTACAGCGACGGAAGATTATGAAGACGTCATCCGTGTCTGCAACCAAATCGGCATTCCTTATTACGCCGTCAACTTTGAGAAGCAATATTGGGACAAGGTGTTCACGTATTTCCTTGAGGAATACAAAGCGGGAAGAACACCGAACCCGGATGTCATGTGCAACAAGGAAATCAAGTTCAAGGCATTTTTGGAACACGCCTTGAGCCTCGGTGCTGATTATTTGGCGACCGGCCACTATGCGCAAGTGGAACATCAGGAAAACGGCGTTACCAAAATGCTGCGCGGCAAAGACAACAACAAAGACCAAACCTATTTCCTGAACCAATTGAACCAAGACCAGTTGTCGAAAGTCATGTTCCCGATCGGCCATATGGAAAAGAAACGGGTGCGTGAAATCGCGCTCCAAGCAGGGCTAGCCACTGCAACGAAAAAAGATTCGACAGGCATCTGCTTTATCGGCGAACGCAATTTCAAAACATTCCTTGGCCAATACTTGCCGGCTCAGCCGGGCTCGATGGAGACGCTTGAAGGCGTCAAAATGGGCACGCATGACGGCTTGATGTATTATACGATCGGCCAGCGCCAAGGCTTGGGCATTGGCGGCGCGGGAGATCCATGGTTCGTCATCGGGAAGGATTTGGACAAAAACATCCTGTATGTCGGCCAGAACATCAACCATGACGCCTTATTCTCGGACAGCTTATCGGCTGTCAACTTGAGTTTCACTTCGGACGCAGCGCCGACAGGGACGCTTGAGTGCACAGCGAAATTCCGTTATCGCCAAGCAGACGTGAAAGTAAGTGTGGAATTTCTTGGCGACGAAGCTATTGTGACGTTTGCTGAACCGGTTCGCGCAATCACCCCGGGGCAAGCGGTAGTGTTCTACGACGGCGACGAATGCCTGGGCGGGGGAACGATCGACCGCGTCTTCAAAAACGGTGCACGCCTTGAATATGTAGGTTAATAGGAGAGAAAAAAATGAATTACAACGAAATCGGCATTCATGCGCTTCAAGAAGGCAACACCGAAGAAGCGATCAAAGCATTCACACAGGCAATCGAAGAACAGCCGGACAATCCGCTCGGCTATATCAATTTCGGCCACGTCCTGACTTCGATGGATGATGTTGAGCGGGCAGAGCGCTTTTTCCAAAAAGCGCTTACGCTCGATGAAACTTCAGCGACGGCATACTACGGCTTGGCCAATCTCTATTTCAACTCGGAACGTTACGAGGAAGCGCTAAAGCTTTATGAAAAAGCGGTGCAGTATGGGCTTGAAGGCGCCGATGCGCATTTCATGATCGGCAAGTGCCTGGGGCGGCTCGATCAGCCGAAATTGGCATTGCCGTATTTGCAGCGGGCTGTGGAATTGGACAGAAACGACGTGCCGGCACGCCTCAGCTATGGCATTACGCTCGCTTCAATGGAGTTGTTCGATTTAGCGGAACCGCAATTCCAAAAAGTGCTGGAACTTGATCCGGACAATTCGGATGCCCATTATAATCTGGGTATTCTTTATGCAGTGTCAACCAACCGCACAGCAGATGCGCTCCATCATCTGAAACAGGCGTATACATTGGATGAAAACAATGAAATGGCGCGTTATGCATACGATATGATTTCCACACAGCTTTAAAAAAGTGAAAGGAGGCGGCTGGCATGGCAGGGCAAATCGATTTGTTTCAAGAAGAAGTTCAGTTTGTACTGGGACGTCCGGTCGTTTCTATTTTTCACAATCCCGATAATTTGTTTTCCATCGCAAAAGTGAAAATCCAACAGACAAACACCTCGTATGAAGAAAAAGAAATCATCGTATCCGGCTACTTCCCCCAGTTATCGCTCGAGGAACAGTACCGGTTTACCGGAGCGGTCAGGAACCATCCGAAATACGGCGTCCAGTTCCAGGTCGAGACGTTCACGAAAGAAGTGCCGGAAACCGAACAGGGCATCATCCATTATCTATCAAGTGATATGTTCAATGGCATCGGACGGAAAACCGCTGAAACGATCGTCAAGAAGCTTGGAAAAGACGCGATAAAAAAAATCCTGGAAGACCCGGAAGCGCTCGACGCTATTCCGCGGCTCTCGGATGATAAAAAGGACAATATCCGTTCGACGCTGCAGATGAATCTTGGGCTTGAGCGGGTCATGATCCAATTGAACGATTGGGGCTTCGGCCCGCAGGTCGGCATGCGCATTTACCAGGCATACCGGGAGGAGACCATCGATCTGTTGACAAAAAACCCGTTCCGCCTCATTGAGGAGATCGAAGGCATCGGTTTTCAGCGGGCGGATGAACTTGGTGCCAAGCTTGGCATCACAGGCAGCCACCCGGACCGGATCAAAGCGTCGGTCCTGCATTTGCTGAACCAGGCTTCACTTTCGGAAGGGCACGTCTATGTCGACGCAAAAACGCTGATTCCGCTTGTGAAACAGCTGCTGGAAACGAGCCAGCGCGAAGAGATTTCCATCGAAGCCATTTCAAAAGCGATGATCGAACTGAATGAAGAAGGCAAAGTAGCGGGGGAAGAAACGCGGCTTTATTTGCCGTCATTGTATTATTCCGAAGTGGGGATTGCGACAAAGCTCGAGACATTGCTTTCTTCCCAGGAAAACCGCGACCGGTTCCCGGCTTCGGAGGTGCGCCGGGCACTCGGGGAAGCGGAGGAGCGGCTTGGCGTGAACTACGCCGAGACGCAGATCGAGGCGATCGACTCAAGCATCAATTCGTCGGTGATGATTTTGACCGGCGGCCCAGGTACGGGCAAAACGACCGTCGTCAGGGGACTGGTGGAAGTGTATGCCGAACTGCATGGACTGTCGCTGGATCCGAAGGATTACGCCAAGAAGAAAGAACCTTTTCCGATCATTCTGGCAGCGCCGACCGGGCGTGCCGCAAAACGCCTGAGCGAATCGACGGAACTTCCGGCGATGACGATCCACCGGCTCCTCGGCTTTAACGGCCAGGAAAAAGAGGAAGAAACCGAGAAAGAAATCGAAGGCAAACTGATCATCATCGATGAAATGTCGATGGTCGACACATGGCTCGCCCATCAATTGCTGAAAGCTGTGCCCGAAGATGCGCAGATCATTTTTGTCGGCGATCAGGACCAGCTGCCGCCTGTCGGGCCGGGCCAGGTGCTCCGCGATTTGCTCGACGCCAAACGAATTCCGACAGTCGAGCTGAAAGACATCTACCGGCAATCTTCCGGTTCATCGATCATCGAACTTGCCCACCAGATGAAAAACGGCCAGCTGCCGGCGGACATCACGGCAAAAACATCGGATCGCTCATTTATCAAAGCGGGAGCTGAGCAGATTCCGTCGGTTGTTGAAAAAGTTGTGAAAAGTGCGCTGTCAAAAGGCCATTCGATCAAAGACATACAAGTGCTTGCACCGATGTACAAAGGGCCGGCCGGCATCGATGCGCTGAACCGCATGATTCAGGAAATGGTCAACCCGAATCCCGACGGCACACGGAAAGAGCTGGTATTTGGCGACATCACCTACCGGATCGGCGACAAGATCCTGCAGCTTGTCAACCAGCCGGAAAGCAATGTCTTCAACGGAGATATGGGCGAAGTGGTGGCCATCATGAAAGCGAAAGAAACCGTTGAGAAACAAGACATGCTCGTGGCGTCGTTTGACGGCATTGAAGTGACATACCAGCGCAGCGATTTGAATCAGCTGACGCTCGCGTACTGCTGTTCCATCCATAAGGCGCAGGGTTCGGAATTCCCGACGGTCATCATGCCGGTCGTCCGGGGCTATATGAAAATGCTGCGGCGGAATTTGCTGTACACGGGAATCACCCGGAGCAAAGACTTTCTGATTCTTTGCGGAGACCCGGGCGTTTTCCGTTTCGGTGTAGAGCGCACCGACGACACCCAGCGCATGACGACGCTGAAAGACCGCCTTGCCGCCTCAACAAAAGAGCCGGCGCCGGAAATTCTCCAGGAAGAAGCCGGGCCAGCAAGCTTGACCGCCGAGAACGCCCATGCAATCCATCCGCTGATCGGCATGGAAGGCGTCACACCGCGTGATTTTTTAGAAGCGTAATGAAAACGGAAAGCGCCCGCGGGCGCTTTTTTGTTTGTATATGAAAGAGGGCGCCATCACACTCCAACGAGGGTATTTCCCTGGCGATGGCAGATCCGTAGGATGGACAGGCGCTTTCCGGATACCATAAAGAGGACCTCAGCTATTGACACAATTCAGCCCTGTTCTATATAATTCAATTTATATCCATACCCAACACATTGATGGAGAAAGTATAAGATTGCGTCCGTCCAGAAAGAGGTTCCCCGGCTGAAAGAACCTCCGGCATGCTGTTTTAGAAAGCTACTCCTGAGTGCAGCTAATCCCTGCCGTTTTGCCGCGTTAAGGCGCTTCGAGAGACATGGGCGAGTTTGTCCGTGTAACTAGGGTGGTACCGCGAATGTTAGCCTTCGTCCCTTTCATGGGATGAAGGCTTTTTATTATGTAAAGGAGGAAAAACATGAAAACCATGAAGACGATGAAAGCAGCAGACATCAGAAAAATGTATTTGGATTTCTTTAAGGAAAAAGGCCATGACCAGGAGCCGAGCGCACCGCTCGTGCCGTTTGAGGATCCATCCCTTTTGTGGATCAACAGCGGGGTGGCGACGCTGAAAAAATACTTTGACGGACGCATCATCCCGGAAAATCCGCGCATAGTGAATGCCCAAAAATCGATCCGCACAAATGACATCGAAAACGTCGGGAAAACAGCACGGCACCATACGTTTTTTGAAATGCTCGGCAACTTTTCAATCGGGGAATATTTCAAAAAAGAAGCGATTCATTGGGCATGGGAATTTTTAACAGACGACAAATGGATCGGATTCGACCCGGAAAAACTTTCTGTTACCATTCATCCGGAAGATGAGGAAGCCTACGAGATCTGGCTGAACGAAGTCGGAATTCCAGCAGAACGCATCATCCGCCTTGAAGGGAACTTCTGGGATATCGGGGAAGGCCCGAGCGGACCGAACTCGGAGATTTTCTATGACCGAGGCGAAAGCTACGGCAATGACCTGAACGATCCGGAACTGTATCCAGGCGGAGAAAACGACCGCTATTTGGAAATCTGGAACTTGGTGTTTTCCCAGTTCAACCACAACCCGGACCATACGTACACGCCGCTGCCGAAGCAAAACATAGATACCGGCATGGGGCTTGAGCGCATTACGTCGGTTGTCCAGGATGTTCCGACCAACTATGACACGGATTTGTTCATGCCGATCATCGAGAAAACAGAAGCGATTTCAGGCAAGAAATACGGCGAGGACGCTGAAGCTGATATGGCATTCAAGGTGATTGCCGACCACGTCCGCACGGTAGCATTCGCAATCGGCGACGGAGCGCTTCCTTCCAATGAAGGCCGGGGCTACGTATTGCGCCGCCTGCTTCGCCGAGCAGTCCGCTTCGCGAAGAAATTGGGCATCGAAAAGCCGTTCATGTACGAATTGGTTCCTGTAGTCGGCGAAATCATGGTCGACTTCTACCCGGAAGTCAAAGACAAGCAGGATTTCATCATCCGCGTTATGAAACTGGAAGAAGAGCGTTTCCACGAAACGCTTCATGACGGCCTGGAAATTTTGTCGCAAGTTGTGGCCTTGCAGAAAGAAGCGGGCAAGAAGGAAGTTCCTGGCGAAGATGCATTCCGCCTGTATGACACATACGGCTTCCCGATTGAATTGACAGAAGAATATGCTGAAGACGAAGGCATGACGGTCGACTATGCCGGATTTGAAGCCGCAATGGAAGCTCAGCGCGACCGCGCAAGAAGCGCGCGCCAAAACGTCAACTCGATGCAGAGCCAGTCGGAAGTGCTCGGCAATATCAAAGAACCGAGCAAATTTGTCGGCTACAGCAATACGGTGGCTGACGCACAAGTGGCGGTCATCATCAAAGACGGCGAACTTGCCGAAAGCGCCCAGGAAGGCGATGAAGTGCAAGTCATTTTGGACCAGACGCCATTCTACGCTGAGAGCGGCGGACAAATTGCCGACCGTGGAACCCTGTCAAACGATTTGGTCCATGCGGCAGTGCTGGATGTTAAAAAAGCGCCGAATGGCCAAAACCTGCATACTGTCCGCGTGGAATCAGGCGAATTGACGAAGTCGGCAGTGCATGCCCAAGTGGATGCTTCAGAACGCCGCCATACGGTGAAAAACCATACGGCGACCCACCTATTGCACCAGGCGCTAAAAGACGTTTTGGGGACGCACGTGAACCAGGCAGGCTCATATGTCGGACCTGACCGCCTGCGCTTTGACTTCTCGCATTTCGGAGGCGTAACAAAAGAAGAACTCGATCAGATCGAGCAGATCGTCAATGAAAAGGTATGGGGCGGCATTCCTGTCCAAACCGGCTACCATAACTTGCAGGAAGCGAAAGATATGGGCGCGATGGCGTTGTTCGGCGAAAAATACGGCGACATCGTCCGTGTTGTGGAAATCGGCGGCTATTCGCTGGAGTTATGCGGCGGCGTCCATGTGAACAACACTGCAGAAATCGGCCTGTTTAAAATCGTCTCTGAAAGCGGCATCGGTGCCGGCATTCGCCGCATTGAAGCTGTTACAGGGAAAGGTGCTTATGAAAGCCTGAAGGACAGTGAGCGCACGCTGGAGCAGGCAGCCGGCTTGCTGAAAGCTGCCCCAAAAGATCTGGTCCAGAAAGTTCAGTCGTTCCAGCAGGAAATGAAAGGGCTGCAGCGTGAAAACGAATCGCTGATGGCCAAAATTTCCAATGCCCAGTCCGGTGAAATCATGGAAAAAGCTCGCCAAGTCGGGGATGTTACTGTGCTGTCCACAAAAGTGGAAGCGAAAGACAACAACCAGCTGCGCCAGATGATGGACGACCTGAAACAGAAGTTCGAGAAAGCGGTCCTTGTGCTCGGCGCGACAGACGGCGAGAAAGTCATGCTGGTAGCGGGCGTCACAAAAGATCTGGTTGGCGGGAACTATCATGCGGGCCAAATCGTCAAACATGTTGCAGAGCAGTGTGGAGGCAAAGGCGGCGGCCGGCCTGATATGGCCATGGCGGGTGCTAAAAACCCGGACAAGCTGGATGCTGCCCTTGAATCTGTCTACACTTTGCTTAAATAGGTTTTATAAATGCGGGTAATCGTATATAATGAAAAACAAGGAAGCGGGAACTTTTTCTCCTAGCCAAATCAGAAAGCGAGGTGCTTGTCGTGAGTTCATTTGACAAAACCATGAAGTTCAATTCGCCTGATGAATCAATGCAGCAAGAAGTGAAACAGGTGATGCTTCAAGTTCATGCTTCACTGGAAGAGAAAGGCTATAATCCGATCAATCAAATTGTCGGATATTTATTATCAGGTGATCCGGCTTATATTCCTCGCCACCAAGATGCACGAAATATGATACGCAAACTGGAACGGGATGAAATTCTCGAAGAGCTTGTGAAATTCTATATCAAAAAGAATAATGAGGAATAAACATGCGGACAATGGGACTTGATGTCGGTTCAAAAACAATCGGGGTTGCGATCAGCGATGCATTTGGGTGGACTGCCCAAGGCATCGAAACCGTCAAAATCAATGAATCGGCAGAAGAATTCGGAATGGAGCGCCTCGGTGAACTGATCAAGCAATACGAAGTCACCGAAGTGGTCGTCGGCTATCCGAAAAACATGAATAATACCATAGGCCCCCGGGCTGAAGCATCCGAAAGATTTGCAGCTTTGCTCAAAGAAGCGTATGCTATACCGGTAGTCTTATGGGATGAACGGCTCACGACATCTGCTGCTGAAAAGATGTTGATCTCAGCAGACGTCAGCCGGAAGAATCGCAAAAAAGTGATTGACAAGATGGCTGCGGTCATGATCTTGCAAGGCTATCTTGATTTTAAAAAATGATGAGGTGACGCAAATGGAACACGGACAAGAGCACATTACAGTCGTTGATGAAAACGGCAACGAGCAACTATTTGAAGTATTGTTTACATTTGATTCGGAGGAATTCGGAAAGTCTTATGTACTGTACTTCCCGGTCGGCGCTGAAGAAGACGAAGAAGGCGAAATTGAAATTCATGCATCTTCCTTCACTGAAACTGCAGACGCTGATTCTGCTGTGGGCGGCGGAGAACTTCAACCGGTTGAAACTGACGAAGAATGGGACATGATCGAAGAAATGCTGAACACGTTCCTTGACGAAGAAGAAGAAAACGAAGAAGTTTGATCGAAGGATCGGAAGAGGGGCGGAATTGAAATCTAATTCCGCCTTTTTCTTTTGTGCTGATTTCTTGTATACTTGTAAGTGACAAGCTAAGGGGGGGAACCCGTGGAAAATCAATCTAAAAAAGAGATCATGCTGGCACGGATGAAAGAGAAAAAACAAGAGGTGAGGGTCGTCCGGCGCATTGTATTTGTAATTGCACTTATTCTACTGCTTATTATTGGCATAGCGGGATTCCGCACTTACAATTTTGTTTCCGGCGCCTTGAAGCCGGTGGATCCGGATTCGGAGAAAGTCATCGATATCAATGTGCCGATCGGCTCCAATCTGGATAGCATTTCCGAATTGCTGGAAGAAAACGGCTTAGTGAAAGATGCCCGTGTCTACAAATATTATGTGAAGTTCAACAACCAGGCGGAATTTCAAGCCGGCGACTACGGCTTAAGGCCGTCCATGACGCTTGATGAAATTACGGAAAGCTTGAAAACCGGAAAAGTTTACCGCGAGCCTTTGTTCAGCATCACATTCCCGGAAGGTTTGACGATTGAAGAAATCGCGGAAAACGTCATCGCCCAAAAAACCGATTTCACTGCGGAAGAATTCATTGAAAAAATGAAGGACAAAGCATATATCGAAGAATTGATGGCCGAGCATCCGGAGTTATTGACGGAAGAAATACTGGACGAAGACATCCGCTATCCGCTGGAAGGCTATCTGTTCCCGGCGACTTATCCATTCTACGAAGAAGATCCTTCCTTGACGCTGATCATCGAGCAGATGCTTGATGCCACCGAAACAAATGTGATGCAGTACAAGTCGGTGCTGGATGAAATGGATAAAACGCCGCATTGGCTATTGACTTTCGCTTCGCTGCTCGAGGAAGAGGCGACCGCACAGTCGGACCGCCAAACAATCGCCAGCGTCTTCTACAATCGTTTGGAAAAGGACATGCCGCTGCAAACGGATCCGACCGTCATCTATGCGATGGGCGAACACAAAGAACGGCTGTTCAACAAGGATTATGAATTTGAACATCCGTACAGCACCTATCAGAACAAAGGATTGCCGCCTGGGCCGATTGCCTCTGCTGGCCTATCGTCCATACAGGCCGTTATAGACCCGGCTGACACCGAGTACGAATATTTCCTGGCAGATTCTGAAGGCAAGAACCATTTCGCGAAAACTTACGAAGAACACCTGGAAAACCAGGAAAAGTATATTGGAAATTAACCCAAGAAGAGAAGGATGCGGCGACGCTTTCCTTCTTCTTTTTGAATTAAATTTTATTATATGGTATGATGGGGTGTAATTTTTGTAGGGTAAAAAAGGAGCTTTCTGCATGACAAATGAGCATATAACAGCAACATTGCAATCGATCAAAGCATATGCTGCAGAGCACCATGTGCCTATCATGGAAGACCAGGGCATCGAATTCCTTCTGCAATTGTTGCGTGAACAAAAGCCGGAGTCGGTATTGGAAATTGGAGCGGCAATCGGCTTCTCAGCCATAAAAGTGGCGGTGGCTCTGCCTGGGTGCACCATCGATACGATTGAACGGGACAATGGGCGATTCCATAAAGCGGTGGAATTCATAGGCGAAGCCGGGCTGGAGGGGAAAATCCGGGTTTTCCATGCGGACGCACTTGAACTGGAGTTGAAAGAACTGGGCTCTTCCTATGACGCGATTTTCATAGATGCAGCAAAAGGCCAGTACGACCGATTTTTCGAAAAATATGAAACGCTGTTGGCAAAGGGCGGGGTTTTGTATTGCGATAATATGAAAATGCACGGCTTGGCGGAACAGGAAATTTCCGAAGTGCCGAGGCGAAAACGGACGATGATCCGGAATATCAAACAGTTCAGGGAGAAAATGATGGCCCATCCCGACTACGACACGACGTTGTTATCGGCCGGAGACGGCATCATGGTTTGTAAAAAGAAGCAAGCATAAAAATATAGCGGCATGCAAGGAGCTTGGAAAATGTCTAAAAATCGTCCAGTTGTAATCGGAATTGCGGGCGGCTCGGGTTCGGGGAAAACGAGCGTCACAAATTCCATCTACGAAGTATTCAAAGAAAATTCAGTTGTGGTCATTGAACAAGACTATTACTACAAAGACCAAAGCCATTTGGCTTTTGAAGAACGCTTGAAAACCAATTATGACCATCCTTTGGCTTTTGATACCGATTTGCTTATCGAGCACATCAACAGCCTGCTGGAAAGAAAGCCGATTGAAAAGCCCGTATACAATTACGCATTACATACGCGTTCAGAAGAGACAGTAGGAATCGAACCGAAAGATGTGATCATCCTTGAAGGCATTTTGGTGCTGGATGATGTTCGCCTCCGTGAACTGATGGATATCAAGCTGTTTGTCGATACAGACGCCGATTTGCGGATTATCCGCCGCTTGCTTCGCGATATCAACGAGCGCGGACGGACCATCGATTCTGTCATCGACCAATACTTGAAGGTGGTCCGGCCGATGCACAACCAGTTTATCGAACCGACCAAACGCTATGCGGATGTTATCATCCCCGAAGGCGGCCAAAATCAAGTTGCAATCGATTTAATGGTTACAAAAATTAAAACAATTCTTGAATAGAATGGGTTATTATAATATGATGATACGAGACTGACGGATATTCACAGTTATCTAGAGTCAGCAGTTGAAGGAGTGGGGAAAATGGCAAACGAAAAACAATTTCCAATGACAGCTGCAGGAAAGCAGAAATTGGAAGATGAACTGGACTTCTTAAAAACTGTAAAACGTAAAGAAGTCGTTGAACGCATCAAAGTCGCTCGCAGTTTCGGGGATTTATCCGAGAACTCCGAGTATGATTCCGCAAAAGAAGATCAGGCATTTGTGGAAGGACGCATCGCCCAATTGGAATCGATGATCCGCAATGCCGTAATTATAACTGATGATGAAACCAATAAAGATATCGTTCGCCTAGGGACTACAGTAACATTCGTGGAAATTCCAAGCGGCGACGAAGAATCTTATACAATTGTGGGATCAGCGGAAGCGGACCCTCTTGAAGGACGCATTTCAAACGACTCGCCAATCGCGAAAAGCATGATTGGCCGCACAATTGGCGAAAACGTTAAGGTATTGACACCGGGCGGGGAAATGGAAATAAAAATCGTTTCTATCTCCTAGTCTGAATGGCCATTCTTTTGAGAATGGCTATTTTTATTAAATCGCCCTGAAAATGAAACATTCCTTATGTCAAAACGTCAAATTTGTTACATGGAATTATGGTAAAATAATTTGAAGAGGAGGCAACCGAATGTCAAATAACGAACCGCCACGTTATCCTTCTCGTTTGAAAAAGAAGAAAAACCGATCGAATGCAATTTTAAATGGAATGATCGGGTTAGTTTTTGCATTGATTCTCATAACTGGCGCGTTTATTTTCCTGGGCAGTGGAAATGAAGAAACGCAAGAGCTGGAAACGGTGCAGATCAAGACAGAATCTGAAGAACAAGCGAGCGACACGGATAACGCTGCAGAAGAAGCAAATGCAACAGCGGGAAATGGTGAAGAACAAGCACAGCCGGATAGCGCTGCGGAAGAATCCGATGAAGGCGATTCCGCTGAAAACAGCGGAAAAGAATCGGATGAAGAAACAGGGGCAGAAGAAAAAGAAGGTACGGTAATTGGTGGAACAATCACCAGTGCGGCATCCAGTGATCCGATTGTAGAAGAAACAGTCATCAATACAAGCTGGGAGCCTGTCAAAACTTCTCAAAAAGGAGACCACGTTTCGGTTTATGAAAAGGATTCAGTGGACTGGAAAGAGAAAGTGGAAGCTATTTCTTATGCTACAGGTTTGAAAGCGGACAATATGTATATCATGAGAATTCAAAACGGCGGCGGCCCTCAAAAATCGATTGGCGTTGTTCAATCGAAAGACCAAGAGGAAAAATACCGCGTGCATTTGGAATGGGTGGACGGCAAAGGCTGGAAACCGGTCAAAATGGATATTTTAAAAACGCTGGAAGGCGCCTATTAACTACGGGCGCCTTTTTGTACGGAATAGCCCAAAGAAGAAAGGAAGAACAAATTATGAGAATCGGTGTAATCGGTGCAATGGAAGAAGAAGTTGAATTGATGAGAGCTAGCCTTGATGGGGTAAAGACAGAGGAAATAGCGAATTGTGAATTTACTTCAGGTACATACAAAGGGCAGGAAGTGGTGTTGTTGAAGAGCGGAATCGGCAAAGTTAACGCTGCGTTGTCAACGACGCTTCTCTTGCATCATTTCAAACCGGATGTGGTCATCAATACCGGTTCTGCCGGCGGCTTTGATGCCGATCTGGAAGTCGGCGCTATTGTCATTTCGGATGAAGTGCGCCACCATGATGTGGATGTGACGGTGTTCGGATATGAAATGGGCCAAGTTCCTCAAATGCCGGCGGCTTTCCTTTCGCATCAGCCGTTGATTGACATGGCAGTGGAAGCTGTAGAAGAATTGGGAGAGCATCCGTATGCTGTCGGATTGATAGCGACCGGCGATTCGTTCATGAACGATCCCGAACGCGTCGAAAAAGTTCGCGAGGCGTTTCCGTCGATGAAAGCTTCTGAAATGGAAGCGGCAGCTGTGGCGCAAGTGTGCCATCAGTTCGACGTGCCGTTTGTCGTGATCCGCGCCTTGTCTGATATTGCTGGAAAAGAATCCAACGTCTCTTTCGAAGAGTTTTTGCCGGTAGCTGCCAAACACTCTACTGAGATTGTCCATAACGTCATCGAGCGCCTTTCGAAAAAAGCTTGATTTTTGAAGTTCGGCGGACAGTGCAGGCATAGAAAAAGCTGCGGGCATAAAACGCCCGCAGCTTTTAAATTTTCTTCAATGTAAAAGTGCTTACCATCAATAACGAACAAATGATAAAAAGGAACATATAAAAGACGGGCGGAAAGACGGATAACCCAAAAAAAGATAACGTGACGACAGTTCCGGCAGCAGTGATAGGCAGCCCCGTAAAATACCCGTTCGACTCGGAAATATTGAAGCGGGCAAGGCGGAAAGCTCCACTTGCTATGTAAAAGACAGTAAAAACCATTCCGGTTATGCCGAAATCCCTCAACACCAATTCATAAAGGAGTATGGCCGGCGCCACACCGAAGGAAATGATGTCACTCATCGAATCCAGCTGTTTGCCGAGCTCAGACTCCTGATTGAACTTTCTAGCGACGATTCCGTCAAAACGATCCAGAAAAGCTGCGACAAAAATGAATAGCACACTGTAGCTAAAAGCTCCATTCAACGCCGCCATTACAGAAGCGCCGCCAAATCCCATATTGCCGATAGTCAGAATGTTGGCGGATTGGGACCTAAGCTTTTTGACTGTGTGATCCATCCGTTCTATAAATAACAATGGAAAACACTCCTTTTTTGTCAACTTATTCTGTTCATTATACTGTGTAAGCGAAAATAATGGTAGACTATTTTAAGCAATGGAGGTGTTTGAGTGAAGAAAAAGTTATATCAAAGAACAATTGAATTGACCAATGGACCTATAACATCAAATATGATCCGCCAGTTTGCGCAGTCGGGCAGCAGCCGTTGGATGATTCCCGGCTATATCAAAACCTATAAGATATCGGTTGACGACGTCGAAAATTCCTTATCTTCTTTCCCCTCACTCCATGAATTTTTCATCCGCAAGCTAAAAGAACAAAGCCGGCCAATAGCGGATGCTCCGATTGTTTCTCCAGTAGACGGGAAAATTGAAATCGCGGGGGACTTGCACGACGGCATTCGGTTCCTTGTAAAAAACCAGCATTATTCGCTTTCGGACCTGCTTGGCGATCAAGCTTTGTCCAAGGCTTACGAAAATGGGAAATACGTTGTGCTTTACCTGTCGCCAGCCGACTATCACCGTATCCATAGCCCGGCTGAAGGGGAAGTGAAGAAACAATATGTGCTCGGCAAAAAATCCTATCCGGTAAACCAGGCGGGGCTGAGGTATGGCAAATCGCCGATCAGCGGAAACTACCGGTTGATCACCGAGCTGGAAACTGAGTTCGGCCGTATGCTTGTCGTTAAAGTCGGTGCGATGTTCATCAACTCGATTGAACTAACCAATCGGAAAAAGCACTGGGAAAAAGGAGAGGAAGTAGCGTATTTCAGCTTTGGATCGACAGTTGTGCTGTTTTTCGAAGAAAACACCATCGCTTTCAATGAAAAAGTAAGAGCCGGCCATGCCATCAAGGTGGGAGAAGCACTGGCAAATATGCTATAATCTATTGAATGAAGTTCGAGAAAACGGGAGTGGTTTGCAATGATCAAAAATTTTATACCAAGCCAGTTCGTTAAAAAAGTGTCGGATATTACACCGGAATCGCTGCTGGAAAAAAATATTAAAGGCATTATTACCGATTTGGACAATACCCTGGTGGAGTGGGACCGGCCAGAAGCCACGCCGTTGTTGATCGAGTGGCTAAAATCGATGAAAGATGCAGGAATCCAAGTTGTCATTGTGTCGAATAACAATGAAATGCGGGTCAAATCTTTTGCCGACCCATTGGAAATTCCTTTTATCCATCAAGCAAGGAAGCCGATGGGCCGGGCGTTCCGAAAAGCGCTCAAGATCATGGAAGTGAAAAGGGAAAACGTCGTCGTAATCGGCGATCAAATGCTGACCGACATTTTCGGCGGCAACTTGAACAAGCTGCATACCATCCTGGTTGTGCCGGTCGCGCAGAGCGACGGCTTTTTTACACGCATCAACCGGGTTGTTGAACGCAGGATCATGAAAAGGTTAAAAGAAAAAGGGCAATTGATGTGGGAGGAAGAAAATTGAACGAAATACCAACTTGTATCGGATGCGGCGCGCAAATCCAGACGGATCGTCCAGGGGAACCGGGCTATGCACCGCAATCTTCATTAAACAAAGAAGAAATTATCTGCCAGCGCTGTTTCAGGCTGAAGAACTATAACGAATTGCAGCCGGTGTCGCTAACCGACGACGATTTCCTTCGCATTTTGAACGGGCTTGGCGAACGCAAAGGGCTCATCGTCAAAATCGTCGATATCTTCGATTTCAACGGCAGCTGGCTGCCGGGGCTGCACCGGTTTGTCGGCAATAACGATATTTTATTGATTGCCAACAAAGCCGACCTTTTGCCGAAATCCGTCAAGCAGCATAAGCTGATCCAATGGATGAAACAAGAGGCGAAAAAATTAGGATTGAAACCGATCGATGTATTGACGGTTAGCGCGCATAAAGGGACAGGCATCGACGAAGCTATGGAAGCGATCGACCAATACCGCAAAGGCGAGGATGTCTATGTTGTCGGCTGTACGAATGTCGGGAAATCGACGTTCATCAACCGGGTGATCAAACAAGCCACTGGCCAATCGGATATTATCACGACTTCCCATTTCCCGGGAACTACGCTTGACATGATTGAAATTCCGTTGGACGATGAGCGCTCTCTTTACGATACGCCGGGAATCATCAATCACCATCAATTGGCGCACCATCTGCAGCCAGCCGATTTGAAGATGATTATGCCGAAAAAAGAAATCAAACCGCGGATATTCCAGTTGAATCCGGAACAGACGCTTTATATCGGCGGTCTTGCCCGATTTGACTTTGTTCAAGGGGACCGGTCATCGTTCACTGTGCACGTTGCGAACGACCTGCCGATCCACCGCACAAAACTTGAGAATGCGGATGCCCTTTACGAACAGCATTTTGGCAGTATGCTTGCTCCGCCTTCCGCTGAATTCAAGGACGATTTCCCGGAACTTGTGCGCCATGAATTCAGTGTGAAAAACAGCAAAACCGACATCGTCTTTTCCGGGCTCGGCTGGATTACGGTTCAGCATCCGAATGTCGTTGTTGCAGCCTATGCCCCTAAAGGTGTAGAAGTGCTGCTAAGACCGTCACTTATATAGGAGGGGTCAAATGAAGAAGTGGTATGCGGTGATCGGGGATCCGATTGCCCATTCTTTATCGCCTTATATGCATGAAACATGGTTCAAAGAAAACGGCGTTGATGCTGCTTATATACCGGTCCACGTCGAACCTGCGGAACTTGAAAAGTCGTTTTCCGCTTTAAAGACGCTGGGTGTCAGTGGATTCAATATTACTTTGCCGCATAAAGAGGCGATATTGCCGCTTCTGGACCGTTTGGATGATACCGCTTCAATCATGGGCGCTGTGAACACGGTGGCGTTTGATGGAGGACAATACATCGGCTATAACACGGACGGCGACGGATTTGTGCAATCCTTGTTTGCGGCACCTGTCAGCTTGAGCGAGAAAGTGCTGGTCATCGGAGCGGGAGGCGCTGCGCGAGGCATTGCCTTCGCTTTGAAACGCGCGGGGTTTTCCGATGTCTCAATAGCCAATCGGACCTTCCGGCGGGCGGAAGAACTGGCTCAGGATGTTTCTGGAACTGCGATAACATTGCAGCAAGCGGAAAAAGAGTTAGGGCAATACGGAGTGATAATCCAAACAACTTCTGTCGGCTTGTCAAAGGACCAGGCATTGCCGATTTCCATGGAAAATATAAAGCCGGGTTCTATTGCGGCGGACATCATCTATAATCCGTTGGAAACTCCTTTTTTGCTGAAAGCGAAAGAACAAGGCTGCATGACTTTGAACGGCGTCGGCATGTTTGTTTACCAAGGGGCAATCGCTTTTGAAAAATGGACAGGCATCAAGCCGGATACGGAAAAAATGAAAGAATCGATTACGAACAAATTAGGAGGACAATATGTTAACAAGTAAACAAAAAAGCTTTTTGCGAAGCGAAGCGCATCACATCGACCCTATTTTTCAAGTGGGAAAAGGCGGAGTCAGCGGCACAATGCTGCGCCAGATAGAAGAGGCGTTGGAAAAGCGTGAATTGATCAAAGTCAGCATTCTGCAGAACAACGAAGACGATAAAAACGAAGTGGCGAAAGCATTGGCCGAAGGCACTTTCGCTGAACTGGTTCAGTTGATCGGCCATACGGTTATTTTGTACAAGCCATCTGTCAACCACAAACGAATCGAGCTGCCTGTAAAAAGATGAGGAAAGTCGGGATCTTAGGCGGAACATTCAATCCTCCTCATCTCGGCCATCTGATCATGGCCAATGAAGCACTTCATGCCATGGCTTTGGATGAAGTCCGTTTTATGCCCAATTTTATTGCGCCCCATAAGGAAGTTAGCGGAGCCAGCGCCGAGCAGCGTCTTGAAATGACGCGTTTGGCGATTGCTGGCACAGCTCAATTCCAGCTTGAAGATTTTGAAATCAGACATGGCGGAGTATCGTACACATTCGACACAATGACGAGAATGGCCGAAAAAGAACCGGAAACGGAATTTTATTTTATTATAGGCGGCGACATGGTCGATGGCTTGGGCTCTTGGCACCGCATTGAAGAACTGCTCCATCTGGTCCGGTTTATCGGCATTAAACGCCCTGGCTACGAAAGCAGTCCAGGTCTTCCGGTGGCAATGATCGATTCACCAGAAATTCACCTGTCGTCCTCGATGCTAAGAGACCGTCTGGCCAAAGGCCGGACAATCGCTTTTTTAGTGCCGGAACAAGTGGAAGCCTATATCCGAAGGGAGCAATTGTATGGATCAAAGCGCGATGCTTCAGAAAGTGAAAGAACGACTTCCCGAAAAACGCTTTAATCATGTTGTAGGGGTAGTGGAAACGGCAACCGAACTAGCGCATGAATTTGGTGTTCCAGCATCGAAGGCGCAAGTGGCGGCCACCTTGCATGACGTCGCCAAGTTTTCTGAGCGGGAATGGATGAGATCCGTCATCATTGAACAGGGGATGGATCCGTTGCTGCTTGACTACCATTCAGAACTTTGGCATGCCCCGGTTGGTGCCTATGTGGCCGCTTCTGAATTCGGCATACAGGACGAAGACATCTTGAACGCGATAAAATATCACACGACTGGCCGCGCAGGCATGTCCGATTTGGAGAAAGTCATCTACATTGCAGATTTGGTGGAGCCTGGCCGCAAATTCTCAGGTGTTGAAGAATTGCGTCAATTAAAAGAACAAGGATTAGATGTTATGATGGAAGCAAGCATCAAACATACCATCGACTTTTTAACATCAAAAAATCAGCCGGTTTATCCGGATTCACTGAAGTGTTATGAACACTTCGTGCAACAGAAAGGGAACGTGGAAGAATGACAAAAGAAACATTATTGCAAACCGCTTACAATGCAGCAGAAGATAAAAAAGCCGAGGATATCGTCGTTTTGAATATGGCAGGAATTTCTTTGTTGGCAGATTACTTTATCATCTGCAGCGGGAATTCCGACCGCCAAGTACAGGCAATTGCAAAAGAATTGATCGACAAATCGAACGAAGCCGGAAATCCGGTCAAAAGCGTTGAAGGGTTTGACGCTGCACGTTGGATTCTGATTGACTTAGGGGACATCGTTGCGCACGTCTTCCATAAGGACGAGCGTTCTTACTACAACCTGGAGCGCCTTTGGAGAGAAGCGCCGACTATTGAAATATGAAATACGGAAAGTTTGCATCAGTCTATGATGGGCTGATGGAAGACATTCCATATGAAAAGTGGGTCGAGTGGGTCGCCTCCCACCTGCAAGCCGGTTCCGTCCTGGATCTGGCTTGCGGTACAGGCACGCTTTCGCAGCTTTTCAGTGAAGTGGGCTTTCAAGTGACCGCAAGCGATTTGTCAGAAGAAATGCTGACAATGGCCAGTCAGCGGTTTCAGGAAGCCGGCCTCCAAATTCCGACACTTCAGATGTCGATGGATAATCTGGAAGGATTGTCCGGTTTCGACGCAGTGGCAATTGCCATTGATTCGCTGAACTACTTGGAGACGGAAGAACAGGTCCAGCAAACTTTCAGTGAAGTATACGAAGCGCTGAACCAAGGCGGGCATTTTTTCTTTGACGTCCATTCGACTTTCAAGGTGGATTCGGTTTATATGGACAGTCCGTTTGTTTTGGACGGCGAAGATGTTGCGTATATCTGGCATACGGAAGCGGGCGACCATCCCCATAGCGTCATTCATGACATCACGTTTTTCGTGCGGCAAAACCGGCATTTCGAGCGCTTTGAAGAAACGCATGAACAGCGCACATACCCTGTTGCCGTGTACAAAAAGTGGCTGGAGGAAGCCGGGTTCCGGATAGAATCCGTAACCGCCGATTGGACCGGGGAGGAACCGGGCGCTGAAAGCCAGCGGATTTTTTTCCATGCAGTGAAATAAACCTTTTCAAAAAGAAGGCAATTTGTATATAATTGGGATAGCTTCTCTCTCATTGCCTTCTGAAGAAAAGGGGAATTTCCAATGAATTTTTCTAAGCTTCAGAACAAGATAGGATGGCTGCTGATCCCAACAGCCGCCGCAACTATCCTAGCCATCTATTTTTTACTTCCCCAAGAAAATCCGGAAGCCGTTCCGGAAGCATCTTTTGATTTGATTGACGCTGAATCCCCTCAGCAGACACCCCCCAAAAAACCGGTCGAAGAAATCCCGGAACACCTAATGGTCGATATAAAAGGCCAAGTCGCCTCTCCAGGCGTTTTTGAGCTTCCTGCTGGTTCCCGATTGCAAGACGCAATCAAAGCGGCAGGCGGTTTTTTGCCGGCTGCGGATGACCGCGCCATCAATCTGGCAATGAAAGTGCAGGACGAAATGAGCATATATGTCCCGGAAGTCGGAGAAGAAGCATTGGTGCCAAGCGGCACTCCAACAGGGGCAAGCGATTCCCTGGTCAATTTGAATACAGCGACAGAGGAAGAGCTGATGACGCTTCCTGGCATCGGACCGTCAAAAGCCGCTGCCATTATCGCCTACAGAACAGATACGGGCACCTTTCAAAAAGTGGAGGATCTGAAGGAAGTATCCGGCATTGGCGATAAAACTTTCGAGCAGCTTGCAGAATTGATAAAAGTCAATTAGCGGGTATAAGATGGCGGTAAAAACAGCGTCAAAGCCCGGGCAAGAAGCCGGTTGACGAAAATCCTGCCTCTGCTACACTTATTTTATACACACCATCAGGAGGCAATGAGATGAAGCGAATAACTTGGGACCAATTTTTCATGGCTCAAAGCCATTTACTAGCATTAAGAAGCACATGTACACGGCTTTCTGTTGGAGCGACAATTGTACGGGACCGTCGGATTATGGCGGGCGGCTACAACGGCTCGATATCAGGGGGAGACCATTGCATCGATAAAGGCTGCTACGTTGTGGACGGCCATTGCATCAGAACGATCCATGCAGAGATGAATGCGCTGCTGCAATGCGCCAAATACGGCATCAGTGTCGGCGGAGCTGATATGTACGTCAGCCACTTTCCTTGCTTGCCCTGCACAAAATCCATCATCCAGTCTGGGATTTCACGACTGTACTACGCGGCGGATTATAAAAACCACGCCTATGCGATTGAATTGCTGGAACAGGCGGGTGTTGAAGTCATCCAAGTTCCTTTTGATGAACGGAAGATCGATTTTCTGAGTGTCGAAAAAACGGCCCTGTATATGGAATTGCTCGAGAAATTGCGTGAAAAAGGCGGCAGTGATGAAGAATTGGCCTATTACAACGAGCGGGTGAAGCAATTATTCGGAGAAGTCGAAGTGTAAAGAGCCAATTTTACCTTTATATTGCGGTGGCAGCTTCCATCGCTACGCTAGCAGCGCATGAAGCACCGGAGATTCTCGTGTTCATGGCGCTGCTTTTTTGTTGGATGCTATGGAAACAGGAAACTTTAACCCTTTTTGCTGCCATTTTGCTGTTTTCATTGGCGGCTTACGCCTTCCAAGATTGGCGGACTCATGATGATACCAACTATGCCGGCCCTTTTTCCGGCGAACTCAGCTTCTACGGCAATTACACCGTGGACGGCGATGGATTGCGCGGATTTGCGCAGATCGAAGGGGGCCCGGTTGTCTACGCCACTTACCGCATCAAGACGGCAGAAGAAAAAGCTGCGCTTGAAAGGCTTCTGTACAAATCGGCATTGCGCGTCAGCGGTGTGTTCGAAGCGCCTTCACCGCCATCGCACCGTTATGCATTCAATATGGAGCGCTATGTGAAGCAAAATGGCGCTTCTAAAATCCTGGCTATCGATTCCATCGAAGGTGCAAGGGAAGTCCGGACAATCCGCAGCAAGCTGAACAGCCAGCGCGAATGGATCAAACAGCACATAAGAAAACGATTTCCGGAAAGCCTTGTTGCTGAAGCGGAAGCGCTTTTGATTGGCGAACAGGAAAAAATGACACCGGAAGAACAGCGGATCTATCAGACTTTGGGCATCACCCACTTGTTTGCAATCTCTGGCCTCCATGTAGGAATTGTCGCTGGACTGCTGTATTTTCTGCTCATCCGCATCCGGTTGAGAAAAGAGACTGTTTTGCTGCTGATGCTTTTAGCGCTTCCGGCATATGCGGTGATAGCGGGTGGAGCCCCGTCCGTCTGGAGGTCGGTAGGAATGGCGACAGCGGTTCTGGCATGCAGGCTGGCCGGCATAAAATTGCCGATTGCGGAAATTTTATTGATCAGTTTCACTTTTTCCCTTTTTTGGAATCCATTCGGCTTCTATAACATCGGCTTTCAGTTGTCCTACGGCGCAACATTTGCCATTGTTTATTCGCTCTCTTTTTTGGCCCGGCAGACGTCTGTGCTGAAAACAGGTTTTTTGATCACTTGCATCTCCCAATTAACTTTATATCCGATTTTGCTGGTTCATTTTTACGAACTTTCATTGTCTGCTTTCGTGGTCAACAGCTTGTTTGTGCCGCTTTACACACTAGTGATACTGCCGGCCAATTTTGTTTTGTTTGCGGCGACAATTGTTTCGGGGCCGCTGGCGGATCTTGCGTTTGCGCTGTATGAACCGCTGCGCGGCGGAGTCGGCAGCGGAATGGAATGGCTTGCTGCATTGCCATATCAGACATGGAATCCGGGGAAACCCAGTCTTTGCGTTGCTGTTCTGCTCGTGTTTAGCGTCCTGATCTTTTACAGCGTGGCCGAGCGGGGGTTCAAATGGCGGCAATTATTGATTGTGCTGGTGCCGGCAGTTTACATTAGCCTGGTGCCATATGTGGATCCGGCTTTGAAAGTGACTTTTCTAGATGTCGGTCAAGGCGATAGCGCGCTGGTTGAATTGCCGTACCGCAGGGGCGTCTACCTGATTGATAGCGGCGGCCTGCTCCGCTTTGAGCAAAAAGCATTCCAAAAGCGCAATCGTCCTTATGAAATCGGAAGGCAAGTGGTTGCCCCTTATTTGAAGGGGCGAGGAATATCTGCAATCGATGCTTTCGTTTTGTCCCATGCTGACGCTGATCATGCAGAAGGTGCGGAAGAAATTTTCCAACTGTTCCGTGTCCATCAATTGCATCTGTCGCCGGGATCCGAGAAGACAGACTTGATCCAATCATTGCTTCCTTATGCTGAAGAAACGCACATCCGGTTTCCGGGAAGAGGTTCAGCCTGGAAAGACGGCGGCACCCGATTTACCTATATATCGCCTAATGATGCAAACTATGAAGGAAACAACGATTCGCTTGTGCTTTTATTGGAAAACGGCGGCTTTCGGGTGTTGTTTGCCGGAGATCTGGAAATTAGCGGGGAAAAGGAATTGTTGGGGCAATATGGAGCCGCATTGGATGGGATTACAGTGCTGAAAGTCGGCCACCACGGCAGTAAGACTTCAAGCGGTGAAACGTTCCTGTCTTCTGTCAGCCCGGCGCTGTCGGTTTTCTCAGCCGGCCGGGACAATCGTTATGGCCATCCGAGCAAAGAGGTGGTGGAGCGGTTTGAGAAGCTGCAGCTAGGTACATTGAACACGGCGGAAAGCGGTACGATCGAGATAACTGTGAAAAACGGAAAAGCTTCCGTTCGGACGATGCGTTAAAAGAAAAAAGTTCCGGCATACGCCGGAACTTTTTCATTAGCTTGCTATAAAATCTACCACTACTGCAATTACGAAGATAGCTGCAAAGAAACCGAATGATACAACAAAGCCCATACCGGCGTCTATTGCGTCGTTGCGTTTTGATTGGACATTCTGTTCAAATTCATTCATTTGTACCCCTCCTAATTCCTTCTCATTATAAGCGAAGAAACAGGAAAAATCTAGATTCAACTCGTTTAAAAGGGGGGATTTTCGGGTTCGTCACAAATATGTCAAATACCAATTGCGGCCAAAATCCGCTATAGTAGTAATGGGGGTGCGCAAGTTATGATAACATCAATCTGGAAAGCGATTCGCAGCGGACAAATAGACCCTGTATATTTAGCGGTGGGAACAGAAAGTTATTTTATCGAGAAAACAGTGGATTTGTTGAAAAATAAATTAACGGACGGCGGCGAACTGGAATTGTCCATTTTCGATCTGGACGAAGTGCCGGTCGACTTGGTAATTGAAGAGGCGGATACCATTCCGTTTTTCAGTGACCGTAAATTGATCATCGCAAAAAATGCCTCTTTCCTGAAAGCGGCTGAGCGGGGAAAAGAAAAGATCGACCATGACCTGAAGATGCTGGAAGCTTGGCTGGAACACCCGCCATCCGGCAGTGTTACGATTTTTGTGGCGCCTTACGAGAAATTGGATGAGCGCAAGAAAGTGACCAAGCTGATAAAGCAAAAAGCAGTGCTTGTGGAAGCGAAAGCGCTGCAGGCACAAGATTTGGAAGTGTGGCTCGACCACGAGGCGCGGAATTTCGGCAAGCGCATCAGGAAAGATGCGGCCCAGGCATTAGTGGAGATGGCAGGCACCAATTTGACCCTGTTATCCTCGGAGATTGAAAAAATGTCGCTGTACTTGGGTTCTGGAGATGAGGAAATCACAGTGCGGCTGGTGGAAGACATGACTGCCCGGACCCTTGAGCAAGATGCCTTCAAGATGCTGCAGTCGTATCTGGACGGGGACATCAGCGGAGCTCTTTCTGTTTACTATGATTTGCTTCGGCAAAAAGAAGAGCCTGTGGCGCTGACGGCGCTTTTGGCGTCCCAGATCCGTTTTATGGTCCATGTTTTCTATTTGCAGAAAAAAGGCTATCACGCCCAACAGATTTCCAAGCAGCTGAAAGCCCATCCGTACCGCGTCAAGCTGCTGGTGGAAAAGCGCCAGCAAATTCCTGAGAAGCGGCTTCTCGAAGTGCTCAACGATCTGGCGGACATTGATCTGCAGCTGAAAACGGTGAGCGGCAACAGAGAACGCATTCTGGAATTCTTTTTGATGAAACGCAATCAACGAAAAAATGCCGGTCCCAATTAAGGGGCCGGCATTTTGTGTTTTACGCTTGTTTTTTCATCAAACGAGATTTTTTGCGAGCTGCAGTGTTTTTGTGGATAAGACCTTTAGAAGCCGCTTTTTCCACTTGTTTGATTGCCGCTTTTACTGAATCAGTTGCGTTTTCATCTTTGTTAAGAAGAGCTTGCTCAGCTTTTTTAACAGCAGAACGCATAGTTGATCTCACGTGTGAGTTTTGAGCGTTTTTTGTTTCGTTCGTGCGTACACGTTTGATAGCAGATTTAATGTTTGGCATGTATTTCACCTCCTAGACAAATAGGAACAGAGACGAAGCCGCCTCGTATCTTTTATGTCTCTATACAACATGAGTTATTTTATCAAATCGCGGAACGGAATGCAATAGTTACGTGCAAAGAAGTTTGCCTTGACAGTGAAATGATTTCAACAGCCTTTCATTGCTCAATATCCGTTACACTGCTATAATTCATAGTAGTTTGTATAGGAGTGAAGAAAATGAATCATGAGGAACGATTAGCAAGGCAAAGCAAAATTCGCAACTTTTCCATCATTGCCCATATTGACCATGGGAAATCGACGCTTGCCGACCGGATACTAGAGAAAACGGAAGCTTTGACTTCCCGGGAAATGAAAGCCCAATCTTTGGATTCCATGGATTTGGAGCGTGAACGCGGCATTACTATCAAATTGAATGCTGTTCAATTGAATTATAAAGCGAAAGACGGGGAAACGTATATCATGCATTTGATCGACACCCCGGGGCATGTCGACTTCACTTATGAAGTTTCACGGAGCCTTGCAGCATGCGAAGGTGCAGTATTGGTAGTGGATGCTGCCCAAGGCATTGAAGCGCAAACGTTGGCAAACGTTTATCTGGCCCTTGACAACGAACTTGAAATTTTGCCGGTTATTAATAAGATCGATTTGCCTGCCGCTGATCCCGAACGGGTCCGAGGAGAGATCGAAGAAGTCATCGGACTGGATGCTTCGGAAGCTGTACTGGCTTCTGCTAAAGCAGGCATCGGCATTGAAGAAATCCTGGAGCAGATTGTCGAAAAAGTCCCGGCTCCGACCGGTGACCCGAGTGCTCCACTAAAAGCGTTGATCTTTGACTCCTTATATGATCCTTACCGTGGGGTTGTCGCGTACATTCGAATTGTAGAAGGAACTGTAAAACCTGGGGACCGCATTCGCATGATGGCTTCCGGCAAAGAATTTGAAGTGATTGAAGCAGGCGTATTTACGCCGCATACGTCATTGCGGAAAGAGTTGACTGTCGGAGACGTAGGCTTCTTGACTGCTGCCATTAAAAATGTCGGTGATTCAACTGTCGGAGATACGATAACACTTGCGAACAATCCGGCACAGGAAGCTTTGCCTGGTTACCGCCGCTTGAATCCGATGGTATATTGCGGCCTTTATCCGATTGATACATCGAAATACAATGATCTTCGTGATGCGCTCGAAAAATTGGAGCTGAATGATGCTGCGCTGCAGTTCGAACCTGAATCTTCCCAAGCGCTCGGCTTTGGCTACCGCTGCGGATTCCTCGGATTGCTTCATATGGAGATTATCCAGGAACGCATCGAACGTGAATTCAATATTGATTTGATTACTACTGCGCCAAGCGTAATTTACGATGTGCACATGACCGACGGCGAAACCCTTAAAGTCGACAACCCGGCTATGATGCCGGATGCACAAAAAATAGATAAAGTTGAAGAGCCTTATGTCAAAGCGACAGTTATGGTCCCGAATGATTATGTCGGGGCAGTCATGGAAATCTGCCAGAAAAAACGGGGCAACTTCATGACTATGGATTATATTGACGCAACCCGTGTCAGTATCGTTTATGAACTGCCTCTTGCAGAAATTGTCTACGACTTTTTCGACCAATTGAAATCAGGGACAAAAGGCTACGCGTCTTTTGACTATGAATTGATCGGCTATAAAGAATCCAAGCTTGTGAAGATGGATATTCTCCTCAACGGCGAGCAAGTGGATGCATTGAGCTTTATCGTTCACCGCGACTTTTCATATGAACGCGGCAAGGTCATTGTCGATAAATTGAAGACATTGATTCCGCGCCAGCAGTTCGAAGTGCCGATCCAGGCTGCCATCGGCCAAAAAATCGTCGCACGCCAAACGATCAGCGCAATGCGCAAAAACGTTCTGGCCAAATGTTACGGCGGGGATATTTCCCGTAAGCGAAAACTCCTGGACAAGCAAAAAGAAGGTAAAAAGCGCATGAAGCAGGTCGGTTCTGTTGAAGTGCCTCAGGAAGCATTCATGGCCATCCTGAAAATGGACGACCAATCAAAATAAACAAAAAAAGGAGGCCGGATTCTGCGCCTCCTTTTCCTATTAGAAAGAAGGAAAAACTAGCATGGTAAAAGGATTGTATATCCATATTCCATTCTGCCACCAGATTTGCCATTACTGTGATTTCAATAAGGTCTTTTTCAAAGACCAGCCGGTTGATGCCTATATCGACTCGCTCGGCAAGGAGCTTGCGCTTTGGAAACAAGAAGGCGCGCTTGATAACCCGCTTGAAACTGTTTTTCTCGGCGGCGGGACACCAACATCTCTTTCGCCTCAGCAACTGGAAAAACTGCTCGGCTATATCCACCAGTATGTCCCAATGGCGGCAAACTTGGAATGGACGTCCGAAGCGAATCCGGATGAATTGACGAAAGACAAAATGCAAGTGCTATTTGACGGCGGCGTCAACCGCCTCAGCATGGGCGTCCAATCGTTCGATGAAGATTTGCTGAAGCGTTTGGGCAGGACCCACAGCAACGGCGATGTAGCGAGAGCGGTCGAAGCTGCAAGGCAAGTGGGCTTCACCAACTTGAGTTTCGATTTGATGTACGGCTTGCCGGGACAGTCGATGGCGCAATGGGAAGATACGCTCGAGAAGGCGTTCGCTTTCGATTTGCCGCATTTCTCTGCATACTCGCTGATCATCGAGCCGAAAACCGTATTCTACAACTTAATGACAAAAGGCAAGTTGAATACAGTAACCGAAGACCTGGAAGCGGACATGTACGACAAACTCATGACCGAGATGGACAAACGCGGCTTGAAGCAATATGAAATATCGAACTTCGCTTCTCCCGGTTTTGAATCGCGCCACAACCTTTTGTATTGGGACAATGCAGAATATATCGGGGCCGGGGCCGGGGCGCACGGTTATGTGAAGGGCGTCCGCTATTCCAATGCCGGGCCTTTGAAAAAATATATGGCTCCGCTTGATGAAGGCAGACGCCCGGTACTCAATATCCATGAAGTGCCGCTTAATGAACAGATGGAAGAGGAAATGTTTTTGGGACTCAGAAAAACTGCAGGTGTTTCACTGAGCGGGTTCCAGGGGAAATTCCAGCAGCCGATCAGTGAGGTATACGGCGTTATTCTAAAAAAGGAAATCGATAAACAAAACCTTGTCATCGAAGAGGATTTTGTCAAGCTGACGAAAAAAGGCCGATTTGTCGGCAATGAAGTATTTGAACAATTTCTGCTCGGTTGAGAAAAGCGCAATCGTTGACAACAACAATGGAATTTGGTAATTTTAGTGTAGTATTAGCACTCGATGTACTAGAGTGCTAACAGAGGTGATGATCATGTTAACAGAACGGCAGTTGCTCATTTTAAAAGTAACAGTAGATGATTATATTCAATCAGCTCAGCCGGTCGGATCAAACCAACTATCCAAAAAATCCGAAATTCCATTTAGTCCCGCGACCATACGGAATGAGATGGCTGATCTTGAAGGTTTGGGGTTTCTTGAGAAGACGCATACGTCTTCAGGGCGGGTCCCTTCCCAAAAAGGGTATCGCTATTACGTCGATCATCTGCTGACGCCAAAACCGCTTCCGCAACAGGATATTGTACAGCTTCGCTCGATTTTCCAAGACAAAATCACAGAAACCGAAGAAGTGATCAAACGGTCTGCCATGATTTTGTCCGAGCTGACCAACTATACAGCTATTTTGCTCGGTCCGGATGTCGGCAAGCATATTGTGAAAAGATTGTCCATTGTCCCTTTGACATCCGATACGGCAGTCGCGATCATCGTGACTGACAACGGCCACGTCGAAAACCGGGTCTTCAACATACCGGAGGGCATCAGCCCCTCCGATATTGAGAAAATGATCAATATATTGAATGAGCGCCTTATCGGGGTGCCATTGAATGATTTGCATCACCGGCTGGAACAAGAGACAATGACAATATTGCGGCAGCATGTGAAGCGGTATGGCGAATTGTTCACGACTTTGCGCCAGGCTGCGGTTTTACCGCATGAGGAAAATGTCTATTTTGGCGGCAAGCTGAACATACTGAAACAGCCGGATTTTCACGATATCCAAAAAATCAGGAATTTGATGGATGTCATGGAAGGGGCAAAGCACATCCCGATGATATTGCCTATCGGAACCCAAGGGCTCCATATCCGCATCGGTTCAGAAAACGCCTTGTCTGCAATGGAAGACTGCAGCGTCATTACGGTTTCTTATAATATCGGAGAAGAGCAGACAGGTTCAATCGCAATCGTCGGCCCTAAACGGATGGATTATAAACGGATTGTCTCCATGCTCGATCTGTTGAGCGGCGATTTGTCGAAAGAATTGACCCGTATGTTCCGGGCTAAGTGAACAAAAGGAGGAACAGGATTTGTCTAAAGAAAATGAACCGCTTAAAGCGGAAGAAGCAGTGAACAGCACAGATGTGGAAACGGAAGCTGAAACAGTAGAGGCGGAAACGGAAACAACTGAAGAGCAGCAGCCGGCTGAAGAAACGAAAGATGAAGCGGCTGCGCTTCGTGAAGAACTTGAAGCGGAGCAGAACAAATATCTCCGCTTGCTGGCCGATTATGACAATTACAAGCGCCGGGTTGTGAAAGACAGACAGGAGGCGGAGAAATTCCGTTCCCAGTCGCTGCTTTCGGATCTGTTGCCGGTATTGGACAATTTCGAACGCGCGCTTTCAGTGGAAGCGAAGAGCGATGAAGCCGTTTCTTTGCTGAAAGGGCTTGAAATGGTCCGCAGCACGCTTCTTGAAGCGGTCAAACGCGAAGGGCTGGAAGAAATCAAAGCTGTAGGGGAAGCGTTTGATCCGCATATCCATCAAGCGGTAATGCAAGAAAAAGATGAAAACGCGGAACCGGGCACCGTGTTGCAGGAACTGCAAAAAGGGTATAGCCTAAAAGGCAGGGTATTGCGTCCGGCAATGGTAAAAGTAAACGAATAATAGGTAATGGAGGAATTTAAATGAGCAAAATTATTGGTATTGACTTAGGAACTACAAACTCAGCTGTCGCGGTTTTAGAAGGCGGCGAACCAAAAATCATTCCAAATCCAGAAGGCAACCGCACCACCCCTTCTGTTGTGGCATTTAAAAACGGCGAGCGCCAAGTTGGTGAAGTTGCGAAACGCCAGTCCATCACTAACCCGAACACGATCCAATCCGTAAAACGCTTGATGGGCACGCAGCAAAAAGTTACTGCTGAAGGCAAGGAATACACGCCGCAGGAAGTTTCTGCAATGATCCTTCAATATCTTAAAGGCTATGCTGAAGAATACTTAGGCGAAAAAGTAACAAGAGCGGTTATCACTGTTCCTGCTTATTTCAACGATGCTGAACGCCAAGCGACAAAAGACGCTGGCCGCATTGCCGGGCTTGAAGTGGAACGCATCATCAACGAGCCGACTGCAGCAGCGCTTGCATACGGTTTGGACAAAATGGAAAAAGACGAAACAATCCTCGTTTATGACCTTGGCGGCGGAACTTTCGACGTTTCCATCCTTGAACTTGGCGATGGCGTATTCGAAGTAAAATCCACAGCTGGCGACAACCGCCTTGGCGGGGATGACTTCGACAAAGTGATCATCGACTACCTGGTGCAAGAATTCAAAAAAGAAAACGGCATCGATTTGTCCAAAGACAAAATGGCGACTCAGCGTTTGAAAGATGCTGCTGAAAAAGCGAAAAAAGATTTGTCTGGCGTTTCATCAACTCAAATCTCGCTTCCATTCATCACAGCTGGAGAAGCTGGACCGCTTCACTTGGAAGTGACATTGTCTCGCGCGAAATTCGATGAGCTGACTCATTCTTTAGTTGAGCGCACAATGGGGCCGACTCGCCAAGCTTTGAAAGATGCAGGGATTTCAGCATCTGAAGTTGACCGTGTCATCCTTGTCGGCGGATCTACCCGTATTCCTGCTGTGCAAGAAGCGGTTAAACGCGAAACCGGCAAAGACCCGCACCGCGGCGTTAACCCGGATGAAGTTGTTGCCATGGGCGCTGCTGTACAAGGCGGCGTGTTAACAGGTGACGTTAAAGACGTTGTTCTTTTGGACGTAACACCATTGTCACTTGGTATTGAAACAATGGGCGGCGTGTTCACGAAGCTGATTGAGCGCAACACAACAATCCCGACTTCAAAATCACAAACGTTCTCGACTGCTGCCGACAATCAGCCGGCTGTTGATATCCATGTTCTTCAAGGCGAGCGTCCGATGGCTGCTGCCAACAAAACACTCGGCCGTTTCCAATTGACGGATATTCCGCCAGCTCCACGCGGTGTTCCTCAAATCGAAGTGACGTTCGATATCGACAAAAACGGTATTGTCAGCGTTAAAGCGAAAGATTTGGGAACTCAAAAAGAACAAACGATCACGATCCAGTCGAACACTTCGTTATCTGAGGAAGAAATCGAACGCATGATCAAAGAAGCGGAAGAAAACGCAGAAGCGGATGCGAAAGTGAAAGAAGAAGTGGATCTTCGCAACGAAGCGGACCAAGCGGTCTTCCAGACAGATAAAACAATCACAGATCTTGGCGAAGTGGTTACTGAAGAAGAAAAACAGCAAGCCGAGTCAGCCCGCGATGAATTGAAAACTGCCCTGGAGAGCGGAAGCATCGATGATATCCGCGAGAAAAAAGACAAGCTGAACGAAGTTCTTCAAGGTTTGGCCATGAAAGCCTACGAGCAAGCAGCTGCTGCTCAGCAAGGCGGACAAACTGGCGCTAACCCGGGAGACGACGTTGTAGACGCTGAATTCGAAGAAGTAAACGACGATAAAGATAAGTAAGACCCGGAAAAGTCAAAGCAAAGCAAATGCTTTGGCTTTTTCAATGTCTTTGCAACCGCAATAGGAACCGTGTACAATTACAGTTGATTGCAAGAGGAGAGTGACGTCATGAACAAACGAGATTATTACGAAGTATTGGGAGTTTCCAAGACTGCATCGAAAGAAGAAATCAAAAAAGCATACCGGACGTTATCAAAAAAATTCCATCCGGATATCAATAAAGATGATAATGCCTCAGAAAAATTCCAAGAAGTAAAAGAAGCTTATGAAGTGTTGAGCGATGATCAAAAACGTGCTCAATACGACCAATTCGGACACCAGGATCCAAACCAAGGCTTTGGCGGTTTCGGCGGAGGAGACGGCTTCGGCTTCGAAGACATCTTCAGCACATTCTTTGGCGGCGGCACAAGACGGCGCGATCCGAATGCCCCGAGAAAAGGGGATGATCTTCAATATTCCATGAACATCGATTTTATGGATGCTGTTTTTGGCAAGGAAACTACAATTGAAATCCCTAAAGATGAGACATGCGGGACATGTGATGGCTCAGGGGCGAAACCTGGAACGAAAAAGAAAACGTGCCCTCATTGTGAAGGTTCTGGCCAATTGAATGTTACTCAGGACACTCCGTTTGGCCGCATGGTCAACCGCAGAGCGTGCCATTACTGTTCAGGAACAGGCCAAATCATCGAAGAAAAATGCCAGACATGCCACGGCGAAGGCAAAGTCCGCAAAATCAGAAAAATCAAAGTCAGCGTGCCTGCCGGTGTAGACGATGGCCAGCAATTGCGCGTCAGCGGACAAGGGGCTCCTGGGGTCAACGGCGGACCGGCTGGCGATTTATATGTTGTCTTCCGTGTAAGACCGCATAAAGATTTCGAGCGCGACGGCGACGATATCTACTTGGAGCTGCCGATCACATTCGCACAAGCGGCATTAGGCGATGAAGTCGAAGTCCCGACTGTTTCCGGCAAAGTGAAACTGAAGATTCCTGCAGGAACTCAGAGCGGAGCGAAATTCCGCTTGAAAGGAAAAGGCATCAAAAATGTCCACGGATACGGAACAGGCGATCAGCATGTCATTATCCGCGTGAAAACTCCGACAAAACTGAGCGAAAAACAAAAGCAATTGCTGCGTGAATTCGCGGAAGTCAGCGGGGATATCCCTGAAGAGCAAAGCAGTTCGTTGTTCGACAAAATCAAACGAACCATTAAAGGCGATTAAGAAAAACAATCATATGGGTTGGGCTGAATCACTTGGCTCTTTGTTGCTGCGCGAAGCAGCAATGGAGAGGCAGCTGGTTTTAGCCCAACTTCTGTAATTTTTTATTGAACCAATGATAAAGGAGCCGGTCACAAATGAAATGGTCAGAACTGTCAATCCATACGACAAACGAAGCAATCGAATCCGTTTCGAATATCTTGCATGAAGCAGGCGCCAGCGGTGTGGTAATTGAAGACTCGGAAGATTTTGCTAAAGAGCGGGAAGACCGTTTTGGCGAAATTTATTCGTTGGACCCGAGTGATTTCCCTAAAGAAGGCGTTATTTTAAAAGCGTATTTGCCGGTCAACAGTTTTTTAGGCGAAACCGTAGAGGCCATCAAACTCGCTATCAACAATCTCGTGCAGTTTGATATCAATCTTGGGGCCAATGTTGTCACGATCAGCGAAGTCAACGAAGAAGAATGGGCGACTTCTTGGAAGAAATATTATCATCCGGTAAAAATTTCGAAGCGCTTTACCATTGTGCCGACTTGGGAAACGTACAATCCGGTATCCAGCGATGAATTGATCATCGAATTGGATCCAGGCATGGCTTTTGGAACCGGCACGCATCCAACTACGGTTATGAGTTTGCAGGCGTTGGAGAAAACCGTAAAGCCCGGCCACAAAGTGATTGATGTCGGAACCGGTTCGGGCGTCTTGGCGATAGGTGCAGCGATGCTTGGGTCAGAGCATGTGCATGCGCTGGATTTGGATGAAGTTGCGGTTCATGCAGCGCAAATCAACGTCAAGCTGAACAAAATGCAAGACCGGATTGATGTGGTTCAAGGCAATCTGCTCGACACGATCAAAGAACCGGGCGATGTGGTTGTCGCAAATATTTTGGCTGAAATCATCATTTCCTTTACAGATGATGCTTTTCAGGTGGTGAAACCGGGCGGCGTCTACATCACATCAGGCATTATCATGCCAAAGAAAAACGACGTCAAAGAAGCGCTCGAAGCTTCCGGATTTGTCATTGAAGATGTCATGATGATGGAAGACTGGGTTACTATCATTTCAAAAAAACCGGAATGACGGGGTGTTACGATGCAGCGATATTTTTTGGAAGGCAAAGTTCCCGCCAATAAAATAGTGACAATAACAGGCGATGATGCAAAGCACATCGCTAAAGTTATGCGCCAAACTGCCGGGGACCAAATTATTGTGGTCATGGAGAAAACTGCTTTTCTCGCTGAAATCCGCTCAACCGAGTTTGATGTGGAGGCGGAGCTTAAAACTGCGTTGGAAGCAGCTTCCGAAATGCCAAAGCGGGTTACCATTGCATGCGGATTGCCAAAAGGCGATAAGCTGGAATTGATCACGCAAAAATCAACTGAATTGGGAATGCATGCACTGTTGCCGTTCGCCGCGGACCGTTCGATCGTCAAATGGGATTCCTCCAAAAACGATAAAAAAATTGCACGGCTTCAAAAAATCGCCAAGGAAGCGGCAGAACAATCGCACCGTACGCACATTCCGGAAATACATAGCGTCCACACTTTCAATCAATTGATAGAAGCCGCCAAGTCCCATGACGCGGTTGTCGTCGCTTATGAAGAAGAAGCGCGGAGCAGCGCTCCGACGCGATTTGCCGATATTTTAAAATCATTGTATGATAAGGATTCAATCCTCCTAGTATTTGGTCCGGAAGGCGGCATTTCGGAAAATGAAGTTTCTCGCTTAAAAGAAGCGGGAGCTTTGTTCACTTCTTTAGGGCCTCGGATTTTGCGGGCAGAAACCGCTCCGCTATATGCACTATCAGCTTTATCTTATGAATATGAATGAGAGAGGTGACCACTTATGTCGACGGTAGCTTTCCATACTCTAGGCTGTAAAGTGAATCATTACGAAACAGAAGCAATCTGGCAGCTGTTCAAGGAACAGGGCTATGAACGCGGTGAGTTTGATCATCATTCCGATGTTTATGTTATCAACACCTGCACTGTCACCAATACGGGCGACAAGAAAAGCCGCCAGGTAATCCGGCGCGCTGTGCGAAACAACCCAGATGCGGTCATTTGCGTGACCGGCTGTTATGCCCAAACTTCTCCTGCTGAAATCATGGCGATTCCTGGAGTGGATATTGTGGTGGGGACGCAAGACCGCACTAAGCTGCCCGGTTATATCGAACAGTATAAAAAAGAACGGAAGCCCATTAATGCAGTGGGCAATATCATGAAAAACCGAGTCTACGAAGAGCTGGACGTTCCGGCATTTACGGACCGGACGCGGGCGTCTTTGAAAATCCAGGAAGGCTGCAACAACTTTTGCACGTTTTGCATCATTCCATGGGCACGTGGGCTAATGCGTTCGCGGGACCCGAAAGAAGTGGTTCGCCAAGCGCAGCAGCTGGTAGAGGCGGGCTATCTTGAAATTGTTCTGACCGGCATCCATACCGGCGGCTATGGCGAAGATTTGAAAGACTATAACTTGGCGCAGCTTTTGCGCGACCTTGAGGCGCAAGTCACCGGCTTGAAGCGGTTGAGGATTTCTTCCATTGAAGCGAGCCAATTGACCGATGAAGTGATCGAAGTATTGAGGGATTCAAAAATTGTCGTCCGCCACTTGCACATTCCGATCCAGTCGGGGTCCAACACCGTATTGAAGCGGATGCGCCGGAAATACACGATGGAATTTTTCGCGGACCGTCTTGTACAGCTGCGGAAAGCGCTGCCTGACTTGGCCATAACATCGGATGTGATTGTCGGCTTTCCTGGCGAAACCGAAGAAGAGTTTATGGAAACCTTCAATTTCATCAACGGCCATAAGTTTTCCGAACTGCACGTTTTCCCTTATTCCCAGCGTACAGGAACGCCTGCAGCGCGTATGGACAGCCAAATCGATGAAGAAGTAAAAAACGAACGGGTTCATCGGTTGATAGCATTGAATGACCAGTTGGCGAAAGAATATGCTTCTCGGTTTGAAGGGGAACTTTTGGAGATCATACCGGAAGAAATCCATGAAGGCAGCGGGGAAATCCAGATGGTGGAAGGATATACAGACAATTATCTGAAAGTTGTCATTCCAGGGGATGAATCGTTGATCGGAAAAATTGTCAAAGTAAAGATTACAAAAGCGGGCTATCCGCATAACGCCGGCCAATTTGTCCGTGTAATGGAAGAAATAACTGTTTAAAAATGAAATCGATAAAAGAATGGAGCTTTTTGACATGACAAACATCGCTTCTTATATTGACCACACCTTACTGAAAGCTGAAACCACCCAGGAACAAATCATCCAGCTATGCAAAGAAGCGGACCAATACAAATTCGCTTCCGTATGCGTGAATCCTGCTTGGGTTGAAACGGCAGCTGCCGAACTTCAGGAAAGCACGGTTAAAGTATGTACAGTTATCGGTTTTCCGCTTGGAGCGTCGACAGCTGAAACAAAAGCTTTCGAAACTGCGGATGCCATCTCAAAAGGCGCAGACGAAATTGACATGGTCATCAATATCGGAGCTTTGAAGAGCGGAAACAGCGACCTTGTAAAAAAAGACATCCAAGCAGTAGTCGATGCCGCAAGAGGAAAAGCGATTGTCAAAGTGATTATCGAGACTGCTCTTCTAACGGACGATGAAAAAGTGAAGGCTTCGCAGTTGTCGAAAGAAGCGGGCGCTGATTTTGTGAAAACGTCAACGGGCTTTTCTACTGGCGGAGCAACAGTTGAAGATGTGAAATTGATGCGTGAAACAGTTGGAGCGGAATTAGGCGTGAAAGCTTCCGGCGGAGTCAGAAGCTTGGAAGATGTGCAAGCGATGATCGAAGCTGGAGCCAGCCGTATCGGCGCAAGTTCAGGGGTCCAGATCATGCAGGGCATAACTTCGAATTCCGATTATTAAGTATTGACCTATGTGAAAATCTAAGTTATACTTTTTAAGTATATAACACTAGTTGTTATTAGTTTCAACGTGTGTTCGGAGGGAGGGAAAAAGAGATGACAAAAACAACTGTTCGTAAAAACGAATCAATTGAAGATGCTCTTCGCCGCTTCAAACGCACTGTTTCTAAATCCGGAACAATGCAAGAGGTAAGAAAGCGCGAGTATTATGATAAGCCGAGCGTAAAACGCAAACTCAAATCAGAAGCTGCGCGTAAACGTAAATTTTAATTGACTTTACCTTTAAAATGATAATTAAAAAATATGAACGATCAGCTAAGGCCGGTTGCACGAATTCTTCGTGCAGCCGGTTTTTTGTTTCCGTTGGAAAGTATCTTCAATAATATAGTGAAAAGGCGAAAAAATATGAAACCATTTGCATGTTAAACCGTAAATAAAGGGTACAGTAAAACAAAAGGAGGAATTCCTTTGCGCGGCGCCAAGATTTTTAAGGCTTTGTTTCTTTTGCTGCTATCGCTTCTTGTCTTTATGCCTTTTGTCCATGCCAATGCGCCTGCCGTCTATGTGATTCCAATCGAGGCTGAAGTTGAAAGAGGGCTGCAGTCGTTTATCGAACGGGGAATCGAGGAAGCCGAAGAAGCAGGGGCCAAAACCATCGTTTTTGATATCAATACCCCAGGCGGTTTTGTCAACGCCGCTGACGGCATTGCTCGCTTAATAGAAGAGACGGAACTCGAAACAGTGGCTTTTGTTAATACGGACGCTTTGTCGGCCGGAGCTTTTCTGGCATTGAACAGTGACGAAATCTATATGCATCCAAAAGGGCGCATGGGCGCAGCGCAAGTGATTGACCAGGCAGGCAATGCAGCGGAAGCCAAAGCGAATAGCGCATGGCTGGCTTCTATGGAAACTGCTGCTGAATCAGCCGGCCGAAATCCGCAATATGCCCTCGCCATGGCAGATCCTTCGGTCTCTTTGCCGGAATTTCAGGCGGGTGAAGGCAAGCTGCTGACATTGAGCGCGCCGGAAGCTGAAGGGGTAGGTTATTCAGAAGGGACCGTATCGAGCATTGAAGAGCTGCTTGCTTTGAAAAATTATGAAGATGCAGAGCTTGTAACGGTCAATGAAACTTTTTCTGAAACGCTTGCCCGCTTTTTGACAAATCCAATAGTAGTCCCTATCCTGCTGTCCATTGCATTTCTGGGGTTGATCATGGAATTGTTTACCCCTGGATTGGGAGTTCCTGGATTTGTGGGGCTCTCATCTCTGCTGCTCTTCTTTTATGGGCATTTGGTGGCCGGGTTAGCCGGGTATGAAGCCATCATTTTGCTGATTATCGGCTTCGGACTTCTTGTAGTCGAATTTTTTGTGCCAGGAGGCATAGCCGGTTTTTTCGGGCTTGCCGCAATTTTTGGCAGTATCCTGTTAGCTGGCGGAGACCTTCAGACGACGTCCATAGCTATACTTATTGCATTGATTGTAGCATCAGTAGGGATGGTGATTTTGTTGAAATTCTTTGGGAAAAGGCTTCACTTATTCAACCGGATTATCTTGATGGACTCTACGAATACCGAAAGCGGGTATGTGTCTAATGTCAATCGGATGGAATTGGTCGGCCAAACCGCTATAACCATGACAGCCCTTCGGCCATCCGGAACCATTAAACTGAACGATGAACGGATTGACGCCGTTTCTGAAGGGCGTTTTGTGGATCCGGGAAAGAACGTGAAAATCATCAAAGTAGAAGGTTCTCGCATTGTTGTCCGTGAGATTGAACAAGAAGGGGAGGAATAAAGAATGGGACTTGAAACATTAGGACTTGCCGCTGCCATAATTGCAGTCATCGTTGTATTGGCAATATTTTTCACATTTGTACCAATTACATTATGGATTTCAGCAATCGCAGCAGGTGTTAGAATCAGTATCTTTACATTGATCGGGATGCGGCTTCGCCGGGTTATCCCGTCAAGAATCGTCAATCCTCTGATCAAGGCGTCGAAGGCAGGACTGACAGTAACCATCAATCAGCTTGAAAGCCATTATCTTGCCGGCGGTAACGTAGACCGAGTGGTAAATGCTTTGATCGCTGCACACCGGGCAAATATCGACTTGCCGTTCGAACGTGCAGCAGCCATCGACTTGGCTGGACGGGACGTGCTGGAAGCGGTACAGATGTCCGTTAATCCGAAAGTGATTGAAACACCATTTATTGCCGGTGTGGCGATGGATGGAATTGAAGTGAAGGCGAAAGCCCGTATTACGGTTCGTGCAAATATTGACCGTCTTGTTGGTGGTGCCGGCGAAGAAACAATCGTCGCGCGTGTCGGCGAAGGGATTGTCTCGACTTTGGGATCGAGCACTAACCATAAAAAAGTGCTTGAAAATCCAGATTTGATATCACAGACCGTGTTAGGCAAAGGGTTGGATTCCGGTACCGCATTCGAGATTTTATCGATTGATATTGCGGATGTAGATATCGGCAAAAACATCGGTGCCGAACTTCAAACTGAACAAGCGGAAGCGGACAAGAAAATTGCGCAGGCAAAAGCGGAAGAGCGGCGCGCAATGGCCGTTGCAAGCGAACAGGAAATGAAAGCGAAAGTTGTTGAGATGAGATCTAAGGTTGTTGAAGCGGAAGCGGAAGTGCCGATGGCAATGTCTGAAGCGCTGCGCAATGGCAACTTTGGTGTTATGGATTACATCAACTATAAAAATGTACAGGCGGATACAAGCATGCGCGATTCGATTGCCCGCTCTGGAGCCGATACGTCGGACGCTAAATAACCCAAGATAGCGCCAGGAAGGACGGTGGTTCAATGTGGAAGGCCTTATCATAGGATTGATCGTCATGGCTTTTGCTGCGCTCTTCAACAAGAAAAATGCCGAAGAAGAGACAGCCAAGCCGACGAAGCCGGCTCCCATGACCAGGCAGCAAACTGTCAAGCGGGCTGAAGATTACGCGAAGCAGGTTTACGGAGAACTTCAGACCCAAAGAAAAGAGCGCCCTGAAAGAGCTAAGCAAGTTGCTCGGAAAGCGGAGGAAGCTGTAACGGGTCCGCGTACGCGGAATCCGGAACCGAATCGGGAAAGGCCGGTGCGTGAGGCGGCTGGAAGGCTATCTGGCGGCCAAAATCGTCCAGCTCTTGATTCAGAGCCCCGCAAGGCCGAAGACAACATGTTTCCTCTTGAAAAAAAAGACCTGAAAAAAAGCATCATCCTATCGGAGATTCTCATGCCGCCAAAATCGAAACGATGATGAATGGAAGCCGCCCTGCTTACGCCGGACGGCTTTTTGTTTGTTTGCAATGTTCGCTCGAATTAGCGGCGAAATGTTTTACAGAGACGGATATTTAGTGATAGAGTGAGAATAGTAGTTAATACTCAATTTCAAGGGAGCGTCTACATGACAGAAAACCAATTACTCGAACTGCATGTTAAAGATCCAAACGAAGCTTTGCTGCTTCTTGGAATTTCTGATAATCATATGACTCTCATCGAAGAAGCTTTGGATATTCAGATTATCACCCGAGGAGAAGTCATCCGCTTATCAGGCACAGATGAAGGCAAACAGACTGGAAAGCTATTGATTGAACAATTGCTGAAAGTCATCCGTAAAGGGATCAATATTGACCAACGGGATATTGTGTCGGCTATCGAAATGGCAAAAGCCGGAACAATCGAATATTTCGCTGAACTGTACGAAGAAGAAGTCGCAAAAAATGCGAACGGCAAATCCATCCGCGCAAAAACGATAGGGCAGCGCCACTATATCCATGCAGTCCGCGGGCGTGATCTGGTGTTTGGGATAGGTCCGGCTGGTACCGGTAAAACATATTTAGCTGTTGTTATGGCAGTGCAGGCGCTCAAAACCGGTAGTGTAAAACGCATTATTTTGACTCGTCCGGCAGTTGAAGCAGGAGAAAGCCTAGGGTTTCTTCCGGGGGACTTGAAGGAGAAGGTTGACCCTTATCTTCGCCCTTTATATGATTCTCTCCATGATGTTTTGGGATTGGAACAGACCAACCGGTTTATCGAACGGGGCATCATCGAGATTGCTCCGCTCGCTTATATGCGCGGACGAACATTGGACCAAGCCTTTGTCATCCTGGACGAAGCACAAAATACGACAAAAGCACAGATGAAAATGTTTTTGACGCGTCTCGGGTTTGACTCCAAGATGATCATTACGGGGGATAAAACACAAATTGACTTGCCGCGCGGTGCCGAATCGGGTTTGATTGCTGCGGAAACGATATTGAAAGGCGTCAAAGGCGTTCATTTCCAATACTTAGAAAGCGGAGATGTTGTGCGTCACCCGCTTGTAGCTAAAATCATTGAAGCATATGACAACCAGTCTTCCTAAAGGACTGGTTTTTCTTTTTCTGAATTTTTTCCATTAAAAAAGTTGAATTTCTAATTTTTTGAAATAGACAGTGAAATCCCATTCCACTATTGATATGATTGTTCTATAAAGAGTGGGGTGGTTAAATGCGCCAGCGGGCAAGGAGCCTCTATAAAAAGGCAGGATATAAAGTCGTGGCACCCGGTTTGGTTTTTCTTATCGGGCTCATGGTCTACGTGTTTTTATATCCATCGATAAATGGCGATACGTATGATATCCAACTGTTTCAGTTGTCGGATGAAACAATTCGTTCAGCCAAAACGGTGGAAGATCCGATAAAGACGGAGCTGGAAAGAAACCGGGTGGCGGCTGAAATTTCACCGAGCTATCAGTTTAGCGACGAGCTTGCGGGGAATCAGGCAGCTATTATCGAATCGCTTTTCGGCTATATCATCGAAGTGAAAAACACAGCAAAAGAAAAAAAGGGAAAAGCGCCCGGAATGGCAGCCATGATTGCTGATCTCAGGGAAAATCTGCGTCTGATGGAAACGAGCGAAAGCGGCTTAAGGCTGTCGGACGAAACAATGCGGAATCTTTTGCTGTTGCCTGATGAAAGGCTGTTGAATGTGCAAAAAGAACTGCAGAATGCAGTTGAGAACAGATTGAGCGAACCGTTGCGTGAAGAAGCTGTTCCGGAAGTGCAAAACAGCATTGAACAGGAAATCCGGGAAAATGAGAACATTCCGGCTTCCGTTTTGCCCGCGGCGGCATCCATCGCCCGCTTCGCTATCAAACCGAACGAAGTGGTTGATGAGGAATTGACAGAAGCCCAGATGGAGCAAGCGAAAGCCAGTGTCGAGCCGACGCGGATTTTGCAGGGCCAAGTGCTTGTCCAGGAAGGCCAAGTGATAGACCGGGAAGTGTACCGGCAGTTGGAACTCGCGGGAATGACGGAAGAACAGCAAAATTTCAAGCCGCCAATCGGGCTGCTGCTTTTTGTCTTTATCGCCATGGGCTTGCTGATGCTCATCACGAAACGCTCCTCCGCAAAAGAACCGGAAAAAATCACGCAGCTGTTAGTGCTTGGGACTGTAATAGCCGTTTCGCTGGCACTGATGAAGATCATCAGTTTGGTAAGCGGGAATTTTGAAGTCAACATCGCTTTTCTTTTTCCGACGGCGTTGGCCGGCATGATCATCCGGATGCTTACAAATGAACGGTATGCTGTTTTCGCTTCGTTCTTTACCGCAGTCAGTGCCGGCGTTATGCTGCACGGAAATTATGCCGAGATGGTTGAGATGGATATTGTGCTTTATATGTTGGTCGGAGGAATTACCGGTATTTATTTGATCGAACGGGACGACCAGCGGGCCCGTTTGCTTCAGGCGAGCCTGGTCGTAGCTGCGGTGAATATCTTATATGTAGGATTTTATTTGCTCATGGGACAAAGCCAATATGATTGGGAAGAAATCAGCTTCTACTTTTCGGCGGCATTGGTGTCGGGTTTGGCATCCGGTGCGCTGACAATCGGCATGCTGCCGTTTTTAGAGTCGATGTTCGGGAAGCTTTCGGCCATGCGGCTGATTGAATTATCCAATCCAAACCATCCGCTGTTGAAGAAAATCTTGATGGAGGCGCCGGGAACTTACCACCATAGCGTCATGGTCGCCAATCTTGCTGATGCTTCATGCGAAGCAATCGGGGCAAACGGTCTGCTGGCCCGTGTCGGCTGCTACTATCATGATATCGGCAAAACGAAAATGCCGCAGTTTTTCATTGAAAACCAGATGAACATCCCGAACCCCCACGACTCCATCCCGCCGGACACAAGCAGGGACATCATCCTAGCCCACGGCAAACAAGGCGGGGATATCTTGAGAAAACATAAAATGCCGAAAGAAATCGTCGATATAGCGATGCAGCACCATGGCACAAGTTTGCTGAAGTTTTTTCACCATAAGGCAAAAGAGGGGAATCGGGATGTGGATGAGGCGCTTTACCGCTATACGGGACCAAAGCCGCAAACAAAGGAAATTGCGGTCGTGTCAATCGCTGACAGCGTTGAAGCCGCAGTCCGCTCCCTGAAAGACCCAACATCAGAAAAAATAAAAAATTTGGTCGATGCGATTGTAGAAGATAAACTGAAAGATGGGCAGTTTGATGAATGCGATATAACGATGAAGGAATTGAAAACGGTCAAAAAAGTGATGTGCGAAACATTGAACGGGACGTTTCACACGAGAATCGAATATCCAAAATAAAAGCGCAGGGGGGAACGGCTATGTTGTCGATTGATTTGATGGACGAGACAGCTGCATTGAACAATAGCGATCTTCAGTTTGTGGAAAAGGTGCTTTTGCACGCAGCGGAAGCAGAGGAGATCCAAAACGCCGAAGTATCAGTCACTTTTGTGACCAATGATATGATCCGAGGGATCAACAAAGAATACCGCGGGAAAGATGAGCCGACGGATGTCATTTCTTTTGCAATGGAGGAACTGGGTGAAGGAGAACTTGAAATTGTAGGTTCAATGGCCCCAAGAACTCTTGGCGATATCATCATCTCGCTTGACCGGACAAGAGAGCAGGCCGCAGATTACGGACATTCGTTCGAACGGGAACTTGGTTTTTTGGCGGTGCACGGGTTTTTGCATTTGCTCGGTTACGACCATATGAACAAAGAAGACGAAAAGAAGATGTTCTCCCGGCAGGAAGAGATTCTATCCTCTCTTGGAATCTCACGCGATCACTATGAACGCGAATAGGTTTTTCCGTTCATTCAAGTATGCGGCAGAGGGAGTCAAAGCAGCGCTGGCCAAAGAGCAAAATGTCCGGCTTCATTTTTTATCGGCCATTATCGTAGTGGCTGCCGCTTTTTTAACGGGCCTATCCTACAGCGAGTGGCTGATCATCATCTTGCTGATTGGCGGCATGATTGCGCTGGAAATGGTCAATTCCGCGCTGGAACGCGTTGTGGACCTTGTAACGGGTGAGTTTCATCCGCTTGCAAAACAGGCAAAAGACATTGCGGCCGGCGCAGTTTTGGTTTTTGCCCTGGCAAGTGCTATAATTGGTTTACTAATCTTTATGCCAAAATGGTTTTAATCTTACAGAGGTGATAGTTGATGGAGAAACAACAATTGATGGAGCAAGCAGTCGCTGCACGCAGCAAGGCTTATGTGCCTTACTCGAATTTTCCTGTAGGCGCCGCCTTATTGACCGCTGAAGGAAAAGTGTATCAAGGGGTTAATATTGAAAATGCCGGCTATTCCATGACGAACTGCGCTGAACGCACAGCGATGTTCAAGGCCGTCTCTGAAGGGGATATGAATTTTGCAGCTATTGCTGTTGCAGCGGACACGGAAGGCCCGGTATCGCCTTGTGGAGCTTGCCGGCAAGTATTGGCAGAGTTCTGCCCGCCGGATATGCCGGTTTATTTGACAAATTTAAAAGGGGACGTGCAGGAGACATCAGTGAAAGAATTGCTTCCTGGCGCGTTTTCTACGGAGGACTTAAAATATGCAGCAAGAAAATAACGGCTTCAAATCAGGGTTTATTTCCATTATAGGGCGCCCGAATGTAGGGAAATCGACTTTCCTGAACCGCGTGGTCGGCCAGAAAATCGCCATTATGAGCGATAAGCCGCAGACGACGCGCAACAAGGTGCAAGGCGTTGTTACAACAAACGACAGCCAGATGATCTTCATCGATACGCCAGGCATTAACGAACCGCGCCATAAACTGGGCGACTTCATGTTGAAGGTGGCAAAGAACACGTTCCGAGAGGTGGATGTTCTTCTGTTCGTCGCGAGTGCGGCCGACCGCATCGGCAAACAGGACCGCTTTGTCCTTGAAATGCTGAAAGGGCTTGAAGTGCCGGTCTTTTTGGTGCTCAACAAGATCGATCAGGTCCATCCGAACGACTTGCCCAAAATCATTGAATCGTACCGCAGCGAATTTGACTTCAAAGAAGCGATTCCAATCTCTGCTCTGCAAGGCAATAATGTTGAAAACCTGCTGGCCAAAATTACGGAATACTTGCCGGAAGGGCCGCAATACTACCCAGCAGACCAAGTGACGGACCATCCGGAACGTTTCATCATTTCAGAGTTGATCCGGGAAAAAGCCTTGCATTTGACCCGTGAAGAAATTCCGCATTCGATTGCAGTGGTTATTGAAAAAATAGCTCCGGATGAAGAAAACGAAAACAAAATCCGCGTCCAGGCGACCATCATGGTTGAGCGGGATTCGCAAAAAGGCATTGTTATCGGCAAAAAAGGGGTATTACTGAAAGAAATCGGCACGCGTGCACGCCAAGATATAGAAAACCTGCTTGGCTCGAAAGTCTTTCTGGAACTTTGGGTGAAAGTGCAAAAAGACTGGCGCAACAAAGCGGTGCATTTGCGCGATTTTGGCTTCCGAGACGACGAATACTAAGGAGCAGCCTGCATGCAAAATCAATTAGAAGGTATTGTGATCCGTGCGCGCCCTTACGGCGAAACAAATAAGATCGTCACCCTGTTCACAAGGGAAGCCGGCAAGATCACATGCATGGCAAAAGGGGCGAAAAAACCGGCGAGCCGGTTAGCTGCAATCACACAGCCATTTACGCACGGCACCTTTTCAATCTACAAAGGGAAGGGCATGGGGACCATCCAGCATGGCGACCCGTTGGAGTCGCTTCGGCATATCCGTGAAGATATTATGGCGACCGCCCATGCAAGTTATATCACCGAGCTGATCGATCGTCTGACAGAACAAGACGAACCTCAGCCAGTGGTATATGAAATGCTTTACCAAGCGCTGCATGCTATCGATGAAGGCTACGACCCGGAAGCGATCACGCTGTTTGTGGAATGGAAAATGCTCCCGTATGCAGGGCTGACACCGACATTGCACCAATGCGCCAATTGCGGGGCCACAGAAGGCGAGTTCGCTTTTTCGTTCCAGGAACTCGGCTTTTTGTGCCATCGCTGCTTCGATATTGACCGCTATATCATCCGGCTAAGCCCGGCACTTGTAAAAGTGATCCGAACACTTTTTTTTGTGCCGATCGAACGCGTCGGTTCGTTAAAGCTGAAAAAAGAATCCAAAACATTATTGAAGCAAATCGTCCGTACCATATACGAGGAACAGGCGGGAATCCGCTTGAAGTCCCGTGGTTTTCTCGAACAAATTGAACGGACCCCGGAATTTTTTCCAAAAAAAGAAAATCCGCCAGAAGACGAATAGTCTTTGGCGGATTTTTTTATGGAAAAAAGAAAAGAAGCTGCTTGCAATTGTGCAAGCAGCTTCTTCAATCTTAAAATTGAGTGTGTTCAGTAATATACGCTTGAACTTCGGCGATCGGCATACGAACTTGCTCCATAGAATCGCGGTGGCGGACAGTCACTTGGCCATCTTCCACAGACTCAAAGTCATAAGTAATGCAGAACGGCGTGCCAATTTCATCTTGTCGGCGGTAACGTTTGCCGATTGACTGGGATTCGTCATATTCCACCATGAAATGTTTCGACAGCTGTGCAAAAACTTCTGTTGCGCCTTCCGCCAGCTTTTTGGAAAGGGGAAGAACTGCCGCTTTATAAGGCGCAAGCGCCGGATGAAGCTTCAATACCGTCCGCTTGTCGTCGTTTTCAAGCTCTTCCACAGTATAGGCATCAACAAGGAATGCCAGGGTGACGCGGTCCGCCCCAAGGGACGGCTCGATGCAATAAGGCACATAGCGTTCGTTTGAAACCGGATCGATATAGTTGAAGTCTTCGCCGGAATGCTCCATATGGCGCTTCAAATCAAAGTCGGTTCGGTCCGCGATGCCCCAAAGCTCGCCCCAGCCAAATGGGAATTTGTATTCGATATCCGTTGTGGCATTTGAATAATGGGACAATTCGTCTTCATCATGGTCGCGAAGGCGCATATTCTCTTCGTTCATATTCAATTCCAGCAACCAGTTTTTGCAGAAGTCGCGCCAATAAGAGAACCACTCAAGATCCTCGCCTGGCTTGCAGAAAAATTCAAGTTCCATTTGTTCGAATTCACGTGTGCGGAACGTAAAGTTCCCTGGCGTGATTTCGTTGCGGAAACTCTTGCCGATCTGGGCAATCCCAAACGGCATTTTCTTTCTCATGGAGCGCTGGACATTTTTATAATTGACGAAGATTCCTTGGGCAGTTTCCGGGCGCAAGTAGATCTCGTTTGTGGACGATTCTGTAACCCCTTGGAATGTCTTGAACATCAGATTGAATTGGCGGATATCCGTGAACTCTTTTGATCCGCAAGTCGGGCAGGCGATATCGTGTTCTTTTATAAGTTCTGCCATGCGATCGAAAGACAAGCCATCGACAATCATTTCGATGCCTTTCGCTTCCAATGCGTCTTCGATCAATTTATCCGCGCGGTGGCGAGTTTTGCAGCTTTTGCAATCGATCATCGGGTCGTTGAAATTGCCGACGTGGCCGGAAGCGACCCAGGTTTTCGGGTTCATCAAGATGGCAGCGTCCAATCCGACATTATGTACAGATTCCTGAACAAACTTTTTCCACCAGGCTTTTTTAACGTTGTTTTTTAATTCGATGCCTAAAGGACCGTAATCCCATGTGTTTGCCAAGCCCCCGTATATTTCAGAACCTGGAAAAACAAAGCCTCTGTGTTTTGCTAAATTTACTACATCTTCCATTGACATAACATTACCTCCATAAAATAAAAAATCGCACACGTCCCGGACATAATGTCCGAGGACGAGTACGTTATGACCCGCGGTTCCACCCCGATTGGCTGCAAAGTGCAGCCCGCTTATAAAAAAGAGGCTCCGGATTGCCTGTTTCTGCCTGTGCGGGCTTTCACCGTCCCCGCTCGCTGGAATGCGACAGTTTTTTTAGATCCATCATTGCCTGGTATTCAATTCGCTAGTTATTGTATCATGCTAATCTTTTCTTCGCAATATCCTCATGATTAGTATATAATAATGAACATTGAGTATAACATATTTTGAGGCGGTGAGTCCGATCGAACTCAATAAGAGGCAAGAAGAAATTTTGCAGATCGTCAAAGGCAACGGCCCGATTACGGGAGAGCAGATTGCTGAACGGTTGCACTTAACAAGAGCTACATTACGGCCCGATCTGGCCATCCTGACCATGGCAGGATTTCTGGATGCCCGCCCGCGTGTCGGCTATTTTTATTCGGGAAAAAAACCCGGGCAGGACATCTCTGAAACGATGAACAATATGAAAGTTGGTGATTTCCAATCGATTCCTGTGGTTGTGCGGGAAAATGTCAGTGTCTATGACGCCATAAGCCAAATGTTTTTGGATGATGTCGGCACCTTGTTCGTGGTCGACAAACAGTCGTTATTGACTGGTGTCTTATCGCGGAAAGACCTTCTTCGGACCAGCCTGGGCAACCAAGATTTGTCTGCTATTCCTGTACATATCATCATGACCCGAATGCCCAATATCACTTATTGTTTCAAAAATGAATCGCTGATCCAAGCGGCCCATCGCCTGATCAACCAGCAGATAGATGCATTGCCGGTTGTCAACGAACATCCCGAAGGCCTGAAAGTCATCGGCAGATTGACGAAAACCAATATTACCCGGGCGTTTTTATCTTTGTCGGAAAGCCACGAATTGTGAGGTGTAAAAATGAATCCACTCCGTTTGTTTATCGTCTCCGATTCGGTAGGAGAAACGGGTGAATTGGTTGCAAAAGCAGCCATTAGCCAATATTTGAATCCAGATCAGCATGCAGTATTGAAAAGATTTCCTTATATCGATTCGATCGGCCATATACATGAAATAATCAAATTGGCAGCCAGCCAAAAGGCATTTATCGTCTATACGCTCGTATCGAAAGAATTAAGGCGATATCTCGTTGCAGAAACAGAAAAGCTCCAGGTTCCGGCAGTCGACTTGATGGGACCGCTCCTGGATGCTTTGGAAAAAGAGCTTGGGACTTCGCCTTTAGAAGAAGCAGGGCTGGTGCGGAAATTGGATGATGACTATTTCAAAAAGGTGGAAGCCATTGAATTTGCAGTGAAATATGATGATGGCAGGGATCCAAGAGGCATTCTCATGGCCGATATTGTCTTGGTCGGCATTTCACGGACTTCGAAAACGCCGCTTTCCCAATACTTGGCGCATAAACGGCTGAAAGTGGCGAATGTGCCGCTAGTGCCGGAGGTGGATCCGCCAGAAGAATTGTTCCAAGTTGATCCATCAAAATGTTTTGGCCTTGTCATCTCTCCAGAAAAATTAAATAACATCCGGAAAGAGCGGCTAATAGCATTAGGTTTGAATGACGATGCCAATTACGCCAGGATCGAGCGCATTCATGACGAAATTACCCATTTCAATAAAGTGGTCGAAAAAATGGGCTGCGAAGTGGTTGATGTGACAAATCGTGCTGTGGAAGAAACTGCTAATCTAATTTTGACTAAATTCAAAGATAAAGTGTGAAAAGCCACCTGAGAAGGCGGTTTTTCTGTTTCTAGAGCGTGCAGGCGGTGGCCTTTTCTACAAAGGAATTCTGCCATGGAAGATGCCCCGGCCTAGCCATTCGTGCTAAGAACGCCAGTAATTCCAGACGTTCCCAGGGATGAGTGGGCTCGAGTGGTCATCTTTATTTTTCTTAGTGGATTTTTATGAAAAAACGTTTTATAATATAGTTTTGTGGATAAAGCAATATAGAAGAATGTTTTGAAGGGTTATCTTTTTATCGGAAAAATAAAGGGATTTGCCGCTATATCACGAATAATAATACGTGAAACATGCAAAGATGGTGATAAAGTGTCTAATCGAGTTCCTGAAGAAGTGGTTGAGAAGATTCGGTCCAGCACTGATATTGTAGATATTGTTGGGGAATATGTTCAATTGACCAAAAGAGGCCGAAATTGGTTTGGCCTTTGTCCGTTTCACGGAGAAAGCACTCCTTCCTTTTCAGTAACATCCGACAAACAGATTTTCCATTGTTTTGGATGTGGGGCCGGCGGAAATGCCATTACATTTTTGATGGACATCGAAAATATCAGCTTCCAGGAAGCTTTGTCGAAATTGGGAGAGCGCACGGGCATTGATGTGGAAGTGAATGCGCCGGCAGATGCGCCCAATGCTTTATCGAAAAGCGATCAACAGCTTGTTTCCATGCATGAATTCGCCACTGACATGTACCATCACATTTTGGTGAACACGGAAGAAGGGCAAGCGGCGCTGGATTATCTCGAAAGCCGTGGATTCACCCGTGAAATCATTGAAAAAAACCGCATCGGCTGGTCGCTTCCAGAATGGAGCTATATGGCGAAAGCCTTGCAGCGGAAAGGGTATAGCGACGAAGAGCTGGCAACAAGCGGCCTTGCCATTCAGCGGGAGCAGTCAAATGGCTTTTTCGACCGGTTCCGCGGCAGGATCATGTTTCCTATTATGAATGAGAACGGCAAAGTGATTGCTTTTTCCGGCCGTATTCTGGAGAAGTCAAAAGAAGAAGCCAAATACCTGAACAGTCCGGAGTCACCCATTTTCCAGAAAAGCCAAGTGCTGTACAATGTGCATCATGCCAGAAGCGCGATCAGGAAAAACCGGAAAATCATCTTATTTGAAGGGTTTATGGACGTAATCGCAGCTGGCAAAGCAGGCGTTGACAACGCACTTGCAACGATGGGGACTTCATTGACAGCCCAGCATATCAAGCAATTGAAACGCTTTGCCCAAGAGGTCGTTATCTGTTTTGACGGAGACGATGCCGGATGGGAAGCCGCGAAAAGAGCTGCCATTGCACTCAATGAAGAAAAGTTCAAAGTGGAAGTTGCCGTTCTTCCTGGCAAGATGGATCCCGATGACTTTGTCCGGGAACATGGCAGTGAAGCTTTTAAAGAGCAGATTATCGGCAAACCGCATGCGTTTATAGCGTTTGCGATGATGCATGCTCGTAGATATAAAAATTTTCAATATGAAAACGATTTGCTGCAGTATATTCAGGAAGTGCTGCAGCTGCTTGCAGGACGGTCGACTCCTCTTGAGCGGGACTTGTACATCAAGCAGCTGGCGGGGGAAACCGGCCTTTCTGAAGAAGCAATTTTACAGCATTACCGCAAATTGGAAAACAAGTCAATCGAACGGAACCGCCCCGAGCAGCCTGTAAAACCGATGAAAAAAGTGGTAAAGCAGGTCACGGCGCTGCACCGGGCGGAACGACTGCTTTTCTCCCATCTTCTGGCGGATGCCAGTGCGATGGAAAAAGTGGCGAGCGATCCGACCCAAATTCCGTTTGCCAGTGAAGAATTCAAAGCGCTCTATGTTCAGTTGCTGGGGTTTTACGAAGAATGGGACAAAGCAGACTTCCATAAATTCCTTGAAACGCTCCAGGATGCGGAACTTCGGAAACTGGTCATGGAGACCGCATTGGCAGAACGAGATCCGGAGCATGCAGAAGAAGAAATCGCTGACTGTTTAAAACACCTGGGGAAGCATCGCGTCGAACAGCAAATCACATTAAAAATGCAGCAATCAAAAGAAGCGGAAAAACAAAACGATATAAAGCGGGCCTTGCTTCTTGCGCAAGAAGCGATCGCTTTACGAAAAACGTTGTAAGTGGATTCCGTTTTATAAGGAGGAAGTCGTATGGCTGAAAAGTCTGAACGCCCAAATGAAGTTGAAACAAGCAATGCTCCATTGACTATTGAAGGTCCGGAAGCAGGAATTGAAGAAGCGAAAAGACAGTTGATTGAAATAGGAAAGAAAACCGGTGAACTTAACTATGAGCAGATCGCCGATAAACTCGCTGTTTTTGAAATGGAATCCGATCAGGTGGAAGAATTCATCGACCAGTTGGAAGGCCATGGAATTGAGCTGGAACGCAAAACGGACGATGAAGAGCATTTGGACCGTTTGATGAAACCGACGGAAGAAAAGTTTGACTTGAATGATTTGAGCGTTCCGCCAGGTGTGAAGATTAATGATCCGGTCCGGATGTATTTGAAAGAAATCGGCCGAGTTGATTTGTTGAAAGCGGAAGAAGAAGTCCGTTTGGCGAAATTGATCGAGCAAGGCGATGAAGAAGCGAAAAAACGCCTTGCGGAAGCAAACTTGCGCCTTGTTGTCAGCATAGCCAAACGCTATGTCGGCCGTGGCATGCTGTTCCTGGATCTTATCCAGGAGGGGAATATGGGCCTTATCAAAGCTGTTGAGAAGTTTGACTACTCGAAAGGCTTTAAATTCAGTACCTATGCCACTTGGTGGATTCGCCAAGCCATCACCCGTGCGATTGCCGACCAGGCGCGTACCATCCGCATCCCTGTGCACATGGTTGAAACGATCAACAAGTTGATCCGTGTCCAGCGCCAATTGCTGCAGGATCTTGGCCGTGAGCCTTCACCGGAAGAGATCGGGGAGGAAATGGATCTGCTGCCTGAAAAAGTTCGTGAAATCCTGAAAATTGCGCAAGAGCCGGTTTCTTTGGAAACACCGATTGGGGAAGAAGATGATTCTCATTTGGGGGATTTCATCGAAGATTCGGATGCGCAATCTCCGTCCGACCATGCCGCTTATGAATTGTTGAAAGAGCAACTGGAAGACGTGCTTGACACATTGACCGACCGGGAAGAAAACGTGCTTCGCCTGCGCTTTGGCCTTGATGACGGCCGTACCCGCACACTTGAAGAAGTGGGCAAAGTGTTTGGCGTAACGCGTGAACGCATCCGCCAAATCGAAGCAAAAGCGCTTCGCAAACTGCGCCATCCATCCCGCAGCAAACGCTTGAAAGACTTTTTAGAATAGAAACAAACGAAATATCCGCCCATCAAAAACTTATGATGGGCGGTTTTTTATTTTGTTTTGAAACTTCAAAGGAAAAGACCCTCATTCTTTTGGATATAGGTTGAGTTCAAGGGAATTTTAACGATATAATAAAACATGTAAGCGTATTCATAGCAAAGGGGATGTAAGAATATGGACTTCGATTTGACACAAGAGCAACAAATGATCAAAAAGACGGTCAAGGAATTTGCTGATAAAGTTGTAGCTCCCGGTGCGATTGAACGGGACCGGACAAAAGCATTTCCAAAGGAAATCTTCAAACAGCTGTCCGGCATGGGGATGATGGGCTTGCCGTTTGATGAAAAATACGGCGGTGCTGGAGCGGATACAATCAGCTTTGCAATTGTGACTGAAGAATTGAGCCGTGCCTGCGCTTCTACAGGCATCACTTATTCGGCGCATATTTCTCTCGGGGGCGCTCCATTGAATTTATATGGGACGGAAGACCAAAAAGAAAAATATTTGACGCCGATCTGTACAGGCGAATCTTTCGGTGCTTTTGGACTGACAGAACCGAATGCCGGATCAGATGCAGGGGGAACCGAAACGCGTGCAGTGGAAGACGGCGATGACTGGGTCATCAATGGATCAAAAGTATACATCACGAATGCCAGCTATGCGAAACACTTGGCGCTGACCGCAATCACAGGGATGGAAGGCGGCAAAAAAGAAATCAGTGCCATTATTGTGCCGACGGATGCGGAAGGCTTTACGATAATCGACAATTACGAGAAAATGGGCCTTCACTCATCCAATACGACGGAACTTGTCCTTGAAAACGTCCGCGTTCCGAAAGAAAACCTGCTTGGAAAGCGCGGAGAAGGCTTTAAACAGTTTATGGTGACATTGGATGGAGGGCGCATCGGCATCGCTGCAATGGCTGTAGGAATCGCACAAGCGGCGTTCAACCGGGCTCTTGGCTATTCCAAAGAACGCAAACAGTTCGGCAAAACACTCTCCCAATTCCAAGTCACGCAATTCAAACTGGCGGACATGGCGATGAAAATCGAACTGGCACGGAATATGGTCTATAAAGCGGCTTGGCTCAAAGATCAGGGCCGTCCGTTCACAAAAGAAGCATCAATGGCAAAATTATATGCTTCTGAAATATCAATGGAAGTGGCTGATGAAGCGATTCAGATTCACGGAGGCTATGGCTATATGAAAGAATACGAAGTGGAGCGCTATATGCGGGACGCTAAACTGCTGGAAATCGGGGAAGGGACCTCTGAAGTTCAGCGAATGGTCATCGCCAAGCAAATCGGCTGTTAAATTACTGATTTTGTCACAAACAAGCAAAAGTTATCCTTTAATACTTTTCGTTTTGCCCATAATACAGTACAATAATGATTGATACAAATGCTATCAGTATGCAGAACAGAGAGAAGGAGGGTAACGGATGCAAAAAAATGCAATTGTACCTTATATCTTAATCATGGCTTTTGGTATTGGACTTATTTTCTTCCTTTCTATCGAAGGAGTAAATAACCAAGAAGAAATTGCGAGCCACGGCGAAGAACAAGCAGCAGGAGAAGAAGGCGGCGAAGCTGCTCCGGAAGGCGACGGCGGAAGCCCTGAGTCAACTGAATTTGATCCTGAGGCTCAAGCACAACAAAGCTGTGTTTCTTGCCACGGTTCAAGTTATGAAGGCGGAGTTGGGCCGTCACTTGTTGACACTCAATTGAGCCAAGAAGAAATTGAACAGATTATTGCAGAAGGTAAAGGCTCTATGCCTGGCGGACTTATTGAAGGCGAAAACATTCCAGCTATGGCTGAATGGGTCTTGTCACTCGAATAGTATCAAAAAACCCTTAGTTCTTTGAGAGCTAAGGGTTTTCTGTTGATTAGGAGGATTTACATGAACGCACAACAATTATCAACCCGGCTCATGCGCGTAGCGGCCCATGTGCCGGAAGGTTCGGTCGTAGCTGATATCGGCAGCGACCATGCTTATTTGCCGTGTTATCTGGTATTGAACAAAAAAGCGCAGCGTGCTGTTGCAGGAGAAGTTGTCAAAGGGCCGTACGAATCCGCCCGCAGCCAAGTCCGGCAAGAACAGCTGGAAGACCGGATCGAGGTGCGGCTTGCAAGCGGACTGGATGCAGTTTATGCAGAAGATGGCGTGACTGCTGTAACGATTGCCGGCATAGGGGGGCCGCTAATCCGCTCGATTCTTGAAGCGGGAGCGGAACGATTGAAAGGTGTCGAGCGATTGGTTTTGCAGCCGAATGTCCATGCCAAAGCGATCCGTGAATGGGCGGAAGCGAACAGCTGGACCCTTTCCGAAGAAGAAATCTTGAAAGAAAATGATAAAATATACGAAATTCTTGTTCTTGAGCCATCCGAAAAGCCGGTAAGGTTCTCTCCGTCCGAGCTCCTCATGGGACCGGAACTGATAAAGCAATTTTCCGGGGTTTTCCAGGAAAAATGGGATCGAGAATGTGCACAGTGGAAGAGAATAGTACAGGCAATGGAATCTACGGTCGAAACAGCGGAAATTATAGGGAAAAAACAAGAGTTGTTGGAGAAAATCAAACTTGTAGAAGAGGTGTTGCACGGTGAAGGTACCTAACGGCCAACAAATCATTGAAGAGTTCGAAAAATGGTCTCCGAAACATCTGGCAGTAGAAGGCGATCCCGTCGGTTTGCATGTCGGTACATTGAACAAAAAAGTCGAACGGGTTTTGGTGACGCTTGATGTGAACGATAAGGTTGCAGATGAAGCGATTGCCAAAGGGGCGAGTCTGATAATAGCCCACCATCCGCCGATTTACCGTCCGTTGAAGTCGTTGCAGACGGACTTTCCGCAAGGGAGCTTGATGGAAAAGTTGATCAAGCACGACATCGCAGTTTACGCGGCCCACACCAACCTCGATATAGCGACTGGGGGCGTCAACGACTTGTTGGCAGAAGCCCTTGGGTTGAAGGACACAAAAGTGCTGGTTCCCACCTATGAAGCGGAACTTGTGAAAATTGCGGTATTTGTTCCGGAAAGCCACGAGGAGCAAGTGCGCGAAGCGCTTGGAAAAGCCGGTGCCGGTGCCATCGGCGATTATGAACATTGCAGCTACACGCTGTCAGGCACTGGGCGTTTTCGCCCGACAGCAGGAGCGGATCCATATATCGGTGAACCTGGCAAAATGGAAACGACATCGGAATCAAAAATCGAAGTGGTGATCCGGAAAACGGAGAAAGACCGCGCTATAAAAGCGATGATTGCAGCACATCCTTACGAGGAAGTGGCATATGATGTGTTTACATTGGAAAACAAAGAAGTGGCGTTAGGGCTTGGGCGCGTCGGCATCTTGGAAGCGGACATGACTTTGGGCGCTTTCACTGAACTGGTAAAAGACCGCCTCGATGTTCCAGCCGCGCGCGTTGTCGGAGACTTTGACAAACCAGTAAAGAAAGTGGCAGTGCTTGGAGGCGACGGCAACAAATATATCCAAGCCGCTAAACGTTCAGGCGCAGACGTTTACGTGACCGGGGATCTGTATTTCCATGTTGCGCAAGAAGCCGAAGCATTGGGGCTTGCTGTTGTTGATCCCGGCCACCATGTCGAGAAAGTGATGATCAAAGGTGTTGTCAACCACATGGCGAAGAAGGCGAATTGGCAATGCGAATTTATTGCTTCGGAAGTGGATACGGAGCCGTTTCAATTCAGATAAAAACACAGATGAGCCCTTCATCTGTGTTTTTGTTGTTCTGTGGAAAGATTTTCGAGAAAGGTTTCTGCTTTTCTGGGGCTGTCCAAGACGACAATGGTTTTCTCGCCAGCCAAGCCTTCAAGCATTTCCAGTACATGAGGCCTCTTCGTGTTTGGATAGTGCCATACCCACTTCAAAAACTCGAAAGTAATTTTTTCGCCGCAGCCTGCAGCCATGTCCGGCCTGGGTTTTCGGCGATAATGCCACCTTCTTTTTAGTACGCGGTATAAACATAGTATCCTGGGCATATCCAGAAAAACAATCGTGTCAGCAGCCCTCAGCCTCAGTTCCAGCGTGCCATTGTAGTTGCCGTCGATTATCCATGATTCCTTCTGGGTCAACTGCTGCTGGATTTCCAATTGTTCGGTTCTGGAAGTTGGCTCCCATCCTGCTTTCCAGAGGAGCGCATCCAAATGATCGACGCCGATGCCTAGCCTTTTGCCCAATGCGCGGGAAAAAGTCGACTTTCCCGATCCGCCGGAGCCGATTATTGCGATCTTTTTCATCTTCTCACCCCGTTTGCTGTCAAGATAAAAAAACGCGAACCCATTACAGGATCGCGTTTTGGATTTATTCGCCTACAGGATACGGTTCGATCCGTTCGGACGGTTTCGGATGCTTTATTTTCGGCAAGATTTTGTTGAGCGGCACGCTGCGGGTCAGATCATGGGTTGCAGGATCCGCCGGGTCATAATTATCCAGGAAAGTCATCACTTCTTTGACAATCGGGGTCGGCGTGGAAGCACCTGCAGTGATTGCAACATTTTCGATGCCTTCAAGCCATTCCAGCTTCAATTCGGACAAGTCGGAAATGCGGTATGCAGGAGTCCCGGCAATGTCCTGGGACACTTGCGCCAAACGGTTGGAGTTATTGCTCATCGGATCGCCGATGACGATCAGCAAATCTGCGTCGACAGCTTGTTCAGCGACAGCTTCCTGACGCACCTGGGTTGCAAGGCAGATTTCTTTATGGACTTCCGAATGCGGGAATTTCTCTTTGAGACGCTCCATCATATGGACAACATCCCATTGGCTCATGGTCGTCTGGTTGGTGACAATGATTTTCCCGGCATCAAGCTCCAGGTTGTTGACATCTTCGACCGTTTCTACCAAATGAACCATATCTGGCGCAACGCCGATTGCCCCTTCAGGTTCCGGATGGCCGTTTTTGCCGATATAGACGATTTGATAGCCTTCCGCTGTTTTCTCGCGGATCAGGTCGTGGGTGACGGTAACGTCCGGGCAGGTTGCATCGATTGACACCAAGCCTTTTCGTTTAGCGAGTTCCCGGACTTGTGGTGAAACCCCATGAGCGGTGAAAATGACCGTTCCTGTCTCGACTTTTTCAAGAATCTCCAAACGGTTTTTGCCGTCCAATGTAATGATGCCGTCTTCCTCGAACGCGTCTGTCACGTGTTTGTTGTGGACAATCATGCCCAATATATAAATAGGACGTGGCAAGGTTTCATCCATTGCTGCATTTTTTGCAATGACCATTGCATCGACCACTCCGTAGCAATAACCTCTTGGCGATATTTTTTTGACTTTCATGTACCGCACTCCTTTCAACAATCATACACTCATTATAACGGAGACTGTCGCCTATTACAAAAGATGAAATGCAAAGTGGGTTTAATTCGTGCTATAATGTACAAAGCTTAAGGAGGGAGATTTATCCCATGACAAAATTCAACGATTATCCATTCAAACCGTTTCTGCAGGAAGCGGTGGCAAAACTGGGTTTCCAGGAGCCGACACCGATCCAAAAAGAAATGATGCCCCATATATTGAAAGGCAGCAGCGCAATCGGCCAATCCCATACAGGGACTGGAAAAACGCATAGTTTCATCATCCCGATCGTCGAACGCATCGATCCGGAAAAACAGGAAGTGCAAGCGGTCATCGCTGCGCCGACGCGTGAGCTCGGCACCCAGATTTACAACGAACTCTTGAAGTTGGTGGAAGGGTCCGGAATCGAAGTGAAATCGTTCATCGGCGGGACGGACAAACAGCGTTCCATCAACAAGCTGAAAACGCAGCCGCAAATCGTCATCGGTACACCTGGCCGCTTGAAAGATCTTGTCAATGAGAACGCGCTATTGGTTCATACAGCCAAAATCCTGGTGGTTGATGAAGCCGATTTGGCGTTTGATATGGGCTTTATCGAAGAAATTGACCAAGTTGCCGGAAAAATGCAGGAAAAGCTGGAGATGTATGTGTTTTCCGCAACGATTCCTGAAAAATTGAAGCCGTTTCTGAAAAAGTACATGGAGTCGCCGGTCCACATCAACATCGGGGACAAACGCCCGACAGCTGAAGGATTGGACTTTTATCTGGTTCCGGTCCGCAGCAAAAAGAAAGTGGAACGGCTGACGGAAGTGATGGACATCATCAATCCGTATTTGGCGATCATTTTCGTCAATACCCGTACAAATGCCGATTACGTCGCTGATGAACTAGCGAAAAAAGGCATCCGTGTAGGGCGCGTCCACGGCGATCTTGCGCCGCGTGAACGCGTGAAAATGATGAAGCAAATCCGCGATTTGGAGTACCAATACATTGTCGCGACTGATTTAGCGGCCCGCGGCATCGATATTCAAGGCGTCAGCCATGTCATCAACTATGAATTGCCGGAAGATCTGGAATTCTTCATTCACCGGGTTGGCCGTACAGCGCGTGCCGGCATGAAAGGCCTTGCCATTACGTTGTTCAAGCCGGAAGAAGAAGATGCGATTGTCCGAGTTGAGAAAATGGGCATTCCATTCCAGCAGAAAGACATTGTAAAAGGCGAATTTGTTGATTTGAAAGAGCGCCATAGCCGGAAAAACCGGGTGAGAACAGCGGATGCGGCTGACACGAAAGCCAAATCGATGGTCCATAAGCCAAAAGCGGTAAAACCGGGTTATAAAAAGAAGATGAAGTGGAAAATGGACGAAATCAAGAAAGTTGAACGCCGCAAAAATCGCAAAAAGTAAGGAGATTTTTTCATGTTATTAGGATCGCACGTTTCTATGAGCGGGAAGAAAATGCTGCTTGCAGCCAGTGAAGAAGCTGCTTCATACGGTTCTTCCACGTTCATGATTTATACAGGGGCGCCGCAGAATACGCGCCGCAAACCGATCGAGGAACTGAACATCGAAGCGGGGAAGGCGCATATGGCCGCGAACAACTTATCAAACATCGTCGTCCATGCCCCTTATATCATCAATCTGGCCAATACCGTGAAACCGGAAACGTTCGAACTGGCTGTCGAATTCCTTCAAAAAGAGATCGAACGGACAGCGGCGCTCGGAGCAACACAAATTGTTCTGCATCCGGGAGCGCATGTCGGGGCTGGCGTTGACGCCGGCATCAACAAAATCATTGAAGGCTTGAACGAAGTGCTGACACAAGACTACCCCGTCAACATTGCGCTAGAGACAATGGCTGGAAAAGGCACGGAAATCGGCCGCAACTTCGAAGAAATCGCGGCGATCATCAATGGGGTTACGCATAATGAGCGATTGTCCGTTTGCTTTGACACCTGCCATACACATGATGCCGGCTATGATGTCAAAGAAGATTTCAACAGTGTCCTTGAAGAATTTGACCGAATTGTCGGAGTGGATCGGCTGCAAGTCCTTCATATCAACGACAGCAAAAATGTCCGAGGCGCCGGAAAAGACCGGCACGAAAACATCGGCTTTGGCGAAATCGGTTTTCAGGCATTGCATGGCATTGTCCATCATCCGGATTTGATGCATGTTCCAAAAATTTTGGAGACGCCGTATGTAGGTCTGGATGCGAAAAACAAAAAGCCGCCTTACGCCTTTGAAATTGAAATGTTCAAATCCGGAGTGTTCACTCCAGGCATAATTGAAGAATTGAAAACTCCTCTATAATAGAGGAGTTTTTTTGAGTCTAATCTATTTACATTGGCTTCTGGCTGTCATATACTTTTCTAATGTAAATCGTAATGATTCTTAATTAGAAAAGAGGCGGCACCATGATTGCGCCATTGATTGAAATTGACAACATCAGTTTCGAGTATGAACAAACCAAAGCTTTAGAAGATATATCGTTGGCAGTGGAAGAAGGGGACTTTCTTGCGATACTCGGCCCTAACGGATCGGGCAAATCCACCCTGCTAAAGATTATGCTGGGATTGATCAAACCGACGAAAGGGGCGATCCGCTTGTTCGGAGTGGATGCCAAAAACTTCAGGAACCGGGAGTGGATCGGTTACGTATCCCAGAAGTCCAATTCATTCAATTCCGGTTTTCCCGCCACTGTGGCAGAAGTGGTAACAGGCGGCCTGGTGAAAAAAACGGGGCTGTTCCGCCGAATTCCGAAAACGGAAAAAGCGAACGTCAAAGAAGCGCTGGAAGCGGTCGGCATGGAAGGGTTTATGGAAAACCGGATGAGCGAGCTTTCCGGCGGACAACAGCAGCGTGTGTTTATCGCGCGTGCACTTGTCGCAAAACCGAAAGTGCTGATATTGGATGAGCCGACAGTCGGCATCGATCACCGGAATGTCCAATCGTTCTACAATATGCTCGCTTCCTTGAACCGCGACAAAGACATTACACTCATATTGGTGACACACGATGTTGATACTGTGACAGACCGTATCACACATGTTGCCTGTTTAAACCAGACAATCCATTTCCACGGTTTCAAAGACCAGCTTCATACGATGAGCGATGAACAGCGCGAAGCCTGGTATGGGCATTCCGTCCGGAAAATCCATCATATCGGAGGAAGCCACAGTTATGATTGAAGCTATTTTTTCCTATGAATTTCTGCAAAATGCATTTGCTGCCGGACTGATCATCGGCGTTATCGCACCGCTCCTCGGTGTCTTTATAGTGGTGCGCCGGCTGTCTCTCATCGCCGACGCCTTAAGCCATGTCACTTTGGCCGGCATCGCTGGTAGCCTGTACTTGAGCCAAAGCGTTGCGGCGTTCGCCATGCTGAATCCTTTGTTCTTGGGGATTGCAGCGTCTGTAGCAGGGTCGGTATTGATCGAACGGCTGAGAAGCTTGTACAAGCATTATGAAGAACTTGCCATTCCCATCATTTTATCTGCCGGTATTGGATTCGGGGCCATTTTCATCTCGCTGGCCGAAGGGTTTTCCACGGATTTGTTCGGCTACCTTTTCGGTTCCGTTTCAGCTGTCAGCAGGGAAGACCTCGGCATTGTCGCCGGGATTGCCATCATTGTACTCGCTTTTATCCGATTGTTTTTCAAGGAATTGTTCATCTTGTCGTTTGACGACGAATATGCAAAAGCCTCGGGGCTTCCAGCCAAATGGATCCATTTCTTGTTCATGATTGTAACGGCACTTGTTATCGCCGGTTCAATGCGGATTGTGGGCATTCTCCTGGTATCATCGCTAATGACCATACCGGTGGCTGCGGCAATGCGCATGGGCAAAAGCTTCAAAGGGACCATCATTTTGTCGGTCATTTTTGGCGAGGTGTCTGTGCTGACTGGACTGATAACTGCTTTCTATTTCAATTTGGCGCCGGGTGGGACCATCGTTGTCACCTCGATTTTGCTGTTATTGCTTGTCATTTGCTATAAAAAGATCACGGTATCAATGAAAAAGGGGGCCGTCGCATGAATCTGCCAAAAGCTTGGGAGATATTGAAGGAGAACGGATTCAAAGAAACATCAAAACGCCAGCAAATCCTGGAAATGTTCTCGGAAGATGACCGGTATTTGACTGCCCGCGATTTGCTTGATGTGATGCAAAAAGATTATCCCAGCATGAGCTATGACACCGTTTATCGCAACCTTGCAACTTTCGTGTCGCTCGGCATTTTGGAAGAAACCGAATTGTCGGGTGAACGCCACTTCCGCATGCAATGCGAAAGCGACCACCACCATCACCATTTTATCTGCCTTGACTGCGGCAAGATAAAAGAAGTGCCCGTATGCCCGATGGACATGATTGGAGCGGCTTTGCCTTCCTATCAAATCGCGAACCATAAATTCGAAATCTACGGAAAATGCCCAGAATGCCAATAAAAGCGTAAGCGGAGAGATGCCGCTTACGCTTTTTTATTTTGTAGGGAAAAATCCATTCAGCTATACATATTGAAGGAGAAAGAGATTTTACAACAAGATCCGCCTATGGGTGATTGAAATGAAAAAAGGCCTCTGCAGTCTGCAGAAGCCTTTGAACCTCTAAGCTTTCACGCTTGAAAACTCTCTTTTCACAAATTCATCCGCTTCCAGCCAATTGAAGACGCGAATTACATTTTTCGGAACCGGCAACCGGTTGTAAGGCGTATCAAACAGCAGCACCGGGATATCCAATTCCTCTGATATTTCCACGGCGTTGTCATGCTTGTCTTCAAAAAACAAATCTACACTATGTTTTTTAGCGGCTTGGATTTTCTTGTGCGTCCCGATCAATTCAATGTGGTCATAGGCAATTGCGTGTTCCGCAAACCAATCGAAGGTAACATCGCGGACTTCCTGGCCGCGTGCTGAAATGTAATACAATTCGTAACGGTTTTTCCAATCGTTAAGAATCTTCCTGGCATTTTCAGAGACCGGGGAAGACGCGTAAATCTTGGATTCCGCCCCGCGGAACCAAGTATAAAACTCACCAGGTTCCAAATGGGGAAGAGCGGACGTCAAATCGTATTCTTTAATGTCATCAAGCGTCAACTGGCTGTTGAACGCTTCGTTGATATGCGGAATAAGCGACGTAGGGCAAGTCACGGTTCCGTCTATATCTATGCCAAAACGGTATCTCATAAGTTCACAACCTTAAATTTGTTGTTCAAGCGCCTCTTGTTCAGCTTTTTCAGCTGCTTGCTTCTCAAAGTATTCTTGAGCGATTTTATCGATTTCAACTTTCAGTTCTTCAACCATCGTCGCTTCAGGAACTTTGCGGACTGTTTTGCCTTTCATGAAAAGAAGGCCTTCGCCGCGGGCGCCGGCAATGCCGATATCCGCTTCGCGTGCTTCTCCTGGACCGTTGACGGCACAGCCGAGAACAGCAACTTTAATCGGAGCTTTGATGTGTGAAATGTATTCTTCGACTTCGTTGGCAATAGTGATCAAATCGATTTCTATGCGTCCACACGTCGGGCAAGAAATCAAAGTTGCGGCATTTGAAGACAAGCCGAACACTTTCAATAGTTCACGGGCAACTTTCACTTCTTCGACAGGGTCTGCGCTCAACGAGATGCGGAGCGTGTTCCCGAGGCCTTTTGCAAGAAGGGCGCCAAGGCCGGCCGCACTTTTAACAGTGCCTGAGAACAGCGTGCCGGATTCTGTGATTCCCAAATGAAGCGGGTAATCGAAAGCTTTGGAAGCTTTTTCATACGCTTCGATTGCCAGGCTGACATCCGATGCCTTCATTGAGACGATGATGTCATGGAAATCAAGGTCTTCAAGGATCTTGATATGGTGCAATGCACTCTCGACCATGCCGTCAGCGGTTGGGTATCCATATTTTTCCAGGATCTTCCGTTCAAGCGAGCCGGCGTTCACGCCGATGCGGATCGGGATGCCCTTTGCTTTTGCGGCATTTACGACAGCTTCGACTTTTTCACGGCGTCCGATATTGCCCGGATTGATGCGGATTTTATCCGCGCCTTGTTCGATTGCGATCAGCGCTAATTTATAGTCAAAATGGATGTCGACAACCAATGGGATGTTGATGCGTTTTTTGATTTCACCAATAGAATAAGCTGCACGCTCATCCGGGCAAGCCACACGGACGATTTGGCAGCCCGCTTCTTCCAAACGGTGGATCTCGGCTACAGTAGCTTCCACATCGTGGGTTTTAGTTGTCGCCATACTTTGAATGAACAATTCATTACTTCCGCCGATAGTCAAATCTCCGACTTTTACGTGGCGTGTTTTTGTGCGGTGAATAATTTCACTCATTAAAATTCTCTCCTTTAGGGAATGTCTGGCTAAGACCGCCAGTTCCACATTTCTTCAACTAGGATTACTGTCTAGTTCTTTCTAACACCTATAGCCATTTTAGCAGTCTCCCGCTAGAAAAGACAAGGAAGAACGATTATCCCTTCTTGATGCGGGCGGGGGGGATTTTTGGATAGTAGCCAATGGCCAAATACAGATAAATGACGGTCAAGGAGCTTATCAAGGCAGTCACCCAAACGTTTGCGGCAAAAAAGCTGAAACCGAATGAAAGCAGAGTTGGTGCAGTTACGCTGAGGGCGGCGGTTCGCCATACGTGGCGGTATTCCCCTCTGCGCTTTTTGATGTTCAACAGGCCGAGGGCGACAAATGCGAAAAAGCTGATTTTCACAAAATGATAGATGGTTGTTGAGACAAACAGGAAAATGAATGCGAACGGGTACAGCAGCCAGTCGATTTCTTCTATATACTGCAGCAGGCCATCAACGCCATCCGTCACACTGTCCAATCCGAGTGCCAGCTCGGCAAACGATATAATTGTCATGAGCAGAACAATCAAAAAAACATACTGCATAATCTTTCCGATGGGGAGTATACGGACGGCAGCCTGTTTTTTTGGTTCCATCAAACTGGCTTTTAACAACTGAAATAAATTCATAATGATCTTCCTTTCGTTCCTAGCTTTATCGTAACATGCCCACATAATTAAAATATTCACTTTTGTTAAGGTTTTGTAAAGATTAGAGAAAAAGCTTCACAAAAGCTTAATAAAAATTGCATAATAGGCAAGTAGGAACAAATTGAATTAGGAGATGATTTTTCAACATGGAAACTAACTGGCAAGAAATTCTCTTCACCTTTTTTGGGGGGTTAGGGATATTTCTTTTTTCCATAAAATATATGGGAGACGGTTTGCAGAAAGCAGCAGGAGACCGCCTTCGTTCAATTCTTGACCGCTTTACAACCAACCCGTTCATGGGTGTGCTTGTCGGAATCATAGTTACTGTTCTTATCCAATCGAGTTCAGGAACAACGGTTATCGTTGTCGGCTTGGTAAGTGCCGGTTTTATGACTTTAAGACAGGCAATAGGCGTTATCATGGGGGCGAATATCGGGACTACTGTCACCGCCTTCATCGTCGGTTTGGATGTCGGCGAATACGCACTGCCGATCTTGGCTGTAGGAGCTGCTTTAATCTTTTTCTTCCGTAAAAACAGCATCCAAAATATCGGCCAGGTTATTTTCGGTTTCGGGGGCCTATTCTTAGGGCTGGAGCTGATGAGCGAAGGGATGAAGCCGCTGCGCGAATTGCCGGCGTTCATCGACATGACAGTCAACTTGAGCGAATTGCCGGTTTTAGGGGTAGTTGCAGGAACTGTCTTCACGTTGATCGTGCAAAGTTCAAGTGCGACGGTTGCCATATTGCAAGGGCTATATGATGAAGGAATCCTAAACCTGGGTGCATCGCTTCCTGTATTGTTCGGTGACAATATCGGAACAACGATCACAGCCGTTCTAGCGTCTCTTGGCGCTTCCATCACTGCACGCCGCGCGGCTGCCGTCCACGTATTGTTCAATGTGGTCGGATCCATCGTGTTCTTGATCCTGCTCGTGCCTTTTACTGCTTACATCGAGTGGATTTCAGGCGTTCTTAATTTGGAGGCGAAAATGCAAATCGCATTTGCCCACGGATCATTCAACGTTGCCAACACGATCATCCAGTTCCCGTTGATTGGAGCTTGGGCTTACTTGGTGACAAAATTCATCCCGGGAGAAGAGCGGATCATCGAATTCGGGCCGAAACACTTGGATGTCCATTTTATCGATACTGCTCCTTCGATTGCGCTTGGCCAGGCAAAAGAGGAAATCATCCGGATGGGTAACTATTCGGTTCAAGGGCTTCAGGAAACTTATCAGTATTTGGTGACGAAAAGCCGTAAAAATGCTGAAACAGGCTATCAATTGGAACAGGCAATCAATAACCTGGACCAGAAGATAACTGAATACCTGGTCCTGATTTCAGCGGAATCCATTTCAGCTGCAGATTCTTCGCGCCATACGGTTCTTATGGAGACAGTTCGCGATATCGAGCGGATTGGTGATCATTTCGAGAACATTCTCGAGCTGGTCGATTACCAGGAAGAAAACCGTGTGAAGATGACAACAGAAGCGATGGCCGACTTGGAAGAAATGTTTACATTGACGATCGGGACGGTTCAAAAAGCACTTGATGCTTTGGATACGACCGACCATGATATTGCAAGAGAAGTAGCTGAACAAGAAGATCTTATCGACAAGATGGAACGCAAATTCCGCAAAAAGCACATTATGCGCGTCAACGAAGGTGCATGTTCTGCGCAGGCGGGAATCGTCTTTGTAGATATCGTCAGCAACTTGGAACGGATTGGCGACCATTCAGTCAATATCGCGGAAGCCATTCTGGGGAACCGTGCATAAATAACAACAGTTTTATATCTTGAGCTTCTAAGAGCTCCCTTTCATCGCTTTACATTTTAAAAAATGTCAGGCACGATGAAGGGGAGCTTTTTATATAGGAGGAAACGAATATGGAAGTTATAGGCTGGGTTCTTATTGCGTTGTTTTTCATCATCGGATTTGTGGGACTTGTCTATCCGATCATTCCCGCAGCATTGTTTATATTCGGCGGATTTGTCGTCTACGGGCTGTTTTTTGAGTTTGCCGACCTGCCTTGGTGGTTCTGGGCGATCGAGATTTTATTTGTCGTGCTGCTGTTTGGCGCCGATGCGGCCGCCAACGCTTTCGGCGTCAAGAAGTTCGGGGGTTCAAAAGCCGGGCTATGGGGAAGCACGATCGGTTTGATCATTGGTCCATTTATCATCCCGATTGCCGGGATTCTAATCGGGCCGTTCATAGGGGCGATTCTTGCGGAAATTTTGTTCAATCGGTCGACGCTGAAGCAATCCGTCAAATCAGGAGTCGGCTCTGTAGTCGGGTTCATCACATCAGTTTTTACTAAAGGCATCATCCAGGTTGTAATGGTCGCGATTTTCTTTTGGGTGGTTTAACTCCGCCAAAGGACTGAATCGGGGTACTTGGCATGCATTTTGATTGTGCCGCCTAGAAAATTTTGATACGCTATGAAAGTAGAACATTTGACTCAAGGAGGAATTCAATCATGGCTTACCAATTACCTGAACTACCTTATGCTTACGATGCACTGGAACCACACATCGACAAAGAAACGATGAACATTCACCACACAAAGCACCACAATACGTATGTGACGAATGTGAATGCGGCTCTTGAAGGGCACGAAGAACTTGCTTCAAAATCAGTGGAGGAATTGATTTCTGACTTAAACGCAGTTCCTGAAGAAATCCGTACGGTTGTACGCAACAACGGAGGCGGACACGCCAACCACTCGCTTTTCTGGCAGCTGCTTTCTCCAAATGGCGGCGGCAATCCGACTGGCGCTTTGGCTGAAGCGATCGACAGCAAATTTGGCAGCTTTGATGAGTTCAAAACTCAGTTTGAAAACGCAGGGAAAACCCGCTTCGGATCTGGTTGGGCTTGGCTGGTTGCAAATAACGGTGAACTAGAAGTAACATCCACTGCAAACCAGGATTCACCTTTGATGGATGGCCAAACACCAATTCTTGGCGTGGATGTATGGGAACATGCTTATTACTTGAAATATCAAAACAAACGCCCTGACTATCTTGCAGCGTTCTGGAACGTTGTAAACTGGGAAGAAGTTTCACGCCGTTTCGAAGCAGCAAAATAATTGTCAAAAATTGAAACTTTGCACACACTTTTTCGTCAGAAAAAGTGTGTGCTTTTTATATGCAGATGATATACTAACAGATGCACATTTTTGTGAAAGGAGTGCATGAATTATGAAGCCCCCTCAAAAGAGGCAAGTGTCACAAGCAAAGTCCAAGTTAAAATCCCATATGGTATTCCGCATGAATATCCTCTTTTTCTCCATATTCCTGTTGTTTTCAATTTTGATATTGCGCTTAGGTTATTTGCAAATCGTTAAAGGCGAAGATTTTGCGCGCGCTATTGCCCGGACTGAAGAAGTTCCAGTCAATACAAGTGTGCCAAGAGGCCGCATTTTTGATAGCGAAGGGCGCGTCCAAGTGGACAATCAGCCGGTCAACGCCATCACTTATACGGCAATGCAGACGACTAAAAGAGATGAGATGCTCGAAGTGGCGACGGAACTTGCAAAGCTGATCGAAAAAGAAACTGACAGAGTTACGCTGCGCGACAAACAGGATTACTATATAATGCTCCATACCGAAGCCGCGACAGCAAAAGTAACCGATGAAGAGCGGGAAGCGATCGGCAATGAGGACATTACTGAAAAAGAAAAACAACAAAAGCTGGATGCCTTGATCCGCGAAAAAATCACGGAAAAAGAATTGGACAGCTTATCGAAAGAACAACTTGAAGTGCTGGCGATTTTCCGTGAAATGACAGCAGGCTATGCCATGTCGCCGCAGATCATCAAAAACAAAGGCGTTACAGCCGAAGAATTTGCCCGTGTTTCAGAGCGTCTCACCGATCCGAAACTCAACGGAGTCAATACCATTACCGATTGGAAAAGAGTTAAATCGAGCGATCTGACGATACTCGGCAGCACGACAACCCCGGAGCAAGGAATACCCGCAAGCAAGCTGAACTACTACCTGGCGCGCGATTATTCCCGCAATGACCGTGTTGGCACAAGTTTCCTCGAACAGCAATATGAAGAAGTGATGCAAGGCCAGAAATCTGTCGTTAAAAATATTACAGACGGCAGAGGCCGCGTAATTGATACCGTACCGGTCGACGAAGGGCAGCCAGGCAAGGACTTGGTGCTGGCAATGGATACGGAACTGCAATCTTCGCTTGAAGATATTGTGGAAGACCATTTGCGCGAGCTGAAAGCGGGGCCGAATTCCCAGCTGGTCCGTGATGCTTACCTCGTCATGATGGATCCGAAAACGGGAGAAGTGCTTTCGATGGTCGGAAAACAGATCGGCAAGGATGAAGATGGCAAAACCGTTGTCAATGATTATTCTTTCGGGGCCATCACGGCAGCTTATCCGACTGGTTCCGTCGTCAAAGGCGCAACTTTGTTGACCGGCTATGAACAAGATGTTATCGAGTTGAACCAAGTGATGATTGATGAACCGCTGCAATTTGCTACTGAGGTCAAAAGATCTCTCTTTAACCAAAGCTTATTCAACCGTGTCCCATTGACGGATACACAGGCGCTTGAAGTTTCATCCAACGTCTATATGTTTAAGATTGCACTTGCCATTTCAGGTAATACTTATCAGTATAAACGAGGTTTTTCAGTTGAAGCAGCAGACTATAATTTAGTCAGAAATTCATTTGCGCAATTCGGGCTCGGTGTCCCGACAGGCGTGGATCTGCCAAATGAAGGAAGTGGGTTAAAAGGTAAATTTAATTTAGCCGAACCCGGAACGTTCCTTAACTTGGCAATCGGCCAGTATGATACGTATACACCGATGCAGTTGGCGCAATATATCTCAACAATCGCCAATAACGGGTACCGGATGGAGCCGCATATTGTAAAAGAAATCCGGCAGGCTTCATCAGACGGCAAGACACTCGGTCCAGTGGAAACAGTAGTGGAGCCGAAAATATTGAACCGCATCAACAATACGCAAGAAGAGATCGACCAAGTGAAAAAGGGCATGCGCCTTGTCTACACTGGAAACAGAGGGTCTGCCCGCTCTTATTTCGGCGATGCCGACTACACAGCGGCCGGAAAGACCGGGACGGCCGAAATCCGGTATTACGATGATCCGGAAAGCCCGTTTTACAATACAGCTTCAATAAATACCGCACACGTGGGATTTGCACCATATGATAACCCGCAAATCGCTTATGCTGTACTCATTCCATACATTACAACCAACCCTAAAGCTGTGCCGGGGACGACCCATAAGATTGCCCGTGCTGCAGTTGATAAGTATTTTGAATTGAAGGCGAAGACCAGTGAAGAATCTCCTTCCACCATTAAAGAGCCTTACAAAAATGAAGATGACACTGAAGATTAAAAGGTTAAGGAAAAAGAAGACCGCTATGCGCGCATGGAAACATGCGAGAGCATAGCGTTTTTTTATTTGTCGGTATTTACATTTTCTTAACATTCGGTTCATACAAGCTCAACATTGCAGCTTTATAGTTTAACTTGTAAAGCAAACATAAACTTTAGGGGGATTACTTAATGAAAAACTGGAAGTTTGTCATGGCATCAACAATTCTTGGATCGTCTGTACTGCTTGGTGCTTGTGGCGGCAACACTGCACAGCAAGGCAGTTCAGAGGGGAGCTCAGAATCAGAAGCTGCACAACTGGAAGGTGAAGTTTCAGGTGATGGCTCATCAACTGTAGCGCCGATCATGGAAGGCATTGTTGAAGAGTACGCAGGAGTTCAACCGAACGTCCAAGTAACTGTAGGCGTTTCTGGAACTGGCGGCGGTTTTGAAAAGTTCATCCAAGGAGAGACAGATTTCTCTAATGCATCACGCCCGATTAAAGAAGAAGAAGTAAAAAGCCTTGAAGATGCAGGCATTGATTATACCGAGTTTTTGTTAGCTTATGACGGATTGTCCATTGTAGTAAGCAAAGAGAATGATTGGGTTGAAGACCTTACAGTGGAAGACTTGAAAAAATTATGGGTTGAAGACGGCACAACGAAAAAATGGTCAGACATCAACCCGGAATGGCCGGATGAAGAAGTGGTCTTCTATGCACCAGGGACAGATTCTGGAACATTCGACTACTTTAATGAAGTAATCCTTGAAGAAGAAGATATCGTAAGCGCAGCTACACTTTCTGAAGATGACAATGTATTGGTTCAAGGGATCCAAGCAGATCCGAACGCAATCGGATTTTTCGGATATGCTTATTACCAGGCAAACCAAGACACTTTAAAAGTGGTTAAAATCAACGGAGTTGAACCGACGAACGAAACGATCGAATCAGGAGAATATTCTCCGCTATCACGTCCGTTGTTCACTTATGCAAACAACACATCAGCTGCCGAAGAAGAACAAGTATATGATTTCCTTCAGTATACATTGGAAAATGCCGGGGAAATGGCTGAAGCTGTAGGCTACGTAGCCCTTCCTCAAGAAGAATACGATAAAGGCTTGTCAGATCTAGAAGCGCTTAAACAATAAGAGGATTTAGATTAAATTTAGGGGTGAGCAGCCAGCTGCTCACCTTTTGCGGTTGAAAGGGGATTCTTTATGCGAACATCTGTGCAGGAAATGATCGCGCAGTCGAAAGGGAAAAAGAACAAAAAATTCATGGAAAAAATGATTCCGGTCATTTTGTTCCTTATTGCCTCGGTATCGGTTTTAACGACAATCGGCATTGTAGTAACGCTGGTCATCGAAACCATTACGTTCTTCACACGGGTTTCTGTAGCTGATTTCTTATTCGGCACTACATGGCTGCCGTTTTCGAACAAACAAGAGCTGTTTGGTATTTGGCCGCTTATTATCGGCACATTGAAAGTAACACTTATCGCTGTCATTGTGGCGGTTCCAATCGGTATCGCTTCCGCCATTTACTTGAGCGAATATGCGAGCGAAACGGTGCGGCGCATCGTCAAGCCGGTGCTTGAAGTGCTTGCTGGCGTGCCGACGATTGTTTACGGATTTTTTGCCTTAACATTTGTCACTCCGCTTTTGCAGAGCGTTTTTCCTGAGATTAAAATCTTCAACGCCATTTCACCAGGGATTGTTGTCGGCATTATGATCATACCGATGATCGCTTCTTTGTCTGAAGATGCAATGTCGTCAGTGCCCAAACAAATTCGTGAAGGCGCCCTTGCAATGGGGTCAACAAAATTTGAAGTGGCATGGAAAATCACCGTGCCTGCCGCTTTGTCCGGCATTATCGCTTCAATTGTGCTTGCGGTATCCCGAGCTATCGGCGAAACGATGATCGTTTCACTTGCAGGCGGCTCGACGCCAAAGTTCAATGGCGATTTCACTGATTCCATCCAGACGATGACAGCCTATATCGTTCAAGTATCAAAAGGGGACGCCGGATACGGGACAACCATCTACTACTCGATTTATGCAGTCGGGTTTACATTGTTCATCTTTACAATGCTTATGAATATCCTCGCTGGATATGTCTCAAAACGGTTCAGGGAGGAATATTAAGATGCGCTATATTGAACATGAACGAGTTGTCAAACGTATGAATGGCCGATTGGTAACCAACGTCATTTTTAAAGGCATCTTCCTGGCGGCAACGTCGCTGGCGATTTTGGCGCTTGTGTTATTGGCTTATCGGATTATCACGCAGGGAGCAGGGCATTTGTCGCTCGACTTCCTGTCCAATTTCTCCTCGCGTTTCCCTGATAGAGCGGGCATCAAAGCGGCCCTTATCGGATCGCTATGGCTCATGGCAGTTGTAGCCCCGACAGCAATCATCCTTGGGGTAGGTTCTGCTATTTACTTGGAAGAATATGCGAAGAAAAATAAAATCACATCATTTATCCGGATCAACATCGCGAACTTGGCGGGTGTTCCATCCATCGTCTTCGGTTTGCTCGGATTGACGATCTTTGTCCGCGCGTTTGCTCTCGGCAACAGCATACTTGCTGCTGGATTTACGATGAGTTTGCTAATTTTGCCGGTCATTATTGTAGCTTCTCAGGAAGCGATCCGCTCAGTTCCAGGTGAGCTGCGTGAAGCATCGCTCGGCATGGGCGCCACGAAATGGCAGACCATTGTCAAAATCATTTTGCCGGCCGCAATACCGGGTATTTTAACGGGAAGCATCTTGGCATTGTCTCGTGCGATCGGCGAAACCGCACCGCTTATCGTTATCGGTGTGCCGGTAATCATCCAGTTCCTGCCAGCAGGCATAATGGATACATTCACTGCGTTGCCGATCCAAATCTTTGACTGGGCGAGCCGTCCGCAGCAAGAGTTCCAGACAGTTGCCGCAGCAGGGATTATTGTTCTAATGATTTTCTTGCTGCTGATGAATTCAATTGCAGTCATAATCCGAAATAAATTTCAGAAGCGTTATTAATGTGCAGAAGTTGAAGGGGGTTTCACTATGACAATGACTATTAAAGCGGATAAGAAAAAATCCGCGGCTACACCCGAGCAGGGCATCAAAGTGCCTGTTTATCAGACAAAAGAACTCAACCTGTGGTATGGCGAAAAACACGCATTGAAAAACATTGATTTGGATATCAATGAAAACGAAGTGACAGCGATTATCGGCCCATCAGGGTGCGGTAAATCGACTTATATTAAAACGTTGAACCGGATGGTCGAACTGGTGCCGTCCGTCAAGACTTCCGGTGAGATTTTATACCGGGACCGCAATATTTTCAGTTCGGATTACCAAGTGGAAGAACTTCGGACTCGTGTCGGCATGGTCTTCCAAAAACCGAATCCATTCCCGAAATCGATTTATGACAATATAGCTTATGGACCACGCATCCACGGTATCAAGAACAAGAAAATTCTGGACGAAATCGTTGAAAAGAGTTTGCGCGGCGCTGCAATCTGGGATGAAGTGAAAGACCGCCTGAACGAGAATGCGTACAGCATTTCAGGCGGGCAGCAGCAGCGGATCTGCATCGCCAGAGCATTGGCGATCGAACCGGATGTCATCTTGATGGATGAACCGACTTCTGCTCTTGACCCGATCTCCACATTGAAAGTCGAAGAACTGGTCCAGGAACTGAAAGAAGATTACAGCATCATCATCGTGACGCATAATATGCAGCAAGCTGCCCGGATTTCAGACAAAACCGCTTTCTTCTTGAATGGGGAAGTGATTGAATTTGATGAAACCGATGCAATTTTCTCAAATCCTTCCGATAAACGTACGGAAGATTACATTTCAGGACGATTCGGTTAAGGAAGGAAGAGAACTTTATGTCAGTACGCGAAAAATTTGATAGTGAATTGAATCTAGCCCAAAACCAATTGATTGAATTGAGCACAATGGCCATTGAAGCGTTGGACAAATCCATAGATGCGCTGATCAACCACGATATCGATGCAGCACTGAAAGTTATTGAAGACGACGCTGAAATCAATGTGCTTGAAGAAGAACTTAATGACCGCGTTATCTTGATCATTGCCAAACAGTCACCTGTTGCCACAGATTTAAGAAGGCTTATCGTATTGATCAAGATCGCTTCTGATTTGGAACGGATCGGCGACTATGCTGTCAACATTGCAAAGGAAACAATCCGCATCGGAAAAGAAGAACTGGTCACACCGATCGAACTGATCAAACAAATGCGCAGTTTGGCAACAGCGATGCTGAGACAAGTGATCGAGGCATTCATTGAAGAAGACGTCGTCAAAGGGAAAGAGATTGCGGAATTGGATGACCAGGTGGATGAACTATACGGGGAAGCGATTCGCAGGCTGATGATGGCTGGGGCGTCAAATCCGGAAAAATTGAGCCAGATTACGCAGTTGGCGTTTATTTCCCGCTATATGGAGCGTTCAGCAGATCATGCGACAAATATTGCGGAACAGTTGTTTTATCTGGTCCGTGGCAAGCATTACAATCTTAATAATTGACCGAGTTTCCGGCAATGGGAAATTGCCGGGAACTTTGTTGTTCCAAAAGATTAAAAGTTGAGTTTTCCTGGTAGACTTTGCATTGGAATGTGCTATAATAGTTAAGTCGTATAGATCTATTGCTTAGTATTAACTCGATCTTTGAAAGAATTAGGAGGGATATCGATGCGTGTTAACATCACATTAGCTTGTACAGAATGTAGCGAACGTAACTACAGCACTGTTAAAAATAAGCGCAACAACCCTGAGCGTCTTGAAATGAAAAAATATTGCTCACGTGAACAGAAAATGACTTTACACCGTGAAACGAAGTAATTCATTGCTTGCCAAAACCTGAAAAGGTTTTGGCTTTTTTCTTTCCAAAGGAGTTGTCATACATATGGAAAAAGTCCAACAGCGAAAACGTATATTAGACCAGATGAAGAAAATGGACAAAACCGTTCACCAGGAAAAATCTGCAGCGATCCTCAGCCGATTGCTGGAAGACCCGGCTTTTAAAGCGGCTGACACGATCGGTGTCACCATTTCAGCTTTTCCCGAAGTTGATACGGTACCGTTCATCGAGCATTGCTGGCAAAACGGCAAGCGCATAGCTGTCCCGAAATGCAATCCGCTGACCCGTACAATGGATTTCTATGAGATAGTGAATTTTGATCAGCTCGAAACTGTCTATATGAAACTGAAAGAACCAAAAGTTTCAGAGACTGCATACCTCAGTCCAGAGCAAATCGATATGATGATCGTACCAGGAGTGGTCTTTTCCCGATCCGGCTACCGGATTGGATTTGGCGGCGGCTATTATGACCGGTATTTGTCCAATTACCCCGGAGTGACGCGTTCATTGGCGTTCGACCTGCAAATCGCTGATTCCGTGCCGGTTGAAGTTCATGATGTACCGGTTGAGGGCATATATACTGAGAGTGTTTATTGGAACGGGAAGGTGAGCCGATGAAAAACCTTTATGATGTTATGCAGCTGTTGAAAAGCTACGGCACAGTCATTTATACGGGAGACCGCCAAGCGGATCTCGACTTGATGGAAGATGAAATCAAAGAGCTCTATAAGCAGCAATTTATTTCCGCTAAAGACTTTTCAGCTGCTTTGCTTATTCTGCGACAAAGAAGAAATGAAAAATAGGCATTCTTCGGATCCTGAAACTTTCGGGTAGTTCGTCCGTCTAGATATGGATGCTCTTTTATGATAAGATCATAGACAGTTTAAACCGTTATACTATATAGGACTGTTGCCTTTTAGCAGGATAAAGTGTGAATTTGCAAATTTTGTAGAAGGAGGATGTGCGGGATGTTTAAAAAGGAATGGCCTAAACATTCAATCCTGGCAATCGCAATTATTTCAACATGGCTAAAAACGTATATAGCTTACAAAACCAGTTTTTCGATTACGATTGATAATGTATTGCAAGAATTCATTTTATTTATCAACCCATTAAGTTTGGTGTTATTCGTTTACGGCATTTCGCTTTTCTTCAAGAGTGAAAAAACGAAAAATCGCTATTTGGTGGCAGTTACACTAACTTCATCGGTCATTCTTTATTCCAACGTGGCATTTTACCGGTTTTTCAGTGATTTCATTACATTGCCGGTATTGTTTCAGACGGATAATTTCGGTGATTTAGGGTCAAGTGCGGCTGAAAGCGTTTTTTTGACGGATATTCTCTTTTTTGCTGATGTCATCATTTTGCTGTTTGCCATTAAAATTTTAAAAGTGAATACGGGAACAGTTCAATTAGTCTCGGTTCAGCCGAAAGTTTATTTTATTATGTCGGCAGCGGTATTATTTTTTAATCTTGGCCTTTCCGAAGCAGAGCGTCCCCAATTGCTGACCCGGAGCTTCGACCGGGAAATGCTTGTCAAGAACATCGGCATGTACAATTACCATTTGTACGACCTTTACGTCCAATCGAAATCCCAAGCGCAGCGGGCGCTTGCAGATGGCTCTGAACTTGTGGAAGTAAACAATTACATCCGCTCGAACCAGGCAGAGCCCTCAAAAGATATGTTTGGAATAGCGGAAGGAAGAAACTTGATCGTTGTTTCATTGGAATCGTTGCAGACATTTCCTATCAATAATGAAATGAATGGCGAAACCATCACACCCTTTCTGAATGAATTGACGAAAGATGAAGATACCATCTATTTCCCTAACTTTTACCATCAAACAGGATTGGGAAAAACTTCCGATTCTGAATTTCTGTTCGAAAATTCTTTGTATCCGCTAAGCGGCGGTGCAGTTTTCTTCACGCATAGCGGAAACACGTTCAATTCATTGTCCGAGAAGCTCGGCAGCAAAGGCTACCATACGACAGTTCAGCACCCCAATGCAAAAAGCTTCTGGAACAGGGACATGATGTATGAGTCTTTGGAAATTGACGAGTTTCTGGATATCGGCAGTTTTGAAATCGGCGAAGGCGATGCGGTCAATTGGGGCATGAAGGATATTCCATTCATGGAACAGTCGGTCGGCCACATGGCTGAAATGCCGCAGCCGTTTTATAGCCGTTTGATTACGTTAACCAACCACCATCCGTTCTTTTTGGATGAGGAAGACAAGTTCATCGATGAATACGACTCTGTTTCCGGTACATTGAACCGCTATTTCCAGACAGTGCGATATATGGATGAATCGGTCCAGACCCTATTTGATGAATTGAAAGCGCAGGGCTTGTATGAGAACTCGGTTATTGTCATGTATGGAGACCATTACGGAATTTCCGAAAACCATAACGAAGCGATGCAGCAATATTTGAACAAAGAGATCACGCCATATGAAACAGCGCAGCTTCAGCGCGTACCGCTGTTTGTCCATATACCGGGATATGGGGAAGGGCATGTAGAGGAAGAAGTTGGAGGCCAGATTGACTTGCGTCCGACGGTGCTTCATCTTCTTGGCGTGGAGACGGCAAAAGACATACAATTCGGGGGGGACCTGTTCTCTGAAGAGCATGAGGAGTTTGTCGTATTCCGCGACGGCCGCTTTATCACGGAAGATAGTGTGTATGCCGGAAACCTCTGCTATGACAGGGAAACAGGGGAAGAAAGCGATCCTGCAAAGTGTGAACCGTATATCACTGAAGCATTGGCTGAACTGGATTATTCCGAGTCGATCATCAATGGAGACCTGTTAAGGTTTTATAACGAAGAAGATGGACAATGGCAGCCCAATAGGGAAATGCTGCAAACAGAATAAAAGAGGCCGCCAAAGCGGCCTCTTTTTTGTTTGCATATCTTTGTTCCATAAAATAGCAAAAGAATATTGGAAAGGGAAATGCATCTGACATTGTCCCGGCTTCAGCGGATTTTCAAGCCTTTCCACAAAAAAACCGCCGCCAAAAGGCAACGGTTTTTTCTGTAATGATTAGTGCAAAGATGGCGGATAGCCTTGTGTGATGATCGTAGCAACAGTGAAGGCACCGAAAATCACGAATGTTCCAAAATTAAAAAGAAATCCTAATACTTGTTTTTGCTTAAAGGTTTGAACAGTGCCTACTGCTGCAAAAATCGCAATTAGACCAAAAATAACCATAAGTAGATTCATCTATGACACTCCCTTCAACTTCAACAGCCAGTGCCGTTTTGTACTCTTTATATTGTAATGTCTTTCCTTCGATTTGTCGAGAACTAAAAAGTGTCATTCCGTTGAACAGTGATGCGCCGAAAAGTCATGGTATAATTGGCTTGAGGTGAAAAAGGATGCTGAAAATAGATCAAATGGAACTTGGCCCGGTCCAGACAAATTGTTATATCATATCAAACGATTCCAAGGAATGCCTGATTTTTGATCCTGGCGAAGAAAGCGGCAAGATTTCGGCTTTATTGAAAAAGAAGGGGCTAAAGCCTTTGGCCATTCTTTTGACGCACGCCCATTTTGACCATATCGGCGCAATCGATGAGCTGCGGGAGCAATACCAAATTCCGGTGTATTTGCACCAGCTGGAGAAAGACTGGCTGAGCAGGCCGAATCTTAACGGCTCCGGTAAGTATGCAATGGTTCCGGATTACCGGATGAAAGATGCGGATATACTGCTGAGAGATGAAAAAAGACTGGAGATCGGTTCTTTCAAGATGGACCTTTACCACACACCAGGCCATTCGCCGGGAAGCCTTACGTATTCTTTCGGCCCGGAAGATTTTGCAATCGTCGGAGATACTCTCTTCCGCGGGAGCATTGGGCGCACCGATTTGATTGAAGGATCGGAAGCGAAACTCTTGCATTCGATTCGGGAATCTCTATTGACGCTGCCGGAGCACATGATTTTATATCCCGGGCATGGACCTGAAACAACTCCGTTGCAGGAGAAAAACAACAACCCTTTTTTGCGTGGGATTTGATCAAAGCAAAAAAAAGCGGCCAGAATGGCCGCTTTTTTTGATCGTACAAATTGAAATTAATGTCCAGCACCGGGAATATGGATGAACGTCGTATAATACGTAAAGCCGACGAAGAAAACAGTCAAGTAAGCTCCGAAAATATACAAGTACATGCGTTCCGAAATGTTTAAGTATCCTAGAAGAACAAAAAATCCAGTATTAGCCACCATCAATAATGCCACTTCGTTCATATCGCCAACGTAGAAAAGAACAGCAAAAATTCCTGTCCACCATCCCATTAATTTGAACATCTTATCCATGGGTAATCCCTCCTTTGCCACAACACAATATTCTCTTTATCATTATATAGGCAATAGAGGGAATGTGTAAACAACGAGTTGCCCTTTCTTTGTGACAAACAAGTGTATTGTAGAAAAACTTTTTTGATGAATGCAGAGGGAGTACGATTCAGCTGCTGCCCGTTCAATAGAAAAGAGAAGCGGTTATTCCGGAATGGCCTTTGCGCCAGGCAGAAAAAGGAAGGCACATAAGCCGTTCAAAAATGAGATTTGCCCGTGGAACAAGGGGGCAAATTTTTATTTTGCAGGAAACTATTCCCATTTACTGATGTGCTGGTTATACTATGAGGGAGCAATGACCCCCGCGTTGTTCATATCAAAACAGGAGGTGGCCATGCATTCGATAGTCGAAAAAAGATGTGCCGAACTGCTGCATGCAGCGGCGGACGCCAGTACGACAGATATTCATATCAAACCTGATTCTACCGGCTACAGCGTTTCTTTCCGCTCTTTCCAACATTTGCGGCAAGTAATGACAATCCCCCTTGACTTAGGCGATCGCATGATTGCTTATTTCAAATACCTTTCCCTTCTAGACATGAGTGAAAAACGAAAACCCCAAACCGGCTCATTTCATCTTCCAATCCATCAACATCCTTATTATTTCAGAATATCGACGCTGCCTTCCGTTTTGACAAGAGAAAGCATCGTCATCCGGGTGATTCCGGACAAAGCGGCACAATCGATTCATCAGCTGGCGGCTTTTCGCGACTCGGCGCGCCTGCTTGAGAAATTGGCCGAAGCGCCGCAAGGGCTGATCCTTTTGACCGGACCGACCGGGTGCGGCAAGTCGACGACGCTTTATTCCTTGTTGAAGCACTGCGCCGAAACCTTGAACCGCAACATCATTACGCTGGAAGATCCTGTGGAGCGGAAAAACCAGTCCATGCTGCAAATTCAAGTGAACGAAAAAGCGGGCCTGACGTACGCCGCGGGCTTGAAAGCGATTTTGCGCCATGACCCGGACATTATCATGATCGGCGAAATCCGCGACGCTGACACGGCGCAAATTGCCGTGCGGGCTGCGCTTACTGGCCATCTGGTGTTTTCAACGATCCATGCCCGGCACTCGGTCGGGTGCCTGCATAGGCTGTTTGATCTCGGCATTTCCTATGAAGATATGGCTCAAACGCTGATTGCCATTTCCGCACAGCGCATTGTTCCGGTGTTTCCGGAAATGGGCCATCAAACTGCCGCACACCGTGCACTGTACGAAATTCTTTACGGAGAACGGCTCAGTGAAGCACTCCAATCAGCCAAAGACCGAAAAGCTTATGAGTTGCCCGAACCTCTGACTTTTGGCGGGCAGATCCGGGAAGGAGTGAAAATAGGTGCGATTGAAGCTTCCTGCGCGCTCAAACCGGATTTTCCTGTATGACCGCGATCATTTTCTGTCGAGGCTGGCGGTTCTGATGAAAGAAGGATATTTGCTCCCGACAGCTTTGACGCTTCTTTTGCCGCTGCATACGAAAAAAGTGGATGAAGCTATGGGCGGCATGGCCGCCATATTCAAAAGCGGAGGAAATGCAGCAGAAATTTTCGGTTTCTTGGGTTTTAAAAGCCAAGTGCTACTGCCGGTCGAAATAGCTGAACATCATGGCCGCCTTGCCGAAGCCATTCACAGCATTGCAAAAAGCTATGCGCGCACCGAAAATGTACAAAAAAAAATAAAGGCTTTGCTGATTTATCCTGTCTCTCTGTTGGTTTTCACATCCATCCTGTTTCTGTTTTTCCGGACCAGTTATGTTCCGAATTTAACCGGGTTGATGGAGTCGATGCAATCGGGAAAAGAAGCGGACCATGTCCCTGAATACTTGCTCAAGCTCCCTGATTTCTTTATTTCTGTGTTTGCGGTTTGCGCATCCGGTGCGTTCGCCTTTATCAGGCTGCTGAAAAAGCAGTCCGCCGCCAAACAGATCCAGTGGATATTGGCGGTGCCGGTCCTTCGGAAGTTCATGAAACTCTATTGGTCGCATTTGTTTGCCCGTGAGCTGGGCGCGCTGCTTTATAGCGGCATCTCGATCCAGGAGTCGCTCAATTTGCTGAAAACCCAAAATCACCATCCGGTTATTGAATTCATGTCAAATGGCGCACAGGAAGAAATCCAGTTAGGCCAGCCGCTCTCGGTTGCGCTGTCACGTTTCGGATTTTTGGCCGATGATATGCCCGCATTTGTCGGGCATGGAGAAATGACGGGCTATTTAGGAAAAGAGTTGATCCTCTACAGTGAAGTGCTTATGGAACGGATCGAACTGAAAACACAGCAATGGCTTCGGGTGATTCAGCCAGCTTTTTTCCTGATGATTGCCGTTTGCATCATCGGCGCATATTTAGCGATTTTATTGCCAATGTATAACTTGGTCCAAACAATTTAAGGGGGAATCACAATGCGTCTACTGAAAAACCAAAGAGGCTTTACGCTGATTGAAATGCTCATTGTCATGCTCATCATCACTGTATTGATTGCAATTGCAATCCCGAATGTCGCCAAGCAAACAACTGCGGTTGACACGAAGGGATGCAAAGCGTTCGTGCAAATGGTCCAAGGGCAAGTCGAATCGTACCGCATGGACGAAAAAGCGGTTCCGACAATCGAAAACTTGGTGACTGAAGGTTATTTGAAGACAAACGAAACCAACTGCCCGAACGGCGACTTGGTGGAAATTTCAACGGACGGTATCGTATCATCCAGAAAACCGGCTTAGGCAAAGCCGGCTTTACGCTGATCGAAATGCTGCTCGTATTATCGGTCTTGATGACCGTCGCCGCCATCGCCGTTCCCGCTTACTGGACATATGAAGAAAGGCGGGAAGAAGAGCGGTTTTTCGGATTGCTTCTCCATGACATTTATTATGCACAAAGCGAAAGCTATCGATTAGAACGCGCAACGATGGTGGTCTTCCGTGAAGGAAGCCACTCATATGAAGTGGCAGCCGATATTTTGCTGCCGCCTCTTGTCCGGAAGCTGCCCGAATCAGTGGAATTGAAAAAGACGAGCAACCTTAACGAAATATACTTTGGGGCCAACGGTTCAGTCTCAAAGTCGGGGACGATGCGTTTTGAAACAAGTACAGGTGAACGCACATTGATTGTCTATCTTGGCAAAGGGAGAGTGGTTCTTTCTGAATGAAAAAGGGATATCGTGGGCTGAGACGATGTTGAGCCTGGCGATGGTGTTTTTGCTTTTTGGCAGTCTGCTCCCTGTTCTTCAAGGGATGCACGAAAAGCTTCAGCTGAAAAGGGAGCGTGCCACCGCTTTTGAGACCATGTTTGAGGGCGCAGTGCAGATGCAGTCGGAGAGCGCCCTTCGGGGGATGAGAACAGTCAACGGCACCGTTTACCATTGGCAGATGGAAAGGCATATGTGTGTCAGCTACGACAATTATCAAGGGGAGCCGCAAGTGATATGCCTCGAGTAGCAAAAGATGAAAGAGGATTTGCATTTTTTGGTTCGCTGGTGGATTTGATGGTATTGATGCTCCTTTTGCCGCTCATTGCGCTTTTTTTCAGCTTTGCCGTTTCTTTTTCCGAATCTCTCGACCCGAAAATACTTGAATGGCAACTGTTTGCCGAAGAACTGAAAGTTTATTTGCGAGGGGTTGATTCAATTGCGGAAATCAATAATGGAGGAGGCATACGCATCAGCCGGAACGGGGAGGAATACGATATTGAAAGCTACCCGCAGCTGATCCGGAAACAAAAATTCCGCCAAGGCCATGAACCGATGCTCACCGGTGTAGAAAGCTGTTCTTTCCGTATCGATGGCACAAAATTAATCGTTCATGCAAAATTTTTGAACGGTTCCACGGAAGAGGCAGAGTATGTTCTCACGAACCCTTAAAAGCGAGCGAGGCGCCTTGTATCCTATTGCCATCGTCTTTTTTCTGTCGGCTCTTGTTCTGTTGTCCCACAGTCTGGTGTTATATTCTATTCATTACAAGGCATACGATGGATTGGAAAATAAGCACAGACATGCTACGATACAACTACTAAAGGAAATCGAAGAAAATACATTACCTGAGTAGAAGAGAGTGTCGGGTGGGAACATGAAGAGAATTTATTTAATCGGGTTTATGGGCTGCGGTAAAAGTGCCATCGGGAGAAGGCTGAGTTTTCTATTGAAAGTGCCTTTTTACGATATGGACAAAGAAATTGTGCGGCAAACAGGAATGACGATACCGGACATCTTTGAAAAGTTTGGGGAAAATCATTTCCGTGAGCTGGAAACGGAATTTTTAAGGGATTTTCACGAAGAATACTGCATCATTTCGACGGGCGGCGGCACGACGATGCGGAAAATCAACCGCAGGATTATGCGTGAAACAGGCCTCGTGCTGTTTCTTGATGCCCCTTTCAGAGAAATATGGAGAAGAATCCACAAGGATGCGAACCGGCCGATCGTCAAAAGATCGACCAGGGAAGAGATAGAGGCGCTGTATAAATCGCGCTATCCGCATTATAAGGCGGCAGCGCATATTACCATCCGGACAGAATACCGGACGCTGCGCCAAATAACCCAATATGCTGCATTTCAAGTCATTCGCCTAAAAGGCGAATGATTTTTCTTTTATCAGTAGGTAAAGTTCGCCTTTAAAGTGGATGCTTAAATTTGATTGCGCTTACCGCTGAATAATGTTAGGATATAGACGAAGTTATACGTTTGTATAGCGGTTTGGACCAATCGATTCGGTTGGGCGGATGAGTGCACGGGGAGAGCACGCGAAAGCGTCGCCGAAGGAGCAAGTAACGGTAGTTATGAATCTCTCAGGCAAAAAGACTCGGGCAGGACGCATCTCTGGAGAACGCTGCGCGGCAGCTACCAAAGAGGAAAGCCATTTATGGTAAACTTTCAGGTTCCAGGACAGAGATTTCCCTTACAAGGGAAATCTCTGTCCTTTTTTCGTTCAACTTGCTGAACGGACAACCGCCCAGCTATTTAATGGAGTTTGATACTGAGGAGGAACATTCATGGAACAACTAAAACAACTTAAACGCACTCCTCTTTTTGAGGCATACGCTCAGTATGGCGGAAAAACGATTGATTTTGGCGGCTGGGAATTGCCTGTGCAATTTTCGAGCATCAAAGAAGAACATGAAGCAGTACGTACAAGAGCTGGTCTTTTTGACGTTTCCCATATGGGAGAAATCCTTGTTGAAGGGCCGGACAGTTTGGCTTACCTGCAGCACCTCGTAACAAACGACGTTTCCAAAATCAAAGACGGCCAGGCCCAATACACCGCAATGTGTTATGAAGATGGCGGCACTGTGGATGATCTTCTGGTTTATAGGATCGATGAAACCCGCTTTATGCTTGTGGTCAACGCATCAAACATCGAAAAGGATTTTGACTGGATGCAAAAAGCGGTATCGGGCGATGTCCAACTGCAGAATGTCTCCGAACAATTTGGCCTGTTGGCATTCCAAGGGCCATTGGCGGCAAAAGTGCTGCAGCGCATGACCGATGAAGACTTGTCCCAGATCCGTCCGTTCCGCTTCAAAGAAAGTGTAGCGGTTGCCGGGCATTCGGTCCTTTTATCCCGTACTGGATATACAGGGGAAGACGGTTTTGAAATCTATGCGAACCCGGAAGACACGAAAGCGCTATGGGATAAAATTCTGGCTGAAGGAAAAGAAGACGGCGTTTTGCCGGTAGGGCTCGGAGCACGCGACACATTGCGCTTTGAAGCATGCCTCGCGCTTTATGGCCAAGAATTGTCAAAAGATATCTCCCCTCTTGAAGCAGGCATCAATTTTGTTGTGAAATTGCAAAAAGAAGAAAACTTTATCGGCAAAGAAGCGCTCGCTTCGCAGAAGGAAAACGGTGTGCCGCGCAAATTGGCAGGAATTGAAATGATCGACAAAGGCATTCCGCGCCATGGCTATCCGGTTTATATCGGCGATCAAAAAATCGGGGAAGTGACAACAGGCACCCAATCCCCTACATTGAAGAAAAACATCGGCCTGGCGCTCCTTTCAAGCGAAGACGCCGAACTTGATACAGAAGTCGAAGTCGAGATTCGCGGCAAGCGATTGAAAGCAAAAACCATCCAAACGCCATTTTATAAACGCTCCAACTAAACTAATTTGAAAAGGGGACAGCACTCGATGAAACATCGCTATTTACCAATGACGTCTCAAGACGAAAAAGAAATGCTGGATGCAATTGGCATTCAGTCAATCGATGAATTGTTTGCCGATATACCGGAGAAGGTCCGTTTCAAAGGCGAATACAACATCAAGCCTGCAAAGTCTGAATCTTCACTTACAAAAGAGTTGGCTCAGTTGGCTGCGAAAAATGCCGATACGAACCGTTTTGCTTCATTTTTAGGGGCGGGTGTCTATGACCACTACAAGCCGATCATCGTAGACCATGTTATTTCCCGTTCGGAATTCTATACGGCGTATACGCCTTACCAGCCGGAAATCTCCCAAGGCGAATTGCAGGCGATTTTTGAATTCCAGACCATGATCAGTGAGCTTACCGGCATGGATTTGGCAAACTCCTCAATGTATGACGGCGGAACGGCATTGGCCGAAGCGGGAATGCTGGCAGCCGGCCATACGCGCCGCAAGAAAATCCTTGTTTCCCGTGCAGTCCACCCTGAATCCCGTGACGTTGTCCGCACATATGCACTGGGCCAATCCATTGAAGTGGAAGAAATTCCATTGAAAGATGGCCATACCGATTTAGAAGCGCTAAAAGAAATGATCAATGAAAATGTAGCTGCTGTCATGATCCAATACCCGAACTTTTTCGGGCAAGTGGAAAACTTGAAAGAATTGGAGCCAGTCATTCATGGAGCAGGCGCTTTGTTCGCAGTTTCTGCCAACCCGCTCGCACTGGGCGCATTGACGCCTCCAGGCAAGCTTGGAGCGGACATTACGGTCGGCGATGCACAGCCATTCGGTATTGCCGAAGCGTTCGGTGGGCCGCATTGCGGATATTTCGCCGTGACCAAAGCTTTGATGCGCAAAGTTCCAGGCCGATTGGTCGGAGAAACGACGGATGAAGACGGGCGCCGCGGTTTCGTGTTGACGCTGCAAGCGCGCGAACAGCATATCCGCCGCGACAAAGCGACTTCGAACATCTGCTCGAACCAAGCGTTGAATGCCCTTGCGGCATCTGTGGCCATGACGGCCCTTGGAAAAGTGGGCACAAAAGAAATGGCTATCCAAAATATCACAAAAACCCATTACATGAAGCAGCAATTGAAAAAAGCCGGTTTTGATGTTGCTTTTGAAGGCGCTCATTTCAATGAAATCGTCGTCAAGGTAAATTCACCTGTCCGTGAACTGAATGCCGCATTATTGGAGCAAGGCATCATCGGCGGCTATGACCTTGGCCGCAGCTATGAAGAATTTGCCGGACATGTGTTAGTTGCTGTGACAGAACAGCGGACAAAAGAAGAAATCGATGCATTTGTGCAGGTTTTGGCTGCGGCAGTGCAGAAAGTGGGGGCTACTCATGCATAAAGACAATCAACCGCTCATTTTTGAAATGACAAAAGAAGGCCGCGTTGGCTATAGCTTGCCGACCCTTGATGTACCTGAAATCGATTTGACCCAAGTTTTGCCGCAAGATTTAGTGCGTGAAGAAGCGGCTGGCCTGCCGGAAGTTTCTGAACTCGATATTATGCGCCATTATACGGCTTTGTCAAAACGCAACCATGGCGTCGATTCCGGATTCTATCCGCTTGGATCGTGCACGATGAAATACAATCCGAAAATCAACGAAACGGTAGCGCGTTTCCCGGGATTCGCCAACATCCACCCGCTGCAGGATGAATCGACTGTACAGGGCGCGATGGAACTGCTGTTTGATTTGCAGGAGCATTTGAAAGAAATCACGGGCATGGATGAAGTGACTCTGCAGCCGGCTGCAGGCGCACACGGTGAGTGGACAGGCCTTATGATGATCCGCGCTTACCACGAAGCAAGAGGCGACATGAACCGTACAAAAGTTATCGTTCCCGATTCCGCACATGGCACCAATCCTGCCTCTGCCACGGTAGCTGGTTTTGAAACGATTACGGTGAAATCGAACGAACAAGGTTTGGTCGATCTGGAAGATTTGAAGCGCGTGGTCGGTCCTGACACAGCCGCTTTGATGCTGACTAATCCGAACACGCTTGGCCTTTTCGAAGAGCAAATCCTTGAAATGGCTGCCATCATCCACGAAGTGGGCGGCAAATTGTATTATGACGGCGCCAACTTGAATGCGGTTATGTCAAAAGCTCGTCCGGGAGACATGGGCTTTGATGTGGTCCACTTGAACTTGCACAAAACGTTCACTGGCCCTCATGGCGGCGGCGGACCTGGATCTGGTCCGGTTGGCGTGAAAAAAGATTTGATTCCTTATCTGCCAAAACCGGTTTTAGTAAAAACGGCAGAAGGATTGACGTTCGAATACGACCGTCCAGAATCGATCGGACGAGTCAAACCATTCTATGGAAACTTCGGCATCAACGTCCGAGCTTATACGTATATCCGTTCCATGGGGCCGGACGGCTTAAAAGCGGTAACGGAATACGCTGTGTTGAACGCTAACTACATGATGCGCAGGCTGGCGCCTCATTTCGATTTGCCGTATGACCGCCACTGCAAGCACGAATTCGTTCTTAGCGGCCGCCGCCAGAAAAAATTAGGCGTGCGGACCCTGGATATGGCAAAACGGTTGCTGGACTTTGGCTACCACCCGCCAACAATCTACTTCCCGCTGAATGTTGAAGAAGGCATGATGATCGAGCCGACTGAAACAGAATCCAAGGAAACATTGGATGCGTTTATCGATGCGATGATCCAGATCGCCAAAGAAGTAGAAGACAATCCGGAGATTGTCCAAAATGCACCGCATACAACGGTCATCAGCCGTCTGGATGAAGCGAAAGCTGCACGGAAACCGGTATTGCGCTACACGAAAGCTGAATAAGAGAAGGCAAAAAGGCGCCCCACGAAAGATTTTGGGGCGCCTTTTTTCAATTTTACAGAAAATATGATAAAGTTTGATTTATTTGAGCGTTTTTGTTGCAAATAGAACATAGGTTCTGATATATTAAAAGTGTACACACTATGGGAAAGAGGTGGATTTCGATGGTGCTTGCAATCAATGAAGTGAATGGGTTCGAAAAAGGAAAGCGATATACCAAGAATTTGGAGTTTTCATCTTGTTTTAAAAATGGCAAACTTCGTGTGGTTGCTTTGACAGATGCAGACGACAATACGTTCTACTGGACAACGACCGAAGACTCCGCTGATTATCAAAACTTCCGGCTTAAAGCTACATACTCATTTGTGGTAAGCTACATCTCCACAGTATTCGATCCCGCCAATCCCAAAGTCAATATTGCGGAATTGGAAGAGGTAGTGGCCGCGAATATGAAATTGAAACATATTGAACGATATAGATTGAAGGCTTGAATAATATATTGAAAGATACAGACTCTGGCGATGTCAGGGTCTTTTTTTGTCCTGTTTTTGGATTCGTTTGTTGTTCCGGAAGGTTTTCCCTGCATAGACCAAAAGAACATTGTTATAAAATACTAAAATCAAAAACAAATATTTCAAAACAATGTTTTTTTCTTTCGATAACGAATTCTCCGCTCTGCGTTATGGCTGATATGACTGCGTGAGGGCAGAGAAAAAGCCCTCCCGTTATGGAAAGGCTCTGCGTACTTATGATTTGGATTTGATTTTGCCGGTCCATTGCTTGAACCCGCCTTGCAGTTGATAGAGCTGGTTATAGCCTTTTTTCTTCAGGAAAAGTGCAACGCGTCCGCTGCGTGCTCCGTTTTGATCGTATAAATACACCGGCTTGTCAGCCCGGATTTCTTTATAGCGCTGGCGCAATTGAGTTTGAGGAATGTTGCGGGCCCCTAAAATGTGGCCAGCAGCGAAGTCTTTCGCTTCCCGGACATCGATTAGCTGAGCTTTTCGGTAGCCTTCGATAAATTGTTCTTGGTTAAGAGTTGTAACAGCTTTCTTGACGCGGAAATAGGAGATCAACGCAAATATGACCACTACAAGCAAAGCAATTAAAATGCTGTACAGAAAATCCAATGTTCTTGCCCCTTTCTATTCTCTCTTCATTATAAAAGAAGGGGCATCGGTTATTCAATGGCTTTGTTGCACTTAATGCAGAATTTGGGGGCAATCCTGTGAATTCAATCTCTATTCCTCATAAAATATGCATACCGATGAAAGTGTATAATAAAAATAATATGTAAACATAAATATCGCCCGAAGCAGTTTTAAAAGGAAAATAGTGGAGCTGTTCAAGCCTTTTGGATCATTTTGGAGCGGGGGAACAAAGCCGAACCCTTGGTGCCAAAAGCTTTTGCTGAACCGGAGATAACCTGTACATAAATTTGCCGTTTCAAAAAGTTTCAATATATAGTATCATGGGAACTGTAGAAATACTATATATAGTGTTTGACTCCATATAACATGAAGGAGGAATTGTCAAATGGTTTCTGTAACAAAATCTGAATACACACTTGATGCCGGTTCTTTGAATGAGGATATCAAATCTTTTCCGCAAGTCCATGCGGTGACACCGGATATGAAAATTACCCATAAAGGGGTTTCGCGTCTGGTCATGATCGACCGGTATTCGTTCAAAGACACGGAAAAAAAGACGTTAAAAGCGGGCGATTTTGTCGTGTTGACAGTAAAGGAAGATCCGAAATTCCCAGCTCGGGGACTAGGCTTCATCGTATCGCTTGATAAAGCAGCGAACAAAGCGCGGGTTTGGATCGAGGAAGACTACAGAAGCGCGATTGACAAACCGGAAGAACAGGAAACCGGCATTGTTTCACGGCCTCTTGATGTGATCGAAAAGCCGATGGAAGTCTATTATGAACAAATTGCCAAACGCAATGCGACGGGCCTTGCTTCTGTGGAAAAAACGCCTGAAAAACGGCAGCATTGGTTCGGGAAATTTTATGAGCAGCTGGTCGGATTGAAATTCATTCCAGCTGGCCGTGTTCTTTATGGAGCGGGTGCGGATACAGACGTTACGTATTTCAACTGCTACGTCATGCCATTTGTTGCGGATTCGCGAGAAGGCATTTCCGATCACCGCAAACAAGTGATGGAAATCATGTCACGCGGCGGCGGTGTCGGGACGAATGGTTCGACGCTTCGTCCGCGCAATACGCTCGCCCGCGGAGTTAACGGAAAATCATCAGGTTCCGTTTCCTGGCTGGACGATATCGCGAAGTTGACGCATTTGGTTGAGCAAGGCGGATCCCGCCGCGGCGCCCAGATGATCATGCTCGCCGACTGGCATCCGGATATTGCGGAATTCATTATTTCCAAAATGCAAAATCCGCGCATTCTTCGGTATCTGATCGAAAACTCCGAAGATGAAACGATCAAGAAGCTGGCGCAGGACAAGCTGAAGTTCAAGCCGCTGACTCAGCAGGAAGATGCCATGTACCAGGGAATCCTCAATTACCGGGCAATTCCCGGGATGGGCGGCTTTAATGCGAAAATCATGCAAGATGCCGAAACGAAATTGCGCGATGGCGGAACTCATTCAGTCCATAATGAAGAGTTTCTGACAGGCGCAAACATCTCAGTCACACTAACAGATGATTTTATGAAGGCGGTCGAGGAAGACGCCGATTTCGAATTGCGCTTTCCGGCAGTCGAATCCTATTCACCGGAAGAAATGGCCATTTACAATGAACAATGGCATGAGGTCGGCGATGTGCGCGAATGGGAAAAAATGGGCCATAGAGTCCGTACGTACCGGACGATGAAAGCGCGCAATTTGTGGAACTTGATCAATGTCTGCGCAACTTATTCAGCTGAACCGGGCATTTTCTTTATCGATAACGCCAATGACAAAACGAATGCAAAGGCATACGGCCAGAAAGTGGTTGCGACCAATCCTTGCGGCGAACAGCCCCTGGCGCCTTACTCGGTCTGCAACTTGGCCGCAGTCAACCTGGCGCAATTCGCCGATGCCAAAACAAAGCAGGTCGATTTTGAAGCGTTGAAAGAAACGGTTCGCGTCGGAGTGCGCATGCAGGACAACGTTATTGACGCAACGCCTTACTTCCTGGAAGAAAACCGCATCCAGGCGCTTGGCGAACGCCGGGTAGGGCTCGGCGTCATGGGCTTGGCAGATTTGCTCATTTATTGCGATAAAGAATACGGCTCGCCGGAAGGCAACCAGTTGGTGGATGAAATCTTCAAAACCATCGCGGCTGCTGCGTATGAAGAATCCACTGAGCTTGCGGTAGAACGCGGCAGCTTCCCGTTCCTGGCTGGCAAGACCGACGAAGAAACAGCGGCGCTCCGCAAAGCCTTTACGGAAACCGGTTTTATGCAGGGCATGCCGGAGCATATCCGCGAAGCGGTGCTCCAAAAAGGGATCCGCAACTCTCATTTGTTGACGGTTGCGCCAACCGGCTCGACAGGAACGATGGTCGGTGTATCGACCGGTCTTGAACCATATTATTCTTTCACGTATTACCGCAGCGGCCGCCTTGGCAAATTCATCGAGGTGAAAGCGGATATTGTCCGTGAATACTTGAAGAACAATCCGGAAGCGGATGAAGAAAACCTGCCGAAAGCATTTGTCACCTCCATGGACTTGGCGCCGGAAGCACATGCGGATGTCCAGTGCATTATCCAGCGCTGGATCGACTCTTCCATTTCGAAAACGGTGAACGCACCTCGCGGCTACACGGTCGAGCAAGTGGAAGGCGTCTATGAGCGCCTATACAAAGGCGGAGCAAAAGGCGGTACGGTTTATGTCGATGGCAGCCGTGATTCTCAGGTCCTTACGCTGAAAGCGGAAGAAAACTCATTTGAAGATGAGCCCAAAGAAGAAGCTTCATCGAAACGGCCAATCGTCCTTATTGATACCATCCAGGATTTGCGCTCAACAAATGTCACGATCGGTTCGGAAGTGGGCGACACATGTCCGGTCTGCCGAAAAGGGACAGTTGAAGAAATGGGCGGCTGCAACACCTGCACCAACTGCAATGCCCAACTGAAATGCGGACTTTGATCCATTCTTTAATGCGCGACGGCCTTGGCCGCCGCGCTTTTTATCTGTTTTGAAAGATAGCCGGCCTGATCTTTTTGTAATAGTTGCTCGATTTTTGTCGTATGATAAAATGAGGAAGTATGTGATTGAAAGGAGTGGCGAAATGCGTGTGTTATGTTTGAATGGCCCCAATTTGAACCGGTTGGGGAAACGGGAAAGGGATGCTTATGGAACGTTCACGCTCGCGGAGCTGGAAACTGAGCTCGCTCAATTCGCGGCAGAACAGAAAATCGAATTGACTTGCCGGCAATCCAACCACGAAGGCGAGCTGATCGATTGGATCCACCAGGCGGGAGACGACGGGCTTGATGGAATCGTCTTGAACGCCGGGGCCTATACCCATACGAGCGTCGCAATACGGGATGCCATTGCAGCGGTCCCTGTGCCGGTTGTTGAAGTACATATCTCCAATGTTTATAAACGGGAAGAATTCCGCCGCCATTCATACATAGCGCCGGTAGCTGCCGGACAAATCACGGGTTTTGGCAAAGACGTTTATAAGCTGGGCTTGCATGCTTTATTACTACGGAATCAGGGAGGATGAATAGATTGAAATTACAGAAGCTACGCACTGAAATGGAAAAGCAGCAGCTTGAGGCCTTGCTGGTGACAAGCCGCTATAATTTGCGTTATGCAACGAACTTTACAGGATCTGCCGGACTGGCGCTTGTCACAAAGGACAAAGCCTGGTTCATCACTGATTTCCGCTATACAGAACAAGCAACAGCGCAAGCTGCGGAATTTGAAGTCGTGCAAGCGAAAACCAGCCTCCTCGAGGAAGTGGCGGAACTCGCAAAAGGACATGGCATCGGAACCATCGCTTTTGAGCAGGAATATATGACATATGCTACATTTGTTCAATACCAGGAAAAACTGGATGCCGAATTGGAGCCGGTCAGTGGACTGGTGGAAAAAATCCGCATGATCAAGACACCCGATGAGGTCGAGATCTTAAAGCAGGCAGCGAAAATTGCCGATGCCGCTTACGAGCATATTTGCGGATTTATCCGTGCCGGCCGCACCGAGCTCGAAGTTTCCAATGAACTTGAATTTTTCATGAGGCAGCAAGGGGCGACTTCCTCTTCGTTTGACATTATTGTGGCTTCAGGCGTGCGTTCTGCATTGCCGCACGGGGTTGCCACGGACAAAGTGATCGAACAAGGCGACATGGTGACCCTCGATTTTGGCGCGCTTTATAACGGTTATATTTCCGATATCACCCGTACGGTTTCAGTTGGCGAGCCTTCCGAACAGCTAAAGGAAATCTATCAGATCGTCCTGGATTCCCAGGTGCTCGGTGTTGAAAAAATCGGCCCGGGCATGACAGGCATCGAAGCAGACGCCATTGCGCGCGATTACATCAAATCAAAAGGCTATGGAGAAGCGTTCGGTCATTCCACAGGCCATGGCATCGGACTTGAAGTGCATGAAGCTCCGGGCCTGTCCTCTAAATCAGAGACGGTCCTTGAACCGGGCATGGCTGTGACCGTGGAACCGGGAATTTATCTGCCAGGAGTTGGCGGAGTGCGCATTGAAGATGATATACTGATAACCGAGTCAGGAAATGTACGATTGACTAACTCCACAAAAGAGCTACGTATTTTATAACAAAACGGAGGAACTTACATGATTTCAGTAAACGATTTTAAAACAGGCGTGACCATTGAGGTGGATAACGGCATTTGGCGCGTTATGGAATTCCAGCACGTAAAACCAGGCAAAGGCGCAGCCTTCGTACGCACGAAATTGCGCAATCTGCGCACCGGCAGCGTTACCGAAAAAACGTTCCGCGCTGGCGAGAAAGTAGCGAAAGCGCAAATCGACAACCGCAAAATGCAATACTTGTATGCAAGCGGCGACGCCCATGCATTTATGGATACAGAAACATACGACCAAATCGAAATTCCAGAAAAAAATATCGAATATGAATTGAAATTCCTTCAGGAGAACATGGAAGTGCAAGTGATTCAATTCCAAGGCGAAGTTCTTGGCGTCGAATTGCCGAATTCGGTGGTCCTTGAAGTGGTGGAAACAGACCCGGGCATCAAAGGCGACACTGCAAGCGGCGGTTCAAAACCGGCTAAGCTGTCGACTGGGCTTGTTGTCCAAGTGCCGTTTTTCATCAATGAAGGCGATAAGCTGATTGTCAACACAACAGATTCATCATACGTTTCTCGCGCGTAATCATGAAAATGGCCTCTGCAACAAGGGGGCCTTTTTTAAATATGGGACAGGCTATTTCAAAAAAAACCAAAAACGTCTAGAATGGAATAGACCAAAATTATATACATAAAGGAGAGTAGGACAATTTGAAAATACAAGAAATACGTGAAATTATTAAATTAGTGGACAGCTCTTCAATCGACGAGTTCACATATGAGTCTGAAGGAACGAAAGTGAAACTGAAAAAGAATGGTGCGATTGTAAACGGCGCATCCGCTGTGCAGCCTGCAGCACCAGCCGCTCCTGCAACTCCTGCACCGGTATCAGCTGTGCCGGCGTCTACTCCAAAAGCGGAAGAGCTGGTATCGGAAGAAGTTCCAGAGCTTCCAGAAAACAACGACAAAAACTTGCATCCGATTCTTTCTCCGATGGTAGGGACTTTCTACCAATCGCCTTCTCCTGAAGAGCCGGCTTATGTCCAGCCCGGCACAAAAGTCAGAGCGGACCAAGTGGTTTGCATTGTCGAAGCCATGAAACTGTTCAATGAAATCGAAGCGGAAGTGGATGGGGAAATTGCTGAAATCCTCGTTAAAGACGGTCAGCTTGTCGAATACGGCCAGCCTCTATTCCTTGTAAAAACCAACTGAGGAGGAGCCGACGATGAAAAAAGTATTAATTGCGAACCGCGGAGAAATCGCTGTCCGGATCATCCGGGCATGTAAAGAAATGGATATAGAGACGGTTGCCGTTTATTCGGAAGCCGATCGTGAAGCTCTCCACGTCCAACTGGCCGATGAGGCTTACTGCATCGGTCCAAAACTTTCAAAAGACAGCTATCTGAACTTTTCCAATATCATCAGTGTGGCAAAATTGACAAATTGCGATGGCATCCATCCGGGCTATGGCTTTTTAGCGGAAAACGCCAGTTTTGCGGAACTTTGCGAAGCGGTAGGCATCATGTTCATCGGACCGACATCAGCCGCCATTTCAAGCATGGGAACAAAAGATGTCGCCCGGGAAACGATGCGGGAAGCCGGCGTTCCTGTCGTTCCAGGTTCGACAGGCATTGTCGCAAATGAAAAAGAAGGCTTGGAAATCGCTGAGCAAATCGGTTTTCCGGTAATCATCAAAGCGACAGCCGGAGGCGGGGGCAAAGGAATACGTGTAGCAAGAACCCGCGAAGACTTTGTCAAAGGCCTTCAAATGACGCAAAAAGAAGCGGCTGCCGCTTTCGGCAATCCTGGCGTTTACATCGAAAAATTCATCGAAGACTTCCGCCACGTTGAAATCCAGGTATTGGCTGATTCGCACGGAAACGCCATCCACCTGGGTGAGCGCGACTGCTCTATTCAGCGCCGGATGCAGAAGCTTGTCGAAGAAGCGCCATCTCCCGCCTTGACCCCTGAAATCCGTGCCCAAATGGGCGATGCGGCTGTGAAAGCGGCGCTTGCGGTCAATTACCGTGGAGCTGGGACTGTAGAGTTCATCTTTGATGTTGCCAATCAGAAATTCTATTTCATGGAAATGAATACCCGCATCCAGGTGGAACATCCGGTAACTGAAATGATTACGGGCATCGACTTGATCCAGCAGCAGTTGAGAGTGGCATCAGGCGAGACGCTTGCGTACAAGCAAGAAGATGTCACATTCAAGGGTTGGTCCATCGAATGCCGGATCAACGCCGAAAACCCTGCAAAGAATTTCATGCCTTCAGCCGGCAGAGTCAATATCTATTTGCCGCCGGGCGGTATGGGAGTGCGCGTCGATTCAGCGATGTATCCAGGCTACAGCATTCCGCCATATTATGATTCCATGGTGGCGAAGCTGATCACTTTCGCGGATACGCGCGAGGAAGCCGTTGCGAAAATGAAGCGCGCGCTTGATGAATTTCTGATTGAAGGGGTGCATACGACCATCCCGTTCCATTCGAAATTGATGGATCATGAAGTGTTCAAATCAGGTGATTTCAACACGAAATTCCTTGAGAAATATGATGTGCTAGGATCCTGACAAGAAAGGAATTGACCAAATGGCTGAAAAAACAGTATCTTATGTGCAAATGAAACCAAAAGGCGCGCAAGATTTGGGAAATATCCAGGTCGCCCCTGAAGTTTTGGAAATTATCGCGAGCATTGCGGCGTCTGATATCGAAGGTGTTGCCAGCATGCGAGGCAATTTCACTTCAGGAGTGGCAGAACGTTTAGGGAAGAAAGTGCACGGCAAAGGCGTGAAAACTGAACTGGCGGGAGATGGTTTGGCCATCGACATTTACTGCGTCGTCAACTATGGCGTGTCGATTCCGCAAACTGCTTTGAAAATCCAGGAACAGGTTCGCCAAACACTTTTGAACATGACTTCGCTCCAAACGCAGGAAGTGAATGTCCACATCACGGGAGTGCAATTTGAAACGCAGCACCCAACCGAATAACGACAAGCTGTCCAAGCTGGCTGTGCGCCGGCTTATTGGGCAGCTTTTTGTTTTCTGTGCCAGATTTTGCTGCATCGCTCCGCTGCTTCGCCGCAAAGAAAACTGTCCGAACGGAGCTTCGGACAGTTTTCTTTTCAGACTATTTCAAACATGGAAGTTCGGAAGGATTACCTGTATAATGAGGGGTAATTAGCCCAAAAAGGAGACCGAAATAGATATGAAACGACATGAAGCAAGAGAAAAGGCGCTCCAAACCTTATTTCAATTAGAAGGAACGGAATTGACAATCGATGAAGCGGTTGAGCATGTGATGGCAGGCGAGCGCGATAATTTTTATGATCTGCTGGTTCAAGGGACCCATTCCAACAAATCGGCGATTGATGAAAAACTGAAAGGCCATCTGGAAAATTGGTCGCTTGAGAGGTTGCCGAAAATTGAGCGGACCATCCTTAGAATGGCTGTGTTTGAATTGAGCTTCATGGAAGATGCGCCGTCCCGGGTCATCATGAACGAAGCGATTGAACTCAGCAAAACGTTCGGCGACGAAAAATCCAGCCGCTTTGTGAATGGTGTCTTGTCAAAGTTTACCGATGAACAAGAAAATTGATTTGGAGGAATAATTGTGACTGCGAAACTCATTGATGGAAAAGCAGTAAGCCAAAAAATTAAAGACCAAGTTCAAGTGCGTGTAGAAAAACTCAAAGCTCAAGGGGTAGTGCCAGGTCTTGCCGTGGTGCTGATCGGAGACAATTCAGCCTCTCATACATATGTGAAAAACAAGCAAAAAACATGCGAAGCGCTTGGTATGCGGTCAGATTTGCTTCAATTTCCGGATGACCTGACCGAAGCGGAGCTGTTGGCAACAATCGATAAGCTGAACAACGACCCTGAAATCCACGGGATATTGGTGCAGTTGCCGCTGCCCGCCCATATCGATGAATTCAGCGTGATTATGGCGATCGATCCACAAAAAGATGTGGACGGCTTCCACCCGGTGTCGGTCGGAAATATGATGATCGGCCGGGAAGCCTTTTTGCCTTGCACCCCTAACGGCATCATCAAGCTGCTAGACCATTACGCAATCGATCCGGCAGGCCAGCATGTTGTCGTTATCGGCAGAAGCAACATCGTCGGCAAACCTGTCGGCCAAATGCTGCTGCAAAAAAATGCAACCGTCACGTATACCCATTCGAAAACGAAGGATTTGGTTTATTACACCAAACAAGCGGACATTCTGATCGTGGCGATCGGGGTTGCGAAATTCCTGACTTCCAAACACATCAAACCCGGTTCTGTTGTAATCGATGTCGGCATGAACCGCGATGAAAACGGCAAATTGTGCGGAGACGTGGATTTTGAAGATGTTGTCGAGAAAGCTTCCTATGTAACACCAGTGCCAGGCGGAGTCGGACCGATGACAATCGCCATGCTGATGGAAAATACGGTCCAATCGGCTGAAAATGGCGTGACAAAAGACAAAAACGGAAGAACCATGTAAAATAAATAGAAAAAGAGCTGTTTTTCGGATGAAAGACAGCTTTTTAATTTCCGAGATAGGGGTTGAAATTTTGTCGACCGACCCATACTTAAGCGTCAAGGCGCTGACGAAATACATAAAAAAGAAATTTGACGCAGATCCCCATCTAAGGGATGTTTACGTTAAAGGCGAACTGTCGAACGTGAAAATCCATACGAGCGGCCATATTTACTTTACATTGAAAGACAACTCTGCGCGGCTTCCGGCCGTCATGTTCGCGGCCAATGCACGAGCGGTCAAGTTCAAGCCAGAAAGCGGAATGACCGTGTTGATCCGCGGAGACGTCACAGTGTATGAGGCATCGGGTCAGTACCAATTGTATGCCCAATCGATGCAGTCGGACGGAATCGGCGACTATTATTTGGCGTTCGAGCAGCTGAAAGAAAAATTGGGCAAAGAAGGTTTGTTCAGTGCGGCGCACAAAAAGAGCTTTCCGCGGTTTCCGAAAAAAATTGCGGTGGTCACAGCCCAAACTGGTGCCGCAGTGCGCGATATTATCATCACTTTGAACCGCCGCTATCCGCTTGCAAAAGTTGTTTTGTATCCGACGCTTGTGCAAGGGACAGGCGCTGCGCCTTCCATCGTCAGGTCGATTCAATCGGCAAACCAATCGGATTTTGATGTCATGATTGTCGGCCGCGGCGGCGGATCGATCGAAGATTTATGGGCATTCAACGAAGAAAGCGTAGCACGCGCCATTTTCGGGTCGCGAATCCCGATAATTTCAGCGATAGGCCATGAAACGGACACGACCATCGCGGATTTCGTTTCGGATTTGAGGGCGGCGACGCCGACAGCTGCAGCAGAGCTGGCAGTGCCCAGCAAGACGGAACTGCTGGACCGCGTATTGGGCTATCGTTCGGGCATGTACCGGACAATCGCCAATACGATTTCCAAAGACAAGGCGGCGCTGGCGCGGTTGACTTCTTCGCTGCCGCTCGCGTATCCGGACCGGTTGTACCGGCCGTTCATTGAGCGGGTCGAGAGGGCGACAGATTCGCTTCAGCGCGAAATTCTCCAGCAGCTGAACCGTTCAAAAGAACGCCATTCCAACTTGGACAACCAACTGCAAAACCGGGTGCCGATAAAGCGCATCAAACAATCCGAAATGGACATCGAGAATTTGTCCCGGCGCTTGGACCAGGGAATGGAGCGCAGCTTGAAAAACAGCGCCCAGCAGCTCGCTTCGGCGATGCGTACATTGGATGCCTTAAGCCCACTCAAGATCATGGACCGCGGCTATTCGATTCCCTATAAAGACGGCGTGGTCGTGAAAAGCATTTCGCAAGTGGAAACAGGCGACCGCATCGCTATATCGATGATGGACGGCACGGTAAATGCCCAAGTGGAAAGCACGATCCCAACGAATAAAGGAGATTCTTAAGATGGCAGAAAAAGAAATCATGTTCAATGAAGCAATGGAACAACTTGAGGAAATTGTTCGCCAGTTGGAGCAAGGCGATGTGCCGCTCGAGCAGGCATTGACGCTTTATCAAAAAGGCATGGAACTTTCCAAAGTGTGCCATGATAAATTGCAGAATGCTGAAAAACAGCTTGTCACAATGATGAATGATGGCAAAGAAATGCCAGTGGACATCGAAAAGGACGGGACATCCAAATGAATTTAAGCCAATTCCGAAAGCATTATGAACCGTTAATCCAAAACGAGATGACTTCATTGATAGCTTCGCTTGCTATTCCGCAGTCGCTGAAAGAAGCGATGAATTATTCCTTGCAGGCAGGGGGCAAACGAATCCGGCCGATTCTGCTGCTGGCTGTCATCGAGGAATTCGGAGTCCAGCACCCCGACGCCTTGAAAGTGGCGGCGGCAATCGAAATGATCCACACATATTCACTGATCCATGACGACCTTCCGAGCATGGATGACGATGATCTAAGGCGCGGTATGCCTACCAATCATGTGGTCTACGGCGAGGCGCTGGCAATCCTCGCGGGCGACGCATTGCTGACATATAGCTTTGGGGTCGTCGCACGCCTGGAGCATGTTTCCAGCGGCGATAAAATCCGCCTGATCGATTTGATGAGCGTTTCTTCAGGGGCTGAAGGCATGGTCGGAGGCCAAGTCCTCGATATTGAAGGGGAAGAGAAAAAACTGACGCTTGAAGAATTGGAACAGGTCCATCGCTTGAAAACCGGCGCCCTTTTGACATACAGTATTTTGGCGGGTGCTATTTTGGCGCAGGCTTCTGCGGAAGAAATTGTGGCGCTTAGCCGTTTTGGCGAACACCTCGGCCTCGCTTTCCAGATACAGGATGATATTCTGGATGTTACCGGCACTTCAGAAGAACTTGGAAAAACGGCCGGAAAAGATGAATCCAGTGAAAAAAGCACGTATCCTAGCCTTTTGACTTTGCCGAAAGCAAAAGAAAAGCTGGAATACCATGCAGCAGAAGCGCTGAAAGCCATCGACTCATTGAACGGGGAACTGTCCTTGCTTCGGGAACTGACAGAATTGATTGTCCAAAGAAAAAACTGATTTGTGAAGCTCCAGTTTGTGCATTCTCCATCTATTGATATAATGAGAACAGGCAATTTACGGAAAAATTTAGAAAAAGGAGAGTGATGGCTATGGATCTTCATACGATTACCAATCCATCTTTCTTAAAAGAGCTGGACAATAAGCAGCTCGTTCGATTAAGTGAAGATATCCGGAGATTTTTAATAGAAAATTTATCAAGAACAGGCGGCCATATCGGTCCGAATCTGGGTGTCGTGGAATTGACGATTGCTTTGCATAAGGTATTTGACAGCCCGGCGGACAAACTGATTTGGGATGTGGGGCACCAATCCTACGTACATAAAATACTGACAGGCAGAGCAGGGCAATTCGACACTTTGCGCCAGTTCAAAGGATTATGCGGATTCCCGAAACGCAATGAAAGCGAGCATGATGTCTGGGAAACCGGCCATAGCTCCACTTCGCTGTCTGCGGCAATGGGCATGGCTGCGGCGCGGGATATCAAAAAAGCCGAAAATCACGTTATTCCGATTATCGGAGACGGGGCTTTGACAGGCGGAATGGCGCTTGAAGCGCTGAATCATATCGGCCATGAGCAGACAAATATGATCGTCATCCTCAATGACAATGAAATGTCGATCGCGCCGAATGTCGGAGCTCTGCACAACGTGCTGGGAAGGCTGCGGACTGCCGGGAAATACAACAAAGCCAAAGACGACTTGGAATATTTGATGAAAAAAATTCCGGCTGTGGGCGGCAAACTTGCCTCAACCGCTGAACGCGTCAAAGACAGCTTGAAGTATTTGCTGGTGTCCGGCGTCTTTTTTGAGGAGCTCGGCTTTACGTATTTGGGGCCGATTGACGGGCATAACCTGGAAGAGCTGGAAGAAAACCTTCGTTATGCGAAAAAGGTGGAAGGGCCTGTCCTTTTGCATGTGCTGACCAAAAAAGGGAAAGGGTTCTTGCCTGCCGAGCAGGATGTGATTGGCACTTGGCACGGAACGGGACCTTATAAAACGGAAACCGGCGATTTGGTGAAATCAGCCACGAAAGCCCCGTCTTGGAGCGGTCTTGTCGCAGAAACAGTAAGAAAACTGGCCCGTACAGACGAGCGTATCGTGGCTATCACTCCGGCCATGCCGGTCGGCTCGAAACTCGAAGGCTTCGCTTCCGAGTTTCCGGAACGCATGTTTGATGTCGGAATCGCAGAGCAGCACGCTACAACGATGGCGGCCGGCCTTGCGACGCAGGACATGAAACCGTTTCTGGCGATATATTCGACGTTTTTACAGCGTGCCTATGACCAGGTGCTCCATGACATTTGCCGCCAGAACTTGAATGTCTTTATCGGAATCGACCGTTCCGGTTTGGTCGGTGCAGACGGGGAGACGCACCAAGGCGTTTTCGATATCGCCTTCTTGCGCCACTTGCCGAACATGGTCATCATGATGCCGAAAGATGAAAACGAAGGGCAGCATATGGTCAAAACGGCAATCGAGTACAACGATGGTCCGATTGCGCTTCGCTACCCGCGTGGAAACGGCTTAGGCGTGCCGATGGACAGCGAATTGCAGGTTTTGCCGATCGGTTCGTGGGAAGTTCTGAAACCGGGCGCTGATGCAGTCATTTTGACGTTCGGCACAACAATTCCGATGGCGCTTCAAGCAGCGGCGGAATTGGAAGAACAAGGCATCAATGCAGAAGTGGTCAATGCCCGCTTCATCAAGCCGATGGACACGGCGATGCTTCATGGCATTTTCGGGCGCGGCGTGCCGGTGGTCACGATTGAAGAAGCGGTACTGCAAGGCGGATTCGGCAGCGCGGTTATGGAATTTGCGCAAGAAGCCGGTCATCAAGATGCGATTATTGACCGTTTGGGAATTCCGGATGAATTTATCGAGCACGGAGACGTGGCCGAATTGATGGACGAAATTCATTTGAATAGCGACGAAGTTGTAAGAAGAGTCCAAAAGCATGTCCAAATCCAGACAAAAGCGGGATTTAAAGTACTATGAGCAAACCGAAAAAAGAGCGCGTGGATGTCTTGTTGGTGGAACGGGGAATCTGTGAGACGCGTGAAAAAGCGAAGCGGGCGATCATGGCCGGCATCATCTATTCGAACGAAGAACGGATGGACCGGCCCGGGGAGAAGATTCCGGAAGATGCGCCGCTTCAAATGAAGGGCAATGACTTGAAATATGTCAGCCGCGGCGGGCTGAAGCTCGAAAAAGCGCTGGCTGAATTCGACTTGTCCGTCGAAGGGAAATTGATGCTTGATATCGGTTCTTCTACGGGCGGTTTTACGGATTGTGCACTTCAAAACGGGGCGAAGCACTGCTATGCGCTTGATGTAGGATACAACCAGCTTGCGTGGAAAATCCGGCAGGACGAGCGTGTGACAGTCATGGAACGCACCAATTTCCGCCATTCCAAACCGGAAGATTTCGAGCAGGGCCTTCCTGAGTTTGCGACTATTGATGTGTCGTTTATTTCGCTGAAAATCATTTTGCCTGTATTGAAAGGGATTCTTGTGCCGGGCGGCGATGTTATCGCCCTCGTAAAGCCCCAATTCGAAGCCGGGCGTGAACATGTCGGCAAGAAAGGCATCGTCCGGGACCCGAAAGTCCATCGCGCTGTTTTATTGAAGGTGGGGCAGTTTGCGGTGGAGGCAGGGTTTCATGTGAAGAACATGTCTTTCTCGCCGATAACCGGCGGCGAAGGCAATATTGAATTCCTGTTTCACTTGCAATCCGCAGGAGAGGATAATGAAATACAGGCAGTAGCGGAAGCGGACGTTGATGATGTGGTAAAAACGGCACACGAAAAGTTGTAAAACGCATCCCTTTTTGGGATGTGTTTTCTTGTTTTTAAGGTGATTTAAAGGTACGATATTAAGGATATAGAATATTTATTCATCCAAGGAGGTCCCGATGAACAAAGGGCAGCGTCATATAAAGATTAGAGATTTGATCTCGAACCAGGAAATCGAAACACAAGACGATTTGGTGGACCTGTTGAAAGCATCAGGTTATGCAGTGACACAAGCGACCGTCTCGCGTGACATAAAAGAGCTTCATCTAGTGAAAGTGCCGCTTCAGGATGGGCGCTATAAATACAGTTTGCCTGCGGACCAGCGGTTCAATCCCATGCAGAAGCTGCACCGGGCACTGACAGACGCATTTGTCAGCATTGACGGAGCAAGCCACTTTTTGGTGATGAAAACGCTGCCGGGGAACGCCCACGCCATAGGATCATTGATCGACCATCTCGGATGGGAAGAGATTTTGGGGACGATCTGTGGAGACGATACATGCTTGATCATTTGCCGGGACACCGAGCACCGGGAAATTTTAAAACAGCGCCTGATTGAGATGCTTTGATAAAGAGGTGACATCATTATGCTGAGGGAATTGGACATTCGCAATTTTGCAATCATCGATGCATTGACCGTCAGTTTCACGGAAGGCTTGACCGTACTGACCGGTGAGACAGGGGCCGGTAAATCGATCATTATCGACGCCGTCCATCTGTTGGCCGGAGGGCGCGGAAGCCAGGAGTTTATCCGCCACGGGTCCAAAAAAGCCGAAATCGAAGGCTTGTTTTCGCTCGACAACGATGAACATCTCGTTTTCCGAAAAATGGAAGAGTTCGGCATTCCGGCAAGCGACGGCGACATTGTGCTGCGGCGCGAATTGAACGATAAAGGGAAAAATGTCTGCCGAATCAATGGCAAGCTGGTGACAATATCCATCTTGCGTGAAATAGGCGGTGTCTTGATCGATATTCATGGTCAGCACGAAACCCAGGAATTGATGGATGAAAAGCAACATTTGCATTTGCTGGACCAGTTTGCGGGGGGAAGCCTGACAAAAGCGCGCGAAAGCTATGCGCATACCTATGACAAATACAGCCGCTTGAAACGCGAATTTGCGTCTTATAATGAAAACGAGCAGCAAATAGCCCAGCGCATCGATCTGCTGACTTTTCAGCTTCGCGAAATCGGGGCGGCAGAGCTGGTTGCGGGCGAAGACGAAGAACTGCTGCAAGAACGCAAAAAGCTCCAGAATTTCAATAAAATCTATGAATCCGTTTCTGCTGCGCATGAAGCGATCCAAGGTGAATCCAAAGGGCTTGACTGGGTGGGTTCGGCGATGTCGGAATTGGAACACGCCGCGTCTGTCGATGAACAGTTCACAAGCCATTCCGAAACGCTGTCCGGCGCTTTTTACCAAATACAAGACGTCGCGGCAGAAATCAAGCGGATTATTGACGATATGGAATTCGACCCTGAGCGGCTAAACGAAATCGAGCAGCGGCTGGCGTTGATCCAATCGTTAAAAAGAAAATACGGGGCCTCGGTGGAAGACATCCTGCTTTACCAGGAAACCCAGGCCGATGAACTGGACAAACTGATGAACCGCGACAAACGGCTCCAGCTTGACCAGGAGAAGTTGAAGGAATTGACCGAAGACCTTCGGATCGAGGCGGAGGAATTGACCATGCTCCGGAAAAAGGCGGCCAAAAAACTGGGCCAAGCCATCATGGAGCAATTGCAGGAGCTGCATATGGGCAAAGCATCTTTTGAAGTGAATTTTGAGCAGCTGCCAAACAATAAATTCGACCGCAATGGACGGGATGCCATTTCATTCTATATATCAACCAACTTGGGCGAACCATTGAAACCGCTGACGAAAGTGGCTTCCGGCGGTGAGCTGTCGCGCATGATGCTGGCGCTGAAAACCATTTTCTCGAAACACCAAGGCGTAACTTCGCTCATTTTTGATGAAGTGGACACAGGAGTCAGTGGGCGTGTTGCCCAGGCAATCGCGGAAAAGATCGCGGCGATCTCCATTCACTCCCAAGTGCTGTGCATTTCCCACTTGCCTCAAGTGGCAGCAATGGCAGACCAGCATTTGTTCATTGAAAAGCGGGTTGAAAACCAGCGGACCATTACAGCTGTCCATGAGCTTGGCGGACGGGAACGCACCGAGGAAATGAGCCGGATGCTATCTGGTGCAGAAATTACGGATTTAACCTTGCAGCACGCGGAAGAGCTTCTGACCCTTGCCCATGACCGCAAACTTACAATGAGATAATCTCGCATCAAACAGTCACCAGGGGGAGAAGTTGATGGACAAAATTAAAATTGCAATTGCGGACGATAATCGTGAATTGGTGGAACTTATCAGCGATTATTTGAGCAGCCAGCCGAATATGGAAGTGGTGGCAATTGCATACAACGGCAAGATGTGCATCGATATGTTGAAGGAGCACCAAGTTGACATTCTGCTGCTCGATGTCATCATGCCGTATCTGGATGGCATTGCTGTGCTTGATGCCATAAAAGAAGACGAAGATTTGAAAGCTATTTCCGTCATCATGCTGTCGGCCTTTGGACAAGAAGCGATCATGAGCCAGGCCGCGGAGTACGGGGCGTCTTATTTCATCATGAAACCTTTTGATGCTGAACGCCTCGCAATGCAGATCAATCATATTATGCAGAACCGGGAAATGCAGGCAGATCCGAAAACCGAGAAAAAGCAGCGGGACGAGCTGATCAACAATTTCATCAAGGAAATTGGCATTCCCCCGCATCTCAAAGGATATGTTTATTTGCAAGAAGCGGTTTCGCTTGTTCTGGATGAACCCGATATGCTGAATAAAGTGACCAAGTCATTATATCCCGGAGTGGCGAAAAAATTCGATACGACACCGCCGCGTGTGGAGCGTTCAATCCGCAACGCCATTGAAATCGCATGGAATAATAATGAGACCGAACAGCTTTCGAAAATATTCGGCTACAACAAAGAGCATCTGGAAGCAAAGCCGCCGAATTCGCAATTTATCGGGATGGTGGCGGAAAGCTTGAAATTCGAATACAACGAACTCATATAATATTTATTTCCAGCCATAAAAATCCTGTCAAACCATCGAGTTTGACAGGATTTTTTTTGAACGAAAGGGATTGCAGGCAATTTAAATGTAATAAAATACTTAAGGAAAATTCGGCAGAAAACAAACAAAAAAGAAACCTGCTAAGAATGGAATTCTGTCTAAAAATCAGGTGCCGGCCTTTGGCGGCAAGCGCTTAGCAGTCAATAAAAAGGTCCAAAGATTTCGCAATCCCAATTGCCATAAGAAGAGATGCAGCCGATTTTTCCTTTCGCGCATTTCAAGTCAAACTTGAAAGGATAGAGTTTCCGTGAAAGTAAATTAGATGTTTTTTTATTGGAAAGGTGCTGTTATTGGAAGCCTGTGGAGTGAAAGCACAACCGGCTTAAGAAATCATGGATGCGGTCAAGGACTGGAAGAAGGCCTGGATGAAGAGGAACAAGCCGCATGCGAAAATGCAAATGACCGCCGTTGCAGAAGAAGAGGCTGCGAATTCAGGGGAGGCGGCAACCGATAGCGCCAACTTTGGATTTCCGGAAAGACGATCAAAGTGGCTCCGGGAACTGCCATTATAAGGGCGAGCCTGGATAACGCTGCATCTGATTGATGGAAGGTTCTTTCTTTGGGAATGGAACCGAACGAAAAAAAGAGTTTCCGCAATGAGGCGGAAACTCTTTTATTTTTGGAATCTCTTTTGGACATTGCCTTTTTTGCGGTCGCGGTTAAGCAGGAAACCTGCAAAAAAACCGATGCCAAGCACAACGAGAATCGTGCCGAGAGTAAATTGGAGCCATAATGCCGGAAAAGGCTCCAGCAGTTTATTGAACAATGTATCGCGCATAAGCTTTATGCCATAAGCAGCCATAATGCCAGGAATAAGCAAGACTATAAATGCTAGAAAACGTCCCATGTTTCCACTCCTTCACCTCTATTGTTTCCAATTCCACCGGAGTTGTCAAGAATTCAATACTGCGGTACGCTTAAGAAAGAATTGCAAAATTTTGCATGTCAAAAAACGGAGGGTGTGAATAGAATTGCAAAACGTACTGATTGTCGGCGGAGGCGTCGGCGGATCTGCCATTTTGAATATGCTTCTGGAATCTGATTTTCTGCATGTCCATGGAGTAGTGGATATCAACTTGAATGCGCCTGCCATCCATACTGCGCAAAAACACGGCATACGCACTGCGGAATTTTTTCATGAGTTCGATAAAACGGCCGTTGATATCGCATTCAATGCAACAGGCAGCGATGAAGTCCAGCGGGAGCTGCAGATGCATTTTCCGAAAAAAACGGTTATCATACCCGGCAGCATCGCAAATGTGCTCGTCAACTTGCTGGACGAAAAAGAGCATTTTATCGCCCGGCTAAGCGAAGAAAGCCATAAGCAGAAAATCATTTTCAATTCCATCGAAGAAGGCATGATCGGAATTAACAAGAACAGCCGCGTCATCTTTTTGAACAAAAGCGCAGCGCGCATGGTGGAAGTGGATGTCGCTTCTTCCATTGGGCTGCACATCCATGAATTGATTTCGATGAGCGAGCTTCCCCGGATCTATGAAAGCGGCCGGACCGAATTGAACAAGGAACTGCAGCTGCAGAACGGTTCGAAAATAGTCACTTCCAGGTTTCCCATGATTGATGAGCACGGGGAAATTATCGGCGCTTTTGCTGTGTTTAAAGATATTACGGAAGTTGTGTCTTTGGCTGAGGAAATCACGGATTTGAAAGAAATTCAAACCATGCTGCAAGCGATCATCCAGTCAAGCGACGATGCCATATCGGTCGTGGATGAAAAAGGGAACGGCCTGCTCGTCAACCCTGCCTACACCCGCATTACCGGGCTGCAGACAGAAGATGTCATCGGGCAGCCAGCATCCGCCGATATTTCCGAAGGGGAGAGCATGCACTTCAAGGCGCTGAAAACCCGCAAGCCGATCCGCGGCGTAAAAATGAAAGTCGGCCCGGCGAACCGGGAAGTGATCGTCAACGTGGCGCCGATCATTGTCGACAACAAATTAAAGGGCAGTGTCGGCGTTATCCATGATACGACCGAAATCCGGACTTTGATGAAAGAGCTGGACCGGGCGCGCAGCATCATCCGGACGCTGGAATCGAAATACACATTTGATGACATTGTCGGCTTGTCTTCCGAGATGCAGCTGTCGCTGCAGCAGGCAAAACTTGCCGCGCAGACATTGGTCACCGTTTTGCTGCGCGGCGAATCGGGGACGGGAAAAGAACTGTTTGCCCATGCCATCCATAGCGCGAGCGACCGGAAATTCAACAAATTCGTCCGTGTGAATTGCGCCGCGCTGTCTGAGGAAATACTGGAGGGCGAGCTTTTTGGCTATGAGGAAGGGGTGGTCCCTTTTGCCAAAAGCGGAGAAAAACGCGGTCTTTTTGAAGAAGCGAACAATGGCAGCATTTTTCTTGATGAAATCGGGGAGCTTTCACCTGCTATCCAAAGCAAGCTGCTGCGAGTTCTGCAGGAGCATGAGACGCTTCGCGTAGGCGGGACAAAGCCGATTCCGGTCAATGTCCGGGTCATTGCGTCGACCAATGCCAATATGGAGAAAGCGCTGCTTGACGGGACATTCCGCGAGGATCTGTACTACCGGCTGAACCGCATGCCCATTCTCATACCGCCGCTGCGGAGCCGCAAGCAGGACATTCCGAGCATAGCCGAACGATTGCTGTTGAAGCTCAACCAGGAGTATGGCCGGAAAGTTGAGGCGATCACCGACAAAGCGCTGCAGCGTTTGCGTGTTTATGATTGGCCGGGAAATGTAAGGGAACTTGAAAACGTCATCAGCCGGTCGATGATTTTCATGCAGATGCATGAACACGTACTGACAGAAGAACATATTCCGTTGAATATGCTGAAAGCGGCGGAAGCGAAAAATGAAGTGGTCGTCGAAGCGTCGGTTCCGCTTCAGGAACAGCTTGATACGGTAGAACGGGCAATTTTGCATCATGCCCTTACACAATTCAAAGGCAATAAATCAAAGACCGCCAAACAACTTGAAATTTCGCTTCGGACATTATATTACAAATTAGAAAAATATGGTTTAAGCTAGCCGTTTTGCAAATTGTTGCACGGTTTTGCAGGAATTTGCAAGGCAGAACGGCTGAAAAGTGAAATAAAACGCTTACATGCCTTATATCTGCAGGTTTTATCTGTTTTAATTAAAAGGAATGAGGTGACAAAAATGACCACATTAACCGATTTGGTAGACAGCATTTCGGAAAACGAAGAAAATTCAGTTGCGGTTGCAGCAGCTGCTGACAGCGCGGTGCTGGAGGCTGTAAGTTTAGCTCTAGGGCATGGATTAGCCAGTTTCCGATTGTATGATGATGAGTCGAAGCTAAAAGCATTGATCCAAAACAGCTTTCCTCATTTGGAATACCATCCGAGAATACAGACATTCCACGTCAAAGGCGCTGCCCAGGCTGCCAAAGAAGCCGTGAAGTCAGTTTACATGAATGAATCCAATGTACTGATGAAAGGCCATATACCGACAGCTGTCCTTTTGAAAGCTGTTTTGAATCCGGATTTCGGCCTGCGCACGGGAAATGTTTTATCCCATGTGGCCGCGTTTGAAATCCAAGGTTTCGATCGATTGATTTTTATTACTGATGCGGGGATGAACATTTCACCGGATCTTCAGCAAAAAGCGCAAATCATTCAAAACGCCGTTCAAATTGCGCGTTCGGTCGGAGTTGATATGCCCATAGTGGCGCCGCTTGCTGCGGTTGAAGTGGTCAACCCGAACATGCAAGCCACGCTCGATGCCGCAGCCCTGACAGCAATGAACCGGCGCGGACAAATTACAGACTGCATCATCGATGGCCCATTGGCGCTCGATAACGCCATTTCGCCCAAGGCTGCCGAACACAAAGGGATACTGGGAGAAACTGCCGGCAAAGCCGATATCCTGCTCGTGCCCAATATTGAATCCGGCAACATCCTGTACAAATCACTGGTATACTTTTCAAACGCAAAAGTGGGCGGCGTCATCGCCGGGGCAAAAGCGCCGATTGTCTTGACATCCCGCGCTGACAGCGCTGACAGCAAATTGTTTTCGCTCGCTTTGGCAATCTGTTCATCAACTATTTCATGAGACCCTTTAGGAGGAACTGACAATGGAAATTTTCAAAAAGATGGAAGAGCACGACTATGAGCAATTGATTTTTTGCCAAGATAAAAATTCAGGCTTGAAAGCGATCATCTGCATCCATGATACGACACTCGGGCCTGCGCTTGGCGGGACCCGCATGTGGAACTATGCAACAGAAGAAGAAGCGATTGAAGATGCCATCCGCCTAGGGCGCGGAATGACCTACAAAAATGCAGCGGCCGGCCTTAACCTGGGCGGCGGAAAAACGGTGATCATCGGAGACCCGTTGAAAGACAAGAACGAAGAGATGTTCCGCGCATTCGGCCGCTTTATCCAAGGCTTGAATGGCCGCTACATCACAGCTGAAGATGTGGGCACGACTGTTGCAGATATGGATTTGATCCGTGAGGAAACCGATTTTGTAACGGGGGTTTCACCAGCGTTCGGTTCATCAGGGAACCCTTCTCCAGTAACAGCATACGGCGTGTATACGGGCATGAAAGCGGCGGCGCTGGAAGCATTCGGCGATGATTCGCTGGAAGGCAAAACAGTAGCTGTGCAAGGCGTAGGAAATGTTGCATATACACTGTGCAAACACCTTCACGAAGAAGGCGCAAAACTGATTGTCACGGATATCAACCAAGAATCCGTACAGCGGGCAGTGAATGACTTTGGGGCGACAGCTGTCGAGCCGAATGAAATCTATTCGCAGGATGCCGACATTTTTGCTCCTTGCGCAATGGGGGCTATCATCAACGACGAAACGATCCCTCAATTGAAAGTGAAACTGGTGGCTGGAGCTGCGAACAACCAATTGAAAGAGGCCCGCCACGGCGACGAGCTGGAAGCGCGCGGCATAGTCTACACTCCTGACTTTGTCATCAACTCCGGCGGCGTCATCAATGTAGCAGATGAGCTGTACGGCTATAACCAGGAACGCGCGATGAAGCGCGTTGAAACCATATACGACAGCATCACCAAAATATTCGAAATCTCAAAACGCGATAATGTCCCTAGCTATATCGCCGCTGACCGCATGGCGGAAGAGCGCATCGCACGCGTCCGGAATTCACGCAGCCAGTTTTTGCGCAATGAACACAATATCCTTAGCAGACGCTAATGGCAGAACGGAGGGGCCGCTGTGCAAGAACAGCTGTATCGAGTACTAGTCATCAATCCTGGATCAACTTCGACTAAGATCGGTGTTTTTGACAACGATGTCCTGATCATGGAAAAGACCATCCGCCACAATGCAGAGGCGATTTCCGGCTTTTCATCCATCATCGACCAATACGCTTTTCGCAAAAAAATGATTTTGGAAGCACTGGATGAAGAAGGGATGAACGTCTCCAACCTTTCCGCGGCATGCGGAAGGGGCGGGCTTCTCCGCCCGATCGAAGGCGGGACCTATTCGGTCAATGATGCGATGCTCGAAGATTTGCGGAGAGGCTATTCAGGCCAGCATGCGTCCAACTTAGGCGGCATCATCGCTTTTGAGATCGCAAGCGGTTTGAATATCCCGTCGTTCATCGTCGATCCGGTAGTTGTCGATGAACTTGATCCGATTGCCCGGATTTCGGGCTTTGCGATGATCGAGCGCAAATCGATTTTCCACGCATTGAACCAGAAAGCGGTCGCCAGGCATTATGCCAAAGACCAAGGCCGCAAATACGAAGAATTGAATCTGGTCGTCACCCATATGGGCGGCGGCATCACAGTCGGCGTCCACTCGGGCGGCCGTGTGATCGAAGTCAACAACGGCCTTCACGGCGACGGGCCTTTCAGCCCGGAACGCGCCGGAACCGTCCCGGCTGGCGACTTGGTGGAATTATGTTTTTCAGGGCAGTATTACCGACAGGAAATCATGAAGAAACTGGTCGGCCAAGGCGGATTGGTCGGGTATTTAGGAACCAATGACGCCGTGACCGTTGAAAAACGGATCCAAAAGGGCGACAAAGAAGCTGAACTTGTATACGAAGCGATGGCCTATCAAGTGGCTCGCGAAATCGGATCTGCAAGCGCCGTTCTAAAAGGCCAGGTCGATGCCATCCTTTTGACAGGCGGCTTGGCATATGGGAAAGGCTTTGTCGAAGCGATTTCCCAGCGTGTCAATTGGATTGCGGACGTGGCTGTCTATCCCGGCGAGAACGAACTGCAAGCATTGGCTGAAGGGGCAGTGCGCGTATTGAAAGGCGAAGAAAAAGCGAAAATCTATCCAACAGGATAAAAGTAAAAAGGAGGCCATCCTTATGGCTCAAAATTACGATGTAGTGATACTCGGGGGTGGAACGGGCGGTTATGTAGCTGCTATCCGTTCGGCTCAACTCGGGTTGAAAACGGCGATTGTCGAAAAAGGCGATCTTGGCGGCACATGCTTACATAAAGGGTGCATCCCGAGCAAGGCGCTGCTCCGAAGTGCTGAAGTATATTCCACGACCAAAAATCACGCGGCGGACTACGGTGTTCAAACCGGGGAAGTATCGCTTGATTTTTCGCGTGTCCAGCAGCGCAAGCAAGGGATTGTCGACCAGCTGCATGCAGGTGTCCAGGGGTTGATGAAAAAAGGCAAAATCGATGTGTATGAAGGGATCGGCCGAATTCTGGGGCCTTCCATTTTCTCGCCGAATGCCGGTACGGTATCTGTTGAGATGAATAACGGCGAAGAAAATGAGATGCTGATTCCGAACAATGTCATCATCGCTACGGGTTCACGCCCACGGACATTGCCCGGATTGGCGATCGACGGCAAATTTGTTATGAGCTCCGATGAAGCCTTATTGATGGAAGAATTGCCGAAATCGATTTTGATTGTCGGGGGCGGGGTTATCGGAATCGAATGGGCTTCAATGCTCAACGATTTCGGCGTAGAGGTGACAGTCATCGAATATGCTGACCGCATCATTCCGACGGAAGACAAAGACGTTTCAAAAGAAATGCAGAAATTATTGGCGAAAAAAGGCATCAAATTTGCGGTCGGCGCCAAAGTGGCAGCGGATACCCTTGACACCGGCGACCATGGCGTAACGATCCAAGCGGAAATCAAAGGCGGCATGGAGACGTTCACAGCGGAAAAAATGCTGGTTTCCGTCGGCCGCCAAGCGAACGTTGAAAATATCGGCCTGGAAAACACGGACATTGTTGTGGAAAAAGGCTTTATCCAAGTCAAGGGATCGTTCCAGACAAAAGAATCCCATATCTACGCGATCGGCGATGTGATCGGCGGCCTTCAGCTTGCCCACGTCGCATCCCACGAAGGAATTACGGCGGTCGAGCATATCAAAGGCAACAACCCCCATGCAATCAATTACGATTTGGTATCGCGCTGCATTTATTCCAATCCGGAAGCGGCAAGCGTCGGCATCACCGAGGAACAGGCTAAAGAGCAGGGCTATGATGTCAAAATCGGCAAATTCCCGTTCAAAGCGATAGGTAAAGCTCTTGTGTACGGTGAGTCCGACGGTTTTGTAAAAATTGTCGCCAACAAAGATACAAATGATATTCTTGGCGTCCATATGATCGGCCCGCATGTGACCAATATGATTTCAGAAGCTGGACTTGCCATGGTTTTGGATGCAACCCCATGGGAAATCGCCGATACGATCCATCCGCACCCGACCTTATCGGAAATCATGGGCGAAGCGGCATTGGCCGTCGACGGCAAAGCGATTCATAGCTAAAGGAGGAAATTCAATGGCTTCTAGACACGAAGAAGTAGGCTTGTCAAACGATGATTTGCTGAAAATGTATGAAACGATGCTTACAGCGCGCCGTGTAGACGAACGCATGTGGCTATTAAACCGGGCGGGCAAAATCCCGTTCGTCATTTCCTGCCAAGGGCAGGAAGCGGCTCAAGTCGGGGCGGCTTTTGCGCTTGACAATCAAAAAGACTATATCGCACCCTATTATCGCGACCTTGGCGTAGTGCTGCATTTCGGCATGACTCCTAAAGATCTGATGTTGTCGGCTTTCGCGAAAGCGGAAGACCCGAACTCGGGAGGCCGCCAGATGCCTGGCCACTTCGGACAGAAGAAAAACCGCATCTTGACCGGCTCATCGCCGGTTACGACCCAATTGCCCCATGCTGTGGGTGTAGCCCTGGCCGGCAAAATGAAAAAACAGGATTTCATCACTTTCACTACACTTGGCGAAGGCTCTTCCAACCAAGGGGACTTCCACGAAGGCTTAAACTTTGCCGGCGTCCATAAATTGCCGGTTATCACGATGGTGGAAAACAATAAATACGCAATCTCGGTGCCGTTTGACCGCCAAGTGGCAAGCAAGAATGTATCCGACCGGGCGGCAAGCTATGGCATGCCGGGCGTGACAATTGACGGGAACGACCCGATTGAAGTCTACCGGCATGTGAAGGAAGCTGCTGACCGCGCACGCCGCGGCGAAGGCCCAAGCCTGATTGAAACTGTTTCGGAGCGGATGACGGCCCATTCATCGGATGATGACCACCGCCAATACCGTTCAGCCGACGAATTGGCTGCCCAAAAAGAAAAAGATCCCATTCTTTTATTTGGCGCTTACTTGAAAGAGCATACTATTATGGACGATCAGCTTGAAGCAGATATCAACAAGCGGATCATGGCTATCGTCAACGAAGCGACTGATTACGCGGAGAATGCTCCATATGCGGAACCGGAACATGCCTTGAAATACGTTTACGCAGAACAAGGAGGTAACGAATAATGGCAGTTATGAATTATATTGACGCCATCACGCTTGCCATGAAAGAAGAGATGGAACGCGATGAAAACGTTTTTGTCGTCGGCGAAGACGTCGGTAAAAAAGGGGGCGTGTTCAAAGCGACCCAAGGCCTGTACGATCAGTTTGGCGAAGACCGCGTAGTTGATGCGCCGCTGGCTGAATCGGCTATTGCAGGTGTTGCCATCGGTGCAGCAATGTACGGCATGCGTCCGATTGCTGAATTCCAGTTTGCCGATTTCATCATGCCGGCAGTCAACCAGATCATTTCGGAAGCTTCGCGCATCCGTTACCGCTCAAACAATGATTGGTCTTGCCCGATTGTTTTCCGGGCTCCGTTTGGCGGCGGTGTTCACGGCGCTTTGTACCATTCCCAGTCGGTTGAAGCGGTATTTGCCAACCAGCCCGGCCTTAAGATCGTCATTCCTTCCACACCCTACGATGCAAAAGGATTGCTGAAAGCGGCGATCCGCGATGAAGATCCGGTCATGTTTTTCGAGCACAAGCGCGCATACCGGCTGATCAAAGGCGAAGTGCCGGAAGAAGACTATACAGTTGAAATCGGCAAAGCGGACGTTAAGCGCGAAGGCGATGACATTACCGTCATCACATACGGCCTAGCGGTGCATTTCGCTCTGCAGGCGGCAGAACGTCTGGCAGAAGACGGCATTTCCGCACATGTTCTCGACCTTCGCACCATTTATCCACTGGACAAGGATGGCATCATTGAAGCTGCGAAAAAGACCGGCAAAGTGCTGCTTGTGACCGAAGACAACAAGGAAGGAAGCATCATTGGCGAAGTGGCGGCAATCATTGCTGAAAACTGCCTGTTCGATCTTGACGCTCCGATCAGACGCTTGGCCGGTCCGGATGTTCCGGCAATGGCTTATGCACCGACAATGGAAAAATACTTCATGATCAATCCGGATAAAGTTGAAAAAGCTATGCGGGAATTGGCTGAGTTTTGATTCATATGGCTTGAAATGATGATATCGGTCTTCCGCAAAACAGCTTCGCTTTCGTGCGGGCATGCGGGAGTCTTCGGTGCTTTGCTCCATATCTTTTCTTAAGAAGCGAAACAACCAAACAGAGATTATATAGGAAAAGGCTGTAATTTTGTCTTTCAATATTCAAGGAAAGAGCGGAAGGCAGCGGCTCCGGCGGGTGTAGCGTGGGCTCTGAGGCCCCGAAAGGAGCGCAAGCGACTGAGGAGGCTTGGGCCATGCCCGCGGAAAGCGTCCGCCTGGAGCGATTTCTTTGAACTTATATTTGAAAAGGAGGAACCCCTTTGGCTATAGAAAACATAAAAATGCCTCAGCTTGGTGAAAGTGTGACAGAAGGAACCATTGAAAAATGGCTCGTCCAGCCAGGTGACCATGTCAACAAGTACGATCCTTTGGCGGAAGTCAATACCGATAAAGTAACGGCGGAAGTCCCTTCTTCGTTCACAGGCACCATCAAGGAACTGGTCGCTTCTGAAGGCGATACGCTGGCTGTCGGGGAAATCGTCTGTACGATTGAAACCGAAGGCGGCGACTCGGCTCCTTCTGAAGACAGCAAACCGGCTGAATCCGGAACAGAAAACCTTATGCCGGCAGCCGATACAGCAGCAACAAAAGGCATGAAGGGCGAAAAAGGGTCTTCCCAGCCCGCTCGGACTGCTGCAAAAGGCCGCTACTCACCCGCCGTGTTGCGTTTGGCTCAGGAAAACGATATCGATTTGACTCAAGTTACGGGTTCCGGCAATGAAGGCCGCATCACGCGCAAGGATTTGATGGCGCTCCTCGAAAGCGGCAATATCCCGAAAGCGGGAGAGGCTCCGGCTCAACAAGCGCCTGCCGCTGAACAGCCGGCAGCACCAAAAGCCGAAGCGCCTCCAGCTGCAGCGCCTGCTCCAAAATCAGCGCCGATTGAAAGCGCGCCGGGAGATATTGAAATTCCGGTTACCGGCGTCCGCCGCGCGATTGCCGCTAATATGCTGAAGAGCAAACACGAAGCGCCGCATGCATGGATGATGATCGAAGTGGATGTGACAGAGCTTGTCACCTACCGCGATTCGATCAAAGCGGACTTCAAGAAAAAAGAAGGATTCAACATCACGTACTTCGCATTTTTCGTAAAAGCGATTTCCCAAGCGCTGAAAGAATTCCCGATGATGAATTCGATGTGGGCAGGAGACAAGATCATCCAGAAAAAAGACATCAATATTTCAATTGCTGTCGCTTCTGATAACGCCTTGTTTGTGCCGGTCATCCGGAATTCCGATGAAAAATCCATCAAAGGCATCGGCCGTGACATCAATGACCTTGCGCTGAAAGCGCGCAACGGGAAATTGGGTTCTGCTGATATGCAGGGCGGAACGTTCACCGTAAACAATACGGGCTCTTTCGGATCTATCCAGTCAATGGGCATCATCAACCACCCGCAGGCTGCGATTGTCCAGGTGGAATCGATCGTTAAACGCCCGGTGATCATGAACAATGGCATGATTGCAGCGCGCGATATGGTCAATTTGTGCTTGTCGCTAGACCATCGTGTATTGGATGGGTTGGTTTGCGGCCAATTCCTGGCACGAGTGAAAGAAATTTTGGAGAACATGTCCAAACAAAACACTTCCGTTTATTGAATGTTAAAGTGAAAAGCTTGGGGTCCTAGGACCCCAAGCTTTTTTTCCTTTAATGTAAAAGCATACTCAGGTAAAATGGAAAGAGAGAGCCTCAGGGAGGGAATAGCGTGACGATTGAATTGATGAAAAAGACGGAATTTTCGAAACGTACATATGTGCAATGGCGGCAAGCGGCAGAGCAAGCCTTGAAAGGGAAGCCTTTTGACAAAGAAATGAAAACGCTCACAATTGAAGGGGTGACCATTGAGCCCCTTTATACAAAAGAATCGCTGGAAAGGCTGGGCCCTTTTTTTCCGGCGCAAGTGCAAGCGGTCCGCAACGGCAAACAAAAGCCCGGCTGGCTGGTGGCGCAGGAAATTGAAGGGGAATCTCCCGCTGATTTTCTAGCGTCGGCAAAAGCGGCTCTGGCGCGAGGCAATGAAATGGTCGTATACACGAGTTCCAAGAAATCGGAATGGCAGGATCACGAATTGGAAGAGCTGGCAGGATTGATCTCAAACTATCCGATTTACTTTAAGCTGACCAAAGAAAACCGGGACATCTTGCGTGTTTTTGAATGGATCGGCAACAGCGAAATGGCAAAAGTGCAAGGCGTTATTTTTTCGGAAGAACCGGTGGAGGCACCGGCCAATGTACGCACCAGACTGATTGATTTGATTCCTGTCCATAATTCCGGAGGCACAATCATCCATGAGTTGGGCGTCGCGCTTAGCATGCTGGCGGAAGAAATGGAAGAGGCCGCTTTTGTGGAAAAAGCCGGGCGTCTCTGGGTCCGGTTTGCAATCGACACCCACTTTTTCCAGGAAATCGCGAAACTCCGGGCTTTCCGTGCATTATGGGCCGTTTTTTGTTCTGCATATGGGCAAGCGGCGCCGGCCGTTCCCATCTTTACCGAAACGTCGGTGCGGTCGTACTCGAAGCTGGATCCGTACGTCAATTTGCTGCGGGCGGGAAACTCGGCATTTTCCGCCGTGCTTGGCGGCACGGATGCCCATACCGTTTTGCCCCATGACTTCTTGACAAATCCCGATGCCGTCAGCCGCCGCATCGCGCGGAATGTCCAATTGGTCATCAAAGAAGAAGCACACGTATCGCATGGCTTGGATGCTGCGGCAGGATCTTATTTTATCGAATCGCTGACAAAAGAATACGTGGACGCGGCTTGGAATTACTTTTTGGAAATCGAAGGGGCGGGCGGCTATTCAGAAGCGATGAAATCAGGCTGGCTGACCGATGATATCCAAGCAAAATGGTTGGAGCGTGAAAACAAGATTGCCGTCCGGCAAGAATCGCTTATCGGCACGAACATCTACGCCAATCCAAAAGAACCGGTAAAAGACGCGGAAATTGAATACAGCCATTTGGAATACGCAACTGCAAAGCGCTTGGCTGCACCCTTTGAAAAGCTGAGAGCCAGAGCCAAAGAAACGCAGCTGAAAACCGCTGTCCTCCATTTAGGGCCGTTGAAGGAAGTGAAGCGCCAATCGGATTTTGTTGTCGGCTTCTTGGCAGTCGGCGGCATTGAGCCGCTCATAAGCCCGGAACTTGCGTCAGCCGCCGCCATTAACGAATTTTTGGCTGAGCATGGGATCGACTATGCGGTGCTATGCGGAACGAAGGAAAAAATGGCAGAAGTTGCGCCGGAACTTTCCGTGGAGGCCGCAATAGATGTCGCAGGGAAATATCCGGCTGAACAGCTTGCCGAATGGAAGCGGTTTGGCATAAAGGATGCGATATACAGCGGCAAGGCTCTCCCGGAAAAACTCGAGCAGATTTTGGGCTTAGGAAGGAAGGCCGTGTAATATGACCAAACCCGATTTTTCCAAAGTAAATATCCAAAAACTGAACATCCATGAAAGCGGTTTGAAAAAAGAAGAAGTGTTCATGACCAATGAAGGCATCCCGATTAAACCGGCATATACAGCAAAAGATACAGAATTCCATGAAGAAAGCATGCCGGGCTTTGCCCCGAATGTCCGCGGGCCTTATCCTACGATGTATGTATCCCGGCCGTGGACGGTCCGGCAATATGCTGGCTTTTCAACTGCGGAAGAAAGCAATGCGTTTTATCGGCGGAATCTTGCGATGGGCCAAAAAGGCTTGTCTGTCGCGTTCGATCTCGCTACGCACCGCGGTTATGATTCTGACCATCCCCGCGTTGTCGGTGATGTCGGCAAGGCAGGGGTTGCCATTGACAGTGTGGAAGACATGAAAATTTTGTTCGATGGCATACCGCTTGACCAAATGTCGGTGTCGATGACCATGAATGGTGCCGTTGTTCCGATCATGGCGTTTTTCATCGTTGCTGCGGAAGAACAGGGCGTTTCCCCGGAGCAGCTCGCAGGCACGATCCAAAACGATATCTTGAAAGAATACATGGTGCGCAACACCTATATCTACCCGCCAGCTATGTCGATGAAGATCATAGCGGATATCTTCCAGTTCACTTCGGAAAAAATGCCGAAATTCAATTCGATTTCCATTTCGGGCTACCATATCCAGGAGGCCGGGGCAACAGCGGACATCGAATTGGCATATACCCTCGCCGATGGACTGGAGTATGTCCGTACGGGACTTGCCGCCGGCATCGATATCGATTCTTTTGCGCCGCGATTATCGTTTTTCTGGGGGATCGGCATGAACTATTTCATGGAAATCGCGAAAATGCGGGCAGCCAGGGAAATCTGGGCTAAAATGATGAAATCGTTCAATCCGAAAAACGATAAATCCCTCGCTCTTCGCACACATTCGCAGACGTCGGGCTGGAGTTTGACCGAACAGGACCCGTTCAATAATGTGACGCGCACGCTCATTGAAGCGAATGCTGCTGCCATGGGGCACACGCAATCGCTCCACACCAATGCGCTTGATGAAGCGATTGCCCTGCCGACAGACTTTTCAGCGCGCATCGCCCGCAACACGCAGCTGTTTTTGCAGGAAGAAACGATGATGACGAAAGTGATCGATCCATGGGGAGGGTCTTATCAGGTTGAAGCGCTGACCAACGAATTGATGGAAAAAGCATGGGATCTGATCGAAGAAGTTGAAAATCTCGGCGGCATGGCGAAAGCGATAGAAACCGGACTTCCGAAAATGCGCATCGAAGAAGCGGCTGCGAAAAAACAGGCGCGGATTGATTCCAACGAGGAAGTGATCATCGGCGTGAACCGCTACCGGCTGGATCAGGAGGATCCGATTGATATTCTGAATATCGACAATACGCTTGTGCGAAAAAAACAAATCGAGCGGCTTGAGCGCATGAAAGCCGAACGCGACAGCGAACAAGTGAAAAAAGCGCTCGGGCGGCTGGCAGAAGCGGCAAAATCGGGCGAAGAAAACATTCTGGCTTGCGCGGTGGATGCAGCACGCCACCGGGCGAGCCTTGGTGAAATATCGGATGCCATAGAAGCGGCGTCCGGACGGCATAAGGCGGTGATCCGTTCAGTGAGCGGCATATACAGTTCCAACTTCTCCAATCAGGAAGAAATCCAGGCCGTAAAGGAAATGACCGAAGACTTTATGGAAAACGAAGGCCGCCGGCCGCGGATTTTGATTGCTAAAATGGGGCAGGACGGCCATGACCGGGGAGCAAAGGTCATAGCGACAGCTTTTGCCGATTTGGGCTTTGATGTTGATATCGGGCCCCTTTTCCAGACCCCGGCGGAGACAGCACAGCAGGCAGCGGAGAATGATGTCCATGTGATCGGCGTCAGCTCGCTTGCGGCGGGGCATAGGACGCTGGTTCCCGACCTGGCCGCTGAACTGAAGAAGATTGGCCGTGAAGATATCTTGATTGTGGTGGGAGGCGTTATACCCGCGCAGGATTACGAATTCCTCCGCCAAAACGGCGCAAGTGCAATCTTTGGGCCGGGGACGGTCATCCCGGTGGCAGCCCAGAAAGTGATAGAGGAAATTTATGTCCGCCTCGGCTATGAGGAAGTGGCGGACTGATGGATCGGGAAAAGACGACAAGGCATGTGTTGAAAGGCGTTCCTGCCACCCACGATGGCATGAGCGCCGCACCGCGGAAAAAATTCAGGAAACCGGGCGGCCAGGCGACCGACATCACGGAAATTGCTGAAGGGGTGCGAAACGGTTCACGGCTTTTCCTGGGAAAAGCGATCACGCTGCTTGAAAGTTCGAATCCTTCCCATAAAAGAGAAGGGCAGGAGCTGTTGAACCGCCTGCTGCCTTTTACGGGGAATAGCGTGAGGATCGGCATCACCGGCGTCCCAGGGGCAGGTAAAAGCACTTTTATCGAAACGTTCGGTGAACTCTTGACCGGGCTTGGCCATCGCGTGGCGGTTCTCGCAATCGACCCGAGTTCATCTTTGACCGGCGGCAGCATCCTGGGCGACAAAACCCGTATGGAGCAGCTGGCAAGAAACCCGCATGCTTTTATCCGTCCTTCTCCGACAGCCGGGACGCTCGGCGGTGTCCATAAGAAGACGCGGGAAACGATGCTGCTTTGCGAAGCGGCGGGGTATGATGTTATACTCGTGGAAACAGTGGGGGTAGGGCAAAGCGAAACGCTTGTGCGCGGTATGGTGGACATCTTTTTGCTGCTGGTGCTGACGGGTGCCGGAGATGAGCTGCAAGGGATGAAAAAAGGGATCCTGGAGCTGTCGGATGCTTTGATCGTCCATAAAGCGGATGGCGATAACGCGCGCCTCGCAAAAAAAACGGTGGCGGAGTATCGAGGAATGCTCCATTTCCTGCAGCCGGCGACTCCTGGCTGGAAAACTGCAGCGCTTGCCGCTTCGTCGCTTGAAAAGACAGGAATCGCTGAAGTGTGGCATCTTGCCGAAGAGTTCCAGCGAACCGTAAAGGGAAGCGGAAACTGGGAAATGCGGCGGAAATCCCAAACAAGGGATTGGTTCCGTGCGATGATTGCTGATGAGCTGCATAGCCGTTTTTTTGAAGATCCGGCCAAGCGGGACAGGGTGAAAAAATTAGAAATGCAAGTGGTTGAAGGGGAATTGCCGGTATCCAAAGCCATTTCCCTCTTGTTCGAGTAAGCTTTTTTGCATGTCTTTTCAAGGGATGCTATGATTAGTGGAGTACTATATGAGGAGTGAACCCAAATGGCAATGGATTTTAATTTTTTGATGAATGATATCGTCACCACTGCCCGCCAAGAATTGGTTGACGGCGGATATACACAGCTTGAAACAGCTGAAGAAGTAACTGAATCTTTTTCAAAACCTGGCACTAGCCTTGTGATGATCAACTCTGTCTGCGGCTGCGCCGGCGGCATCGCCCGTCCAGCGGCACTTCATGCAATCCATTATGACAAACGCCCTGACAACTTGTATACTGTTTTTGCAGGACAAGACAAAGAGGCGACTGCCCAGGCCCGTGCAATTTTCGGGGATGACCATCTTCCGTCATCACCGTCATTCGCTCTTTTGAAAGACGGCGAATTGGTAGGCGAAATCGGCCGCCACGAGATTGAAGGGCATGATCCTATGTCCGTAATCACCCATATCCAAGCTTTGTTTGAAGAGCATTGCAAAGAAATCTAAGTCCGAATGCCCCTTCAGAGGGGCATTTTTTTCATGTCGAAAACCGGAGGCAAGCATGAAGTTAAAGCGTTTTTCCATCGGCTACCGTACATTGAAAACGGCGGCAGGCGCGGCCATCGCCATTTCATTGGCGCAGTTTTTTGATCTTGATTATTATGTGTCGGCTGGCATTCTGGCCATCCTGTGCATTCAGCCGACCAAAAAGAAATCCATCAGGGCGGCGTTCACCCGTTTTGTCGCAAGTTTGATCGCCATTGCCTATGCTTTTATCTTCTTTGAAGGCTTCGCTTACCATCCGGCGATTTTGGGCATCTTGATTTTACTTTTCATTCCGCTATTGGTGTCGCTTGGTTTCACGGAAGGGTTTGTATCAAGCTCCGTTATTTTGATGCATATATACGATTCCAAAAATTTGACGGGCGGCCTTTTTATCAACGAGCTCATGCTCATGGCCATCGGCTTCGGCACAGCGCTTGTGGTGAACATGTATATGCCGAGCATCGAGCGGAAGCTGGACGCCTACCGCTCTGACATAGAAAATCTATACTCCGTGATATTCCGGGAAATCGTAGTTTATTTGCGCCAAGGCGATACGGATTGGAGCGGAAAGGAACTGGTGGAAGCGGCCGACATTTTGAAGAAAGCAAAAGCGCTGGCCTACCAGGATGTTGAAAACCATGTTACGCGGCTTGAAAACAAATATTATCGGTATTTCGACATGCGCGAGCAGCAATTCGACATTATCGAACGCATTTTGCCGAAGATCACCGCGCTTCCGGTCATGGTAGGCCACTCGGACCTGGTCGCGGATTTTCTCGAGGACTTGGGCGGACACGTGCATTCCGGCAATACCGCCCAGCACTATATCAACAAATTGGAATCGCTGAAAGCCGATTTTGCCAATTTGCCGCTTCCGAAAGACCATGAAACGTTTCTGGCGATGGCGTCTCTTTATCAAGTGATCCAAGAAATGGAGACCTATCTGGAAATCAAGCAATCGTATAAAGGATTCCATAACAAAAAGACGGCCGAAGAATGATCTGGCCGTCTTTTTTCTGAGTTTATAAAGTTAGATGATAAAGCTGATTCCCATCATCAAGCTAGACAACAGCATCAACACGATCATAGCGTAGACGACGAATTTACGGAAAAAATTATTTCTCATCGGTTGTAAGACTCCTTTGTTATCAAGTGTTCTTGTAGAGATGATATCATAAATTCCTTGGGAACTGAAGAACAACGGCCGTCGTTTTCCAAATATTCCAGTAGAACTAGAGTTTTTATTTGCGAATGGGTACAATAAAGGAGAAGCTGAAAAAGGATGTGAACCACGATGAAGAAAGTCGATCATATCGGAATCGCCGTCCGGAATCTGAATGAAGTCCTTCCTTATTATATGGAAACACTGGGCTGCCCGCTTTTGAAAATCGAGGAAGTCGCTTCGGAAAACGTCCGTGTCGCATTTATCGATGCAGGCAACATCAAGCTCGAACTGCTTGAACCGATAAATGAAGAAAGCGCTGTCTTTTCGTTTTTGGAAAAAAGGGGTGAAGGCATCCACCACATTGCGTTCGGTGTGGAAAGCATCGAAACGCGCATGGCCGAACTCAGGGAAAAAGGAGTCCAGCTGTTGAACGAACAGCCGAAACTTGGCGCAGGCGGCGCACTGGTCGCTTTTGTGCATCCGAAATCCTCGAACGGCGTATTATACGAATTGTGTGAAAAGCAGTAGCAGAGGGAGTGGGGAAATGGATATCTACGAAAGAATCAATGAACTGTATGACCGCAAGCGCGAAATCGAACTCGGCGGGGGCGAAGAGCGAATCGAAAAGCAGCATGATAAAGGGAAATTGACAGCACGCGAACGCATCGAACTGCTTGTTGACGAAGGCTCTTTTGTTGAATTGAATCCGTTTGTCGAGCACCGAACGACCGATTTCGGCATGGCGAACGGGCCGGGTGAAGGGGTGGTCACGGGATACGGGAAAGTGAATGGGCGGCCGATTTACTTGTTTTCCCAGGATTTCACGGTTTTTGGCGGTGCGCTTGGCGAAATGCATGCGCAAAAAATCGTCAACGTCATGGATATGGCGGCGAAAAATGGAGCTCCGTTCATCGGGCTGAACGATTCGGGCGGCGCCCGAATTCAGGAAGGCGTATTGTCGCTTGACGGCTATGGCCATATTTTTTACCGGAATTCCATTTATTCGGGCGTCATTCCGCAAATATCAGTTATACTCGGGCCATCAGCGGGCGGCGCGGTTTATTCGCCAGCCATCACTGATTTTGTGTTCATGGTCGATAAAACAAGCCAGATGTTCATCACCGGACCGAAAGTGATCGAGACGGTGACAGGGGAGAAGATTTCGTCCGAAGACCTCGGGGGATCGAGAGTACATACCGCAATCAGCGGAAACGCCCATTTCCGGGGGGCTTCTGAAGAAGAAGTGCTGGAAATGGTGCGCCGATTGGTCGGCTATTTGCCGCAGAACAACCATGAAATGCCGCCGCGCGAACCTGCAGGGGATGAAGATGACTATCGGCCAGAGCTGGCCGAGGTGGTCCCTTACGAAGCAATCCGCCCGTATGATGTCCGTAAAGTGGTCGAACAAGTGGTGGACGGGGGCACATTCATGGAAGTGCAGCCGGAATTCGCGAAGAATATCGTCATCGGGCTCGCTCGAATAAAAGGGGAGACGGTCGGGCTTGTATGCAATCAGCCGAAAGTGATGGCAGGCGGGCTTGATATCGATTCGTCCGACAAAGCCGCCCGCTTTATCCGTTTTTGTGATTCGTTCAACATCCCGATCATCACGTTCGAGGATGTTACCGGCTTTTTCCCTGGCATCAAGCAAGAACACGGCGGCATCATCCGCCACGGGGCTAAAATCCTGTATGCATATTCCGAGGCGACCGTCCCGAAAATGACAGTCATTTTGCGCAAGGCATACGGAGGGGCTTATGTGGCCCTCAATTCAAAATCCATCGGAGCGGACTTGGTGTATGCATGGCCGAACGCAGAAATTGCGGTCATGGGACCGCAGGGGGCGGCCAATATCATTTTCGCACGGGAAATTGAGGCAAGCGATGATCCGGAAAAAACGCGGGCTGCAAAAATCGAGGAATACCGGGAGAAATTCGCCAATCCTTATGTCGCCGCAGCGCGAGGCATGGTGGATGATGTGATCGATCCGCGTGAAACGCGCATCAAACTGATACAGGCGCTGGAAATGATGCGCCATAAAAAAGATGCGCGGCCGGCAAAAAAGCATGGCAACATGCCATTATAAGAAGAGGTGCAAAACATGAACAAAGAGCGATTGTTGAACGAGTTTCTTGAATTGGTGCAAATCAGTTCCGAAACGAAAAATGAAGGTGAAATTGCCGGGGTTTTGAAAAGAAAGCTGGAGTCGATCGGGTTCCACGTAGCGGAAGATGATTCCTCGTTGCGAAACGGCCACGGCGCCAACAACCTTATCGCGACTTTAAGGGGAGGTGCAGCCGGTGTCCCTGCCATCTACTTTACAGTCCATATGGATACGGTAGTGCCTGGCATAGGGGTCAAACCCGAAGTGCGGGGCGGCTGCGTTTATTCTGACGGCACGACGATCCTCGGGGCGGATGATAAAGCGGGAATCGCGGCATTGTTGGAAATGATCCGCACAATCCAAGACCAGCAGATCGAGCACGGCGACATCCAATTCGTCATAACAGCGGGCGAAGAAAGCGGATTGGCAGGAGCGAAGGAATTTGATCCTTCCTTGCTGTTCGCCAAATATGGCTATGCGGTTGACAGCGACGGCAAAGTGGGGGGCATCGTCACTTCCGCGCCTTTTCAGGCGAAACTGTGGACGACAATCTACGGCAAGACCGCCCATGCCGGAGTGGCGCCGGAAAAAGGAGTCTCGGCCATCACCATTGCGGCGAAGGCGATTGCGAAAATGTCGCTCGGACGCATTGATTCAGAAACCACTGCCAACATCGGACGTTTTGAAGGCGGCCGTGCGACCAACATCGTCTGCGATGAAGTATCGATTTTAGCGGAAGCGCGTTCGATCCGTGAAGATAAATTGGCGGATCAGACAGCTCACATGGAATCCGTTTTCGAAAGTGTTGCCGAGAGCCTTGGCGGCAGGGCCAAAACCGATGTGAAATTGATGTACCCGGGTTTCCATTTTGAAGAGACGGAACGAGTGGTGAGGATCGCGCAAAAAGCTGCAGCCAATATCGGCCGGCCTTCGCCGGTCCTGACGAGCGGAGGCGGCAGCGATGCGAATATCTTCAACGGTTTTGGCATCCCGACCGTCAACCTTTGTGTCGGCTACGAAGAAATCCATACCAAGAACGAGCGCATGCCCATTGAAGAACTGGAGAAGCTTGCGGAACTGCTGGTGGAAATCGTTAAAGAAACCGCCTTTCAATGAAATGCTCCTCTAACCAAATATAAAAAGAGTCTGCTAATGCAGACTCTTTTTTCACCTTTATTACCAAATATTTAACATTGTATCAGTACTTTAATAATGCTATATTAAATTAGTGCTGTATTATATTAAAAAAATGATAGGTGGAATTGAGAATATGAAGAAAAAGATAACCGCAACAGCTCTATCCTTGGCATTGATTTTCCCTGTCGCCGGACCGGCAGCGGCAGCAAACTATGCTGGGAATGTTGTCCATAAGGAAAATCCGGTGTCAGCCGCCGCCAAAGATTCCGCAAAAGCGGCAGCTGCCGCATACGCATTGTCGGCTTATGAAAAGGAAATCGTCTCTTTGGTAAACAAGGAGAGAGCTAAAGCCGGCCTAAAAGCGCTTGCTGTAGACATAAAGCTATCCAAAGTTTCCAGGCTGAAATCGGACGATATGAAAAAGCGGAACCAAATGAGCCATATCGGTACATACGGCAGCCCTTTCGATATGATGAAAAAATTCGGGATCAAATACAGATCTGCAGGAGAGAACATTGCAAGAGGCTACAGAACGCCAAAAGAAGTCATGAAAGGCTGGATGAGCAGCCCGGGGCACAGGGCAAACATCCTCAACAAAAAATACACGCATATCGGGGCAGGCTATACGCCATCCGGCAGTTATTGGACGCAGCAGTTTATCCAAAAGTAAGGGAAGGAGGAGCATTCGGCTCCTCTTTTTTTTTGCCCTTTTGGAAACAATGAAGAATGTTCTCTCTTTTTTAACCTTCGCTTTTCTTATGGTAAACTGGAAGAAAACGACGATGGAGCGATCTTTATGGCAAGCCGAGTGATTTTTCATATTGATATGAATAGTTTTTACGCGTCTGTCGAGCAATCGTACGATCCGGAACTGAAAGGAAAAGCGATTGCCATTGCGGGAAACCCGAAAGAACGCCGGGGCATTATCGTAACGTGTTCCTACGAAGCGCGCGCGCACGGCATCTATACGACGATGCAAGTGCATGAAGCGAAGCGCAAGTTCCCCGAGTTGATTTTATTGCCCCCGAACTTTGACCGCTACCGGATCGCTTCCAAAGCGATGTTCGGTATTTTGCGTTCCTATACGGGCAATGTCGAGCCTGTCTCCATTGATGAAGGCTATGTTGATGTGACAGAGCTTGCGGCTGAGCGCCATGCTCTGGAAATCGCACAGGAAATCCAGACCCGCATTTTATCGGAACTCGACCTTCCTTGTTCCATCGGGATTGCGCCGAACAAATTTCTCGCCAAGACGGCATCCGATATGAAAAAACCGCAAGGCATCACGATCTTGAGAAAACGCGACATCGGTGAAAAACTATGGCCGCTGCCTGTTATCGATATGCATGGCGTCGGCGAAAGCACAGCGGCGAAGCTGAATGGGCTGGGGATCAAGACTATCGGCGATCTGGCGGTGGCGAATCCCGGATTGATCAAGGGGAATATGGGAAAAAACGGAGTTCGGCTGCAGGCCAGGGCAAATGGCATTGACGACCGCCCTGTCGACCCGGACTCCATTTACGACACCAAAAGCGTCGGAACATCCACTACGCTGCCAGTGGATGAAACGGAAGAAGAAAACTTGCGGAAAGTCATCCGCGGCCTTTGCGAAAAAGTCGCAAACCGCCTGGAAGCCAAAGAGCTGGCGGGTCCTACCGTAACAATCCAGACAAGGAGCTCTGACTGGCAAAACCGGACCCGCAGCATCACATTGAAAAATACGGTGTGGAAAGCGGAGGATATCAACAGGACTGCATGGCAGCTGTTTTTGAAACATTGGAACGGAGAAGCGCTGCGCCTTGTCGGAGTGACAGTATCCAATGTGGCAGACAAAGGCGAACTGACAGAGCAATTGTCGCTTTTTGATTTTCAGCAGCACGCCAAAGAAGAGCCGATTCTCGATCTTATGGCAAAGCTTGAAAGCCGCTTCGGCAAAAAAGTGCTTGTAAAAGGCGCCAAAGAGGCGAAGTTGAAACGCCCGGCGACAGGTTCGGAAACGAGCTTCAGCAAAGATTTCTTGGATGACCATGACCACGAGAGGAAGTAGGGGGATTATGCAATTATTATTTTTGGGGACTGGTGCAGGCATGCCGTCCAAACAGCGCAATACTTCGGCTATCGCCTTGAAGCTGCTGGAAGAGCGGGGCGCTGTCTGGCTGTTCGATTGCGGAGAGGCCACCCAGCATCAAATTCTGCGCACGACGATAAAACCGAGAAAAATAGAGAAGGTGTTCATCACCCATCTGCACGGCGACCATATTTTCGGGTTGCCGGGTCTGCTTGGCTCAAGATCATTCCAAGGCGGGGATGAGCCCCTTGACGTGTATGGCCCGGAAGGCATCCATGAGTTTGTGGAAACCATGCTGCGCATTAGCCGGACCCATTTATCTTATCCGATCCGTTTCCATGAGCAAATGGAAGGCGTGATTTTCGAAGATGGGGAGATGCTGGTCGAGACTGCGCTTCTGGACCACGTCATTCCGTCATATGGCTTCAGGATCACACAAAAGCCGCTGCCCCCAAAGCTTCAGATAGACAAAGCGACAGCACTCGGCGTACCGAAGGGCCCGCTGCTTGCGAGATTGAAAAACGGGGAAGACGTGGTTCTTGAAGACGGCACCACTGTGAAAAGCGAAGAAGTGACAGAGCCTGGAAGCCGCGGATTTATTGTCTCCATTCTCGGGGATACCCGATTTTGCCAAGCGGCTGCCGACTTGAGCCGGGACGCCGATGTAATGGTCCATGAAGCGACGTTCGACGCGGAAACAAAAAAACTTGCGGGTGAATACGGCCATTCCACCATTTTGGAAGCGGCTGAAACCGCCCGTTTAGCAAGCGCCAAACTGTTGGTCGCCAACCATATTTCCGCCCGTTTCTTGCCGGAGGACGAAAAAAGGCTGCTTCAACAAGTGCGTGGAGTTCATCCCGATATTGCAATTGCCCATGACTTTTCCGAATTTGCCTGGAACCAGCACACCAAGAAAATGAGGAAAATATAGGGAAACCATCCAGCAGGATGGGTTTTTCTGGTGAAAAGAAAAAAAACAATGGAAATAATAGAACATATGTTCTGTTTGTGATAAAATAAAGTTACAGCTGTAGGAGGGCGGTTCGGCCATACCCCGGAAAGGGGGTGGTAGTATGTCTATATCGGAAACATTCGAGCTTGTGTTCATGAGCATTGGCCTGACCTTTAGCGGCCTGGCTTTGATCGTTTCGATGATAATGCTTGCGGACAAAAAAAAATAACCGTCCCCCAGGCAAGGAAAGACGGTTATTTCTGAACCCTATTTTCTAAGCCAACCGCTCTCGAAGCGGGATACAGCTCGCCGGATGTTCGCGCATCCGGCATTTTTGCGTTACTTTTAGTATACTAAATCTCGTTCATTTTGCAACTGCTTTATACCCAGCCGCGTTCATACGGCACAGGAACGCCTGATTCGGCTCCCAGCTCTTTGGCTGCCCGGTATGCCCAGTAGGGGTCGCGAAGCAGTTCACGAGCCAGGAAAATCATGTCTGCACGGCCGTTTTGCAGAATTTCCTCAGCATGCTGAGGATTGGTGATCAGCCCTACTGCGCCAGTCGCAATCGGCGTCTCTTTTTTCAGCGTCTCGGCAAACGGCACTTGGTAGCCAGGGAAGGCGTGGATCCGCGCCGGCACGACTGCACCGGAGCTGACATCGATCAAATCGACGCCTTGCTCTTTCATCCATTGTGCCATCTCCACATATTGATCCGGTGTCATGCCGCCCTCCGTATAATCATGTGCGGAAACACGGACAAACAGGGGCCCGTCCCATACTGCCTTCACGGCATCGATGGTTTCGCGCAATATGCGGTAGCGGTTTTCGGATGAACCGCCGTATTGGTCTTCCCGTTTGTTGGTCAAAGGCGAAAGGAACTGATTGATCAAATAGCCGTGGGCAGCATGCAACTCAATTACGTCAAAGCCGGCCTCTTTTGAACGGACAGCCCCGTCTTTGAACGCCTGCACCGTTTCCTGGATATCTTCAACTGTCATGGCGGCGGGCGTTTGATAGCGCTCGTTGAACGCGATAGCGCTCGGCGCATAGATTGTTCCTTCTATATCCGCTTTACGGCCAGCATGGGCTAATTGGATGCCGGTTTTGGATCCGTGGGCTTTCATCAGGCGGACGATTTCAGTCAAGCCTTCAATATGGCTGTCCTCCCAAATCCCGAGGTCCCGGGAAGAAATGCGCCCCTGGGATTGGACGGCCGTAGCTTCAACGATGATCAGGCCGATCTGGCCGACAGCGCGGGTCGGGTAATGCACCCGGTGCCAGTCGGTCACTTGACCGTCTTCTTTGTCGCTTTGGTACATGCACATCGGTGCCATGACGATGCGGTTTTTGAATGTTATATCTTTGATGGTCATGGGTTCAAACAATTTTGCCATTGGTTTCCCTCCTTGAATTCTCAATTTCTAGTATACCAGAAGAAATCAGTCGAATTCCCGTCCGAGCTCTTGAGAACGGCTGGCGGCTGCTTCCACGCAGGCACTGACCGTTTTCTTGAACTGAAGGTTGTCCAGAGCGGCGATTCCAGCCGCTGTCGTGCCGTTCGGACTTGTCACTTTTTGCCTCAGTTCGACAAAATCAGCTTGCTGCAGCATATCTGCAGCGCCGTCGAAAGTCTGGCGCACGAGTTTTGTGGCATCGGCGAGCGACAGCCCTTGGGCGACAGCGGCTTCAGTCATCGCTTCTGCCATATAGTAGACATAAGCAGGGCCGCTTCCCGCAACCGCAGTGACAGCGTGCATCTGTTCTTCTTTAACGACAGTGACGCCGCCGATCGATGACAGCAGCGTGCGCAATTGATGCTGCTTGTCGACCGTCACTTGCTGGCTCCAGGCGACGCCTGTCGCGGATTTGCCGATTCTGGCGGATGTGTTCGGCATGGCGCGTGCCACAGGCAAAATTCCGGCATGTTTTTGGATCGTCTTTATGGATACGCCTGCCACGACCGATAAAACGACGGTATCGGCCGCCAGTTTTTCTTTGATAGCGCTGACAGCTGCACTGACATCTTTCGGCTTCATCGCAAGCAGCACAAAGTCCGCTTCCCGCAGCTCTGTTTTTTCACCCTCTACGATATTGACACCGTATTCGTCCCGCAGAAACTCGAGCCGCGCAATGTCTGATTTGTTCATGACGGAAATGTCTTCCGGCAGCAAAATGCGTTTGTTGATCCATCCATGAATCATGGATTCGGCCATGGAACCGGCCCCGACACATACGATTTTCATATTCAACACATCCTTAGCATAAATTAAATAGCTCTGTCAGACAGAAACAGGGAGCCGCTTCCGCATTTTGATAGTCCACCTGCAGCGGCCAGGTCCTCGGGGTCATAAGCCGTTCCAGCTGTGCGGCAAAAGCGCCGCTTCACTGTTCCGTCTTATGCCTGCCGGACCTGTACGGCCGCTTCGGCATTCCAATAAAAAAAGCGCATCCGTCCCTGCTTTTGCAAGGACGAAAACGCTTGGTTTCCGCGGTACCACCTAAGTTTGCCGATGAACGGCACTACTCGACTTCCTTAACGCGGAACGACGGCCGTGTTTGCACGGCAGCTAAAAAGCAGGTTCGAGACGGGAGCGGGGGTGTGCGTTTCAGCTTCGGCAACACTCTCTTTGCACCTTCACCATCTGTACTGGCCTTTTCTACGCTTTCATATGTATCTGAATTATAGAAGAGGCAGCGCTTTGTTGTCAAACCTTCTTTTCGCGTGACGCGGTCCGGAATACGCGGTATGATGGGTGAATAGTCATTCATTTTTTGGAGGAGATGGAGAAATGAGTCTACATAAAATAGTTATTCCGACACCATTTGCTGTCGGCGATGTCAATGCCTATTTGCTAAAAGGCGATATGCTGACGCTGATCGATGCAGGGCCGAAAACGCCTGAAGCTTGGGAAGCGCTGAAAGCTGGCCTAAAACAGGTGAATGTGGAACCACAAGATGTAGAACAAGTGGTTTTGACCCATCACCATCCCGATCATGCCGGCTGGGTCGATGGTTTTGACCGTGCCCAACTATACGGGCATCCTTATAACGATCTTTGGATGCGGCGCGATCAGGCGTTTTTCGATTACCACGATGCGTTTTATCTGGAAAGGCTGAAAGAAGAAGGCGTTCCGGAAGAGCTATTGTTTTGGGTGAAAAAAATGAAGCGGCCGCTTAATCTTATGGGCAGCCGCCCGCTCGATGGGACGATCAATGAAGGCGATGTGCTTCCGGGGCATCCGGAATGGCAAGTCATGGAGACGCTCGGGCATGCGCAAAGCCATTTGTCGTTCTGGAATGCCGAAACACGCGAAATGATCGGGGGCGACCATGTGATTGCGAAAGTATCTTCCAATCCGTTGATTGAACCGCCGCTCGATCCGGCGGAAGGCCGCCCCAAATCCCTGCTTCAATACAACGCGTCACTTGGGCGGCTGCTGAAGATGCCGATCGATGTCATTTACAGCGGGCATGGGGAGGAAGTGCGCGAAGTTGTGGAACTGATCACTGCGCGTCTCGAAAAGCAGCATCAGCGCGCATTGAAAGTGCTCGGCATGCTGAAAGGCGAAGAAAAGACGGTCTATCAGCTGACGCAGAAGTTGTTTCCATATGCATATGAAAAAGAGCTCGGCTTGACTTTATCGGAAACGATCGGCCAAATCGATTATCTTTTGGAGGATGGGCTCATTACGGAAAGAATGTCCGAGAATGGAATCTTCTATTATAGGGAAGCGTAAGTTTTTGGGCTATTGTTTTTATTGCAACAATTTCTTTCTCCAGGTACAATTAACGCGTCTGGAACTATGCAACCTGCATGGAGCCCCTTGAGAATAATGCGAAAAGGAATGGGTCAGTTGAAGAAATGGACGGTAGTGATGGCAAGTTTCATGTTGTTGGCGGCATGCTCGGACGACCAAGCAGCACAAACTGAAACAGAAGAGCCAAAACAAGAAGAAGCTGCAGTGGAACAGAAAGAAATGTCAGAGGAAGGGTTCATCACACAAGTGACTGAATCGCAGATTCTTGTAAACAATATTTATTTCAACATCAATGACAAAGTAGAGGTCCGGTCGGATAACGGAACCGAAATCTCGGACAGCAAAATCAGCGATATCCGCACCGGGATGAAAGTGAGCGTCGATTACACGGGGCCGCTTGCTGAAAAGTTCCCAATGGAAGGCGAAGCGGGCACTGTGACGATTCTGGCCGATGAGGAATCGGCAAAGCGCTCGGAAGCACTCCAGGCGTTCATCAATAAAGAGCAGTTGTCGAGTTTGCTGATGATGGGGCAGCCTATCGTACGCGATAATGAAATCGGCTTTTTGTTCAGCAATATGGAAACCGGAGACGTTTCGGAAGTGCGAATTGACCTCGATACTCATGAATATACGATCGGCGGAAAGTGAAAGCAGCGAAGGCTGCTTTTTTTATGCATTTTTTTGATTGAATATGCTTGCGTTTATGAAAATGGCGTGCTAATATGTGTATATTCATATTAATTAATGCATAAAAATACACTGGAGGTTTTCATAAATGAACAAAAAAATCGTACTTGCATATTCAGGCGGACTAGATACATCGGTGGCCATTCCATGGCTGAAAGGACAGGGCTATGACGTGGTGGCAGTCTGCCTGGATATTGGAGAAGGAAAAGATTTGAACTTTATCAAACAAAAAGCGCTCCAAGTGGGAGCGGTTGAAAGTTATATGGTTGACGCTAGAGAAGAATTCGCCAATGAATACGCGCTGGTTTCACTTCAGGCACATACATTATATGAAGGCAAGTACCCGCTTGTGTCGGCATTGTCGCGCCCGCTCATTTCAAAAAAATTGGTGGAAATCGCTGAAGAAACAGGAGCTACGGCTGTAGCGCATGGCTGCACAGGAAAAGGCAACGACCAAGTGCGTTTTGAAGTGTCGATCAAATCCCTTAACCCGAATTTAGAAGTGGTTGCGCCGGTCCGTGCGTGGGCATGGTCGCGTGATGAGGAAATCGCTTATGCCAAAGAACACAATGTGCCGATTCCAGTCAATCTGGACAGCCCGTTCTCGATCGACCAAAACCTATGGGGCCGCGCAAACGAATGCGGCGTACTGGAAGACCCGTGGGCAGCGCCGCCGGAAGAAGCATACGACGTAACAAATGCACTTGAAAACACACCGGACAAACCGGATATCGTTGAGATTGAATTTGTAAACGGCGTACCGACCCAATTGAACGGTGTATCGTATTCCTTTGCAAAATTGATCCTTGAATTGAACGAAATTGCCGGAAAACACGGCGTCGGAAGAATCGACCATGTTGAAAACCGTCTCGTCGGGATCAAATCACGTGAAATCTATGAAGCGCCGGCGGCAATGACGCTGATCGCCGCACATAAGGAACTGGAAGATATCACATTGGTGAAGGAAATGGCGCATTTCAAACCGGTCATCGAGAAGAAATTGACGGAACTGATTTATGAAGGATTATGGTTCTCGCCGCTGCGTATCGCACTCCAAGCGTTTTTGAAGGAAACGCAAGTGTACGTCAACGGAACGGTCCGTGTGAAACTGTTCAAAGGGCATGCCATTATTGAAGGGCGTAAATCGCCGAACTCTCTTTACAGCGAGCAGCTGGCCACTTACTCTACTGAAGATACATTCAACCATGCTTCTGCTGTCGGTTTTATCGAACTTTGGGGCCTTCCGACAGTGGTCAACTCCATGGTCAACAAAAAAGAACAGCCTGTTGTTAAAGAACAGGTGAAATCATGAACAAATTGTGGGGCGGCCGCTTCCAGAAGTCGGCCGAACAATGGGTGGATGAATTCGGGGCATCGATATCATTCGACCAGCAATTAGTGATGGAGGATTTGGAAGGCAGCACAGCGCATGTGAAAATGCTTGCAGCCTGCCAAATCCTGAGCGAGCAAGATGCTGCCCTTATCCTGTCGGGCCTGACAACGCTGAAAGAAAAAGCGAAGGCCGGGGAGCTGGAATTCAGCGTTGCAAACGAAGACATCCACTTGAACCTTGAGAAGCTGCTGATCGACGAAATCGGCCCAGTCGGCGGCAAGCTGCATACTGCCAGAAGCCGCAATGACCAAGTGGCTACGGATATGCATTTGTATTTGAAAAATCGCGTCCAGGAAATCATTGAAGCGGTAGCTGCATTCCAAGGGGCAATCGTCACGCAAGCCGAAGCGCATGTGGATACGATTGTTCCAGGCTATACGCACTTGCAGCGTGCACAGCCGATTTCATTCGGCCATCATTTGCTGACGTACTTCTGGATGCTGGAACGCGATAAAGCACGCCTGACGGAATCGCTCAAGCGAATCGATTTGTCTCCGCTCGGCGCTGGCGCCATGTCCGGCACGACGTTTCCGATTGACCGCGAACTGGCCGCAAGTTTTCTCGGCTTTTCCGGCGTTTACGAAAACAGTCTGGATGCCGTCAGCGACCGCGACTTCATCGTTGAATTTTTGAGCAACGCTTCGATGCTGATGATGCACATGTCGCGTTTTGCCGAAGAAATTATCCTTTGGTCAAGCGAAGAGTTCCGCTTTATCGAACTTGATGACGCATTCTCGACAGGATCCAGCATCATGCCGCAAAAGAAAAATCCGGATATGGCTGAATTGATCCGCGGCAAGACCGGCCGTGTCTACGGAAATCTTTTCGGTTTGCTGACAACGCTGAAAGGTTTGCCGCTCGCCTATAACAAAGACATGCAGGAAGACAAGGAAGGCATGTTCGATACCGTCGAAACGCTCGCCGGTTCCCTGCCTATTTTTGAGGGCATGGTACGGACGATGACTGTCCGCACCGATTCGATGGAAAAAGCGGTCCACTCGGATTTTTCCAATGCGACAGAACTTGCTGATTATTTGGCTGCCAAAGGCATGCCGTTCCGTGAAGCGCATGACGTTACTGGAAAACTTGTTTTCACATGCATCCAGCGAGGTTATTTCCTGAAAGATCTGCCGCTTGCAGACCTTCAGGAAGCGAGCCCGCTCATTGAAGAAGACATCTACGAAACCTTGCAGCCGGCAACGGCCGTAAAACGCCGCAATTCGCTCGGCGGTACAGGATTCGACCAAGTACGTAAACAGCTCGGACTCGCCAAGCAACTCATCGGGCAATAAGTCCATTTCGAAACCGGCTTTCCTCCCCTTAGGAAAGCCGGTCTTTTTATTTTTTTCGCAAAACCCCTTATTGCAGGCAGGCTCGACAGGCGGGGACAGTCCAATTCCAATATGTTTTTTTTAGCCGGTTTTCCTTTCTTGGGAAAACCGGCTTTTATGGATAAAGAGTTTCAAAAAGGGTAAAGAGAGGGAAATGCGGTGGCGGGGGCTATGAAAATTTTTCTTTTCTAATGCCGCAACCCGTACATGGAAAATGCAGAACAACTCCAAAGCCGCTGAATGGCCTTGGCGTCTCGAGAGGAGTGAAGTGCTATGGAAGAAGAAACCAGGAAAGCCGGCTTTCCTGCGTTATTGCTGATAATCGGCTTGGCAACAGCCAGCTTTTTCATCTGGCTCTTTGCCGAACTTGCGGAAGAACTGCTGGAAAACGAATTGAAAAGTTTTGACGGGGCGATCATCAGCTTTTTTGGATTGGTGGAGAGTCCGGCATTTGATGCGGGTTACCTGTTCATTACCGAATTGGGGTCTGTGTGGTTTTTGACGATTTTGTCAGTGATTGTCTTATTGCTGCTCTGGTTCAAGGCCAAAGACAAATGGGGAATCTTGTTTTTCATACTTGCAGTAGGAGGCGGAGCCCTTCTCTCTGTATTGCTCAAAAATCTGTACGAACGAGGGCGCCCTTCTATCAATGAAGAAATTGATGCCATCGGTTTCAGCTTTCCGAGCGGCCATTCCATGGGATCGCTTATCTTTTACGGCTTTATCGCTTATTTCCTTATGCGAAGCAGGCTGAAAAAAGGGCTGAAAGTGCTTTCCCTTGTTGTATTGGGCGCCCTGGTTGTGCTTATCGGGACCAGCCGGATTTATTTGGGCGCCCATTTTCCCAGCGACGTTATTGCGGGCTATGCAGCAGGGACCATTTGGCTGGTTCTCTGCCTGTTGGCTCTTGAATGGGCTCAGTGGCAGAGCGGAAGCCATGTGCGCCCCGTCCGGGCCATGCGGCGGGTTTTGGTTTCCGGATTTCGGTCAGCTGCGCGTCTGGCCCGGCGTTAGCCGCCCATTCCACAAAAAGCGGGAGGAACGGCAATTCAAATACTTGGAAGGCCGGATGTGTAAAAGCATCCGGCTTTTTGCTGTCTTCAACGGAAGACCGGCTTTTTATCGTAGGAATCTGCGGCTTTGTTGAAAACCCGCCAATGTTTGATGGGCTGCAAAAGCGGTTATTGATTAAGAACAGGTGTTCGTATATCCTTATGTAAGACGGATCAATGGGTGAGGAGGAAGCATTATGTATGAAGGATTGGAAGAACGGCCCATTATCTGTTTGGACATGCGCAGCTTTTATGCAAGCTGCGCAGCGGTTGACTTGGGGCTTGATCCGCTGGAAGCTTGCATCGCAGTCATCGGCAACCAGGAACAAAAAGGCAGTGTGGTTCTCGCGGCATCCCCGGTGCTGAAGAAAGAATTCGGCGTCCGCACAGGCACTCGCCTTTTTGAAATTCCGGATGACCCCCGCATCTTGAAAATCGAGCCGAAGATGGACTTTTTCATGCGGGTGTCCATAGAAATTACCCGCCTGCTGCGGGAGTATGTGCCGGCAGAAGCGATCCATGTATACAGCATCGACGAAAGTTTTGTCGACCTGAGTGGAACTGAGAAAATTTGGGGAGCGCCAAGAGCAATCATTTCCCATCTTCAGGATGACATCGTCCGGCAGTTCTCCTTGCCTTCCGCAATCGGCTTGGGACCGAACATGCTGCTGGCTAAGCTGGCGCTTGACCTTGACGCCAAAAAGACGGGATTTGCCGAATGGACGTACAGCGATGTTCCGAAAAAACTATGGCCGGTGGCGCCGCTCAGCAAGATGTGGGGCATCGGTTCGCGCTTGGAGAAAACCTTGAACAGCATGGGGATCTTTTCGGTCGGCGATTTGGCGAGAAGCGATTTGGCCCGGCTGGAGGAGACGTTCGGTATTCTTGGCAACCAGCTGTACCACCATGCCTGGGGCATCGACCTTTCGGAACTCGGCTCCACCTTGGTGGAAGGGCAGGAAAGCTTCGGCAAAGGGCAGATGCTCTACCGCGATTACACGGGTGCAGAGGAAATTCTGACGGTCCTGCTCGAGATGGCCGAAGATGTGGCACGGCGCGCACGCAATGCCGGAAAAGCGGGGCGGACCGTCTCGCTGTCGGTCGGCTACAGCATGCATGCATTTGGCGGCGGATTCCAGCGGTCGCGGACGATTGACGAAGCAACAAACGATACCATGAAAGTCTACATGGTCTGCAAAGAGCTGCTTGCGGAATTTTACGACGGCCGGGCAGCGAGAAAGCTGGCCATTTCTTTGTCGAAACTCGAAGACGAAACGAGCATGCAGCTCAGTTTGTTCGAGCAGCGAAAATGGCAAATCCGGAAGCTTGGCGCGGCTATGGACGCGCTGCGCGACAAATATGGATCGACCGCCGTGCTCCGTGCGGTCTCCTATACGGAGGCGGGGACTGCCCGCGAACGCGCCAATCTGATCGGCGGCCATAAATCAGGGAAGGTCCGCCTTCCGCCAGAAGACTGATTTATTTCAAAACTCGAATTATTTTCTTTTTACATAGAATGATGTTTGGTAAAATAAAACAGAAAGAAATACATACACTACAGCAAGGGGAACGGAGCTATGCGCGTATTTTTGGAATTGGGTTGGTTTTTTAAAGAGCGGAAAAAGCAGTACGGGATCGGCGTGCTGATGTTGCTGGCCGTGGCTTTTCTAGGCGTGCTGCCGCCTCGGATCATCGGTTTTGTCGTCGATGAAATCAGCCGCGGCTCGTTGACCCCGGGTTTTTTGATGAAGTGGCTCGGGCTGTTGGGTGCCGCCGCTGCCGCGATGTACGTCCTCCGCTATGCTTGGCGCCAGATGATTTTCGGCTCATCGGTCCTGCTGGCCCGCAATCTGCGCAAGCAATTGTTCGACCATCTGACGCGGATGTCCCCGGCATTTTACCAGAAACGCCGGGTGGGCGACTTGATGGCGCACGCCACGAACGACTTGCAGGCGGTGCAGCAAACAGCGGGCCCCGGCGTTTTGACGCTGGTGGATTCGTTTGCGACAGGCGGTTTTGTCATTGCCGCCATGGCACTGACCATCAACTGGAAACTGACGCTGATCGTCCTGCTGCCGATGCCGCTGATGGCGTTTCTGACCAATTACTATGGGAAGCTTCTTCATGAGCGATTCCATAAAGCCCAGGAATCCTTTTCGGGCTTGAATGATAAAACCCAGGAAAGCATCTCCGGGATGAAAGTTATCAAGACGTTCGGCCAGGAACAGGAGGATATTGAAGATTTCCAGCGCCTGTCCGGCAAAGTCGTCGAAGAAAATATCCGTGTTGCCCGCGTTGATTCACTGTTTGATCCGACGATTTCTGCCATCATCGGAATCTGTTACTTCCTGACGATCGGCTTCGGTTCGTACTTTGTCACAAGAGGCGACATGACCATCGGTGATTTGGTGGCGTTCACCGCGTACCTTGGCTTGCTCGTTTGGCCGATGCTCGCTTTTGGCTGGCTCTTCAATATCGTCGAACGCGGGCGGGCGTCCTATGACCGGATCCGCTCCCTGCTTGCAGAGCCGGTGGATATCGATGACCGGGAAAAAGCCCTTGACGAGCGCCCGGAAGGCAATATCGTCGTTTCCATCGAGAAATTCGGGTTTCCGGAAGACGAGCGGGCAGCGCTCCGCGATGTCCATTTCATGCTGAAGCGCGGCGAAACGCTGGGCATCGCCGGAAAAACCGGATCCGGCAAATCAGCCATCCTGCGGCTGCTGCTGCGGGAATTTGAAGGTTATGATGGGGAAATCACCTTCGGCAGCGTGCCGATCCAGGATTACAAGAAGCAGAGGCTGCGCGAAGCGATCGGCTATGTGCCGCAGGACCATTTCTTGTTTTCGACAACCATAGCCGGCAATATCGCATTCGCAAAGCCGGACGCTGCAATGGAAGAAGTGGTGCAAGCGGCGAAGCTCGCCCATATCCATGAAGACATCTTGAATTTTGCCGATGGCTATAACACGGTGGTCGGTGAGCGCGGCGTATCCTTATCAGGCGGCCAAAAACAGCGGATTTCCATCGCGCGGGCGCTCATGATGCAGCCGGAACTGCTGATTTTGGATGATTCCTTATCGGCGGTCGATGCAAAAACAGAAGAAGCCATATTGGCCAGTTTGAAACAAACCCGGACCGGCGAAACGACAATCATCACGTCGCACCGACTGAGCGCCATCCAGCATGCCCACCAGATTCTGGTCATGCACGAGGGCTCTATCGCCGAAATCGGTACACATGAAGCGTTATTGGAGCGGAAAGGGCGTTATTACGAGATGTACCAACTGCAGCAGCTCGAAGCGCTCGTCGAGCAAGGAGGCGAAGCGTGATGGAAGAACAAAAAGTATTGACCGGAAAAGCCCAGTGGCTTGTTTTCAAGCGGCTGATGCGCTATTTGGTGCCGCATAAGAAAATGGTGTTTTTGGCGCTCGGACTGCTTGCGCTGACGGTCCTCGGGGACGTCCTCGGCCCGATGCTCATCAAAACGTTCATCGATGATTATTTGACGCCCGGAACTTTCCCGACAGGTCCGGTAGCCGGCCTGGCGCTCGGTTATTTGTTTATCCAAGTGAGCAATGTCATCATAAGCTATTTCCAGCTGTTGAAGTTCCAGGAAGCCGCACTGAAAATCATCCAGCAGATGCGCATCGATGTGTTCACGAAAGTCCAGAACCTGGGCATGCGCTATTTCGACAAAACACCTGCCGGCAGCATCGTGTCGCGAGTCACCAATGATACCGAAGCCATCAAGGAAATGTTTGTCAGCGTGTTGATCGGATTTATCCAAAGCGCATTTTTGATCGTCGGCGTCTATATCGCGATGTTCTTTTTGAACGTCCAATTGGCGCTTATGACACTGGTGCTCCTGCCGCTCCTGTTCGGCATCATGTATTTGTACCGCAAATACAGTTCGGTCTTTTACCAGGACCTGCGCGAGCGGCTCGGCCAGCTCAACGCCAAGTTATCGGAGTCGATCCAAGGAATGGGAATGATCCAGGCATTTGGCCAGGAACAGCGGCTGCAGGACGAATTCAATGAAATCAACGACAAGCATTGGCTTGCCGGGCGGCGCAACATCAAACTCGACGGCTTGCTGCTGCGTCCGGCAATCGATATCGTCTATGCATTTGCCCTCATCCTGCTGCTCAGCTATTTTGGCATCACATCGTTTTCGAGCACTGTGGAAGTCGGCGTGATTTATGCGTTTGTCACTTATGTGGACCGCTTTTTCGAACCGATCGGCCAAGTGATGCAGCGGCTGTCGATTTTCCAGCAAGCGATTGTCGCAGCTTCCCGCGTTTTCGCGCTGCTTGATGAAGAAGATCTGGCGCCGCGCCAGGAAAATGGGCTTGGGACGATCGGGTCTGGAAAAATCGAATTCCGCAATGTGACGTTTTCTTATGATGGCAGAAACGACGTTTTGAAAAACATATCGTTCACGGCGGAACCAGGCCAGACGGTGGCGCTTGTCGGGCATACGGGAAGCGGAAAAAGTTCCATCATCAATTTGCTTATGCGTTTCTATGAATTCACAAACGGCGATATCTTGATCGACGGCAAGTCAGTGAAGAGCTATAGCGCAAGGGAACTGCGTTCAAAAATGGGGCTTGTGCTGCAGGATCCGTTCTTGTTTTACGGCACGATCGACAGCAATATCCGCCTGCACAACCGTTCCATGACTGACCGGGATGTCCGTTCGGCAGCTGAATTCGTACAGGCGGACCGGTTTATCGAAGCGCTGCCGGCCGCTTACGGGCAAGCGGTCACCGAACGCGGATCGACATTTTCAAGCGGCCAGCGCCAGCTTGTTGCGTTCGCGCGTACGATGGCGACCGATCCGAAAATCCTGGTGCTGGATGAAGCGACTGCAAACATCGATACGGAAACGGAAGTGGCGATCCAGACGAGCCTGGAAAAAATGCGGCGGGGCCGCACAACAATCGCGATTGCCCACCGGCTAAGCACGATACAGGATGCAGAATTGATTTTGGTGCTGCACCACGGCGAAATTGTCGAGCGTGGAACGCATCAGCAGCTGCTCTTGAAACGCGGGCTGTACCATAAGATGTATTTGCTGCAAAACGGAATAGTGGAGTAAAAGAGGATGGCTGCGGCCTTCCTTTTTTATTGGTAAAGTGATTGAACGTGCAGGAGAAGGGAGAAGGGCGGCAAGAAGGTCAAAAGAAATAAATGTATTTATTTACATAAGGAAATTAAATAAAAACAAAATCAGCAGCAAGAAAGAAGCGGAGCAAAGCCAGGTGTCATAAAGAATTCACAATCTAAAGGGCAGTGTTCGGGCGCTGTTTTTGGTAAGATAGGGGGAGCATGTAGAAGGAGTGACAATTGTGGCAACAGATATCAATTTGTTTTTAGCGTTTGGCGCAGGGTTTTTGAGCTTTGTCTCGCCTTGTACGTTGCCGCTGTACCCGGCATTTTTATCTTATATCACCGGAATGACAATCGATGAGATCAAAAACGAAAGAGGGGTCATGCAAAAAAGAGGCATGTTCCACACGCTCTTTTTCTTGCTCGGCTTTTCATCCATCTTTATCGCACTCGGATTCAGTACTTCTTTCTTTTATGAATGGTTCCTTCGTTATGATGATTTGATCCGCCAAGTCGGCGCTATTTTCATCGTCTTTTTCGGGCTGATGATCGTTGGCGTCTTTACACCGAAGTTCTTGATGCAAGACCGGAAGTTTTCGTTCAAAAACCGGCCAACGGGATTTTTTGGAACGTTTGTCATCGGTGTGGCATTCGCTGCTGGCTGGACGCCTTGTACGGGGCCGATTACAGCAGCAATTTACACGCTTGCTGCGGCTAACCCGGGATCCGGCGTTTGGTATATGCTCGCATACGTTCTTGGGTTTGCAATTCCATTTTTCGTCTTATCGTTTTTCGTTACCCGGATGGGCTGGCTCCGCAAGCATAACAAAGCGATCATGAATGCAGGCGGCTATGTCATGATCGCTGTCGGCGTTTTGCTGTTTTTCAACGGCATGACGTACTTGATCCGTGTTCTGAGCCCGTTATTCGGTGATTTCCAAGGGTTTTAATAGACAAAAAGCAGGTGGTAGCTATGAATAGCATTGAATTGATGCAAGAATATCAAGAAAAGATCGGCCGCCGGGAGTCTTTTCTTCTCTTTGTGAAAACCGATAACTGCTCTGTATGCGATGGGCTGAGCCCGCAAGTGGAGGGTTTTGAACATGCGTACAGCTTGCCGTTCTGCACAGCAAATGCTGCCCGTTTGCCGGAACTTGCCGACAGCTTGCTGCTGTTTACCGCCCCGGTAGTTCTCTTGTTCCACGAAGGAAAAGAAATCCACCGATTTGCGCGGTTTGTCCCTATCGGGGAATTGCGGCAAAAGTTGGACGAATTGGAGGAAGGCTTATATGTATGAGATGATTCCACCGGAACTATTGCTGGTTGTGACATCTGCCGGAGCCCTGGCCATGGGGATATTCGTCATGATCATGCGGACAAAATCGGCCAAAAAACCGGCTTCTGTAAAAAAAATCGTCTTACCCCCGCTGTTTATGTCGACAGGTGCCTTGATGTTCATTTTTCCGTTTTTCCGGGTGCACCCGATGCAGATTTTTGAAGCGCTTGTCGTGGGCATGATTTTTTCTGCGGTATTGATTTGGACTTCAAAATTCGAAATCAGGGATGGCGATATCTACCTGAAGCAATCCAAAGCGTTCATTTTCATTCTGATCGGATTATTGATCGTCCGCCTCATCGGCAAAATTGTGCTGAGCGCAACAGTCGATGTCGGGGAACTCGGTGGCATGTTCTGGATATTGGCGTTCGGAATGATTGTGCCTTGGCGTCTTGCGATGTATCTTCAATATAAAAAACTGGCTGATAAAACAAAAAGCGCTGTCCCGAGTTGAGGGACGGCGCTTTTACTTTTCAAAATAATGTTCGTATGGCGTGACATCAATTTGAAGCTCGTTTAATTTTTTGCGAAGGAACTTGTGGTCACGTTTCGGTGTTGCCTGGATATAGCCGCGGATGATGTGTTCATGCTGCAGTTTTTTCGCTTTTTCTTTAAGGACGATCTGGCCGATTTTGCCGGCGATTTTTTGTTTGGCCACCGGGCGGAACAAATCCGGAACCGGCTGCACCAATTCGTTCAATAATGCCTTTTGTTCATCGCCCCATAAGTGAATGGTTTTATCTACGTAGTATTCTTCCCAGTTCAAATCAGAAAGCCCATCTTTTTTCGGCATCGATTTCAAGAACTTCCGGAACATAAAATACCCGCCAATCGCAAACGACCCGACAAGCAACACTACCCAAAACAGGATAAACCATAAAAACCAGCCATCTAGTTGCACGTTGTTTCACCTCATTTTTGCCTTGCTTCTATTATAAAAGCAATTCCAAATAAATTCATTAAAAAGGTATCCCTTTTTTTCATTTGTGTCTATATAGCGAATGAAAGGAGGTGATCAGCATGGCAAACAGCGATTTCAAAAGCGCAAACATCCGCCTGACGTTTGATAACGGCCTGGATGAGAGCGGCAAACCGAAAAAGAAAGTGAAAGTGTACCAAAACGTTACGGAAGCAGCTGGAGCGGACGCCATTTTTGAAGTGGCCCGTGTATTGGGGAGCTTTGGCACAAAGCCGTTAATGTTCTTGGAGAAACAGCAAGACGAAACGATCTATGCGTAAGGGCTGACAAAGGGGGAATAAGGAATGGCAAAAACGTTGGAATTGATTTTTGAAACAGCTGCAGGAAAAGCGGTCACGCTGTCTGTAGAAGAACCGAGAGAAGGTGTCACAGCGTCAGAATTATCGGCGGGCATGCAGACAATCCTCACGCAAAACATCTTTGAAGTGGAAGGGTCCCAATTTGCCTTAGCCAAAGGGGCGCGCATCATAGAGCGGAATGTTGTGGAGTACGAATTGTAGAAAAAGCGGGCTCTCCTGAATTGGGAGAGCTTTTTTGGATAGGGGGTGAACAGGATGGATGAATGGATGCGATTGGTCCAGGAAGTGGGATTCCCGATGTTTGTGTCGTTTTACTTGATGCACCGGGTCGAAACGAAGCTTGTTGCCATTCACGAAGCACTCGTCGGGCTGAGAATATAGCCCGGTTTCACAGATTTGTGACAAAGACAGCCCTTTCCATGTTGTCTTCAAGCGCCCGTTTCGATAACATTAAGGCTACGGAAGAGTGGAGGCGACAGCATGGAACGAAAATTAGCGGCACTTGTGCTGGGGCTGGTCTTGATCCTATCAGCGTGCGGCAGCAGCAGTATTGAGAAATTTTCATATACAAGCCATAGAGGGGAAACCGTTTCAGCGGAAAGTCTGAAAGGGACGCCATGGCTTGCGACATTCGTCTTCACCAATTGTGAAACGGTTTGTCCGCCAATGACCTTCAATATGGCGTCCATCCAGGAAGAATTGGTGAAACAAGGAATCGAAGACTATAAAATCATAGCATTCAGCGTCGATCCGAAAGCGGACACACCGGAAAAAATGCAGGAATACTTGGCAAACTTCTCTGTACCGGATGAATCAAAGTGGAGCTTGCTGACGGGTTACGGGCAGGAAGAAATAGCGCAGTTTGCAAAAGACAATTTCAACACATTCATCAAAGACGATCCCAACAGCGATCAGGTGATTCATGGAACGACGTTCTACCTGGTCGACAAAGAAGGGGTTGTCCGTGCAAATTACGACGGCTACCAAAACGTTCCGGTGGACGATATCGTCACTGAATTGGAAAATCTGATAGCGGAACAATAGAAAAACCGGTCATGGACCGGTTTTTCTTTTGGTTCACTGAGAATTCTCTTTTGCCAGCAAATCGCGTATTTCGGTAAGCAGCTGTTCTTTTGTGTCCAAGACCGGTAAAGGCTTTTCTTCCACGGGTTCTGGCTGGAACTGCAGTTTCGAGAACAACCGGATTGCAAGGAAAATAGAGAATGATATGATGAAAAAATCAATGACCGATTGCAAAAAAGCCCCATAGCGGAGTTCCGCATCCCCGAAAGTGTAAGAAAGTTGAGCGACGCTGAAGCCGCCAAGCAAAATGCCGACAGCCGGCATGATCAAATCTTCGACAAGGGAAGTGACAATTTTCCCGAAAGCGGCTCCGATAACCACTGCGACCGCCAAGTCAATAACGTTGCCTTTGATCGCGAATTTTTTGAACTCATTCCACACAATTGTTCACCTCCTTAATGTTCAGTGTACAGGGAACAGGTGGCCATTAAAACCCTTCCTGAAAATGTGAGCGATTTTAAGGATAAAAAATAACCTGTTCCGCCAAGGGGAGGCGGTAAAGTGTAAGTTGATATGGTAGAATAGTGAAAAAAGAATATTAGGTGTGGAAAAGATGAAGAAAAAAAAGTACACCAAACGACTCAGGTGGGGACGAGTGTTCATGGCGCTTTTTGTGCTTCCGGCATTCCTGGTGCTGGCCACTGTCTTGATTGCCATTTTTTACGTGGTGAAGCCTCCTGAAATTTTGGAAACGCTTAAAGAGGCGCCAAAAGCGATGTTTGATATGGAAGTGCCGGCTGACTATATCCCGCTCTACAAAGAGGCGGCTGAAGAATATGGTGTGCCGTGGACGCTGTTGGCAGCCCACCACCGGGTGGAAACGAAATTTTCGACCATGGATCCATTGTTATCGCCGGTCGGGGCGGAAGGGCATATGCAATTCATGCCTTGCACATTTGTCGGCTGGACATACCCGAGCTGTTCAGGACTTGGCAAAGGGGATATCCCGGAAAAGGAAAAAACCGATCCGGCAACAATCTCAGCATATGGCGGATATGGGGTTGATGGAAATGGGGATGGGAAGGCTGACCCTTACAATTTAACAGATGCGCTCTATAGCGCTGCCAACTATCTTTCCAAAAATGGAGCGGCGGATGGGGAGCTCGAAAAAGCCATTTATCAGTACAATCATAGCGACCGCTATGTCAAAGACATTTTGCATTACTATCATCAGTATGAAAAAGAATTTAACAGCAAATAAAAAAGAGGGTCCATTGGACCCTCTTTTTTCATTATGCTCTTCTTCTGCCTTTGTGCATTGAACCAAGAATGAGGCTCAAGACGAAAACAAGGATCAAAGCACCGATCAATGCTGGAATGATAGGGATGCCTGCTAGGGAAGGTCCCCAGTTGCCAAGCAATTCGCCACCGAGCCAAGCTCCGATGATTCCTGCAATGATGTTACCGATGATGCCGCCTGGAATGTCTTTCCCAAGAATAAGGCCGGCCAACCATCCGATGATACCGCCTACGATTAAGTAAAGAATAAAGCCCATGTAATCCATCTCCTTTTAGTTAATTTATAAGTGCTACACTCTAGATATATCCTCATTTCGATTTTTTGAAACATAAACCTGAAAAAATATAGGCCTTTTGTTTCCAAACCCTTATACGAAAAGGAACAGGAATTCAGTTATATCAAGGGGTTTTAAGGTGAAAAAAAGTTTTAAAAAATTATATTCCTAAAAGTTTTTTTACATGTTCAAGAACAAATACAAGGAAATGGATGTAAAAAATGTGACAAATACATTACAGCAATGTTGAAAGTTGACTGATAATTCAGTATAATAAAAAGAAAGGAGATGATAATGATGAAGTACGAAAACGTCGAGCAGCTGAACCGGCAAGGGATGATTTTTGTAATCATCCATACACTTATCATCTTTAACTTCGCGATCGACTTTAACGTGTTCATGTGAAAAACAACCTGCCCTTACATTGGGGCAGGTTGTTTTTTTGTGTTCATTCTTTTGGGGCTTTCAGGCGGGTAAGCGATTCTTTCAAGATGCGGGAAGCCGAATCAAGGCTGACTCCAAGGGTGCGCTGGATGTCTTCCAGATTTTTGTGTTCGATCGAATACAAATAATGCACATACGCAAAGCGGATATCACCGGAACGCATCGGCACACCGACAAACGCAGACAATGCCTCCGTATAGTCGGAAAGGGAGCCGAGCTGGAATACTGTGTAATCGTTTTTGACTTTAGATGATAGAAGATATGGGGTAGTACGGAAAATTGCCCGGTTGATGCCGTCGCGAAGCACCGGAACTTCCTTGCCGGTAAATTCGAGATGGCATGTGAAGCCGTCTTTCTTTTCGACAAGCAGCGTCAGTTTATCGCCTTGATCTTCGAAATTATCCACTTCAATCGCAATCATATCCCGGAGGCGCAGGCCACGCATATAAAGAAGGAACAGAATTTTGGCCGTCAAGGAAAGCTCATCGGCTTCAAGGACAGCCGGTTTTTTTGCCAGCAATGCCTCATAGTCCAAGTGGATATCAGCTGGCGTCAAATCCAGTTTTTCTGAAAACTGGAATTTGGGCATGAAATCGACAGGGACGCGCCCGATTCGCCACATGTAATCGAACCACTGGCGGATATAGCTGAGCTTGCGGTTGAGCGTACTGTCTTTGATGCCGGTTTCCTGCTGCTGCAGTAAAAAGTTCTGTATATCAGCCGGACGGATTTCATGCGGTTCCACCTGTTTTTTGTAAGTTTTGCGAAGATAGGCGAAAAGCGCCCGGATCAGTTGAACTTCATGGACCACCGTATTGGGGCTGATGCCTTTATCTAACCGATATTTTTCATAGCCGTATGGCATAAAGCATCACCTCTCCTTGAAACTTTAATGTAATTATACCATTATTCCGCATAAGTAGAACGTACTTTCCCTTTTTGGAAAGTGAAAATTTCTTCAAATCAGAAATTTGTTTTTGTCGTTTGACGTTGATTGTAAAGGTAATATAATACATAAGGAAAAATAACAAAACCATACAAAAAAGATAAACAAGCAGAAAAGATATAGAAGAATCCCGCAAAAAAAGAAGAGTTGAACCAAGGAAAATAGGGTATCGCATTAAAGAAAGTGTTTTAGCTTGGGGAGAGTGGCTTAACGTGTTCAAGGAAGAAAATGCGAGAATTAGAAAAGCTGTGCTCGATGCAGTTGAAGGAAAGCCGGACAGCTTGCTGAACAAAAAACCGTCGCCAGACGCCTGGTCACCGATGCAGATTTTAGACCACCTGCAATTGATGGAAACCACAATCGCCCGGAACATTTCCAAGCAGCTGGCAAGCGAAAAGTCCGAGAAAGCCATAAGAAAACCGATCGGGCTGACAACTAGCCGCATAGTTAAAGTGGATGCACCGCAGCATATTGTTCCCGGTGAAGAATTCATTTCCTTGGAAGAAATGAAAAACCTTCTGGCAGCGTCACGGACATATCTGAACGGTGTATACGACGGCGCGTCAAAAGAAATCCTGCATCAAAAATCGATGCTTCATCCGGTTTTTGGAAAAGTCCCGCTGGAGCAATGGTTTCCTTTTGTCGGACTTCATGAAAAACGGCATTTGAAACAGCTTGTAAAAACGTTGAAACAGCTTTCTTGAGTGGGTTGGAGTAATTCGAAAAACTTATCACATTCTATAATTTTAATGTAATTTACTTATGCTTTAGTTTTCGTTATGATAGAAGAGGAGAAAAGACGCTATAAACGAGCCTTTTCAGAAGATTTAAAGGAGGAACATGATCATGGCAAAAAGCAGTTTGCACAACAGCCGTACTTCTTTTCAGCTAAATGGCAAAACGTTCAACTATTATCGTTTAGCTGCGTTAGAAGAAGCAGGAATCGCGAAAGTATCACGCCTTCCTTATTCCATTAAAGTTCTTTTGGAATCCGTACTTCGCCAGCACGACGGCTATGTTATCAAAGACGAGCATGTCGAAGACCTTGCGAAATGGGGAGAGCATGCGAATGAGGAAGCGGAAGTTCCGTTCAAGCCTTCACGCGTTATCCTTCAGGATTTCACAGGAGTTCCAGTAGTTGTAGATTTGGCTGCCCTTCGTTCAGCAATGGCTGAAATGGGTGGAGATCCAAACAAGATCAACCCGGATGTTCCAGTAGATTTGGTCGTTGACCACTCTGTACAAGTAGACAGCTATGGAACAAATGAAGCACTTAAAATCAACACAAAACTTGAATTTGAACGAAATGCAGAGCGTTACCAGTTCTTGAACTGGGCTCAAAAAGCATACGACAACTATCGTGCGGTTCCACCTGAAACAGGAATCGTCCACCAGGTCAACCTTGAGTATTTGGCAAGCGTTGTCCATGCAATCCAAAACGAAGACGGAACATTTGAAGCTTATCCAGATACACTGGTCGGAACTGACTCGCATACGACGATGATCAACGGCCTTGGCGTACTTGGCTGGGGCGTCGGCGGTATCGAAGCGGAAGCTGGTATGCTTGGACAGCCTTCATTCTTCCCGATCCCTGAAGTAGTCGGCGTTAAATTGACGAACGCATTGCCTAACGGCGCGACTGCAACAGATTTGGCCCTTAAAATCACTCAAGTGCTCCGCCAAAAAGGGGTAGTCGGCAAATTTGTCGAGTTCTACGGAGCTGGCGTTACGACATTGCCGCTTGCTGACCGTTCGACTATCGCCAACATGGCACCGGAATATGGCGCTACTTGCGGTTTCTTCCCGGTTGACGAAGAGGCGTTGGATTACCTCCGCTTAACAGGCCGTGAAGAAGACCACATCGAAATCGTAAAAGCTTACTTGATCGCTAACGATATGTTCTTCGATGCAGACAAAGATCCAGTTTACACGGATACAGTTGAACTTGACCTTTCAACTATCGAACCAAACCTTTCAGGTCCTAAGCGTCCGCAGGATTTGATTCCTTTGTCTCAAATGAAAACAGAATTCAATAAAGCGGTCACTGCTCCTGAAGGCCCTCACGGTTTCGCTTTGAGCCAAGAGGAAATCAACAAAACTGCAACTGTCAATTTCAAAGACGGCTCTACTGCCGAAATGAAAACAGGCGCAATCGGCATCGCTGCAATCACTTCATGTACAAATACATCTAACCCATATGTAATGTTAGGTGCTGGACTTGTTGCGAAAAAAGCGGTTGAAAAAGGCTTGATGCCGCCGGCTTACGTGAAAACATCATTGGCTCCAGGTTCGAAAGTTGTTACTGGTTACTTACAACAAGCTGGATTGCTCGATTATCTTGAGCAAATCCGTTTCAACTTGGTAGGTTACGGCTGTACAACATGTATCGGAAACTCAGGTCCGATGCTTCCTGAAATCGAAGATGCAATTTTAGACAGCGATTTGTTGGTGACTTCAGTCCTTTCCGGTAACCGTAACTTTGAAGGGCGTATCCATCCACTTGTAAAAGCTAACTACTTGGCTTCACCGCCGCTTGTTGTTGCTTATGCACTTGCTGGAACAGTGGATATCGATCTTCAAAACGATCCGATCGGACAAGACAAAGACGGCAATAACGTTTACTTGAGCGATATTTGGCCGACAACTGAAGAAGTGAACGAAGTGGTGAAGAGCACTGTGACACCTGAATTGTTCCGCAAAGAATATGCGCGCGTGTTTGACGAAAACGAAACTTGGAATGCGATTGAAACAAACGATGATTCACTTTATGCGTTTGATGACGAATCGACTTACATCCAAAACCCGCCGTTCTTCCAAGGGCTATCAGCAGAACCACAAGCAATTCAAACACTTAAAGACTTGCGTGTAGTTGCAAAATTCGCAGATTCCATCACGACGGACCACATTTCACCTGCAGGCGCAATCGGCAAAGATACGCCAGCCGGTAAATACTTGCGTGAGAAAGGCGTAGAGCCGCGCAACTTCAACTCTTACGGATCTCGCCGCGGTAACCATGAAGTCATGATGCGCGGAACGTTCGCGAACATCCGCATCCGTAACCAAGTAGCACCGGGAACAACTGGCGGTTACACAACTTACTGGCCGACTGGCGAAACAATGGCGATTTACGATGCAGCCATGCGTTACCAAGAGCGCGGTACAGGACTTGTTGTCCTAGCCGGCAAAGATTACGGCATGGGCTCTTCCCGTGACTGGGCTGCCAAAGGTACATTCCTTCTTGGCATCAAGACAGTTATCGCTGAAAGCTATGAGCGTATTCACCGTTCAAACCTTGTGATGATGGGTGTTCTTCCGTTGCAATTCATCAACGGAGAAAACGCAGATTCACTTGGCCTAACAGGACGCGAAACCATTTCCGTTAACTTGACAGATGACGTGAAACCACGCGACATCCTGACAGTGACAGCAACTGCTGAAGACGGAAAAGTAACTGAATTCCAAGCACTTGCACGTTTTGACTCTGAAGTGGAAGTTGACTACTACCGCCACGGTGGTATCCTTCAAATGGTACTTCGCAGAAAATTAGTGGAAGCGTAAGATAAATAAAAAAGGCTGCCTGCGGGCAGCCTTTTTTATTTGTGTTGAGCTATACGTTAGTTATAAAAGAAGTGTAGTGACCATTCCGCAAAACAGCTGCGCTTTCCACGGGCTGGCGCCGAACTAACTCAAAACAGGTGCTCCTGCATCGCTGGCTAGCTTCGTCGCAAAGACTTGCCCTCGCAGACTTCTGTCAAGTCTTGACTAACGTCCGAGTGGATTTCGGCACTTCGCTATCCCGCAGGAGTCTCCGCTGTTTCGCTCCATGGTTAAAGTGTAAATCATAAAAAAGTAGCCGAAATAGAATTATCTATTTTGATATAGATGCTTCTAAAAGCCTTAAATATTAGTAATACAACTTTTTCAAATCAGTTTAATGAACATTCTATTAAGGAGAAGGATACGATCGGATTTATCATTACAGTGAATCAAGTGAAAGGCGGCGAAGGGCAAAGATATGCTCCTGCATCGCTGCGCTTCTTCGTCGCAAACGATTCGCACCAGCGCAAATCGCTTCCTGCGGGAGCAGTGATGGAGTGGAACGACGGAGCGGCACGAGCCGAAGACCCCGGACTGAGCGAGCGAATGTTTTTGTATTTGCGACGAGTAATCGCAGGAGCAAAGGAAGCGGCTGAGGCCGTGCCCGCGGAAAGCGTCCGTCTGAAGCGAAATGAAAAAGGATGCCAGTGCACAGCCTTTTCTTTTTTATTAATCGGGCAATGTTTTGTATACTTACATAGAGGTGAATTAGGAATATGTATATCAGTGAAAAAGAAGTTGAAATCCGCTATGCGGAGACAGATCAGATGGGCGTCGTCTACCATGCCAATTACGTGATCTGGCTGGAGCTTGGGCGCACCAAGCTGATCGAGGATGTCGGTTTTACGTACGCGGAAATGGAAAACCAAGGCTATCTGTCTCCGGTTACCGACATTTCCGTCCAATACAAAGCGCCGCTTCGCTATGGCCAAAAGGCGATTGTCCGCACATGGGTGGAAGACCATGGCCGTTTGCGCACCACATACGGTTACGAAATATTGCACGAAGACGGCACTGTTTCAGCGACAGCGACTTCGGAGCATGTTGTGGTCAAGAAAGATTCGTTCCGTCCGGTGTCGCTCAGCAAAATCTATCCGGAATGGCACGCAAAATACGAAGAGATCAAGAAGGATGCCCATGGCGTTCGGAGTTAAACGCGATGAAGTGAACCGCTGGAAGCAGTCTGTGAAAGCCGGGGAAATCGCCTTTTTGACGCATTATTGGATCGATGAGCGGTTTCCGGGCTGCAACACCGTGACAAAAGTCGGCTGCAGTGATTTGGAAAAGCTCGGAGAGTGGGGGCGGCAATATGGCTTGCAGCCGGAATGGATGGATTTGCGGGGAGACTACCCGCACTTCGATTTGTTCGGGGACCGGCAAAGCCAGATCTTGGCCGCTGAAGGCATAACGGATCAACTGAAAAAATTCAATATAAAAAAAGCGTGAGGAAACTCACGCTTTTTCATATGCATACGCCAATTCATTCAGTTTATCATCGACGGTCACATGCAGATTATGGCCATCGAAATACCAGACATCGCTTTTCTCGACGAAAAACGTGATGTCATCATGGGAAGTTTCGACTGCTGATTCATGCGGCTGGTCTTTTGTCACACCAAGTGAAAACCCCGGCTGCAATTTGCTCGAGCCGCCGTAGCGGACGAAAAACCGAACCTGTTCGCCGGCCGTCGCTTCCATTTCCTCTTTGAACCATTTCATTGCATCTTCGCTAATAATAATTTCCACTCGTCGCACACCCTTCCGATCTGTTGGCTACCATTTCACTTTTGGTTCTGTGCCGTTTCGTATTCTGGAAATATTTGCTCTGTGCCGATATATGATGAACGCTGATAATATGATGATGACGATCATAAACGGATAATCTCCGGTGTTTATGGCGTAAATTGTCGTGTAAACAGTGGCAACAATCGCTAAGATGATGGAAGACAGCGACACCATTTTGGTGATTTTCAGCGCAATCAGGAGTGCGAGGACCGCCACTAAAAACAACGGCCATTGGTAGCCGAGCAAAATCCCGCCTGAAGTGGCAACCGCCTTGCCGCCTTTAAACTTCGCGAACACCGGGAACATGTGGCCGACAACAGCGATCAAGCCAAGAACTAGCGGGTGGACCGGCGTATCCATCATCATAGGCAAGATGGTAGCTGCCGTCCCTTTCAGAATATCCAATACTGTGACCACGATGCCGGCTTTTGCGCCGAGCGTCCGGAATGTATTGGTGGCGCCTAAATTTCCGCTTCCTTTCGTCCGAATGTCCGTTTTGTAAAAAATTCTCCCAATCCATAAAGCAGATGGAATCGAACCGAGCAAGTAAGCTATAATTACGGGAAGCAGTATATCCATATTGAACTCCTTTAAAACATTGATATTTATGTTTTAAGTTTACCATGAAGGGCAATCGTTAAACAACAGAAGCAGTTTCTTTCAACGAACACGAAACCGCCAAATATGATAGAATGAAAAGGATAGGTGATTGCAATGAACAATCCAAGCCGCGAAAAAATCAAACAGGTATTAGATGAAGCAAAGACGATCGCTGTGATCGGCCTCAGCCCGAATCCGGACCGGACATCGCATATGGTATCGGAAGCGATGCAAAAAGCCGGCTACCGGATCATTCCGGTCAACCCGCAAGCGGAAAGCATACTCGGTGAAAAGAGTTACGCATCGCTGGCTGAAATTCCGTATCCAGTGGATATCGTCAATGTCTTCAGACGCAGTGAGTTTTTAAAAGGCATCGCCGGAGAATTTAAAAAAATCGACTGTCCGGTGTTTTGGACACAATTGAACGTAGTGGACGAGGAAGTTTTCAACGAATTGGCCGATGCAGGCTATACGGTCATCATGGACCGCTGCATCAAAGTGGAACACGCCATCTTGAAATAATAGGGCATTTCTTAGAACAAGGGCGCCTAGCGCTCTTTTTCTATGATTATTGACAGAAGGGCGCATTATGGACTACGATTATAGAACAAATACGAACAAATGTTTGTTGGAGGGAAATTGATGGCTAAAATTCAAAATACGGCATACAACGAAGAAGCGATCCAGGTACTCGAGGGCTTAGATGCCGTGAGAAAGCGTCCGGGGATGTATATCGGCTCGACCGATACCCGCGGGCTTCATCACTTGGTCTATGAGATTGTCGACAATTCCGTCGATGAAGCATTGGCCGGGTATGGCGACAAAATCAGCGTGACCATCCATGAAGACAACAGCATCAGCGTGCGCGACTATGGGCGCGGGATGCCGACAGGGATGCACCGCAGCGGAAAACCGACGCCGGAAGTCATTTTGACAGTGCTTCACGCGGGCGGGAAATTCGGCCAAGGTGGCTATAAGACAAGCGGCGGCTTGCACGGTGTAGGGGCGTCGGTCGTGAACGCGCTCTCAAGCTTTTTGGAAGTGACCATCCACCGCGATGGAAGGAAATACCGCCAGCGTTTTGAAAACGGCGGCAAAGCGGTCACTACGCTTGAAGAAATCGGAGCGACAAAAGAATCCGGCACATTGATCCATTTCTTGCCTGATCATACGATTTTCTCGGCAACCAAATACAATTACGACACTCTCAGTGAACGTCTCCGCGAATCGGCGTTCCTGCTGAAAGGCCTGAAAATTGAACTGGCTGACAAACGCACGGGCCAGCAAGACCTGTTTTTCTATGAAACCGGCATCGAAGCGTTTGTCACTTATCTAAATGAAGAAAAAGACGTGCTGCATCCGGTCGCTTACATTGAAGGCAAGCAAGAGGAGCTGGAAGTGGAGTTTTCATTCCAGTTCAACGACGGCTATTCCGAAACGATCTTGTCTTTCGTCAACAACGTCCGGACACGCGATGGGGGTACACATGAAACTGGCGCCAAAGCGGCCATGACCCGTGTGTTCAACGACTATGCACGAAAAATCAATTTATTGAAAGACAAAGACAAAAACCTTGAAGGCTCCGATATCCGCGAAGGATTGGCGGCCATCGTTTCGGTACGCATTCCGGAAGCGCTTCTGCAATTTGAAGGGCAGACGAAAAGCAAGCTAGGAACAAGCGAAGCGCGGAGCATCGTGGATGCCGTCGTATCACAGAAGCTGATGTATTTCCTGGAAGAAAATGCGGAACTGAGCGCCTCGCTTGTGCGCAAGGCAATCCGCGCTTCACAAGCCCGCCTTGCCGCACGAAAAGCGCGGGAAGATGCGCGAAACGGCAAGAAACGGAAAAAATCGGATGTGCTGTTATCCGGTAAATTGACGCCCGCGCAGTCCCGCAACGCAGCGAAAAACGAATTGTACCTAGTGGAGGGCGACTCGGCCGGCGGCTCGGCAAAACAAGGGCGCGACCGCACGTTCCAGGCGATTTTGCCGCTGCGCGGAAAAGTTGTCAACACGGAAAAAGCGAAATTGGAAGAGATCATGAAGAACGAAGAAATCTCGACCATTATCCATGCCATTGGCGGAGGGGTGTCGCCTGAATTCTCGATTGACGACATCGCTTACAACAAAGTCATCATCATGACCGATGCGGATACGGACGGCGCGCATATCCAAGTGCTGCTGTTGACGTTCTTCTACCGCTATATGAAACCGCTGATTGAAGCGGGCAAAATTTTCATCGCCCTTCCGCCGCTGTATAAAGTTTCCCGGGGTGTGGGCAAAAAAGAAGTGATCGAGTACGCATGGACAGAAGCGGACCTCGAAGCGGCGACGAAAAAAGTCGGAAAAGGGTATATGCTCCAGCGGTACAAGGGACTTGGCGAGATGAACGCCGACCAATTATGGGAAACAACGATGAACCCCGACACACGGACATTGATCCGCGTGACGATAGAGGACGGGGCACGTGCAGAGCGCCGCATTACGACGCTTATGGGCGATAAAGTGGAACCAAGACGGAAGTGGATCGAAAAGAATGTGGACTTCGGATTGGAAGATGACGACAATATTCTCGAGAACGAATTGTTGCACGCTGAGGAGGAACTTGTATGACACCAACCGAACGTTATCAAGATTTAGCATTAGAGGAAGTCATCGGCGATCGGTTCGGGCGCTATAGTAAATACATTATTCAAGACCGCGCGCTGCCGGATGCCCGCGATGGCTTAAAGCCGGTTCAGCGCCGGATTTTATATGCCATGTACCGCGAAGGCAATACGAACGACAAAGCATTCCGTAAATCGGCCAAAACGGTCGGAAATGTAATCGGTAATTACCACCCGCACGGGGACAGTTCCGTGTACGAGGCGATGGTCCGTTTGAGCCAGGATTGGAAAATCCGGCATATGCTCGTTGAAATGCACGGCAACAACGGTTCAATGGACGGCGATTCGCCTGCTGCGATGCGTTACACGGAAGCACGGCTGTCAGCAATTTCATCTGAATTGCTGCGTGATATCGACAAGCGCACAGTGGAATTCATCCCGAACTTTGATGATTCCGACATGGAACCGACCGTACTGCCGGCGCATTTTCCGAACTTGCTGGTGAACGGGTCAACTGGAATTTCTGCAGGTTACGCGACGGATATTCCGCCGCATGCGCTGCATGAAGTGCTGGATGCGGTATTGATGCGCATCGATAATCCGCAGGCGACTGTCGATGAACTCATGACCGTCATCCAAGGCCCGGATTTCCCGACCGGCGGCATTATCCAGGGTGTCGACGGCATCAAAAAAGCTTATGAAACAGGCAAGGGGAAAATCATCGTCCGTTCAAAAGCTGTGATTGAACCGCTCAAAGGCGGCAAAGAACAAATCGTCATCACGGAAGTTCCGTTTGAAGTCAACAAAGCGAGCATGATCAAAAAAATGGACGATCTCCGTTTTGACCGCAAGCTTGAAGGGATTTCGGAAGTGCGCGATGAATCCGACCGCACCGGCCTCCGCATTGTCATCGAATTGAAGAAAGACGTCCAAGCGACGGGCATCTTGAACTATTTGTATAAAAACACCGACCTGCAAGTCAGCTACAACTTCAACATGGTCGCCATCTACAAACGCCGCCCGACGATGATGACGCTGCCGACGCTGCTTGATGCATATATCGGCCACCAAAAAGAGATCATTACAAAACGGGCAGAATACGACCTGCAAAAAGCGAATGACCGCATGCATATTGTGGAAGGCCTGATCAAAGCGTTGTCGATCCTTGATGAAGTGATCCGGACAATCCGGGCGTCAAAAGACAAGCGCGACGCTAAAAACAATTTGATCTCATCGTTCGATTTTTCGGAAGCGCAGGCGGAAGCGATCGTTTCCTTGCAGCTTTACCGGTTGACCAATACAGACATCACAGATCTTCGGAAAGAAGAAAATGATCTGAGAAAGCTCATCGATGAGTTGACAGGTATTTTGACAAGCGCCACCAAACTGAAAAACGTCATCAAAAAAGAACTTGCAGGAATCCGCAAGAAATTTGCGGAACCGCGCCGTTCGGTCATCGAAGACAAAATCGAAGAAATCACCATCACGCGCGAAGTCATGATCCCGAGCGAAGAAGTGGTCGTATCGGTAACAAAAGAAGGGTATGTGAAGCGTACAAGCATCCGTTCACATGCCGCATCAAATGGCCAGGATTTCGCGATGAAAGAAACGGATCATCTGCTCTTTGAAGCGAACTTGAATACGCAGCACACCATACTCATTTTCACGACGGCCGGCAACTTTGTCTATCAGCCGATCAACGAATTGCCGGATATCAAATGGAAAGACCTCGGTCAGCATTTATCAAGCATCGTACCGCTTGAGCCGAACGAATCCATCCTTGCTGTGTATCCGTTCGAGAATTTCGAAGCGGAGGCGAGTGTCGTCACTGTCTCGAAATTCGGGCAAGCGAAGCGTTCCGCATTGAAAGATTATCATGTGCAGCGCTATTCACGCGCCATCAAGACAATGAATCTGAAAAACGGCGACGAAATGGTCTTTGCCGGCATCATGACGAAAGAGACTGAATTGTTCGTGGCAACCAGCCAAGCTTACGGTGTCCGGTTCCCGTTAGAGGAAATTCCGGTTACCGGCCTTAGGACCGGGGGCGTGAAAGGCGTGAATCTGAAAGAAGGCGACTCTGTCGTTTCAGCGGTAATGCTGAACTTGGAAGAAAAGCAAGACTTGATTCTGGTTACACATCGCGGAGCTGCGAAGAAAATGAAGCTTCAGGAATTCGAAACAGGCGGCCGGGCTAAACGCGGCGTAATCATGCTGCGGGAAATCAAATCGAACCCGCATCGGGTAGTGGCAGTAGTCAGCACGACAGGAAAAGACGAAGTGCTTCTCGTTACCGATAAAGGCGTCCGGTTGACAGTTGCCGTCAACAATCTGAAGCCGGTCGATCGATACTCCAATGGCTCGTTTGTTCTCGATGAAGGAACAGACGGAAAAGTCGTGGCCGTTTATAAAAAAGATGAACCTGGAAAAGAAATCTAAAAAGCAAAAAAGCGGATCCTCTAAATGGATCCGCTTTTTTATTTGTCAGGAAAAAGAGGGAAGGGCAAAACGATTGGTATGACGCCCTTTATCAACGCATAAGCAGGAACTTATTAATTAAATAACTTAGTTATGTAAACCAAAAAATGAAAAGATGATTATATTTTCAAATGCCTAAAATTCATATATAATAGAACGCTTATGAAATAAATATATTTATTATGTAAACAAAAAGCTGTTCAATTCTCTCCAGCAGTATAAGCATGAAAGCCAGATAAGATGTGTGTAGAAAATAAAAAACCTTCCACTATGGAAGGTTTCAATTTTTGCCGTTGAGCAAAATCGCTTGGAAAATGCCGATTACGACAAGTTCGCTAAAACTACGTGTGCAAAAAGTTTGTGAAGGCGAATTTCGACTAGGTTAAAATTCTCAGAAAACGGCAAGATATATCACCTTAAGCAAGAGATCAACTTTCTTGGTTAGGCAAGCGGATGCTTTTGAACTTGAAGAAAGGCTGAAGAACAGGAACGATGGACGCGCGCAAGCCGGCGTCCCGGAGCAATAACTGAAACTTCGTATCAGGAAAAAAGAAGTTGGCAAATTTTCTTGCTGACCGCTGAACTTCCGTGATTTGCGGTTTCAACTTGTTTTCATATGCCGATAAAGAGGAGGCTACATCGTCATTTGCCAAACACTGTGCCAGTGTATAGGAACCGGCCATCGCCAAGGAAGCTCCCTGGCCGGCCAACAGGGACACACAATGGCAAGCGTCCCCGACAAGCGCAACGCGGCCTTTTGTCCATTCGGGCATTTCCACTTGCGCCACAGCATCAAAATAAAAATCGGACGCTGTCCTGCTCTTTTGCAGAATATCCGGCACTAGCCAGCCCATGCCGCCAAAACGGCATGAAAGTTCCCGCAGTGCTTCCTCGCGCGTTGGCCGGGGGTTCAACTTATTGCTGCGGAACAGGAAGAACACAGCAATCCGGTCTCCGGTCAATGGATAAACGCTTATTTGACGGCCGGGTTCAGTCAAAAGGTCAAAGCTATTTTGAACGTCTTCATACAAGGATGTCCGTTCAAAAGTGAATGCGGCTGTCCAAAGCCCCAAAAAGCGGGTAAAGCGGTCCGGAGCGCCAAAAGCCAGCTTCCGGACTATCGAATGGATGCCGTCCGCTCCAACGAGCAGGTCCCCGCTCCATTCGCTGCCATCTGAAAGGAGAGCGTGAACGCGGGATTCATCCTGCGAGAGCGATTGAATCGTCGATGCATACAGAACAGGCACCCGGTCCCGGAGCCTTCTCGACAGCACCTGTTCCAAATCGCCGCGCATAAAGTTGAAATGGCGATTGTCCGCTAGTTTCCGCAGCTTTGGATAAGGGATGAAATAGCGGGTTGCCCCATCGCTTCGCTTGATCGAAAGCCCCGAAATCGGATAATGGATCTTTTCCAGTTCCACAAGCAATTCCATTTGTTCCGCTGCGTCATAGCCGGCGCCGAAAAAGTCGATCATGTACCCTTCAGTCCGAAGGCCCGGAGCTTTTTCTACCACCTGGACAGTATGTCCGCTTTGTTCAAGCTGTCCGGCTAGAGTCAAGCCCGCAATGCCGGCACCAATAATCAGGATGTCCATACATGCACCTCCAAAAAATATGTGGATTGCCGAAGACAACAGAGTAAAAACCAGAGAAAGCTGCCGTTGAAAAAATCGATGGCGTCTACGGATTAAGTGAAACGATTTTATACAGGCAGTATAACAGCTTAGAAAGCGGCGAAAAAGAAAGTTTTATAGAAGAATATAAAACCTCGAAAAACAAGTCGAAAAGAAGGCCAAACCGCCAAATAATGGTGGACTGGCCTTTGGTGTATAGAACTAGCTATTGTTCTGGGCAGAGCCCTGATTCCAGCAAAACACGGCACCACCCGCGTCCTGGTCGAAATCCCAGTCCATGAAAGTTCCCAGTCTGCCCCGTTGCAAGGCACTTCTCAAGTCCGCTTGTTCAAGAAGCGACCATTCAGGGGCGGTTGGCCAATTTCAAAACTTTGATGTTTCAGTCGTTTGGCAAGTTGGTTTTTCATTGATTTTTTCATAACTAAAAAACGCCGAACAGAAGGACCGCTCTATTTAGCATTATTGCCGGCGCTATAGTGCAGGAAATTTTATCTCGTTATTTTAAGCTGCCTAGAAGGATTTTCATAACAATACTGCTTGAATGAGTCCAGTGTATTTCCATAGAAACCGTAACCTTCAACAGAAAGAAGTAAAGTGATTCAGCACTGATGTTAGCTTGATGCAGCCTCTGACTCTTAAAGTATTAAAGAAGAGATAATCAAAGAAAGAAATTGGGTATATATACCCTGTAAAATTAAAAAACAAAATATTATTTTGTAAATATGTTACTTAATAATAGATATATTGGCTATATCTAACTTCCTTTTGAGGAGCTATACTCTTGTTAGTGGCAAATCACATAATGTGAAGGGCAAAGCAATAAGGCTTCTAATCCAAGCTGACTTGCCAGCCGGTTGCCATTCATCAGAAATAATAGGGAGTGGATGAGAGTGAAGAAAGTTGTAGGAGTCACTTTGGCGGCAACGTTGATTTTGTCGCAAGGAGCGGGCATTGCCGGTGCAGCGGAAAAAACGGCGCAGCCAGTCAAAAAAGCAAAAACTGTCCAAGTGGATAAAGACAAAAACGGCATTCCGGACAGCTGGCAAAAGAAATACAAGCTCGGGTACGGAAAAAAAGTCGCGTCAAGAGATAAAGACAAAGACGGGCTAAGCAATCTGCAGGAGTATCAGTTGAATTTGAACCCAAATTCTAAAAACACAGACAAAGACAAAGTGCTTGATGGAAAAGAAGATTTTGACAAGGATTCATTGACAAACCTTCAGGAAGTTCAGGCGAAGCTTAACTATAGAAAAGCGGATACGGATAGCGATGGGATTAAAGATGCATATGAAGACAACGACCGCGATGAACTGTATACGAAAGAAGAGTTTGTTGTAGGGACGAATCCGTTAACCGCCGATTCTGACAAGGACGGCTTAGTGGACGGCGAAGAAGACAAAGACAGAGATTCACTTGTGAATGCACTTGAATTTTCAATCGGTTACAATCCTGTCAGCGCTGATAGCGACCGCGACGGCATCAAAGACAGCAAAGAAGACAAAGACCGTGACGGAATTGCCAATGCAAATGAACTCAAAAAGCTTTCCATCACGTTAAAAGACACCAATGGCGACAAATTCAAGCTGAAATACAAGTTGAAGAAGCATAAAATGACTGTGGACATCAAAGACGGCATCGGCATTGCTGATGCTCGGACGATCGTTGAACGCCTGGCCTTGTCCTACGGCATTACGGAAGAAGAGTTGACGGTAAAAGTGAAAGAGGTTCTTGGTGTCACTGAGTTTGAAGAGCTTGAAATTGAAGTTGAATTCATGAATGGCAAAGAACTTGAAGTAGAAGAAGAGTATGAAGAAGAAAAAGATAGCGAAGATGTTGAAGACGAAGAAACAGCAGCTGAGGAAGAAAATGAAGAAGATGAAGAAGATGAAGAAGCGGCAGATGAAGAAGAAACGGAATCTGCAGAAGAAATCGAAGCATAAACGCGACCTGTAAAATGATTTTGATATAAAAATTAGCAGATGGCATAAATACGGCCATCTGCTTTTGTTTGTAGTTTTACGCCGCTAAATCAGGCATGTAAAAAATAATGGCTGTTTCCAAAGGAGATGAATAACCTCTGGGAACAGCCATTTTTCAATTCAATTTGATTTTTTCAACCTGAGGCTGTTCATCAAACATGATCTCTTTTGTGGAGACAGAGATGTCTTCTTTAACATACTTCAGGTCTTTCCATAAATCGAGAAGTCCCATGGTCAAGTCGCTCAATTGGTTGACTTGGGCAACGTTTCTTCTGTCCTGGCTTACGCCCGTCGCAACGCCGCTTGTTATCATGCGGACCGACGAATTCAGGTCAAGAACCGAATTCTTCGTCCCTTTTGCGGCATCAATCATTACGCTTACTCTTTCAGATTTCGCTGCCATGTCTTCTTTCAATTCGTTTGCACGGTGCTGCAGGGTTGTGGTCTCCAGTTGGAGATTTGCCATACGCCCTTTCAGGTTGTCTGCCGAACCTTTCATTTTCTTGACTGGATCCTTGATCCCTTTTACGAAAATAACAACTCCGATAATTGCGATGACTAGCGCCACTATGAAGATTGCAAGCGCTATGTATAGCCAGATTGTCGGGCTCATTTGGTTCCCCTCCTCCATATTGTTGGCGTTCTGAATATGCTATACCCGTTATATACGCAGGATTAACATGCAGAATAGGGTCTTTGCTCCGCACAAATAGGGGAGATTGGCTCTTTTGGGCCGCCAGCGGTAAGTAGAGATGCATGCCATCTCCAATAAAAAGGGGAATCCTATATTACTGCTCCTAGCTGTTATACCTCTAAACGTCCAATGAATCTAACCCGTGCCCTTTTTTTAAAAAAAGTGTTTCTAGCTGTCACAAAATTCAGATTTGTGGTGTCATACTAGTAAGAGCTTTGGAAGGGAGGAAATAATGATGGAGGTGACGGCGAACTTGTCCCAGAACAGCAGCAATTCGTCACAAGAAGATGCATTCCAACATCTATTCAAACAACATTATTCCCTCGTCGTCCGAAAAATTCTCATCATTGTTAAAGAACAAGCCGTTGCGGAAGATATAGCGCAGGAAGTATTTATGAAGCTGTATCACACTGATCGCAGAGCGATTCAAAATATGCCAGGCTGGTTGACAAAAGTTGCGGTTAATACAGCCTATAATCACATACGCAGCGAAAAGCGCCATCAAGCCCGGAACGATAAACAGAAAATCTATGAAAAAAATGCAATGGGTTCGGCTGAAGACGGATACATGATGCGTGAAGACATCGATGAAGTCCAAAAAACCTTGATGAAATTATCGGAACGGGACCGGGATATTCTGATCATGAAATTCTCCGGCTATAGCTACGAGGAAATTGCAAGGAGTAAAGGCGTTGATAAAATCTCCGTCGGAAGTTTGATAGCACGGGCAAAAAAACGCTTCAAACAATGCTATATGGATGAAAGGAGGGAAATATGATGACTTGCCATGATATGGGGGTGCTGCAGGCATATTTAGACGGGGAAGTCAGCCGGGACCAGAAAAAACAGATTATGAAGCATTTGGAGCATTGCCGAATGTGCCGCCGCAACATCAATGAGTTGCAGCGCCTCCACACTTTTTGCGAGAAAACCCTGGAAGCGAAAGGCGTAGAAATCGATTCCAATCAGGCATGGGTTCAATTCGAGAATAATCTCCAGCACGCCGGCAATCAGAAGCTGGCAGAAAATCACAAGTCCAAAATAAGAACGGGGTGGAGTACGTTGAAAACCAGAACCAAACGCATGCTCATTTCAGGAGCCGCCGCAGCCGCTATTTTCAGCTCGCTGGCTCATCCGCAAGTACGGGTGGAAGCAAATGAATTTTTGTCGTTGTTCCGTGTGGATCAATTCGAGGTAGTGACGTTGACCCAGAATGACATAAGCGAAATCGAAAGCTTTGTCAGCGAGAACAAAGACGGAACGCTGGACCTTAAAGGAATCGGGCAGCTGGAAATGGTAGAGGGAACAGGAGAGCCGACGTATTATGAAACAAAAGAACAGGCGGAAGAAGCAGGGCATTCAGTATCCCAGCTAGGTGATTTTGACGTTGAAGGGGTAAGGGTGATGCCTGAATCGACCATAACATTCACCTTGAATGTAGAAAAAGCGAACCAATTGTTGGCCCAGCTGGGTTCCGATCAGCAATTTGAAGCGTTGCTGGATGGCAAGCCTTTTTCCGTATCAACCTATGAAGCGGTCCATACGGATTACGGGCTGGAAGGCCGACATGTTTCCTATATGCGCACAAAATCTCCGGAAATCAATGTTCCGGAAGGAGTGTCGATCGAGCAGCTGAGAGCTACACTGCTGTCCCTTCCGTTTTTACCGGAAAATGTGAAGACCCAGCTTGCTAGAATCGAAAACATTGAAACGACTTTGCCGATTCCTTATGCAAAAACAGAAGGATCTGAGATGACTGAAGTCCGGGTGAATGGATTCCAGGGATTTGCCGTGGAAAGCGGGGAAGCGTCCTATATTGTTTGGCAGGGAAATGGCGAAATCCATACGATTTTCACTGAAGGCGAAATGACATCGCAGGAATTGGTGGTTTTGGGCGAACAAGCCAATTAACTGAAAGCGGATCAAAAGTTCAGAGTTGCCGAAATGCACTCTGGACTTTTCTTGATTTGCTTATGGGAGGAAGAGAATGGACGTTATACAGACGAAATCGTTAACGAAAACGTATGATGGAAAAGGCGGCATTTCTGATGTGACGTTATCCGTAGGTGAAGGGATTGTGTATGGTTTTTTAGGGCCGAATGGTTCAGGGAAAAGCACCTTTGTCCGGACGCTGCTGGGGCTTTTGCAGCCGACTGGCGGGGAGGGGTATATTCTCGGAGAACCTATCGGAACGACAAAGTCCCGGGAACAGGTCGGCTATCTTCCGGAGCTGTTTCGCTACCCGGATTGGCTGACGGGAAAGCAATTGTTGGAAAGCCATGCGGAACTGTGCAAAATTCCGGCCAGGCAACGAAGCAGACGAATCGAAGAAGTCATAGAGCTAGTCGGGATGGCGGGAAGGGAAACGGGCCGGATCAGCGGATTTTCAAAAGGGATGTCTCAACGGATCGGGCTAGCTTGCGCCATTTTAAATGATCCGAAAGTGATTTTTCTTGATGAGCCGACTTCTGCACTGGACCCAATCGGGCGAAAAGACGTCCGCGATCTTATGGTGTATCTCCGGGACCAAGGAAAGACCGTTTTTTTGAACAGCCATCTGTTATATGAGGTGGAGTCTGTATGTGACAACGTCTCGATTGTCCACCAAGGAGAAATTGTTGCACAAGGGGCATGGAGGGAGTTGATGATGACTGAAGCGCAAGTTGAAATTGTAACTGCGGGAACAGGTGCTGTGCAGTTTCCACCATTCATAAAGAGCTGGCAAAAAGGCAATGAAGAAGAAGGGCGCACACGGTGGATCCTCCAGCTTGAGGATGAACGGGATATCCCGAAAATCCTGCATCATCTGTCTTCCGGAAAGGTGGATGTCCATGAAGTAAAACCAATCACACCTCATTTGGAAGATGTTTTCATGCATTGGGTAAACCGGAAAAAGGAGAGCGCTTATGTGGACAATCGGTAAATTGACCGTCAAAGAAATGATATCAAAACGGATTTTCCTGATTACGATCATCATGACGCTCATTTTTCTGGCGCTTTATGGAACAGCCATCTATTTTGCCGGAAAAGAAGGAGCGGAAGCCGGAGATGGCGGACAAGGGACGGAAGCCTTTTTGATGCAGCAATTTGTCGCATCGCAACTATTGGGAGTAGGCCTTTATTTTTCTTCTTTTATTACAGCTTTGCTTGCGATCATGTCCAGTGTCAGCGCTATTTCAGGTGAAGTTTCTAGCCATCAAATCGATACATGGCTGATGCGGCCGATTTCCAGGTCCCAATTTGTGCTGGGAAAATTTCTCGGCCTGGCTTTTCTGCTGATCGCTTATGCCATTTCCCTGTTTTTTAGCATCATCTTTCTGCATCAAGGGATTGGGGCGGAATGGATGGCCTTGGATATCGAGCCATTTCAGATGATCAAGGCGGTAAGCGTGTTTGCAATCCAGCCTTTTGTTTTGGTGGCATTCGGTGTTTTGCTAAGCACGCGGATGACTACGCTGAATGCAGGAATCGTGGCAATCATCCTGTATGGTGCCGCCTTTATCGGCGGGTTTATTGAGCAGTTCGGCGCAGTGGTTGAGAAAACAAGTTTAGTGAACATCGGAATAGTCATGAGCCTCGTTTTCCCGATCGATTCCATGTACCGGAAGATGACTATCTTGTTGTTTGATTCGGCGGATAATCCTTTGTCAATCGCACAAGGCGGGATGTTCACGAGCATCTCCACCCCGGGGAATATCATGGTCTGGTATGCAGTGCTTTACGGGGCAGCTGCCGTGGTTTTTTCCATTTACAGTTTTAAAAATCGGGATGTATAACCGTAAGAGAAGAATTTGCAATGGAGGTACTGAAAAAAATAGATGTAGTTACACCTGATGCATTACATTCATGGTATGACCTAAATAAGACACGTGAACCTCAATACTTCTTCCAGTTAATGAATTCAATAAATAAATGAAGTAACTGAAAAGCTCAATTTCTCTAGTTCGATTTTTAGAGATGCTGAGCTTTTTAATTTGGAATTTCATTATCGCTGTAAATTCGCAGTTTCCTGATAAAAAGAAAAAGTTGCCTTGAAAGGCAGCTTAATCTTCATTAAAGCACCATGTTGAATTAGGGATCCTAAAATCCATTTTTTACTGAAAAACAGTTTTTCGGCATAATCTTATATGAATGGGAAGCTATATGCATTTACATGATTTTTCTAAATATTCTTTAAACGGTATTGATTTCTTTTGAAAGCGCTTTTATAATTATCGTAATATCAAATGTTCACAATCAGAACATTTGTAAAAAAGATGGAGGTAGGTTATCGGATTTTTTCTGATTTCTTTTATTGGAGCCTATTTATTAAGGAAAAGACCCTTTTGAGGATGTCTTGTACAGGAGAATGGCCTATGAAGATAGAAAAGGAATTGCTTGCGATGGAATCGGATGCAGAGTGAAAAGAAGAAGTGTTGCGCATATTGGCACACCAACCGCCTTTGCAATTGCAGAAATGCCGTTGAACTGGGCTTTAGACCGAATACTTGTTTTCAATAAGCCGGAAGCAGAACGGCAGTCCATCTTAAAAACTCGGGATTTTGGTTGATTCGACAATTATAGAAGTAGGGATCGTACTTTGGCCGGCTATGACGTACCGGATTTTAACGATGCAGAAATTGGAGCAGCTGGGAGGAGCAAGTGGAATGAGCCGAAAAGAAATTGTTTATGTCCTGTCTGATTCGATAGGGGAAACAGCCCAACGCGTAGTGAAAGCTGTAGCTGTTCAATTCCTTGAAGAAAAAGTTGAAATTCACCAGACTTCGCATGTCAGCAGAGAGTCGGATATAGAGGAAGTCATTCAAAAAGCAACAAGAGAGCATTCTATCATTGTCTTCACAATAGTAGTAGATGATTTAAGGGATTATCTGAACAAACGTGCCCGTGAAGAAAATATAACAGCGGTCGACCTTCTGGCCCCTTTGATGGATGCGTTTGTGCAAAAATTCAAACGGGAGCCAGCACACACCCCCGGACTTACGCGAGTACTGGATGAAAAATACTTCCAAAAAGTCGAAGCGATTGAATTCGCTGTAAAATATGATGATGCCCGGGATATTGAAGGCATCAAAAAAGCGGATATCGTTTTGATTGGTGTTTCGCGGACTTCGAAAACGCCATTATCCATGTATCTTGCATATAGAGGGTTCAAAGTTGCTAACATCCCTTTGGTCCCTGAAGTTCCGGTGCCGACTGAGTTGTTTGATGTGCCTAAAGGAAGGTGCATCGGATTGATAATCAAGCCGGATAGTTTGAATGCAATCCGCAAAGAACGCCTGAAAAAAATGGGATTGCAGCCGAATGCCACTTATGCCCAATTGGATCGGATTTTGGAAGAGCTCGATTACGCGGAGAAAATAATGAAGAGGATCGGTTGTCCAGTCATAAATGTATCGAACAAGGCGATTGAAGAAACAGCGAATGATGTAATGGATATTCTGGATTTGTAAGACAGGTTCCGCCAGATAGCTTTATGTGATTTATTCATTTGAAGGGGGTACTGAGAATGACAAAGATGGTGTACATGTTTGATGAAGGAAACAGCGAAATGAAAGAAATCCTTGGCGGCAAAGGGGCTAACTTGGCTGAAATGACAAATATCGGGTTGCCTGTCCCTTATGGCTTCACCATATCCTCACAAGCGTGCAATGATTATTACAATTCAGGAAAGCGTATACAAGAAGAAGTGGAATCGGAAATACTGGAAGCATTGGCTCGATTGGAAAAAGCGACTGGGAAGAAACTCGGCGGCACAGTCAACCCGCTGCTGGTTTCAGTCCGTTCTGGGTCCGTCTTTTCAATGCCGGGCATGATGGACACGGTATTGAATCTTGGGATGAATGACCAAACTGTCGAAGCGATAGCCCATTTGACGGATAATCCTCGCTTTGCATACGATTCATACCGGCGTTTTATCCAAATGTTCTCGAATGTCGTATTGGAAATAGATGTGTTTTATTTTGAGCAGCATCTTGAAAAAAGAAGAGAAGCAAAAGGCTATCACAGTGATCCAGAAATGACGGCTGAAGATTGGAAAGAAATCATCTCAGATTATAAAGGAATCGTGAAAAAACATATCAGGCAAGAGTTTCCGCAGGACCCCTTGGAACAGCTTTTCTTAGCAATCCACGCTGTATTCGATTCATGGAATAACCAGCGGGCAATCGTATACCGCCAATTGAATAAGATTCCTGGCCATTATGGCACAGCGGTAAATATCCAGAGCATGGTATTTGGCAATATGGGCAATGATTCCGGTACCGGAGTGGCTTTTACCCGCAATCCATCCACAGGTGAAGCCTTGTTATATGGGGAATACCTTATAAATGCTCAAGGTGAAGACGTTGTAGCGGGAATACGGACGCCGCATCCAATCGAAACTTTGCAGAAGGACATGCCTGAGGTATTCAGTCAATTTGTTGAAGTGTGCAACCGTCTTGAACATCATTACCGGGATATGCAGGATATCGAATTCACGGTAGAACACGGAGAGCTCTTCATCCTGCAAACAAGAAATGGCAAGCGAACTGCACAAGCTGCTATTCGAATCGCGGTCGAGATGGTGAAAGAAGGCGTGCTTACCCAAAGAGAGGCGATTGGCCGCGTTGAACCGGAACAGCTGAATCAGCTGCTTCACCGGCGGATCGATGATAAATACCAAAAGAATATATTGGCGAAAGGGTTGCCGGCTTCGCCTGGAGCAGCTACTGGAAAAGTTGTTTTTGATCCGGATGAAGCGGAGCAGTTGCACATAGAAGGCGTAAAGGTGATCTTGGTCCGGTCGGAAACGACACCAGATGATATTCATGGTATTATTGCATCGCAAGGCGTCGTGACAAGCCGAGGCGGAATGACAAGCCATGCGGCAGTGGTGGCCAGAGGCATGGGGAAATCCTGCATCTGCGGTTGTGAAGCATTGAAAATCGATATGCAGCAACAGCAATTCCAAGTAGGGGATACCGTCGTTAAGCACTTGGAAACGATAACGATTGACGGAGGTACAGGTGAAATTATCGTTGGCGAAATCCCGATGATTGATCCTGAATTGTCTGATGAATTCGGGCTATTGCTGTCTTGGGCAGATCAAGAACGGACAATTGATGTCCGAGCAAATGCAGACAATCCGGAAGATGCCAAAAAAGCGGTGGAATTTGGAGCGGAAGGCATCGGGTTATGCCGGACAGAGCATATGTTCATGGAAGCGGACCGTGTCCCGATCGTTCAGCAAATGATACTTGCAGAAACCGAAGAGGAAAGAAAACGGGCGCTTGATTTCTTGTTGCCGATGCAGGAAAGCGATTTTGAAGGAATCTTTCAAGCGATGCAGGGACTTCCGGTCACCATCCGCCTGCTGGATCCCCCGCTCCATGAATTTTTGCCTGACAAAGAGCATTTAGCGGTGGAAGTGGCGAAAATGCAAATTCTGGAACCGGACTCGCCTCAACTCGCTGATAAAGAAAAACTGCTGAAACGTGTCCGCCAATTGCATGAATCCAATCCGATGCTTGGCCACCGGGGATGCCGGCTTGGCATCATCTATCCCGAAATCTATCAAATGCAGGCAACAGCCATCTTTAACACAGCTGCAGCGTTGGAAAGCAAAGGAATTACTGTAAAACCTGAAATCATGATTCCGCTTGTCGGCCATGTGAATGAATTGAAAATCATGCGCCAATTGGTCAATGATACTGCAGTGGCAGTTCAAAATAAAACGGGAATTCCCATCGAATACACCATTGGTACGATGATTGAAGTGCCGCGGGCGGCGCTGACGGCAAATGAAATTGCTGCTGAAGCGGACTTCTTTTCTTTTGGAACAAATGACTTGACGCAAACCACTTTCGGCTATAGCCGTGATGATGCAGAAGCAAAATTTTTAAAAGATTATATTGAAAACAAGATTCTTCCTGATAATCCATTCGCTGTACTAGATCAATCAGGAGTGGGGGCCCTCATGAAGACAGGCATCCAATTAGGGAAACAGACCCGGCCCCAATTAAAAACAGGGATCTGTGGAGAACATGGCGGAGAAAAAACATCGATCGAGTTTTGCTGCTTGCAAGGACTGGATTATGTCAGTTGCTCTCCATACCGTGTTCCATTAGCACGCCTAGCAGCTGCTCAAGCCGCTGTCAAAAATGAACTTCAAAAAAGGAAATTGTCTATAAACTGAAGCATAAGAAAAGAAAAATGATTCTACAATTTATTAACTGCCAACTGAAGAGGCCTGCTTTGGGCAAAATGCCTTTTTAGCAGGTCTCTTCCAATGGGGTAAACTGCCTTTCTGCATAATCGAGTATAATCCTATCGAAAACTTCTGCGGCCGGTATCTTTCTTCAGTGTCTCTATCGTTATCAATGCTTCTTCCGGTAATTGCTCTGTGAAAACTTAACAGAAGCTGCGGCCTTCTTCGTTAGCGGCCAATCCAATAAAGCTGGGTGTGGAGCTGCATATTGGGTTTTCAAAAGAAGGAACAGTTGGTCACGCGAACCAGACCGTCAAAAACTGAAGACAGGCAATCGTCACCCTATCGTTAACGCCCTGAAATCGCTCTTCGATTACGTGACAAATGAGACAGAGAATGAAGATTGAGAATCCTGCTTCTAACGCAACGTCAAAAGCAAAATCGTGCTGCACACGAAAAAAAGAAACATCGGCTTGCAGATAATCTTATAATTTCTTTTTCATCACTTCCGCCATTTGCTTTGCATTCGGATTTTTTTCGTTCTGCAATTGCTCAACGATATTCCGATAATCCGTTTCATTTCGATTCTGGCTCATTTTATAGGCACCCTGGACTTCTTTCACATGAATCTTAAATCCGACAATTCCTTTCAATTCTTTCTCCAGCAGCGAAGGGGAGAGATTATCCCATAGAACCGGATTCTCGCGGTGGCTTTCGTATTTCTGCAGCAACTTGGCCAAGTCCTGTTTCAGTTCTTCTTCGTTCAACGTGTGTGCTGGACCATATATATGAACCGACTGATAGTTCCAGGTCGGGACATTTTTATGTTCGTACCAGGAAGAAGAGATGTAAGCGTGCGGCCCTTGGAACATGACTAATGCCTCTTCAGACGTTTCGAATGACCGCCACTGTGGATTCCCGTAAGCCATATGGCCGGTTATATAGTAATCCTCTTCTTCCTTTATCAACTGTAAAGGCAAATGAGTCGCAATCGGTCTTCCTTTTTTGGTTGTGACAAGTGTCCCGAATGCATTGTGTTGAACAAATTCCCGGATTTCCTCGAAATCTGCAATCTTAAAATACTTTGGAATATACATGATGGTGTGCTCCTTTTTAATATCAAGATGAATTCTGAAACCGTCGGAAAAATTTTTTTAAAAAAATTACGGACTTAGAAATACTACTTGCAAGCCCAGGCAAATATACAGCAGACCTAAAGCTTTGTGTCCCCATCTGTTCATGCCAGTCCCCCGGTCGATCAATTGGCTGACGGTTCCGGTAAAGACGGCTAAACCCGTTGTATAGATAACCGTTAAACCAACAAAAACAACCCCTAACAGTAAAAATTGCGTTATGATCGAACCACTCTCTGGATGTACAAATTGTGGAAATAAAGCCAAAAAGAAAAGGGCAGTTTTCGGATTCACAGCTTCTACTAATAAGCCATGCCAGTAAATTTTAGGGAATGACGACTGTATAACAACCGGCCTGTTTATGGGGGAGGCTTTTGCTGAAAATGCTTGAATCCCCATACAGATCAAATACGCTGCTCCAGCGATTTTTATGACAGTAAAAGCAGCAGGAGAAGTCATCAGAATCGCAGAGATCCCAACAGCGGCCAGTAGCACATGGATGAAATCACCTGTTGCAATGCCTAGGCCGGTTATGATACCTGTCTTGGCCCCTGCTTGAGCAGATCGGGTGACCAGCAACAAGACAGCAGGACCAGGAATCAAAAATAATCCGCAGACCACTAGTATAAATGCGCCTAATTCAGCGATAGCTGACATCAAATTCCTCCAATCACTTCACACTCCCCGACAGTTCAGCCCTGGATATTTTCCAGCTAAATTTGACCTTTTATGGCTATCGGTTAGTCTCCATAGTAAGATAGGAATTGACATATAAAAAGGTACAAATAAAAGAATATAGACATGTCAGAAGAGGTATGCATTGAAAAATATCATTTTTGCTTTAAATGACCACTCTCCTAAATACAGACAGGTATACGACCGGGTTAAATTGTTGATCGAGCAGAAGGACCTGCCGGAAAACGAGCAGTTGCCTTCCATCCGCCAATTGGCAGAAACTTTGCATGTCAGCCGCAATACGACCTTGATGGCCTACGAGCAGCTTGTAGCGGAAGGGTACATTCGCGGAGAAGGAAGGAAAGGGTATTTTGTAAATGAATTAGAACCGATTTTAGTTCAAGATGCCCTTGCTCCGCCAGATAAGGAGCGTAAAGAGCCTGCGCCTTCAGTCAAAATTGATTTCAAGGCAGGGGCGGTGGATCAAACCCACTTTCCGCTGAAAACCTGGAGAAGACTATCGAATCAAGTGTTAACCTTGCAAGAGAGTTTTCAGTACGGGGAACCCTTTGGGGAAGTCTGCTTGCGTGAGCAAATCGCCGTTTATTTATTCCAGTCGCGTGGAGTCAAAACAGAGCCCCATGCAATTGTCATCGGCAGCAGTACCCAGCAGCTGTTGATCCATCTTGGGCACATCCTGAATGATGACAGTGATGGTGTTATTATCGAGGATCCCGGATATGACGGGGCAAAAGAAGCGTTCCGGTTTCATCAATTTGCGATTGAGACTTTGCCGGTTTATGAGACAGGGGCCGATTTTTCACAGCTGGAAAAATTGAAGTCAAAGCTGATCTACATCACCCCATCCCATCAAAGTCCCCTAGGGGTCAGTATGTCGATACAGCAGAGGCAAATGCTCATCCAATGGGCGAACAGCATCGATGGATTTATTATCGAAGACGATTACGATAGCGAGTTCCGATATACGCAGCAACCCTTCCCAGCCCTGGCATCCATCGATTCAGCAAGAGTCATTTACCTGGGGAATTTCTCGAAGTCCTTTCTTCCGGGAATCCGCCTGAGTTATATGGTCTTGCCCCAATCAGTAGTTGATCGCTACAAAAACCGATTTCTTCAGTTCGAGAGTACCGCTTCCCTCCAAAATCAGCTGACAATGGCAAGATTTATGGAAGCGGGGGAATGGAACCGCCATATTAAACGAATGCGGCTCGTGTACAAGCGGAAAATGCAATGCTTAGTCTCAGAATTAAGAAAGCAGTTCAAAGAAAGCCTTTCCATTATCGGAGAACAGTCGGGGTTATACGTCTTAGTGAAAGTGCATCTGAATAGGTCAGAGGAATGGTTGATCGAGCGAGCTGAAATGGATGGAGTTCATGTGTATCCGACTTCCATCTATTTCATCAAAAACCATCCTGCAGAAGCCGTCATCAAACTGGGATTCAGCAACCTTTCCTGTGAAGAAATCCAAGAAGGAGTGAAGCTTTTAAAAAAGGCATGGACATAAAAAACCGCTGTTTTTTTGACTATCGAAGAGGCTAAGTCAAAGGCATTCGGGTTAATTCCAGCCTTTCTTTTATTCTTTCTGGAAAACAAGACAACGGAGGATACCTTCAATGGCCGCTGGAATTAAGAGATGAGACAACCTTCTCATCAAGATTTTTAGTTCCTTTTAAAGGAGAACCATATAATATCAAGCGGGAGAGGCTCGCTTATATCTACAGGCTAAATTTTCTATAAATGATTTTCATGTTTGCAAAATTTGAATTTAAACAAGCCTTTTATTTGAGTATTTGAAGCGATTAGAAGGATCGGTTATTCAATAAACTGAAGTTCTGTTTTTGACCCAAAATAGTATGCTTTTGCGAAAGGTTTAAAATTATTGTCTGTTCATGCTCAAATAATGATCTTTACTAAGATTATTAATTTATTTAGATTTTATGCTAAGTGTATGTTTGTACTTTCGCCTTTTGAATCATGCCAAAACCCAATATAAGTACAATTAATGGATTTGTGCATAAAGGTTTACAGTTACGAACGGTCTACTTTCCAAATTAGCGAGCATTCTTTAGTTCTGTTAATATAATAGATATAAAAACATAATTTAAAATCACGAGAACAAGAATTCAAGGAATTGCATATGGAACTGGACGGTGGATATAAGCGAGAAAATTGATTCGCAAAAGTGCGTATAACGTTCGGGTATCGCAATATGAGGGAAATAAAGACATTGCTATATTGTTGAAAATTTTTTATCGCTCTGGCCTTGAAAGTACGATGCACCACAACCAAAATATGAACGAAGAAATATAGGATAGCATGACCAACTTTTCACTTTAGGGAGAATGTAGAATGATGTTGCAATACTACACTAAACGCTTTGAAGTAATAATACGGGGGAAGTATCCTGCAAATCGAAAAAAACTTATGATAGCTAACCTAATGAGTGAAATGGAAACGGCTTTTAATATGCCTATGCAGAGCAATCCTGAATGGGAACAGGAAAACGAAGAGATTATCGCACTTTATCGCCGGATTTCTGCTAGCAGAAATCTTTGAGGTAGGGTTATTCCGGCCAATAAAAAGATGGTTTTTGAAAAATGAATGAATGTAAGCAGTTCATACATTTAGGCAGAAACGTTTTATACACCAGGAATTATCAGAAGCGATTGCTGCTCCGACAGCAAAATAAAAAGGGGAAAAAGCAGTGCTCATCAGCAAGGCTTTTCCCCTTTTTTCTGTTTAAATGTACTTTTATGAACGTTAGGACTTTATCAATGATGATATTCAACTTGAAAATGATAGGTTGTAAGATCAGATGAATCGATGAAGGCTCTTATTTGCCAAGCAACAAGAGAGTCGGTTAACAGAGTCTTGTAAGGATAAGCGCTTCTTTCTAACATTAAATAAATAGCCACTATAAATGAATTTATGATACTTATTCCACTTTTAATCGACTAACATTTTGGGATGGTAAAGGAAAAGTATGTAAGTCCGCTGGCAAGGGGCGGCTAAAATAATAGCCTTGTCCGTTGTCGCACTTTTCTTCTTGCAGGAAGTTCAACTGTGTTTCATTCTCAATTCCTTCTGCAATAACTCCCATATTCAATTTGTGGGCTAACGAGATAATGGTTGAGGTGATTGCTTTGCCATTCAAGTCGTTGTTGATATCCTGTACAAAACTACGGTCAATTTTCACACGGTCGAACGAAAATTGCCGTAAATAACTGAGAGAGGTATATCCGGTGCCAAAGTCGTCAATTGACATTGATAAGCCTAGGGCCTTCAGATTCGTCAAACTTTCTTTCAGAAGTTTTGTATCTTCCATCAAAATGCTTTCGGTCACTTCCAGTTCCAGCCATTTTGCATCGAGCCCTGTTTCTTCCAGAACGGTTTTAACCGTCTGCACAAAGTTGGGATGCTGCAGCTGGATGGTTGAGATGTTCACGCACATCTTAAAAGGAGGTAAGCCTGCATCCTGCCAGGCTATATTTTGGGCACAGGCAACCTGCAGCACCCATTTTCCAATGGACACAATCTGTCCGCTTTCTTCTGAAATTGGAATGAAATGATCTGGCGGCACAAGCCCGAGTTTCGGATGGTTCCATCGGATCAACGCTTCCATGGCACTGAGGTCGCCCGTCTTCAAATCAATAATCGGCTGATAATGGAGGACAAGTTCCTGATTTTTAATGGCTGACTTTAAATCCTGCTCCAGTGTCAGTTTGTAGGCTGTTTTCTGGTCTAATTCTTCTGTGTAGACGGTGTAGTTGTTTCTTCCGTACTTTTTCGTATAGTACATGGCGGTATCAGCCTTTTTGATTAATTCATCCACGCTGCTGTCAGTCCCGCTGCCAAAAGCGATTCCGATGCTTGCAGAAACTGTCAAGGAATGGCCTATGACTTCAAATGGTTCTGCCAATGCCAGGTTTAACCGTTCAGCCAAGGAAATCGCTTCCGCTTCACTTGAATGGGGCAGCAAAATGGCAAACTCGTCTCCGGCAAACCGGCTCACCGTATCCGTATGGCGGACATTCTGCAGTAAGCGTTCGGCCACAATTTTTAAAAATTCATCGCCGATATGATGGCCCAGGGAATCATTGATGAACTTGAAGCGGTCCAAATCCAGAAATAAGACAACCGGCTGGGTGATGTGTGCATCGGAAAGTTTGAACACTTGGCTTAACCGGTCTTCGAACAATTTCCGATTCGGCAGCTTTGTCAATGAATCGTAGAACACGAGGTCTTCCAACAGTTTTCTGTGGGCATTTCGATCTGTAATATCTTTTGCGATGCCATATGCGCCGATGATTTGTCCTGATAAATGCATTGGGAAATTTGTAATTTCTAAATCTCTTCTTTTGCCGTCTTTGCGGGTTATGGCAATTTCATACCGGTTAGTATTTCCTCGTAAGGCTTCCTCGAAGTAATGAAGGGTGAGTGCTAAATCGTCAGGCACGACAAGCGGAGCAAAGGACATCTCAAGCAATTGATCCGCAGTGTATCCTGACAAGTTTGCACATGCTGGATTTGCATCTGTGAAGTTCCCTTCGAGGTCAATTGTGAAAATGGCATCCGGATTATTGTCAAAAAGGGATTTGAATCGCTTCTGATTTTCCTGAAGCTGCAAATTTGCTTTTACTTCTTCTGTTACATTAAAAACGGTTCCGAAGGTAACTGCTTTTCCATCCAATATGGCTTTTCTTGCATGTATTTCAACATGAATCAGGCTGCCATCTTTTTTTATCACTCTGACCCGATAACGTGCGTCCGTTTCCTGATTTTCAATTCTTCTTTTGACGCTTTCCTGTACAATTGATATGTCATCTGGATGGATGAGCGTATCTGTAGTAAAGTTCTTAACGGATACTTCGTCTTTCGTATAGCCAATAAGACTGCAAAAATGATGGTTGACATAAGAGTAGGTCCAGTTTTCTAAAATATACATGCTTACAGGCGCATTTTGTACCATCACTTCAAACATCTCTCTATAAAATGCATCCTTCAGATGAACTTTGTCCTCTTTCATATTACCAGCAGGACCCATGCCTGTAGTATTCATAATTTCCATTTATATTCCCTCCATATAACTGTATAACCATTGCATCAAAGCTGCTTATCATGATTCTTTTTATGCATTTTTTGAAATCATGATACGCGTTGGCATATAAACGATGAAATCAAATACTAAAATTTATTTTTGTACTTTAAAATCATTATATAGGAAATTATATACTTTTATTAAATCATATAACATAATGCTTAAAACCTATATTAAGTTAATGCACAATACGAAAAACTAAAAACAGGATTAGGAATGTATGAAGCATAAGAGAAGCGTACATGATTTTCTTTGATAGGAGGGAGCGAACAAAGTAAAAGCTGTCATATGAGACAGGATGTTATGAAACAAGTTCAATATAAGGGTTTTAAGTTACCAGGATGTTCGGCAGGTGTTGGAAACCAAGCAGGTGATAGAAGCGGTGGAAACCATCTACAAGCCGAAAAGCAAAAAGCAAGCAGAAGCCTGGCCCACAATTTTCTGCGACTTTGAATTTGGGAAGGCCGATATGGACATGAAGTCCGGCTATCTGAACGCCTTCATTACCGGGATTCGGACTGGTGCAGCTGGTGCCCTTGGGGTAAAATACTTGGCCATGAAAGATTCCAGGAACCTCCTTGTACTAAAGGCAGGAGAACAGGCCATTTTCCAGGTTGCAGCGGCAAGGAATCATCACTGAAGGTAATAGCGCTGGAGAGATGGGCCATTTGCTCTTGGGAAGGATCGAAGGAAGAACGGACGATGCGGAAATAACGGTCTTCGATGCCACAGGAATGGCCCTGTTGGATATTTATGTTGCAAAACTTGCGCTGCAGGCGGCCGTCGAACAAGGACTTGGCACACAACATCAGAACTGTAAAAGGAGAGAGGGATCATGAGTTTTAATGCGAATGATGTGAAGGTCGCCTATGATCGGATCAAAGGACATGTAAGAAAAACCCCGCTGGAGGAATCCTTCTACCTTGGAGACGAGAGCAGAAGCTACTTCTTTAAACTGGAATCTGCACAGCGAGCGAAAAGCTTTAAGATTCGCGGGGCATTAAATAAGATGATGACCTTGACACAGGAGGAAATCGACCGCGGTGTGGCAGCAATTTCTTCCGGCAACCATGGAAGTTCCGTCAGCTATGCCGCATCGATTCTAGGAATTGCCAATGTAAAAGTCATCGTTCCGAAAAGCACCCCTCAAAGCAAAATAGACAAAATCAACTATTTCGGGGCAGAGGTCATGCTGATGGGCAATAATTACGATGAAGCACATGCGTTAGGCATGGATTATATTGCAAAACATCAACTCACCTATATCGATGCGTATTACAGCGATCCCGAAATTTACGCAGGCCAGGGGACAGCGGCGATTGAAATTCTTGAGCAGAATCCAGACATTGACACAATCGTGGTTCCCGTTGGCGGTGGAGGGTTAATCACGGGCATGGCAGTTGCGGCCAAAGCGATCAAGCCGGATATCCGGATCATCGGGGTCCAAACAGAAGCGTGTCCAGCGATGATCAAAGCTTATGAGGACAACGTGTTTTACGAGGAATATCCGAGTGAAGAATCCTTATGTGATGCGCTCGTTGGCGGAATTGGGAAACTAAGTTACGAGATGGCAAAAGATTGTGTCGATGATTTTATCGCCGTATCAGAAGAATCCATTGCAAAAGCCCTGAGTTTCTTGGCAAAAGAAGAAAAATACATCGTGGAAGCCGCAAGCAGCACCACCGTCGCAGCCGTTATGGATTACCAGGAGCGAATCGGCGGAAAAAACATTGCGCTCGTATTTTCCGGCGGCAACATCGACGGGGAGTTATTGACCCGTATTTTATCCAAGTATTAAAGGGATGCTTTTCAAGTTATTTTTCAAAATAAAAAAGCTGTGAGCTGAAAAAATACAGTTCACAGCTTTTTAGATTCAGGAACGATTGTTAGAAATCTTTCAGTCTCTTTTCCGTCACTTCGGCGATTTGTTTCGAATCAGGATTTTCCTCATTGTGCAATTCCTCTATGATGTTCGCATAATCCATTTCATTTCTGTTTTGGCTTAGTTTGAAGGCAGCCTGAATTTCTCCAACCTTAAACTTGAATCCGACAATCCCCTTGATTTCTTTCTCCAATCTTCAAAATCAGTGACTTTAAAATATTCTGGTGTATACATGACAAGCCGCCTTTCATTGAAAATTATAGGAGTGTCTTTGTCATGATCAAGTCCACTTGTTCATCATCACCCATAAAAAAGGAGTGGGAACCCGTTTGGACAAATCCCTTTTTCTGATAGAACGCAATGGCATTTTCATTATCTTCCCAGACTCCTAGCCAGATTTTCTTTTTATGCTGTTCCAGTGCAATTTCCAGCGCTTTGTTCATCAGGTGTTTTCCAAGGCCATGTTTCTGGAATTTCTTTTTCACGTAAATTCGTTCGATTTCCAGCGAGTCATTGCCCATCGCTTCTGACTGTGCCTCATCAGTATTGGCCTTTAAGTAACCAGCTGTTTCCTGATCCGAATAAATAAAGTAGAAATGGGAAGAGGGATTGGCTATTTCATGTTTCAGTTGTTCCAAGTTGTATGCTCTTTCTATATAGGCATTCAAGTGTTCCGGTGAATTCTGTTCCTGGAAAGTCTCGCTAAAAGTTTTTACGCTGATTGTCTGCAGGTCCTGTACATCTTCTAAAGTACACTTCTTAATCATTATCGTCATTTGAATAGCTCGCTCCTTCAGTGGATTAATAGTCCCGCTTGTTTCCTTTTTTAACAGATTCCCAGTCCTTCTCGACATTTTTCCGGATCCGCTGCAAAAGATCGAATGCAGCTTCTGCTTCTTTTTCAGAAAATCCCTTTAATGCCACAAGATCGGAATGTTCGTTTTCTCTTTTGATGAAAGGGTAGACCTTTTTTCCTTTCTCGGTTGGAAAAAGTCTCTTGATCTTTTTATTGTATGGATCTTCTTTCTTTTCAATGAAATCGTTTATCACTAGTTTTTGAAGTGCACGAGTGGCTGTGGAGCGGTCCACTTTGATCATATCCACCAGCTGTTCCTGAATGATCCCTGGGTTCTCGCATATTCGGACCAAATACAAATACTGCCCTTTAGTCAGATCAAACTCTTTGAATTCTATGTTGCTGATGGAATCCAATGCCCGTGCTATCATGCCGATTTCACGCAGAATCTCTTTCATAGCAGTCTCCTTAATAGAAAATTTAGTTGCAAATACAATAATAAAAGTCTATATTCAATATAAACTTTGTTTGTTGCATTTGCAACAAATTAAAAAAACCTATCGACTAATAGGACTGAAAAATAGGAACGCAACAAGAATCAAAACCAGGTTACCGGACTTCCTTTGAACCTTTTATGGAAGATGGAATCCCGCATATTCTCATGATAAAAAAAGCTGCTAAGAAGAGTTGAGAGGGGGGGAACGATATGAAATATGCTTTCTATATTATCGGAATCTTGCTGTTGACCCTTGGAATTGCGCTCACAATCCAATCCAATCTTGGAACGTCGCCTTTTGATGCCGTGCTGGTAGGGCTATCAAGAAGCGTAGGGCTTACCGTGGGAACCTGGGAAATTATACTGGCTGGTATAATGATCGGCTGCAATTCAATTTTAATAAGAAAAAAACCGGAAGTGCTGGGATTGGTGACAGCTGTTATCACTGGCATCGGTATTGATTTATGGCTTTTCCTTTTGGGCAATTTGATTGATCCAGCCTTATGGCCAAGCAAAGCCGTTTGCTTTTCGGTGGGCTTGATCGCTATAGGATTTGGAACAGCAACGTATCTGCACACAAATTTCGCTCCAATTCCAGTGGACCGTCTGACTTTGATCCTGAAGGAATTGACCGGAACCAATTTATTCTTTTCAAGAACGGCCATTTATCTCCTATTCTTGATTTTAGCCATGGTGCTAAATGGCCCTATTGGTGTTGGAACTGTACTAACCGTCTGTTTAGGGGGATTGATACTGAATTTCTTCATGCCCCCTGTAGGGAGAGCATTGGACAGCATAATAATAAACTTGAACAAGTCGCCAAATAACCTCGAAAGGCCGAAATAGAAGGCATCAGCCAACCTCTCGTGACAAAACAGAAGTTGCAGGAAATCTGCGAATTCAAACACCAAAAGAAGAAAATGTGCCGGTAATCGATCACGAATCCTTCTTTTCTTGGTGAAGGGCTTTTTTGGAACATTTTCCTGTTTTGTGGTTGAGATCCACTTTCTCCTACTCCTTATAGGGAGTGGATTGTTCTTAAGATAATTTTTTCTGAAATAATGTCTGTTTCATTCATTTTGCGCTGACATACTAAACACGGAGCGAAGAAGTATTCTATACTTAAATCTGTGCATAATAAAGGATCCGTTTTGATATTATAAACGAGCATCGAGGGGGAGACAAAATTGAAATCACCGCTTATTTCGTATATAGCTTTATTTTTGGGCGTATTTGCATTATCGACTTCAGCGATTTTTGTGAAGGTAGCAGATGCACCTGCGGCAATTACGGCATTTTATCGGATGCTTTTTGCAGCAGCAATGCTTTTGCCGTTTTTACTAGGCAGCAAAAAGAACCGCCAGGAACTATGCTTGTTGTCAAAAAAACAATGGGGACTCGGATTGTTATCAGGCGTATTTCTCGCAGCCCATTATGTCCTGTGGTTCGAATCATTAAATTACACATCTGTAGCAAGTTCGACGGTCATCGTTACCTTGCAGCCCCTCTTTTCAGTGGCGGGCGGCTATTTTCTTTTCAAGGAACGTTTCAGTAAAGGGGCTATAACGGGATGTCTCGTCGCGATTGCTGGAAGTATAGTCATAGGATGGCAAGACTTTCAAATCAGCGGACAGGCATTGTTCGGTGATGTGCTGGCTTTTATTGCGGCCGGCATCATAACAGCCTACTTCTTTATTGGCCAGCATGTCCGGAAAAGGCTATCCCTTATCCCTTATGCAGTTATTGGTTATGGGAGCAGTACATTGCTTTTAGGTGTTTTTGCGTTCAGTCAGCAAACGCCTTTCTTCACATATTCATCACACACCTGGTGGTCCTTCGTCGGATTAGCGTTCGTTGCAACAATTTTAGGGCAAACCATTTTCAATTGGTTGTTGAAATGGCTAAGTACTTCAATTATTTCAATGGCCATATTAGGAGAGATAATTGGAACATGCATACTCGCTTATTTCATTTTGGATGAGATCATTTCCTTGCAGCAAGGTATGGGCATCGCATTCATTTTAATCGGTTTAACATTATTTCTGCTCCAGCAAAAAAATAGGGATCCTGTGGCGTAAGGACCGTATTAAGAGTCTGATTAGGAACTCTGATGCTCCATACCTTCAAGCGCCCTATTGAAACAGCATTAGACAGTGTATCAATGGCCTTCGATGAGTCGCCAGATAATCTCGAGCATGGAAAATTGAAGTTTCAAGTTTACATATCAAGACTTTACGGGAAGTTGCCCAACTTAAATGGTGAGCTCAAGTAGAGAGGAAGAGGGCTGTGATTCCAGTCTTTATTTCTACTTTTTCTCTTCTTGTTAAAGATTACGGACTGAAAGCCTGGAGGAAAACCAGTTGACCGGTTTTCCTCCAGGCTTTTATTTTTAATATTCCTACCCGAAAATATGCGCCTCTGCCAGTTTAGATCCTGGAAGCAGCACGATAAAACCTCTGTGCCTGTCGAATATCAGTTGAAGCTTGTCTCTGCAACAATTGTTTAGCTTATTCAATCAAGTTCTTTATAGCAGTTTGTTTTCTTGGAATTTATAATTTTGCTGTAAATATTTTATTTCGAAATCGTGGACTTTCAAAGGCTTGTCGTAAAGGTAGCCTTGATAAACGGTGCAGTCGTTCATTTTGAGGAAAGCAACTTCTTCCGGGCGTTCGACTCCTTCTGCTACTAAATCGCATTCAATGCTCTTCGCCAAATGAATAAGAGATTTAAGGACGGCTTCGGATTTCTTGTCCTGTCCGATTTTTTGGATAAAAGACCGGTCTATCTTGATTTTAGTGATTGGAAAATGGGTCAAATAGGAAATCATCGAAAATCCGGTGCCAAAATCGTCAATAGCAATGGAAATTCCTTTCGATTTACATAGGAGCAAATTTTTCAAAGTGGCTTCAGAATAAGTCAGTTCCGCTTGTTCGGTAATTTCGATCTCCACCATTGACGATGGAATTTTATAGCGTTTTTGCAGTTCAAAGAAAGCGTCAAAGAATACCGGGCTGGCAAGAAGGGATGATGTCATGTTAACGGCTGTACGTGGAATCCATCCGAACCGCCGCTGCCATTCGTTCAGTTGAACAAACACCTTTTCAATCAGATAAAGCGTCAAAGGAGTGATTGTACTGGTTTCTTCGGCAATTTTAATGAACTCCAACGGAGAAAGCTCCCCAAGCTCCGGATGGTTCCAGCGAGCCAGAACTTCAACTCCGACAACTTCACCTGAAGAACCGTTGATTTGTGGCTGAAGTGTATAGTAAAGGCCGATGGCTTTCAAGTTTCCTGTTAAACTTTTCTCTATAGTGGATTTTCGGCTGCGCTGCATATGCATGGATGGACGGAAAAACATGTATGAGGATCCACTGGTTTTTTTTGCCTCATGCATTGCGGTTTCCGCATAGGAGAAGACTTCATTGAATACTTTCGAGTCGTGTGGAAAACAGGAAATTCCTATACTGGCTTCGATATAAAGGGGAGGGGTATCATGAAGGTGGTAAGCCTCTTCGAATATTCCTTTAATCTGCTTTGCAAAGCCTTCAAGTTTTTCACCAAACTCCGGTTCATAGATGACAGCAAATTCATCCCCATCAAGACGTCCTACTTCGCATTTATCATTCCTTAACAAATTCAATTTTTTTGCCAGATCTTTTAACAGCGCATCCCCAACATCATGGTCATACATTGCATTTATATGTTTTAAATTTGTCACATTCAAATAGAAAACAGTGAATTTCTTTTTCTGCTCAATCAAAGAATGTCCTCTTGCTGTCAGCAAGCGGCGGTTGGGCAGTTCAGTCAAGTAATCATAGTTGACTGAAGCAGATAATTTTTCTTCCATTTTTTTTTGTTCACTGATGTCTTGGATATAGATAACAAGTCCGCCTCTTTTCAGTGGACAGGCTTTCACTTGAAACCATGTATTAAGCGGTTGATAGTAATCAAAAAACTTGATGGTTTGCTGTTCTTTCATCGCTTGTTGATAGATTTGATGGAAAGAAGTGCCGACAGCTTCAGGGAAAATGTCGAATAAGTTGGCTCCGATAACATTTTCGCGATTACAATGCAGCATGGATTCCGCAACTTCATTCATAAAGTCGATTTGGAACTGATCGTTAAGCAAGGCAAAGCCGTCTGTCATACTTTCCAATATGCTTTCTGCAGTAATCGGCTCGATATCATGGAGGCCAGCGGGTTTAAGATAAATGATGGCACCTCGAGATTTAGTGGATAATAATTCTATTCCGCATAATCTGACCATAAACCATTGTGTTTCTCCGTTCTTAAGAAGAAAAGGATACATTTGCTTGTGTTCGGCGGATTCGTTATTGAGAACGCGTTGAATGGCCTGCAGTTCATTGAGTTTTCCGTGTTCTTTCAATTGCTTGAAGTAATCAGATCCTACTTTCCACAAGGATTCCCTTACCTCATGTTCCTCACAAAAATCAAGCCATGCCTGATTAACTCGGAGAACAGTGCCTTTATTATCGATAGCAATCAAAAAAATGTCGACCGTGTTCATCCATTCTTGAATTTGCGAATTTTCCTCTTTCAAACTTTCCACATCCTTCAAACTCTATGCCTTTTTCGATATTTATAGGTAATAAGCTTGTCAATTCCCATATTTATAAAGTAAGTAAAGTGTGCGTTATTTCGACGGTGCAAACTACAGTCCGAATGACCCATTTTTGTTATTTGAAAATATTTTAACTTAACGGATGGTTCTATCGCATCCCATACAGTAAGAAAGCACCAAAAGGCTTGGCATAGGAAGTTGCTTTATTCTATGACAAAGAATAATGAAAGCGGGAAGATGTGTTCCGTTAAGTAAAACCCCTCTTTTTCCTGGTTTATCATACTGGTTCCAATCGGATTTATTGCAGGCGCGTCACAAATGCCATTATGGGAGTCCAGCAAAATCCTGCCAATTTTTCTGATGGGCAATTTGTCAGTGGACCCTGGTGTTAAAATTTTTATGATTTACCAGCAGCAGACCAAATAAAAAAACAGAGAGTGGATGTGTATTGGTTGGCATCCATTCTCCGTTTCTATTTGCGGAAATACCCTTTTTTAAAAGGCGAGTTCCCCTGATTCTATCAACCGTTAATGAAAAAACTCCGTTTAGCGTATACGTCCTATAACTTTTGCCGTGTTCTATATCAGATAGGCTGCTTATTGATGACAATAGAGAGTTTGTAGTTCACATATTGGTTCAGGCCAATCAGAAATTGATCCAGTTCAAAGTTGGATGGGAATTTGCACTCGAGCAAGTAGCAGCTGTCCCCGCTGATTTTATAATTATTGATGATATGTTCCTCTGTTGTTTCCAGGAAAGACAGATAAGGCTGATGAGAAGTGCTTTTTGTGAAGATGTTGATCAAGGCGTGAATATAATACCCCATCTTTACTTGGTTAATATCAATGGTGTAACCTTCAATAATTCCGCTGTCCTCTAATTTCGCCACCCGTGCCGAAGTTGCGGGTCCGCTTAAATGGATTTTCTTCCCCAATTCTTTCATCGTGATGCGGCTGTTCTTGGAGAGTTCCTCTAAGATCTGCAGATCCGTGTTGTCCACCATTCCTTTAAACTCCCTTCATTAATAAAGTCAAACGGCAGAAAGACTTGATTTATGCTGTGTATTTTTAATGTGCTAATAGTATACACTGTACGTAATTCAATCAAAAGGAGATAGAAAATATGAACATACAGCAAATCCGAAACGCAACACTGGTGATCAAATATGCCGGCAAAAAGTTTTTAGTAGATCCGTTTTTGGCAGAGAAAGGTGCCTATCCGCCATTTCCAAATTCAGCTAGGCAGGACCAGAACAACCCGCTCGATAGCTTGCCTGTCCCAATCAATGAAATCATCACTGGCATAGATGCCGTCATTGTAACTCATTTGCATTTGGACCACTGGGATGATGCAGCCAAAGACGCCCTGCCGAAAAACATCAAACTGTTCGTCCAAAACGAAGAAGATGCGAAAGAGGTTCAAAATGACGGTTTCCAAAACGCTGAGGTATTGCAGGGAGATACGGTATTTGAAGGGATCCATTTACATAAGACAAAAGGCGAGCATGGCAGAGGGGCGATGGCAAACCTTATGGGCCAAGTCTCGGGCATAGTCTTCAAACATCAAGACGAGAAAACCGTTTATGTAGCTGGGGATACGGTCTGGTGTGAAAGCGTACAGGAAACAATCCATGCGCACAAACCGGAAGTCATCGTGGTGAACGCAGGCGCGAATCAATTCCTGGAAGGCGGTTCGATTGTTATGGGCAAAGAGGATGTTTACGAAGTTCACCAAGCTGCGCCTGCCGCCGCGATAATCGCTGTCCATATGGAGTCGGCTAATCACTGGGGACTGCCTAAAGAAGAATTGAAAAGATTTGCGGATGAAAAAGGCTTTTCTTCCCGAATTTATGTGCCGGCAGACGGAGAGTCCTATACATTCTAAAACAAGAAGTGACTCGTGGCATCTGAGAGAGGATGAAAATTCAATCAGAACGAAGAAGGGACGGCAGATTTTGGGGCTCTTTCTCACTCTATAATTTCTCCTGTTCAATCTCATTTTAGTATATACTGAATAAAAATATTTTAATTGTTTTGGAGTTGGAAGAATGAAAACAATTGGCGATATAGCCCAGTTAGCAGGTGTGGCAAAAAGTACGGTTTCGCGGTATCTTAACGGCGGCTCTATCAGTGAGCCCACGAAAAAAAAGATCGAGCGAATCATAAATGAAACAGGATACATGCCCAATAACTTTGCCCAGAGTTTGAAGGCCAAGAAACCGAACATTATTGGTACGATTGTTCCGCGCCTTGATTCTTTTGCGGCATCCCAAATTTTGACGGGTATTGACAAACACCTGAGAGAACTGAACTACCAGATGCTGATTTCCAATACCAGCCAGGAGTTGGAACGCGAAATTGAAAGTGTTTATAGCTTATACAACCAAAAAGTTGCAGGCATCATCTTGCTTGCTACACAAATAACAAAGGACCACTTGAAGGCGTTCAATGAAACAGAATTGCCCGTTGTCCTTGTCGGCCAGCAGCACGACAAAGTCTATAGCATCATTCATAACGATGATGCCGCCGCCTATGATTTAGGGAAATACGTATTGGAGAACGGTCATCGGAAAATCGCCTATTTAGGCGTTACGGAAAAAGATATTGCTGTTGGAGTGAGAAGGAAGGAAGGGTTCAACCGGGCCATAAGTGAAAGGGAAGATTGTGAAGTGGAGTATTACGAGACAAGTTTCAAAATGGAAGATGCCATTAAAATTTCATCCCATATTATCGAGACCTTCGATCCTTCCATCATAGTGTGCGCAACAGACAACATTGCATTGGGTGCTTTGAAGGCAGCCCGGCTGAAAGGACTGGATGTTCCGTCAGCTTTATCCATCACAGGGTTTGGCGGTTATGAAATAACGGGAATTATTCATCCCGGCTTGACTACGGTGAAATTCCATTACGAAGATGCAGGGCGGCTAGCAGCAGACAGTCTGGTGACCTTGTTGAACGAAGGCCAAGTCCCGCTTTTGAATTTATCAGAATATCAGATTATTGAAAGAGAAAGCGTTGACAAAAAATTTGGACGGTAATATAATCATTCCATGCAACCGGTTTCATTGATGATTTAAATGGAACCGGTTTCAAATTAGATTTAAATGGAACCGGTTCCGCCGTCTGTTAAGAAGGCATTGGTTCAGAAGATTATCCAAATTCTAAAATGCAGAGGGAGAGGGAAAGGCATGAGTTACAGAAAGTTAGCGGAAGATATCATCCGGTTAGTGGGCGGGAGAGAAAATGTATCAAACGTTACACACTGCGCTACCCGGCTAAGATTTAATCTGAAAGACAATAAAAAAGCCGATAAAGAAGAGCTGGAAAAACTGGCTATTTTAAAAGTGGTAGAAAGCGGAGGACAGTATCAGGTGGTCATCGGACCTCAAGTTTCCAGTGTGTTCAGTGAAGTAGTGAAAATTTGCAATTTCAGGCCGGATTCAGCTTCTACGGAGGACAATAAAGAAAAAGGCAGTGTGGCTTCAAGAATATTCAATACCATTTCAGGAACTTTCACTCCTTTGATTCCTTTGATCTGTGGTTCCGGATTGTTGAAAGCGGTTTTAATCGTTCTTGTAATGCTAGGCTGGCTCTCAGCTGACAGTGGAACGCACCAGATTCTTTCAGCTGCTGCCAATGCGGTATTCTACTTTCTTCCAATCCTAATGGCTATTACGCTAGCTTTGAAACTCGGCGTAAGTCCATATATTTCAGCCGCTATAGCTGCTGCTTTATTAGAGCCGAACTTTACAAATTTGTTGGAGAACGGAGACACCAGTTCATTTATAGGCATACCGGTAGTATTGATAAACTATTCATCGACAGTGCTTCCTGTTTTTGCAGCTGTTTGCATTTACTCCCTATTAGAGAAGTTTCTTAAGAGAGTTTTGCATGTGCAGTTACATATGATCATTATTCCGATGTTGTCCTTATTGGTGATGGTTCCATTGACAGTTCTGATTTTTGGCCCTTTTGGTATTTATGTAGGAGATGCGATTCTGGACGGTACAGTTTTCATTCTTGATAAGAGTGCTATTTTAACAGGCCTTGTACTGGGAGCCGGCTGGGTATTTATCGTAATCTTAGGGCTGCACTGGGCAATCATCCCGCTTATGCTGTCCAATATTACGACCACAGGAAGCGATGCGATACTGGGGCTCATAATGGGAACAGTATGGGTTGCAGGCGGAGCAGCATTAGGTGTCTTCTTAAAGACGAAGGATAAAAACCTGAAGGCGGTAGCTGGTGCCGCGTTGATTCCTAGCGTTCTTTCCGGAATTACAGAGCCTGTTATCTACAGTATCTTTTTTCGGTATAAACGTGTGTTTATCATTTCCATCCTGATGGGGGGAGTTGCAAGTGCCCTTGCTGGAGCTTTGGGCGTCAGAGCCACTCAAATAGCCGGCGGGATTTTCACGATTCCAACATTCCTTCCGGTGAGTGGATATTTGATCGTCATTGCTCTTTCCATCATTGGTACTGCACTGGCTGTCCTGGTATTCGGATATGAAAGCAAGAACACCGAAACAATAGAATCTGGGGAAGTTCTTCTAAAGGGACAAAATATCGTAAGTCCGTTAACCGGGAAAGTCAAGATGCTAAGCCAAGTCAACGATCCCGTCTTTTCAGCTGAAGCCATGGGGAAAGGAATAGCGATTGAACCTGCAGTTGGAACAGTATTTTCTCCGGTGAACGGTGTAGTCACTGCACTTTTTCCAACCGGTCATGCAGTCGGCATTACTTCAGATACGGGAGTGGAAATTTTAATCCACATCGGAATCAACACAGTAGAGCTGGAAGGAAAATATTTCTTGCCTCAGATCAAGCAAGGGGACAAGGTGAAGCAAGGAGATGAACTGGTACTGTTTGATATTGATAAAATCAAAGAGGCAGGATATGAAGTCATCACTCCAGTCATCATTACAAATTCAACATCCTATAAAGAAATAACTCAAACGAATAGTGAAACTGTCCGGACAAACGATGTTTTGCTGAGTTTGTCTGTATGATTTCTGGACTTGCCTTGCTGGATAAGGCCTTAGACTGATAGAAGCGGCATGAAACAGCAGTATTATCGGCATCACGGGAGCCTGTCAGACCGGCTTGCGGCTCTATCATCCTATGGTAAACCAAGACGATTATCGGCCCATATCCAACAGCTGCTTTGCCTGATTCGAAGGGTCCAGTAACAGCTGATATTAAGATTTAAAAATCCTTAATTCTGACATAAAAAAGTTCTCTAAAAATTCGAAATTATGAGTGCAACAATAGCCCTAAAGGTTATATAATGATCATTGTAGAGTATGCTATTTGTTGGACTTGGGTTTACCGTGATTTAGTAAGGGAGAGCGGAAAACAGGATAATAATCCATGTTTTTGAACTTTGAGTGGAACCGGTTCCGCAAAGGGGGGATTTTTGGTATAAATAGAAGGGAATATTTAGTGAAAGAAAGGTTTTATTGAACCGGCAGCAATGGACATTTTTGCTTTTACTAAAAGGAGCATAATACTAATGGAATTACAGAAAATAAAAAAATACATCCGCATTGACGAAGTAAGCCAAGAAGAGATTGATGCACTGATTTTAAGGGTCAATAGTTGTTCATGGCGGCAGACATTTCATATCCAGCCGATTTCTGGCCTGCTCAATGATCCGAACGGTTTTTGTTTTTACAATGGAGAATACCATTTGTTCTATCAATGGCATCCGTTAGGCCCTTTTCATGGATTGAAATATTGGTACCATACCAAATCGAAAGATCTTGTAAACTGGGAAAATGTAGGGATTGCAATCAAGCCGGACAATTATTTTGACAGCCACGGAGCATATTCAGGCAGTGCCATTGAACATGACGGAAATGTATTTTTATTTTATACAGGCAATACACGGGACGAAAACTTCAAGCGAAATCCCCATCAATGCATAGCAGTGATGGATGCGACTGGAACTATCACCAAGCTGGAAAAATCAGTTTTTGACAAAGTGCCTGCTGGCTATACAGAGCATTTTCGTGATCCGAAAGTATGGAAAGACGGCGAAAAATTTTACGCAGTGATTGGGGCGCAAAAAACAGATGAAATAGGATGTGTCGTTTTACTGAGTTCATCTGACTTGTTGGAATGGAATTTTGAAGGAGAACTTGCGACCCATCTGAATCACTTCGGATATATGTGGGAATGCCCGGATTATTTTGAGATTGAAAATCAGGGCGTATTAATATTCTCTCCGCAAGGATTGGAACCTGAAGGAGACAGCTATCAAAACATCTTCCAGTCCGGGTATGTGCTGGGCGAGAAGTTGGATTTGCAGCAAAAGGAAATGAACCATGGGAATTTTGAGGAAATTGACAGAGGTTTTGATTTTTACGCCCCTCATACAATGATGGATCCCCAAGGCAGACGCATTATGGTTGCCTGGATGGGATTGCCTGAAGTCGAATATCCAAGTGATATCAACGGATGGGCACATTGCTTAACGCTTCCAAGAGAACTATCGGTTCAGAACGGTAAATTGAGACAAAAACCAGTTCAGGAGCTGCAATCTCTTCGCAAGATGAAAGCTGAAGCGGCGGATTCACTCACAGATGAAAAGAAAATTTATGATTGGATTTCCGGCGTCACCTATGAGCTGGTTTGTGAGTTTGAACGAGGGGATGCCGCTGAGTATGGAATAGAATTCCGGGCAGGGGACGATGAAAAAACGGTGATCAAATATGACGCGGTACAAGGAAAAGTCGTACTGGATCGCGCTCTATCGGGCAAAGAGGTAGGGGGGAAGTTTGGAACAGAAAGAAAATGCGAATTTTCCGGAGAAAAAATCAAGTTCCAGCTGTTTGTTGATTCTTCGTCAGTTGAAATTTTTGTGAATGATGGGGAAGAAGTATTTACTTCCCGGATTTTCCCCGATGTAAAAAGCAGAGAAATCCGCTTTTTTGCCACAGGCGGGAGCGCGGCGTTCAAAGCGGTAAAGTGGGACTATTAATTGGATAATACTTATTAGGGAATGAGGTGTGCTGGATGGGAAATCTGCTTTCGATTGGAGAAATATTAATAGACTTTATTCCCCAACAAAAAGGAATAGCATTAAAAGATGTTATCTCTTTTGAGCGGGTTCCAGGCGGTGCCCCAGCTAATGTGGCTGTTGCCGTTGCGAAGTTTGGCGGAAATGCTTCACTCATCACAAAAATAGGGGAAGACGCATTTGGTGATTTTCTGCTGGAACAGCTTGAAGAAGCTGGGGTCAGCACAGATAAGATTCTAAGAACAAAAGAGGCGAATACCGGACTGGCCTTCGTATCATTGCGCGAAAATGGGGAACGCGATTTTTCATTTTACCGCAAGCCTTCTGCGGATCTGCTGCTTGAAGATACAGAAATAAACGCTGAGTGGTTCAATCGGGGGGATATACTTCACTTTTGTTCAGTGGATTTAGTGGAAAGCCCGATGAAACAAGCGCATATCAAAGCGATTCAATCAGCCAAAGATCGCGGCGGAATCATCAGCTTTGACCCCAATGTGCGTCTGCCTCTTTGGGATGATCCGCAGGAATGCAGAAACACAATCCTTAAATTTATTCCGATGGCCCATATTGTCAAAATTTCTGATGAAGAACTGGAATTTATCACCGGTATAGCTGATGAACAAAAAGCAATTGCTTCTTTGTTTAACGGAGATGTCAAACTGGTGGTGTATACAAAGGGTGCAAAAGGTGCAGATCTCTTTGTACAGAACAAAAAATACTCATCTGCGGGATATGAAGTGGAAGTGGAGGATACAACTGGCGCAGGAGATGCGTTTATTGGCGGGTTCTTGTCCCAATTGTTGAACCACAATGCAGATCAAGGCAATCTAGAGGTTATAGCAGGCGAGCACTGTAAAGACATACTGGCATTTGCAAATGCTAGCGGAGCCCTGACTGCTACTGGAAAAGGGGCCATCTCATCCATTCCATCCAAAGAGCAGGTATTGCAATTAATACGATAAAAATACAGTCAGGAATTCTTTATGGATTTATATGATTGCTTCAATGGAATGGAGTCTTCTGAATCTATGAGTTTTGAAGAAAAAGGAAAGAAGCTGAAGCAGCTTCTTTCCTTTTTTGTTTTGGAAAGCTCCATTATGTTCGTTAATTGGGAATGGGGATTTCGATTTTATCGGTTTTATGAATGTCTTCCGTACCGGCATCTAAAGCAGTCTTGTAATAGAAACACTTATGTTCAATGACCTCCATTGTCTTCTTCAGTTCTTCCATCTGAGCTTCTACAGTGGCTTTTCGTTCCATGAACATGTCATATCTTTTCTGCAAGGTAGAATCCCCGTCTGAACACCAGTCAATGAAGTTTTTGATTTCCTTGATGGGCATGCCGCTGGCTTTCAGGCATTCAATGATTTTTAAAGCGCCGATATCGGATTCTTTGAATAAACGCGTACCATTGGCTGCCCGTTCTACAAAAGGCATAAGCCCCTCCTTGTCGTAGTAGCGCAGCGTGTATACGGTCAGGTTCAGTTCTTTAGCAACTTCACCGATAGTGAATATCTTCATCATTTTTCTCCTCCATTCATACATGGAATTCTAGATAGCTCCGGTATGAGTTGAAATTCTATCATGGAAAGTGGAGAAGGTCAAAATCGCCTTACAGGGAAATCGGAAAAATGGATAGAAGGTTTGCTGTATAGGAAGTTGCAGCTTATCGCTTGACCTAGAGTTGACTATAGGGTTTACGATTGCTTTGAAAGAGAATAAAGCAAGGCGGAAATGTTTGGTGGGGAAACTCAAAACAGTTCACAGTAAGCGCCGGTACAAGCGAATTCTCTAAAAATATACAGGAGGTTTTTTATATGTTTACAGTTAAAGCACGAGCGGTCGATGGTCCGGACAAATCGTTCCGGGAGGCGGAGATTCAACGCCGCGACTTGGATTCACAAGATGTTCTGATTGAAATCAGATTTGCGGGAATCTGCCATTCGGACATCCATACGGCGCACGGCGAATGGGGTCCAGTAAACTATCCTCTCGTACCCGGCCATGAGATTGCCGGGATTGTCACGGAAGTAGGAACAGAAGTCACGAAGTATAAGGTCGGCGACCGGGTAGGGGTCGGCTGCATGGTGGATTCCTGCGGCGAGTGCGTGAATTGCCAAAAAGGGGAAGAACAGTACTGCCTCAATGGCAATGTCCCGACCTACGCCGGTGTGGACAAATACGGCGAACCCACTCAAGGCGGCTATTCCACCCACATCGTGGTAACCGAAGATTTCGTCGTCCGGATTCCGGATAGCATCGGGCTGGATGCCGCAGCTCCACTGCTGTGTGCAGGCATTACGACTTACTCGCCGCTGAACCATTGGAGCGCAGGACCAGGCAAGAAGGTGGCGGTTGTCGGCATGGGCGGACTTGGCCATATGGCTGTCAAGATTGCTGCTGCCATGGGTGCGGAAGTTACAGTCCTATCGCAAACCTTGAGCAAAAAAGAGGACGGCTTGCAGTTCGGGGCAAAAGACTATTATGCCACGAGCGACCCTGTAACCTTCAAAAAACTTGCCGGAACCTTCGACTTGATCATCAACACGGTAAGTGCAAAGATTGACATCGATGCCTATTTCTCCTTGTTGACGCTGGATGGCACGTTAGTGAATGTCGGCGCGCCTGCAGAGCCCCTGGCCGTGAATGTGTTTTCCCTTATCGGGCACCGCCGCTCATTTGCCGGTTCCATGATCGGAGGCATCCGCGAGACGCAGGAGATGCTCGATTTCTGTGCAGAGCATAACATCGTCCCTAACATCGAAGTGATTGCAGCTGACCGGATTGATGAAGCCTACGAACGTGTATTGGCTTCGGACGTGAAGTACCGATTCGTGATTGATATCAGCACCTTGTGAGCTGTATATATTTTTGAAAAGAATTTTTAAAAGAGCAATAAAGACCAGATGGAATTCCTCATCAATTGGATTGGCGAGGGGGATTCTGTTTGGTCTTTTATTATAATAAGCTTAATATATGATGCTTTTGCTAAGCGGATTTCTGCATATAGTTAGGGAAGTGCTTTCATAAGTGTTAAAGAATATCGAGGATAATCAGGAATCGGCCATTCCCATTTCTCCCTTCGAAGCTATTCCTATTTTACTGTTCTTTGAGGACCTTATACCAGATTTCAACTTGTTTTGCGGTCTCGATTGTCCGCAGTTTTTCCAGTTGAATTTCAAGGCCATCCAAATGCTCGAACAACCGAAGTCCCCCGCCGAGTATTATGGGCGCAATCGCGATTTGCAGTTCATCCGCCAAATTCGCTTTCAACAGCTGCTGGCCGACATCAGCCCCAAGCACCACGACATCCTTTTCTGCGGCCGCCTCTCTAGCTTGTCGGATTGCACTTTCAATGCCGTCTGTCACGAATGTAATTGTCAGATTTTCATTTTCCTTTGGATGTTTGGCGGGGGGACGATGGGTCAACACAAACAAAGGAACTTGAAATTCATAGTCGTCAGCGTAGGCATCCGGATCCTCACTTTCATCAAAGCTGTTCCGGCCCATCACAACAGCTCCCGTATTGGCCATTGCAGTCTGAATCTCGTCGTTTGGTTCAAAACTGGCATATAGTTTTCCCATATCCCCGTTTCTGTCGTTGATATATCCATCCACGGACAAAATCATTCCCAAACATACTTTTGCCATGTTCTTCCCTCCAGGTTTTTTCATACTCCTCCATTCGCCTTCAAACCGCTTTAATCCTTTTGCGAATTGCAGATGGAAAGGAAAAACAGCACGTAAAACAGGGCGGCTTCTGACACCGGAATTTTAAAAATAGCCGTTACCAATGGAATCAATCGATTCTTTGGACGGCTATTTTATAGTTATCAAAAAAGAAAAGAAGCATTATGTGGTTTTGTTCCTATCTGTTTGAATAGGGAGCAATCCCGCGACAATCGCAGCAGTCTGCGGAAAATCCATAAGCCGGACCTGAAGTCCGGCTTATAGAAGCATATTTTCAGTTTGCTCCCCATAGGAAGCTGCCGTTTCCTTGATTTGATCCGCTACCAGTCTCCAAGCTTCTTCAGCCTTATCATTCGGGCCTATATGTGTAAATGCATGAGAAACGCCTTCGAAAAGCTGGACATGGACTTTTACCCCCGCAGCCCTTAACTTTTCAGCATATAATTCGCCTTCAGGCCTGAATGCATCATGTTCGGCAATGAGAATAAGGGCGGGGGCTAAGCCCTTCCCGATATCAGCACAGACAGGCGAAGCGAGCGGATTGGAAGCCTGGGTTTGATCGGGCAAGTAACACATGTTCAAAAAGCTTGCGACTTGAGGGTAACGGGCCCGCAGCCATTTCGGTTCAGGCTTGTCCGCATGCGGGGTTACAAAATCCAGCATCGGGCAAGACAACACTTGGAGAAGGGGCTGATTGTCCGGTTTCTCTTCAAGGAAAAGACAAAGTGCTGCTGCGATGTTCGCACCTGAACTTTGTCCGCCGACCATGATTTGCCGCGGATCGATTTTCAACTCATCTGCTCTGTTCTTCACCCATTGGAGAATTTCGTAGCTTTGTTGGATCGGTTTCGGAAACGGGTATTCCGGAGCTTTTGCAATCCCGATATTAAGGATTACACAGCCTGTCTGATTCGCCAGAAAGCGGCAGTATGGATCATCGATCTCTTTATCATTCATGATGAATGCCCCGCCGTGGAAATTGATGTAGACAGGAAGTTTTTCCTGTTCAGCATCTATAGGATAGTAGAAAGACAGGTAAGTTGGCTGAACAGAAGTGTCCACCAGAAAATCTTTTTTCGTTTTCACGGGCTGAGGCGGAATTGTAGGATTTTTTAATGACGGATCAGGCAGGAGTCGGAGCAGCTTTGCGCCAATAATAGTTAACATAAGGGCCTCCCTTTTTTCAACCATTCTACCTACTGGAACGGCAGATAGTCAATCGCTGCAGTGACGGTACAAGCCCTGGCGACAAGTGATCATACAGGCGCGGGGCACTCGGTCTTTTTGCAGCCTGGAAGAATTCCGGTGCAGGTGTTGAACCTGAATGATGAGGGTATTAGTGAAAATGAAACTTATCTACGCTGCTGTAAAAATTGCCCTTAAACCACGGGAAGGTGCTGGTCAACATGACTGAAAATAAAAGAGTTTTAATCATCGGGGGAGGACTCGGCGGAATATCCGCTGCCATTTCCCTTGCGCAACGCGGATATAAGGTTTCCATGTTTGAAAAAAACAACCATATCGGCGGGAAATTGAACCGGCTGGAACAGGATGGCTTCGGCTTCGATCTTGGTCCGTCCATCTTGACGATGCCGAAAATTTTCGCGAAATTATTTGCGGACAGCGGAAAACGGATAGAGGATTATGTGCCATTCATCAGGCTGGACCATCAATGGCGCTCCTTTTTTCCAAATGGCAACATCATTGACTTATACCAGGACTTAAAGGAAATGGAAGAGAAGAATCCTTCACTGAGCAAGCGGGATATGCGCGAGTATGAAAATCTGCTGAAATACTCCAAAAAGCTGTACAATATCACCGAGAAAGGCTATTTCAACCAGGGCCTGGACAGTGCGGCAGAAATCGGAAAGTACCACGGTGCGATTGAGTCCTTTAAGAATTTCGATCTTTTTTCGACCGTACATAGTGCCATTGATAAACGGATCAGCAACAAGCAATTGAAGGATATGCTTTCCTATTTCATCAAATATGTCGGCTCTTCCCCTTACGATGCACCAGCCGTCCTTAACATGATGATCTACATGCAGCATGACCAGGGTGTATGGTATGTGCCCGGAGGAATGAACCGGCTTGCAGACGCGCTGGTGCGGCTGGCTGAAGAAGTGGGCGTCAATATCTACACTGGGGTGGGGGTCACCCGCCTCTTCAAAGAAAAAGGCAAGATCACCGGGGCCTTGCTCGAAGACGGGGCAAAGGTCGCCGCGGATTATTACATCTCCAATATGGAAGTCATTCCGTTTTATGAGCAGCTGCTGGATGAAAAGAAGCATTACGTTGACAAGCTCAAGAAGAAATTTGAACCCGCCAGTTCCGGGCTTGTGATGCATCTGGGCGTCAAAAAAAGCTACCCGCAGCTCCGCCATCACAATTTCTTCTTTGCAGAAGATATGAAGAAACAGATGAATACGATTTTCCACGAACACCAGCTGCCGGATGATCCGGTCATTTATTTGGTGAATGTGAATAAGACCGATCCGACCCAGGCCCCGCCCGGCCACGAAAATATAAAGGTGCTTCCGCACATTCCGTACAGCCAGGAAAAGCCTTTCTCGCAGGAGGAGTATGCGCGTTTTGCAGAGAAGGTTTTGATCAAGCTGGAACGTATGGGACTGAAGGATTTAAGGGAAAACATCGTCACGCAGGACATATGGACGCCAGAAGATATCCAGCGGGTCTATGGCTCCGACCGCGGCGCAATTTATGGAACCCTGTCGGACCGCAGCAAAAACAAAGGATTCAAGCACCCGAAACAAAGCGATCGCTACGACAATCTGTATTTTGTCGGCGGCACTGTGAATCCGGGCGGCGGGATGCCGATGGTCACCTTGAGCGGCCAGCAGGTCGGAAGGAAGATTGTTGAACGGGATATGCGGCAAGGCGAATGATGAGCAATTTTCATCCATTAACACCCTAATATCCATTGAAAGGAGGGAACCGGCTTGAAACAGAAGGTGATCGTGATCGGTGCGGGTGTGGCAGGACTGGCAAGCGCCATCCGGCTTCAGCATGCTGGCTACCAGGTAGCCTTATACGAAAAAGAAGCCACGCCCGGCGGGAAGATGAACCGGGTTGAAATCGGCGGCTATAAATTCGATCTCGGACCGAGTATTGTCATGATGCCGGAAGTGTATCAGGAAATATTCGAATTGTGCGGCCGCGACCCCGATGATTATATTCCGATGGAAAAACTGGATCCGATGTACCGGGTTTATTTCAGTGACCGGCCCACCGAACCTATCGATATGTCTTCTGACCTGCCGCGGCTGACAAAAACCCTTGAAACGCTCAATCCATCGGATACCGGGGGATTCTTTCAGTATCTTCATGAAGCCCATAAAATTTTTGAGTTTGCACGATATGATATCCTGCAGCGGCCATTCCGCAGACATCGGGATTTCTATAACCGTTCCATGATGAATAAGGGCAGGAATTCGAAGATAAGAGTGCTGGACACAGCCGACCAGTTTATCGGCCGGTATATCAAAAATGAGCGTTTGAAGCAGATCATCGGTTTCCAGACCCTCTACATAGGCATCTCCCCTTATAAGAGCCCGTCATTTTATACAATGATCCCGATGCTCCAGTTCCTATATGGGGTCTGGTTCATAAAAGGCGGCATGTACACTATGGCGTCATCGATGGAAAGGCTCTTCAAGGAACTTGGAGGCGAAGTCTTCTATAATCAGGCTGTGAAGGAAATCTGCATTGACGATAAAAAAGCCACCGGCATCGTTGTGGATGGCGGGAGGATCGCAGCGGACTTTGTTGTATGCAACGCAGACTTTCCGTATGCCATGAAAAATTTGGTCAAAGAACCGGCCGCCAAAGGAAGGTTTACCGACAAAAAAATCGACAAAATGAAATACACCTGTTCTTGTTTTATGTTGTATTTGGGCATGGACAGGAAGTATACGGAAGTCGAGAGGGTCCATAATTTCATTTTCAATGAAAAGCTGGACAAAAACCTGGCGGATATTTTCTCGGGGAAAAAACTGGAAGATGCCTCTTTTTATGTCTATCTCGCTTCGAAACTGGACCCAACCCTTGCACCCGAAGGAAAAGACGGCTTGTATATCTTGATGCCGGTTTCAAATGTCGCGGCAGCGGAATACGAATGGAACGATGAAACAATCGCGTATTACCGGAGATATATTTTGAACGCGTTGAAAAAGATTCCGGGATTTGAGCGCGTCGAGGAGGAAATAGTTGAGGAAACATGCATTACGCCGCTGGATTTCGAGAAAAAATTCAATGCCTATAATGGCGCCGCTTTCGGCCTGCAGCCGACGTTCTCCCAAAGCAATCACCTGCGGCCGCAGAGCAAGGCCACACACTGTTCGAATCTGTATTTTACCGGGAGCAGCACACACCCGGGAGCAGGGGTCCCGATTGTCCTCTTATCCGCGAAAATTGCTGTGCAGGAACTGATGGATGATGATCAGGAGGTCTTTTCTTCAGCTCATAAACATTAAAAAGCGGCGACAGCAAATTCTATTCTAGTGAGGTGTTCAGATGCCAGCGTCAAACATTATCAATCTCACAATCGGTCTTGCAGCAATCGGGGTCGGCTTTCTCATGTTCAAATCGCTGCCGAGGCCTGAACCGCAAAACCGTTCGTTGCCAAAACCGGATCCAGAGTTGCGTCAGCAATCAGATGAGTTGCCGTTTCTGTCCGTCATCATTCCGGCCAGAAATGAAAGCGCCCGGATCACGCCGCTGTTGGAGTCGTTGAATGAACAAAATCTCCAGTCTTTTGAAGTGCTGGTGGTCGATGACGATTCATCAGACAATACCGCTGAGGTTGCGGAAGGGTTAGGCGCAAAGGTTCTTCAGAGAAAGGGGGACCGGCAGGGGGCAGGAAAATCGGCGGCCTGCTGGTACGGTGCAAATCAGGCAAAAGGGGAGTGGCTCTTATTCCTGGATGCGGATACCTGCTTTACGAATCCGGAGGGTCTCCAGGATTTGCTCTTCTCCTACAAAGAAAACGGCGCCAAGGGGATTCTGGCTTTGCAGCCGTTCCATACGGTCCGTAAGCTGTATGAAAACCTCTCTGCCATATTCAACATCATCGTGATTGTCGGGATGAATGGATTTACCGCTTGGGGAGACCGGTTCCGAACGGCCGGCTCGTTCGGCCCCTGCATCTTAACCAGCAAAGGGGATTATTTTCTGTCAGGAGGCCATAAAAAAATCGAAGGCGCCCTTATGGATGACTTGGCGCTGGGTGAGGCGTTTCTCGATAAAAATCTCCCTGTCCGCTGCCTCGGCGGAAAAGGGATCATCTCGTTCCGGATGTATCCGGAAGGGTTCCGAAGCCTGGTCGAAGGCTGGTGCAAAAGCTTTGCCATCGGTTCAAAGTCCACCCATCCGCTTGTCATGGGGATGACCGTCATTTGGATTGCCGGCAGTTTCATCAGTTTGAGTGCCTTGATTTCCGCCATTGCCTCAGCAGAAACTAATGCGATGATTATGAGTGGTTTACTGTACATGGTTTATGCGTTCCAGACGGGATTGTTCGCGCGCAGAAGCGGTGATTTCCCTTGGTTTATTTTCTTGTTCCATCCTGCTCTGTTCTTGTTTTTTATCGGTGTCTATGGGTACTCCTCGTTCCGGGTGAATGTCCTGCACACGGTAATTTGGAAGGGACGGAAAATAAACGTCTGAGCGAAGCGTGTTAGACATATTAACTATTAAATCAAACAAATGAGTGCTTGCAGCCCAGAGATGTTCTTTGGGCTGTTTTCTATGGGAAAAATAAGTGCTGCAACCGATTCCAAGTAAAACAGCGAGGTGCTTATTAATTGAGAAGAAATTCAATGGGAAAGTTCGCTCATTAGAACAACAGAAAAATTTGGGTTGTTGCTGGTTTTATTTGGTATATTTGAAAAGAGGATAAGATGTTATGTGTTGAAGTGAGAGCACATCGTGGAACAAAACTGCTCATATACAAAAACATCATCGAGCTGGCGACTTCGCCAAATGACCGGATTATCGTCCTGTACGGTGCAGGCCATCTTCCTCTCTTGATCCAATTCATGCAAGACAGCGGGCTTGTAAATGTGGAGGTTGCCGGCAATTATTTATCGCATTATGTTTGGAAAGCTGAGGTATACTTCCTAAGAAACGGCAGTCATTAAAATTGGCTATAGGAACCAAGCCGTCGAAATTATATTCCTTAGAATGGCATTACTGCATTGTTAAATACTGGCTACTCTTCAGGTCGAAGTGAATTAATGGCAAAGACGTTATTATTAAATTCTTAATTTTTACAATTCTAGGAATATGAGCTAAAGAAAAGCAATAAAAAAATTTAAGCTATACAACTGGTTAGCACCCAGTAGTGATTTATATGATCCTTGAAATAGATGGCTTTTTCAACAAAGCTTTATTGACAGGTAAGAAGTGTTCTAGAAAGCAATTAAAGCAGATGTATCTTCAAACCGAAAAGTTAACTTCTGAGCCCGGTGATTTTTCAAACGTGTTTTGCAGGCTTCATAAATTTGAGCAACTCACCGGTTCAAAGGACATTGAAGTGGATTTTGTATTGGATACTGATACCGGCAGGATCTATTCTCCAAATTATTAACTTTTAAGGAAATTTTTCTGTCCAGTATCTTGATGTAAGGATCAATCGGTCCATATTAAGTGAATTCACTTCGCATCGTGTTCAGGTTTAAGATATTTAGATATTTATGAAACAAGTAGTATTTTACCAATTATTGGTGATAATATATTCAATAGGTTCGAACCTATAAGTTAATGCCTTTGCCAATGCAGTTTTATCCGGGTATCGGAAAACTATTGCTTGGAACAATATTAAGGAGGTTTATAAATGTTTTCAGTCGATGAATTTATTCGTTCCATCAAAGACACCTTGGAAAAAAGATCCGATTCATTAATAGGAAATCTGCAAAATATCTTTACATACAATTTTTCTTCCCGTATAGATTTATTGGACTTCTCTCCGTCTATCGAGCCAACAAGATTCGAAGTTTCGATAATAATGTTCTCTATGGATAAAGAAGCTAATGAAGTGTTGAATGAAGGAAATGACTCGACAGCTTTTGCTGGAAGTGAAGAGGTGCTCCCGGAAGTGGAATATTATAATTTGAATGATTCCCAGCTGGATGATTTTTTTGACTTCTACGAGCAAAATGAAGAGACGCTCCTTTCACAAGAGCAACAGATATTTGCAGATTGGTTCTGTCAATGCTGGGAAAGGGCAGGGGGAGCTGCATTGAATTTGCCGTCGTATTTTGTTTTTCATGATGATTATAAATCATACGATTTGAAAAATAAGCGATGGATTGATGATGAGGAAAAGTGGTCATAAACTGAGCTAATAAAAATGCCTTTTGAGAAAGGCTTTTTTAAATGCAACTTATCAGGAGATATGAGTCAGTCAACTTCTGCATTCCCTTGGCGGCGCGGTTTTTCTTTTTCAACAAATTCCAATGACCATTTCATTGAGGATGAGGTTCCAGTAATGCACCACCTAGCTGCAAGTCGAAAGGGAGGATGATTATGGTCCGCTATATTTTGATTTTTGTCCTCTTTTATTGCGTCACGTTCCTTCTGGATTTCTCAAACTGGCTATCCCGGCTTCTTTTTGTACTATTTGCGACAGGAGCAATTTGGCTGGTACAACCGGTGAAAGGCATTAAAAGGAGCCGTTGACCTGCAGCCCATACGGCTGCCGAACCGCATCAAAGACATGTAAAAGAGATATAAGAACCAAGGCGTGAAACTGGGCAACGGTGACCGCGTAAGGTTATTGGAAGAAGAACTAATTTGAATAGGGGGTCAATGAATGAGTAAGCCTAATGCTTTTTCATATGTGTTTTTCTTTATCGGAATAACTGCTCTGATTGCCTTTTATATTTTCGAATATATATTTGGCTCCCCTGATTATTTTTATACTCACTTTCATCAAGGAATATTAATGTTAATTGTAGTAATGCCAATTTTCGGGTTTGGTTTAGCATTATACGGAGCAAGAGGAAACCTAAGACTGATTGGTATTGCTTTGAATGCCATCTTTTTGGTTGCTTTCGCACCGTTAGCGCTATTCAAACTTTGGATTACGTCCTTTGGCTGGTAAAAAATCGGAACAGATCTTCAGTGCATCTTACCTAGAGGCAAAATAGAGTTGCTCTTAAAAATTCTTGTTTCAATTCAATTGGGAGTTTTTAATCAAAAGATTCATTTTCAAATCATTTGCACCAAGAACCTAAGCAGTTCAGATGCTCGCGTATACCATTTGGGATATAAGGGGTAAAATGAAATCATACTAGTTTTAGGAAGTGATTTCTTTGCCGGATTGGACTTACCATACAGTGTTCAAACCCCTGCTTTCCAAATTGCCGGCGAAGGCAGGGAGAGAGTTTATCCATAAAGGCATGACTGTGATTGCATCAGTTGCAGGTGGAAGTAAACTGATTGAATCCCTTGGACATACCACCCCTTCTGCGCAGCTGGAAACTGACATTTTCGGATTGAAGATCTCTAATCCGGTCGGGTTGAGCGGGAAGATCGACCCCAGACTAACAGGCACCAAGGCGTTCGGACATTTAGGGTTCGGTTTTATTGAAATTGGTCCTATTGCCGAAAAGCCGGTGGACTCAGGTGCGCCGATATTCAACCAAACAAAGGAGAACCTCATTTTCCCTTATTGCTTGGAAACTCTCGGAATCGATAAAACGTTTGCTAAGCTGCAGAGGCTGAAATCTTCAGGGAAGCCGGTTTTTATCCGGGTCCGAAAGGCTGGCTCTTTTGATGAAAAGCGGTCGGCTCTGCAAACGCTCTCCGGCTACGGAGATGCATTGATCCTTGAAGATCGCTTCAGCGTCGATGAATGGAAGTTATTGAAGAAATCGGTGATAGAAAAGCCTTTGTTATTTGCCTGTCCTTCCGATGAATTGGACGTCGGTTATATTGAAAAGCTGACGTATGAGAGGGTTGTGGAAGGTGTCCTTATCGATGAGCCCGGAACAGATAACGGCATGGGATTGGTGTATCCATTGGCACAGGCAGACAGGTTATCGGAGAAGGTTTTGGAAATCAGAAAGCGGAGCAATATTCCGATTGTCGTGTCTGGTGGCATAGCTGAACCAAAAGATGCCTTAGCTTTATTTCAGGCAGGAGCGGATTTGGTGATGCTGACAGCCGGTTATGTTTTTACCGGCCCCGGCTTGCCCAAACGAATCAATGAACTCTTATTGGACAGAAAAACTCAGCCAGCCTCTGTATATAGCGGCTGGATTTGGCATTGGATGTTCGGTTTTCTGATGCTGATGGGTGGAATGATTGCGCTGCTGGTGAGTATGACCATCGTCATCATGCCGTATGACGAATCGTTCCTAAAGCTTACGCGGGAAGAAATACTTGCGATCCACCCGAATATCTACCGGTTCATGCAGCATGACCGGATGACGGTTGCCGGAACAATGATATCCGGGGGAATCCTTTATATGCAATTGGCCCGCTACGGGGTCCGGCGAGGGCTGCAATGGGTGAAAAAAGCGATTCATATTGCCGGCACTTTAGGATTTCTTGGCATTCTTTTGTTTCTTGGATTCGGTTATTTCGATTGGCTTCACGGGATTCTTTGGCTCATGCTGCTGCCTTTTTTCTGGAAAGGCTATTTGGCCACGAAAAATCATACGGAACATTCGACTTCCCGAAACAGGACCAATCATATGGCATGGAAAAGAAGCCTATGGGGGCAACTGGCTTTTATCTCGTTGGGTTTTGCACTTGCCGCCGCTGGCCTTGTTATTTCTGTTATAGGTGTTAACGGCGTGTTCGTTCAAACGGACATCAGGTATCTTTGCATGAGTCCCGAACAATTAGCCGGCATAAATGAGCGGCTCATCCCTGTCATAGCCCACGACCGTGCAGGTTTGGGAAGTGCCTTGATCAGTGTGGGCTTACTCGTACTGATGCTTGCACTATGGGGTTTTCAAGAGGGCCAAAAATGGGTTTGGTATACCTTCCTGTTCGGCGGAATTCCGGCGTTCAGTGCCGCAATCATCATTCATTATGTGATTGGCTATACGACATTTATTCATATATTGCCTGCTTACATTGCATTAGGGCTGTTCTCTCTCGGCTTGATTTTTTCCAAAGAATATTTTTTCAAGCAGACGTAAAATCCCTTCATGAATATTCCGCCCTTCAGCTGTCGAGCGCTGGAAGGGCTTTTTTCCGGCAAAAGTGAAAAGGCGGCGCTAAGGAATTTAGTGGAATTTAGAATTATGAACAGTTCGCAATAAGAATTCATCCCGAAAAGTTCATTTTTAACTTTAGCCGGCCATTTTTAGTGCTGCTTTGTATAGCCGGTTAAAACTCTGCCATACGGGAGCCTTTGATTACTTACAAGTGCCTTGTTCCAGAACACGGTGTTTTAATTCCTTATGCTTTTCTGCGAATGCCGCCAGATTCTGAGTGCGCGTATCTTTTTCTCTCAGGGACCAAAAGTCCTCCGCACTTGAAACAACCTTACGAAGAAATTCCATTTCGCTCAGTGCTGCCTTGTTTTCAAGTGAAACAGGTGTACTGATTCTTCCGTCATAAAAGGCATTTGGCCTCTTTGAATGGAATAAAATAAGACTCTTTGTTTTCGACTGTGCTTTTTTCAAGGACCATTCCACTCCATTCATCGACAACTGGGTGGCTCCATACCCGCCATTTTGCAAGTATTCGAGAACCATGGTTACAAGCCCGGTCCATAACAAATCCAAATCATCCCAATCAGAAAAAGTGGTTAATTCGTGCTGATCGACTTTGATAATAATGGCTCCGTTCAAATAACGGTCTAAATTTCGGGAAGAGATGGAACGGATGACATCTAATGCTTCCCCCGATGTTGCGGAAACAAAGAAAGCATCTGCAGAATCCTTGTTTTTCTTGTAAGTCCGCAAATCTTTTCGTCCAATATACGTCTTTATTTCTATCATATGTATCCTTGCCTCCTTACTATAGAATTTGGCAACTTCAATAAAGGTCTATAAATACAATAACAGTAAATTATAAGGCGGTGTAGAAATGGAAATATCATTTAATGATTTTCTAGTTGGAGACGGTTATTCATATATCTTTAAATCAGGTAAGAGAGGGAAGGTTAATTTTTATTTTTTTATTGATCCAGAAGAAGAGGATTTAGATAAGAGTTATAGCCAATTTTTAAAAGAATTCTTGAAAAGATTAGATAGGTATCCGATTTATTTGCATGGAATTAGCAGTTTAAAAGATATCAATATAGCAGATGGAGCAAAAATATCGAAAGTGATGCCTAGAAATTATCATTATCTAGTAGAAATAACTAATCTTGAAGAGCTGCTCAGTTATTTTCCTAAGGCCTATTTGGACGCATATAACAATGCAAGTATTTTTTTTTCTACCGAGCAAACGATAGAAATGGATCTTGCAAGTGACATTGGTTTAGCGAGATTTATTTTGGATTTTACAATATCAACATCCAAAGATAGGTATTATCTTTGGATTGGCCATGACGCAATAGGTTTCGATTTCGTTTCGAATTTTTCCCATTATCCGTACAATGAAGTTCCGATTACAAGAGAGGAGGACTGAAAAAAATGGATCGATATAGGGAGGGAACGATTTTCGTTTAAAGCAGTTATATGGAGTTTTCATTAAATTACAGCAGAAAAAAGGCCTGCTTTCTACCTTGGTGAAAAAACACCGATTTGAGGGTGAGTGGATTCAAAAATTAGGGTAAGATATAAAAAAATGAGCAGGCAGCATCCTGCGTCTTCGGATAAGCATGGGATTTGGAGGGATGAAAACATGGCAGAATCGAAACGGATCAGCAGAGAGGAACAAGCCGAATTGCCGCTGTTCAACAGGCATGAAGAAGCAAGAGATTTTTTTGAAGAAAAGTATGGAGAGAAGTTCGTATTTGAAGAGTCATTTGATACCGGTGATGGCGTTTGTTTCTTCTACCGGCTGATTACCGATGAAGAAGCCTATATAAAAGGGGCGGCGGATTTGAATTCCAATGGGTCAGTGGGAATGGAATTCATGAAAAGTTATCAGCCGATCCGGATTATGGAAGACGGCAGCGTACACATTGTCCATTAATGAAAAAGATAGCTTTAAGGGGGATCAGTGAATGTTAATCCATTTGCCGATAGCCCTTTTATGCAGATTGGAGTGCTTCTTCGAAGGATATTGATTTATTAACCAATCCTTGCAGAAAGGCTGCTGATTGGCTGTGATATAATTGGTATTACATTCATTAGATTGAATATTCGTATATTGACAGATTTGTCAGTGGGAGGGGTAGCATGAGCGGGAAAAGAGTGCTTCTCACTTTTAAAAGTGAGCTTGACAAATACTCGCCTGAGCAACTGCGATATATCCATGGAGAAACTATATGGTCCATTGGGCAGATGTATGATCATATTATTCTGGTTGCTCATGAGTATCTCGATAATCTCGAAATATGTGCTGGATCATACCAGGAACAACCTTTAGGGAAAACACTCTCTGGTGAACGATTGTTTGAAGACGGAGGGTTTCCGCCAGTTAAAATCAGGCTTCCAGATGAAATGAACTCCCCGCCCAACAATTCGGACAGCAAGGAAGAGTTGTTGGGCAGAATGGAAGGATTGATTGAAAGGCTGGAACATTTTGAAGTGAAGGTGGATCTAATCAACCCAAATTACAAAGTTGAACATGGAGGGTTCGGATGGCTCAATGCGAAGGAATGGCTTGAACTAGTTGAAATGCATTCCCGCCATCACTTGCGCCAGAAAAAGGAGCTGGAAAGTTATATCTGAAAACAGGTTCTTGGAAAGTGCAAAATTATCGCACAGTATTCTGCGTATTCTGGGATGTGCAACTTTTTCATTACTGCTTTTCGGATGCCAGCAAATTGAAAACACTCCTGAAAAAGGTATTGGAAATGAGGACACAGCAGACGTGGTGAATTCACATGGCGATCTGAAAAATTTAAGGGAGCTTAGGGAATTTGCTGAAAAAGTCAAAGATAAGGAAACGGATGCGATTGACTATGTGGAATTTGGAGAAGAGGGGCAAAGAGGATTGAAGACGTTAACCACGACGGACGGCATGGTTGAAATCTCGCATTTTGCCGATGACAGATTCATAGAGGAATTTCGTTGTGAAGATCTTATCGTTGAAACAGAAGGGAAAACAGAACGGTATACGCTTATAGCCTGCGCAGGTGATTTTAATGGGGATCTTGAATTGCTGTCAGTTCCCAAGTGAAAACAATCATAGGACTCCACTCCAATTGAACTCAAAATACAATTAAAAAAGACGGGTAAATGCTCTGTTTTAGAGCATCTACTCGTCTTTCTGCAGATAAAATGGATTTTTTATGAGAAATTTAATTTCCGAAATTATCTATCCATCTTTTCAGTATTCCGGGTATATTGGAAGGAAGAATTATAAAATTCATTTTCTGAATAAATTTCCGAACCAGGCGGCATTGAGAAAAGGAGGGAAGCAGGGTGGATGAATTCATACAAACTCAAACAAATCGATTGCAGGCCATAAACGTCGGCTATGAAGTAGTGCCTAACAGCAATAACGAAATGGAGCAGCGGTGGGAAGAAGCTTTTGCCATAGGTATAAGCAAATCCCAAAAGCGGAAGTTGGCGTTCAAGCAGTGCATGTGGAATGTCTTCAGTTGGGGGAAAATCAAATGTTTGAAAGAGCACCAGGCAAAAGGTGCATTCGACCTGCAGAAAAAAGCGGGTTGCTATCTTATTTGCACATCCAGTGAAGAGGCTATTTTCATTTCCAAGGCAAGCCGATTAAAAGCGAAAGACATCACTCATATAGGCAGTGATCTTTATATCGTCGATGACCGGTTCACTTGGACCTATGTTTTGACTCATGAAGAAGATTGCGGTCCGTATTTCTATAAGCCTTAGCATTTAAGATGCCACTACACGGGAGGAACAGAATGTTTTTAAAGGAAGAAACAATTTTTACAACCGATCAGTTCGCCATTATTGATGCGGATTGCATTAAAGGCAATGTCATCGTTCTGTTGAAAGGAAAGGGTGAAAATATTATCCAGTTGAACGGCAAACCGGTTCTTACTGGTCCTGCTGGACATTCTAAAATTCGTTTCACTAAAGATCACTTTTGCCTGCTGAATGATTCGACTTTATCTTTTTATACCCAAAAAGGCGAATGGGTTTCCAATTATTACATCGGCAACGATATCTTTGAATTATTCCCCTATAGACAAGGAGTCCTCTGTGTTTATGGCGATGAAGGCGTGTTTGGGAAGGGCATTGAAAAAAACAGATTAAGCTATGTTTCGCTAACTCAAGGGGTGGAGTCCTATTACGGCATTGCTGCCCAACATAACCTTTTATATGAAGCTCTTTTTGCTCGCTATAAGCCTTATGCATGCCTCCATTGGGGGACAGATGAGCTGATTCTGCTAAACGAACAGCTTGAAAAGGAAAAATCGCTAAAAGTTCCTTTTGGTATAGGCAATGTCATCTCCTTCGCCTTATCCTATGAATACGGAGTGTTTATAGAAGAGGACAGACTGTGGCTTTGGGAATTCGGCACAACAGGAAAGGTATCGGAATATCATGGATCGTACCCGTATAACACAAGGGCAATTTTTCATCGCCATGAGTATTTGTTTCTTAGCGCCTCTCATCAAGAAGTGCGGGCTTTTAAGCCAGTAATCAGCAAGTATCTGCAGCATGTTTCCGATTGAATTTGTTGATGATTGTTGTTTGAAAAAAAGGGGGATATAACTTTTTCGAAGAAAGCGGCTTTCGAAAATTTCATTCTAATTATTCTTGAATAGTGATGCGAGAAAGTGGTTTTTCCGGAGACATCGCTGTATCCATTAGATTGAATCGTGAAGTTACAGAATCCAAAGTTCGCGTAAATATAAGCTTCTGCGAATCCGTAAAGGTTTTTATTTTTTCTGATTAATGATAATATAGCAACAAAATACCAAAGGAGGTCCATCATTTGTCATTGCCTTATTTGAAAGAAGCTATACAAAATAATGATTCGGAAAAGTTGATTCGGTACGTGCGGTTGCATTTTGGAGATGGCAATGAAGAAGCAGGCCGAAAGGAAATTGATAAGTCCTGGATCGAAGCGCTCAAATTATTGGTGGATTCACCGCCGACGGACCGTGAATTCATTTTGAACACACTTGAAACCAAAGATCCTGAAACCTTGGCCCACCTGTATTTTCATCTTCACTTTCATCTCATAAAAGAATCGGGGGAATGGATCCATGACGGAAATCTTTAAACAAAAACAACTGCGTCCAGAAATATGGTCTACTGTGAATGAACGGTATCCTGGCTCCATGATTACAAAGGAAGACTATGTGCCTCTTTCGCATCTGACCAAGCCTTTATCAGAGTCGAAATTGACATTTGTCAGTACGTCAGGGGTACAGCCGGTCGGTACGATGCCTTTTGATACCGTCCATCCAATTGGGGATTACACATATCGGAAAATCCCCTCCCATTTGAAGCCGCCCGAATTGGAGATTCATCAGCTGAAGTATCCGACAATCGGTGCCAATCAGGACATTAATGTGATTTTTCCCATTGAAAGACTGCAGGAACTGGCCGAAGAAGGAATAATCGGCAGCCTTACGGAAAACCTCTTTTCTTTTATCGGGTATAATATGGATCCGGATAAACTTGAACACCAGTTGGCAGAAGACATCGCTGATGCGGTGGTAAAAGACCATGCAGATATTGCTTTGCTCAGCCCTGCATGACCGATCTGCCATCAGTCTGTCGCGCTCGTGCAGCGCGCTTTAGAACGAAAAGGAATCCCCACTGTTTCTTTGTCTGTCGCGCTTGATGTAACAGAACATATCAAGCCGCCGAGAACCGTGTTTCTGCCATTCATGATGGGACATCACTTTGGTGTGCCATACCATAAGGAGCTGCAGCGCAATATCATCCTTGAAGCCCTCGCCCATCTCGTGGAGGCAAAAGAAAGCGGGGAAGTAAGATTTCCTCCTTTCACTTGGGCCAAAGCAAGAAAAGAAGGGATCGAAATAAAACGGTCACTTGGCATAAAGTAGGAACAGATTCATAAGTTGTCTATTTATCCTTGGCCTATTGGACAAATAAAGAAAGCGGATTGCTCTATTAACAATCCGCTTTCTTTATTTTTTACCAGTAAATTTTGAACCGCTTTTGAAAGAGCGGAAGAAAAAAAGCAGGTTTCCGCAGGAGCAACCAGCAATGTTATTGGAGATGGGGCAGCTGATTTTCTTTGTAAATTCTATGGAATCAACAATAAATCCAAGTCAGTCACATGATTCTGCATCATTAATATAGGTCCAATCACTTGAAGTATTCTGTATCTAGGTTAGACTTTTGGTAGGGGAGTGAGGAATAATGGAAGTTAAAATGCCGGACGAAGCATTAACAGCAATCATTGAACGTGAAAAACTATATAGCTTGCTTATTGAACAGTCTAGCGAAATAATCATCATTCACCAAAATCATCAGGTACTTTATATCAACGATTCGGGTTCGAAAGCGTTAAGAGGGACCAAAGAAGAAATTGTCGGCGCCAGTGTACTCGATATCATAAAAGAAGAGTATAAAGAAGCGATCGTTCAACGGATCCAAAGGGTTATGGCCACTAACCAACCGGCTCAGCTGATTGAACAAACCATGAGAAGGCTTGATGGGACTCCAATCGATGTCGAGGTGAACTGCAGCCCGATCACCTATCGAAACCAGCGAGCCATTCAATCAGTCTTGCGCGACATAACATCGCGGAAAGAAGCGGAAAGAAAACAGCAAGAACTTATGAAAGAAATCAATTCAATCTCAGCTCCTATCGTCCCGGTTTCCGAAGGCGTTTCGATTCTTCCGTTGGTAGGTTCCATTGACGCCAGAAGAGCCAAGCAATTGGCAGAAGACATCCCAGGGAAAATCCAGGATTTCAATGTGGAATACCTTATCATCGATTTTTCAGGGACTTATAACATAGATAATTTCGTTGCCGAATACCTTTTCCAGATCAGCAAAACCATAAGCTTATTAGGTATAAAGCCGATCTTGACCGGATTAAGGCCGGAACTTGCCCGGAAAGTGGTGGATATTGGAGTGGATTTATCCGCTTTGCACACGATGGCTACTGTACAACAGGCTGTGAATCACTTATCACGCATAAGCAAGTAATCCTCTATGAATTACATAAAGCCATTTTTTATGCATCAATCGAATGGGCAGTCAACTGAATAGGAATATCATACTTTATCAAAAGAGGAGAAACTTACAATCAAGTTTCTCCTCTTTCTTTTTTTACATATTCATCTCAACTTCATGAACAGTTATTTGGCATAGATGTTATAAAAATACTTAACCGGGTACGGTTAATTAAAGGAATTAAGAAGGATTGGCATGAATGGACATTTATGAGACACTTTACTCGGTGCGCTCAAAACCTGGCTTTCAGTCGATTGTTAAGAATAGGATCTGCAGGACTGGAGCCTAGGGGTGTATCGAACCAATAGCTGCGGCTTGAAAGGACAGGCGTGAATTGAAAAAACCCTTGATTATCATATCATTTATCATCGGCCTTTATATGGTCATACCGACACTGCTCGTTAAAGTGTTTTCAATCGGAGTTACTAAAAAAGGCGGAATATCGAATGCGGTCGCATTAACGTTTGACGATGGTCCAAATCCTCTTTTTACACCTCAGTTACTGGATCTGCTTGGGGAACACCAGATTAAAGCCACGTTTTTTGTTGTAGGTGCTAAAGCGGAAAAATACCCGGAAATCCTTAAACGCATAAATGAGGAAGGGCACGAAATAGGAGTCCATCACTATAAGCACATCAGCAATTGGCTGCTGGGCCCGGTTGCCTATCAGCGGAACTTATCTGAAAGCATAAATGCCATCCATAACATAACCGGCAAGAAGCCGCTCTATTATCGTCCGCCATGGGGACATTTCAATATCTTCTCATTGTTTTTCAGACGAAATTTAAAAATCATCATGTGGTCCCATATTTCCCAAGACTGGAAAGTCCATAAAGGCGAAATGGAACTGTATGACAAATTAAAACAAGTGGACGCTGCAGGTGATATCATCCTGCTCCACGATTGCGGCGAGACGTTCGGAGCCGACCGTGAAGCGCCTGCTTTTATGCTAAGTGCACTGGAACGTTTTATAATTGAAAGAAAAGCAAAAGGCGTTCAGTTTATGACTGTCACGTCTTTGATCGAACCGAAGAATACTTAAGGAAGAGGAGATTGTCCAGTGGTACGAAAAGTGCTTATCCTGCCCATTTTCCAGATGCCATCCGGCCATCATCAGGTTGCGGACACCGTTGCTGATTTTATCTTGGAGGAATTCAGTGATGTGAGCTGCCGAAAACAAGATTTCCTCACCTATTGCGGACCTGGCCTGGAGACATTTATATCAAAGAGTTATATCAAATGGATAAAATACTTTCCTGCTTCTTATCATTATTTCTATAACCAAAGTATGGATAGTTCATCATCGGCGAAAGTCGAAAATACATTTTTCAAGCCAATAGGCGATTATTTTGAAAGAAAGATGTTGGACATGATAGCGGCAGAAAATCCCGATATTATTGTTTGCACACACTCTTTTCCATCAAATGTATTGAACCGTTTGAAAATGAAAGGCCTTCTGCAAACGCCGGTCATTAACATTTATACAGACTTTTTCATCAGCAATTTATGGGGGAAGAGCGATATCGACTATCATTTTGTGCCAAACGAGGAATCCAAAGAATTTTTGGCCAAAAGGTGCAATGTGCCGGAAAACAAAGTGATTACAACCGGCATTCCAATTCATAAAGCAATTTCAGGTAAATCCCCTTCCCAAAAGGAAACGAGAAAACGCCTGCTCCTGGCAGGCGGGAATATCGGGCTGGGCAACATGGAAGGTTTCATCTCGAAGATTCATAATGAAATGGAGCTTACTGTTCTCTGCGGAAAAAATGAAAAACTGTTCAAAATGCTGAAAAGCAAAAATTACAGCAATGTCAAAGTCTATTCCTACATTTCATCACGTGAGAAGATGAACGAGATATATGACGAGGTTGATGCAGTTATTACGAAACCTGGCGGAATTACTGTAAGCGAAGCATTGGCGAAAGGCCTTCCGATCTTTACGGTTCATGCATTGCCGGGACAGGAAAGAGAAAATCTGGAATACCTGAAAAAAAAGGGGATCATCCACCAATTAAGTGAAGAAGAGCTTGCCGGAGGGAAAATACTGCAGATTCTGGAAAATGAAATCACGAAAACAAAGCTTGAAAAGCAGGCTATGCGTTACTTAAGCGAAATAGAAATGCCGCCGGAAGAGGCGCTGAGATATATTTTGAATTCAAGCTGGAAAGAGACGCATCAAGCAGTTAAAGGAAATTCTCTTCGATGAAAATGGTCTGGCATAGAAAGAAGTTCCTTTCGAATTGAAGGAACTTCTTTTTGTTTTTGTTGCTGAGGATCATTAACTTCATAAGAGCTTTTAGAAGAAGTCGACTTGGTGACCATGCAAATTCAAACGAATAAAAGGATATACAGAAAGAAAACGTTCAGCTATCCTGAAAGGAATAGAAAGTGTATTTTAATGGAAGTCGCCATTCACATCAAATTCATAAACTTGCATCAAGCAATTTCGGGAAGGAGCTCTGTATATGCAGAAGCTGCATGAAACGTTCATCCACTCAACCCTCACTGAAAGATTTACTTTAAGTGAAGTAAAGGAATATCTAATAAACATTTATAAAGCGAAGCTAGTCAGTAAAGAAACATTCGAAGAGTTGAAGGATGATGTTGCTGTAAATTTCAATAATATCGTTTTTTGTTTTTCGATTACAGATGAAGAAGTAAGAAACACTTTGCTGACAGATACGGAGAAGTTGGAAGAACAGGAGATAAAACAACTGATATCAAAACAATCTTTCTTGTCTGAAAAGGATAAAAGAACCGCCTTGCATCAAGCAGAAGGAATTCATATCATCCTAGAGTCAAGCGATGGAAAGTTTGTTGACAATTTCACTTTGCAAGGCGGTTCAGAAAAATTGCTTGATGAACTGATCTTTCTGAGAGGAATTGATTCTAATGGCTATGTTCTAGGAAACGAAGAATATGAAATGTATTTAGAAGCACTTCAGAAGAAAGGACTCCTTTAACCTTGTTATTCAAAATAAATCAGTCTGAAAGAATTGGGATTATCCCCTTGTTTGAAATGAAAAAATAGAAACAAGGGGCAAAGAATGATGGAGTAACAAAAAGTGGGAGTAAAGGGCTGCATCATCTAAAATTTATCCATGCTCTGAATTGGTTTATAATTTTATAAGGACAGCTAATACATATGATAAGAAATAATAGCCAAATAAAAAGAACAGGAGATGCATAGTTTGCACCTCCTGTTCTTTTGTTGGGAAACCAGCTTTAGGTCCATTATATTCTGGGATTTACATTCAAGTGCTTCCGAATTGCCATAGATTGTTATAATAAAATCTTTTTTGCATGAAAATCAGATTATACACCTCTAACCTTTCAGTAAACAAAAGGTCATAAGTATAAATTATCAAAACTCATAAATTCATTCTAATTTTCTTATAATAATGGAAGAAGTACAATAAACTGAAAGAAGGTTTTCACAGGTTTGATACAAAGCGGAATCGTGCAAGGCACGATGCAGAAAGACAGGTGGAAAGAATGGATTATCTTTTACTGTTTTTTATCGGAGTGGTTGCTACTACAATCGGCACTTTAGCGGGAGGGGGAGGACTCATTAGCCTGCCTGCCATGCTGTTTCTTGGCATGCCGATCCATTCAGCTATCGGCGCGAACAAAGTGTCCAATGCCGTCAGTTCCTTCTCCAGTTTTTTCACACTGTATAGGCGAAAACAGCTGACGCTGAAAGAAAGTTCCTGGATCGTTCCATTCAGCCTAGGAGGAGGGATTACTGGCGGATTGATCGCGTCGCAGCTGTCACCGGAAAAGCTCTATATCATTGCCGTCATCCTCTTGGCTTTCGCTTTCGTCACATCGTTCATCAGCAAAGGCAAACCCGCCGGAGCGGAACCGTTAAAACTGACACCGATTAGCGGGACTGGTTTGTTTGGCATCGGAATTTACGATGGCTTGTTCGGGCCAGGGCAAGGAACATTGATGTTATATCTGTTCAGCTACTTGAAAGTGGCTTACGTTAAATCTGTCGGTTTAGTGAGGTTTGCGACTTTTTCAAGCTGCTTTGGAGCGGCTGTCAGTTATATTTTATCAGGTGCGGTTATCTGGCCAATGACATTGGCGCTGATGGCGGGATCAATCACTGGAGCACAGCTTGGAGTCCGGATTGCAGAAAAGCTGAACCCCGACTATGTCAAACCGATATTAAGGGTTGTCACCGCTCTGGTAATCGTCCAGCTGATTGCCGATAACGTTTTGTAGGCAGGTATGAACCTTCCTCAGGAATCTTGCCAAGATGGATGCGTAAGAAACCTTCTATGAAAACTAAAGAAATTTATCAGGAATGCAAGAAGGGCAGCGGATATTCAAAACCTGTGCTCTTTTTTTACAGAAAATACGAGGTTTACAAAAGCTTACTTCAAAGGAATTTCCTCAATGATAGAAGAAGGCGGCAATGATGTCGACAACCAAACCTCGTTGCCGGCAAACCTGAAAATTGCTCCCGCCTGCATCGCACTGTAGGTATCGATCTTCAAAAGAAGTGGGTTTTTTCTCCTTCTTGCTGCAAGAGTGGCGAAAGAGGGGCTTTCCGACAGATGAACTTGCTGCCGGCCCATAGGAAGGATTCCGGCTTTCTTTATCGCTTCCAGCGCTTCACGGTATGTTCCATGGTAAAGGAACGGCGGCACTTGTTTGGCTGAAGTTTCCTGTTGGACAGGGATGCTGTGGCCATACCGGGCTTTGATTTGGCTGCCTTTGATCAAGTAGCGCTGTTTAGGGCTGGCGGCAGCAATATGGCGGATATCCTCTTCCGTGATTTGCCGCCATTGAGGCTGAGCTTGTATAACTTTTGCCAGTTCTGAAATACCGCAATATCCGTAATCATCCAACTTCAATCCGAATTTTTCCGGAGAGTGCCGAAGGATTTTGGCCATGAAGGAGCTTAATCTTACATCATTATGTCTGCTCATTTTTTCACCTTGCTTTCGCTTTATATTGTTTTTCTTCCCCGTTTTATGGATTGAAAGCATTCCGCCCCATATACAGCAGCTAAAAACCGCCTAAAACCATTCCATAGAAACAATGTTTACTCCACAAGCGTGGACGGGTAAATTACCATTATGCGATTTTAAAGAGATTCATCACTAAAAGGAGGAATATGCAATGGCTAAAAAAGATAATACATTTATTGGAGTTTTTGATAACCAGGAAGAAGTGCTGCGCAAAGTGGAGGAATTGAAAGCACAGGGCCACAGCGAAAGCGATATGTATGTCGTCGGCCGTGACAACACCTCATTTTCAGCGGTCCATAACCAGACGGATGTTCATGTGGATGCGACAGAAGAAAAGAAAAATCAGGGATTCATCGGAAAAGTCATGTCTGCCCTTTCGGATGATTCTTCATTGGCGGCGTTCAACGGCATGGGGCTGGAACGTCATGAAGCGAAGGAATACCGGGAACAGGTCCAAAATGGCAAGCTTGTGCTTTATGCAGACAGCGACTACAGCGAAACTTATGAGCAATACGGCGCTGATTTTACAACGGACTACAGCAATTCATCCGGCATAGACCAGACTGCCCCTATTGAAACCACTGCTACGTTCTCTCCCAGCAGCTCTTCCGGTTCAGTGGCAGATACGGACAGCAAGGCTGATGCATCTTCATCAAATGCCAGCAGAGCATTTGAATCAGGGGCTGCAAAGGCCTCAAACAGTGGTACATCCGGTTCCTTGTCGGATGCTGACAGTGAATTCGGCAAATCGATATCGGCCGATGGAAGTTCATATGAAACAGGTTCCGGCACTACTGGTGCGGGCTTCAGCTCAGCTTCCGGCAGTACAAGCAAGTTGGATTCTGTTTCCGGTTCAGCGGAATCCGATCGCGATGCAACCGGCAGCCCATACGGTTCAGGAGCGGATGGGCGCAGCTCATTTGATGCTGCTTCTGGCACTGGCGGTATGAAAGGTTCAACTGCCGGAACCACGGGTGCAGAGTTCGATTTTGCATCTGGCGTAACTGAAGAAGAACACTTGCGCCTTCACGAAGAGCGTCTGAGTGTGGATAAAGAGCGCGTGCAAACTGGTGAAGTGAACGTTGGCAAGCATATAGTCGAGGAAAATCAATCGATAGAAGTGCCAGTTGAACGGGAGGAAGTATATGTGGAACGCCGTCCGGTAAACGAAGAAGCTGCCGGCACGGAAGCATTCGAGGAAAACGACACGATTCACGTACCGGTTTCTGAAGAGCGGGTTAACGTTTCAAAGAAGGAAGTCGTATCTGAAGAAATAATAGTCAGCAAACGGAAAGTCCAGGACACTGAAAGAGTGGACGAAACAGTCCGCCGTGAAGTGGCCGATATCGATGAAGAAACAACAAATGTTGATAATAAAAATGACAGCAAGCGGTTATAAAAACCTTAAAAGAAAGAAGGAAGCCACAGAGCTTCCTTCTTTTTTATTGGTATAAAATATTTTAAATGCATTGAGCGGGAGACAACTTCTAAGTTGGGACAAAAAAATCAAAGATTTGGCTTTTGAGGTGCAGGGAGTTCTTAGAAGATTTTCCTTTTTAAAACTTTCATCTGGATAAATATGTTAAAGTTAGAAAGGGGAGAAGCAGGGATTAACGCAGCCAGCTTTGAGGGGGAATTGCTGGCAACAGCCTCGTATTGGTTTGGGTAGGAGCAATCATCATTATAATCACCGGTAACACATATATCAATTTTGGAAATTCACTTGATTGAATAGTTAATGGGCATTTGGATAATTAGCTTGAAATTCGGAGCGGGGAAAAAACGGCTGGGCAGCCTTTTTGACGCCGTAATGTCCTGAATACAACCTTACCACATTATCGCTGGCCTGAAGATGGAAGGGGAACCGTCATGCATACAAAAAAAAGGCTGATTTTGCTAGTTTCTTATGGATTGCTGGCAACTGCTCTTGCAACTTTTTTAAAGCCGGATTCATATATTATGCTCCTGTGGCTGGTGCCTTTGCTTGCATTGTGCCATTACGCGATATTATACATATGGATTTTAAAAGAAAAGAAAGCGGCATAATAACTTAAACTTAAGGATATTGATATTCAAAGAGCAGTAAAACAGCAATATGACAGAAACAGCGGCTGCAAAAGCCGCTGTTTTTTTGGGCATGGCTTTGACAGTTGGACTTATGGAAGGCAAAGTTTCACCTTTTTGTTCACCTTTGCTCTTTACGCACGTTTTATAAGCAAGGAGGCCAACAAATGAATGATGCGATGATGGAGCAAAAGCTTTACGAATGCTTGCAGAAAGTTAAAGCATATTTGATGAAAATCGGAGCTTCTAAAGAAGACGCTGAAGATGTGGTTCAAGAAACTGCTTACAAGTTTATCCTCTACATCGATTCGATCAGCCATATAAACGTGGAAAGCTGGCTTTATCGTGTATCAGTCAATGGATATTATGATTTGTATCGCAAAGGGTCCAGAAGGCAAGCAATATTGAAAAAATTTAACTTTCACAAGCTGTTTGAAGATCATACACCTGAAAAAGCGGCACTGCAAAGCGAAGCGAGAAAAGATATGGAAAGCATCTTTGCAGAACTGAAGCCGAAACAGCAGCAAATACTCCTGATGAAATACAGTTCGGGGCTGGCTATCCGGGAGATTGCAGAAGTTTACGAGATGAAGGAGGATTCGGTAAAGACTACGTTATATCGGGCAAGACAAGACTTTATGAAAGAATATAGGAGGCAAAAACATGAGTGAAAAAGGCGGATTGTTCCAAGTGGATAATGATTTTTCACAATTGGTGAAAAAGGCTAGAAGAAAATCTCTTCTGCGAAATATCTTCGCTACCATTTGTGTAAGCATTCTCTTCTTTGGGGGGCTCATATGGGTCGGCACATACCAGATGTACAAAAAAGCAGAGGAAACACAGATCTACGATAATATGTGGCAATTTGTCAAAGGGGCGAACATAGAAAACAATGGATCAATTTTTACAAATACACCTTATTCGACTACCGTGACGACAGCCCGTTACAAGGAAATTGATGGGGTTCCAGTTCCATGGGGAGAGCATACGAAAGTCCATTCCATTTTAGGCACTTCCCATGAAAGTCTTACTTCTGCGATTTCAAGTTCCGGAAATATAGAAGAGGAACGAATTCCGCTGTATTTTCAAGGGGAAAGAGTAGTTGAATTTTATTCGCCGATTAAAAACTACTCATTCTTGCCTGATGATCGAGCTCTGCTGGATGAAATTGCAGATCATCAAGTAGTGGAAATGGCCTTCTCTTTTGATCAGAGTTACACGATTGATGAAGTGCGTAAACAATTCTCTGACCAATTAGCCTGGTATTGGGTGGATACGGCTTCTGGTGATGAACAGGGGAGTGCCGTGCAGCCGATTTCTGGAGAGGATGCATACGGCTTCATCTCCAGAATAGAAGAAGCAAATGAAGATTCCGCCAAAAGGTTTATCCAGCACATTGAATGGCTGCAAGGAGAAGGAGATTCCAAACAAGAAGCCCATCGCCTTTATGATGCCCTGACCGACGCTGGGAAGTCGGTGTTGACCCCGGATAATATGAAAATAGCAGGTGCAGTAGTGACTGGAACGCCTGAGGAGCTGAGAAAGTTCAACGATGCCCCTATGGTTCGTACTGCAGTCCTTGGCGCGACAGCCGATAAATATTAAAAAGAACACGAGAACACAGGATGCCCGGTTCTGGTGTTCTTTTTTATATGTTCGAGTATAGAAAACAAGTCTTAGGCATTTCAAGTTGACTTCAATCAGCAGGCATGATAAGTTAGATTCAATTAAAGATAACTAGAGTCTTTTATGTCTTTAAAATAAGTTTTGGAGGTTCTTATGAAATATTCAAACGCGACCAACTATGCCCTTCACACGATGGTGCACATTATGCGCTTGCCGGAGGGAAATACAATCGGGGTCCAAGAATTGGCTGAAAAACAGAAACTTTCTCCCACGTACCTGTCTAAAATATTGACCAAGCTCACCAAGGCAGGATTGATCGAATCAACGCCAGGGGTTAAAGGGGGCTATACACTATCAAGATTCCAAAAAGACGTTTCATTCCTCGATGTCATCAACGCGATTGAAGGAGATACAAATCTCTTTAATTGCTCATTGCACCACGAAGGCTGCCAGATTGAAAAAGTAATGAGGGATGCTGAAGAAAATATGAAAGAGGAACTGGCAAATCAGCTTCTGAGTGGACTTGTAGAAAGAATTGAAGAACAGCATTCAAAGCCGATCAGCAAAGAAGCCGACTAAATCAGAGAAATGGGGACGATGAAATGATAATTGATTGTGCAGTAATCGGAGGAGGTCCAGCTGGATTGAATGCCTCGCTGGTCCTCGGAAGATCAAGAAGGAAAACGGTTTTGTTCGATGACAACAAGCCAAGGAATGCCGTGACATCCGAGTCCCATGGTTTTATGACCAGGGATGGCATTGATCCTCAGGAGCTGAAACGGATCGCACAAGAAGAATTGAGGAAGTATCCAAGCGTAGCCATTGAAAAACAGCGGGTGGAAAGTGTCAACAAGGCAGATGGCCTGTTCCGGATCGAAGCGGAGGATGGATCTGTCTTTTTCGCCCAAAAAGTAATATTGGCAACTGGCTTCAAGGATAAATTGCCTGATGTCGAAAAGGTGGAGGAATACTATGGAAAAAGTCTTTTCAGCTGCCCGTTCTGTGATGGCTGGGAACTGCAGGACCGTCCGCTAGCGGTCATATCTGAAAATCCCAAAGCCATGCATTTGGCAAAAGTGGTTTCCAACTGGACCGACGATCTTATCGTATGCACCAATGGCAAACAAATCCTGTCCAATGCAGATAAAACTCTTCTGGAAAGCAAAGGCATCAAGGTCTATGAGCAAGCTATCCGTTCATTGGTCGGCGAAGACGGACAGTTGAAGAAAATTGAGTTCGAAGACGGATCGGCAGTTCCGCGCGAAGGTGGATTTATCACACCGGAGTGGGTACAAGCGACGACTATAGGTTCATCGTTAGGCTGTAGACTAAACGTTCAAGGCGGCATAGAAACGGATGCTATGGGACGGACAAGCATCGAGGGCGTCTTTGCAGCTGGGGATACACTGATTGCAGGAGCTTCCCAACTGGTCATCGCCGCTGCCGAGGGAAGCAAAGCTGCAATCGGCGTCAACGCAGCCTTAATAGAAGCAAAGTTCAAAACTCCGGTCAGCGCGTCCAACTGAAAAATAACGGGTCTAAGTTCAATTTGAATTTGGCCGGCTATTGGCCGCAGGATGAAATATGATAGCGTTTTTTTATGTTAATTAAAGATATTAAGTATCTATAAAGAATCCAATAGAAGAAATGTTTAAAAAATATTATTATTCATATAACTTCCCCCGTTCTCTTCCTTTATAATAGAAGTAGTACTTATACTCTATGGAAGGCTTTACGAGATTAGGAGGAGGTTGCTTGATGTTAAGTTCAAAATACTTGGATTTGTTGGCGCAAAAATACGATAGTGAAGAAAAAGTGGCCACTGAAATCATCAATCTGGAAGCGATTTTGGATCTGCCGAAGGGCACGGAACATTTTGTCAGCGATTTGCACGGCGAGTACCAGGCATTCCAGCACGTGCTGCGAAACGGATCTGGAAACGTAAAAGTGAAAATTAAAGACCTTTTCAAAGATAAGATATCGGAAGAAGAAATAAATGAATTTGCGACTTTGGTCTATTATCCGGAAGAGAAATTGAAATTGATTAAAAACAATTTCAATAGCGAGAAGGAATTGCATGACTGGTATATAGAAATCATCGAACGCATGCTGAAGCTGATATCCTACGCATCATCCAAATACACCCGCTCCAAATTGCGTAAAGCATTGCCAAAAAGGTTTGTTTATATTATCGAAGAGCTGTTATATAAGACCGATGAATTCAAGAACAAGAAAGATTATTATGAAAAAATCGTCCAGCAGCTTATTTCGCTCGATCAAACCGATAAGCTGATTATAGGCCTCGCCTATACCACTCAGCGATTGGTGGTAGATCATCTTCATGTGGTCGGGGATATATATGACCGGGGTCCCGCTCCCCATAAAATAGTGGATACGCTTATCGACTATCATTCGGTCGATATTCAATGGGGCAATCATGATGTTTTGTGGATAGGCGCTTTTGCCGGATCCAAGGTTTGCCTGGCGAACATTATCCGGATCTGCGCCCGCTATAACAACTTGGATATCATTGAGGATGTATACGGGATCAACTTGCGGCCGCTTTTGAACCTTGCTGAGAAGTATTACGAAGACAATCCTGCTTTCCGGCCGAAAAGAAGTTCCGATGTCACGTTGACAGAGCAAGAGCAGCTGCAAATCACCAAAATCCACCAAGCCATTTCCATCATTCAGTTCAAGCTGGAAAGCCCTATCATAAAAAGACGCCCGTGCTTTGATATGTCTAACCGGCTTTTGCTGGAAAAAGTGGATTACGATAAAAACGAAGTGACCCTTCACGGAAAAACCTATTCTTTGGAAAATACATGTTTTGCAACAGTCAATCCAAAAAAGCCGGAAGAATTGCTGGAAGAAGAACAGCAAGTGATTGATAAACTGCTGTTTTCTGTCCAGCATTCCGAAAAGCTTACAAGACATATGAGCTTCCTCATGAAAAAAGGCAGCCTTTACTTGAAGTACAACGGCAATCTCTTGATACACGGCTGCATTCCGCTCGATGAAAACGGCAATATGGAGAAAATGGAGATTGAGGGCAAGACATATGCCGGCCGTGATTTGCTGGATGTTTTCGAACGTTATCTCCGCTATTCTTTCGCCCATCCCGAAGAAACCGACGACATCGCAACCGATATGGTATGGTACCTTTGGACCGGAGAGTATTCTTCACTGTTCGGCAAAAGAGAAATGACCACATTCGAGCGGTACTTTATCAAAGAAAAAGAAACGCATAAAGAGCGGAAAAACCCTTATTATTATCTGCGTGAAGACGAGGGAATGTGCCGGAAAATACTTGCAGAATTTGATCTGGATCCGGATCATGGGCGCATCATCAATGGCCATACACCCGTCAAAGAGCGCGACGGGGAAAACCCGATCAAAGCGAACGGCAAAATGATCGTCATCGATGGCGGATTTTCAAAAGCCTATCAGTCGACTACAGGAATCGCCGGATATACGCTGCTGTACAATTCTTACGGCATGCAGCTTGTCGCCCATCAGCGTTTCAATTCAAAAGAAGATGTTCTGGCTAATGGAACCGATGTATTGTCGGTCAAGAGATTGGTCGATGAAGAACTGGAGCGGCAAAAGGTTAGAGAGACGAATATAGGGGAGGAATTGCTTCAGGAAATTTCCATTTTGAACAGCCTGAGGGAATATCGCTATATGAATTGATTGGCATCATGCGCTGCCATGTAATCTTATCAATCGACGCAGCCCTGCAAAAAGAAACCCGGCAAGCATGTCTCAAAAAGGCTTGCCGGGTTTCTTTTGTTTTCTTTTCAATCGTTCGCCTCTATAGAGCCGGAATTCACATTCAAGGTCTGTTTTTGCTTCAATTTTGGCCCAAGTTGGAACAGCAGAACACCACCGCTGATCAGAAGAACGCCGAGAAGCGATTGCCAAGTAAACGGCACCTGCTCCAGCCCGAACCAGCCAAGCGTATCCCACATCAATCCAAAGAAAATCTGCGAAACCATGACGAGCGATATGGCACGGCTTGGCCCGAGGATCTGCACGCCTTGTGTCACACAAGCCACAACGCCTACGCCTAAAATGCCGCTGAACCAAAACCATGGTTCCGCTTGGAATTTGAAGAGCCCTGTTCCTTCAAATGCAAGGCCAGCAGAAAACGAAGCGGCAAAACCGAGCAGCAGGACAAGCGCAGTAGTGGACCAGACACTGATCCGCTTTTTGACGTTTGCGTTGAATGTGTTTTGCACGCAGACAAATGCACCGCCGATAAGTGCCAAAAAAATGCCCATAGCCATTTGTTTTCCTCCTATTCATAAATGTTTTGACCGGCCTGTTCCAATAAGGCGGCCCGGTCAAGCAGCGTGATTTTACCGCGTTTTTTCAAGATCCATCCGGATTTTTCAAATTGCTGCAGGACCCGGTTCAGATGTCGGTAGCTGGTGCCTATCAAATCCGCCATATCCACAAGGGAAGTGGAGTCGAGCATCGGCTGGGTAGGTGTCATCGAAAGCAAGTAGCTTGCGACCCGGACATCGACGGCATACAGCAAATTGAAGTTCATAGCCCGGGCTTTCGTTTCGAATTTTTTTGTGATGGTATCAAGCAAAAACTGCAGCCATGCCGCATTGTCCGACATTTCATTTCTCAGTACATCATACGAAATCCCGATGACCACGATATCCGTGACGGCTTCCACTGTATTGATGAAGGGGCAGTCCCGGACATATTCAATATCCCCTACAATGTCAAATGGAGTCTTGAACGCTAAAATCAGGCGTTTTCCTTCGGGAGACAACATGGATATTTTCAGTTTTCCTTCGACCAGAAAATAAAGCGTATAAGCTTCTTCGCTTTGCGAAAACAACCGTTCACCGCTTGCGTAAGTCGAGACAAACATTTCCTGTTGAACCAAATCCGGGAACAATCCAGAGAGCTGGAACTGTTGAAGATACGCTGTTATACGACGGTCCATTTTTCTCCTCCTCACCACTTCAAAACGATTATTCCCGCAACCATCAATATTACCCCGGCGATTTGCGTACGGCCAATTCTCTTTTTGGACATGCTAAACCAGCCTTTGCTGTCGATTGCAATCGCCATAACGAGCTGCGCGACCAAAAAGACTCCGATTGTCAGCGTCACGCCCATCTGGTGGACCGCAGTCATATTGTTGAACAGGACGATTGCTGCCAACAAGCCGCCAGAAGCGTAAAGAGGCGAAACCTGATTGAGCTGCTGGTACGACCGGTCACCAACAACAACCACTATGAGAACCGCCAGCAAAAAGCCGGTCAGCTGTGTCATCGCGGCAGCTTGCCAGGTGCCAATCTGGCTGCTGATCGTGGCATTTGCGACGCTCTGGTATGTCAGGAAAAATCCTCCGGCCAGCGCAAACAAGATTCCTTTCATCTTATCCACACACCTTTCTATACTCTCAATGTACAAAGGAAGAAGCGTGTTGAAAAGGACACATGTCCCCTTTTGTGATTAGATTATACGAAATATAAAGGAGATGGTCCAAGCAATCTCCTTTTTTGCAAGGATAGATTTACCGAGTATTTCTTGATTCCTTTTCAAGACAGTAAAAGATAACAAAAGCAAACCTTTAGGCAAAGGGGAATGGCACGGGATAACTAGCGAATCGGGATGTTAGCTCTAGTAATTGAATCGGAGCAGCTGGCTCCTGCAAATTTACTGAAGCTATTATGGGGAAATGTATTTTTTCAAATATGATGTGTTAAAGGAAGTAAATCGGGAAAAGAGGAATGATTGAAATCCAAAGGAGGTAAAAAAATGCCTGAAGGAAACAAGCAGCAAAACAAGACCGAGGCAGAAAGCGCCAACGAGGAACTCAACGAAAAATTCAATGGCAAGGAGCAGGAAATCCACAGCGAAACAAAAGAATATCCAACTGAAACTGAAGAAGCCAACCTGGAGCTCAATGAAGAACTGGATTCAAACGGCCAAGAAAAAAATTCTTCCCCAACTTCCTATTTGTACAATAATACCGCAGCGATAGATATAACGAAAAAAGACTAGCTTTAATACAAAATTATATTCCTGGATTGATTTAACAAATGAATTTGATAATGAATAATGAGGACAGAAGGCTATCGGTTAGCTTTCTGTCCTTTTCTTGATTCTAAAAAACTGATTAATTTACCATAAGCTCTCTGTTCAAACCAATCGAGATTATTGGTAGAATATAGGAATATAAGGTATGGCAGGCTAAGTGAATAAAGGGGGAAGAAAAATGAACATCGAACTAACCCGATTTCGTGTGAAAGAAGGGAAGACAGCGAAAGTGGATGAATGGCTTGCTTTTTTGAACGAGCATCTGGACGATGTATTGGTGACATTAGAAGGCGAAAAAATGTATGTCGAGACGATTTTCAGAGAAATTTTGGATGGATCGGAATACTTGTATTGGTATTCCATCCAAGGCGAAGGCGGACAGCCCGCAGAATCCTCCACTCATTGGATTGACGAAAAACACATGGCATATTGGAGAGAATGCATTGATCCGGATTTTCAGCCAGTCGATCTTACTGCATCCGTAGTGATGATTCCAACCAATGTCAAGACGAGTATGAAATGAGAATATAACCAATTTCAATATGCAGGCAGCCATAAATCAGAAGTTGAATTTACGACATGGAACTTGCCCTATCACATAAAAGCTTCTAAACCTGAATGATTCGGGTCTTTTTCAAACCTGCAGCCTGAGGTTGTGCGTTTTTTCCGGGTTTCAAGCTGGTTATTGCAATGACTGACGGAAATCCTCAAAGCCGTTCTTTCTCTGAAATTCAAAGGGATGCTTCGAATCCTTATTATGGGGTATAGGAAGGAAAAAGAACGGATAAAGGAGGTTAAGGCATGAGTTCCAAATTGAAACAACTGACTATGATAGGTTTCTTGTCTCTCCTGCTGGCTGCTTGCAGCTCTGAAAATAACGACAATAATGATTTGCAAAATGATAATCCGGCGGTTGGCGGAGACGATGATACAGAAGAGCCTGCAGGGGAAAAAGATACCAATGAAGAATTGGAAGAAGATGTAGTGGAAGATCAAGAGGAAGACTGAACTGTAGGATAATGATAAAAACGCTTGGATTTCCAAGCGTTTTTACTTTTTCCTTAATCCTGTTGTTTTGTACAAGAAAAAGCTAAGACAATCGGGATTCGAAGCCGTCTTTCGTATTCTTCCTCATTTGTGAAATGTTCTCTTTTTGGGGTTCCTTCCCTTAAATCTACTACAGAGAAACCAGCTTTTGTAAGAGCCTTAAAATAATGTTCAGTTGTTCGATGGTATTTCACAACGAGCTGTTCAATCCAAGGCTCTTTTCTTTCCCCTTCGATAAAATAGTCATCAACCAGCCAGTTTCCGCGTCTATCTCCTGTTTTCTTGCTTGCAAAAGAAGAAGTAGTTAGGGGGTGTTGGACACTGAATACGAAGCTTCCTTGATCCTTTAAGGTTTTATGCACATTTCGGAACAGCAAATGCACGTCACGGACATAATGTATTGCAAATCGAGAAGTAACAATATCGAATTCTCGGGTTGGAAAATGGTAGGATTCCATTGCCTCATGATGAATCGTTCCGTTTTTATTCGACATTTTAAGGGTTGCGGATGCTGCCATTTGCATGGAGCCTTCTACTCCTGTATAAAATGCCGCACCTTGATCGAGAAGTTCTTTTCCAAACGCAGCATCCCCACATCCGAGGTCCAGTACACGTTTATTTTGAAAATCGCCAAGGAGTTCGAAAATGATAGGGCCTTCGATAGCATTGTTCGGACTGTCTTTTCTATCTCTTCTCTTCATGTAATTCGATAAAAAGTCATGTTCATCGTAAACGCTTGCCCCTCTAAATTCCATGTTATTCATTCCCTTTCCCGACACTATTCCTGAAAATGCTGCAATGCTCCGCAGCTGGTTGTCTTTGATTAGTTTATCAATATGGATTGTGGAATCATAGGGATTTTTAAGGGACTATTATTTATCCTATAAAAAAGTCCGTATGGGTTTCTTTTCGAAAATCCTTATGATTGAAGGGGGCATTCGCCTCTGGTCCATATATGTTCAATGAATTCAGAAGTTCCCAAAAGCAACAAAAATTACCTTGAGAGAAAGTTTATACTTCAATAGAATCAGGCAGCTTTGTCTTTCAATACCAGTATCCGTTTACTAATTTACCTGAAGGGTAAATGATTGTTGTGTGTCTATGTGACAAAACTATTATTAAAAGGAGGATTTTATGGAGTATATTTATTTAGGAAACTCTGGCCTGCGTGTCCCCAAATACATACTTGGTACAGTCCCTTTCAGCGGGACGAACGGCTTTGAAGCAGCCGGCAATGTAAAAGAAGAGGAGGCCCGCAGAATGGTCGACCTGTCTTTGGAAGCAGGCATCAACATGTTTGATACAGCGAACCTTTACTCAAAAGGCGATGCTGAACGCGTACTCGGTGCAGCAATCCGCGGACGCCGGGACGAAGTGCTGCTTACATCAAAAACCGGCTTTCCTATAGGCGATAATCCGAATGCCCTAGGGGCTTCCCGCAATAATATTTTGACTTCCATTGACCAGTCACTGGAGCGTCTTGGAACGGATTACATTGATCTGTATTTCGTCCATCTCTGGGACGGCCAGACACCGATCGAAGAAACGGTGGAAACGATGACCAGCCTGGTCAAGTCCGGAAAAATCCGCCATTGGGGCGTATCCAACTACAGCGGTTGGGCGCTGGCAAGAACCTATTCTATCGCTGAGCAGCCGGGATACATTCCGCCGATTTCGCAACAGATCTACTACACGCCAGAAGCTCGTGAAGCGGAATACGAACTGTTGCCTGCGGGGAAAGAATTGGGAATCGGTTCGATGATTTGGAGCCCGCTCGGTGAAGGTTTGTTGAACGGCAAAATCGGGCGCAACAAAAAAACTCCAGTGGACACTCGCCAAGGCGGCGGCTGGCCGGAGCCTTGGGTCCAGGAACAGGAACGCCTTTACCAAGTGATCGATGCATTGGAGGAAGTCGCAGCCCGCCATGGTGCAAGCGTTCCGCAAATCGCCTACTCGTGGGTGAGGGACCGTCCGAACGTCGGCCCGATTGTCATTGCGGCGCGCAACGAAGAACAGTTGAAGGGAAACATCGCTTCGTTTGATATCCAGTTGACCAAAGAAGAGCAGGACATGATTGAATCGGTCGCACGCCCAGAGCCGATTTATCCGCTTTGGCACCGTGCGATGAATTCATTGGAACTCGGAAGCCCATCAGAAATCCCTTATTTGCAAGGGTATAAAAAGTCGATGGGACTGGAAGAGTGAAAATACGGACGCCCCGAAGCCAGCGCCGGCTTTAGGGGTCGTTTTTTTTGATCTGTTTTAAAAGAATCGACCGTAATGCGATCCTGTATAGAGGAATCATTTATACTAGGCATAGGAAGAGGGCAATGAGGAAGTTTGCTCATCCGGTACTAGTGTCTGTTTGGCTGCTAAATGAGATACCGTTACTTGAAGAATTGAGGGATTAGCATGGAAAAAGTGTTCACAAAAACGGAATTGAAAAAATTAGAGGACCGCTTCGAATATGAGTTCGGGCTTTCGTTTAGAACAGATGAAGTTCCAGATCGATTGGTGATGATGGAAAAAACTCCATACGGTAAAATTCAGAACGAACTGCTGGGCGGGTCTTATTCGTTGATTTTGTGCATTCCACGCCTGCCCGTGGAAAAAAGCTTGAAGAGGGCTGACGTGCTGGATGAAAACGACTCATTCAAGCTGCTCAGACTTTCTGCAGAAAATCACACATCCCATATTGAAGAATTCCTGAAGGAAATTGAGTATCGATTTACTTTTTTTTGGATTCAACATTTCCGGAATATAAAGTTTAAAATGCCTAAAACCAGCGGGGAACAACTTATCTTATCAAATTTAAGCGGCAATCGGCTTTATGATTTATCATTGGAAAATGAAGAATGCACGACGATGATTTGGAATTGAAAGATTTTGGTTAAGAATAGGAGAGAAAAGCATTGAAAGGATATTTGGCAAACCTGGAAAGAACTGCTCATTCTTGCCTGAAGATCACTTTGCAATTTCAGCGCGCCTACAGTTGCCGGAAAAAACATAAAAAACGCATTGCCTCCAATAAAAAACAGTGGCGGTGCGTTTTTAAAACATCAGATAAGTTATAGTATAGTATACTCCTGCTGCTGCATATAAAATTCCACTGACAATCAGCAAGCCAACAAAAAGACGCAGGGCTGTTTCTAAAATGCCCAATAAGATTTTCGAGTGGCCATCGTTCTTTTTTTTCATAATTGCCTCCCTATATTAAAGTGCTGCCAGCTTTTGAAGGGGAGTGCCGAAGGGCGGACTGTCCATCAGCCATCAACCTGTATGGCATCGAGCAAATATTTCCGAGTCTCTTTTGCCAGCTTCCGAACCTTCAGGTTGCATTTGGCATCTGGATGAAGGTAGATTATTTTGGCATCGACAGAAAAATATGTATGAACAACCCGGATGATGAGCAAATCTTCCAAATCGGAATAATCTTGATTGTCATTCCACCCCTTGATTTTCACTTCATAAACAGGGAAACCAGTGTTTGTCAGCCACTGGTCTATGCTTCCTCCCCAAGCCACATAACTCCAGGTAATCAAGAAAACACCTACTTTCTTTCAAATTGGTTGCAAGTGAAAGTCCGGCTATTTTTAGTGGCCTTTGCTTAAAGAGCTGTTCGATAAAAACCTGCTTAAAATTTCCTTATTGGCTTCAAAGTCCAGTGACAACACTTCTCCTGCATCGACCCGTTCATTGGTGTATGTCTCTGCAGCAGGGATGCGAAGTGTCTCCATTTCACCTGATCCATCTTGGATGAGTGATTTGCCGATGCTCCACAGAACCTGTCTTTCTATATCTGTATCGATATATGCATCAATGGCTTCCAATATTTTAGGGAAATTCATCAAAGTGTGGAAGCTCAAGCCTTGTTTTTTTACGGCAGTTAAGATTTCCTGTTGTCTTTCAACACGGCCGAAATCACTTTTTCTATCGTTTCGAAAACGCACATATCCCAGCAATTGCTCACCTTGAAGTTTTTGGAGGCCTGGCTCAAGTGTCAAGCCGATGCCATGCGACATTTCATATGGGATATCGACCTCGATGCCGCTAGGGATGATCAAGTCAAAAAGCTTTGGAAATCCGTCAAAATCAACAGACGCATAAAAGTCGGGTTCAATTCCGAAATTTTTATGGATGGTGTCGTTCACGAGTTCAGGTCCGCCAAACGCATGCGCCGCATTGATTTTCTGCATGCCATGTCCGGGGACGTCAACATATGTATCCCGCATAAATGATATGAGTTTGATTCCATTGGTTTCCGGGTTGTAATTGGCAACCAGCAAAGCATCCGATAGTCCATTTTCATCGTTTCTTCTATCGCTGCCGATCAGCAAGATGTTGATTTCATCCAGTAGCGAATCGGCTGTTTCGGCATACAAAATTTCCTGTTCATCTTCTCTGGGATGCTTTTGCATCTCATTTTCAAGCCTTTTTTGGCCGCTCTGAAAATGAAAAGACAAGAGGAGCAGTGCCGAGCTGATGACAAGAAGCAGCAAGAGAACGCTGGATTTCATTTTTTTTGTTTTTCTGTTTTTGTTCGGATAATCATTTGTCGTCAAAATATTCCCCTCTTTGCATGCGACGAAGTAAACTGCAGTCACATAAAAGTGTAGAGTGTTGTTGACAAAATGTCAACGGATATCAAGTTGACAAAAAAACAACGAATGATAAAGTGAGTTTATAGGGAATTTTGCTTTGAATTCTGACTTGATGAACTTAAGGAAGGGGCAACAACCATGCAAGAAAAATCTACCAGGCTGGGAAGTCTGCTTCGGGATGCAATGGAGCAGCGCAATTATTCAATCAGGCAGTTGGCGGAACTTACATCCATTGATAAGGCTACTGTCTCGCGGATAATGAACGGAAAAAGAAAACCCACGCTTCAGCATTTGAAAAAACTTTCTGCAGCACTTGAGATTCCCTTCAATGATCTGGTGGAAGCTATAGATTATGAGGCTGATACAACTGCAAGCAGGAAAAAACATGGAAAGCAATCCCATTCCGGGCCAATTCCAGCTGCTGAAGTTGAACTGCTGCAAAAATCGATTCAGCTGCATGAACCGTCCATAACAATCGACAAGCTTGCAGCAGAATTGGAAACATTTGAAGAGTATACAAAGACGCACGAAGGGAAGTCTATGGTAAAAGACGGATTTGATGCAAAAGTAAACCATTTCGGCAATGTTGGAACGTATATACAGCAGCTGAAAATTTGGCACCGGAAATTCCTTTTGGCGGAAGGAAGCAAGAAAGAGCTGGCTGTTATGGGAGGGGCATTGCTTTATTTTATTTTGCCGCTCGACCTTTTGCATGATTATATTTTTGCGGTAGGCTACTTGGATGATTGCTTGGCTATTCAACTGGCAGGAAACAAACTCGAAAATAAAATATGAAAAATGTTTTCACATCAAGCCGCTCGGCCTATTGAGGATTTTGGGCGATTTGAGCAAAAGAGGGAAAATCGGCCGGGAAAGAGAAGGGCTACAGCCCCCCAAAAAAAGCCGCCAGATAAATCTCGCGGCTTTTTTTTATGGCTATTGCAATTTCAGCTTTTTTCTTTTGGCAATCATCCAGAAGAAGATCAGTGCAAGTGGAAGCAGCATGTAATTCGCGTACTTGCCCATCATTTCGCCAGCCATTTCCCATTGCGTCCCAAGCCGGTAGCCTAAATAAACATAAATTGCTGTAATTGGCAACATTGCCAAGTATGTATAAATGATAAACTTCCAGATGTTCATTTTGGCCATGCCGCATGGAATTGAAACGGCTGTCCTGACACCGGGAGCAAAACGCCCCAGAAACGCGACGCTGCCGCCATACCTTTTGAAAAATTGGTCCGACTTATCCATATGCTCTTCTGTAACAAAAAAATATTTGCCGAACTTCAATACCATCGGCCTTCCGCCATAACGTCCAAGTGCGTACAAAGTCAGCGGGCCAAGCACTCCCCCAATTGAACCTGCAAGAATTGCGCCATACAAGAGCAGTTCGCCTTCAAACACCCAATAGCCAGCCAGCGGCAGTACAAGTTCTGCAGGCACAAACTCGAATGTCAACGCCAACATAATCCCGAAATAGGAAAGCCCTTTAAGAGCCTCCATCAGTTGCATGATCAGAACTTCCATAACAAATCCCCTCCCATAAATGAATGCCAGTTGGAAATACACAAATTCCTGTGTGGTTTCTTTCCATACAAAGTAGGAAGTATAACATAAGGTTTATGGAAGAGCATAGGAATACCATGTTAATTCATTCAGGGGAAAATCCAGAAATAATAGGGGAAACAAAAAGACGATGGGAACAAAGAGGTTTCAAATTCGTACTAATAGTATATGAAAACCAAGGAGGAAGTATGGAGAATCCAGATATTCTATTAATATTTAAAATGATCATCATCGGCATTGTCCAAGGCTTCACTGAGCCGATTCCGGTATCGTCAAGCGGACATGTCATGATAGCAAGCCAGCTTTTAGGATTGGGGGAACAAGGATTCACGTTTGCAATTTTGACTAACACGGCGTCCTTATTGGCGATTCTTTTCGTTTACCGAAAAGATGCGGCAAGGCTGGCTGCCAATTCTTTGCAATACATAAAAACAAAGGATTCTACATACAAGAGCGATTTCCGTTTTATTTGCTTTATCATGGTGGGTTCAATCCCAGCGGGTTTGCTGGGGTTGCTTCTGAGTGATTTCATAGCTGATAGCGTCAGTATGGCTACTATTGCAATCATGTTGTTTGTGACCGGAATTGCGTTATGGCTGATTCGAAACAGGGAAGGCAGCAAGAATGAAAAAACCATGACAGGCAAAGACGCCTTCCTGATCGGCTTCGGGCAAGCTGTTGCTTTGACGCCAGGCATCAGCCGTTCAGGATCGACGATTATTTCGGCTATCGCCGTAGGATTGAACCAGGAAACAGCTTTGCGGTTTTCTTTCATGCTTTACATACCAGTGAGTTTAGGAGGGGTGGTTCTCGGAGTTTCCGATTTTTGGGATGAACCTGATAAAGCGGAATTGGCAATTCCTTACACAGCTGCCTTTATCGCGACGCTGATCATGTCCTATTTCTCTTTGAGGTGGTTTATGGGCATCATGAAAAAAGGGAAGTTGACCCTCTTCACTTATTATTGCATTTTTGTCGGGGCGCTTTTGTTGATATTCTTTTAGAACTTTTTAGGCGAATCTTATTCCGATTATATCTGACACTTCTAAAGCAGCAGCCGGTCTATCGGAAAGGCTGCTGCTTTATTTACGTATTATATAATCAATAAAATTAACAGTATTGAGTGGATGAGAAAACAGAAATTGAATCGAAAGAAGTTTAGCAAAACTAAATCACTGCAAGTGGTTTTTTCTGCTTAAAGGAATTGCAGGGCTGTCTATCGAATTAAATAAAATGAACATATAGGTAAGGCGCGAATCCTTGGGAAACAAACCTTTAAGATTTTTGCATCTTTATTGCGTCCTTTTGAAAGCGCTTTATAAAAAAGTTTGTTGTTTGCGCGGAGAATGAAACTTTTATGATGTTCAGATTTTAATTTTTGAATTTGCAGCATATACAAGATTTTCATGGAAATACCGCTGGCATACATAGGAATTTTTATACCAACTGAAGGGAGAGCTGCCTATGAAATTGGACAAAGAATTAATTGTGTTGAATCTAGAAGCAAGCTCGAAAGAGGAAGTTTTGGAAGTTTTGGGGAATCTGCTGACAGAACATGGAGTGGTAAAAGAAGGGTTTATCGAAAGCGTCCTTCAAAGGGAAAAGGAGTTTCCGACAGGATTGCCGACAGAGCCTTTTGGAGTAGCAATACCACACACGGACGGCGATATGGTACATGACTCGAAAATTGCTTTTGCATCGTTAAAAAATCCGGTGAAGTTTGCTGCCATGGGAGGAAGCGCCGAACTTGTCGACGTGAAAATTGTATTTATGCTAGCGCTGAATAGTTCGCAGGGCCAGTTGGATATGCTGCAAAAACTGGTCGGACTTTTCCAGGACCCAGGGACTGTGGAACAGCTGACTGCAGTTTCAGATGCAGATCAGCTGAATAGGCTGCTCGAAAGTAAAACATGATTGCCGTCTTGTAACACAGGCCATTCCTTTTGGACTCTTTATAAAAATAAGCATGCAGTAAGATGATCCATATAACAACAGCTTTGCATATTTGACAGTATGAACGGAGGAGGAGAATTCATGGGTTTTCTGCAATGGTTCGTTGATTTGGGCGCTAGCGTCTTGCTTCCTATCCTGATTTTTATTTTCGCATTGATACTGGGGACAAAACCCGGCAAAGCGCTGCGTGCCGCTTTGATTGTCGGCATCGGGTTTGTGGGGATCAATTTGGTCATCGGTCTGCTGGTGGAAAGTTTAGGGCCAGCAGCTCAAGCGATGGTCGAGAATTTCGGTTTTGATCTGAACACGATCGACGTCGGATGGCCTGCCGCCGCCGCAATCGCATACGGAACATCCCTCGGAAGCTTGGCGATACCGCTCGGTGTCGGAGTGAACATCCTTTTGCTGACTTTCGGATTAACAAAAACGCTGAATGTCGACATTTGGAATTTTTGGCATGTGGCTTTAACCGGCTCTTTAGTTTACGCCCTTACATCGGATTTCTGGCTGGGAGTCCTTACGATTATTGTTCATCTGCTTTTGCTTTATTTGATGGCCGATGTTCTGGCAAAGTATATAGAGAGATTCTATGGCTTTCAAAATATCACGTTCCCTCACGGTACATCGGCGCCTTCAGCGTTTGTGGCCTTGCCGATGAACTGGGTGTTTGACCGGATTCCCGGTTTCAATAAGCTGGAAGCCGATCCGGAGTCCATCCAGAAAAGGCTCGGCATTTTAGGGGATTCGACGATCATCGGTGTTTTGATAGGGATTTTGATCGGAATTTTAGCGGGTTATAACGTGCAAGGCATTTTGCAGCTGGCGATTCAGACGGCTGCAGTAATGGTATTGCTCCCGAGAATGGTTGCTTTGCTGATGGAAGGGCTTGTCCCTGTATCAGAAGCGGCGGGCGCGTTTGTTAAAAAGCGCTTTCCGGGTAGAGACCTTTATATCGGCATGGATAGCGCATTGGCGATCGGCCATCCGGCAGTCTTGTCATCCGCGCTTCTGCTGATTCCGATTACGATTTTTTTGGCGGTTTTGCTGCCTGGAAACTCGGTTCTGCCCTTTGCCGATTTGGCATCCATTCCGTTCCTGATTTGCTTGATGGTCCCGATTTTCAGGGGGAATATTGTCAGAACGGTCATTGGCGGAACTATCTATATCGGAGTAGGTTTGTATATAGCGACTTGGATAGCACCGCTCTTTACACAATCCGCAATTGCCGCGAATTTTGAAATGGGCGCGAACACGAGTATTTCTTCTTTGATCGACGGTGCGGTTTGGACAACCTTCATATTCGTCTGGGTTCCGAAAATTTTAAACTGGTATGGAATGATTGCATTGGGCCTCATCATACTTTTGGGCTTGATCTACCAAAACAAAATCAGGCCGAAGCGGCATCAGGAAAAAGAAGAAAGATTAGAAGGAGAGGAAGCTTAAATGAAAAAATTATTGATTATGTGCGGTACGGGAATTGCGACATCCACAGTCGTGAAAGGAAAAGTGGAGGAATGGCTAAAGGAAAACAATTTGAGCCAGGAAGTGAAAATCTATCAGTCGAAAGTCAGTGATGAAATAGGGCGGATCGATGATTACGATGTCATCTTGTCCACCACACTCGTTCCGAATAACATCAAAGACAAAGTGATTGACGGCGTTCCGCTTTTGACCGGCATCGGAATTGAAAGCATGTATGAAAAAGTGCTGGCAGAAATCAAGCGGTAAAGTGGAGGGATAGAAAGAAGAAGTAGTTTCCGCTTGATGTCTATCAAATCAACAAAAGCAGCTTGTCCACATTTTAAAAGGCTTTCTAAGTTCCGGAATTGCACTGAAGCTGCAGAGCCGGACCTGGAAAGCCCTTTTTGTTCATTCTTGGCAGATAATGATTAGTTGAAGCAGGAAAGCGGATGTGCTCCGCGGAAAGTATAGCTGTACCATTTCATAAGGGTTTGGAGAAATAAGAACCATAGAAAAGGAGAATGATAATATGAAAGCTACTTTGAATTGGGACGGTGGAATGGCATTCAGCGGCAAGACGGAATCCGGACATATGGTCTTGTTGGATGCCGGGCCAGAGAGCGGTGGGGAAAACAGGGGGCCGCGCCCTCCTGAAGTTCTTTTGCACGCCGCAGCTGTTTGTACGGGAATGGATATTGTGTTCGTACTGGAAAAAATGCGATTGAAGATAGAGGATTTTTTCATCGATATTGACGGATCGCGCGCTGAGGCACATCCAAAACGTTTTACAGACATGACAATCACATATCATATTAAAGGAGATCTTCCAGAAGATAAGGTCAGACGAGCGATAAAATTATCAAGCGAAACTTACTGCACAGTGGTTCATTCGATCAATGCCAAAGTCCGGTACAAGTATATTCTCAACGAGGCACCTGCAAAAGATGTTGAAACCTTATAGGAATAAGGCCCAGTTTGTGTGGAAAGCGCGGCTTGTGTAGTGCCGCTGGCCGCGCTTAGTGTTTATAACAGGTGAATACAGCTTGTTAAGGATTACACGGCAAATCTTAGGGTATACGAAAAATGTATTCACAACCATAAAGCAGAACGATTGCTTGGGAAGAATTGTTCTATTTTTATTTGATGGATCATTCACTTTCAGCCTTTAGGGAGAGGGGTATAGCAGGATGGAAAAAGAACAGCTGCATACAGAGGAAATTAGCCATTTTATTTCCAGGAAACTGATCGAGGAGTTTGATGCCAGTCTTTCATCCGCTGAAACAATCATCCAAAAGCCATTCATCATTATCCATCTCCTGGACTTCAGCTTTCCAACGGAAGAAACATTCATCAAACGCAATGAAGTAAAGCGCATCTTGGAAACAAGAGACTTGATCGTGGAAGGCTGGAAAGCCGATATACGGAAGAATCTTTCGGCAATCGTCGGTGAAACGGTGGAAGAAGTATACGCGGACTGGAACCTTGAAAACAAGACGGGCATGTTAATCGCTGTAATGGGCGGAAATGAACACAAGAATCCAACCGCATGGCAGGAAAAAGAAGACAAAAGAAAGTTGAAAGAGAAAATCATTGATATCAGCCGGAAAACAGAAAAAGTTCCTGATGAGATTGAAATTTACCGCCTTAATGATTACATACTCCTGATTGAACGGTCAGGCATAATGGTCGATGTTGAAAAAGAGCTGGTCATGAATGGCGCAGCTGAAGAATTGCGGTTAGCTAAGCGGCCTTTGGAACATCGCTTGATGGAATCCCTCAACGAAGAAGCTGTGATGAAAAAGAAGGTCAAAGAATTGTTTGTTGATTGGAATTTTGCAGCAGACAAGGCTTACATGGTTTTGGTGCTGGAAAACTAAACGGTCCTATTCATATCCATGTGTAACTATCGAAGGAGGCTTCCAGATGAATACGGAGAGACAATTGCAATCTGAAATAGGGGGATATATATCCACACTCATGCGAAAGCATTTTGGAAAGGGGCCAACTTCCGTATATGTCACCCTCCAGTCCGAATTTCTTACCATCCATCTTCGCGGGTTTTTAGCTCCCATGGAAAAGATCCTCATAAAGCAAAACGAACAGAATCGTGTGATAAAAACGAGGGATTTGCTCATGCGCGATATAAGTGAGGACATCATCAAGACGCTGAATGAAATAGCGCAGCTGGAAGTGAGGGATATTTACGCCGATTGGTCCCTTGAAACGGAGACCGGACTTCTCATTGGAATTTTAAAGCAGCCAGTTCCAGGAGAATCTTTTGATTGGCCTGAAGATGTGAACGAAAAAGAGCTGTATGGAAAAATTGAAGAGGCAAGCAGGAATGTAGAAAAATTGCCTGAAGCGACAGAGATTGTCTGGCTAAGCGACCGGACCATAATGATCAAGCGATCAAAAATTTTAGTGGAACTTGAAAGGGAGCTCATCAAAAACGGTTTTGAAGAAGAGCTGCGGATTGCCAAACGCCCTTTGGAACATAAGGCGATAAAAGCGGTCGATGTAGAGGCGGCTTTGAACAGAAAAATCCGGGAAACTTTTTTTGACTGGGATTTTGAGAAAGATGAAGGCTACATGGTATTCATCCTTGAATCTTCAAAATAAGCAGAACGCACCGATGATGCCATTGAAGAAAGGGCAAGATTACTGGGCTTCTTTCCATTGTCTTTTCAAAGGCTGAAAAGTCTTTAAAAGCAGGCAAGAGCTTAGGAATCAGGTCTGCTGCATAAAGAAAGGCGGTGGGAAAATGCCGGTTATCGCTTATGAGATTTATATAGAAGCCCCGATTGAGGTGTGTTTTGATTTGGCGAGAAACGTCGATGTTCATACTGAGACTGCATCAAAGACTAAAGAAAAAGCAGTGGCAGGCGTGACAACCGGCCTTATGGAAAACGGGGATAGTGTGACATGGGAAGCTGTCCATCTCGGCGTAAAGCAAAAGTTGACAGCGAAGATTATTCAGATGGAGCGCCCTTACAAATTCACGGATACTATGGTTAAAGGGGCTTTCCATTCTTTTATCCATACGCATGAATTCATAAGAAGCGGCAAAGGAACCATCATGCGGGACAACTTTGATTATAAATCGCCTTTTGGCATTGCCGGAAAACTGGCTGACAGGCTTTTTTTAGAGAAATATATGAACGCGTTTATAAAAGATCGGGCAATCGGACTGAAAAAGATAGCAGAACAGAAAAAATGAAATTGGCAGACTCTGCAAGTTGCAGGGATTTTCTGATCACAGGTATAAGCCTGTTCTATATACACAACATTCTCTATGAATTCCGAGGACTGCATGCACAACTTGTTTCGGAGTAATAGGAAAAGCACAGCTTGCTGCCACGCAGCAAGCTGTGCTTTTCCGTTTTAAATATGACTTGAACCATGTTTATGCAAGGAATGTTTTCATTTATTTATGGAAAGGGGCAGGGCTTCTTGCGATAGCAGGCCTGCTTATCGAGTACGCTGCACAGAGCAAAGCGAGTATGGCGATGATGCTGCCAACCCAGGCGACGGAAGAAACGGAACCGGTTTGGTTCAGCACAATGCCGCCGATTCCAGATCCAAGCGAAATGCCGATTTGCAAGGCGGAATTGTTGAAGCTCTGCTGAATATCGGACGATGCAGGATCGGTCTGGATCAAATAGCTTTGCTGAGGCGGCGCCAAACTCCAGCTTAATGCCGCCCAAACAATCATCATGGGGATGAATACGGCCATTGAGAATGTAGTTATCGGCAGCAGGAAAAGGACAAACGCAAAGGCGCTGATGACAATGATGATGCTTTTAGGAGCACCGATCGCATCTGCAAGGGAGCCGCCGATTGCCCCGCCGCTGACAGCCGCGATTCCGAATATCAAATAACACAAACTGATCCACTGCGAGCCCAGATGAAGCTCTGTTTCCAGGAATGGTGTGAAATAAGCATAAATCGTATAATGGCCGGCAAGCATAAACAAGGTGGCCAAATGTGCGCTTCCAATTTTCGGACTGCCGACCGCTTTGATCTGCTGTGAAAGCGGAATCGTGTTTTCACCGGGAATCCGTTCCAAGAACATGGAGATAAGCACCATTGAGCCGATGGATAACACGGCAATTCCCAGAAAAATGACGCGCCAGCCAAATGCGTCGGAAATCAGGATGCCAAGCGGCACTCCCAATACAAGGGATGAACTTATCCCCATATAAATCAGCCCCAGAGCTTTCGCGCGATAAGCAGGAGCAGTTATTTTAGCTGCGATGGTCAAGGATAGCACGACAATCAGCGCTGTGCTGATAGCGGTCAAAACCCTTGCGGCCATCATAAACGCAAAGTTCGGGCTGAAATAGGTCAAAATATTTCCAAGAAAGAAAACGAACAAAGAGGCAAGGTATAATTTTTTGCGTTCGACTTTGCTGGTCATCACCAGCAATAAGGGTCCTGCAAACGCGTATACCAGCGCGAATACAGTGATCAGCTGCCCGGCAGATCCAAGCGGAATATTAAACTCTTTGGCAATGGCCGGCAGAATCCCTCCGACGATCAGTTCGACGAGACCGACAGCCACAGTCGACAACGCCAGAATGTAAACTTTCAAATTCATAATAAGTGTCTCTTCCTTTCGTGATGTGCAGGTTAAAATGAGCTTAAAGATATTTTCAGAAAAAACGAAAAATCCTGATTACAAAAAACGAAAAAATCGTTTTCTGTAATCAGGATTTTTATGGTTCCTGGTAGAGACCCTTAAGCCATATTCTAAAGGTTATACAGAGTTGCTATGGGTGTTAGGGAACTTCATTAGTAAATTCTACTATATATTTTTCGTTTTTCAAGCTTTTAATGCATCAGCTGTTTGCGCAGCCAAAAAGTAAGCTGCAAAAAAAGCGGAAGGCCAAGAGCATACGGGGCTGCTTTTGGCCTGTCAGGGATCAAAGGATTCAGTTAGCCGTAAGCTCGTTTTCAGTGACCCATTTATGGTTGGTCACTTTTTCGCCGCCATTGGTTGGCGTGAAATCGAGCATATAAACAGTCGTTTCTTCAGCAGAATCAATCGTCGCTTCAGCGCCGTCCATACCTTCCATATGGTCCGCCGCAAGCGTCGCTTTATCACCGGCCTTCAGCGGCGCCTCACCAGGGTTTTCCAGTTCTTCGTGGATGACCCATTTGTGGTTTTTGACCGTTTCTCCGCCGCCGGAAGGTGTGTAGGTGACAGCATAGACAGTGGTATCATAAGCTCCAACGATTGTCGCTTCAGCGCCGTCCATGCCTTCCATATGGCTTGCAGAAATCATGGCTTTATCGCCGACTCCAAAAGCTGGAGCCTCTGCTTCGGCCAATCCTTCCGGAACTTCACCGGAGCCTGAGTGGTCCATGTGCGTATGGGCTGATTCCTGCTGCTCTTGAGATCCAGTGTCCATCTGATGGTCGCTGCTTTCGCTGCCGGTATTGCAGGCGCCTAAAGTTAGTGCCGTAAGCAGTGACATAAAACTCCATGTCCATTTATTTTTTAACATCCGTATCCCTCTTTCTTTGTTGATATAACATGACTTTACCCGAAATGTCTGCATAATGTGTGCAGGAACCGTGTAGGGTTCGAACTTTAACGGCAACGAGCTTTATGGCAATAATGTGAATTCACAGCGTATAAGCTCCGGGGGTAAAAGAATTCTGCACAGAAAATCTAGACATTTCTGGTATACTCGCGAGTATTGATGATCCTATAAAATTTACCGGAGGTTCTATATAATGAAAAAGAAAAGAAAGCTGGCGGGATTGCTTCTCGCCGGGCTCGCGCTGACGGGCTGCAGCACCGAAAGCGGTACAGCAGCTCCGGAAAATCAAGTGGCTTCAGAAACTTTTGAAGTCCCCTTTGATGGAGAATTGAGCCACGTCCACGGGATGGGGTACGCAGGAAATGATGGCGGACTGTATTTTGCTTCGCACAGCGGATTGAAAATATACCGGGAAGGCAAATGGCTGGAAACAGCCGGAAATTTCCACGATTACATGGGGTTCAATGCAGTCGACGAAGGATTCTTTACATCCGGCCACCCGAGCGCGAATTCTGATTTGCCCAATCCCCTGGGAATTCAGCGCAGCAATGACGGCGGTGAAACCATTGAAGAAGTTGCTTTTGAAGGAGAAACTGATTTTCATGCCATGGCAGTCGGCTACAACAGCCACGATATTCTTTTGGTCAATCCGGCAAAAAATTCCTTGCTTGAAGCAGGAATCCATAGAAGCGGCGATGCAGGAAAAACATGGGGACCTGTCAAAGCTGCCGGTTTAACTGGAGAAGTGGCGGGGCTTGCCATTCATCCGGAAGATTCGGAGTATATGGCCGCTGCGACTTCCACAGGCATCCATCTTTCAAAAGATGCGGGTGCCAATTTCCAGAAGCTTACCGAAGAAGAGATGGGAACAGCCGCCGCTTTTACAAAAAAACATTTGTATTACGCAAGCTTTGGTACAGCTGCAACTTTGATGAAGTATACTATTGAAAACGGAAAAGTGGAGGAGCTGAAGCTTCCGGAAATGAAAGAAGACGCCATCGCGTTCATTGCGCAAAATCCCGCTGATGAGTTGGAACTCGCCATCTATACTTTCCGAGGAGATGCTTTTTTGTCTAAAGACGGCGCACAGACCTGGAAATCCATGCGTTAAAGCTTGCAAGTTGCGGCTGCAAAAAGCTGCCGGCGCAGGACGGTTTCTTCTTATCCATAACCCTTAAAGAGGTATGCCATGTTAAATAAAGTCGCATTAAAGATCGGATTGCTGTTTTTCGTATTTATCATTTTTATTGAATCGGTTTTATTTCTAACCTTGTACATTACGTTTGTCAATGAACGGGTGGATGAAGTGATGGCGAATCTGCTTGCGAGAGGAAATACGCATAGTGAAGTATTGGAAGACAGTTTTGAACCGGAAACGTTGAACCACGTGGCCATGATGGAGTCGGCTTCCGATTTTATCGTCATCATTACAGATGAGTCCGGTAAGCAGCTCGCCCATTCGGATCAGGTTGTACCTGAAATGCTCGACGTTTTGGAGCATACCGATTTTCAAACAACTTCCCATGAAGGGGGGATTGTGGAAGAGCGGTGGAAAGCAAAACAGTTTATCGCGACCGATAGTCCCATCACCGTGGCCGGAAAGCACCGGGGGCATGTTTTTATGTTTGCAGAGACTGGCCCCATCAAAGAACGGGTCAGCCATTTGAGAAACCAGTTTTTGGTTGTCGGCCTCATTGCGCTCGGATTGACCATTATCACGATTTTTCTGTTGTCCCGATTGATTACAAAGCCGTTGATCCGAATGAAAGAAGCGACCGAACAAATCAGCAAAGGAAACAATCATGTGAAACTCCATATGGGGCGGCAGGATGAACTGGGCGAATTGGCAAATTCCATCACCGCCTTATCCAACGACTTGGGCCGCCTGAAAAATGCGCGCAACGATTTTTTGGCAAGCATTTCACATGAGCTGCGCACTCCTTTAACCTACATCAAAGGATATGCCGACATTGCGGGCAGGCCGGATACTTCCGAAGAGGAAAAAAGGGAATACATCTCAATCATAAGGGAAGAAACCGCCCATCTGACAGCATTGGTCCAGCACCTTTTTGAATTGGCCCAACTTGACCAAAATCAATTCTCCATCCAAAAAAAGGCGGTTTCGCTTGATGAACTGTTCCGGTCTGTCATCAACTTGGTCCGGCCGGTGTTTGAAGAAAAGCGAATTTCCTTGTCTGTCCATTGCGATCCCAACATCATCGCGTTCATCGACCGTGAACGGTTCCAGCAAGTACTGCTGAATATATTGGACAACGCGCGGAAATATTCCAAAGAAGGCACAAAGGTGGTTCTTCAGGGAAAGCAGGACGACGCTCATATTTCCATAAGCGTCCAGGATGAAGGGGAAGGCATTCAGGAAGCGGACATCCCTTTTGTTTTCGACCGGCTGTACCGGGTCGACAAATCGAGGTCCCGGCAGCTTGGAGGCAGCGGGTTGGGACTGGCTATCGCAAAAGAAATAGTTGGATTGCACGGCGGCCATATCGAGCTCCAAAGCGAATATGGCAAGGGGACTGTTGTGAACATTCTGCTGGAAAGGGGGGATTTGCATGCGGAAGGTATTACTGGTTGATGATGAACAGAGGATGCTCGATCTTGTGGCTTTGTATTTGAAGCCTCATCAATACAAATGCCAAAAAGCATTAGGGCCTTTTGAAGCGCTGGCATATTTGGAAAAAGAACAGTTCGATCTTGTTTTGCTGGATGTCATGATGCCGGAAATGGATGGATGGGAACTTTGCGGTGAAATCAGAAAGTTTTCGGATGTTCCGATCATTATGCTGACCGCACGCCAGCAGCAGGAGGATATCATCAAAGGTTTGAAGATAGGTGCGGACGATTATATCACAAAACCTTTCCACGAAGGGGAGCTGCTGGCGCGGATGGAAGCACTGCTGCGCAGAAGATCCCCTAAAAATAGAATCGAAGTGAACGGTTTGGTATGGGATGCGGACCGGTTTGAACTTTCATACTTTGAACATTCCATTAAGTTGACCCCCAAAGAATTCCTGATGGTCGGCCATCTTTTGAACAATCCCAACAAAGTCTATACAAGAGAGCAATTGATCGAAGTGATCTGGGGATATGATTCTGAGACGGAAGGCCGGACGATCGACTCCCATGTGCGAAATGTCCGGGAGAAAATCAGGCAGGCAGGTTTTCCAATCGATGATCATTTCCTGACTGTCTGGGGAATGGGGTACAAGTGGATAAACGAAGTGGAATAACATAAAAAGGCTGGACGGAAAAAATTCCGCCCAGCCTTTTTATGAGGGATTATGCAATGTTTCGGCAAGCTTCCGCACATTTGAAGCAAGCTTCCGCGCAGCGCCGGCAATGTTCATGGTGATCGGCGTGTTTTTCGCATTCTTTTCCGCATGCTTCGCATACTTTCGCGCAAACAGCGGCAAGTTCAGCGATAAATGGTGAATTGCGGGTGATTGCCTGTTCTAAAAAGGCGCAAATGTCCGCACATTCCCGGTCTGTTCGAATGCATTCTGCCATCATCTTCACATCATCTTCCTGGAGACAAGCGTAAAAACAATGGTTGCAGGCTGCTGCACAATCGTGCAGAATCTGAATCAGTTCCTGGTGCTGTTCATGTGCCATTCATAGAACCTCCATTTCATATTTTGAATACATAACTAAATGTTCCCGCTCATCTTTGTGCTAAACAGAAATTTGGAAACTCCATAGAAAATGCACAAAACATGGGATAAGAGAAGCGGAAGATAACATTACAACGGTTTGAAGGTTTTATATATCTATAAGATCACCGAAAGAGAAATAACAGGATACGACAATAGTTACATAAAGGGTATAGGAATATTTGATGATTCTTTTTGGCTATGATATTCTCACACTGTCGATGGAAAAATACCGCATTACAGGTTTCTGGAAAAATGAGAAAAGCAGGAATCGGTTTCATATCTTCTCCATTTAGAGGGATATTGCCAACAAGCAAATGCTTTAAAATTAGAGAGTGAATATTGTCCATCCAAATCTAAAGGGGGCAGTGAAGTTTCTTTTGGCCAAATCTGTCATAGGCGCTGATATATAAAGCAAAAGGGAAGGGGGTTTGCTTGCATTTATATCCTTCCGGCAAAACAAACCTATAAATTTAGAGGCGCCTGATGGATCCTGCAATAAATACATGAAGACACCATGAGGAGGAAACAGAAGTGGTCAAAAAATGATCGCATTTATGTACATATTTTGTTTAGTCGTATGGGGGCTGAATTTTATAGCAGTCAAAATTCAAGGAACACCCATTAGTCTTGAAGTATCATTGGCGTACCGCTTGATCGGGGCCGCTTTCTTATTTGTTCTGCTGGCGGGCTTGAAGCGGCCAAAAGGCTGGCCTTCCCCAAAAGATTTCTTGCCCATCGCCATTTTCGGGGTATGCAATTTTGCTTTAAGCTACCTGTTTCTTTACTATGGGACCATTTGGAGTGCGGCAGCTATGGTGACGTTGATCTTTTCGCTTAAAGCTGTCCTGACTCCGATAGCGCTGCGTCTTTTCCTGAAAGAACGCTTGGATCCGCAAGTGATTGCAGGTGGAACGGTCAGCCTTATCGGTGTTTGCATCGTAGTGTATCCTTTGCTGAGGGCCGGGTTCGAAATCACTTACGTAAAAGGAATCGGCATTGCGCTGCTTGGCACCATCCTTACGGCAATTGGGGATGCAAGTTCTGCCAGAAACGCCAGAAAAGGCATCCATCCCGTCTATTCCAACAGCATTGGCGGATGTGTCGCAGCCATCCTGCTGCTCAGCATATGCGCTTTTCAAGGGCAAAACTTTTATCTTCCGACATCCATTTCCTATCTTGGCGCACTGGCGTATTTGACGGTAGTGGCTTCTTTTGGGGCCTGGATGTTCTACCTGAAACTTGTCGAAAAAATCGGCGCTGCCACCAGCGGTTATATGGTTGCACTGTTTCCGGCAATCGGCGGCGTGGCGTCAGTGGCAATCGGCGATTCAGAGCCAACCCTTTACCTGTTGTTCGGCTGCTTGTTTGGCTGTGCGGGAGCCGCGATTGCCCTTGGTTTTTTGCGGACGGTCCCGCGCAGCGGGAAAGAGATTGAACAGCAGTAGAAGCTATCCTTCATGGAAACTCGGAGAGAAAATGCCCAAATCGGAGCATTTTCTCTTTTTTTGATGAAGTAACTGGCGTATTGTATACAAATTGATGAGGATAGAAAATAATTTTTAAAGAATAATATGCTAAAATTTAGAAAAAGAGGAGGGGATTGGAATGAAAAGGTTTATGTATGCCTTGCTGGCGGCAGCGGCTATACAGCTCATCTATTTTGTTGCGGAATTCGCGTCAGGGTATGTAAAGGCTTTAATGTTCAGGCCGAATATAGCAAATGCATGGGAAAGCGCAGAGATGCTTCAATCGGAAGTGGCTTTCGGCGGGACCTTCTCCCCTTTCTTAATTCCAGCTGCATTTGTCGGCTTGACAGCAGGTTTTTGGATTTTACTCGTTGCTTATAAAAAAGGAGTACGGGCACGCAAACAAGAGAGAGGAATTTGAACGTGTTACAACCACAAAGAATAACCTTTCAGCTCGTTGCGATTATCTTTTCACTATATGTATTCGGTGCACATAAAACCAATGAGGCCTTTTGTCATGCTTGCATTGGTCTCTCTTTTGTCAGTTGCAGGATTTGAAAAAATCCAAAAGGAGTGCAAAGGATTTGATGGATATTTATTGACGTCTCGTTATTTATATTTTTGTTGCGGCACAGGTGCATCTGTCAAAGGATTAAAATTCACTTTATCCATATAAAATCCATCATTAACAAGATGGGTTTTTTTCTTATGCATTCATTGCATATTATAACCATTTCAAAGAAATATTATATTCAGTGTTAACTTTTTAAAAGTGTAAAGGTCTATTAATGGAAGGAGGGGAACTATTGAGCCCGCAAGAGGAATTGTATCGAGCATTACAAGGGAAAACAGACATCATATTCAAATACTTAGTAAAAATGGGCGCTAACCAGCGGGATGCTGAAGATATTGTACAAGAATCGCTGTATAAACTGATGCTATACATAGAATCGGTCAATCCAAACAAAGCATATAGCTGGCTATTTCGAGTTTCAGTCAATCAATATTATGATTTATGCCGCAAGCAAAAGAAGGATGTGCGTATCACATTTGAAAACCTCGATTTCGCAGATGATTCTTCTTTGCCACAAGAACAGATTGAACAGAGCGAAATGAGAAGTGAGATAGAATCCATTCTCAATCAGTTGCCGCCCCTTCAAAAACAATTGCTGCTGCTGAAGTATGAAATGGAGTTAAGCTATGCGGAAATTTCAGGTTTACTGGATTTGAATATCGGTATGGTAAAAACCTATTTGTTTCGGGCGAGAAAAGCCTTCAAAGAACGGTATGGGGAGGAGTAGAGAAAATATGACAAGAGATAAAAAAGAACGAGGCCTGGAAGAGATGTTTCAAGAGGGAAATCCAAACAATTCGTTTTCAAAAATTATCGGCAAAGCAAGAAGAAAGACTATTATCCGGAACATTATTGTTTCAGCATTGGTTTTGTTTTTTCTATTAATAGCTTTTGGTTTTTCCTGGCTTTCAATAATGAGATGGAGTGAAGCGAATGCCATTCATGATATTCATCTATTTAGTGAAATTACTGATCCAAACATTCAGGAGGCAGGGCCGCAACAAGCAGGAAATGGTTTCTTTCAAAGTATCCTGACATTTGACCGTTACAAAGAACTGGAAGGAATACCGGTTGATTGGAGTTCGGAAGTGGTGACATACAGCTTGTTTGGCGGTGTTAGCGGTTTAGCTGGCGACCATTCACCAATTCAAATAGAAAAAGCTGGCGGTGGAGTGAAATCTTTCGATCGCGAAACAAAGCAGCGCCTTTTGGAATTTTATCATCCTGAAGTCGTATACAAGGAAGTGGCTGATGAAATTAGCCAATTGGCTGATTTCCCTGAACAGACAGTAGCAGAGCTTGGTTTGTCATTCGACAAAAATTATTCTGTCGATGAAATTAGGGAAATGATTCCTGAAGGAGTGACATTAAAGTGGTTTTGGGTAGATACCTATTCAAAGGATGATATCGACAGGATTGATAATAGAAGTGCTGGTTCGGAAGAACTATATATTATTGATCCAACCCCTGAATTGGCTACTCAGGTATATGGATTTGATGAGTTTAGTGAACATCCTGAACTAAGTGTACAAGGATTTCTCGATAATATAAATATGGGGTTGAGCAACGAAAAAGGAAAATATTTTGGCGAATACGAACGGATTGCAAACAATTTAAAAGGCAGCTCCGAAGATTTAACCGAAGACAATGTAAGAGTGATTGGAGCAGTGGTCACAGGAGGAATAGCGGATCTTGCAGCTTTAGAAGACCAGGAGGCAATTCGGGCCTCCGTGATTGGTGCGGCTGCCAACCTTTACAATTGACCTTCTCAAAGTTCCAGCAGCATTGAATGTTGTGGAAGCAGAAAATGAATATTACTGTTGATGCAAAAAGAGAATGGCTTTATATTCGCGCAAAAATCAAAATAATACAAGATGCAAAAGGTTTGCCTTATGGTAATATAGTGGAAATCAAAAAATCAAAAGCGTTGAAGAGAAGAGTAGGCAACAAATTTTCATCCAAGAGAGCTCTTGTTTGGTGTAATAGGGCATGAGTTTGTTGTTGAACCAAATTTCTGAGCTCCACAAAGAAACCTCGTTGGGAGGGGATGGTGTGGCGGGGCTCCCGTTGCAGGGCTGAGGTATGAGCGAATCATCGCTGTACCGAAAGAGTCCGGTATGGCGACATATCGGTGAATAGGGGTGGCACCACGATTATAAAAATCTCGTCCCCAAGACTGCTGTCTTGGGGACGAGATTTTTGTTTTGTCTAAATAAGGGAAGGGAGGGAGTTTTCCATGATTAAAATGAAAGTTTGGAAAGACCCGTTATTGCTTCTGACTGGAATTGGCATCTCCAATTTTGGCGCGTGGGTATACCTTATTGCACTTAATCTGATCGTTCTGGAAATGACCCATTCGCCGTTTGCTGTTGCAGGTTTGTATATTATCAAACCTGTCGCGGCTTTATTGACCAACGGCTGGGCTGGCAGTGTCGTGGACCGGACGGACAAGCGAACTCTGATGGTCATCCTGGATGTGCTAAGAGCGGCGCTGCTCCTCATATTGCCATTTTCTTCAACGTTATGGGGGATTTATCTGCTTGTTTTAGCCATAAATATGGCGGGAGCTATGTTTGAACCGGCTTCGATGGCTTATATTGCCAAGCTGATTCCGCGTGAAGGGAGGCAGCAGTTCAATGCTTTCAGAAGCTTGATTGATTCTGGCGCTTTTTTGATCGGCCCTGCTATTGCGGGCATTCTTTTTATGGTCGGCACGCCGGTAGCTGCGATTTATATCAATGCCATTGCTTTGTTTCTATCAGGACTAGTGAAGATGGGCCTGCCCCAGTTAGAAGAATCTGAGCTTGCCGGAAAATCCGGTTTGCCTATGTCGAGGGCCATGATCAAGAAAGACTGGAATGAGGTCATGACTTTTAGCCGTATATCGCCAGGCATCATGATAATCTTCTTTCTTTTCAGCTGTTTCATGGTCATGGCAACTGCCATCGATTCACAGGAAGCCTCATTTGCCAAAGCAGTGCTCTTATTGGCAGATAGTGAGTATGGATTTTTAGTTAGTATAGCTGGAGCGGGCATCATTGCTGGAGCTGGAGTCAATGCGGCTTTTGCAAAGAGCCTGCCTCCTTCTTTCCTGATTGGAGGAGGGGCGTTTTTCGTTTCGGCTGGTTATTTGTTCTATGCTTTTTCCAGCACGTTTACTGCTGCTGCCATCGGATTTTTTATGCTGGCTTTTGCCCTTGCTTTTGCCAACACAGGGTTCCAAACTTTTTCGCAGAACAATATACCTGTGGAAATGATGGGAAGAATCGTCAGTCTGTACAGCCTGCTTGAAGCAGGGCTGATTATCATAGCTGCCATCACGATTGGAGCGGCGGCCCATATGATATCCATCCGATTTTCTGTGATTGCAGCGACTTCTGTCATGCTGTTTCTCTCGATTCTGCTATGGATTGCCAGTATGGCTTACAAACAAAACGAAGAAACTTTTTGTGGACAGATAGAAAGGGGAAGTTGAAGAAGTTTCGAACAGCACTTCCTTATTTTTCAAGTAGAAGAAGCCGGAACAATATTATGAAGAAAACCGATTGCCGCCCAAGCCGTGTTTGAAGGGAAGAATGTCACTTTGCAAGTTTCGCCAAGCTCTTTCACCAGTTTCTTGGTTAGGAGCAGCCCTGTTTCATTATGCTGCTGTTCAAGCTTGACAGCGTCCGTTAACAGGCAGTCTTTTTCCCAATCGATCCATTCACCGTATTGGATTGCCTAAACTGTCAACTTGTAAGCAGATTTGCCGATATTGGAAGTTCTTCTAATTCAAGGTTGTACCCGCAACGAAAACACCAAAGTGGGTCTGCGGCAATATCTGCTTCTGCTTTTATTTCATAGCTAAGGTCTTATTCGCATAAACATTCCATAATTTTTTCTCCTCTTTTTTTGCAGATGCCATAACCTGATAATAACCCGGAATACAGCTGAATGAGAAGCCATACTCCAGCTTTACTGGAAGAACTTCCAAAGTTCGGTGGATATCTGTACAGCACATCCGTATAATCAAAGAAAGAAACGGAATATTAAGGCATTACAAATATGGCATATCAGTAAAGGAATCTTCCGTCTGGATGAGGTGGAAGTTTTGTTTATCCAGCAATTTCTAAGGGGTTTCATAAAGTGTTTCTGAGGAAATTTGAATAGATTGAAGAAAGGGGCATGGGCTGTGGCGTTAATTCGGAAAGCGGCAAGAACTGATGCTGAACAGTTGGTGAAAGTGATGGAGAATGCGGAAAAATCGGGAAATATGCTCTTCAATCCCGGCGAAAGGACAGTTTCGTCCGAAGCTTTTGCAGATTATATTGAGGCCATCAACAGCAAAGAAAAATCGGGGCTGTTTGTCGCCTGTGAAAATGGCCGGGTTCTGGGATATTTGATCGCCCAAAATGACACCCCCCAGAGAATCGCCCATAGAGCATACATCGTTATTGGTGTACATAAAGACAGCCGAGGCAAGGATATCGGGAGCAATCTTTTCATCCATCTTGAAGAATGGGCAAAAAAAGCGGGGCTTCATCGGCTGGATTTGACTGTTCTCTGCGAAAACAAAGCGGCAGTGGGCTTATATCAGAAAATGGGTTTCGAGATTGAAGGAACGAAGAGGGATTCACTGCTGATCGGGGACCGCTTTGTCGATGAATACTATATGTCCAAGTTGGTCTGAAAAGTGCAGGGATTTGCATTCTTGCGATGGGCAAAAAGGGGCTGATCCGGCAAAGGGTTGAAGTAAGTATGCTATTTTGAACTTTAGGCGAGATCGATTCTGAAGGAGGACCGCTTCGGATGAAAAAGGTTGAAATAAGCATCAGGAAAATGCGGGTTTCGGATTATGAGGTCATGGCACAGTGGCTAAGCACGAAAGAAGTCCTGGAGTTTTACGGAGATGTGAATTCTCCTTTTTCCGTAGAACGGGTAAGAAGAAAATATGGGCCGCGAATAAACGGTGATGTGCCGATTCACCCGTATATCGTCGAAATGGACAAAATCCCAATCGGCTATATACAGCAATATTATTTAACAGCTGAGCAGAAAGAAGAGTATGGCTATCCTTCAAATTTGAAAATATACGGAATCGACCAATTTATCGGCGTTCCGGAACTTTTCAATCAAGGGATCGGCACAGTGATGATCAAAAAATTTGTGGATTTTTTATACGAAACAACAGATGTTCAAAAACTTGTTCTCGATCCGAATTTAAGCAATAAAAGAGCGATAAGATGCTATGAAAAATGCGGATTCCATAAAGCCATAGTGATAAACAAGGGGCGCAACTGGCTGATGGAGATTAACAAGAGAGACAGATGGCAGGTGCAGCTTGAATCTGAGCATGTGAAACTCGATTTTAAAAATGAATCTCCTCATCCCTTTTAAAGCAGCTCCAACCAGACAGATGAAGGGGGCGTTATAATGCTATCACCGGACCATGATAATCAAACCAGCCATTCCACGCCAAAGCATAGGTGGATCGAATAGTCCATGGACCCAAAGCAAGCAGCCGCTTCATGCCGTTTTTTTAAGGAATGCTCTTTTACGGATGCCGGAGATCTATTCCTTTGCCTGCCTCAGCTAAACTTTCCAGCCAAAGACAACAAAACCGTTAAAAGAAGCTAAGGCACTGAAAACTGCCTTAGCTTCTTTTTTTGTGGATAAAATACTCAAAAAAAAAAAGCGAACTGGCCCTTCATGATTCAGTAATATAAATTGAAATCCAAAAACCAGTTATTGTTTGATGTTGCTGCGTACGGGTATTGGTAGAGCAAAGTTTTCTTTGGATATGATAAGACAAACCATGCAAAGGAGTGGTCATGTGAAGCCGCTAAAAGCGTTGTTCCTGAACAGCTCGCTGAAAAAGTCTGATGAGATTTCAAATACGGAAGGATTTATCCACGATGTCCAAAAACATTACGATCAACTGGGGGTAGCCTCCGAAATCATCCGGTTAGCCGATTATCAAATCGCATTTGGCATCGCGGAGGATTTGGGTGGAAATGATGAATGGCCGCAAATCTTGAAGAAAGTGAAAGAGGCGGATATATTGATCATTGGCACGCCCATTTGGCTCGGTGAAAAAAGTTCATTGGCCACTCTGGCAATCGAACGGCTTTATGGCAGCAGCAGTATGACCAATGAAAAAGGCCAGGCGGTGTTCTACAACAAGGTGGGAGGTGTTGTCGTGACAGGAAATGAAGACGGTGCAAAGCATTCTGCGGCATCTGTTTTGTACGGGTTGTCGCACATTGGATATCTGATCCCTCCGAACGTGGATGCTTACTGGGTGGGAGAAGCCGGGCCAGGCGAGTCTTATATCAAAGCAGGGAGGGACAACGAGTTTACAAAAACAGCAATTGAACGGCTGGCCTATAACACGTACCATTTGGCAGGCGCGTTGAGGCAAAATCCCATTCCGGCGGAAGGCAACACGCTCGATCGATAGGTCGACATGGCTTGTTTCGGAAATCAGGTCAATTTTGCGGACGGAATCAAAGAAGTTCAAAAAGGAGCGATGGCGTGAGTTCAACTGTTAAAGCACTGGTCTTTGATGTATACGGTACAATGTTCGATGTTTTGTCCATATCGGAAGCCTGTGAAGAAAAATTCCCGGGCAAAGGGGAAGAAGTTGGTAAAACGTGGCATTCCAAACAAATGGAATATCTTTTTCTGCATCAGCTTATGGGAAAGTACATCCCTTTTTCGGAGGTAACCAAAGAGGCGTTAAGGTTCTCGGTCAAGGAACACGCAGAGGAGGAACTGGATGCCGCGGAGGAGCAGGGATTATTTGAAGCGTTCTTGCGTTTGGCTCCATATCCGGAAGTGGCAGATATGCTCGGGCAGCTCAAAGGCAAGGAACTGTCGGTCTTCTCGAATGGTTCGCATAATATGCTGGATCCCCTTGTGGAGAACGCCGGCTATACCTCGTTCTTTAGCGGGATCATCAGTGTGGATGAGATCAAACAGTTCAAACCTTCCCTTTATTCGTATCAGTACTTGTTGAACAAAATCGGATTGAAACACGAGGAAGTCTTATTTGTATCTTCAAACAACTGGGACGTGGCCGGGGCAAAAAATTTTGGTTTTCAGACCGCTTGGATCAATCGTAAGAAGCAAACGGTGGATGAGCTGGGTTTAGATCCCGATTTTATCTTTGACGATTTGACCGGATTGTTGAAATGGAAATAAGGCAAGGCCAATTCTATAACTGAAGAGAAAAGCAGGATCAAATGCAATGGATTCTTGATCCTGCTTTCTTATTGCGATCTGTGGGATAGGCGCTCAGAACCCGTAATTCGTGACGCCGCCGTCCACAAAAAGATTTTGCCCTGTCACATAGCTGGCGCCATCAGAACAGAACATGACGACCGGAGCTATCAACTCTTCGAGCTGTCCCAGCCTTTTCATGGGCGTCCGGTTTTCCAACAAGGTACGGAATTCATCATTCTCGAGCGCTTCCGAGTTGAAAGCGGTTTTGAAAAACCAAGGGCTGATCGCGTTGACTGTCACTCCATGAGTGGCCCATTCGTTCGCCAATTGGCGGGTCAATTGGACAACACCCGCTTTGCTTGGCCCATAAGGCGTCCCGGAAGCAAGGGTCAATTTGGAGGCGACAGATGCGATGTTGACGATACGCCCGTATTTCCGATTGACCATGTGTTTTCCGACAGCTTGGGACATGAGGAAGATCGATTTGAAATTGACGTTCATGACTTTGTCCCAGTCATCTTCCGTCAGGTTGAGCGCTGTTTCCCTGACACTTGTCCCAGCGTTGTTGATCAAGATGTCAATTTTCCCAAAATGCTCAAGCACGGTATTGACAGCTTCGTTGATGGATTTGCCGTTTGCAACATCGCAGACGATAGGAACCGTTTTTCTTCCGGTAGTTTCTTGAATTTCCATGGCTGCCCTTTCAATCTCGCCTGCAGATCGAGCCAATAAAGCTACATCAGCTCCCGCATGAGCCAGTCCTTCCGCAATTGTCCGGCCAATTCCTCTTCCTGCTCCTGTTACTAGGGCGACCTTGCCGCTCAAATCAAAACTCGCTTTCATCATCTTTGCATCCTCCATTCGTTTTTCTACTAAGGTATACACCACTTAAAAGCAATGTCGAAAAGGTTATCAATAGAGTATTCCTTTTTTCGCTCCGTTTAATCACTGAGACACAGAAAACTGCCCATTCGAAAGGGAACTGGACCAAATCTGCGGTGCCATGAAGACCTCAGGTTTTGAAAGTTCAGCATAGCGATGCAAGCAGCAAAAAAAATGGTATTTAATCGCTTACATTCGAATAGCAGGTGTTTATAAATTCCAAGGAGTGGTACGCTTAGATAGGTATCTATAATATGGAAAAATCATTGGAAATTTCAATTAGGCGCTGCTTCTGACCATAGGATGAATCTTGCAGGTTTAAATGATGGGAAAAGAGCTGCCAAAAGTTTCTTTGAAAGGTGATTGGTAATTATGATTGACAATCCTTCAGGAAAAGCGCGTCTTGGTCTGGCGCTTCTTCTCAGTCTGCTCGGAATACTCGCTCCGCTGAATATCGATATGTATTTGCCGAGCTTTCCAGGCATTGCTGCCGATTTGGATGCATCCGCCTCGCTCGTACAGCTCTCATTGACTACGTGCCTTATCGGTCTTGCGTTGGGGCAGCTGATTGTCGGGCCCATCAGCGATGCCAAAGGCAGAAGAAAGCCGATTCTGATTGCGGTTTCTTTATTTGCGTTATCTTCCATTTTTTGCGCCCTTGCAACCAACATCACGATGCTGATTGTTGCGCGCTTTTTACAGGGGTTCACCGCTTCGGCAGGAATCGTCTTGTCCCGCGCAGTCGTGCGTGATGTGTTTGATGGCCGGGAACTGACCAAGTTCTTCTCTTTGCTTATGGTGATCAATTCAGTGGCGCCGATGGCGGCGCCGTTGGCAGGAGGCGCGATTTTGGCCTTTCCTTTCGCCAGCTGGCAGACCATCTTTTATTTTTTAGGGTTTCTAGGAATTGTAATTGTGTTGACTGTTGGCATGAAGCTTCCCGAGACCTTGCCTCCTGAAAAGCGCAGCCCGAGTTCGATCGGGCAATCGCTCGCAACAATGGGAAGCCTTTTGAAAGACCGTTCCTATATCGGCTATGCATTGATTGTGGGGGTGGTCCACGGGGGAAGTTTCGCGTATGTGTCCGGAACGCCGTTTGTCTATCAAGGGATTTATGGTGTTTCGCCGCAAGTTTTCAGCGTGTTGTTTGGCATCAATGGGCTGGCTATCATACTGGGCAGTTACCTCATCGGAAGGTTCGCCGGCATCGTTCCAGAAAAACGCCTGCTTCAAATTGCCGTTACGACAGCGGGCATTGCGACAGCTGTTTTGCTTGTCGCCACCATAACGGAAGGGCCTTTGGCAACAATTGTCATCCCTATTTTCGTTTACATGATAACCATCGGCATGACCTTGACCTGTTCGTTTACACTGGCATTAAGGGAACAAGGCCACCGCGCGGGAAGCGCAAGCGCTGTTATCGGGATGCTTCCGATGATGATCGGAGCCGCGGTATCGCCGCTAGTGGGCATTGATGAGACGACAGCTGTGCCGATGGGAGCAATTTTGTTTGTCACATCATTGATGGGCTTGATCACTTTTCATACAATGGCTGAAAAGAAAGCTATACCTGTTCAAAGAGAGGCCAGAAATTAAACCGAGTGCTCCGGTCCAAACTACGAGCATGATGGCAAAAGAGCGAAAGGCGGACATGCCTTTCGCTCTTTTTTATTGGATTTTCGGATGGTATTTATGGCTGATTTGATAAAATTGCATCGATGATCTCTTCAGGGGTATGCGCAACATATTTCGGCTTTTCCTTTTCTATCAGCTCAAAGCCGTCCAATCCCCAGCTGACCCACATAAAAGGCACGGAAACTTTGTTGCAGGCAACAATATCCCGCACTTCGTCTCCAACATACAGCATCTCATGGGGCGCGCAGTTATGAATTTTCATGAATTTTTTTATTACGGCGTCCTTGCCGAAAATTCGGCTTGAACTCATAACCTGTGAAACAGAACCGATTTGTTCCTGCTGCAAAAGAAGGTCGATGTTTTCTTTTGAGTTGGAGGAAACAATCACGATGATATATCCATTTTGCGCAAGTTTACCCAATGTCTCTTTTATTCCTTCAAACAGTTTCACATCATTGACATGTTCCTTGAAGTACCTGTATATCTGCGGAAGAATGACCGGCAGCTTATGCATCGGAAAATCGTATTGCCTGGCTTTTTCAGGAATCGTTAAATTCCTGGTTGATACGAGATCCTCTTTCGTTACGGGCTTGAAATTGTATCGGCCAGCCAACAGGTTCCATGCGTTCATATATAGCTGTGCCGAATCCGCCAGTGTCCCGTCGAAGTCGAATAAGATGTATTTCAATGGCTTTCCTCTTTTCCTTCGTTCTTTAAAAACACTCCGCTTCTTTATTTTACTGTATCGAGACGAAGAAGCTAAATAGAAGCCATAAGCCATTCAGCATTTTCGGCAACAAAAAAACCCCTTCGATTTAGGGGTTAGACAGTAACGTGGGAATAGAGCGCTTTTTCAATAACTGCAGCTGCTTCATCGACAGAGTCATAGGTTTCGACATTTTCACTTTGTAGATAAGTCAGTTCCAGGATGCTTGTGCCGGGAAGGCATCTTACACGAATCCAATCCATATCATCTTTCGAGAAAGTCTGGGTAATGCGCACAGTGTTGTACTGGCAAATGGTGACTAAAAGGGCTTTGATGCTCTCATTTGTCATACTGGACTTCTCCTTTCACAATGGAAAGTGACTAAAAAAAGTCAAGAAGGATCCAAGGGTTATTTAATATAATAAGTATACCATACCTTGAATATTATTGTAGGCAGTTTGAAAAAAATGGATGGTCGTTTTGGAGTGGAACCTACTGGCTCTTCTTGGTCGAATACCGCATAAACGTTATGAGATCAAGCTTAAGCAGATTGGGAAGAAGAGACAGGAAGATTATTTTTGCTTCAAACTATACAATCTCCACATCAAATTTACTCCAGCTTCACATTTATGTGATACAATTTAGAATAGTCCGACACTGCTCTTTTTTCGTCGGCATCATTTTCCATAAATCTAGCTGGAGGGGGATCCCATGAAGTCGAAAAAGCTTGTCAGTATTATTGTGCCTGTTTACAACGCGGAAATTTACTTAGCGAATTGTATTGATAGCATACGCAGCCAATCATATCGGGATATTGAATTGATTCTCGTCAATGATGGATCCACCGACCAAAGCGGTGAGCTTTGCGAAGGATACGCACAAATAGATGAACGGGTGAAAGTGGTCCATCAGGCGAATTCCGGCCCGTCGGCGGCCAGAAACAAAGGCATTGCAGCAGCAACTGGCGACTTTATACAGTTTGTCGATTCCGACGATTTTATCGAATCCGACATGACAGAAGAATTGGTGAAAACCATGGGAGACCGGAACCAGTTGGTCTTGTGCGGGTATAAGAAGATCCTTAAGAGGGATGGCGTGGTCATCAGCTCCAAGGTTTTCAGCATTGCCAAAGCTGGCGAATACGAGCTCGAAGAATTCTTGAAGCATTTCGGCGAGCTGTATCAAGATTATTACATCCACTTCAATTGGAACAAGCTTTATTCACGGGCCGTCATCAAGAAGGCTGCATTGGCGTTTGATACCAAAGTAAATTGGGGGGAAGATTTGCTCTTCAACCTCAAGTACTTGGAGAATTGCGAAAGAGTCAGTTTGAGCCCCCGCACCCCTTATTCCTATATAGATTCCAACAGCTCTTCGATCACAAGCCAGTTCCGTGCCGACTTGTTTGACAACATGCAGATGATGCAGGGGACAACAAGGGAATTTCTAAAGCGGAACAATGCTTATTCAGGAAAAAACAAAGAGCTTTTTGAACAGTTTTACACCTCCAGGGTTGTCACTTGCTTCTGGAATTTGTTCAATCCTAAAAGCGGATTGTCCCCTCAGCTGATCAAAACCCACTTGAAGAAAATCATGCAAGACGAGCGCGTCACCAGCAGCCTGGACTTTTTCCTGTCGGGCGGGATGGACAAGAAGCTTATCGGCACTTTCATCAAAGGGAAATCTGTCGAACTTCTTTACGCCTATTTCTCAGTGAAAAGGTTCGTATGGCAAGTAACGGTCCACAAGGAAAAGAAATGGGTATGAACATGAATCGGCAATAAAGGCCCATCGATCGGCGGACTGCTTTAAGCAGTCGGCTTTTTTCTCGTGAAGGGGTTCTTTTCATGAAATTATGCATCGTATGAATAATTTTTCTTATTAAGGGCATTTATAATATGAAGAGTGAATTCCTATAAGCAGCCTTTCTGGGCTGCATTGCAGTTTCATTGGAGGGACGAAGCGTGAGAAAAAGCGAAAAAGAGGTTTATTTCAACAAGATTGATCATGTGGTCGATGAAGTGTTTTCACTATTAAGCGAAACCATAGATGTAAATTCCATTTTTTTGACCAATACGGACAGGGAAACAAATTTTATCATCAAGGCTTTCAACCGAAAGACCACTTTGCTGCAGGAAGGCGAACAGATGGCAATAAACAAGTCGCTCTGCAAGCTGGTTATTGAGAATGGCGGCGAACCGCTTGTTATCCCGAACATCGCCGAGCATCCTGCAGCGGCAGACCATCCAGGAGCCGAACGAATTAAAAACGGTTCATATATCGGGACTCCGATTTATCAGTCAAGCGATGCTGTCTTTGGGACATTGTGCGCGGCAGACACAAAACCGTATGGATTCTCAGACTATGATGCCAAATTGATCAAGACACTGGGCTTGCTGCTGAGCCAATCGATAGTTCTAGAAGAGATGATGGTCCGGGATCTGCTGACTGGGCTGCATAACCGTGCCTATTTGGTCGGGCATTTTGAACGGAATATCGTGGAAGAGCAAAAATATGCCTTTTTGTACGTCGATCTGGATCGATTCAAGGCGGTCAATGACCAATACGGCCACGAAGCGGGCGATGAATTGCTGAAGAAAGTGGCTTCGGTATTTCAGGAATTAGCCCCTTCCGGCAGTATAATCACGAGAATTGGCGGAGACGAATTCATCTTGCTGATTCCAGTGGCATCAGCAGAAATGGAAGAAGCGAAAAGGACGGCAAACGGTATTTTGAAGGAATTAAGCGATAAACCGGTACAGGCGGGAAAATGGGAGTTTGATATTTCAGCAAGTGTCGGCATGACGTATGCAGAACCTGGAAAAGACTTAGAAACTTTGATGAACGAAGCCGATAAAGCTATGTATGAGGCGAAACGCGATGGCCGCAATACTGTCAGATTCCATTAGAAATTGAATTAGCCGACTCGTCATTCCGAAAAGAAGGGTTTTAAAAAGAGCAGGACTGTGCTAACCTGCTCTTTTTATAGATATGTCCAAGTATAAGGCTTCCCGCAAGAACAGCTTTCAGGCAGCACTTTGTAAAAATATCCGTTTGTACAGATTGACAGGCTGGCTGTTATTCTATAAGCGCAATTGGAGAACTCGTGATAAAAGAAAACAGCGACAGCACGAGCAGAAAGTGAGGGATTGGATTTGGGGAATATAACCTATTGGTTCAAGGAGAAGTTTTGGATGACACCGGCAATTTTCAGTATTTTGGCAGTATGTCTTTCTGTCGGCTTTTTCTATGTGGATCTTTTGCTGGTTGAAAGATACAAAGAATTTATCCCGTCAATTCTTTTGACCAAAGTTGATTTGGCAAAAACGATAATGGGCACTTTATCTGGAGCGCTCCTGACGATGAGCACCTTCACTTTTTCCACCATACTTGTTGTGTTGACCATGTACTCCTCGCAGTTTTCGCCGCGGGCGCTTAAAAACTTTGTGCATGACAAAGTGACATGGCGGGTGCTAGGCGTGTTTTTAGGAGGCTTCATCTATAACACATTGTCTTTGCTGTTTATGCGGGATGATCTCTACACCCACGATGTCATCTCTACATTTATCGGAATCTTAATCGCTTTTTATTGTTTAGCGACGTTCACGTATTTTATCCATTATATTGCCACTACCGTCCAAGTGGGCAAACTCGTCGATCAATTGATACATGATACAGAGCAAGTGATCAAGCGCCATCGGGATTTGCAAGAGGAGAAAATCACCGTTTCCAAATCTCTTTATTGGCATCCATCAGGATATAAAAATGTTGTAGTCGCGGAAAAAGAGGGGTATGTGCAATTTTTGGCATTGGAAAAGATAAAAGATTATGCGGAAGAACAAGAAGTGCAGGTTGAGGTGAATGCGGCCATCGGAGAGTTTATCTACGAAGGAATGCCCCTCATGCATATATACTCGAAAGAAGAAAAGGATTTTCAGCTTGGCGACTTTTATTCATTGGGCAATGAAAGGCTGGCGGAGCAAGACATTTCCTATGCGCTGCAAAAATTGGTGGAAATAGCCCTTCGCGCTATATCGCCGGGCATAAACGATCCGAATACGGCAAATGACATTATCGTCCGCATCGGAAGCCTGCTCGGGAAAATCGGGCATCTGGAGACTGATAATCTGGTCTTGATGGGCAAAGATGGCAACCCTTTGGTTTTATACCATTTTCCCTCTTATGAAACCTTTCTCTATAACGTCTTTTTCCAATTATCGCATTATGGCAAGGAAGATATATCCGTATTGTTTTCAATGGCCGATTCTCTCCAAATAGCAGCGAAAATCTGTCCTGATTACCATCATTCCACACTATGGAAAATGCAGCTTTATGTTTTGGAAGTGTTGAAGGACCAGGATTTGAAATCGTATGACCAAAAATTCCTTCAGGCTAAAGTGGATGCTTTGTCAGAAATAACCAAGAACCATCCGGTAGTAATTTGAACGGGCCGAGAGAGCTTCTTGCTGACGGCGGAAAAATCAACGGATACAGCGGCGAACTTCTTATTTATCCAGACCCCGTTCAAGCGGGGCACTTGTCCGGAAAATTCAGCTTCGATTCCTTTCGCACCCGGATAAGCGAAGCTGATGTCCATGGACGAGCAAAAGAATGCCGGAAACATGGCGCCTAATTGTAAATATTCCATGCTCTTTCGTTTTCCTGGCGGCTTATCCGTCTGGTGAAAAAAATGTGTTCTTATTTTCGAGATATTATGATTGTTATTATAATAAAATAAATGCTATACTATCTTTACAACTCAATAGACCCTGACGTTCAGTCAAGGGGGAGTAGCTATGGGGAAACCTATTTCACAGTCGTCATTACATGGTTCGAAGCCATCGGTTGTGATAGCAAACAAATTTTGCTTAGCGAGACCTTTGCCTTCTATTTTGGCATGGGTCTTTTTTGTTGGCGAAATTTAGGAGGAGATGGAGTATGGAAGCAGTTTTATTGGAGTACGCCTGGGTCTTGTTAGTATTGGTCGGGCTAGAAGGACTTTTGGCAGCGGACAATGCGGTCGTTATGGCCGTAATGGTTAAACACTTGCCGAAAGCCCAGCAGAAAAAGGCGTTGTTCTACGGTTTGGCGGGTGCTTTTGTTTTCCGTTTTGCAGCGTTGTTCATGATTACGCTTTTGGTGAACATTTGGCAGATCCAAGCAATCGGTGCCGCTTATCTATTGTTCATATCAGTGAAGCACATTTACGATCAGCGTAAAGGCCATGGCGATGACATAGAGGAAGCCGCAAAAGTGAAGGAAGGTAAAGGTTCCGGGTTCTGGATGACAGTACTTAAAATCGAATTGGCCGATATCGCGTTTGCTATCGACTCAATGCTTGCTGCGGTTGCCCTTGCAGTGACATTGCCGCACTTGAATGTCTTCGGGCTCGATGCCATCGGCGGCATCAACTCCGGCCAGTTCTTCGTTATGCTTGCCGGCGGATTGATCGGGGTAATCATCATGCGATTTGCAGCCCATAAATTCGTACAGCTTCTGGAAAAATACCCGCAGCTTGAAACAGCAGCGTTCGTTATTGTCGGCTGGGTAGGGGTTAAATTGCTCGTTATGACGCTGGCGCATGAAAATGTCCATATCTTGCCGCATGACTTCCCGCATTCAACGCCATGGACTATCGTGTTCTGGACAGTTCTGGTTGGTATTGTCGCAGTTGGCGCATTGATTGGCGTAAGAAAGAAAAAAGCGGAAGAACAAGCGGAAAACGCAGGGAAATAAAGTTGAAAAACCAGTCCGAACCACTCGGGCTGGTTTTTTATGTGGAATTTTACATCCCGTCTAGCAGCTAGCAGTTTAAAGACCTATAAAAGAAAGGTATATCTATAGGAAGTACAGCAAGAAGAGGTCGGAATCCATCGAAGACCTTTTCCGTTTGGGGGATGTTCCATGTTTGAGCTGATGAGAAAGGCCGTTAAAATAAATACAGGCAGACTGGTATTGGTTACGAGCGTTTTTTATATCGCCAGCGCTTTTTTCATCCATTATCTTGAGCCGGAAGAATTTCCAACGCCTTTTATCGGTTTCTGGTGGGTGATGACAACCGTCACTACGATAGGATATGGCGATTATTCGCCGGCCACCGTTCCCGGAATGCTATTCGGGATTTTCCTGTACCTTTTTGGCATAGGATTGATCGGGATTATTATCGGAAAAATTGTAGATTCCTATACATACTTTAGGAGGTTGAAAATGGAAGGGAAGCTGAAATACCGGGGGAAAGGCCATTTTTTGATCATCGGCTGGTCCAAAAGTGTACAAAAAACAATCGATGAAATATTGAGCAACAAAGAAATCAAAGCAGACGTTGTGCTGATCGATCATTTGAAAGAAGCGCCTTTCGCCCACGAACAGTTCCACTATATCCGAGGGAATCCGACTGACACGGAAGTGCTGCGGAAAGCCAATATTGACCAGGCACATTCCGTTTCTGTTTTCGCTTCTGAAAACGAGGACGAGGTGTTGAGGGACGGCAAGACGCTTTTGATTGCTACTGCAATCGAAGAATACGCAGCTCAGCAAGGCAAGCAAATCTACACCATTGCAGAAATTGTCCATGAAGACCACATTCGAATGTTCCAATACGCAAACGTCAACGAATTCATCTTATCCGGGGAATCTTTTACCCATATGATGACAAAGGCATTGCTGCACCACGGCTCCAGCTTGTTGTTCACTCAATTGTTAAGCCATTCATATGACGAACACATATGGCAGATTTCACTGGATCCTTCGTGGAGAACTTACGGCGACGCATTTGAATCGCTGAAAAAACAGGGAGCCACTTTGATCGCGGACGGCACCGATTTAAGCATCATCCGCAGGCTCGAAGAACCGATCCCTCCAGATGCGTGTTTGTATATCCTTTGCGACCAGGCGACATACCGGAAGCTGGACTTAACATAAGCAGCTGTCTGGCCGGGCATAAAAAAGAGAAAGGGCCATATGGCCCTTTCTCTTTTTTATGGGGTGCCGACAACCGGGAATATGGATAATACCCCGTCCAGCTCTTTTATCGTCTGATAGAGGTCGCTTTGATCGGACCGGAAATCGAATTTCAATGATGCACCGTTTCCGGCCGGGTAGCACAGTGCCGCTTTCCACAAAACATTGCGTCCGTCCATGGTTCCCTCAATTTCAACATAGCCGTCCAAATTATACAGTGCAGCTTTGCCCTTTTGCTGATGAGCCATGACTTTCAGCTGATCCGCGAAATCTTTGATTTCATCGGTCCTCAATTGAAAATCGAATCTTGCAGAAAAACCGGGTATTTCGCATCCGATTTTTGCATTCAGCCAATTGCCATCCCAGTAATCACTGCTATCGGGATAGCTTTGTGTAAAAACCGCTATTTCTATTTTTGCATCCTCGCCTATTATGTAAAAGTTCATTGGGCTGACCTCCAACCTTGCTTGCTTTTCATCAATCTTTATTATGCAGAAACAATTCAAGTATTGGAATATGTAATATGAATTATCCTGATTGTAATCGTTTTGCATTTTTGATAAGTTGCACAAATGAGGAAACTGGATCCAAAGGGATGATAATGGAACTTACTCTATGGGAGGGGAAGGATGGGGAAGTTGCCTGGAAATCCGAAAAGAGCTGCTGCAGCACATCCCGGCCGGACAGGGAGCCCGAGGAATGCGGCACGTTTGATCGGCTTTTTAGCAAGTGATAAAGCCCAATGGATTACAGGCCAAATCATCCATTCTGAAGGAAGGTTTTGCAGGTGGTTTTTTAAGCAAAATTCCGCTGTTTTGCCTCCAATACTGGTATGATAGACAATGGGCTCCACGAATATTACATATGAACAGCAGAAAGAAGTGGAAAAAATGATACAAGGAAATTTGGAAACCATGAGTCCGGGGAAATTGATGTGGAAAATGACCAGGCCGCATACTTTGACGGCGACATTCGCACCGGTCATCCTTGGAACGGTCATTGCTGCGTCGACAACCGAAATAGACTGGCTTCTGTTTGCAGCTATGATGATAGCTTGCCTTTGCCTGCAAATTGCGACCAATCTATTCAATGAATATTATGATTTCAAGCGCGGTCTGGATACAGCTGAATCGATCGGCATCGGAGGAGGCATTGTCCGGCACGGATTAAAACCGAAAAATGTCCTGTCTGTAGCATTGGTTTTATATCTAGCCGCAACAATCATCGGAATTTATATTTGCATGAACAGCTCCTGGGGGCTTCTTGCGATTGGCGCCATTGGCATGGCTGTCGGCTACTTTTATACAGGCGGTCCGCTTCCAATCGCGTACACGCCGTTTGGGGAACTGGCTTCCGGTTTGTTGATGGGGACCGGTTTCGTGCTGATTTCGTTCTTTATCCAGACAGATACGGTAACCATGATCAGCCTGTTTGTATCCATCCCGGTAGGCATTCTGGTGGGCGGCATCAACATGGCGAACAATATCCGGGACATCGAGGAAGACACAAGGGGAGGACGCAAGACCTTGCCGATCCTTCTCGGAAGAGACCGGGCGATCAATTGTTTGGCGGTTTTCTTTGTCATCGCTTATGCCTGGATCATTGCGCTGGTCATAACGGGAACAATCAGCCCTTGGGCACTATTGGTGTTGCTGAGCATCCCGAAACCGGTCCAAGCGATCAAAGGCTTCAAACAGGGGAAAAAAGAGCCGAAACAAATGGGCATCGCAATGAAATCGACCGGCATCACCAATACGCTGTTCAGCTTCTTATTGTCCATTGGATTGTTCATATCATATCTATTTTAAAACAAACCCGCGCCGAATTTTATCAGCGCGGGTTTTTCCTGTCGAAATTAATAAATGTATTATTTTACATAAGGATTAATGAAAAAAAAAACCAGCAAACAAGAAAAAAGACAAAAGCAAACTATAGAGGAAAAATACAAGAACCTATACAATCAAGAAAAGAAGAATAGGCCTTTCATACATAAAGGAGGAATGGAATTGATAGTTAGAAAAGCAAAATCGGAAGAATTCAGCAGCATATATAAGCAAGGGTATAAAGAATGGGCAAAAAACCGAACTTTTGACCAATATTTGAAGGACAATCAAAAGGAAGAAAAAGACGGCGTGCGTTATGTTCTTGTGGATGACGGAGAACAAATTACGGCTTCTCTTATCATGCTGGAATTCCGTCCGAATTTGTTTGGAATCGGCTCGATTGTGGTGGATTCAGCTTCTCGGGGCCAAGGGCTCGGCAAAATGCTGATCGAAGAATGCCTCCGGAAACAACCGGGCGCAGCATTCCTCTTATACAGCGAAATTGATCCAAACTATTACAAACAGTTTGGTTTTCGTGTATTGCCGGATGAGCTTCAGCAATCCCCTAAAGGGGTCTGCATGATTTTAGGGGAAGAAAAACTCCTAGGGCAAATTTTACGTGAACCGATTCCGGATTACTTTTGATCTGTGAAAATTAGGGTGTTGACTTCCATTTCCATTTGGATTAGTCTAAATAAAATAAATATACGAACAATGAGTTTTTTAAGGACTAGTAGATAAACCATGTTTTCCAGAGAGGATATTGCAAGCTGTGAGATATCCATTACATGTTTTTCGAACCTGCCTTTCATACCTGTATTGAAAAATACGGCGGTTTATCCCGTTATCCATTTCAAGTGTAAAGCTTTGCTTTAAAAAAGGGTGGTACCACCTCCAAGGGTCCCTTTATTTAAAGCGGGGCTTTTTTATTTTTCATAAAAAGGAGAATGAATATGACAAAAAAGATGGTCGAAAAAATCACCGGCATGGATGAAGATTTTGCGCAATGGTATACGGATGTGGTGACAAAAGCGGAACTGATTGATTACTCCAGTGTCCGTGGCTCGATGATCATCCGCCCGTATGGCTACGCCATTTGGGAAAACATCAAAGATGCATTGGATGCCGAAATCAAGGAAACGGGCCATGAAAACGTCTATATGCCATTGCTGATTCCGGAAAGTCTTCTGCAAAAAGAAAAAGACCATATTGACGGGTTCGCGCCGGAAGTGGCGTGGGTGACACACGGGGGAAATGAGGAACTGGCGGAGCGTTTGTGCATCCGCCCGACTTCCGAAGTGCTGTTTGCCGAACACTATAAAAACATCATCCATTCCTACCGGGATTTGCCGAAGCTGTACAACCAATGGGCGAACGTCATCCGCTGGGAAAAAACGACAAGGCCCTTCCTGCGGACGCTCGAGTTCTTATGGCAAGAAGGCCATACTTGCCATGAAACCGAAGAAGACGCCCATGAAGAGACTGTCAAAATGCTGAATGTCTACGCCGATATTTGCGAGCGTGTCCTGGCGATTCCAGTCGTTAAGGGGCGTAAAACAGAAAAAGAGAAATTTGCGGGAGCGAAATACACATATACGATCGAAAGCCTGATGCATGACGGAAAAGCGCTTCAGTCAGGGACATCCCATAATCTCGGCACCGGATTCGCGGAATCGTTCGGCATCGAGTTTTTGAACCGGGAAGGGAAGCTGCAGCCTGTGCACCAGACGTCCTGGGGCTTCACGACCCGGATTATCGGCGCAATGATCATGGTACACGGCGATGACAAAGGCTTGGTTTTGCCGCCGCAAGTGGCGCCGATCCAAGTGATGATCGTGCCGATTGCCCAGCATAAGGAGGGTGTATTGGAAGCCGCATATGAGCTTCATGGCAGCTTGAAAGCTTCGGTCCGTACTGCAATAGACGCAAGCGACAAAAAACCGGGCTGGAAATTCAACGAAACCGAAATGAAAGGAATTCCAATCCGGCTGGAGATCGGGCCAAAAGATATCCAAGAGAAAAAAGTGGTTCTTGTCAGAAGGGATACTGGCGAAAAAATCCAGGTGGACAATGAGAACATAGAAGCCGAAATCCAACGCCTGCTCACAGGCATACAGAACAATCTATACCAAAAAGCGCTCGATCACCAAGTTGCCAAAACAGCGGCCGCTTTTACCCTTGAGGAATTCCAGGACAAGCTGACGGAACAAGGCGGTTTTATCAAAGCCATGTGGTGCGGCAAGCAGGTATGTGAAGACAAAATCAAGGAACAGACACAAGCGACATCACGCTGCCTTCCTTTTGAACAGGAAAAGATTTCGGAGTCATGTGTATGTTGCGGAGAACAGGGTGAGGAATTGGTCATTTGGGCAAAAGCGTACTAAGGAATAGCTGTTAAATTTCAGATCAAGGGGGATTGTATGACAGAAATTTGGATCAATGAAGAAAAGATAACAGAAGAGTTTTTGAAAGAAAACGGCCGCCATATGAAAATTATCGGTAAAGTAAAAGCGCTCTATTATATCGGGGATTTTGCTGAAGGGAATCATATAGACCTCAATAGAAGCTATTTACTTGAGTTTTTGAGAAAACAAAACATCTTTCCACTTTATTTTACATTTGTTTATTTCTTAGACGACGCTGAAGAAACCATTTCTGGACTTGTTGATAACAACATTCCTTATTCTTTAAGCTATCTTGAGGAAACAAACACTTACTATGATTTAACAGGAAAACACAAATACCATCCGCCTTGCTTTTCCATTGAAGCAACAGATTGTCGCTCAGTGGAACTTGTCTTAAATCTTACTTATTGGCTTGCCGCTCAAAATGAATTTTATTCCATATCAACTGCCCCTAATTTGTCTTTTCAATTGGTTGAAGTCAAGGAATGGGGAAGAATAGGAAAGCACTCGGCTGCTGTTTATGCTGCCGATGCCTGCATAACGTTTATCACTATCGATCAGGATGGCCGTGGATTTTATTTGTATTCCAACGATGATAAGTATAGATCAGTGGAAAATCTGATGGAAAATTTGCCGTCAGGAACGACGATTACGCAAATAAACGATACATTATTGAATAGAATCATTTGATCATATCCCTATAATTTCCAACCAAAATGTCTTGTTTTAGAAAATTTGTTTTTCAGTAGAGTATTGGCTGCAATCTACAAAAAGAAAGCAGGTGGATTATGAAAAAACTTACTTTCTTGATGTATATGCTCTCTTTCTTAATTACCGCTCTATTCTTTGTATTTATGAATGCAACGACACAAGATGTAAGCGAAGCTTGACGCAGCGGAAACGGCAATCCATTCCTTTTCCCCTTGATATTCATTCATCCTTTTATCCTGTTCTTTCTATATGGAACAATCAACTATAGCGGCAAATGGATAATGAAAGGGCAAAAGAAAAGGATAAAGCTAAATGCGTTCCTTGCCATAGTGACAGCCGCTTTTATTTTCATTTCTATACTCGTGAAAATTGAAGAAAAAAGAGAAGAAATTGTCCGCATCAATGACACTTTTACTGATGCCTCTCAAGTCAGTGCGTTGAACATTTATACAAACGACCTTTTCTTCAATGGCTATACGTTCCTAGGAGTGGTGCTGCTGTGTTTTTTCATCAGCAGCATCCACGGACTGTTTCTGAAAAGAAGAATGGAAAAACAGCTATTGGGCGACAAAAGACATGCAAAAAAAGATGGGATGCTATAGAAGTTAGCAGAGGTGGAACATGGATAAAAATTTCGTGTTTGAATCAGAGCGCTTAAGATTCAGAAGATGGAAAGAATCCGACAAGGAGAACTTCGCATTGATGAATAGTGATTCCGAAGTCATGAAATTCTTTCCAAAAAAATTGTCAAAACAAGAATCCGATTCCATGATTGAACGGTTTGAAAAGCATTCGGATGAAAAGGGCTATGGCATCTGGGCGGTTGAACGAAAAGAAGATGATGCTTTCATCGGTTTTATCGGCTTGTTGGAGATCAATTTCGAGGTGGATTTTCAATTCAAAACTGAAATCGGCTGGCGCCTGGACAAAAAATATTGGAAAAAGGGCTACGCGGTTGAAGGAGCAAAAGCTTGTCTAGACTACGCTTTCGCCGAACTGAAACTGAATGAGGTTTATTCCTTTACCGCATCATCGAACTTTCCTTCTGAAACAGTGATGAAGCGAATTGGGATGGCGAAGGTCAAAGAGTTCGACCATCCTAAATTAGCTCCCAATAGTCCGCTTAGAAGGCATGTTTTGTATAAGATCGAAAAACCGCAAGAAGAGGCAGCAAGAATATGAATGATGGAGAAGCTATAGAACTCAAATAGAAGAAAAAAAAAAGACATTCTTGGTTGAATGTCTTTTTTTACGCAGTTATTTGCTGTTAACCTTCTCTTTCTCCAAAACGTCCTTCACGACATCTTCGATTGTTACACTGCCTAAAGCCTTTTCCAAAGCCAGTTGCGCTGCAGAGAACAACGGGATGATTGTATCCTGGATATTCCTGCCGACTGTACAAGCTGGATTGGGGTTTTCATGGATACTGAACAATTCCTGATCATGGACAACATCGACGGCTTTGTAGACATCAAGCAATGTAATATCGGATAAATCTTTCGCCAGTTCCGCTCCGGCAATACCCGGACGCACAGTGACCAAGCCCGCATTTTTCAACATGCCGATGATTCTTCTGATAACTACGGGGTTGGTGTTAACGCTTCCCGCAATATATTCCGATGAACTGCTATTTCCCTTATTGACTTCGATGAGAGTTAATATGTGAATTCCCACAGCAAAACGGCTGCTGATCGGCATCGCTAATCACCTACCTTACTTTTAGAGGCTATATTTGCTGGAACAACTACATGTAATGAACTTGATTACACGTTTAGTATACTTTAACAGATGGAATTGATTAAGAAAACTGCTTAGTAAAGAGTTGACAAACCCAGTACATGTAACTAAACTAATTACATGTAACGGATGAAGTTACAACTAAATGCGTGGGAGGCAAAAAAGATGAAATTATTAGTGACAGGCGCTACAGGGAAACTGGGAACGAAAATTGTGGAAACACTACTGGAAACCGTACCAGCAGAACAATTAGCCGTCAGCGTGCGTACTCCTGAAAAAGCAGAAAATCTTCAAGCTCGAGGAATTGATGTGCGGCATGGCGATTTTGACCAGCCGGAAACTTTGGATTCCGCTTTTGCCGGAATTGACCGATTACTGATCATATCCGCAGACGGGGACAATGAAACGAGAATACGCCAACACACAGCTGCAGTTGAAGCTGCACACCGCGCAGGTGTTGGATTTATCGCTTATACAAGCTTGGGAAATGCAAGTGAGAGCAAAGTTTTCTTGGCTCCGCCACACCGCGCTACAGAAGCGGCAATCTTAAAAACAGGAATCCCATACTCATTTTTGCGCAACAACTGGTATCTGGAAAACGAAATTCCTAGCATCCAAGGTGTTTTGGCGGGTGCACCGTGGGTCACTTCTGCCGGTTCCGGAAAAGTGGGCTGGGCATTGCAGCAAGATTATGCTGAAGCCGCTGCGGCAGTATTGACTGGGGAAGGCCATGAAAATACGGTTTATGAATTGTCAGGCAAACCAATGACCCAAGAAGAACTGGCGGCAGCTGTCGGCAAAGTGATAGAAAAGGAAGTGCCGGTGCTGCAGGTTGATGATTCAACCTATGCTGATATTATGAAGCAAGCCGGCATCCCTGATTTTGTCGTGCCTATACTGGTCGAAATCCAGCAAGGCATCCGAGCAAATGCTTTAGCTATCGAAAGCGATGATTTTGAAAAAGTACTGGGGCGTCCTGCAACGCCGATCGAACAAGGGATTAGTGATATAGTCAGCGGAATTACCCAAACCGAACAGTAATTGGTGGCTTGCTGCGTCATTTTAGCTGAACCTAATGGACGTCAAGTAGAGCTTGGAGAATCTCTCTGAGCTCTTTTTTTTGGCTTTTTTTCGGTAGAAAAGCATAAAAACATCAGTTTTACAGAGAAAAAATAAAATTTTTTTTCACTTTACAACAATAGCAATTTTCTTCTTTCTTCAAATTATTCATGCGAAGGATCGTTATACAAGTTTGTATTTCTAAAATTCATCAGAAGTAATGAGAAACTGGAAATTAAGTGTAAAAATCAGATTTCCCCTCATTTAAAGACCTTTTTATAAACGACAACTGTTACAGAAGGTATGCAAAAAGTTAGTCAAAAACGAAAGGAGGTATACTAAAAAATAAATAGTAAGAATTGTCAGTAAATTTATATTTGCTATTAAAAAATAGCAATTTTATCCACGAAAAATTAATAATAAAAAGATAATAAATTACTGCTATTTACAACATGTAAAAGATATTATAGTCTAAATGTATTAAATAAATTAATTCGCAAAGGGGATATGGAAAAAAACTAAGCAAATAGGCTATTCCGATTTCGACTGCTCAAATTTTTTTCTGGAAGTTGTCTTAGTTTCTAAATATTTATGAATATTTGTTTTAGTGAATATTTATAAATTAGTCTTTGCGGATACTGCATGTCCAAAGCAACCTGGCAAAAATGAATTTTTAAGAAATCGTTGTTTGAAAGAAATAACGGATGAAAGGACTGGATAAGGCGATGCATACGGCATCTTTAAAAACTGCAGCGGAAAAAATCAGTTTCCTCCTTGATGCAGAAATTGAACGGACAGATGGATTATGGCAGATCCGTAAACAAAGGCTCGTGAAAAACTCTGAAAATACCTTTTGCATGATGAACTTTAGCGTAGAAGTGGGGCCGTTTGATGAAAATGGAATCGCTGTAAACAAGGCAAGCGTTTTTCTTCTGCCGGAAGAGTTGCCGCATTTCACCAGTGCCCTATGGCGGCATCCGATTTCTTTTCCGACAAATTTTTCACAAAGCCAGACGGTAGAACAACATCTTTACTGCCTGCATTTGGAATCGAAAGAACCGCCAGAAGATTTTGTCGAACGGCTTGCAGGCGCGCTGCAAATAATTTTGGAATAGCACCAAACAATCGTGGTTTCGTCTTTCGTCTCTTGATAACCTGCAAAGCATCCAGGCACCCCCTCATTTTTGGCTGCCCGCTCGGCAGATGCGTGCGGTACAGCGGTTTTTGGCAAATGCGATTCGAGTATAACTGAACGAAAGAGGCGGTTGGATGCTGAGAAACTTCCTTTCCTTCATGTCTGTTTTCTTTTTTCTCGTAACCATCGTTCCTTTGGGTTTGGCTTCTATTCATTGGGTAAATGCCCCGATGAACTTATTAATGAGTTTTAATGTATATTTCCCTTGCTTGATCGGTGCAGCCGGCATCCTTTTTGCACTCACTGGCCCAAAAGGCGATTTGAAGCTATACCTGATTTTGGCCAACAGTTTAAGCCTCGGTTTGTATCTTATCAAAATATTCATCATTTCGGTCACGGCATAATCAGTCAAACATTTACTCAATAAGCGTCACCACTAAAAGGAGGAAATATCAAATGGCTATTATCACAAACGAAGTAAAAGGAATGGATAAGATTACTGTGAATTACTTGGAAATGTACAAAGACTATATCAAAGGATACAAGCAGTACAAAAAAGAAAAAGCAGCTGTCATGGCCGCAGCCGAGGAAAACAGCGATGCTGAAATGCCAGCTATTCAAGCCTAGTGACTTTCGGTGAACCTGCTGTACCTACATATGCATGCACCCTTCACCTTACAGAAAAACCTATCGGCTGAAAATTCTTTGCATCCAGATGGCAAATCAAAAAAGTCCACCGCTCCGGTGGACTTTTTTAGGCTCAACTTTTAACTGGCCTGTTGGCGAAAGGAGGAACGGAGATGCGCATTCGGGAACAGGATCTGCCCGGTATAGGAAAACGCATTTCTTTTACAAACCGGGACGGCATTTCAACAGTGATCATTCATCATTACAGCGGTAAACGGGAAATCTATTTTATGAACGACGAAGATGATGAGGAGGTTCTGTTTTCAACGGTCTTCACTTCGGACGAAGCAAAAGAATTCGGCGCAAGGCTCCTTGGGATCGGCAATGAAACAGTAGACGAAGAAAGTTTTGAGCGCTTCCGGATCATGCGGCAAAAAATGCTCGTCGATTGGATCAAAGTGAAAAAAGCTTCATCGCTTGCCGATCAAACGGTAAAGGCTGCCCAGCTGCGCGTTCCTGAAGATGTATCAATCGTAGGGGTAGTGCGGGAGAAAGACATTTTGCCGAAGCCGCAGGATGATTTTGTGATATTAGCAGGAGACACCTTGCTGGTCATCGGGAAAAAAGAAGCAGTCAGCCGCTTTGAAGCCGCCTGCAAAGGCAAAGGATAAGTGCCATGGCCGAATTTCCGGAACTGTTGTCTGCAGGCTTATTGCTGCTGCTCCTTTTTGCAGGAGGCTGGTTGGCTTTCAAATTCCGCTTCCCGGATGTGATTGTTTACCTGTTGCTTGGAATCGGGGTTGGCGGCGCGTTAGCGGGGTCTCATTTGCTTCATTTTGCAGGGGAAATGGGGATTGTTCTGTTGTTCTTTATGCTGGGAATCGAATTTCCCATCAAGCAATTGATCGGCCTGGCCAGAAAAGTCTACGTGGCGGGCCTGCTCGATATTCTTCTCAGCTTCGGCGTTACGGTTGGAATCGCTCTCGCTTTTCAGCTCGACTGGTTCACATCGCTCCTGCTGGGAGGCGTCGTTTATGCAACCAGTTCGTCTTTGACGGCCAAGCTGCTGGAAAGCTCCAAGCGGATGGTCCACCCAGAAGCGGAATTTATGCTGGGGCTATTGATTTTTGAAGATCTGTTTTCACCGGTGCTTGTAGCGGTCCTTGCCAGCCTTGCCGTCGGAAACGGCTTGACCTTCGGGATGATTGGCTGGACGCTGTTTCTCGTTTTGTTGCTGATTGCCGGAGCCATATTGATCGGGGTTTTCTTGTTCCGGAAAATCTGGTTTTTTGTGGACCGGTATGTGGGGGAAGATTTTTTCATGTTATTGGTATTGGGCATTTCTTTGACTTACGGCGGCTTGGCCCTTTTGTTGGGGTTGTCGGAAGTTCTTGGTGCATTTCTTGCCGGAATCATGGTCGCGGAGGTAAAGCGCGGGGAGGAACTGCACCGGATTGTCATCCGGTTCCGGAACGTTCTGCTGCCCTTGTTTTTCGTCTACTTTGGCACCACGATCGAATTTGGCGATGGGATCCCGATGATTCCGCTGATGGCCGTCCTTCTGCTTTGGTCCATCCTTGCAAAAGTCCTGACCGGTTTTTGGGGAGGGCAACTTTACGGTTTGTCTGACAAAGTGTCCCTGCGGGCTGGGCTGTCGCTGACGCAGCGCGGGGAATTTTCCATCATCATCGCCGCTCTCGCTGCAGATTCCCTAAAGACGTTCAGCAGTGTTTTTATCTTGCTGTCAGCCATAATTGGCGTGGGCCTGTTTCAATTTGCCCCGCGGATTTCAGCAAAACTTGCGGGAAAGAAAAAAGAAGCGGGCATGTACAGTTACACAAAAGGGGAAAAAGACTAAAAATTCCCCTTTTGTGCATGCGCCCTTAAAGTTCCGAATAATGAAACTTTTCTGCTTTATCCACGTATAACTAAGCAAGAAATATTTTCAAAGGAGGCCAGAAAATGGCTATTTTAACAATCGGCTTTGTTTTCTTATTGGTTTTAACGGTGATTCAAGCGGTATTTACGGACAGCGGCGGAACGAAAAAAGGCAAAAACCAACCGGATGGCGCCGACGGCTTTTTTTACTCGGGCGATCAAGGCAGCGCGAACGGATGGGGCGGGGGCTGTTCCGACAGCGGTTCAAGCGGAGGCGGAGATGGCGGCGGTTGCGGCTGAACTTCAAAAAGGGTGCAGGCTTACATTCGCCTGCATCCTTTTTTGAATGGAGCGAATCGGAAATGCCTCGCCCTAGCAGTCAGAAAAACGTTGCACTTATCCATTCCAAAACCTTTGCCAGAAGCCAAAGCGGCGCCCCGACAAGGATCAGTCCCGCGAGAAAATAACTGGCCGCTTTCACCAATCCATTCAACAAATCCTGTATGGCTCCTGCCAAACCGTCCACCAGTCTCAACATGCCGATTCCGCCTTTCAGTCCTAGCCGTTTCCCCCATCTTAGCATACTGAAAGAGCCATATTCCATATATTTTCAAAAAAGGGATTTTTCAACTTGCCGTCCGAACCCCGGTGAAACTGTCTCTAAATCTGATAATACATAATTCATGGCTTCCTGATCGGATTGCGCCGGAAGCTCGTAGGATTGCTGGTAGGTTTCATGCCCTTTCCCGGTGATGATGATGAAATCGCCCGGTTTGCTGTTCTCCATCGCAAATTTTATCGCCAATGTGCGGTCTGGCATGATTATGCCTTTTTCATTGCCATATTGTTCATTCATACGGACCAAATCGCTTAACATATCGCTGTAAGCGACCGAATTCAAGTCGTCCATCGTCAATATGTATTGGCCGCTCAACTCGGAACAAATGGAAAGCATGTCTTTTCTTTTGCTGATGTCCCGATTGCCTCTGAAACCGAAAATATGGACGATCCTCTTGGCATCGAGCTGTTTGGCTGTTGTCAAGACATGCAGCAAGGCATCCGGTGTATGCGCATAATCGATAATGACGGTCGCCCCAGTGGGCAGTTTGAAAGTTTCGAATCTGCCGGCCACTCCTGTGAATTGGTGGAGCGCGGCCAATATATCTTCCTGCGGCAAACCGGCGGCCCGGGCTGTGCAGTAAGCCATTAACGTATTCAACAGGTTGTGCATGCCGGCCAATGGAGAAGGCACATGGACCTTTTTCCCGTCCTCCACCAGCCGGATCCGTGAATTTTTCACATCGAATGCGAGCTCACCTTTGTTCTCTTCGGTTTCTCCTACCGCAAACGTTTTTAATCCCCTTGTTTGAAGCTGGCCAAGCAGCTTTGTGCCCCATATCGTATCGGTGCCAACAACGGCTGCTCCGCCAGGTTTCAAGAAGTCGAACAGGCGGGATTTTGCCTGGAAGTACTCGCTTAGCGTATCGTGATAATCCAGATGTTCATGATGCAGGTTGGTGAACAGGCAAAAATCGAATTCCAGGCCTTCAATGCGATGCTGTGACAACCCATGGGAAGATACTTCCATGATGACCACGTCGTCTGTGCTTTTTGCGAGAAGCTGGTGTGCCACCAAAGAATTTGGGGTGGTATTGGAGCTTTTCGCCACTTGTCCGTTTATGATGTTTTGAATGGTCCCCATTACCGTGCAGGATCTGCCGGCGCTTTCGAAAATCTGCTTCAACAGATAGCTTGTGGTTGTCTTGCCATTCGTGCCGGTAATCCCGATCATGAGTTTCGCCTTTGACGGATTATGATAGAACGCTTTTGCTAAAATTCCGAGCGCTTTTCGGCTGTCGGCCACCTGAAGATAAGGCACCGGCAGCTGGAGGCCCTCAGCTTCTCCTACGATAAAAGAGGCGCCGTTTTCAATGGCATTTCCGATGAAATGATGGCCATCTTTGCCAAAACCGCTTATCGCGACAAAAAGATAGCCTGGCTGGATTTGCCGGGAGTCTTCGGCTATGCCCCGGACGGTTTGTTCTAACACGTCCTCAGCAATCGTATGGATGGTTTGTAGTTCGCTTATCAGGTTTTTGAGTAACATCAGGTCGACCTCTCTGCGTAAGAAATAAGATTCACCCATTATAGGAAAGAAGTGTGGAGAAATTATGCAGATTCGAAAGAATGTTAGGCAAGAAAATGAAAAACAGAAAAGCCATCCGCAGCCAAATGGGCGGATGGCTTTTCTATTGAAGTTTCCTTCGTCTCATACAGTTTGCCTATTCCGCTTTCTTGTAGGTCAGCGTTTTTCCAGTAAAGCCAAACACCACGGTGAGCACCGGGCAAAGCAGACAGAAGAACGCGAACGGCAAATAAGACAAAGTCGAGACGCCCAGGACCGACGTGATAAAGATGCCGCAGACGCTCCAGGGCACGAGCGGGTTCACGACTGTTCCGGCGTCTTCCATCACGCGGCTCAAATTCTTGCCTGCCAGTCCGAGTTTATCGAACTGGCCGCGGAACGCTTGGCCGGTCAAAAGAATGGACAAATACTGTTCACCGATCAACAAGTTGATGCCAACTGCGGTCATCGCTGCAGCGGCAATCACAGAAGACACTTTGTTCAGCAGGCTCTCGACTTTCCCCAACAAGGCCTGGACGACGCCGAGTGTAAAGAGCAGTCCGCCCATGCTGAGCGACAGCAGGACCAGTCCTATGGTAAAGAACATGCTTTCCATGCCGCCTCGGGTCAAAAGCGCATCAACATCGGCAACTCCCGTTTCTGAAACGAAACCGCCGAACAGGATGCCGAACACTTCAGACATCTGGTAGCTTTGGTGCAGGTACGAAAGGGCAATCGCGAGAATCGAGCTGACGGCGAGATTCATCATCGCCGGCACTTTCTTCAAGGTGAGAACGACCAATGCCACAAGCGGCAAAACTGCATACCAGTGGATGGTTCCGGTAGCTAAAAGTCCGTCTTGGAACTCTTGGATTTTTTCGATGTCGTTCAAGACGACATCCGGCGAAAGAACAGCAAAGATGAGAAGCGATAAGACAAACGCCGGAATGGTGGTCCAGCCCATATTGCGGATATGCGCGAACAGATCGACATCGGCAATGGATGAAGCCAGGTTGGTCGTATCCGATACCGGTGACATTTTATCGCCGAAAAATGCACCGGAAACGATGGCACCCGCTGTAATGGCAAGAGATACATCAAGTACCGTGGCCATTCCGATGAATGCGACGCCAACGGTCGCCACAGTCGTCAGCGAGCTGCCGACCGCCAAACCGACAATCGACGAAACCACAAAGACAATCGCGAAGAAAAACAGCGGCGTGATGAGGTGGAATCCGGCATAGATAAGTGTCGGGATGGTCCCGCTCATCATCCAGGTGCTGATCAGGATGCCGATAAAGAAAAACAGGAAGACGGCGCTCATTCCCGCTCCGGCGCCTTGCACCAGTCCGCTCTCGAGCTGGCGGTACGGGACTTTTTTGAGCAAGCCGTAACAAATCAGCAAAAGGATGGAAAACAGAATGGGAAGGTGCGGAACGGCGCCAAATTTGATCAGGCTGACACTGATGGATGCGACGATCAGCGCCACCAACAACATTGATTCTTTGACCGATGGTGAAAATACTGCTTTGATGTGGAACATAATGATGAAACCCCCTTAATATATGAAAAACAAAAAGAAAACCTACCATCCCTAAGAAAGGGACGAAGGTTTTCTCCGCGTTACCACCCTATTTGACAGCTTGAAAGCCATCCGCTTCGTTAAAAAGTTGAAAACAGCAGATGGTGTACTTCATCCGGATTGCCGCCTGAACTTCCACCATCCATTCAGTCTCTGCCTGCTGCGCGCAATCGAATTACTAGAACATCTTTCAACGTATGTATAGTTGCTTATAGCTTAAAATCTTACCACGGCTTTTTATGAAGTCAAGGAGATTTTTAAAATCCGCATTTGCCGCAAGGATTTCTCCCAAACAAGTCGAATTCTTAGTATGAACAAGAATCAGGGCGGGACTATTTCCTATAGGAAGAAGGAATGCTGATGAAAGCCAAGACCAAACTCAAATCAAAACTGTCTCGAACATTTGCAGACAATTTTCCAGAAGCTTATCAGAAGTTCACGATGCAGCACACAAACAAAAACGAAGGCCTCCCCGGAACGACCGTACAAAAACCCATCAAAGCATGCACGGTGGCTTTGATTTCCACTGCCGGAGTCCATTTAAAAACGGATCCGCCGTTTGATATCGACAATCCAGCCGGAGACCCGACGTTCCGCCTGATTCCCGGGAATACAGAAGAAACGGATTTGACGGTGACCCATATCTATTATGACACCAAATACGCGAAAACCGATCCATCGATTGTCTTTCCGCTCACCCAGCTTAGGGAGCTCGCGGCATCCGGTGAGATCGGGGCTGTGGCCAAGGTCAATATCGGCCTGAACGGCGGCATACTGGATACAGAACTGGTGGAACGCGATGCCATACCGCAAGTTGTGGAGTTTTTCCAAAACGAAAATATTGATGTGGCGTTGCTGGTGCCTGGCTGAGGATCTTGCCATAACGTTCTCGGGCTGTATGCCCGGGCTATAGAGGAAGCCGGCATTGCAACCGCCATGGTCTCGATTTTTCCGGAAGTGACCGAGAAAGTCGGGGCGCCGCGGACGCTGCATGTGCCGTTTAAAATGGGCCGGCCGTGCGGAGAGCCGTTTGATTTTGAAGCGAGGACGAGGGTTTTGGAACAATTGCTTGAACTGGCACAACTGCCCTCTGGCACGCGGTTGACCTATCAATAACCGCCTTAAGCGAAAAAAGCCGCGTGTTTCCCAGAGAGCATGCGGCTTTTTTCGTTTGAGGTTTGATCCTGCGAAGCCTGCCATCCTTCAACGCACCAAAACCATTCATTAATTATTGAAGAGGAGCATAGGAAAAAAACAGGGACTTAATGCCTGAAATAACGATGATAAAAACGGATAGTTATTAAACGGCTCCGGGCGGTGTATCAATAATCTTGTATACGCGGGTTTTTCGCAGTTGTGCATATCAGAAACAAGAGGAGGAGCGGATTTGATAAAAGCTTTCGGGCTTTCCCATTGATTGTAGGTTAGCAAACCAAAGCCCCAGAAGGCAGGCGCATTTTGTTTTGGCGTACGTTTTCTTGGTCCGCTCAGTCATTGAATCGTTCGATCAAATTTACTTTTTTGCTATTGAAATCAACCGTAAAAAGTTTTTGCGTTTCCAATTTCCCATGGATCATTTCATAAGCTCTTATATAATACAGCGTTCCTTCTGTTTTTTGGAAATCGTAAGAATATCCTTTTTTGTTAATCCCGCACCAGAAATCGCACTTTATGGAAACGCACTGATACAATATGTGGCAGGGTCAATCGGGGGGCGTTTGAACGTATGCCGAAGAAGTTCTTGAATATATGTTTTGAACAGACGCAAAAACCTTTCGTTAAAGCAACTTTTCATGTTACTAGCAAGGACGGCCGTTTTAAAAAAAGGGAGAAGGTGAAAACACAATGAAAACCTTATGCCATCAATGCAAAACCGAAATGATCGCTGGCTGCAAAGTAACGGTTGAAGGCGGGATGTACGGCCTGAAAATCAGCCGAAAAGGAGGCGGGCTTTTTAGACGGGCATCCGCCAAACCAAAAGCCGCAGTCTGCCCGAAGTGCGGATACACCGCTTTATATATAGACAATCCCAGCGAGTTTACCCGGTAACGCGCCAGAAGGATTCGTTTTTTAGGGACCGAAACAACATGGTTGACAGCTCAGAATAGAAAAGGTAAAATTATCTCGAATTCAAGATATTTTTTCAGTTCCATTCCACTTTGAAAGGGAGTTTGTCCATTATGAACCACATTAAAGGAATGCACCACGTCACCGCCATCACCAGCAGCGCAGAAAAGAACTATGAATTTTTCACCTATGTATTAGGCATGCGCCTAGTCAAGAAAACAGTCAACCAGGACGACATCCAGACTTACCATCTGTTCTTTGCGGATGATAAAGGGTCTGCGGGAACTGATATGACGTTCTTCGATTTTCCTGGAATCCAAAAAGGCACGCACGGAACCAACGAGATTTATAAAACATCGTTCCGCGTGCCGACAGATGCAGCGCTTGACTATTGGGTAAAGCGTTTCGACAAGTATGAAGTCAAGCATTCAGGCATCAAAGAGCTGTTCGGCAAGCAAACGCTGTCGTTCACGGATTTTGATGATCAGCAGTATATGCTGGTGTCGGATGAGCATAACGAAGGCATCGCATCCGGGACGCCGTGGCAAAAAGGGCCTGTTCCGCTGGAATTCGCGATTACCGGCCTTGGACCGATCCATATCCGGATCGCCCAGTTCGACTATTTGAAAGAAGTGCTGGAAAAAGCCATGCTGTTCCGCGAAATCGCCAAAGAAGGTTCACTCCATCTGTTTGAAGTGGGCGAAGGCGGGAACGGCGCGCAAGTGATCGTCGAGTACAATACGGTCTTGCCGCAAGGGCGCCAAGGGTTCGGGACTGTCCACCATGCCGCGTTCCGAGTTGAAGACCGCTCCGTGCTGGACGAATGGACAGAACGGATGGAAAACTTCGGTTTCGGAACTTCCGGCCATGTTGACCGTTTCTTCTTCGAATCGCTGTACGCACGTGTGGCGCCTGGCATCTTGTTTGAATGGGCAACGGACGGCCCTGGGTTCCTTGGCGATGAGCCGTATGAAACCGTCGGCGAAAAATTGTCTTTGCCGCCGTTCCTTGAAGGCAAACGCGAACAGATTGAAAAAATGGTCCGCCCGATCAATACGGTCCGAAGCACGATCGAATTCGAAAAAGAATACCTGTAATGCGCAACTTTTCCACCAGCAAACGCCGATAGGCTTTGCTGGTGTTTTTTTGTTTCCAACTCTGCTTGCCAAGCGAACTGTGAAAAATTGAGGTTTAAACCAGATTCAGGAAGGAAAACAAAAGTAAAAACATTCGCATTTGAGGAGAATCTTATGACGATTACCCATCAAGTCCTTGTGCTGCTGCTGATCGGCTATGTCGTCTATACGATCGACTTGAAAAAGAACTATTTTCCCGTACCGGTAGTGCTCGTTCTGCTGGGCATCGCCCTTTCATTTCTCCCTTTTTTCTCTTCATTGAAGATATCGAAAGACGTCATTTTTAATGTCTTCCTCCCAGCGCTGCTGTTTACATCCGCCTATCAATTCCCGCAAAGCCAGCTGAAGAAAAACTTCGGCATCATCGCGACACTCAGCACCGCCGGTCTCTTTGCCACGACAGCTTTGCTTGGGATCGGCATATACTTCATCAGCGGCTCGCTTGTCCCGATTTCTTGGACAGCGGCATTCCTGTTGGCGGCCATACTGGTGCCGACAGATCCCGTATCGGTTACCGCTATCATAAAGAACAGTACCGGACAAGAACAAATCGCAGACATTGTGGAAGGAGAATCGATGGTAAACGACGGGACAAGCATTGTGCTGTTCACCATTTTCCTGTCCATGTTCGAGACGGGGAACGGATTTTCCATCGGCAGGCTTATCGGGGATTTTTTCCTGGTTTCCCTGGGAGGCGTCGCGATCGGTTTAATGTCGGGATGGCTTTTAAGCAAAGCCATCCGTTTTACGCACCATAAGCAGTATCAAGTGATGCTGACGATTGTTGTGGCTTATGGCGGCTTCTACATTGCCGAAGCCATCGGGGGTTCGGGGGTTTTGGCTACGGTTGTCGCCGGCATCATGCTTTCTTTTGAAATCGGCCGGTCGATCAAGGAAGACAAGCTGAAAGAGTCATTGGACGGATTTTGGGATATCATCAACCCTACAGTCTTGTCGGTCTTGTTTTTGCTCATCGGGATACAGATGACCGAATACTTGGCCTTTCCGCACTGGGGAGCGGCAATCATGATTTTCTTCCTTTCTGTCATTGCCCGATTCCTCGTGCTGGGGGGCTTCGTATACGGCGTTCCGGCCTGGCGCAATGAGTTTGACAGCGACTTTTCCACAACGGCCTTGATGTCCTGGGCCGGCATAAAAGGGAGCATGTCAGTAGCGTTGCTGCTCTGGCTGGAATCCACTGCTTCTGAAGGCAATCAGCTGCTCGTTTCATTGGCGTTTGCGGCAATTTTGCTGTCGCTTGTGATCCAGAGCATGGGCATCTTTCCGTTAGCGAAACTGCTGCCCCAAAAAAGCGGCGGGTAAATTCGGCATAGCTTAACAAAAACCGCACATGTCCTTGACAGCCGCTCAAAACCGTCCTGTTATTCTATAGCCTGTTCACAAGAGCGATTTCGGTATAGAAGGGCGGAACTTCCAATAAAAAAACGTTTTGGTAGCATGGCAGCAAGGATTCCGGGCATCCTTCAAGTGGTTTTGAACAGTTCGCTGATTGTTCTTGGGGCTTTTCTGGCATATCAGCTGGCAAAAGAACTGATTGTGTTTGGCCAGCTTGTTCTTAAGGGTGGAACAGAAGACTATCAAGCGTTTTTTGCCCGGATCCTCATCTTCTTTCTGTACTTTGAATTCATTTCGATGATTGTCAAGTATTTCAAGGAACACTATCATTTCCCGCTCCGGTATTTCATTTATATCGGAATTGCCGCCATGGTCCGTCTTATTATAGTGGAACATGATGATGCAAAAGCATCCCTATATAATTCTATGGTGATTTTGGTATTGATTGCCGGCTATTTCATCATGAACATCACGCCAGGGGAAAGGCTGGAAAGTCCCTTCTCCTTTAGACGCAGGGGAGCGGAAGATGCGTAAAGCAGGATTCCTAGAAAAAAAGCATTCGGTCTCGAATCCGAATGCTTTTCTGTATTTACGGTGCCGCTGAAAAGCGCTTAAATGATGTCTAGAGGCGTTTTATGGCCAGGGCCAGGGAAAGCTTGGTCCAATTGCTTCAAGTCTTCTGGTGCAAGCTCTATGGCCGCTGCCTGGGCATTTGCCTCCACATGGGCGGCTTGGCCCGCTTTCGGGATAGCCAGCACATTGCCGGAACGCAGCGTCCAGGCAAGTGCGATTTGCAGGGGAGCGGCATGATGTTTGTCGGCGATCTTTTTAAGGGCCGCGTTGGTCAACAATTCACGCCGGAGGGAACCGCCCTGCGCCAGTGGGCTATATGCCATGATCGGAACGCTGTGCGCTTTGTGCCAGTCCTTCAAGTCATATTCGATGCCGCGGGAACCCAGATGGTAAAGCACCTGGTTGGTGGCACAGTTGCTCCCGTTTGGCACGCTCCACAATTCTTCCATGTCTGCGGTATCGAAATTCGATACGCCCCAGCGTTTGATTTTGCCTTCCGCTTTCAGCTGTTCCATGCCTTCGACGGTTTCGGCGAGCGGGACCCTTCCGCGCCAATGCAGCAAGTACAAGTCGAGCGAATCGGTTCCCAGCCGCTTCAAGCTGTTTTCGCACGCTTTCTTGATGCGTTCCAAGCCCGCGTTTTGCGGATAGGCTTTGGATACCAGGAAAACCTGCTCACGCTTTCCTTGGATCGCTTCCCCGACAAGCTGTTCCGATTTGCCTTCGCCGTACATTTCCGCCGTGTCGATCACGGTCATGCCGAGCTCCAAACCTCGCCGAAGGGCTGCTATTTCTTGGTTTTTTCGCGACGGATCGTCTCCGATATTCCATGTGCCTTGCCCTATTGCAGGGAGGCGTGTGCCATCTGGCAAAGTGACGGTTTGCTGTTGAAGCGCTTTTGAAATTGCTTGTTGGTCCAAAAGATCAAATCCTTTCCGAATAGTGGGTCGTATCTTCTTTTCCCTGCAGGCGTGGATCAAAACAGAAAAGGCAGGACAATGCGCGAGGCATGCAGAATAGGTAGTCAAGGTGAAGGGAGGGAGACATTGGCTGGCAAACTGGCTTTTGTTTTTTTGGTTGTCATAACGACGAGTTTGATGGGTTCTTCTTTTGCCGTTGGAAAAATCGGGTTGGAATATGTGTCTCCGCTGCTGCTGGTGGGCATCCGCTTTACTTTGGCTGGTGTTTTAATGATGGCATTAGTCCAATTCCTGAAGCGGCCGCATCCGAAAACGCCGCAGGATTGGCTGCGCATTTTTTGCATCGGCTTATTCCAGACAGCCGGTGTCATGGGAGCGATATTCTTGAGTTTGCGGACCATTACAGCGGGAGAATCGGCCATCCTTACATTCATGAACCCGCTGTTGGTCGTCCTGTTCGGTTCACTGGCGCTCGGCCTCCGTTACCGGATGGTCCAGTGGTCAGGGGTCCTTGTGGGGTTTATCGGGGTGGTCGTGGCAATGGGCGGCCAGCTGCAAATGGAAATCGGCACGGTTTTCGGGCTGTTCAGCGCCGTTTCGTGGGCCATTGCGACCTTATTGATCAAAAGGTGGGGGAAGCGTTTCGACATTTGGGTCCTAACGGCATATCAGATGCTTTTTGGCGGCGGTCTTTTGCTGCTGGGCAGCGCATTCCTGGAAAATGCATACCTAAACTTCAACGCTGTGTCGGCTGCCGTTATTTTATGGCTTGCCATTCCGGCTTCGATAGTTCAATTTGCCATATGGTTTTACCTGCTGCAAAAAGGAAATCCCGGCAAAGTCAGCGCATTTCTTTTCCTAGCGCCATTTTTCGGCGTGATCAGCGGCTGGTGGCTGCTTGGTGAACATATCGGATACACGGTCCTGACAGGCGGCAGCATGATTTTCATCGGGATATTTCTGGTAAATTGGCCTGATAAACAAACTGCGGAGAGTATAGTAAAATGAATTAAGTTCGAATATTCAAACTATTTAGAGGCGATAGCAAATGTTTTATTCGGGATAGCATCTGTTTTGTTTGGAAGCGGCGCTATAAGATTCGCATGAAACGGAGGACTGCAAGATGGCAAAAGAATGCTGGATCAATCTACCGGTAAGGGATCTTCAGAAATCGATGGATTTTTTTCGTGCTTTGGAATTTACGGTGAATGAGCGTGAAGACATGGCAGGTGTAAAGGTCGGCAGCCAAGGAGCCATGGTTATGCTGATTCCGGAAGAGACGTTTCAATCGTTCACAGGCAGCAACATAGCCGATACCAATCAAGGAAACGAAGTTTTGCTGTCAATTTCCGTCAATTCTGAGGAAGAAGTGCATGAACTGGTCCGAAAAGCGGAATCTGCCGGCGGTGCCGTCTATTCAGAGCCGGGCGAACGGAACAGCTTTTTCGGGGCCGGATTCAGCGATGTGGATGGCCATAAATGGAATTTGCTGGTCATGTAATGATAAAGGCAGTCTGAAATCATCTGATAAGCTGGATTCTCATTTATAGAGAACTTGATTTGTGACAGCATGCGAACCGCAGAAAATAAAATCAAGAACTCAACTGTCAATCTATGCTTGAAAACTCGAACAGATTTCCAGACGCCATGAGACGAAATCGGTTTGGTCCGGAAGCATCGAAACTTTGAAGCTGAGGCCCGTGAGACGTTTCAAAAGCGATGGTTCAGAACCGAGCAAAAGCCACGTAAAAAACGAATGCAAAGAAATCAGTGAAAATAGCGTAAAAAGGCCGAAAATCCGGTTTCGTCTCACTATTAAAAGTATACTTACTAAATGAAACGCTACTTCCGATAATTTATATTATGTAAACTAAAATATTTGTTGAGCAAGAGAGGCCTTTTTGTCTCCGCCTCTCTTGTCCTTTCTCGTGATATGGTTCGGTGTTTGGGATCACTTGCCGCTTGGATCCCAAGCCATGCCGATTGCGAACTTCCTGAAGCCCAGCGATTCATAATACGGCTCCAAACTTTCGACGCACATCAATTGCGGATTGATCCCGCTGGTTAAACATTTCTCGATCAGCTGCTCCATCAATTGTTTGCCGATTCCGAGCTGCTGATGCGTCGGTGCGACGCCCAGTCCACATATGATTGCTGAAATCACACCGTCCGAAATGATCCGTCCCATGCCCACCAATCGGCTTTGATCATAGGCATATACAACAAACCAGCTTTGCGTGCACATTTTTCTGAAGTCGTCTTCTTTCATGTCGAACGAATTCCAGCCCAGCGTTTCATACAAATTCAAAACGCCCTTAAAACCGGATGGCTGTTCTGTGGTAATTCGAATTTGGATTTTCAAGGCCTTCACCCTCCGTTTCTTTTATGAAACCAGATATGACTGTAGCGCATATTAGTTAGGAGGTCAAAAAATGGTAAAAACAAACTTGATCATAACAAATCCTCACTCAGGCCAAACGATGATTTTTCGTAAAACCGCCATGGATACAAATGGTGCATTGCTCGAAATCGAATCTTTCAATCCTCCAGGTGCTCCGAAAGAACCGGAACATGTCCACCCCAAACAAGAAAGTTCTGCTGAAGTGATCTCTGGAAAAGTGCATTTCAGCATCAACGGCACCATTCAAATTGTCGGTCCTGGCGAGAAAGTCGTCATACCGCCTGGTGTGCCCCACTTTTTCTGGAATGAAGGCCCTGAAGAAGCGCATTCCATACAGCGCTTTTCTCCCGCCTTGACGATTGAAACATTCTTCAGAACCTATTTTGCGTTGGCAAGAGACGGCAAACTCAACAAAAAAGGAACGGCAAATCTCTTTTTAATGACTCGTTTGCTGTTATACCATCAAAGCGACATCCGGCTCACCAAGCCGCCATGGGCTGTGCAAAAACTGCTATTCACCCCACTCAAGCCCATAGCGATTTTGTTGGGGTATAAGAAGGAATATAGCTGAAACAAAAGCATGTTTAAGCGGTTGCCTGTTCAGATGCCGCCGTATGGTATAATGGATCCGAAAGCTACGGCTTAGTAAACCCGAATCGAGTGATCCCTATTGCCTCTGAAATCAAACGAAAACCGCTCCTTTTTCCAATGGATTAACTTCTTCATCCCATATGTATACACATTCGGTATTGTCGTCATCATCGGCTGGATGCTGACGGCTTCAGCTAGCATCGCCCTTGATACCGTACAGCACAACCCGAGAGCGTTGTTGCTGCAGACAGACACTGCTCCTGCAAACGATACGGCTCCTGAAACTTGGGTCAACTTGCTGGTCAAGCCGATTGTCCAGTCCGATTTTAACCAAGTGGTTTTCAGGGGTCTGTTTTTGCTCCTGGTCTGGATGCTATTATTTTTAGTTATTCCAGTCGCTTTCAGGCGGCTCAAGCGCTTGAAGCTGTTCAATCTGGAATTCGAAGTGAACGACATCGAACAAGCCGCTATTGAGACAATTGAAACAAGCGCCACAAAAGCGAAATACATGCTGTATTTGACAAGCGATGCCGCTGCCGAACGCTCACTTGAAATCTTAGATGAAATTGGTCTCAGTTACCAAGATGTCTTGGAGTTTTATTTAACAGAACTGCAAGCATGGTACAAAAACGAACCGCTCGATACCCGCTTTTCCTATGAGCTTTATACCGAGCCGTTCCCTTCAAAATTGGACGACCTGGTAGCGGCATCCAAAGAATCCGGAAGTTCCATCCTTTGGAACAAAGCGGATCCGAACAATATGCTGGAGAAGAATTATTTTGTTTATGCTTATACGTACCGGGAACAGGAATGGATCACCGTCATTAGCAGCTACACGCAGGAATTCGACTATTTTGACCAGTCGCTGTTCGAATCGCTGCACAACGCCGTAAGCAAATCCATCGAAAACTACGAATTTCTGCTGGCACTGACATCGCCTGCTGGACCGGACGCGTAGCCTGCTGCAATTGACGCTCCCCTACGCGTTAGCTATACTAAACAAAAGGAGTGGTTGGAATGACACTTGCTAAAACTCCATTCAGAACAGAAGACGTAAAAGAACGCGCTGTGCGAAAGCTGGCAAAAGCCCGTGCCCATCGCCGGTATAATGAAGATGCCCGGCCAACAAGCCCGCGGATCAAACCCGTGCATGTCACGAAAGAAGATCCTCTTGTGCGCCGCATCACCAATCAGTAGCCCTGACTACGCAAACGCCCCACTTCTCTTTCTGAAGCGAAGGCGTTTTTCTATTTGGCTCTGTTAAATTTCAGAGTGGTTTCTTATGGAAAATTGAGAAATGCTCAAATTCAAGGACTCTCCTGTTCCTGGTTGGAGGGATCTGCCTCATCAAGGTAGTTCTTAGCATCTACTATTGTAATCACAGGAAGACCGTTTTCACTATTAAGCGATTTAAGCTTTTGCGTGCTATCGTGTTTTTCGAACCATTCCAGTATTTCGTTGCATAATGATAAACACGGCTTATCTCTCTCATTAATCCTGCTTCTAACATGACAACTATACTCCGGGGGATTTTGCGCTTCACCAAGAGCCTTAATGTATACGCCCACGTTTATATAAAAAACCTCTTTACTCCACTGGAATCCTTGAATGTTCAGAACTAATATCAGGTCATCTGTTGTTTTTCTCCAGTTTGTTTTCATTTTCTTAAATCCGTATTGTTTGAAAACGGGTTTAAAACATTCAATCATTTGTTCTTTAGTTAAACTGTTTCCAAGAAAACACCTCTTTCCTTCTCGGGCAATGAGTTAAGCATGAGACTCTGAAAGGCGTAAACTATCGCATTTCTGATACAGATAAAGTTCAAAGAAATTCTGTAATATTGTCTTGCGTGCTCTCGTAACTGCAGCTATTTATAAATTAGAAATATTGTGATACAGTGCAGCTAACCTTTTGAAACGTATTCCTAAATCTCATTCGACAAGGAAGAAGATTCAACATACCATCAAATCTCTTGAAACACTCGCTATTATACTGTATGTGATATCGTAAACTATAAGATAAAACAGGAGAAGTTTATATGAAAATCATATCTGATGATACGTGGAATGACGAACTCTGGCAGGATGCGAGCCTCCTATATAGAGAGGCTTTTGGATTTAAAGGGGCTAAGCCGGTGGAAATCATCAGAAACATGTTCGCTCAAGAGATTGCCGAACTTCATGTGGCTTACAACGGAACAAAAGCGGTTGCTATGGCCTTAACAGGGAAACTCAAAAAAGAGCGAGTGATGATCATTGACTATTTGGCCGTATCTGAAAAAGAACGGAACAACGGGCTTGGCAAACAGTTTGTTGATTCCTTGAGACAAAAAGCAAGCGATGAAGGGTTGCAGCTATTGCTTATTGAAGTCGAGTCTGAGGAAACAGCTGAAAACAAAAGGCGCATCCGCTTTTGGCAATCTTGCGGTTTTCTTCTCACCGAATATGTCCATCACTATATCTGGGTGCCGGAACCCTATCAGGCGATGTACCTCCCTTTCCACGCGGAATCAAAGAAGGCATCGGGAGAAGAATTGTTCAAGCTGATCGACCTCTTCCACAGGCGGTCATTCTACACAGGGAAAAAGTTAGATGGATAACCAAGAACGCAATGGTTGGAGGGGTAAAATCCATCAAACGTTGCAAAAATGAATATCACTCCAACAAACCTAAAACCCCCTCCATCCTATGGAGGGGGTTTTCTACATGCGGCTGATGCAGTATTGGTAGATGGCGGCGGTCGCCAGGCAGTCGCCGAGCGCGTCGTGCGCGTTATGTTCCAGCTGCAAAAAAGCGCTGAGCGTCGTCAGCTTATGGTTTGGCGTTTCCCGAATGGCTCTTCTGGCCAAGTGCACCGTATCAATCACCGTGTATTCAGGAATTGGCGTAATCTCTTCTAAAGCGTATAAGAAACCCATATCAAACGGCGCATTGTGTGCGATAATCGGCAAGCCTTCTATGAACGCAACCAATTCATGGGCCACTTCTTCAATCACCGGGGCATCCTGCACATCCGCATTCGTAATGCCGGTAATCCGCGTGATTGTCGGTGAAATGGAGCATTCCGGATTGATCAGCATGTACATCGTATCGACCCGGTTGTGGCCGATGTATTTGACCGCGCCAATCTGGATGATCTTGTCGCTTCCGGCGCGAAGGCCCGTCGTCTCAAAATCGAGAATGACGTAATCCTCCACTTTCTTCAAACTAGTTTTGTATTTTTTCGGACGCACTGGCTGCCGTTTTTGCCAGCTCGGCCGCGTCTCCCGCAATTTCTGGTTCAGTATTTGTTCAGCATCCCGCTTGTCCATGCTGTCACCCTTTCTTACTTTCTGTCCTGTCCATTGTATTCCCGCTCCATGAATTTGTACAAACATCCGCTATGCGCTGCGCTTCATATCCCGTATCGCCTGGATCGACAGACGGACGAGCAGCACGACGCACAGGAACAGCCCGGTATAGGCGGCGATGTTCAAATACACGGCAAATGCCGCATCGATGAACTGCGCAATCGCCAGCAAAGCGGCAGACACCAGCCCGAACGTGATGCCGGTCATCAGCAAAACGAAGCGGGAAAACAATTGAAGGATAAAACTTGAATTTTTTTTGTCTGAAAAGACATCATGATGCAAAATGATCTTTCCGCTCTCCACGCGCTGCAGGAGCAGATCCACCCGCTTCGGGATGTTCAGCAATTCCGGAATCAGGAGTGTGAGTTCCTCTTCCAGTTTTTCTTTGATGATGCGCGGTTCCTTGAACGGTTTTTTGAAAGCGGTAGATTTGTATTTTTTGGCGAATGTTTTCGCTTCGGTGAACATGTCAAACGACGGATCGATCAGATGCAGCGTTCCGTCGAGTGTAATCAGCGACCGCAGCGCCGTTCCGACAGAAGGATAAAACGTCAGCCCGAAATGGCGCACCAAGTCGAATAGCGACTGGATCAGCTCAGTGGTCGGGATGGCATCCACATACGATATCTTGAGAAGCAGCTGGCCAAGCGCCTGTTCAAACTTTTGGCGGTCGATATGATCATGCTCTTCGACAAGCAGAGTGACGGCGTCGTAAATGACGCTGGCATCGTTCTGCTGGACGCCGATGATAAAGCGGATGACCCCGTCTTGTTGCGGAGCGGCCAAACGCCCCACAGCCCCGAAATCAAGCAAAATCGGCGTGCCGTCCTGAGCATTGACAAAAACGTTCCCGGGATGCGGATCGGCATGGAAAATGCCCGAAAACAGCATTTGTTCAAAAAAGGAAAATAAGACCGTCCGGGCAAAATCTTTCGGGTCGACCCCCGCCTGGCGAAAAACTTCTCCTCCCTTTGCCAAATTCTTTCCATCAACGAATTCCGAGATGATCAGGGTGTCATTGCTGTATTCTGTGTAGACTTTTGGAATCTTGACCGGATACGGGCTTTTAGCGAGTGCGTTTGATATCTGGACCATGTTGCGGATTTCGATATCAAAGTTGATTTCTTCCCGAAGCCCTGCCGCAAAGCCGATCGCCAATTGGCGGAACCCCAGATTTTCAGCCCACTTCGACCGGTTGGACACCCATTCGGCAAATTCCACCAAAATGTTCAAGTCGTCGCGCATGATGCGCTTAATTTCCGGGCGCAGCAGTTTCACGACCACTTGCTCGTTGTTTTTCCGGAGTACAGCCTTGTGCACTTGGCCGATCGAAGCGGCTGCGAGCGGCTCCATATCGAAAAAGGAAAAAACCTCATCCACCGGCGCTTTAAGGGAGTTTTGCAAAAGGGCCTGCACTTGCGGGCTCGGGAGCGGTTTGACATCTTGATGAAGTTTTCCCAGCTCTTCGATAAAAGGCGCCGGGAACAGATCTGTACGGGTCGACAGCACCTGTCCGAATTTGATGAAGATACCTCCGCTTTGTTCGAGCGTGTCCCGGAAAGCGATGGCGAGCTCGCGGTCATTCTCCCGGTGGCGGGCATATTTCAAGCCGCGCGTGATGCCGTTTCGAATGGCGATCTCCAGCACTTGGCTCAAGCGCTTCTGGCGGCGCCAGCGCAATTGCATGCGCCGCAGGAAAAACTTGCGGCCGGTGATCCGTTCTCCTTTTTCGCCAAGTTCAATGGGGTCGAACAATTCGAAAAAGAGGTAAAACAGCATGGAGATCAACACCATACTGCCGATCCAGATGACTGTACTGACGCTTGCGACCTCCGAGACCACGCTTTCCGTCAAATAATCGGTATAGCGCAAATAGGAATACCAATAAACAAAAGAGGTCAAAACCACGCCAAGTCCCACAGAAAACACGCGTTTCGTGAAATTGATCTGGGACCCCATCAGCCTGCCGCCGACAAAATATATGAAGAAGGCGACTAAGAGTATCTCAATGAACAACCGGATATAAAGCATATAGTCCTGCATAAATTCGCCTCCTCGCACTGCTAACGCCCATTCCGCTGCTTCTTCTATCAGTATAACAAAGAAAAGAGATTTTTATTTTTCAAAACCGTAAAGCTTTTCACCGTTAAAAAACACGGCATAGGAAGAACTGGCGCTCCTTTTGCCGTGTTTCCGCAATCTATTCGGTGAATACCGTTATTCAGCACACAATCCCTTTTTCAAGTTCGCCTTCGATCAACTCCAGCAAGCCGGACGGATACAGCACTGTTTCAGAATCGCGCAATCGCTCTATAGAAATCCATTTGGCGGTCGTTGTTCTTCCACCTTCCGTTACGGTGAACGACCCTTTCCTGTAGAGTTCCTCTTTTTCAAATCCTACTATGTAAAGCTGGGTGATTTCGTGAAAAACTGTTCCTTGAATGTTATAAATGTTCTCCAGGCAGCTGACGTACCGATGGATTTCTACGTCTGCCCCCAGCTCTTCTCGGTATTCCCGGACCAAAGTTTCCGCGGAAGGTTCGCCGAGTTCGATTGTTCCGCCAATGGGGCGATAGAAAATGCCGGCGCCTTGGGAATGGATGCCTTCTTGTTCTTCCAGCAACAGGCGTCCTTGATGAAAAAGCAGTCCGAGTGCATTGGCTCGCGGGCGCATAAGGAACCTCCTTTATTGGTTGTGGTTTATGAGTTCTTAATAACAGTGCCTTTCGGATGTTATATGGACAGTCAAGTGGTTATCCCCACCACATGGCGGTCACAAAAAATGCCCAAAAAGAAGCGATAGGAGCAGCGGCAAAAAATAAAATCAGGAACATTTCCAAATATTGATTCAAAGGTTCCCCATTCTTACGAAATCCATACAGCAAGAATGCTGTAAAAAGATATAGGGAAATGCCGAAAGCCGTCGATCCGGTCAAATAATAGACAGGGGGGACCGGTACAAAATGTTCGTTCAGAAAATAAGCAGTTCCTTGGCCGCAAACGCAGAAAAACGTCGCAAGCGATACCGTTCCGATTAATACCCATTGCATTTTAGCCATCCGAGACCCCTCGATTCTTAGTTTAGCAACCATTCTCCGAAATATTCGGTTTGATTATGTAATTGAGACGTTTCAATCTTCCAGGATGTTGCCAGATTTATGAAAAGACCCTAAATATTTGGAACCGGCTCTTTGCTTATGGCTCCACCATTCTATGGGAGATCCAGATAACAGCCTGGCCTGTGCGCTTTTCTGAATTTTGCGCTTCAGTATTCCATGGCGGTTTTTGCTGTTGCTTATATCTTTGCAAACAAAAAGAAGGCGGCTGCCTTCTTTCAAGAGAAATTCATAAACGTCACGATAAAGAACAAAGCCAGAGCTGCAAAGAGGATAAACAAGATCACACCTGGAATCAATAGCGTGAAAAACCCTTTCCAGCTGGAGATGCGGTGCGCTTCCCCGATTGCCTTGCTTTGGATGATCAAGCTCCAAATACCAAGGACAATACTTGCAATCGCCATTAAACCGCCAATGACAAAGCTTATCGGGGAAATGTCTGCATTCGTGTCAACAAGCATCATATCCGGAGCGGCCAAATAACCGATCAAGAAAACCGGGGCAAACCAGATAGATGGAATAGCGGTTGCGCCGATCGCTTTGAACATTTCCGTATAGGTACTGGTGCCTTTGAATAGCTTGCCTACAATCAGATAGATACCGGAAAGGATGGCGACGCCAATTATCCCCGCAATCGGCCCGAAAACGCAGCCTATCAAAAAGATGGACCATAAAGGCATTGTGCCGCTTACTTGAGGATCGAAAACCCCGATCAAGGCATTGACGATTCCAGCCAACACAATTAGCAGCAGCACATACCCTGTCGTTTTTTCTTCGATAACATAGCGGATTGTTTCACGGGTGCGGATCCAGATGCCTGTAAATGGATTGATTTTTTCGTAATGTGGTTTCTCTTTCATTTCATTCATGTTGCATTTCCCCTTCCTCTGCTTTTCTCTACGGTCTTTAACGGAGATGGTTTCAAAATAAATGAAAATCGCACTACAACCTTTAAATTTTTAAGCAATTATGTCTGCCAAAAGCCTAAAACAGAAAATATATCTATATTTAGTTCTTATGCCCCTTCAAAATTCAGAATATTACAGCATTAAATGTGCTATTATTTATTTAACAATAAAGGACGGAAGGAAGGTTGTGGATGGCTGGTTTAATCAATGACCCGATCGCAAAAACTGAAATGTTAATCCGGCGGCCCATCAATGAAGTGTTTCAAGCTTTTGTGGACCCTGCCATTACTGCGAAATTCTGGTTCTCTTCAAGCAGCGGCCCATTGGAAACGGGAAAGAATGTCACTTGGGAATGGAGCATGTACGGGATATCAACCAATGTCCATGTGATCGAAATTGAAGAAAATCAGCGAATTCTTATAGAATGGGAAGAATCTTATGGCTATGTACCAGTTGAATGGATTTTTATTCCGCGCGGAACCGACAGTACCTATGTGTCAATCACTAATACAGGTTTTCAAGGAACCCCGGATGATATTGTAAAACAAGCGATAGACTCCATGGGTGGATTTACGATTGTGCTCTGTGGATTGAAAGCTCTGTTGGAACACAACATCCAATTGAATCTGGTAGCGGATAAAGCACATGACGCACATCGGAAACGGGCGGATTCTACAAGTTAAATTCGATTAGCCCTTGTTTTGATAAAATTGGCTCCTCCTTTTTCAGGTTGAGCTTTTTTTATTTCCCATTTTTTCTTGATTGCAGTTTTTTGTTTTTATTTTATCCTTATGTAAATATCTACATCGATTCATTTTTATTTATAAATGCTGTTGAATACATATCACTGTCTAATTCCATCCGTTACGTTTTTCTTCCTCCTATCCAGTTTGCCGTTAAAGTCTTGTTGGATGGCTTCATTTTTGCAGAGTCGCTTCCCTCTTGATGCATACGCAGAATTTGTTTAGGTTGATCTGGACAAAACATATACCTATCCCGCTTAGTCCCGTTTGTAAAACTTTTTTTCTTTTATAAAGACCGACATTTCCTTCATGCTGTTTTCTGTCTGCTGATTGCTTTTCTTAATTGTGTTTTCCTTGTCTTATTTCTTGTTGGAGTTTTTATTTTTGTTAATTCCTTATGTAAAATAATACATTTATTAGTTAAAAACATTTTTTTGCTCCCGGCACCAGCATCAGACTTTTTCAATTCTTGATCACTCCAATCGATATGGACTCTCTCAATCACCCCGTTTGAAAAAGCCGAGGCTTTTTCCGAATCGGCGTTACAGACCGCTTCTGTTTTTTGGATATCCCCATTTGCGTGCCGCTCCCAGACGAACCCGTCAGTCTCAAAACGCTTCCTGCCGATCCGATCATGTATATCCGTATGCTCCCCGAGCCCCCGGATTTTCTAGTTTTAATGCAGGGAATTTTTTAAATGTGCCCCGCAGAGATCCGGGCAGCGGCTGTTCCAGAAGCAAATCCACGACTTTCCGGTCGGCTCCAGCGTTTTCCAGATAGGACAGCAGCAACCAGGTGTTCGCATTTCGGCCCATGAGCGTATAGGCAGCATATCAAACTTCCGGGCTTCCAAGAAGGATGCCTTGCCATATCCGGCTGACAACAGAAGTGGAGATCGCCAAATTTTCGGCGATCTCCACTTCTGTTTCTTCCTCCCAAAACAGTATTTTGTATTCTGTCGCAAAAGGATAGTCGCCACAAAGAGTTTCTTCGCCGGCAAAAGAACTCAACGCCTTTTTCAGCTCCAATCGCGGCGCTTCAGTAGTAAGGTCTCATAAGCCTTCCTTTTGATGGAATTAATCCGAACAGCAAAAAGCCGGCAGCACGTCGAACATGTCTGCCGGCCTCTTTGGCTATCTAACATCAAAAAGGATTGGTTGACCAGAGGCTTGATGAAGGAATGAAGATCCGGGGATCCAGTTTTAGCAGCGACACCATATATTCCGCCAGGTCTTCGGGCTGCATGAATTTTTCCAGATTCTCATCCTGAAGAAATCCCTGGATTGTCATATCGGTCACCACCCTGCTCGGCGCTAGGCCGAACACACGGATGTTATGTTTCCGCACTTCCTGCGCCAGCGACTCGGTGAGGCCGAGCACGCCGAATTTCGAAGCGCTATACGCAGTGGAGCCGGCGCTTCCCTTGAGTCCCGAAGTCGACGAGATATTGATGATGTCACCGGCATTCTTTGCGATAAGCTGGGGCAATACGGCGCGCGTCATATGGTAGACGCCCATGAGATTGACTTCGATCACCTGCCTCCACGCTTTAGGGTCAGCTTCCAGCAGACTGGCATGCTGGCCGATTCCCGCATTGTTGATCAAAATATCAGCAGGCCCGAGTGCTCCTGTCAAATGCATGACCGCCTGTTCCACTTCATCCATCATTGCAACATCCGCGATGGCATAATCAGCAATACCGCCGAAATTCCGGATCTGCTTTGCCACATCAGGCAGGTGTTTGTCGGTCCGCGCAATCAAGCCGACATGGACACCCTCCTTAGCCAAAGCAATAGCGGTCGAACAGCCTATCCCTCTTCCCGCTCCTGTTATAAATGCCACTTTTCCCGCTAATGACTGCCCCAAACTGCATTCCGCCTTCCCGAATTCTATAGATTCGCCTGCTTTAGAGATATGGATAACCGGTCGTTTGGCAAACGAAAAAGAAAATCTGCTTTGGGATGATACTGGCGAGTGGTTACGACGGCCATGTAACCGCCTCTTTTTCATAGCTTATTTTGTATTTCGCATGGACTTTCGAAAGATGGCCGACTTGGTTGATGCCTTTGACTTGCCAGCCTTGCTCGCCGAAATGGATATGGCTGATGCAGCCGTTTTCCAACGACGTGTACCCCGGTTTTGCTTCAAGTGAAAAGGCGGACAAGATCAGATCGATCACAGCGCCGTGTGCCACCAATAAAATGCGGCTGTCCGGAAATTGCTGTTCTATTTTTTTGATGCCAAACATCAATCGTTGTTTGAACAGCTCCAAAGGTTCCTGGTTCGGGTATTTCTTGTCCGGGAAAATAGCACGCCGGTCATGGAGCGTCATGCCTTCCGCATCCCCGAAATGGCGTTCCATGAATTCCTCCATCACGATCAACGGCACACCCAATTTTCCGTTGATGATTTCTGCTGTGTTCTTCGCACGCTGCAACGGGCTTGTAATAACGAAATCCCATGAAGTTTCCTTTAAATGCTCACTGCATGCCTCCGCCTGTAAAATGCCGTTGGCGTTCAATGGAATATCCATGCTTCCCTGAAGTCTTCCTTGTGCGTTCCAGTCCGTTTCACCGTGTCTTACTAAGCAGATTCTAGTAATGGCAATTCACTCCTTTTGACAGTTTGAGGCGGCAGGTCAGTCCGGCATAAACCTTCAAGCAGCGCCTGTAAAAAATTATTTCTACTATTCTACCACAGTTGAACGAATATTCTAAAAAGAAACGCTTGCTTTTTTGCTTTTTTTTATTCTTGCCGGCATTTGGTAGGCCGCTGCGAAAAGTTCTTCTACTGCCTGGTGGAAATCCTTGGGTTCATTAGCTTGAGCGGAAACCGGAAACCACCGAAACACTGCAGTGGATTCTGCATGGCTGTTTAGGTGTCTGCTTTATCCCCAGTGCGGTACAATGGAAATTGCCATATCTTTAAGGAGGCTTATATGAAAACCGCAACCATTCTGCTGCTTTTGCTCATCGTGATGCACGCCATTACCGTACTTAATATTCTGCTGTTCGGCGGCAAATTGAACGACCTGGTATTTTTCTTCAATTCCGCCCTCTGTTTCAGCGCGGTCGCTTTTTACCTCTGGAAACTTGACAGGAGCAGCAAGACAAAAGTTTAGATTTGCCCAACAAAAAAACCGCTTCTAGAACAAGTTGAGTTCTAGAAGCGGTTTTGGTTTGCATTAAGCAGGTACTGCTGTTCTCTTTTTCAGAAGTCCTGCCACGATGGCCGTTACGGCTGCTCCAGCGATAATCGCCAATGCGTACATCAAGACGCTCATGATTCCGCCGTCGACAAGCCCCATGACGAAAATTCCGCCGTGAGGAGCCCGAAGGCTGATGTCAAACAACATAACCAGTGCACCGGTTGTCGCTGCTCCTGCAACAGAAGCCGGAATGACACGCGCCGGGTCGGCTGCCGCAAACGGAATGACACCTTCTGTGATAAAGCATGCGCCAAGCACATAAGCCGTTTTGCCGGCTTCGCGTTCAGGACGCGTGAATTTGTTTTTAAAGAAAGTTGTCGCAAGCGCCATGCCAAGCGGGGGAACCATTCCTGCCGCCATGACCGTCGCCATGAAATTGAAATTCTGTGCATCGAGCATGGCAATTCCGAACGTGTACGCCGCTTTGTTGATTGGGCCGCCCATATCGATTGCCATCATGCCGCCGAGCAATAACCCGACCAATACCAGGTTAGTGCCGCCTAAGCTTTCAAGGAAAGTTGAAATGGCAGTATAAATTTTTGTCAGCTGCGGATTAACAAGCATCATGATGATGCCCGTGATTGCGATGCTGAATACGGGATAGAACAAGACCGGCTTCAGACCTTCCAAACTATTTGGAAGCCCTGCAAACACCTTTTTGACTAGTAGCGTAACATAACCGGCAAGGAAACCGGCGATCAAACCGCCAAGGAAGCCGGAACCGCCGCTTGCACCTTCAACGCCTGTGACCGTGATGGCGATCAAACCGCCGATCATACCAGGGGCAAAGCCGGGACGTTCCGCGATGCTCATTGCGATGAATGCAGCAAGTACAGGGACCATCAAGAAGAATGCGTTGCCGCCGCCAATCGTGCTAAGCATTGCCGCAAACTGGTTGTATTCCGGGCTGTCCGGATTGGACGCGTTAATGCCCCAGAAGAACGAAATGGCAATCAGGATCCCGCCGCCGACAACGAATGGCAGCATGTTCGATACCCCGTTCATCAAATGCTTGTAGAAGCCGCCTTTTGTTTCCGTTCCAGCCGCTTCATCATTCGAGCGGTCGTGGGAATAGACCGGTGCGTCTCCGCCGACCGCACGGTTCAGCAAATCATCCGTTTCATAGATCGCCTTGCCGACTTTCGTCTGGATGACCGGTTTGCCGTTAAAGCGCGCCATTTCCACTTTTGTATCAGCCGCAACAATAATGGCATCGGCATCGGCGATTTCCGCGTCAGTCAACCGGTTTTTCACGCCACTTGAACCGTTCGTTTCCACTTTCAACGCAATTCCGCGTTCTTTCGCCCGCTCATTGAGCTTTTCAGCCGCCATGTACGTATGGGCAATTCCTGTCGGACAAGCCGTCACGGCCAAGATTTTCTTGGCTGAAGGAGATTGGGCAGGAACGTCCATCGCTTCCGCCATTTCTTCTTCCCCATCTTCCGCCAGCTCTTTATCAGTGACTGCAAGCAAAACATCTTCTTTGGTTTTTGCCGCTAAAATTCTGGAACGGAATTTCTCATCCATCAAAAATGTCGCCAGTCTTGACAACGCCTCCAAATGAGCATTGTTTGCGCCTTCACTAGCCGCAATCATAAAGAACAAGTGGGATGGCTGGCCATCAAGAGCCGCGTAATCGATTCCCGCATGGGAGCGTCCGAAAGCGATGGCCGGTGATTTGACTGCCGCTGATTTGGCATGCGGAATGGCGATGCCGTCCCCGATGCCTGTCGTGCTTTGCTCTTCGCGCGCCAGGATATCTTGCGCGAACCGGTTCTTGTCCGTCAACTTTCCTGCTAGGTCAAGTTGATTGACCAGCTCGGCTAGAACGGCTTGTTTAGACGTTGCTTTCAAGTCCAAGACAATGGTTTCTTCTGTTAATAGTTGCGTGATTTTCATGTTGTCACATCCTGTTCATGGAATGGGGTTACTTTCACTTGGCCGAGCAGCGCTTCTACATCGGTTTTTTCGCATAAATCCGAACTGAAAGCCGTGGCACTGCCGCTCGCTACACCGTATTTGAATGCTTCGAGCGGATTTTCTTCTTTGGCATAAGATGCGATAAATCCGGAGACCAATGAATCGCCGGCGCCTACCGTATTGACCACTTTTTGCTTGGGGGCTTCAGCGGAAACCGCTAAATCTTTTGTAACAAGCAGCGCGCCTTCTCCGCCCATAGAGACAACGACGTTCTCGACGCCATTTTGGACAAGCTTCTTGGCATAGGAATAGGCATCACTCTTGTCCGAAACCACAACACCAAACATTTCGCCGAGTTCGTGCTCATTCGGCTTGATCAAAAATGGATTGAGCGCGATCAGCTCTTTCAAGGCGGGGCCGGACGTATCCAGCACCAATCGGATGCCTTTCGCTTGGCAGATCACCGCCACTTCCCTGTAGAAATCCATAGGGATGGAATCCGGCAATGTGCCGGCAAGGACAAACCAGTCTCCCTTCTCCATTTTCTTGATCTTTTCCATCAATCTTTCAAGCTGGCTGTCCGAAATGCCTGGCGCAGGGCCATTCAGTTCGGTTTCGTTGTCCGATTTTATTTTGACGTTGATGCGGGTAATTTCCTCTATTGCAATAAAATCTGTCGCTACGCCTTCATCTTCTAAAAATTTTGCGATATAATCTCCTGTGAACCCGCCGGCATAGCCCAATGCTATACTATCAGCACCCAACCGTTTCAGCACACGGGAGACATTAATTCCCTTTCCGCCGGGATAGTAATACACTTGTTGGGAGCGGTTCAGTTTTCCTGCCACAAATTCGGGTAAATATGTTGTGTAGTCGACTGAAGGGGCAAATGTACATGTATAGATCATTAGCTCTCCACCTTTACTGTTGTCTTTTTTTCCATTACAGCAAGAATATCATCGGGCATTTTATCAACGACCATGACCGCTGCAGCCAAATCCATAATCTTCGCGAAGCTGACTTTGTTGTATTTGGAATGGTCGGCTAACACATAGGCTTTCCGGGAAAGAGAACTGGCAAGCCGTTTGACGGCCGCCTCTTCAGGATCTGGTGTGGTATAGCCGTATTCTTCATGAATGCCATTGACGCCGAGGAAGCATCGGTCAAACCGGTAATTCTGCAGCGATTGGGCGGTTTGGGCGCCGACAAGTGCGCCTGTCTTTGATTTCATCAAGCCGCCTGTCAAGTAAGTGGTGATCCCGTGCTCGTTCAACAGTTCAACGTGGGTCAAGCCGTTTGTGACAACCGTGATTTTTTTATCTTTCAAAAAAGGAATCATTTGGAACGTTGTTGTCCCGGCATCCAAGAATACGCTTTCCCCTTCTTGCACAAACGTAGCGGCGAATCTGGCCAGCCGAATTTTTTCCTGGAGGTGTTGTGTCGATTTATCTGAGACGCTTTGTTCCATTAAATTGCGGCCAGGCAGCACAGCGCCGCCAAACACCCGTTCAAGTTTCTGCTGGTTTTCGAGTTCTGTCAAATCACGGCGAATCGTGGACTCAGAAGCAGCCGTCGCATCGACCACATCCTGGATTTTGATGGTCTGTTTTTCAGCCAACATGTTCAAGATGAATTCATGCCGTTCATTTGTTAACATCAAAACACCTTCTTTATCGATTCGATAAATCGATAATACTTGAAATCGCTTCCAAAATCAATCAAAAACGATTATATTCGTTCAAAAACAATCAAATGCTTTTAAAATCAATCAAAAACGTTCATACTGTATAGGTGGAAGTCAGTCAAAATCACTCACTTTCTTTAGGAGGAATCATTCATGGTAGAAAAACAATTTACAATCACAGACTCAGCAGGTATCCACGCACGTCCCGCTTCAGCACTTGTTGGAGCGCTTTCAAAATTCAATTCGGACATCACTCTTGAGTACAAAGAGAAAAAAGTGAACCTAAAATCCATCCTAGGCGTTATGTCTCTAGGAATTCCTTCAGGCGCTACCGTAACAGTGGCAGCTAACGGGGCGGATGAAGCAGAAGCGATGGCACGCGCAGAGGAAGTTATGGCAAGCGAAGGGCTTTCAAATTGATGGCGCAATCACTTTCCGGAATTGCGGCGTCGAATGGGATCGCCATCGCCAAAGCGTATCGCCTTGAAAATCCGGAGCTAAATGTAGAGAAAAAAGAAATTGCCGATTCCCAGGCGGAAGTGGCTCGTTTTGAAGCCGCTTTGGCGGAGTCTGTTTCCGAACTTGAAGTGATCAAGGAACGGACAGCCCAACAAATCAGCGAAAAAGAAGCGGACATTTTTGGTGCTCACCTTCTTGTCCTCAGCGATCCGGAATTGGTCGGCCCGATCAAAGACCGAATCGTTTCTGACAAAGTGAATGCGGAATTCGCTTTGCAGGAAACAGCGAACATGTTCATTACAATGTTCGAATCGATGGACAACGAATACATGAAGGAACGCGCTGCGGATATCCGCGACGTGACCAAACGCGTACTCGCCCACCTTTTGGGTGTAACCATCCAAAGCCCGAGCATGATTTCAGAAGAAGTGATCATTATCGCGGAAGACCTTACCCCTTCTGATACGGTGCAGCTGAACCCGGAATTTGTTAAAGGGTTCATCACCGATATCGGCGGACGGACTTCCCACTCCGCGATTTTGGCGCGCACACTGGAAATCCCTGCTGTGGTTGGTGCGAAAACGGCGATGGCTACCGTCCAAAACGGTACGATGGTCATTGTTGACGGCTTGGACGGCAACATCATTGTTGACCCGGATGCTGCAACCATTTCAAATTACGAACAAAAGCAAGCGGAATACGATCAGCAAAAAGCTGAATGGGCTACGCTGAAAAACGAAGCGACTGTTACAAAAGACGGCCATTCAGTGGAACTCGGCGCCAACATCGGTACGCCGAAAGACATTACGGGCGTATTGGAAAACGGCGGCGAAGCGGTCGGTCTTTATCGTACTGAATTCCTGTATATGGGACGCGACCAGTTCCCGACAGAAGACGAACAGACGGAAGCTTACGCTGCAGTCTTAAAAGGCATGAACGGCAAGCCGACAGTTGTCCGGACTCTTGACATCGGCGGCGACAAAGAGCTTTCTTACTTGGACTTGCCGAAAGAATTGAATCCATTCCTTGGGCTTCGTGCTATCCGCCTGTGCCTGGAGATGCCGGACTTGTTCCGCACGCAGCTGCGGGCATTGCTGCGCGCAAGCGTTCATGGCAACTTGAAAATCATGTTCCCGATGATTGCGACATTGGACGAATTCCGCAAAGCCAAAGCCCTTCTTCTAGAAGAGAAAGCGAAATTGCAGGAAGAGGGCGTTTCAGTCAGCGATTCGATCGAAGTCGGCATCATGGTTGAAATCCCTTCTACTGCTGTTATGGCTGATGTGTTCGCTAAAGAAGTCGATTTCTTCTCCATCGGAACGAACGATTTGATCCAATACACAATGGCCGCCGACCGTATGAACGAAAGCGTGTCGTATTTGTACCAGCCATTCAACCCAGCGATTTTGCGCATGGTGAAAATGGTTATTGACGCTTCCCATAAAGAAGGGAAATGGACGGGCATGTGCGGCGAAATGGCCGGCGATGAAGTTGCGATTCCGATCCTTCTTGGCCTTGGCCTAGATGAGTTTTCAATGAGCGCGTCTTCTATTCTTAAAGCGCGCGCGCAATTGAAAAAGCTGTCAAAAGCAGAAATGGAAAGCCACACCGACCATATCTTGTCCCTATCCACTTCCGATGAAGTCGAAGAATTCGTAAGAACCAACTTTATCAACGCATAACCGAAAAACCGCCGCAGACTTTTCTGCGGCGGTTTTGTTATTGATAACTGGGACTCTCCAGTTTTTTGATTTTTGTTCTTTTCATCCCAAAGACCGTGAAGAAATAACAGCCGCTAATGACGATTGCGCTGCCAATCACCTGTATTGGCGCCATTTGTTCCCCAAGCAGGATAAAAGCCAATAATGCGGTAAAGACAGGGTTGAAATTCAGGAAAATGCCTGAAGTGGTGGCACCGATTTTCTGGACGCCGATATTCCAAAGGACAAAACATAAAACCGTGGAGACGACACCGGTGTAAAGAATCGCATAAACAAACGATGCATTGACATTGGAAACTGCAAAGCTTGGCATGTTGACCGGCAAGAGAACGAGCAAACCGAAGATGCCGGAATAAAGTGTTGCAAACATCGCAGAGACATGCGCCATCGCCCATTTGCTGAAAACAGAATACATCCCCCAAACAGCTACTGCCCCAAGCATGAACGAGTCTCCCCTGTTCACTTCAAGCGACAGCAAAAGCGGCAAGTTTCCTTTTGTCAATACGAGAAGGACACCGAATAGCGAAAAAACCATCGACAGGAGCTGCAGCCCATTCAGCCTTTCCTTCAGAAGCATGCCAGAGAACACTGCAATCGACAGCATGTTAAGCGTTGAAATCAAACCGACATTGGTAGCCGTCGTGTGTTGCAGTGCGACAAACTGCAGGATGTTGAAAAGCACGACTCCTGTCACGCCCATCAAAGCAAGCGGCAAAAGCGCTTTTTTCGGGGGCAGAATCCGCTTCTCTTTCCACCAAACAATCGGCACCAAACAAGTGACCGCTATAATCCAGCGAAGTGAGGTCAATGTCATGGGCGAAGCATGTTCTGTCAGGCCTTTTCCAAGAACAAAATTCCCTGCCCACAACAAACTAGTCAACAGCAATATCGAATAATAAAAATAGCGCATGGCCCGCCTCTTTTCCGAATGGTCTCATTCTTGTCCAACTAGAACTTCCTTGATAATAATGATAACATTTGAGGTGGATTTTCGGTTGATAATTAAGTAGAATGGAAGAAATTCGGAAGAAACTAAAGGATTTTCCGCTTTCTCTTAATTTTATTTCGAAACCCTTCCGAAAAAATAAGGAACAAAAAAGATTTATAAAGGGGCTTTCATATGGAATCTATTACAAACAAAGTGCTTGACACCCTGGATGTGCAGATTTTAAATATTCTTCAGCACCAGGCAGCGCTGAGCAATACGGAAATAGCAAAGCGGGTCAACCTTTCTGCGCCCGCAGTCCATACACGGATCAAACGGCTTGAAAACGAAGGCTATATTCAGCGCAAAGTGGCCATTCTCGACCAGGAAAAACTCGGATTCGATTTGCTTTGTTTTATCTTCATCAGTACCCATATCCACCAAGCTGATGAACTCCATATTTTGGAATCAGCCTTGAAAGAGATGCCTGAAGTTTTGGAATGCCAATGCTTGACCGGCGAATATGATTACCTTTTGAAAGTCGCCAACAAAGACCGCAATGACCTTCAAACGTTTATCCGGAAATTGAACAAATTGGGTGTTACAAAAATCCAGACAAGCCTGGCATTAAGGGAAGTCAAATCTTCTACTGTTTTGCCGATCTAAAACACGAAAAAGGCCTGTCTCCTCAGCGAGACAGGCCTTTTTCGCAGTACCTCAATAAGCTTCCAATTCCCAAGTATGTTCCATTTCAACTGCGCCTTTCAATGTTTGAGCGACTGGGCAGCCCCTGTCAAACACAGCAAGTGCGCGTTCCGCCGCGTCTTGTTTGCCTTCCGGCACTTTCACAATGTAATGGCAGCTGATTTTCGTTATTTTCAGGACGCCTTCAGGTGCTTCTATCGTCCCTTGGACATTGGCACGGACTTTGTCAGGTGATGTCGGTATTTTGCGCGCTTCCAGCGCGCCAGAAAGAGTACCGACCAGTCAGCCGCCCGCTGCAGCTACGATATGGTCCAAAGTGGAAGGATGCTCCACTTCTGTATCCACCCCGTAGAATTCGCGTACTCCGGAATGGACGCCGTAAACGACCGGCTCTGGAAAATCGGCGATATACGCTTCCCTCACCTTATTCGCTGTATCTTTTTGAATGATGGTTATTTTAGTCAATTCAATCGGTTCACTCATGGGCTAAAATCCTCCTTCAAGGGCAAAACATTTGCCGCTGGTCTAGTTTTGTTATTCCCCATTATGAGGGAAATATTCCGCATACATCGAATTTGATGAAAGAACGGCAAATTTCCGCTTTATTTGATGCTTTTGAGTGCTTGTTTTACCGTGGCAAACGATTCAATCTTGGACATATCAATGCCGCTGTTCACAATTGTCTGGGCCAGATCCGGACGCAGCCCGGCGGAAACCACATGAATGCCCATCAATCGGAGCATCGCCCCGATCTGATAAAGGGATTCGGCAATCTTGTCGTTTATGAGAAGCACCCCGGAAAAATCAGTGATCACATGTTTGGTTCCTGATTCAGCCAGTTTCGGAACGACGTTTTCCATAATATGTTTTGTTCTGTTATCATCGATAAAGCCGATCAGCGGAATCACCACCACCCCTTCCAGTACGGGAACGATAGGAGCGGAAAGTTTCATGAGCTCTTTTTGTGATTCATCCCTGAATTGATCGGAAAGGCGTTCAAACGCAAAAAATGTTTCATTCAGACTGACATCCAGCATGGCATTGATGCGTTTGATGAGAAACGCATTCTCATTTATGGATAAACCCAGATCAACACTGATCCTTGTGAAAATTTCGATGAAAACATTCCTCGTAGGCGGGTAGCGGACAACGATCTGTGACAGGCTGGCCCCTGCCGCCACTTGCATCCGGGCGTTTTCCTTGCTCCATTGGATCAAGACTTCCGGAACCGCCACGTCATCGCCATTTTCCAGCGTTTCTGCAAAGACCTTCAATAATTCTATGTACATCTTGCTCGCCTGTTCCAATTCTTCTTTTGGAATGGGCTGCTTCGTCGCATCCCGCACCGCTTGGACAACTTCCTCGGCGATCGGTTCGAGGTGATTATTTATGTAAGATGAAAAACCAATGAATGAAGCCACTGGCATCACACCTCCTTTTGCAAAAGATACTTCATTATACCGCAAAACATGCCGGAAGGCTCACATAACCTTATACGCAGCGAGATCTACCTTTCTTTTATAAAATCTCTCAGCAAACGGCTAGTATGTTGACATTGCGTCTGATTTTACAGAAAATAGAAAGACTAACGGGCTAACTTGTTCAATCCGAATTCAAGTGGAATGGAGACTGAAGAAAATGAACCATTTTGTTGTCGGGGATATCCATGGGTGCTTTTATACTTTCAAAAAATTGCTTGACGAACATTGGGATCCGGAAAAAGAAGTGCTTGTCCAAGTCGGCGATCTGGTCGACCGCGGAAAGCATGCGCCACAAACCGTCCAATTGGCCAGACAGCTTGCAGCTGATTTTCCGGGGCGTGCCCATTTTCTGAAAGGCAATCATGAAGCGATGATGCTCGAACATTTTGCGAAGCCGCCAAATTACAATTGGCTGCGGCAGGGCGGCCAAGAAACACTGGACCAATATGAAGCAAGCGGCCGGGATATCAACAGCGACATCCAATGGATCGATGCCCTCCCATTGTTCTATGACCATACCAGCTTGTACGTCAGCCATGCAGGAATCGCTCAAAACACGCATGATCCGTTTGATGAAGAAAATCCATACGGCATCCTTTGGAACCGCAGCAAACTTAAGAATCTGAACAAATTGCAAATAGTCGGGCATACCCCGCTCAAGGCACCGAAATATGATCCCGAAAGCGAAGCCTACTATATCGATACAGGGGCAGCTTATGACGGCAAGCTGACAGGCATCAAAATCGGCGCAGACGGCATACCGACCGAACTCTTTCAAGTGAAGACAGATTCCCGAGATCTATAAAAAGGTGTTCCCGATATTCGGGAACACCTTTTTCTGTCCTAAAACAAGTCCGCCAGTTCTCTGAAATTACGGATTTTGTAATCGGCAGCCTGTACTTGACCGAATCCATATTCTGCGTAAACAAAAGGAATTCCAGCCAATTCCGCAGCTTCATAATCTTTTTGGGTATCACCGACGTATACTGGTGCCGTCAGATGATTGCGCTCCATCACCAATTTGATGTTTTCTCCTTTTAACAGGCCGGTCCTTCCTGGATTTTCGAAATCCAGAATGTATTTTTCGAAGCCGTAGTATTTTAAGAACGCTTCAATATAGCCTTCCTGGCAATTGCTGACGATAAACAGCTTGTATTTTCGCGCCAAACTTTCCAGCACTTTTCCCACTTCGGGATACAAAGTGCCGCCGTGTTCCACTAAATAATCATTTTCCACAATGCTGCATCGATCCAGCAGCTCTTTTCTTTTGTCAGGCGGCAAATGCGGCAGCAATTTTTCGCCGATTTCATCGATCTGCAACCCCATCATAGCCGTCAAATCGTCCTTTGTAATGGAAAAACTGCCTTCTTCCAACCCTTCGAACACTTGGTTCCAGGAGATGGCAATCGCTTCCCTGGAGTCCCACAGCGTTCCATCCAAATCAAAAATAATGCTGTCCACTTTATCCGCTCCTTCTGCATTTTCGGTTTTGTTTGTTTTCGGTTTTCTTCCACTCCAAAGCGGATTTCACTGTTTGCCCAAGTAATCCATCAAACCCATGGCGCTGACCTGCAAATCCAGTTCGATGATGGGATAAACTGCATGTTCATCGCTGATCCCTTGTCCACGAAGCTTTTGAGCGACAAGCTCATACAGGCGCTGGGCGAGCACATCCGGCCCTTTGCCTTCAGCTGCTGCCGTATTCGCTTGCTCCATAAAAATCGGAAGCCATTCACTAACCTGATTCAATGCTCCATTCGGCTTTGTGGTCATGCCGAAATGGCCATAGTAGATCGCTGCCAGTTCCATGGCGCGCAGCCGTTCGATCGCTTGCTTCATTGCTTTTGGATCGAATTGGTTGGGCGATGTGGAAGGCAAAAACAAATCGATGCCTTCATCTGCCAATTGTTCATAGCGGATTCCGACCGTATCGCCAGAGAATACACCATGAGAAATCGGGTCATAAATGCTGAAATGATGGTTGGCATGTCCCGGAGTGTCCAAAAATTCAAGTGTGCAAAGCGGACCGATTTTCAATTGGTCGGACTCACCCATAGTCAGGATCCTTTCTTCCGGAACCGGTACGACCGGTTCGAATAAGCTTGAAAAACGGTGCGCATAAACTGCTTTTGCTCCTGCGATCAGCCGTCTCGGATCCGACAAGTGCCGCGCCCCTTTCGGATGGACGACCACTTTGGCGTTCGGGCAGTCCTGGAGCAGCAATCCGGCGCCTCCGGCATGATCCAAGTGGATATGAGTGACGATAATGTATTTTATTTGCTCGAGCGCAATCCCTAATTTCTCCAATCCTCTTTTAACATGTTCAATCGACGGGCTAGGCCCTGTTTCGACAATGGTCACTTGCTCTTCTTTGATGACATATGTACCAGTCCGTTCGGAAATGCCCAAATCATAGCCATCAATCAAATGAATCCGGTCATTAAGGCGCAGCGGATATCGTTTAAACATAGGAACCTCCTTGAATGGCGCGATTATGCGCAAATTTTTCAAAACTCCATTTTGATAGATTTAAATGAAATTACAAGAATATTCTACCAGTTAGAGTGTGCTTTGAACAAGTCGGTATAGTCTCCCCGTTCATGCCGGTTTAAATATCAACAGATATAGGAAAACAGATACTAGACGAATGGGGGTGGCCAAAGATGGCCGTTTCAGAAAAAGATGCTGGAACATGGAGCAAAGAAAAAGTGGTGTCCACTCTTCCTGTCAGAACAGCCGATAGCCATAAAGGTACTTATGGCACTGGACTGTTAGTTGCGGGAAGCAGGAATATGCCTGGTGCTGCCATGCTTGCAGGCCTTGGAGCAATGCGGACTGGCGTCGGAAAACTGGTGATTGGCACAGACGAGCAAGTGATTCCAATTGTTGTCCAGCAGCTGCCGGAAGCCACTTATGAACCAAATGCTTTGGAACGAATTGCCAAGGGCGAAATGACGATTGACAACTTGCGGGTGACAGCTATAGGTCCTGGCATTGTTCCCGATGAAGTGGCTGAAAGAGCGATCCATAAGATCCTGGCTAGTGGGGCTCCTGTCATTCTTGATGCCGGAGCCTTATCAAAACGCGAATACACAAACCGAATTGCTCCGACAATATTGACTCCCCATCCTTTGGAATTTTCCAGGATCACCGGTGTGAAAGTCAGCGAACTGCAGCAGAACCGGGTGCATTATGCCCGCATTTGCTCAAAAAAACTCGGAGCCGCCATTGTATTAAAAGGGAAAGAAACGGTTATTGCGTTTCCTGACGGCGACACTTGGATCAACCCCACTGGCAATAGCGCTCTTTCAAAAGGCGGCACCGGCGACACGCTGACGGGCATGCTTCTTGGCATGCTGTGCATCCATGACGATTGGAAACACGCCGTCCTGAACGCTGTTTTCCTCCACGGAGCTTGTGCAGATGCTTGGACTGAAACACGCTCTGCCCACGCAATGCTCGCCCATGAATTGACGGAACTTCTGCCAGAAATTTGGAAAGGGTATGAACAGAGTCAAAGATAAAGGAGCAGGCCCATGATCTATAAAGATCATGAAGCCCAAGTTGCCTATGGACAAGCGATCGGCATTCTGATCTGGGCATGATTCGAAAACTTGTTCGAAGAACAAATAGACCGTCTGCCGCAAATCATTCATGCGGGCCGTAAACTGGAAAAAGCCGGAGTCAAAGCCGTGACCGCTTCTTTACGGTAACGCGTTTTTTTGCTTTTTCATCCGGCGAAACCGGTTAATGACATAGAAGATGATTGGAGTGCCGACGATGGTTGGCAAGATCCACAGCATCCACTCAGGCAATAGGCTCAATAGTGGAATATCCTGTCCATTTGTAATGAAGACCGCCGTGACCACGCCGATATATGAACCGAGCATTCCCCGAATATCGAGGCTGATCCAGTTTTTCCAGCGCCGCTTTTTCGCCATATAACCGGTAAAAGCTAAAGAATATGAGAAAATTGCTACGTAAAACAAAACGGCGCTTTCTTCCCAGTGAAAAAGCGCCATGACTAAAGCGGTAACAAAAAGCAGTATGAAACTCGCATGGTAGATTTCACCGAATTTCGTGTGGCTTCCACTTTCTTTCTTTGCAGAAAAAGCAATAATACCAACAAGCAGACAGACGCTTCCAGCTGCAACATGCAGCACAAGCATAGACGAAAAAAAATCCACTTTTTTTGGCCTCCTTCAAATTGAAAGGAATTGTCTCAGTTTGTTTGCATACTACAAGCTTCTGGTTTTGCCGGTTTTCTTCTATAGTCACCCATCTCCTTGGTTCCTAAAGAAAAGCATAAGTCATTTACTTCACCCTCTAGTCCGTCATGTCCCCTATTCTACCCGAACAAGCCAAGCCATAAGCAATCAAAAAACCGAAGCCCGGAACATCCGGATCAACGGTTGGAATTTCAAGGCACTGGGTTTCCGGCAGCGCGATAGAGCTCATACCATTCTTCGCGCGACAATGCTATATCGGAAGCATTGGCTATATGGGTTAAACGCTCCGGTGTCATGGTCCCGACGATGGCTTGGATTTTTGCAGGATGGCGCAAAATCCAGGCGATGGCGATGGCAGATTTGGCAACGCCATGCTTATCGGCGATGGCTTGGAGCTTCGCATTGATTTCAGGCATTTCTTCATTATCGACAAAAAATCCTTCGAAATTGCCGTAGCGGAGCGGCGACCAAGCTTGGACGGTCATATCATTCAAGCGGCTATAGTCAAGTATGCTGCCGTCCCGGTCCAAGCTGTTTTCTTCGCGTGTATTCACTAGGATGCCGGCGTCGATCATGCCGGTATGCATGATACTAAATTGCAGCTGATTGACGATCAAGTCCTGTTCCACGAATTTTTTCAGCAATTCGATTTGCATCGGATTGTGGTTGCTGACACCGAAATAACGGACCTTTCCGCTTTCCTGCAGCAGGCTGAAAGCTTCTGCCACTTCTTCCGGTTCAACAAGCGCATCGGGCCGGTGAAGCAGAAGGCTGTCCAAATAATCGGTTTTCAGCCGCTTCAGGCTTTCATCCACTGTCTTCAAAATATGCTCTTTTGAAAAATCGTAGAATCCGCCACGGATGCCAACTTTCGACTGGATTATGATCCCATCACGTACATCCGGGTTCATATTGATCGCTTCAGCAAAAATCTCTTCCGATTTCCCTTCAGCGTAAATATCCGCGTGATCGAAAAAGTCCACTCCCAGATCTCTTGCATTGCCTATAACAGAACTCGCTTCTTCAACAGTCAGCCTGCCTATGTTCCCGCAGCCAAGCGCGATATTGGAAACGTTCAAATCGCTGGTCCCGAGCTTCATCTTCTTCACTAAATCACCCCTGTCATTTGTTAAACTCAGTTTACCACTAAACAATTTTATAAAACATTGGAAGACAAACAGTAATCCACTGTTTTTTGAATTTTATGGTGAGGATCCTTAATATTCCAATTGCATGCTTGCTTATTCGTATAGGCAGTGATAAAGTAAGCCATATTGTTATTTCAATTTTATATTTTCTTATCAAGAGAGACGGAGGGATTGGCCCGATGATGTCTCAGCAACCAGCCTGCAGAAGGTAAGGTGCTAATTCCTAAAGGGGATCTCCTCCTTGAAGATAAGAAGAATGCACCGGCATTTCGGGGCCCTCTTCTTTTAGAGGGCCCTTTTTTATGCGTACATAAAAAAACGAAAGAAGGAATGAAAAGTGACTCATCATCTTATGGAAGAAAAAACATTGAAAGGCCCTTTTAAAGCGGATCATGTCGGGAGTTTTTTGCGGCCGGAACGATTGAAGCAGGCGCGGCTGCAGAAAGAAAAAGGAGAAATCACTGCCGGCCAATTGAAGAAAATCGAAGACGAAGAAATCATCCAATTGGTTGAAGCACAAAAGTGCGCCGGGCTCAAGTCGGTAACCGACGGAGAATTCCGGCGGAAATGGTGGCATTTCGATTTTCTTGCGGGTTTTGACGGAGTAGATTTTGTTGAAGCGGATAAAAGCCTTCAGTTTAACGGCATCCAGACAAAAGCGCACGGCATTAAAGTGACCGGAAAAATCCGCTTTACCAGCCATTACATGATAGAACACTTCCAATTTCTACATAGTGCAGCCGGCGATGCAGTGGCCAAATTTGCCATCCCAAGTCCGAACATGCTTTTTCACAGAGCAGATTTTGCAGAAGGAATCTATGAAACAGATGAAGAACTTGTAGCCGATCTGATAGCCGCGTATCAAGGGGTCATACAAGCGTTATATGATGCCGGTTGCCGCTATCTGCAGATTGACGACACTTCTTGGGCCAGTTTCTTTTCGGAAAAAGGACGGGAATCGATCCGTTCCAAAGGAAAAGATCCCGACAAAGTCGCCGTTCTATGCGCCCGCGCTGTGAATGAATCCATTGCGGACAAGCCCCAGGACCTGCTCGTGACGATGCATATCTGCCGAGGCAACTTTAAATCGACCCATATGTCGAGCGGCGGTTACGGCGCGCTGGCTGAAATTATTTTCGGCGGCCTGGATGTGGATGGGCTTTTCCTGGAATTTGATGATGAACGGTCCGGCGGTTTCGAACCGCTTCGTTATGTGAATCGGCCGGACCTTACCGTCGTTCTCGGTTTGATCACTTCCAAATCCGGGAAGCTTGAGGATTCAGATCTTGTAAAAGAGCGCATTGCAAAAGCGGCTGCTTATCTTCCACTCGAGCAGCTTTCGCTAAGCCCGCAATGCGGTTTCGCTTCCACTGAAGAAGGCAATCTTCTGACAGAAGAACAGCAATGGGAAAAAGTTCGGCATGTAGTGGATATTGCGAAAGAAGTATGGGAATGATCCATCAGCGTCTCGTTGGCTGACATAAAAACGGCCGCAACTGGCATTTCAGTTGCGGCCGTTTTTTCTGCATATTCTTTTTGTTCTTAAAGTTTTCCGGCAGTCGGAACTGCTTTTTGTTTTTTCGCACCAGTTTCGGCTCTTACTTCGTTAGCAGGCCTTTTCGACCAGATCGTTGCGAGGATCGGTCCGCTGATATTGTGCCAAATCGCTCCCCAAACGCTTGGAAGGGCCGCCAGCGGACTGAAATGCGCAGTAGCTAGAGCAACCCCTAGTCCAGAATTCTGCATTCCGACCTCTATCGAAATGGCTCTTCTGTCGTTTTCGTTCAAGCCAAGCATGACGGCTGTAAAATAGCCGAGCAGCAACCCAAAGCCATTATGAAGGAACACTGCCACAAAAACGATAAATCCGGCGCTGACCACGTTTTCTCCATTTGCCGCAGTTACGGCAGACACAATGATCAAAATAGCTAATACCGAAATCAAAGGGACAATTGAAATGCATTTTTCCACGGTTTTCGGGAAGAACTTGCCGATAAGAAACCCTATTGTTATTGGCAGGATGATCACTTGAATAATGGATGTGAACATCGCTACCGGATCAACCGGCATCCATTGACCCGCAAGCAAAAGCAATAACAGCGGCGTCACGAGCGGCGCCAGCAAAGTCGAGAGCGACGTCATCGCCACCGACAGCGCCACATTGCCTTTCGCCAAATACACCATGACGTTTGAAGCGGTCCCCCCTGGCACACACCCTAAAAGGATAAGACCTGCTGCAAGTTCGGCTGGAAGCTGCAGTATGTACGCCAGCGCAAAAGCGACGAGCGGCATGATCACAAACTGGGCGCAAACACCGACAAATACCGGCAATGGCTTGGAAGCGACAATCTTAAAGTCGACCGGTTTCAAGGTCAGCCCCATGCCGAACATAACCACTCCCAGCAAAATCGCTATATAGCTTCCGAACCCTAAAAATGGTTCTGGCACCAAAAATGCGATGACTGCTATGCCGACAACAAAAAACGCAAAATATTTCCCCGCAAACAAGCTTAATGATTCGATAAATTTCATAATAAGGCCCCTTTCTTATCCGGTGTTACGATTTTCCCTGGATTCAGCAAATTATCTGGATCAAGTGCTCGTTTGATTTTTTCCATGACGATGAGCGCATCCCCATGTTCCTGCCGCTGGTATTTTTGTTTGCCGAAGCCGACTCCGTGTTCACCGGTGCAGGTGCCGCCCCGTTCCAAGGCATACAACACAATCTGTTCATTTAAAGTGTTGGCTTTCTCCACTTCTTCCGCGTTCGCCATGTCCAGCATCAACAACACATGGAAATTGCCATCGCCGACGTGGCCGACAATGCCGCCGATCAACCCTAAGTTCTCAACTTGCTCCCTTGCATGGGCAACAGCACCGGCGAGTTCCGAAATCGGAAGGCAAACATCTGTCACCATCATTTTCCTGCCAGGATTTCCATGGATGTAGGCATATGCCAGATTATGCCGCGCTTCCCACAATGCATTTCGGCTAGCAGTATCAGTTTCAAACTGGATCGCTTCGCAATTGTGTCCATCGACCAATTCCTGCGTAAATTCCACATCTTGTTTTAGCCCGGCTTCGTTTCCATGAAATTCAAGGAACAAAGTCGGCTTTTCCAAGAAATTGGTTTCACTAAACCGATTTACCTGACGAATGGACGGCTCGTCTACAAGTTCTACCCGGGCAATTGGAATACCGGCCTGCAGAATGGAAACGACCGCCTCGACGGCGTCCTGGATTGTCGGGAACGAAGCGCGTGCCGCAGCCACGTGCTCGGGGATTCCATAAACCCGAAGCGTCAATTCCGTAAAACATCCGAGAGTTCCTTCCGATCCTGTAAAAAGACCATTCAAATGAAAGCCGGACGACGATTTTGCGGCCAGGTTTCCGGTATGGATGACCATGCCGTCCGCAAGCACCACTTCCAGGTCGCGTACCTGATCCCGCATAACCCCGTATTTGACCGAAGTCGTGCCGCTGGCATTCGTGGCGACCATGCCGCCAAGCGTAGCATCAGCCCCCGGATCAACCGAGAAAAACAAACCATGCTTTTTCAGTTCCTTATTGAGCTGGCTCCTTGTCACGCCAGGCTGAACTTTCACAAGAAAGTCGTTCGCCATCACTTCCAGCACTTTGTTCATTAAAGAAAAATCAATGGTAATGCCGCCTTCTGTCGGAATAACGTGGCCTTCCAGGCTTGAACCGAGGCCAAATGGAATGACAGGAATGCGGTGTTTTGAAGATGCTTTCAAAATTCTGCTGACATCTTCTGTCGTTTTCGGAAACACGACAATATCGGGCAATTGGGGGGCATGGTAGGATTCATCCTTGCTGTGCAGCTCCCGTACGGTGTCATTGACCGTCACCTGATCTTCTGGCAAGTCCTTTTTCAAAATTTCGGCGATCTCGTAAGTTGTGTGGTGTGGCATGTGTGTCTCCCCTTAGCAAGTAATCAAAATAAATCTAATATGGTGAATCTTTTAAAAGTATAATAGGTTTCATTATACAGAATTGTTTGAACTATTCAACGTTATTCCAAGAAAATTTTTTTATTTTGAATGCCTATAAAGCAATACCAACTCGAAAAAATGCATAAAAAATTATGTTTCATTATAAAAAACCTGTTGATTATATTCAAAAATTCAGATAAAGTAAAAACATTAGATTTTATGATACTTATTTCATACCGAAATTACCGATTGTTTCCGATTTTATTCCCTCCGCTTTAACGGATCTTATCGCCTAAAATACGAATCGTAGGTTTTGACCTATTCAAAGAAAAGGAGCATCTTATGAACATCGAGAGCAGAAGAAAAATTCAGACGGATTATCGGGAAAAAAGGCAGGAACTCGAAGAAAACCGGAACAACACGCTTGAAGCAGTGATCATCATGGGTCTTCTGGTTCTCGTGCTGTTATTGTGCAACCTTAATTTCCTATCGCTCCCTTTCGACCCGGTAGCTTCTATTGAAAAAGCGAAACTCAATCTATAAAACAAAAAGCAGAAAGGAAGGTGCAGCCTTCCTTTCTGCTTTTTCATTGTATTCTCTCTTGCCCTGTGAGCCTCATAAACTCTTCGATTGCAGCCTTTAGCGGTTCTAATGCGGTCCGCCAAAAATCAGGCTCTGTCAAATCACGGTTCAAATAGGTTCTCCCTAATTGTTCGACTGTCATCCGTCCGGAATTCCGCAGCAAGTTGTCATAGCTCTCCATAAACCCGTCTCCTAACTCTTTCTTCATCGCGTATATGCCGCTGCTGAACAAATATCCGATGGTATATGGGATGTTGTAAAAAGCTTTTTCGGTGACGTAAATATGGGGGATATACAGCCACCGGTAAACTTCATGTTCTTCTACCAATCCTTCATAAAGTTTTTTTTCCGACTGTATCAACAATTCCTTGATTTCTTTTGCGCTAAGCAGCCTGTTTTTCCTGAGTTCATAAAAAGCCTTCTCGAAATGAAACATGTTGGGTATTGTGGAAACGCATAGCAGGCCGCTTGATATTTTCATTTCCAGCAGCGCCAATTTCTCGTCTTGCGATCCAGCTTTTTCGATTGCAGCATCCAGCACCAAGTTTTCCATGAAGATGGAGGCCGTTTCCTCGATGCTTGTCCCCTTCTCCTGGATAAAAGCCGGCTCATCGTGAAGGATTTCGTTATGGTATGCGTGTCCAAGTTCATGGGCCAGTGTGATGACATCAAAATAATTTTCCCGGTAAGTCAGAAAAATCCTGCTTTCTTTTGCAAGAGGCAAAGCGGCGCAAAAAGCCCCCTCTGCTTTTCCAGGACGGTTTTCAGATTCAATCCAATTCGACTGAAACGCCTTTTCAGCAAACTCGCCCAATTTCACGCTCAAGTTCCGAAATTGCGACACGATGATTGATACTGCTTCGCCATAAGGGAACTTCTTATCAGTCTCAAAGCAAGGGACTTCCAGATCGAACCATCTCATGTCGTCCACATTGAGAAGTTCCTTTTTTCTTTGCAGATAATCCCTGAAAAGCGGTTGGCACTCTTCAAGAGCCGCGAGCATCGACTGGACGCTCTTCTCTTGTATACGATTTTGCTCAAGCGCTTCTTTCAACAAGTTGTCCCATCCTCGCTGTTGGTACAATTCCAGCCGGTAACCCGCAATCCGGTTCAAGATCACCGCGAACGTTTCTTCATCGGCGCTGCAAACTTGTGTGATGGCTTTTGCCGCTTGCGTCCGCTTTTTTCGGTCCTTATCATACAGCGCTTGGTTCAGCGCACTTCCAATCGAATGCTCTTTCGTCTGCCCGGTTTGCCCGAGAGGAATTTGTAATTGGTTGAACAGCTGGTTGTGAAGCTGTTCCCAGCCATCAAATCCGTTCACGGAAAGAGCGTTGATTGCCTGTTCGATTTCCAGCTGCAGGCGGTCTTTTACTTTCCGTCTGCGTTCTTCCAAAGAAAAAGCGATTTTTTCGATTCCCTCCTGGCTCAGCAGTTCTTGCCATTTGCCTTCATCCAGGTCTGCCAATGTTCGGTTTAGTAGGGCATGAAGCGTTTTCATCTTCGATTTCATCGTGTTGACTTGTTCCAACAACTGGGCAGCATGCGGATCTGCCGTATTCTGTGAGTAAATGCAGACGCTGAAATCCTCAATCTCCAGCCACCTGCTCATCACATACTGGATATCCCTTAGCATGACTGTCATTTTTTGTGCTTCTGAAGTGGCTGGTTTCAATGCTTCTGACAGACGGCTTATTTCAGAATCCAGACTGCTGATCTTTTCCTGTAATGCCGCCGAGGTGCTTCCTCCCTCATACAAAGCATCCAAATCCCAATTTCGGCTAATTGATGGCTTCAACTTTTTCGCCTCCTGGAAGAACTTTTCCTTATATTATAACTGAATGGAAAAGCGCTAAGTCACATAAATTTTAGGCTGTGTTAATGAATAGTGTTGGTTTGAACAAATAAAAAGAGACCTTCGTTTACTGGAGGTCTCCATTCGTTACACATTTATATTTCATCGGTTTCAGCGTATTCAATTAGTGTCGGAATTACAAATTCAGGAAGGGTTTGACTGATGTTTTCATAAGATGAAAATTCAAGTTGATTTGAGATTGTTGCAATGGAATCCCCATCATGGCCAATCCAGAAGACACTGGTATCTTCCTCCATTTTAACAACGACTGTTTTTTTAATCATTCCTTTATGAACCCCTGTCCATTCTCTGTTTTCCAGGCTGAATACGTTTTTCTTGCTGGACCACACCACCAATTCATTCGAAGTACCTTGTGTAATATATAGTGGGAAAATAGCCTTCAGCTGCTTTTCGTTTTCGATTTCAGAAACGAATAGGGAACTGCCTTTGCGTTGCTCCATACAACGGAATCGAATGCCCGAAGCGTTGCAAATTTGTTCAAATTCATCTTGCAAATAGGAATCAACTTCCACGCAGGAATAAATTGGAAATGCCTTAACATTAGTCATCCAGGAAGGGATAAAGTCATCATCGCATTCAGGTAAATAAATTCCCGAGAAGTCGAAAACATATTTTGTTACCCCATCTAGCGCAAATGGAAAAGACCCAGTAATATCAGGTTTTGAATCGTAGTAGCTTTTCGGGAAATAGCCAACGTCTATATTCATTTTTCTCACACCTTCCATTCCACTGTATCCAGTTTACTGTATCTTGAACTTTTTAGCTTTCCATAAAAGGGTTAGTGCTCCAGTCTTTTGCTTTTTGCGTAGGTAGAAAATTTGCGTATATATCAAATATCAACAGAGTTATTTAACATAGCTAAATTTTAAAAAGTAAATCGAATCCCTTGAGTTTGAAATTCGAGACAGCAGGCGTCAAGCCTCTTTGGTCACCAGCGCCCTCTTGTCTTTTTGTTTTTTGCCGTAAAGACCCGTATAGATGAATGCAGTTCCGGCCATGAGCAATATTCCCATATAGACAGACATCATAGTCGGAGCTAGATAGGCGCCGATGATGATTGAAGCCCTTGCGATCAATTCGGTGCCGCTGAACGATAGGCCGGTTAACGCAGAATAAGACTTCCGCTTATCTGCCGGCATCATATCCGCCTGCTCCGCATTGCGCACCGGTGGGTAGGCAAGTTCCCCGAAAGCGACAATGACGGTAAAAGGATCGGCACATGCCAAGAACTCGCAGAAGCCATTACGGCGTACCCGAATAAACATAGAACAAGGCCGCCTAAAAGAACGTACCGCTTGCTGAAACGGTTCGTAAAGTTATTGACCCAGAAAGTCCAGCATGCACCAAGCAGCATGTTGAGAATGTTGAGCAAACAGCCCGAAAATTTCTTTTCAGGAACCAAGCTGATGGTCATCATGAGAAGCAGGAGTGCATTTGAAGAAAAAGTGACCAGCAAAACTTTTTTTCGCGAAAAGCAGTCAGGGAAAATATTCCTTATGGTACACTTGCTGTTATTTTCTTCATTTAAAATGTGCCTCTTTGAAAACTTTGAAAAGGCAAGGATTTTTAGCATACTGCCGGAACCTCTCTTCCCACTCCTTCCAATAAGGAATTTGACCTCTTCAGGACAGTTTTTTTCGTTTTGTCTGTGATGCCCCTATAACTATTTAACCCTTTTTTTAATTTTCACATTAAACTTTGTTTGTTTACTATACAATCTAACTTTCCATTGCTAAAATCATAAAAGATGGAAGAACAAGAAATTTAAAGCATGGCTTTTATTTTTTGTAAGCGCTTTCCCATCTTGTTTTTCCTAAATCTATCAAAGGAGGAGTATGAAGAGGTTTTTCGAATGCTTTTACAAACCACATCACAAAGGAGATTGAAAACATGCTGAAAGTTCTGCGTAAACCATTGATGACCGGATTGGCCCTCTCTCTTTTATTGCCTGCAAGTATCGGAACCGCTGCTGACCCTGCTGTTGGCGACAGTGCATTTGACGTTCCTGAGCTGGACAACAGATATGAAAAGTCGTTTGATATCGGGGCAGCAGTAGAACCCAGCCAATTGGAAGGCAAGGATGGGGAAATGCTCAAACGCCATTACAACAGCATTGTGGCGGAAAATGTCATGAAACCTATCAACATTCAGCCTGAAGAAGGCAAATTCAATTTTGAGGAAGCAGACAAAATCGTTAAATTTGCCCGCGACAACAATATGGATCTGCGGTTTCATACGTTGATCTGGCACAGCCAGGTCCCTGAGTGGTTCTTCCTTGATAAAGACGGCAACAAGATGGTCGATGAAACCGATCCGAAGCAGCGTGAGAAAAACAAAAAGCTCCTGTTGAAACGAGTAGAAACGCATGTGAAAACGATTGTGAAACGCTATAAAAACGATGTTGAATCGTGGGACGTCGTTAACGAAGCCATTGATGACAATCCGCAAAATGCGAGAGGCCTCCGTGAATCTCCGTGGTACCAAATCACAGGCACCGATTTTATCAAAGTCGCATTTGAAACGGCCGACCGCTATGCCGGAAAAGACGCGAAATTATACATCAATGATTACAATACAGAAGTGGAACCGAAAAGAACCCATCTATTTAACTTGGTGAAAGATTTGTTGGAGCAAGGCGTGCCGATCGACGGCGTCGGCCATCAAGCCCACATCCAGATCGGTTGGCCATCAATCCAGGAAACACGCGATTCCATCAATATGTTCGCTAGCCTCGGTTTGGACAATCAGATCACGGAACTTGACGTGAGTTTATACGGCTGGCCACCGAAACCTGCCTATAAAACTTACGAGGAAATTCCTGATGAGGTATTCAAAGCTCAAGCGGACCGCTATGATGAACTGTTCAAGCTATACGAGGAATTGGATGATAAAATCAGCAGTGTCACGTTCTGGGGGATTACAGACAATCATACATGGCTCGATGACCGTGCAAAGCAATACAATGATGGAGTCGGCAAAGATGCTCCTTTTGTTTTTGATCCGGATTATAAAGTGAAACCTGCTTATTTGGCAATTATTGACTAAAAGCCGGCAATAGCAGCTCCATTTTGGATGGAGCTGCTTTTTTGTTTTAATTTAGTTGAAATTACTGCCGATAAACGTAAATCTTCTCCACAACTTCATCTTTACGGCCCTCAGTTGAAGTCCAGACATCCACTTTATCGCCTTTTCTTAATTCGCTTGTACTCGCTTTCGTCCCTTCTACCTTGGCGCTTTCTTCGATTTGCAGTTCATACGCCGGATAAGAAGCTTCAGGATCGGCAGCCGGCGGCCCTATTAATATGGAACCCCTTCCAATCTCAAGAATCAAGAGGCTTCCATAATCGGGTGCATTGAAAGTTTCCTCTCCCGTCTCATTTAAGGTGAAGGGTTCTTCTTTCGCTTTTTCGGTTTCTTGCGCGCAGCCATAAAACCCTGGAATGGCAACCAAAAATATATGAAATAGCTTCTTCAAAAAAACACCTCCTTCAGATTGGTCATTGCATAAAAAAGCGGCTTTACATTTAATAAAACCCCATTTTTTTCTAATTACTATATAATTATATCTATAAAGTAATATATGCATAAGGAAGTGTCTGAATGTCCCACAAAAAAACAAGTACTGAAAAAAGCGAAAAAGGCAAACCCCTTCCGACCGTTGAAGCATTGGATGCTTGTTTGGATTCGAGTGACGTAGCAATCACAAGTTCAGAGGTTTGCGAAGCTGTTAAGTCCGTTTTTGGAATTGATATCGGTTTGGCGGCTGTGCTTCACGCGGACTATGCCGATCTCGTTTATCCCAGAGCAGCTATCGAAAAATATTTGAAACAAGACAGCACGAGAACGGATGGCTCCGAAATCCGGACAATGATCAAATTGCTTTTCGGGATTAATCTGGTTGGAATTGCAGAGCTATACAAAGACCGTATCGCTTTATATTCCAAAAATCAATGGATTGTCAAAAACGATCAAGCACTATTTCTGGTGCGCACCGGGAAAAAGGATATCGATGTGAAAATTCTCTCCACTCCTTATTTCCAGAAACAAACCAATCTGTCGGAAATGCCGTTAAGTTTGCAGCAAGCCTTGGCACCCCTTGGCTACTCCTACAACGAAAAAGAGCAGACCCTTGACTATATCGATCCTGATGGCCAGCCTGTCTCCGGCCAGTTTAAAGTACAAACGATGAAAACCATAGCCAATATTGTCCATACTGAGTATGATGGTCTGTAGAAAGACCGAAACGAAAAATTCCCCCGAAAAAAATTCCCTTCCAGACAGAAAAAGTTAACGTTGTATGAGCGTCTTCCTTAACCGATAGTTCGCCAACCAGCTGCGCTTGCCGCGGGCGAGCGCCAAGCCTCCTCAGCCGCTTCGCGTCTTGCGGGGTCTCGGCTGTCTCGCTATCCCGCAGGCGTCTCCGCTGCTTGGTTTTCTATCTGGAGAGCAGGACACACTAACAGCGAATTTGCTCAAACAATCATGATTGCAGAGAATCTCTAAATGGAATGAAAAGAAGTACTATGCAGCGGAAGGCAGCGACTCCTGCGGGATTAGTGCGAGTCCTGAGACACCGCAGGGATGCAGGAGCACAATGTTTTCGAAGCGAGCGAGGAGGCTTAGGCCGCACTCCGCGGAAAGCGTCCGCCTGGAGCGCGATGAAAAAAGCTACCGAGAGTTTCTCGACAGCCTAAAAAAACCTCTACACAAAAGTGTAGAGGTTTTTTGCTATAGCTCTTATTTCTGAAAAGAAGAAAGGAATTTGACACGATCCCCCATTGGCGGAATGTTATTGTCGACCAGGGCCACTTCCAACACTGCCGGGCCGTTCAGTGAAGCGAGTTTTAGAACATCGTCCTGATTCAGATCATCCATGGAGTCCACTCTGAAGCTCGGGATATCCATAGCCGCTGCCATAGCGGAGATATTGATCGGCCGCTGTTCGAATGTTGCGTGGCTGCGCTTGTATTGCAGAGTATGGCCATGGTACACCATTCCAAGACGCGCATTGTTCAGCACTACAAACAAGATTGGCAAGTTGTTTTCTTTAGCCGCCAGGATCTCCATCCCGTGCATAAAGAAGCTGCCGTCTCCGGTGATCGCTACAACAGGGCGTTCAGGTTCTGCAAGTTTCGAGCCGATGGCTGAACCGATCCCGCTTCCCATTGCCCCGAAGTGGACATTAATATCGAACGTAAAAGGCTCATATACTTTCATGGAATGGATAACATAAGCCATGAATTCCCCGATATCGATTGTATAGCGTGTAGACGGCGGAAGGAATTCCTGCAGTTTAGCCAGAACGTTTTTCGTGTTGTATTCGTCCCCGCCTGCATAGTCGTCCTCTTTTTCAAACGGTTCTGCAGATTCCCGGGTCAAGCCGAGGTTTTTAAGCTCCTCGATCAAATACATCAAGCTTAAACTGATGTCTCCTAACACCGGCAAATCGATTTCGTATTTCCGGTTGAAGACAGAAGCATCAAAATCAAGTTGGACGGCAAAACGGTTTTTGGTCAAGTTCGTGTTGTAATTGTTGGTCGCGGTCTCTCCCAAACTTGAGCCGATGATCAGCAATGTGCTGGCTTCGCCGTCATTTATCAAAGCAGAAGCTTTTTCCGTTCCGGCAAAACCGAAGACTCCCGCAAACAGCGGATGATCGTTTTGCATCAATCCTTTTGCTTGAGGAGTGACAACCATCGGCCATTGCAGCATTTCGGCCAATTCCACCAATAGCTCCACTGAGTTCCTGGCACCTTGCCCCACAAAGATATAGCCGCTTTTCCTTTCAACAAGTTCCTTGGCTGCCCGCTGGATCACAGCCAGGTCAGGAGCAACCACTGTTTTTCGGACTACAGGAGGAACTTTTGCATCGATAAGTCCTTGCTGCACATCAATCGGCATGGCGATATGGACTGGCCCAGGCACACCCGAAACCGCAATTGTCGTCGCTTTTACCACTTCGTCCAACAAGTCTTTCGAATCTGTGACGGTGACGCTATATTTTGTGACTGACTTGAAAATGGGATCGGCGTCCAACTCTTGCGATGCATTCAAGCCCATTGTGCTTACCGGAACTGCTCCGGTTAAAAATAATACAGGAAGATGCTCGCGCATCGCATTGGCTGCCCCTGTCACTAGATTGGTTCCGCCAGGCCCGCTGCTGCCAATGCATACACTCAATTGGTTGGTGTATTTGGCATATGCCGCCGCCATATAGCCTGCAGCGCCTTCGTGCTTTGTCACGATGGGTGTTATTTCGGGAACATCGTACAGTCCGTCATAAAAAGCGTTGACGGATCCGGCAGGAATGCCGAATACATGCTTGACCCCCATATTTTTTAAATACTCAATTGACGCTTGAACTGCTTTCATTTTTTCCTCCTATTTTGGATCAGTATGGCCGCTCAAATATTTTCGTTCCAGTTCCTCGGCTTTGATCGGCCTGCTGAAGAAATAGCCTTGCATGATTGTGCAATTTTTAGACAAGAGAAACTCCAATTGCTCTGCTGTTTCTACCCCTTCAGCAATAACATTCAAATTCAGGTTTTGGGCCAGTGTAATGATGGTATTTGTGATTGCTGCGTTGTCATTGTCTTCGACCACATCTTGAATAAATGATTTATCGATTTTCAAAGCGTCGATCGGAAAGTCTTTCAAATATCCGAGCGACGAATAACCGGTGCCAAAATCGTCGATAGCAATCTTGACGCCCAAATCTTTCAGTTGCTTCATTTTTTGCATCGTGATTTTTGTGTTTTTGATGATCTGGTTTTCCGTCAATTCAATATGCAGATATTCAGGGGCAAGGCCGGCTTCTTCTAAAAGCTCCCTTACCATGACAACCAAATTATCTTCTTCGAATTGAAGGCCGGATAAGTTGACGGACATGCATAGTGTGGTATGCCCTTGTTCCTGCCATACTTTCAATTGTTTGCATGCATTCTTCAAAACCCATTCACCGATTGGTATGATCAAACCCGTTTCTTCTGCAATCGGGATAAAATCAGCAGGGGAAACGATGCCTTCAGACGGATGAATCCAGCGAAGCAAAGCTTCCACCCCGATGATCTCATTGGATTTGCTGTCGATTTGCGGCTGATAATAAATGACCAATTCATCATTGTCCAACGCTTTATAAAGCGCGTTTTCCAATTTGATGCTTTCCATATTGCGGTTGCTCATTTCAGTTTCGAAGAAATGATAATGGGTCCCGGATTTTTCTTTCGACCTGTACATCGCAGCATCTGCATTTTTTATCAGTGCTTCCGCTGTTTCGCCATCTTCCGGATACACACTGATGCCGATGCTCGTTTTCACGTAAACTTCATTGCCCTTGAGTGAAAATGGTTTTGCGAAAGAATCAATGACCTGCTCCACAACAGTCAATACATCGAGCTCACAGAAAATCCCAGGCAAGACGATGGTAAATTCATCTCCGCCCTGGCGCGAAACAATCGCTTTATCAGGCACGCTTGTAATCAGCCGTTTTGCCACTTCCCGCAAGAGCACATCCCCGTAGCTATGGCCAAGACTGTCATTGACAAGCTTGAAACGGTCCAAATCCAAGTAGAGAAGCGCTAGCTTTTTGCCGGTTCCCAGAAGTCCGTTCAGCTCCTGATTGATTTTATCGTTCAACAAGACCCGATTCGGAAGTTCGGTCAAACTGTCGTAATAAGCAAGGTGCTTAATTTCTTCTTCTAAATGCTTCCGTTCGGTGATGTCTTTGAAAGTGATGACTTCCCCAAGCACTTTGTCCCCTTCTTTAATGAGGGAGATAACATATTCCACCGAAAAGCTGGTTTGGTCTTTTTTATAGAATTTCTGGTTTACTTCAGGATAAACAGCCTTTGCAGCAGAATCCTTTTCCCGCTCAAAAATAATGCTGGAAGGCTTGCCGATCAGTTCGCCTTTTTCATATCCGAGCATCGTTTCACTGGCTGGATTGCAGAAGGTGATGTTCCCTTCCAAATCCAACCCGAAAATCCCTTCACCGGCAGAGTTCAGTATCAGTTCTCTTTCCCTGCTCAGGTTTTCCAGTTCCGAAACGACACGCTCAAGTTCATTGTTCTTGATCCGGATTTCGGAAGTCCGCTCCTCTATAATCATTTCCTGCTTTTCCATATACAGCAAATTGGATAACGTGGAAGCTGTAGCGTCCGCAATCGATTGCGCCAACTGGATATCAGCGGACGGAAAAGACATCCTGCTTTTTTCAAGCTCCGGGACCACCAATGCACCCAATACTTCTCCTGTTGCAACCAAAGGAAGCATGAGCATGCCTTTGACACCAAATTTTTTGCAGACATCGTGGTTCGGCCGCTTATCGGCAAAAACATCAGGAATAAGCAATGGCCGCTTGGTCCTTACGACCTCCTGGAGGACCGCGTCATTTGTCTGGTCGATTTGGTCATCTCCATGGGTCTTGATCCATTCTTCTTCCGTCCAGTCACTTTCCCTGCTTAAATTGGCGGGTTTTATTTTCATGCCGGCCATCGGATCCAGCAAATGCACACCAGTATTGAAGTTATTCAAAACCCTTCCAACATAATGGAAACATTTGTCGAGAACTTCCTGCATAGTCGAACACATTGACAAATCACGCGTCAAATCGAGCAATAATTGCTTTTCAGCTATCAAGTTTTCTTTTCGCGTCAAATTGGTCGCGTTACGGACCGCAACCCCTGCCATATTCACATAAGCTTCCACAGTCTGGATTTCATCTTCTGTCAAATCCATGGTGATGCCATAATCGAACAAATAAACCAAACCGAACAATTCGTCTTCATAGGTGATGGGAAGAACGAGCAGCGATTTGATTTTGAATCCTTCCACCGCTCGCGGATCCGGCCGCTTATCCTTTGAAGTGTCGGGAATGTAGATTGTTTTTTTTGTCTGGATCACTTCTTTTGCCAGCAAATCATAGTCCATGTCGATTACATGCATATCAAGCGTTATTCCATTGATGACTTCCGGTTTTCCTACATAACCCCTGAACTGTCCGTCAGCCTGAGGAAGATAAATCCCTACAGAATCGCACTGCACAATTTCTTCCGAAATGGCCAGTGTCACTTGTTCGAGCACTTCCCGCAATTGAAGCTTCGAATTGATTAGTTTGGTAATATGTGCAAGACGAGAGTATCTTGTCTGTTCTTCAAGCATTTATCCACTCTCCAATACTTTTCTATGTGTTCGATAAACTTAAGCCGCAAAATACGGAGTTCACCTTTTTGTGCGCTTTTTCTGACCAGCATCATTCGGACCAATCAACCTTCTCGCTATGTGTTTATAATACTGTATAGACGGGATTTTTAATATAAGGAAATAAAAATAAAATTTTTGTTAGATTTAGTAAAAAATATCTTGGATTGATTCGGCATCAAGCCTGTCCGCTTAGTTGACGCACCCGTCCATTTAAGGCAGAGGCTTTCATTTTCCCATAAAAAAAGAGGCCTGCTGTTGAAGCGGCTCCCCTTGTAAACACTCATATATCAATAATCGTTCCTATTTCCGTTATTTTCTTCTGCTTTTTTGCATTTACATGCCTTTTATTCAAGTTTCAAGTTCGTTTTTGAAATAGAAATCGCTTCAATCTCGGAACAGTAAAAACAGAGGGTGTTGTTTTCATGATCTTCAATTTCATACTTGATATTTTCCCAGCCATTTTTTCTTAAATCCCGAATAACAAGATCGACAGGCTGAAAGTAGCCTAAACTTTCAAACCGGATATTCTGGGGATCACGGAAACGGAGTTGCACGAGGAAGGACTCTCCTTTTGATTCCACTATAAAATCAATGTCCAGCAACGAGCTGTAAACATTAAAGTCTTTTAGAAAACTTAAATTGAAGTTCGTGATGCATTTGATATCGGCCCAGGAAAAGTCATCTATGTATCGAGCAAGCAGTCCCTTGTTTTTGATCAATGTTATCCCCTTCACATTCTGCTAAATGAAAGCTTAGCGTAATTATTATAAAGACCAATAAGCACCCAAACAAACTTTGCATTCTTCTATTAATCCATCCGGCAACCCCCATCCTCCAGCATTGCGGTGCTGCAGCCTTATTCGAGTTTGCTTGTTCAATACAATGGTTGCCGCGCCTGGTAGAATCAAGGTCCGGTGCCCGACCTTTTCGCGCAGTTCTGATCCATAATCCATATACCGCATTTCTTTTGCAAAAGCCAAGCTTATTGCTAGGTATTTTGTGATGTTTTTCATTTTGGTGATATTATCCTATTATTTATACTATAGAATATATCTAAAGATTTAAACATATTTTTTTATAAGACTTGTTATAAGAAGGGGGACTTTTATGATTAGGATCCATCGCCATCTGACCAGGGATGATTTTCAGGTGTGTTTTCAAAAAAATTGCAGGAATTATTCGCTGCGGAAAAGGGGTGTTTCTTTTGAGCGTTAAATGGCTGGAATGGGCTCAGCGAATCCAGTCCTTGTCCCAAGCGGGGCTGGCATATTCAAACAACGGCTATGATATTGAACGCTATGAAGAGCTAAGAACGATCAGCATTGAAATCATGAAAGAACATACCGGTCTTGAAATGGAGATACTTGAAAATTTATTTGCCGGCGAAACCGGTTACCAAACGCCAAAAGTCGATATTCGCGCCGCTGTCTTCCAAGATGGAAAAATTCTTATGGTAAAAGAAATCATTGACGGCAAATGGGCGCTGCCAGGCGGTTTTTGCGATATCGGTCTGTCCCCGGCTGAAAATATCGTCAAGGAAATCAAGGAAGAATCAGGTTTTGATGCAGTTCCTGTCAAACTTCTCGCGTTGCTTGATTTAAGAAAACACGGCCATCCACCGCAACCTTATCATTATTATAAAGTCTTTATTCAATGCAGCATTGCCGGCGGCCAAGCGGAAAATGGCCTTGAAACTACCGGCGTCCGATTTTTCAATGAACACAGCTTGCCGGAATTGTCGCTGGCCCGCAATACGGAATCCCAAATTTCCTTGCTTTTTGATTTTTTGCGGGACCCTCATAAAGAAGCCGTTTTTGATTGACAGCTGTTCCAAAGCCCGCCTATCTCTTATCGCCTTGAGTTCGGAAGCCGTATAAGAAGAAAACCAAAGAAGGTTGTTAATGTGGAATTGTTTACTGAAAAACTGTTGATGATTGCATTGTTCGTCTTGGTCATCCACTCGATTGAAACGCTTGCTTACGCTGTCCGGTTGTCAGGGGCCAGGGTAAGGCTGCTTGCTTCCGCATTATCCCTGTTCAATGTCATGGTCATGGTTTCCAGGCTTGCAAATATGATGCAGCAGCCATTTACGGGAAGTTTAGTCGACTCGGCTCCGCAAAACAATGCGCTGGCATTTGTCGAGAGCCAGTACCGAATCATTATCGGCTCTTCAACGCTCGGTACGATATTAGGCATTCTGCTCTTGCCGACATTCATCTCGCTTTTCTCAAGAGCCATCATCCACTTGTCCATGGAACGGGGCTCCTTACCCCGTTTGGCCAAAAAAGGAATGACGATGGAATACATAAAGCGTGGCTTCACCCATATCCGGATCCCTAAGCTGTCGTATTTAAAAAACATCTCTTTTAAAGACATGCCGGTAAAATTGTTCCTTATCAATATGATCATCACCGCCATTTACACAATCGGCGTTTTGGCTGCGCTGTATGCCGCTATCCTTGTACCTGAAAGAGCGGCGACTGCCATTATGGCTTCAGGATTGATCAACGGCTTGGCGACCATTTTGCTTATCGTATTCGTTGACCCTAAAATTTCTGTAATGGCGGATGACGTGCTCAATCAGCGCGGCAATTACCTGGGTCTGAAAAGCATGGCTTTGATAATGGTCGCCTCCCGTTTATGCGGGACCTTACTCGCGCAGCTTTTCTTTTTGCCCGGCGCAAACTACATCGCATGGTTCACCCAATTTATCGTTTGAAAAATGCCCGTTCATCTTCTGCGGAAGAACGGGTTTTTCCTTTTGCTTTTTCTTAGGGGAATTTTAGCGAGTGATGCTCAGGAGAATCGAGATATGCCGCTTCGCTCCATTCTTCCTTTGAAGCTCCAGCTTGCGTTTCGGTATTTTTCGGGCTGCCCCTGTGTCAAATGCAAATGAAACGTTCCCCTCTCCCAAAGGCTTCCTGAAAACCGTCACTGCAAAGCTATGCTGTATTTCTCTATCAAATCCTTGAAAGCCGGGCGTTCGTTGCCTCCACGCCCGACCACCGCTTCCGCTGTCACAAGACTATTCAGGACAGCTTCTTCTGCTGCTTCCCCGACAGCACGGAACGCCAAATCCAATTCCTCCTCATGAAGGCGCGGCATGCTCAGACGCCCTGCCGGTTTTTGATGCGGAATTCTGGCCGAGGTGGAAAATCCGATAACGATTTCCCCGCTGCCGTGAGCAATGATGGAACCTGTCCGCGACAAGCCTGCCACCGCCCGTTTAAGAATCCGGTTCAATTGCCTGTCTGATACAGGAAGATCCGTAGATACTATTACCATAACCGAGCCCTTATCTTTTTCTTCTTCCTCTTGTAAAATCTTTTCTTTCAGTTTCTGCCCGACCGCTTGGCCGTTTATGCGCAAATCACTCAGCATCCCGAAATTCGACAGCACCAGCACTCCCATAGTATAAGTTCCATCATCCATTTCCATCCGCCTGGAAGCGGACCCGATGCCGCCTTTCAGTGAATAACAAAGCATCCCTCTTCCCGCCCCTACTGCCCCTTCTTTGAATTCTGAAGATGCAGATTCAAGCGCCTGCAGAACATGTTCCGCTTTTACTGATTTTGCGCGTATATCGTTCAAGAACATGTCGTTGCATTCCCCGACAACCGGATTGACCGTGCCTGTAGTAACGCCTATCTCCGGATTTTTCTCGAGCATATAATCAATCAGCGTGTCAGCCGCGGACGCTATGCTCAATGTATTTGTCAGCAAAATCGGCGTTTCGAGCGTCCCAAGTTCCTCCAATTGAACGGTGCCCATCGTTTTTCCGAAGCCATTGATCACATGGCTTGAGGCAACTAATTTTTCTTTGAAAACATTTCCGGGATGGGGCAGGATGGCGGTAACACCGGTTTGTATATTTCCGTCGCTTAACGTTGCGTGGCCGACAGCCACTCCGGCTACATCGGTAATGGCGTTCAGCGGCCCTGGCTCCAAACTGCCGATCGCTACGCCATAATCGCGGATCCTCTTTTGGTTCAGCAAACAAACACCTTCTATTCCATATATTTGGGCCTTCAGCTTTTTTTCAACCCATCCAGTCTCTTCCTAACTATATCAAGAAGACAAAAAAACAAGCAATGCTTTCCCTGGTTGTTCCACAGGAAGCATTGCTTGTGCAATTTTTTCTATGGTTCGATCGGGCCTTCCAGCACAATCTTGCCTATGGTCCGGCCAGACATCAGCTTGCCATATGCTTGCTCTAAATTTGATGAATTGATCGGCGACATACGCTCGGTCATGGTGGTTTTGATCTTGCCGGCGTCAACCCAATCCGCCAGTTCATCCAGCAGCTCATGCTGTGCGGCCATATCTTCCGTATGGAACATTGAACGGGTGTACATCAATTCATAAGCAAATGTTACACTTTTTGAAAAAAGCGCGATATCCAGCGGCTTCTGTGCAGGCAAAATCGAGCAGATCCTTCCTTGCGGCAAGATCACTTTTGCCATATTGGACATGTGGTCATCGACATTGGTCAGGCAAAAAATATAGTGGACGCCGCCTAATCCAAGCGCTTCAAGCTGCGACTCGAACGGTTCCAGGTGATTGATCGTGTAATCGGCTCCATGCTGCATCGCCCATTCTTTTGTTTCAGGCCGTGATGCTGTTCCAATCACGGTCAATCCCACATGCTTGGCAATCTGGGTCGCGATCGATCCTACGCCCCCAGCAGCTCCGATGATCAAAATGCTTTTTCCGGCATTTCCTTCTACACTGCGGGAAATGCCCAATCGGTCGAAATACGCTTCCAACGCCGTAATGCTGGTGAGCGGCAGCGCTGCGGCTTCAGCAAAGTCCAGACTTTTCGGTTTCTTGCCGACCAGCCGCTCATCAACGAGATGGGCTTCGCTATGCCCGCCCGGTGCAATCGTAGTCCCGGCATAGTACACTTCATCACCCGCTTTGAACAATGTGCATTCTTCGCCTGCCTCCAAGACCACCCCAGAAACATCGCGGCCAACAATTGTCAAAGAATCATCGTTTTCATCTTTCGCATCGCGTGTTCTGAAATCGGTAGGATTCACCGATACGGCCCGCACTTCCACAAGCAATTTCTTCCCTGTGGCCGTCGGACGCGCCACGTCGATATATTCGAATTTCGGCGGTTCTGATTTTGGACCCGGCTTATAGAACCCGAGCGCTTTCATAGTTTGTTTGCTCAATGAGCTTCGCCTCGCTTTCTTTCGTTCAATCTATCGGGGAGATATCTTCCACATATGCATCAATGATAACAGGCTTCCCGCTTTGTTTCGCTTTTGCCAAAGCCGAATTCAATTCGGCCCGATTTTTGCAAGTATAGCCCTCGCCGCCGCAAGCGACGGCAAATGCCGCATAGTCGATATTGGCAATTTCAACATTTGTAGGCGTGTTGCCTTTTTCTTTTTGTTCATGTTCAATCAGCTGGATTTTCTGGTTGTTGAAAATGACAATGGTCATCGGCAGCTCGTACTTGACAGCTGTTGCGAAATCCTGCATGCCCATTGAAAAACCGCCGTCGCCGGTCAGCGCGACAACCTGTTTATCCGGATAGGCAATTTTTGCCGCAATCGCTCCAGGCAACCCGCATCCCATGGTCGCAAGCCAAGCGGACAAGACGAATTTTTGTTTGGAAAGTTTCAAATAGCGTGCTGTCCATATCGTCACACTGCCTACATCAAGCGAAACAGCAGCGTCCGGTTCAAGAATTTTCTGAACTTCGGCCAATACATGCTGCGGCTGCAAAATTTCCGTTCCCTTTTCCATATCGGCTTGCATTTCCTTATGCCAAGCCGACCGCTTTTCCATGTATTTTCTTAAGAAATCCGGTTCTTTCGGCTCCGTTTTCGAAATAAGTCCAGAAAGCGCCGGCTTCAACTCACTGGCAATGCCAATTGCTGCCGGATAATATTTACCGATCGCTTTCGGATCCCTGTCGATTTGAATCGCGGGAGCGTCCTTTGGAAGAAATTGGCGATATGGGTAGGCTGTACCGGCCAATATGACAAGGTCCGCTTCTTTCATCGCATCCGCTGCCGGTTTGGTTCCCAACTGTCCTAAATGCCCAAGGTTTTGCGGATGATCATCCGGTATAATGCCTTTCGAGGGAAAGGATGCGATCAATGGCGCCTTGATCTTTTCTGCAAATGCCAGCACTTCCGCAACGGCTCCTTGGGCCCCTTTTCCCGCAAGGATGACCGGCTTCTTTGACGCATTGACCAATTTGGCCGCTTCCGCTACATCCTCTTCGGCAGGCCGGATTTTAGGAGCGGCGAAGATTGCGGAGGTTCGCGGTTCATCCCGTTTTATTTTCACTGAGAACAGGTCATCCGGAACAATCAGCACCGCCGGCCCTTTTTCCGCGTACGCTGTCCGGATCGCTTGGTTTAACATGTCCGGAAGCTGTTCCGCCGACTGGACGCGCCGGTTGTAGACCGCAACATCTTCAAACATCGCTTCTAGCTTCAATTCCTGGAAGTTATCGGTCCCGACTTTCGTGCTTTCCACTTGTCCCACCAACGCCAAAACCGGCGTTTTATCTTTTTGCGCATCATACAGCCCGTTCAGCAAATGGACTGCTCCCGGCCCTGCAATTGATAGGCATACGCCGATTTTCCCGGTAAGCTTAGAATAGGCGGATGCGGCAAGTGCTCCTGTCTCTTCATGCCGAATCTGGATAAAACGGATGGATTGCTCTTTCCGCAGCTCCTCCATAAACTCATTGATTGAATCTCCCGGCATTCCATAGATGTGGTCGATATTCCATTCTTTCAAAAGATCCATGGCATAACTGCCAGCGGTACGGTCGAACATGGAAATTCCTCCTTTTCCGATAGATGCCAGAGATATTTTCCGTCCGGAAAAATTCTCTTTATCCCCTGAATTTACCTCCAACCCCTTCCCTTTAAACCAACTGCCTCTCTTTGGGCGTTTGCTGCTGCCAGAATCATCAATTGAATTCGCGATTCAGGATATGGACCAAAAGCTGATTCATTTCGACAGCGCTTTTTGTGAAGTCCTGTCTATGCCATTCTATGACCATTCCGAGGATGGCATTTGCCTGATAGGCACAAACCATTGCCAAATCGCTTTTTATCCGGGTTTGGATTTCCACATCTTTTTTCATCAATTCGCACACTTGCCCATGCAGCAAATAATAATAAGCGAGCGGCACTTGTTTTGATAATACGATCCGATAAAATTTCTTATAGCTCTCGATATGATGAAAAATCCGGATTGTAGCCGGATTCAAACTTTCCGGATCCACCGGTTTTCCATGCCGGTAAGGTTCCCTATAAGAAACCGCTAGATCCTCCATGATTTCTTCCAGATATTCTTCGAACAAATCCTCGATCTGTCCATAATGGGAATAGAACGTTCCACGGTTCACTTTGGCCAACTGACATATTTCGGTGACTGTTATTGCATTCAGTGCCTTAGTGTTTAAAAGTGCCAGCAAAGCCTCCCGCAGAGCTTCTTTTGTTTTTATGATCCTTAAGTCAGTCAGTTTCAAATAACATCCCTCCAAAATGTACAGTTTTTAATGTTCTGTTGATTAATGAACAGATCCTGCTTTTTTGTTTATTGTAAGCGCTTACTGTAAAGGATTATACTTTTTATTATACAACTGTTCAATAAAAATTAGGAGGTATAAACTATGAGATTGGAAGGCAAAGTGGCAATAATTACTGGAGCAGCATCAGGAATGGGAAAAGCGATTGCAGAAGGATATGCAAAAGAAGGCGCTAAAGTGGTCGTTTCCGACATGAACTTTGAAGGGGCAGCCGCTGTTGCCGATGCGATAAAAGCGAATGGGGCTGAAGCCGTTGCTGTACAAACAGACGTCACATCCACTGAAGATCTGGAACGGTTGTTCGATGAAACGAAAACAACTTTTGGCGCAATGGATATTCTAGTCAACAACGCCGGAATCATGGACGGCATGGAACCGGCAGGAGATGTTTCGGACGAGCGGTGGGATCGGGTATTTTCCGTCAACACTACAGCCGTCATGCGTTCGATGCGTTTGGCCATGCCAATTTTCCTCGAACAAGGCCATGGCGTTATCGTCAACAACATATCTGCTGGCGGCTTGTATGGAGCTCGAGCAGGCGCAGCTTACACCGCTTCAAAACATGCGGTTGTCGGTCTAACCAAGAACACGGCCTTTATGTATGCCGATAAAAACATTCGATGCAATGGCATTGCGCCCGGCGCGGTCGTTACGAATATCAGCAGCACAATGGCCAACATCAGCCAGGTTGGTGCCGCAAGGCAATCTTTGGGAATGGCGCTGAATCCGCGCGTCGGCCAACCAGAGGAGATTGCGAAACTGGCAATTTTTCTCGGTTCTGATGAAGCTAGTTTCATCAATGGCCAAGTGGTTGCTGTCGACGGCGGCTGGACAGCGTACTGACGCTCCCAGCTTTTAAAACCCATAAAAAGGGGCCATTCGCATCTTTTCGTGCGAATGGCCCCTTTTTGTTCCGATTGGCTAACGGGCTTTCCTTAACAACAGATCATATACATGGTTCTCAACCACATTGTGGGCTGGCACATCGCCATAACGGTAATTTAGGACAAGTTCTGTTTCGGCTTTATCCAACGAATGGGCAAGAAGATGTTTTTTCCCGATTTCATTTACCGCTAGTTTGAAAAAAGCGGCAGTTCCCAAACTGTCCGACAGAAGAACCAATTCGAGCTCTTCGAAATCCCGTTTGAATCTCCTGCCTGTATAAAATTCGAATTCTTGGATAACACCGCTAGAGGTGCGGTGGCTTTTCAGATTGGTTACCTTCTTTATTGAAAAATCCAATTGTTGGACGGCAAACAAAATTTTCTCAGCAGCTTCTGTCCCTACGACCTGAATGTAATTTTTGTCTCTCGGATCGCATTGAAAATCTACGTCGAGCTTTGTTTTTATCCAAACTTCGATTCTTTTGACAGTCATTGGCGTCTCGGGCGTTAAATAGAAGGAAAAAGGAATTGTTTTTTCCTCATTTGATGCGACGGTGAATTTTCCACTGGCTTTGATGCGTTGGACTTCAACTTCTTCCATCGTTTTTTTGCCTGCTTTTTTTGTCAATACAGAGGTCATTACAGAAAGATAAATGCCCTTCACTGTTTGTTCCGATTCGCCTCCCAGAACATACACTTCTCCTGAAATGGGAGTTCCTTGCCTTACTTTCACTTCTTCAATGTACGTGTCAACTTTTGCATTTCCAATTCCGGCACTCGCTTTTATCTTGTCGGAAACAGGCATGTTATCCCCCCTTAATTTTCTGTATTTTCTATTTATTATAGCATTAAAACCATTCATTTTATAAAAATTGTACGAAGTTTGAAGAGCATCTTCTTCTATCCATAAAAAAATGGAAGAGACATGGTCTCTTCCACTTTCAGGCAGACTATACACTTACCGGACATTTTTAAGAAGCGTATCGCGTAATTTACGGGCTACTTCCGAAACGCTTGCTGAATCCCTTTTCTCAAAACGAACGGAAAGCCGGGACTCGTCCATATCCAATGCTTGCGCGAGCAAGCCCCCTAACCCTTTCGCTTTATGGTCCATCTCAATATAAACGGTAGTTCCTGTTGTGTCGGAAAGAAAAATCAGTTCAAGTTCTGTAAAATGTTTTTTGAAATCAGGGCCTGGATAAAATTCGAATTCCTGAACGAAACCGCTTTTAGTCTGGCGGCTTTTCAAGTTTGCGGCAGATTTCAAAGTGAACCCCAATTCCCGGATAGCAGCCAGCACTTTTTCTGCAGCTTCTGTTCCGGCCACTTCGATGTAATCTTTATCTTTCGGATCGAGTGCAAACGGTACGTCCAAAACTGTGTCTAGCCAGACATCGTTTTTGCCAATGGTCATTGGGATTTCATAAGACAAAGCGAACGAAAAAGGCAGCACTTTCTCATCTTTTGCCGCGATTGTCAAAGCGTCGCTCACCTTTACATGCTGGATTTGGAAATCTTGCCGGTATTTGCGGTCATCTTGTTCCACCAGCACCGATGTTTCTATAGAAATTGAAATGGAGTTGATGGGCTGTTCTACTGAGCCGCCTTTTATCACTATTTCTCCTGCTACTTGTCCGCCTTGTTTCACTTTAGGCGTATTGATGCGCGTGTCCACTTTTGCATTGCCGATTCCTGCACTTGCCTTAACCTTATCAAAAAATGACATCGTTATCCCCCTTATTTTCTTTTGTCCTTTTGTTCATAATCTTCTGGTCCTCTGCAATAACTGGATGATCTCTTTATTTACGGTTGGAATTTCGGCAGGTTTCATCCCAACCTAAATTTTCGGGTGAATTTCGGCAAAAAAGCTAAAAAGATGACACTCCTCCACAGAAGCCGCCCTTCTAGGAAGATAAATCACTATATATCCAGAATTACAAAGCGGAGATCTCCTTTAAGGAACCAATAAAATATTTTTATGTATCGGCCGCTAGCTTTCATGTGTTGAACAATTCGCCATTCACCGCAGCAATATATCTCAGGGCCGACCTTTGGATCCGTTCGTTTGCATTTTCCTTCATAATCCGGTGAAAAGCATCATAAACCCGATCAAATTCCAACGGTTTCAGCTGTTCCGCCATCCTTTCGACAATCGCTGCCGGCAAAGGCAGAAAGTTGGGATAGCTATACATGAAAGCGGCCCAATTGGGATTTGCCGATATCCGGACAATGTCTCCGGTGAAGAGATGGCTATTTTTCCTTTGCAAAACGGCAGCCCCTTTAAAATGGCCGCCCAATCGGTGAAGCACCAACCCTTCCTGGACCTGGAGTGTTTCACCTGACCAGAGAACAATATTCTCACTTTGCCGGGTAATCCATTTCCGGTCGTCTTCGTGTATGTAGATCGGTGCGCCAAACACTTCCGCCCATTCTACTTGAGTGGAATAATAATGCGGATGGGACAAAGCGATCGCGTGGATTCCGCCCAGGCCCCTAATTTTTTCGATGGTAGGCGAATCCAGCAGTGTAATGCAATCCCAAAGCATATTGAAACCATTTTCCAAAATCAAATAAGCTGTCTGCCCAATGGCAAAATTCGGGATGGTGCGGATACTGAAAATTCCAGGTTCATCTTGGGTGAAATCGTTATGGAAAATCCCTGTTTCAACCATCTGCCGCAGAGTGGTCCAACTTTGCCCATCCAAGTTCACATACTGGCGTTCCTCGTCACAAATCAAGCACCCTTCCGGCTCTTGGGAAGCAAGATCGTACTGGACACCGCATGTTTCGCAAATATAATTCTCCATCCCGATCCTCCTTTAGCCATATTTGAAGCATCAGTTTCATCTCAGCAAGGTTCAGGAAGACTGATCAAGAAATTCAAGTCAAATCCATCCGCAGCCAATATCCGCAAATCGGAAATGTTTAATGCCACTAAAATCGATGTTCCGAAATCTTGGGCTGTACAGATGGATTCGCCTTCTTCATCCAAAACATCAAAATGGAAAAACGGCGAAAGCTGATTTTCGCATTTCTGGATTTGATGAAGCACATAATCCTTCATTTCAGGATTCAAGTCCACTTTCAGTAGACTCAAGCCATCAAAGTCAATTGTCAGGTTGTATTTCTTTGCCAGTTTCTTGGCTTCTTTTATTCCAAAGCTGGAATAGCCATTTCTTGCTGCCAAATCGCCAGACCAATATTTGAATGTAACAGAAGTTCCTTTTTCAAAGAACAAAAAGGCGAGCTGGCACCATAACACCTTGATTTTCCCTGACCGCAATTCAATAGTCTCTGCCTCATCCATCGGAAGGCTTGTGTCCAACCGGTAGGTGTACGCTATCATCGGCTTCCCGCCTATCTGTACTGTTCTTCAAACACCATTTTGAATCGGGGGTTGAAAGTGAATTCCAATACATTTTGATAGATTTCAGATTCTCCATGGAACAGCCGGATTTTTTGCTGATCGGGATTATCCACCAGTTCAAGTTTTTGGACGGAACGCAGCTCGAGATAAGACAAAGTTTCTTTTGTATCCTTATCTTCGACAGTCAATACGAATTTGTCGTAGAAAGGGGAGAGAATAATCCCGAACAGCTCTTTGTCATTTTCAAAAGCGAATGTTGATGTGTCATAGTGAAAGAATTCCGTTTTATCTTTTCTCACCGGCTTTGATCCGAAAAATGAAATCAACTTTATTTCTTCTGGTACATCCATTGATGCTCTCACTCCATATATCTCTTTTATTTTTCGCCATCTTCGTTTGAAAGAAAATTAAGACATTTCCTTTTTCAATTTTACCATCTTGCGGCGAACAAACAATAGGAGCTGCAAGTTTCTATTGTACACTTGGCATAAATCAACGGAGCCAAGACATCGTTTTATCTTGCTTGTCTTATCAGCTTTTCCAGTTCTTCGTCTATTCTCTTGATATCGTACCGCGCAAACAGCGGTTTAACGTCCGATATTCTTTCTGCTTCATTTCTGATGAAATTCCATTTTAATTCTTCAATTTTTAATGCCGTTTTTATCTCCCCGGTTGAAAACGGCAAAAACGGATGCAGAAGCTGAATCAGGTTATTGATGATCATCACGCATGTAGCGATGGTTTTTTCACACGACGGTGGATTGCTTTTGAGTTCTTTCCATGGTTCTTTCTCATCAAAATATTTGTTGGCGGAACGGACAAAGCTGAATATATCTTCCAGTGCCTGTTTCATATGGCCATTTTCAATATGCCTGCCTGCCTGTTTGTAAACAGCGGCAACCTGTTCTTCTATTTCGGGATCTGCCGCAGTTTGAGGAATGGCCCCTTCATAGCTTTTCTCGACAAACTTTAAAGTACGGTTGATGAAATTGCCATAGGCGCCGAGAAGTTCGCTATTATGGCTGTAGATGAATTCCCGCCACGAAAAGTCGGTGTCCCGATTTTCCGGTGCATTGACAGTGAGAAAATAGCGGATTGAGTCCGGATGGTAACGCTCCAGCAGTTCCGGCACCCACACTGCCCAATTTTTGCTTGTCGACAGTTTCTTTTTCTCGAGTGTCAAATATTCGTTGGAGACAATATGGGTCGGCAAACCAGGTATGCCGACCCCTTTTAATATCGCCGGCCATATAATCGTATGGAACGGGATATTATCTTTGCCGTGGACATAATATGCCCTTGTGTCTTTCTCCCAAAATGCTCCATCGTCTTTGTTTTGGAGTGCCGCCCATTCCTTGCTGGCGGAATAATAACCGGAAACCGCCTCAATCCATACATATATTTTCTTGTCTTCATATCCTTCTATCGGCAAACTGACTCCGTTCGGCAAATCACGTGACACTGCCCGGTCCAGCAGTCCCTCATTCAAATATCTTTGGGTCAGGTTGATCGCATTTTCACGCCATCTGTTGTCGTTCTTTGCATTTTCCACATACGCCTCAAGCTCCTTCTGAAAAGAACTGAGTCTAAAATAAAAATGTTCGCTTTTCTTGACCGTCGGCGGAGAGCCGCAAATCTTGCATTTCGGGTCCAATAATTCCAATGCATCCAGAATGGTCGAACAGTTGTCGCACTGGTCGCCCCGGGACTGGGCGCCGCAAACAGGGCATATCCCCTCAACAAAACGGTCGGGCAGAAACTGCTTGTCATACTCACAGTAAGTTTGGTCGATTTCCTTCTTATATATATAGCCGTTGTCCTTCAAATCAAGAAAAACTTTTTGGACGATCTCATGATGGAAAACGCCATCTGTCCGCGTGTATAAATCATACGAAAAGCCGAGATCTTCAAAGTTCTTTTGGAACTCAGCGTGATAGCGGTCAGCGATCGCCTTGACCGGCACCCCTTCCTGACCGGCTCTTATGGAGATAGGGGTTCCATTGCAGTCGCTGCCTGATACATACAATACACCTTCTCCTTTCAACCGGTAGTACCTCGCCAAAATATCGCCTGGCAGCAAAGCTGCGATATGCCCAAGATGCATCGGACCGTTCGCATAAGGCCACGCTCCTCCAATCAATACATTCATCTCCCTCACTCCTTCTTTAAAGTATAAAAACCCCGCCTTTATCGGTATACGATAAAGGCGGGGTTCATCCGCGGTTCCACTTTACTTTGCTTCCCGTTCACACAGGCAGCCTCATGAAGTACAGAGATTCTCCATACTGTGGCTTTGATAACAAGGGCCCATCCTCGCCGCGTCCTACTGGCTCCTTTTGGCAAAGTGTTCAGCGCGAAGCTCCGAGGCCATTGTTCAATTGTGCATTTCCGCTTCTTTTCAGCTGCCGAAGCTCTCTATAGAAAATGCTTGCAATCTACTTTTCCTCATCAAAGCTTTTTTGTTTTTCCATATTATATCAGATTAAGAAGCTGAATCAACCCATTATTCTAATAATTTTAATGATCCGGCTAGAAAAAAAGGGCAGCCGGTCCGGCGGCTGCCCTTTTTTTAGATTCGCAAATTTGTTTAGTATACTTTATCACCATTGAATATCGAGTTTTTAACGACTACGTAATCCACATTGCGAATAGCCATTAATTTGTCGCCGCCAGCATAGGAAATAGCCGACTGCAGATCCTGCTCCATCTCAACCAGAGTATCTTTCATCGACCCTTTGAATTCCACGTACATTTTCTTGCCTTCCACATTTTTCTTTTCGCCTTTTTGGAACTCGGAAGCAGAACCGAAATATTCCTTCAACAGCTTGCCGTCTTGCTCCACTGTTTGCCCCGGCGATTCTTCATGCCCGGCAAAAAGTGATCCGATCATCACCATTGAAGCGCCGAAACGGACAGATTTCGCGATATCGCCATGCGTCCGGATACCCCCATCCGCGATGATCGGTTTGCTTGCAGCTTTTGCGCACCAGCGAAGCGCGGCCAATTGCCAGCCTCCTGTACCAAAGCCTGTTTTAATTTTTGTGATGCAAACTTTCCCTGGGCCAATGCCCACCTTGGTCGCATCCGCTCCTGCATTTTCCAGTTCGCGTACAGCTTCCGGCGTACCGACGTTTCCGGCAATCACAAAACTGCCTGGCAAAAGTTTTTTGATATGTTTAATCATGTCTATAACGGAATTCGAATGGCCATGAGCCACATCGATGGTAATATACTCCGGCGTAATGCCAGCATCTACAAGTTCCTGTACAAAGTCATACTCTTCCGGTTTTACCCCGACACTGATTGAAGCGTAAAGGCCGCGTTCTTGCATTTCTTTTGCGAATGCCAAACGCTTTTCCGGTTCGAAACGGTGCATGATATAGAAATAATTGTTTTCCGCTAAAAATGTTGCTATCTTCTCGTCTACAATCGTCTGCATATTTGCCGGCACGACAGGCAACTTGAAAGTGCGTCCACCAAATTCCACGGAAGTATCGCATTCTGACCGGCTATTTACCACTGCCTTTGCAGGAACTAACTGAATATCTTCGTAATCAAACACATTTTCCATAATTAACACCCCTAAATACGAATAATAAACCTGTTTTAAACCTTTAATGTTCGTCCATATGATAATGTACTCTATTTGCCGGTGAATGTCAAAACTTCTTCACTTAAATTCAATCAGTGAAATTTCAAGTCATGGAAAATTCATAAGCTGCATTCGATCGTTAAAAAAAGGCCGTTAAAATGTTTTTCAACTTTTTTTATCTCGATGCCGGACTGTTCGAGAAGCTGGAGCGTCTCCCGATTCAAATGGCAGCCGTCGCACATGTTTTTCCAAATAGGCGTAAACAGGTCCTGAGCTTTTCCTAAGGACTTATGTTCCAAGCGCACATGTTCAAAAAGCAATAATTTCCCGCCGGATTTGCTTACCCGCCGTATTTCCTGCAATGCTTTCTTCGGCTCTGGAATCGTGCAAAAAACCAGAGTTCCGACAACCGAATCGAAAGTTCCATCTTCAAAAGGCAACTTCTCAGCTTTCGCCAAATACGTCTGGATTGGAACTTTCGCAGCCTTTTGGCGCTTTTCGGATTGTCTCATCATCACAGGGTCAGGTTCTATCGCATCAACTTGGTCGACAAACCGGTAATGCGGGAAGTTAGCGCCGGTACCTGAACCGATTTCCAAAACTTTGCCTGTCGCATTGCTGATTAAAGCAGCACGGATTTTCTTGAAACGCTTGTGTTCAAGCGGTGCCATCGCCCTGTCGTAAATGTGCGGAAACAACTTTCCCATTCACCATCACCTCCATGTTCCCTTCTACTGAAATAATACCCGAAATCAAAAAGAAAGCGGACTCATTTGAGTCCGCTTTCTTATTCAACTGCGACAGAAGTTTCGACCTCGTCGTCCCTGTTTTTCTTCGCTTTGATGTAGAACATCGCGACAACAATAGCGGTCAAGCCTAATCCGATGATGAACGAAGTATTCAAGTCCATGCTAAAGCCGATTTTTTGATTCAGGATGTAGACAAAAACCATATATGTGATGAACAGCGCAGGCGCCATCGCCACTAAATAATTTTTCCCTTGGATGTACAGGTACATTGCCGCAATCCATAAAGCGATGGCCGCAGTAGCTTGGTTGGCCCAAGAAAAATATCTCCACAGCAAGTTAAAGTCGATTTGCGTCAGCAAAGCCGACAGGACGAACAACGGAACCGCGATCATCAAGCGTTTCATCAGTTTTTGCTGATCTACCTTAATATAATCTGCGATGATGGACCGCGCCGCACGGAAAGCCGTATCGCCCGATGTGATCGGAAGCACGATGGCTCCTAGCACAGCGATTGTTCCGCCGACTGCTCCAAGCAATGTCATGGATACTTCATTGACGACCGCTGAAGGCGTACCGGAATTGATGATGCCGCTCAAAGTTTGGCCGTCAAAAATGCTCATGGCAGCCGCCGCCCAGATCATGGCGATAACCCCTTCTGCAATCATCATTCCATAAAAGATATAGCGGCCTTGCGATTCTTTTTCAACCGTCCTTGAAATGATCGGCGATTGTGTAGCGTGGAAACCGGATAACGCTCCACAGGTAATTGTGAAAAACAGCATCGGGAAGATCGGCAGGGCCGCCGGATGCATATTCGTAAGGGAAAGTTCAGGAATGCGGTAATCCGACATCAATAGCGCAATTCCGACTCCTGCGGTACCGACCAATAAGATTGCTCCAAAATATGGATACAACCGGCCGATAATTTTGTCGATCGGCAAAATGGTAGACAAGAAATAGTAGATGAATATAGCTGTGATGATAATGCCTACAGCTACTTTCCCATCCATCAGGAGAGCCAATAAGGAAGCGGGCGTTGTAACAAACACAGTGCCGACCAAAAGAAGCAGCAGCAAGGCGAAGAAATTCACAATATGCCGAGAAGCTTGGCCGAGAAACTTGCCTGCCAATTCCGGAATATGAGCTCCTTTGTTCCGGATCGAAATCATCCCAGTCAGGTAATCATGCACTGCTCCAGCGAAAATAGATCCAAGAACAATCCATAAAAAGGCGACAGGCCCGTAAAGCGCTCCCATAATCGGACCGAAGATCGGACCGGTTCCAGCGATATTCAAAAGTTGAATAAGCGCGTTTTTCTGCTTGTGCATAGGTACAAAATCCACGCCATCGGCATTTGCGTATGCAGGTGTTTTACGGGACTCTGCTGGATCAAACATTTTTTCAATAAACTTGCCGTATGTAAAATATGAAACAATTAATAGTGCTATTGCCACAAAAAAAAGTTACCATTCTCTCTACTCCATTCTTAAATTAGTAAACGCTTTCAATTCAGTTTAATATAATGAGAATATTGGATTGATATCAGCTCCCCAGGCAGGTTGTATGGCCAGTATCAGCCATGTCTCTACCCATTTTACCATTAAATTTCGAAATTGTCCTTTTTCTTCTAAATATTCCAACTAAATTTTTCCGGACTAAAAGCCGCTGCGGTGCAGCGGCCTTTGGTGAAAAGAAATTTTTTACAATGAACGGGCGCCTGCTGTCAGGCGTTTTTGTTTGCGCTTCCTGTCTCTTCTTTCATCGTTCTCGATTTTAGCAGAGATAAGACCAAGCGCAATGCCAAAAATCGCACCTCCCAGAACTTCTATCGGCTGATGGCCTAAAAGTTCTTTAAGTTCTTTCTCGCGTTTCACAAAAGTCATGCTTGGAAAATCTCCTGATATGGAAACAAAACTATCTTCCAAATCATTTACCAGCTGGGCAATTTCCCCCGTGTGACGGCGGATTCCTTGCGCATCATACATAACAATCGTACCAAATACTACCGCCAATGCCGTTTCCGTGTGCCTGGCCCCTTTGTTGGCGGCCACATAAGAAGCCAACGCGGATACTCCGGCTGAGTGGGAACTTGGCATGCCGCCTGTTGTAAAAGCCTGCTTCCAGTCCCATACTCCTGTTAATTTTTTGTGGGTCACAATTTTCAAAGCCTGTGCAATGCCAATTGCAGATAAAGAAGTTGCGATTCCCCGATTCATCTTGACCATTGTCACCATATTATCCATATCCCTCGTCCTCCGCTCTATGTATCAGTTTTCAACAAGTAAAAAGTTTTTACTGTTGGTCTTCAATACCCATTCTCTTCTCTTTTTATGCGAAATCCTGTGAAAAACCTTTTAACCAAAGGCATCAAAAAAAGAGCGGCGCAGTGTCGCGCCGCTCTTTCAATTGCTTGAAGGTCCTTTAGCCGTTTCTCGCGGATGGATATCAATGCCAGTAGTTTTCAATGTTTTCATAAGCAATTCATGCATCAGCTTATAGCCTTCCTCGTTGGGATGGATGGAATCAAGCCAAATGGATGGATTCTTGCCCATGACATCTGTTCTGGAAATAATGACCCCTTCTTCCCCGATCGCCGTATTCCATAAACGAAACAGCAAGTTGGTAAAGCCGAAGTATTGAAACTCTTTTTTCATGGAATTGTAAAGGTTGTTTTGGACGATCAATACATCGTCATTCAAGCTTCGGATATACTGATAAGTTTCCAGCAGATTTTTCCGGTAGGTACGCTTGAGCTGTGAAAACTGCCGGATCAGCCCTTTTGCTCCACTGCTGCGGAAACCGCGGAGCAAATCATTGCCTCCGATATTCAATAAAACCATGTCAGCTGAGGTTAAATAACGATCCCAAATGCCTGAACGCAGCCGCTCCACCAGTCCGTTGCTCGTAAGGCCATTAATGCCTAGATTGGTGACTGTGCATCCAGAAAACGCTTCTTTCAGGTATTTTGAAATGCCGCCTTTTGTGCCGTATCCATAGGCGACAGAATCTCCTAAAATGACAATGTTCTTTATATGAAACCTTTTTTGGTCTTTGTGAAAAGTTGAAAATGACGCTTCCTTAAAAAGGGCGCCAGGCCGAATTTTCTTTTTCAATCCGCTCCATCCCTTTCCTGATGCTTCACTATTTATTTTAACATATTTTTGCTTCTCCTAGCGATTCGGATGCATTTTTGGACTATGGAGAAAAGAAACCGGCACCATTCCAAAGACCTTCTTCAGTCCTGTGGTTCACTTCCCTTTTTTTAGATTCCGTTATCTTATCCGCAGTTCGGGTATACAGATTTTATCGAGTCCTTGATAAAATCTGTATACCCGAAAAAACCTTGCTTCATCATTCATCATCGCTTTGTAAAATGTAATGATTTGAAGGCATCACGCCTCCAATAACGATTCATATCAAGGCCTTCTCAAGCAAATGGCTTGAGACGGTTTTTCATTTTATCAGCAGCCTTTTACGGCCTATTCTCATAAAGGGAAAGGAAAAATGCACAGAACAACAAGAGAAGCTAGCCGAAAACTTGATTTGATAGAAGAAAACAAATAAAAAAAGGGGAATTCCGAAAAAGAACTCAGCTTTTTATGAAAACATACGGAGATGAGAGGATTCGAACCCCCGCGGCGCTTGCACGCCCTAGCTGATTTCGAGTCAGCCCCCTTCAGCCTCTTGGGTACATCTCCATCCGGCCAAAAAAATCTTAGCAATTGCTTGAAAAAAGCGCGACCAATTCAACCTGGCTGCTCTATGTGAAAATGTTTATAACTGACTGTACTGTTCCCTTCTTATGCCCAATGGAATTGAATTCAACCTACAACAAAGTTTTTTGGATAACCCGAAAAATTCATTAGCAAGCATAGTTCCGAAAGGAGGAAATATGGATTTAATTCTTTTAACACTTGGTATTTTGTTATTGATTGTTGGAACTTTGGACTTTTTTTGGACAGCGCTCTGGGTGGACGGCGGAGCGGGGCCGCTCACCAGAAGATTGGCGAACGCGCTATGGAAATCATTGAGAAAGATTAGTGGTGACCGGCCGCAAATGCTCAGTTTTTCAGGTCCGCTCATTTTATCGCTGACCCTATTATCATGGATTTTCTTCCTCTGGTTAGGGTGGACCCTTATTTTCCTGAGCGATCCAAATTCTTTGGCAGGATCACAAAACAATGAATATGCCAATTGGTCGGACAAATTATATTACACAGGTTATTTGGTATTCACGCTTGGGAATGGCGATTTCAAACCGACCAACGCCATCTGGCAAACCGCTACAGTGCTTGCCACAGGCTCCGGAATGTTGTTTATCACATTAGCTGTCACATATTTGCTTTCCGTGTTGAATGCCGTGACTTTGAAGCGGTCGTTTGCGGAGAGCGTGACTGGCATTGGCGGCAACGGAGGGGAAATCGTGAAGAATGCATGGAACGGGACCGATTTTCATGATATCAATTTGGTTTTAAACACTTATGCCACACAAATCAGCACACTTTGTGCCCAGCATAAGGCTTATCCAATTCTGCATTATTACCAAACCAGCAATGCCAAAGAGGCATTATCAGTCGCATTCGTCATTTTTGACGAAGCATTGACCATTTTCCAGCATGGAATTCCTGAGGGCTTCCAGCCGAACAAGCTGCTCTTGAAAGAATCACGTTCAAGTATCGACAGCTTTTTGGATACTATCAATCCGACTTATGTTTCTCCGTCAAAGAATCCGCCTTCCGCTTTGGAACTTGAAAGTCTAAGAAAAGCCGGTTTGCCGGTTGTTTCCAATGAGAAGTTTGCCCTGGCAGTGGGCGGATTGAAAGGCCGCCGACAGAAGCTGCTCGGCATCATCGAAGCGAACGCACGGCAATGGCCTGCCGAGAAGAAGTCGCAATAAGTAATTTCTGCGAATTCACATAGAAGCTGTTATGGCGACATGGCCTTCACTTATCCGTTTTTCGGCAAGAAATGAAAGGATATGAAAAAGCGAGAGAAAAAACATCTTCCCTCGCTTTTTTCAGCCTTTTAACCGTGATGCTTTTCCAAAAACTCCAGCATCGCACTATAGACTTTTATTTCATTTTCTTTTTTCGAGAACCCGTGGCCTTCATCCTCTAATACCAAGTATTCCACTTCCCGGCCTTTTTCTTGCAGTTTGGCAACGATTTGGTCGGATTCTTCTTTTACCACACGCGGATCTTTTGCCCCTTGGATAACGAGCATCGGTTTTTCCATGCCATCCAGATAAGTGACCGGGGAATCTTTTATAAACCTCTCTTTGTCCCGCACAGGATCACCCAGCCAGCGCTCCATGATCGGTTTCCAATGCGCTGGCACCGATTCAACAAACGTGAACAAATTTGAAACGCCAAAGATATCAACGACGGCTTTGAAATATTCCGGATGGCGCCCATGAAGAAGCAACGCCATATACCCGCCGTAGCTGCCGCCGATCAAAAACAGTTTATCCCGGTCCGCCAGCTTATTGTCAAACAGCCAGTTGATGGCGGCCAGGCAATCAAGCCGCGGCCCCTCTCCCCAATCCTGTTCCACAAGCTTTACAAAACTTGAACCATAGCCCGTGCTTCCACGGAAGTTCGGCGCGAATATAGTATAGCCGCGGTTCAAAAAGCACTGGAACATGGAGCGGAATTGTTTTCGTTCGGCATGCTGGGGACCGCCGTGCGGCCAGAAAATTGCATGGCCGTTGTCATTTTCCGGCTTCGGTCTAAACAGCAGCGCCTCAATCTCCAACCCGTCGAAAGATGTGAAGTTCACTTCTTCCGGATCGGCCAAATCGTCTTCGGACAATCCAAGAACCCGGTTGTCCGTCAATGATTTCCAGTCGGAATCCTCAAGCCATTGAAAAATATTAGGCGGTTTTGTGGCGCTGGTGCCAAGCAAGTACAGGTTGCCGGCTTTTGAAACGATAAATTTATTGATAATGTCGACAGGAGTGGGAATTTGCTCTAATTTTTCTGACTCAGGGGCGAATCGGTATAAAATGTCTATCACCCCTTTTTGGGTGTAAAAATAGAACATGTTTTGTTCTTTGTTCCACTTCATCATCTGAATGCTTTCATTTTCAATCATCAAGACTTTTGAGAACGATTTGTCTTCTAAATCGAAACGGGCCAAATAGACAAAATCACTGCCGTAATCCGTGAGAAAATAAATCGTTTGTTCATCGGTAAAAACGGAATCAAAGACAACGTGAACTTTTTCAGGGTCCGGCGTCAAGGAGTGGGTTTCCTCGCCGACTTTAACAAAACCTAAAACATACGTATTTGCAAATGATTGCGTATAGACAAACGCTCGTTCATCCTGAGAGACAGCTTCCAAATAAGTTGTGGTCTTCTCTCCTTCGTTCAATAACGTGTCTGACTGGTCTTTCAAATTGCGCATGCGGGTATTCAAAAACGACGGGTTCCCTTCGGATGTCAGGTAATACAAGCGTTCGCCGTCTTCACTCAAATGCGCGAAATAATATTTTTCCTGCGGATTCCCGGTGATGAGCGGAAACGGAAGGCCGCCGCCACTCGACAGCGCATATATCTGATGATTTTCATCTCCATCCCTGTCGAAACCGGCCAACACATACCGGTTTTGCGGATCGAACTTTATAAAATTCGTGGATTCGTCCCGGTGCGCGAACAAGTAAGGGTAAAGATTCGGCAAGTCCATTGCCCAAAGATTCACCTTGCCATTCAGATTGGAACTGAAAATCAGCTGCTTCTCATCATCGCGGACCGAAAAGTCAGTTATGGCGTATGTACGAAAAAATTGTTCTACTGTCGGTTTTGGAAATTGAATCATAATATCCCCCTCTTCATTTTTCAGAATTAATAAAATATGGCACCTGTTTCATTATAGCTTAATTTTGCCATTTCAAATAGAATGAAGGAATTTTCATTTTTTATAGCGAAAGAGTATAAAGCAGGATATTGAAAGGAGAACAGCATGATACATAAAATTGATTTGGCTTCAGAGAATTTGCACTCATCATTCAACAAAGACTACAAACCGATATTGACCATCGCTTCCGGAGATTCGATCCAATTGAAAACGCCCGACATCCAATGGGGCTATTCTGAAAAAGAAGGACAAGAACGCACTTTTTTCACTTCCCGGGAACGGGAAGAACAGCTTGGCCATCCGATTGTTGGCCCTATCGCCATCGAAGGCGCCAAACCTGGAATGGTGCTGGAAATCCGGACGAACGACGTTATTCCAGGGTGGTATGGCCGGAACTGGGCAGGAGGAGTGCCAAGCTGGCAAAACCAAAAATTAGGGTTGGCCAACAGCGAACGCCTAGAAGTGGATTGGAAATTGAATACTGAAACTTTGACCGGAAGCTGCGAAATCGGCAGCAAAGAATTCCGGGTCGGTTTGTCCCCTTTTCTTGGGCTTATGGGGGTCGCTCCCGCTGAACCTGGCACCCACCGGACAGCGCCGCCTCGCTATTGCGGCGGGAATATCGATTGCAAGGAACTGACAAAAGGAAGCAGCTTGTTTCTTCCCATCTCTGTAGAAGGTGCAATGTTTTCCTTAGGCGATGGCCACGCATTGCAAGGCGACGGCGAAAGTTCCGGCACCGCTATTGAATGTCCGATGGAGTTTGTGGATCTGACGCTGACTGTCCATGAAAATATGTCTCTGACCATGCCTCGCGCCAATACAGCTGCCGGATGGATCACCTTCGGCTTCAGCGAAGATTTGAACGAAGCGGCTGCCGTAGCGCTTGATGAAATGGTACAATTCATGCAATCTCTTTATGGCATCTCAAAAACCGAGGCTATGGCACTTTCCAGTGCTGCAGTCGACCTTCACGTCACCCAAGTTGTCAACGGCGTGAAAGGCGTACACGCCATTTTGCCACACGGCGTTATCCGTTAAAAACAAAACAGCAGCTGGCCTCTTTAAAAGGGGCCGGCTGCTGTTTTTTTCTTCTCTGCTGAGATTTTTCCGAGATGGAATCGATTCATGGTTCTTTGATGTGATTTCTTTATTTGGAGTTTTTTGGAACAATGCGGTTCTCCGTTTTCGGATTCACTTCTTCCAACGTTTTGATATAATTGATGAACATTTCCCAATCGACGTTGCCAGGTTCGCTGACCCGTCCATCTTCATACGCAGCTGCAAATGACGTATAGCCGTCTCCGCCTTTGGCAGTGAAAGTGTTTGTAGCTACTTTGTAAGTGTCTTTCTCTTTGAGCTTCTTGTACTTCCCATTCTTTTCAACTTGGACCTCCGTTACTCGAGAGCCCGCAGGAGCGCCGGGATCAAACGTAAACTTAAGGCCTGCTACATGAAGGAAGCCGCCAGACTCTTTTGGATAATCTTTCACAGAGTGTTCCAGAGCCGCTTTCAATTCAGTACCGGTCAATTCCATGATCGCCAAGGCGTTGCCAAAAGGCATCACTGTCAAAACCTCACCGACAGTAATATCCCCTTCATTGATCGAAGAGCGGATACCGCCGCCGTTTTGCAAAGCGATTGCCGTCTCGGGATCGATTGTTTTCGCAGTCGCCAGCATGCCATCGGTGATCAGATTGCCGAGGTTGGTTTCAGCATTCCGCACGCCCGCTTCACCTCGTTCGCCGTTCAAGAACACTTTCGCAACCGCTCCAGTGGACTGGTTTTTGATGGCGTCGATTTCATCCGCATAAGGTTTCAGCATTTCCAAAGCTTTGGCATCAGAAGCTGCTTTTGTTACATCATGCAGAGTGCCAGCATGATTTGTAATCACACCTGCTTCATTGAACGTTACATCCAATTGGCCAAGGAATTTATTGTACTGTTCCGCTTGGACGATCAAAGTCGGCTCACCGTGCGTGTTGTTTACGACTGGATCTGCTATTTTTGTGTGGGTGTGGCCACCAACGATCACATCGATTCCCGCAACTGCAGCAGCAAGCAGCTGATCGTTGTCGTAAGCTTCGGAATCGTCAAACCCGATGTGGGTCAGCGCTATGATCTTATTGACGCCAGCCGCTTCAAATGCCGCAACCGCTTCTTTGGCAGCTGCAATATAATTTGTGAATTCTACCGCTCCAGGGCTTGAAATGGCACGTGTCTCTTCAGTGGTCAGTCCGAAAATGCCGACTTCTTCCCCGGCAATTTCTTTGATGATGCCATTGTATATTTCACCGTTGCTGAATTCTTTTGCATACGTATTGTTGTCTAATGGTGCTAAATCTTTGTCATCCGCAACGTTGACATTTGCAGAAACAAATGGAAAGTCCGCTCCGCCGATAAACTCCCCTAAAGCCGCATGCCCTTCGGCGCTTGCCCCTAAGTCGAATTCATGGTTGCCGAATGTCATGGCATCATATTTCATCAAATTCATAAAGTCGAGGTCTGCCTGTCCTTGGAACGCGTTAAAGTAAAGGGTTCCGGAAAAGACGTCTCCAGCATCAAGCAATAAATTGTTTGGATGTTGAGCACGGATTTGGTTCACCAAAGTTACCCGCTGCGCGACCATGTCCAGATTCGCATGCGTATCATTCGTATGCATAATCGTCAGGTCAAAGTCCCCTTCGGCAGCATTTGCCGGAACTGCAGCCTGAATCCCGAGTGCACTTGCCGCTACAACTGAAGCTATTGCCGTCTTCATAAATTTACCGTTCATTCGACACCATCCTTATCGTATTTTGACAGCCGTGCCTACACATTTCCATGAAAGCGCGGCCATGCACCATCAGTTTAGCACGGCAGTTTATTTACAACAATAAGCATATTCCCACTATTCTCTTTCTTTAATTCGGAATGTACATTGTAAATCCTTCAGCGTTTTCTGATCCCGCACAGCTAAAGGCATATCCCGTATGAAAGTGGGATATGCCTTATGAAAAAGGAGCTTTATTAAATTTCCGTAAAAATTGTGCTTTTCTCAAGCAAAGGATTTTACCGTTCAACATCGGCTTTCAAATTTTAAAGATTTTCCCTGTCACCCGGTTGATCACTTTTTTAACTGCGCGGCGTGCCAACCTTTTGTGCAATGTCCCATTTTTGATAGCATTCAAATCACCTACAATCCGTCCTGATTTATAAAGAATGGATTCGATTTTTTTTATGTTCATACCCCTTGCTCCTCCCGAAAATGAAATCATTCAATCAATTCATGAAGTGTAACGCTTTCCAAATAGTTGACATAGCGTCTTAGTTCTTTTGCTTGCTCTCTTGTTATTTGTCCCTCGTCATACATTCTGAAGATTTCAGATCGGCCCATGTCCATGACGATAATGCGCAGTTCTTCTTTTTGAATATCATAATTTTCGTTGAACAAGGATTCCGGTTTCTTCAGGCCGCTTATCATCCGGTTATATTCCATGATCACAGTATCGATCGTTTCATCTTTCTCGTTTTCCTTATGGCCTTCTTCCAACCGATGGAGAGCAGCCTGCAAGGCGGCTAATTGGATGTCTTTGCCGATCTGAAGTTTGATCAGCCGGGTTTCTTCATCCTTTACGTAATGGCCGCGGAATCTTTTCCAAGCTCTCGTCAATTTGCCTTGCAGATAAATTGTGAAGGCTCTTACATTTTTTTCAATCGCTTGCTCTCTCCGGTCCAAGGATTTCTCGAATGCCTCATACATCTCTTGATCCATGCCTTGTTTCTGCTCAATGTCCTCTATATAATTTCTTTCTTCCTTTAAAGCCAATAACCGGGTTTCTTTCAACTTCCGCTGATACTTTTTGCTTTTTTGTTCCATCAATTTTTCATTCGGTTCCAGTTGGTTCAGCCTTAGTTTGTATTCATCCATCAATTCATAGGCGACCGGTTCGTTCTCTTCTGTCATCTCATCTTTGATTTTATTGATCGATGCCAGCAGCACACGCCGCCTCGCCTCTTCCAAGTTCATTTCCGGTTCACTTTCCCCTTCATCCAGCATTCCCCTGCTAAGAAGCGGGAGCAGGAGGGTCGCGGCAATCAAAGTAAACAGGATGGTTCCGGCAGCCAGGAAAAGGATAAGCGAACGGTTCGGGAAATCTTCGCCGCTTTCCAGCACGAACGGTATCGATAACACCCCGACCATTGTCACTGTTCCGCGAACCCCTGTCAAACTGACAAAAAGGGTCGTCTTTAAGTTGGGTTCTGCGAAATTTTCCGTTTTGCTGAACCGATACTCATATGCAGCAAACAGATAAGCCCATACAAAACGAATGCCTAAAATTACAGAGCCGATCAATATCACATATAACAGGAGGCGCCAAAGCCCTGAATCCGCATTTTCCAGGACTCCGCTCATTGAAGGAGGAATATTCAATCCCAATAACAGGAACACTATACCATTAAGAATGAACAGAATGATCTTCCAAATATCTTCTGTTAAAATTTGCTCTTCAGCGATGAATGTTTCCGTCCTTTCCCTGACCAGCGAATGGACAATCCCTGCAACAACAACCGCTATGACCCCGGAAGCATGCAAAAACTCTTCAGTTACGATAAAAATCAGGAATGGGGTCACAACGTGAAGCAAAGTGAAGAAAGTGACATCGCTGATGCCCTGTTTCCGCAAAAGATAACGGATGCCGATTATAAGCAAAGCCAGAAAAAGGCCCAAAAAAGCACCCGCTACAAATTTGTAAGAAAAATCCAGAACAGCTTCACGCAATGAAAAATAGCCGGTCACAACCGCTGCAACAGCATAGTTGAAAGCGACAAGGCCTGATGCGTCGTTGATCAAGGATTCGCCTCTTACCAAATTCAATACTTTTTCAGGAATATGGATCCGTTTCGCGATACCGTTCACGGCAACCGGATCAGTCGGCGATAAAATGGCGGCTAATGCAAAAGATGCTGTCAGAGGAATAGACGGAATGAGCCAGTGTATGAAATAGCCGCCTACAACAGTCGTCAGCAAGACAAGAATTATAGCGTTCCCTAGAATCGGGCCCCTCATTCTCCATAATTCTTCACGGGGAAAATGCCTTCCATCGTTGTAAAGAAGGGGTGCAATGAACAGCAGCAAAAACCATTCCGTTTCGATTTCAAAAGTGAAATCTTTGACAGCCACTACTAGGAGGATCCCTAAAGCTACTTGGATCAGCGCTGTTGGAATATAGGGAGTATAGTGGCTGACGATGTTAGAAATCAACAAGCAAAAAAGCAGCACCAAGACGGTTAGCAGCAAATCCATAAAAGTTCTCCAATCTTATCAAAGGTGGCATCATTTCATTGATGTGCTTTGTGTATACCCGATTTTCCTGCTTTATTGCCTATCAACTTCATAATTTATTCTACAGGATCGAACAAATTCCCTTCTATAAAACAGCGTCACTTCAATAAAGATTTTTATTCTCTTTAAAGCAAAACGGCTATCCAAGCATTGAAAAAATCGCCCTGATTCCGCTTGTTTAGCGAAGGACGGTTTTATTGCGTTCATTCAACAGTGGGACGGTTCAATATCCGTTTTCTCTTGTCCAAAAAAACATTGTTTTTATGCCAGCGGAAGAAAGGTTCATTTTCAGGATAAACGGCAACTTTCATTCTTTTTGCCAATCCATATAAAGGGTACTCTTCTTCCGCGATCTTTTTGGAAATCTGCAGGGTGCCGCTCGGGTTGATCGCCATATAGCCATCCCGGTAAAGTGCGTCATGATTGGCGCACAGGACGATGCCGTTATAAGGGTCCACTCTTTCCGGATCCACACTGTCTTTCCACGGTTTGGCGTAGCTGGCTTTCAATAACGCCCCGAGTTGAACGCCGCAAACTTGGCATTGCTGGTTCCACTTCGGCAACAGCAGCTCACGGAACCGCTGTTCGCTCCGTTCCATTTTAGTTTTCGCTTCAAGCACTGTTTCAGCAATGAGCGTAACAAGCGGATAATGCTCTTTTCTGCGCACCACTTCGATCGCCAGCTCAAGCTGTTCCGCCTCCTTGATAAAAACATTCCGGACGCTGATGATCTCCAGCAATTTGAGCAACAGTTCTTCATTGCAGGCATACAGATATCCCGGATTACCGCTTCCGTCTTCTTGGAAAGCGGAATATTTTTTCGGCAGAAAAGGGGCCAGTTCGATAATGTGCTCGTGTATGGCCACCGGAGTCTCCAATTCCCGGTACTCCGCAACGACCTTATAGCCATCCGCCTCATCCGCACCTTCCAATGAGTTCGGCCGTTTCGCTTTTTTGCAGTCTTCGGCCGCTCTGCTGATCGCGATAATTGCCCCTTTGACATAATGAAGGATGCGATCACCTTTTTTCACTTCTGTCATCCGTTTATACGAATGCGGAACCATGCCGGATTTATCCTGCTGCGGGGACCAAAGGATGCCCAACTTTTTTTCTTGCTGATATGTCTCTCCTTGCATAACGATGAAACTGTTCAATAAACTGCCTCCTAGATGTGCTTTCATATTCCTTGCAAATCTTCTTTCATCTAGTTTACCTTACTTTCTCCTTTTCGTGCGCAAGATGATCAGTTTCTTCGGTATGATAATGAAAAAGTGGCGCTGCCAATCTGGCGGCACAACTTTTCATCCCCATAAACTTATTTGATGCCGGAACTCACTACGCTTCTGACAAAGTATTTGTTTGCCGCCACAAAAATGATCAAGGCCGGCATGGTCGCCACTACGGTCGCTGCCATCATCCTGCCGGGATTGACAAAGTTGGCGCCTTGGACAAGGTTCGCGACCCCAACCGTCACCGTTTTCATCTCATCAGAACTTGTAACGATAGATGGCCAAAGGAAGTCGTTATAGATTGTCAGGAAAGTCAGCACAGACAAAGTAGCGACAACAGGCCGGATTGCCGGAAAAATAACAAAGCGCAATATTTGAAGCAGTGACGCGCCATCGATAAACGCCGCTTCTTCCAGATCTTTTGGAAAGCCCCTTAAAAAACTGTAAATCAGGAAGACGCCCATTGTATTCGCGGAGTAGATCAAAACCAGCGGAGCGTAAGTATCGATCAACGCATATTGCCGGAAAAGATAGAACGCAGGAAATAATGTGACGATGCCCGGCACCGTCAAAGCTGCGACAACAATGCTCAGGAAGAATTTCTTTCCGGGCAAGTTGAGCCTCGCCAAGGAATACGCCGCCAGGACATCGACAAAAACGACTAGGGCGGTTCCGGCTATCGTTACCAAGCCTGTATTGAAGAGCCACCGGAGGACGGGAACCTCGGCGCCAATCCCGAATATGCTGCCATAATTTTCTGCTGTCCATGATTTTGGCAGGAGCGCGGAAGAGGACATCGCCTCGCCAAGCGCCTTAAAGGAAGTGAAAATCATAAAGATCAGCGGAAGAAGGAACAAAAAAGCGATGATGGATGCTGCTATGACAACCAATGCCGTTTTAGTTTTTGACTTCTTCATGTTTCAACCTCCTTATTCTTTTCGGAACGAATAGAAATATTGGGCGGCGACAATCGCCATCATCACTATCCCCATGACAATTGCCATGGCCGAACCGATCCCCAAATTGTTTTGGGTAAAAACCATTTGCTGAATGACCATGATCAAAGACTGGGTGCTTTGTGCCGGCCCACCGGCTGTAATAAGCAGCGTTTGGCCGTACAAATTAAACGAAGCGATGACCGAGATGATCGTCAAAAAAACAAATACGCCTTTTATGGAAGGAAAAGTGATATAGGCGAACTTGTCCCACCAGTTTGCCCCGTCAAGGCTTGACGCCTCATACATGGTTTCGTCGACTTCATCTAATGCATTGATGAACAGGATCATATTAAAACCGATTGTCCACCATATCGTTGCAACCAAGATGGATACCCAGGCATAGGGCTGTTCATTCAGCCAATTGATGGGGCTTAGCCCGATTGAATTCATCAAGTTGTTTACATATCCCCCGTTTCCGGTAAACAGCCATTTGAAAATGGCCGAAACAGCGGTTACGGAAACTGCATAAGAGATAAAGAAGATTGTCCGAAAATACACTTTCAGTTTTTTAGGGATAGCATCCACCAGCAGTGCAAGGGCTAAACTGATCACCACCAGCGGAACGACACTGATCGCAACAAATATGAGTGTATTTTTTAGCCCTAGATAGAAGGAAGTGCTGTAGATGTTCCCTGGAGTCAGGATGGCTATGTAATTGTCAAAACCGACAAACCCGCCATTTCCACCAAACACAGACCAGCTATGCAGGCTGATCCAAATTCCATAAACCAACGGAACAATCAAAAAAAGAACGAAACAGATCAGAAAAGGCAAATACATCACTATGGACCATGTCCGCGAAATCCTCATAGTTCTTAATACACCCCCATCAGTTAAATAAAACGGCATTTCATCAGGCAAGAATGAAATGCCGCCCACCTATTTTTTATCCTTGTTATTGAGGTGCTGTTTCAGCTACCTGAGCAGCTTGGTCAGTCGCTTTTTGCAATTCCGACATCAGTTTATCTTTTGTCATCCCTTCATCCCCCACTAATTGCGGGAACACACTCTCTGTCATATAGCGTACTTGTTCCCGGTATTGGTATAGCTGCGGCGCCCCCACAAATGAATCAAATTGCTGGACGTTCTGTGCGGCGAGCGGATATTTTTCCGCATCTTGCTCAACCAGCTCAATTGTTGCCAAATGGGTCGGCGCTTGGCCGCTGTCCGCCCAGTTCAACAGGTTCTCAGGTGTATACATATATTTCAGAAACTCAGCAATGCCGGCTTTTTTCTCTTCATCTTGAACGGAAGATGGCAGCGCCACCGTATGGCCGCCCCCATAAACGCCCGGCTGGTTGCCCAGTTGAGGAGCTGAAGCAATTCCCAGATCATCTCCATAAGCTTCTTTTACCGCCTGGTAATACCATGGACCAGTGAGGGCGGTAGCAGTCTGGACTGCGCTTCCGCCTTCATCGACTTGCTTCATGAAAGCTTGGAATTCCCCATCGAGACCCAGTCCTGCCGGAGATATATTATCTTTATAAATCATGTCATGGTAAATCATCAATGCTTCCGCAAATTCGTCCTGAGCGAAATTCAGATGGTTGCCATCCACCAGATTGATGTTGTTCTGTGCCGCTATTGTCATATAAAACCATTCAGGCAAACCGCCGCTAGGTATGCCGGTCGCGTAAAGATTCGGATCTTGTTCCTGCAGATTCTGCGTTAAATCGATCATTGCGTCATAGGTCATAGGAGCTTCAGGAGAAAGTTTTTTGTTGTAAAACATGGTCATTGGATGGATATCAAGAGGAACAGCAAATGTCGCCCCATCAAAGGTCACTTGCTCTTTTGCCACCGGGTGAAAATCATCAGGGCTGATGCCGGCAGTTTCAAGCACACCGCCTATATCCTGGATCATATTATCCTGGCGATAAGTTTGGAGATTGTCGGAATGGATCAAGACTAAATCATAGTTGCCTGTTTTAAACTTGGTATAGTGATCTTTTTCTTGGGACTCTTCCACCACATACTGATCCTGTGATTCATTGAATCCATTGGTGATTTTTTTCATGTATTCGCCATCCCCGCCGGTAAAGCCGTTAATATACTTGATGACTATTTTGCCGTCTGCGGTTTCACCACTGGAGCCAGAGCCGCCGCCTCCTCCACATGCGCTCAATATCATCGCGACAATCAACAGTACAGATAAAAGCACCTTGCTCTTCATCAATGTTGCCCCCTTTTTAGGATAATAACGCTTACACAATTTGATGCGCGAGACAGTTCAAAGCACGATTGCACTTGACCCAAACCCAAACAACCACCCAAAATTTTGTTATTTTTCTTAATATTATAATAATTGAGTTTTTAAAGCAAATTCATATTCAAATCCTGTAAGTCTTGTAGGAAGAAATATTCATCCAACCTATAACTTTTACTCTCATATAGCCAGATCTTTCAAGCTCATGGTTCCGGCCTGACACCCTCTAGTTCTTGCAATACTCGCTTTTTCACCGGATTCTCTGCCTGCGTTCAAAGAAAATGCAAATTGGTAAAGTACAGGATTTGAACTCCCCCCTTATTAATGTATTCTTGGATTTGAGACAGCCCTCTTCCATTTTCTGTTTTTTCTGAAAACTATTCATCACTTACTGAATATCCTGACAACCCAGCCTTTAAACCGAACATTCAAAGAATAAATCCACCAACTTTCATGTAAGTCCCATTCTTTCTTTTGCTTTTGCAAAAATCTCCTAAAAAAACCTTGGAGCAGGGCTGCAAAAAAGCAGCCCGCTTCAAGGTTCTTTTCATCCATTACTGGCTATTCCGAGACAGGAACGGCGATATGCTGAAACTTTGCCATATCAAACAATCCGCAATCGGTGATTTTTAAATGCGGAATGACTGGCAGCGACAAAAAAGACAAGGTCAAAAACGCATTGAAATGGGTCGGTGCGCCAAGCTGCAGCAAGCTCTCATCCAGCGCTTTGATTCCTTCATAAACCTGCTGGAAACTCTCCTCCGACATCAGCCCTGCAACCGCCAAAGGCAAAGCTGCCAGCACATTTCCGCCTTCCACCACTGCCAATCCCCCTTCCATGCTTTGGAGGCTTTTGACCGCAGTCAAGATATCTTCATCGTTGGTGCCGGCTGCAATGATATTATGGGAATCATGGGCAACGGTTGTGGCGATGGCTCCTCTTTTTAGCCCGAGTCCTTTGACGATTCCAAGACCGATATTGCCTGTCGCGTTATGGCGTTCGATGACCGCAATTTTCAAAAGATCCTTTTCTGCGTTTGGAACAAAGCGGCCGTTTTCCGCTTCCACTTGTTCGACCAAATGCTCTGTCACCAAATTATTCGGATTGATGCCAATCACATTCGCTTTTACGCTTTCTGCCATCCCAATCTGCAGGCTGTTTTCCGTATAGCCGGAAATGTTCACTGTATCCCTTACCTCCTCGACAGCTGCCCTTTCGCCGACAGGGCCGGTATATGCCCCGTTTTGGCCGACCAGGACCCCGTTTTTATAAACTTCTGAAATGGAGAAGGCTTCAAGATCATCAAGCAAAATCAAATCCGCATCAAACCCTGGCGCAACCGCTCCTTTCATTTGCAGACCATAGCACTGCGCCGCATGGAGGCTTCCGATCGAAATGGCGGTGATCGGATCGATGCCTCGGCGTATAGCTGCCCGGACGTTATAATCAATGCTGCCTTCGTCAATCAGATCGTCCAGATGTTTATCATCGGTGCAAAACAGACAACGATGCGCATTTGCTTCAGTAACTGCTTCCAAAAGAGCCTCTAAATTTTTCGCGACCGATCCTTCCCGCAGCATCACATACATTCCCCGGCGCAGCCGTTCTATCATTTCTTCTTTTGTGACGCATTCATGGTCGGTTGAGATACCGGCTGTCCTGTAAACATTCAAGTCGTTATCCGTTAAACCTGCGGCATGTCCATCCCTTTGGGCACTGAGCATAAGTTTATCGAGCATTCCGCTATCCGCTCGAAGAACTGCAGGAAAATCCATCACTTCTGCAATACCCAGCACCCTTTGGTGACCGACGAATTGCTCCAGGTCTTTTGCGGCAAGAACGGCCCCTGAATTCTCAAAAGAAGTGGCAGGCACACAAGATGGCAGCATAACAAAGATATCTAGCATCACGGATTCTGAATCCTTAAGCATGAAATCGATCCCTGCCGCTCCCATAACATTTGCAATTTCATGTGGATCTGTAATGACCGAAGTGACCCCGTGCGGAAGGACAATCTGCGAGAACTGGTGGGGTGTGACCATCGAGGATTCGATATGGACATGGGCGTCGATCAAACCCGGGGCGACAAAGCGGCCTTCCGCATCGATTTCCTGAACTCCCTCATAGTCCCCGACTCCGATAATAACTCCGTCTGTAATCGCGATATCGCCGGCAGTCAGTTCTTTTGTGAACACGTTGACAATGCGCCCATTGCGGATCACCAAGTCCGCCGGCTTTTGCTTTGTAGAGGCTAGGATACGAGATGTTAATTGCTCTTTTTTCATGGCGATTCTCTCCTTTATTCCATATGATTTTTGGGTTATGTATTGGATTCCTTTCATCCACCGGATTAAAGAAGAAATCATTCATCAATCGATTGTAGATGAGACTAATTTTAACGAAAAGGCCTGTAATTGAATAGCCGGCAATTGTTTTTTTATCGACCCGTGTCCAAAGGGCGCTCGGTTCTCTCATAAAAAATATAGTCAGCTTCTCTAAAGTGAAATGGCTAGTATGGATGCCATGAATGAGCCACAAAAAAAGTTCCCGGCACTATAGGCACCGGGAACCCGTTTCGTCTTATCGCTTCATGTTATCCAATTGCTTCATGACAGCGGCAATCAATGGGTCGCCGGCTTCCAGTCCTGAAACGCTTTGCAGGGTTTTTTCATAGCCTTTTTCAGCAATTTGTTCCCGCAGCCGGCGCGCTTCGTCATCTTGGTCATTTTCATACAGTAAGACGCCTGCAATGACCGCCGCAAGATGAACGGGTTCTTTGCCGGTCAATTGGATGTACAGGCTAGCCGGGCGGATCAGGCGGTCGTTCTGTCCGAGTTTCCTGATCGGCCCCCTCGCTACGCGTGTAACATAATCAGAAACATAGGGATTGCGGAAACGGCCAATGATTTTTCGGATATATTCAGCATGCTCCTCTCTATCGAATTTATGCTGGCGGACAACCACTTCGCCGGTTTCAGCAAGCGCCCCCTGAAGGATAGTGTCAATTTCCTTGTCTCCCATAGCTTCATTGATCGTCGAATAATTTTTGTAATGGCCTAAATACGCTGGAACCGTATGGCCAGTATTGACCGTGAATAATTTGCGCTCGATATAAGGATTCAAATCATCGACATACGTGATTCCTGCAACGTCCGGCTTTTGGCCTTTGATGGCCGCCTCTTCGACCACCCATTCATAATAAGGCTCGACCGCCACCCCGAGGATATTCCCTGGCCGCTGATCTGGTACAATGCGGTCAACTGCAGCGTTGGGAAAACCAATCAATTGTTCTGCCGCTTGTTTTTCCTCTTCGTTTAAATATTCGTAAACGTGTTTTTTCAAGATTGAACTGCCATTGATCATGTTCTCGCATGCTATCACGTTAACCGGATCTTTCCGTGTCCGCATGCGCACTTTAAGGCCTTCTGCAAGAAGCCGAGCGATATGAGGCAAAACATTCGGCCCTACTGCGGCAGTGATCAAATCCGCTTTGCCTAGCGCTTCCGCCGCTTCTGCGGGATGGGTGCTGCTGTTGATGCCGCTGACGTTTTTGACTGAAATGATTTCCTGCTCCGTGCCCACCAATGTCACTTCATATGCCCGCTGCTGGTTCAACTCTTGTATGACCGTATCATTCACATCCAAGAAGAGGGTCTGGTACCCGGACTGATACAAAAGGGCACCGATAAATCCCCGGCCGATATTCCCGGCGCCAAAATGGACCGCCTGCATTTACTTCACCTCGCTGAAAAGTTCCATAATATCTTCTTCTGAAGTGGCATTAAGAATTTTGTCTATGTTTTCTTCTTCAGAGCAGACGATGGCGATATTTGAAAGAATCCCTAAATGTTCATCGCCTTTTCCGGCTATGCCGATCAAAATTTTTGCGATATTGCCGTCCCCGAAATCAACGCCTTCCGGTACAGTAACCACTGAAATACCGGTTTCAAACACATTTTGCTTCGCGTCTTCTGTGCCATGCGGAATCGCCAAGTAATTGCCCATATACGTAGTGGCCATTTCTTCGCGGTCATACATCTTATCGATATACCCCGCATCCACATAGCCGCCTTGAACAAGGATTTCACCCGTAAAGCGGATCGCTTCGGTTTTATCCGGAATTGCCACATTCAACTTGATATTTTCTTTGCTAAGAACCGGTTTCGCCACTTTCCTCACTCCTGTCCAATTTTTTGGTCAAGCCTTCTGCTGGTTGGCCCATAGAAAGCTTCGGAACAGACAATCAGTGGAGCGGAATATCCCCACGGATTGTCCTGCCTTTTATTCGCCCTGCTCTTTCAGCCGCTGCGCCAACTTATCATATTCAGGGCTGTTCATGAAGTTTTCCACCGAAATATGCTCCGCCTGCGGAAGTTTGGCTTTTGCACGGTCGGTCAGGTCTTTGTGAGTCACTACGACATCCGCGTCTGCCGGCAATTGATTGATTGCCGTATTCGACACCGGGATATCAATCTGCGCTTTTTTGAACTTGTTTCTGAGCAAGGATGCGCCCATCGCGCTTGAACCCATCCCCGCGTCACAAGCGAAAACAACTTTTTTGATTTCGCGTGAAGATTTCACGGGAGCCGACCCGACAGCTTGCGTATTATCGGAAGCCAAGTTCCTTGCGCCGGCATCGCCTATAACGCCTGCAGCCGGTTGGGGAGTCAAATAACCGGTGGCGTCGCTTTTCTTCCCTTTCATTTCCTGCATTCGGTTAGCCGCAGCAGACAAATCTTCTTCTTCCACTTTGCTTGTTTTCAAAACGACGGATGCTATGGCAAAAGAAACGGCCGCCGCTATAAGCACCCCCAGTATGACGCCCGGATAGTTCCCGGGAGGCGTCAGGGCCATCAAAGCGAAAATACTGCCGGGTGACGGTGTGGCCACAAGACCCGCGTTAAATAGCGTAAAAGTGAAGACGCCGCTGATTCCGCCTGCGATGACCGCTAAAAGCAGCATCGGTTTCATCAAGACATAAGGAAAGTAGATTTCATGGATTCCACCCAGGAACTGGATAATCGCAGCCCCTGGAGCCGAACTTTTTGAAATGCCTTTTCCAAAAACCGAAAAAGCAAGCAATATTCCGAGGCCAGGTCCTGGATTGCTTTCCAGCAGGAACAAAACGGATTTTCCTGCGTCCGCCGCTTGCTCAACGCCCAATGGGCTCAAAATCCCATGGTTGATTGCGTTGTTCAAGAAGAGGATTTTAGCGGGTTCAATGATGATGCTAGCCAAAGGAAGCAATCCCATATCCACGATCACTTCGACACCGGAAGCTAAGGCATTCGTCAAGCCGTTGACAAGAGGCCCGACAAAATAAACTGAAATACCGGCTAGAAAAGCCCCCAATATACCCGCAGAAAAGTTATTATAGAGCATTTCAAAGCCTGGACGGATTCGATGCTGAAATCCGCCGTCGATCAGTTTCATTGCGAAACCGGCCAGTGGCCCCATGATCATTGCGCCGAGGAACATCGGAATTTCGGCTCCGACGATTACCCCCATCGTTGCGATGGCTCCAAGCACACCGCCCCGGAAGTCATAAACCAAACGGCCGCCGGTAAAGCCGATCAACAGCGGCAATAAATACGTGATCATCGGGCCGACAAGAGTTGCCAATTTTTCATTCGGAATCCAACCATCCGGGATGAAAAGAGCTGTTATAAGACCCCAAGCAATAAAAGCGCCGATGTTCGGCATGATCATTCCGCTCAAATAGCTGCCGAAGCGCTGAATTCGAGCGCGAGTCGTTGCTTCTGCCATGATGTTCCCCTCTTTTCTTCAAAATAATTGCAGACACCAATTGCAGCTGAGAATTATTTTTCTTTAAAAGAAGACAAACCGCATCTTGTCCCACTTCCACTAGTCTTTTTTATTTCCTCCTTTCTGTTGATCAGGCATCATATAAAAGCATAAAGAAGACAGGCCGAAATTACTTACAAAGAAGCTGCCGTTTCTTCTTTCACCTTTTGGATTGGTGTCCATCCCGATTCTGTGCCTTCCTAAGTTGAAAGAATTTTCCTTTTTGGGCTATGCTTATTTGCATATGCTTGCTCCAGCTAAACAGAAATACTTTATTGAACCAATAGTATCACACGATAGGTTCATTTGTTCATTGTTATCTGAATTATCAGTCATAAAAGAAAAAAAAACAACCTCAAGGAAAGATAGGCAATCCAACCCTCAAAACAAGGCTGCATAGGAAACGAGGTTTCCTGGAGGAAGAGGAAACTTCAAGCCCAAAAGAAATAGGAAAAGCCGCCTATTCATAATTGAATCGGCAGCTTTTCCATACCATTGCTATTTAGGAAATAATTTATGATCAATAACTTAACGCTTTTTCATACATCCACATTTTTAAGTTGCCGATTGATGGAAATGAAACTTCTTCACCCGTGGTTTTGTTCTCGGCTTTCACAATCACGTCGAATTCATCAGGGACGAATGACCAGCCTTCACTCATTAAAGTCCGCGCCATTTTCACAATCATGCTTGATCCTTTGATCGATTCCATGTTCATTAAACTCCACCCCTCTCACTTGTAATGAATAGTTTAATATAATCTTATAATTAAAGTAAGATTAATGCTCAATTCCTTCTTTAAAATATTTTCAAACCACATATTATAAATAAATTAGTTAACATAATAAAAATATTTAATATTTTTTAAAAGTGAATAAATATGCATTTCTATAGCATAAAAAGAATAACCGCCATTTTCCTGCCGGAAATAGCGGTTATATCTCTTCTTCCTTGCATAATGAACTCAAATGATAACTGATGATTTCTTTTGCTTTGGCTTGAGTGTTCGGCTGCCGCAGGCTTTCCAATCCCAACCCATTGATGAGCGCATATAGCCTTTCGGTTTCGATAGTGGTGTCCAGATCTTTCTTCATGAGATTCAACAGCCGCAAGTTCGACAAAGCATTTTTCACAGCGAGATAAACATCGTCCTTCCCTTTCTCTTCAAAGACACCCGTTTTAAAAACTATCCTCACTCGCGTCTCATGCTCCAGTTCTCCGGTTGACGGCAACAGCGCCAACAACACCAGCAGAATTTTCTCCTTTGGGGGCTGGTCGCCGGAAAAAATTCTGTCCACTTTTTGCATTATCCTTTCCGAGGCCAGACCCTTTACATATGCCATCAATTCTTCTTGTGAATGAAAGCAATGACGCAACGAACCTAACGATAATCCAGCCTCTTCTGCAATGTTTCTTACTGATGCACCCGCAACCCCTTTTTCTAACATGATCTTCCATGTGGCTTTTGCAATTTCAGCTTTTCGGTTTTCGAGATCGATAAGTTTTGGCATAAGACTATTCTATCACAATAGCAAGAATTTTCAGATTTTTTAACACAGCTGTATTAACTCTTTTTTAGAGTCCATTTTGTTTTAAAACATTTGTATTATCAAAAACTTGATAACTTTCTGCTATTGTGGATAACAAGGACAACTGTGGGCTGCTCCACCACAGCCGAAGCATTCTGATAAAGAAAAGGGCCATGCTGTCAAAATGATTTACAAAACACCCAGCATAAACAGGCTCCTTAAAAGGCTTCACGGAACTTTTCTTTCGGCAGCTCAACAAAATAAACCCAATCCCTTAGCATGTGCAGCCATCAAAAAGCCTTTATCCACTTATGAATAAAGGCTGCTAGAATCTCATCATCCAATGATAGAGGACATCGTTTCCTTCAGCAAGGTTACTGAATGGTCAAACTGTTCCTTTTCCTTCGCATTCAAATCGACTTCCATCACCTCCCGGATTCCAGAGCGGTTGATGATAGCAGGTGCACCGATAAAAACATCGTCATGGCCATACTGTCCGTCCAAATAAACCGAAACCGGAAGGACACTGTTTTCGTTCCTTAAAATCGCATTGGTTATGCGGACAAGCGACATTCCTATTCCGTAATAGGTGGCTCCTTTTCGTTCTATCACGTGATATGCAGCATCCCGGACGTTAATGAAAATATCATCGAGATCTTCCTGGCTGTAGCTGCTGTTTCTGGCAAGCAGCGATTCAATGCTGTCCAGGCCGATGCTCGTCCGGCTCCAGACCGGCAATTCTGTATCGCCATGCTCCCCGATAATGGCCGCATGAACATTTCTTGAATCCACATGGAAATACTGTCCCAATAAATAACGGAACCGTGCTGAATCGAGCGTCGTTCCCGAACCGATGACGCGTTCTTTCGGGAGGCCCGATTCTTTCCAGGTCACGTACGTTAAAATATCGACCGGATTTGTCGCAATCAGGAAAATTCCATCAAAACCGCTGGCCATTACTTGCTTGATGATCTCCTTGAAAATCTGTGCATTTTTCGCCAACAAGTCCAACCGTGTCTCTCCCGGCTTTTGTGCCACACCGGCCGTTATGACGACCAATTCGGCTTTCCCGCAGTCAGCATAGGTCCCGCTCCAGACATTGACCGGAGAAGGAGCGAACGGGATTCCGTGGCTCAAATCCATCGCCTCCCCTTCCGCCCTTTTCTCGTTGACATCGATCAAGACCAGTTCTTCCGCAACACCTTGGTTGATGAATGAATAGGCATAGCTGCAGCCTACAGCCCCGGTGCCCACCAATACCACCCGATTGACATTTTGTCTTTTCATATAGCATACGCCCCTTTTCTTAAAAAATGGCTTTCTTTAAAGAGAAAAAGCATCGCCTGGACGATGCTTTTCAGTTCTGCTGATTATGCTTACAAATTTACCCCTCTCATGCCGGCTTCCGGGTATCGGGTCCCTGAGGCCACTCCTTTTGGTGCAATCTCATCGATACGGTCCAAATCTTCCTGTGACAGCTCCACTTCCAGGGCGCCCAAGTTTTCCTCAAGGTATTTGATCCGCTTTGTCCCTGGAATCGGGACGATATCTTCGGCCTGTGCAAGCAGCCAAGCTAGTGCAAGCTGTGCTGGCTGGCAATTTTTTTCGCCGGCCATCTCTTCCACTTTCTTCACCAAATCCATATTCTTTTGAAAGTTCTCTCCTTGAAAACGAGGAGAAACGCGGCGGTAATCATCTTCAGCCAAATCATCGAACGATTTGATCTGCCCGGTCAAGAAGCCTCTGCCGAGCGGGCTGTACGGCACGAACCCGATTCCGAGTTCGCGGACAGCCGGCAGGATTTCGTCTTCCACATCGCGGCTCCAAAGTGAATATTCGGTTTGGAGAGCTGTGATCGGATGAACCGATGCCGCTTTTTGGATGGTTTGGACGCCCGCTTCCGATAAACCGAGAAAACGGACTTTCCCCGTTGCGACCAAATCGCTCATGGCACCCACCGTTTCTTCGATAGGCACTTTCGGATCGACCCGGTGCTGATAATACAAGTCGATATGATCGACACCTAACCGCCGAAGGCTCGCATCACACGCTTGTTTGACATAATCCGGGTGGCCATTGATGCCCAGGAACGAGCCGTCTTCCCCCCGGACATTGCCGAATTTCGTTGCGATAATGACACCGTTGCGCCGTTCCTTGACGGCGCGCCCCACCAATTCTTCATTGGCACCTACACCGTACATATCCGCTGTGTCCAAAAACGTGATTCCCTGGTCAAGTGCATAATGGATCGTTTTGATTGATTCATTGTCATCGCGGCCGCTGTAAAAGTCAGACATGCCCATGCAGCCAAGGCCTATCGCTGATACTTCAAGCCCCTGAGTTCCAAGTTTTCTAGTTTTCATCGGTCATCACACTCTTTCCTTAGAATTTTCGGGCGTCCAAACGGTCGGTTCGCTGTTTGGCAAAGGCGCCCAACAAGCATCATCTGCGGTTTCCATTTTTAGCTGCCTGGTTAAATGCGCTTGTTATATGAGGCATTTTGCTGACTATATGAAAATAGACGGTTTGGCAGTAATTCTTCAAAACCTGTATTCCCCGATCGATTCATGGAACGGTAAATTTTCTAGTGCCAAAAATACATTCCTTACTATACCCCTTTTCATTTTGTTGAATCCGGAAGCACGAAAAACCCCTTCTGCTTTTTCTAAAGTTCTTCTTAGGAGACGAGGAGTTTTTCGAATAAGTCAGGGGAAATACACAAAGGTTTTCAACAAAACTACTTTAAAGAATGGCCAGAGAAAGCAGGTGGGTACGTCTTCTATCTCTTATTTAAAAGCACACTTTTACAAGGAAAGAAAAGAGCAGCGGTTTTTACAACGCTACTCTTCATAAGGATGGGAGCCTTAATAAAGCTCACTAAATTAGAATTTAGCTTAAACTTAAATTTAAAAAGAAATTTACTGTTCTTCCCTCCCTCTAACATAAATGGGCTTTGAGTTTGTTCGTTAAATTGATATTTTGCGAACATATAATCTGAGGAAGCCCTATAATCTGCACAGGCAGCAAAAAAGAAGCAGGCATTCATGGATTTCCATGAATGCCTGCTTCTTTAATATTGTCAAGCGCCTTAAGTTAATGACATTGACATAAGGTTGGGTGCTTTTAGAGAATAATAAATTATTCAGCGTTGTCGTCTTCATCAGTATCAACATCGTCTTCTTCTCTGCTTTTAACTGTGTCACCTTAACTTGCTGCAGTAATCTTATAAATCTTACCGCCATCAGTGGCTGCAATAAGCGCGCCATCCTCAGTTACAAGAATATCACGGAAACGTTCGCCTTCATCAGTTAATAGACGTTCTTCTCCAACAATGGTGTCACCTTCAATAACGACACGTGCAATATAGCTCGACACTAAACCACCGATGAACAAGTTGTTCTCCCATTCAGGAATTGCGTCGTTATCATAGAATGAACTACCACTTGGCGCACTTGTTGGATCCCAATAATATCTTGGTTCAATAAAGCCCTGCGCTTCGTGTTCTGAAATACCATCATTGATTAATTCACCAGTGTACTCGATACCATAAGAAACAATCGGCCATCCATAGTTATTGCCTGGTTCAACAATATTCAGTTCATCCCCAGCTTGTGGACCGAATTCAATAATCCATAAGTCTCCTGTTTCAGGGTGGAAGTCCACACCTTGAATATTACGGTGACCGTAGCTGTAAATACCATCCAGTGCGTCTTCATCTTCGACAAATGGATTCGTCTCTACTGCTTCTCCATCTTGTGTAATGTGAATGACTTTCCCTAAATAAGCATCCAAGTCTTGTGCACGTTCGCGAATTGGATCATCTGAACGCTCACCAGTTGTTAAGAACAGGTTGCTATCTTCATCAAAAATTATACGTCCACCATAGTGCAAGTCACCATCATATGCCGGTAATGCTTGGAAGATTGTTTCGAAATTTTCAAGTGAAGTTTCATCTTCTGATAAAACACCTTTACCGACAGCAGTTACAGTACCATCATCGGCATCTTCAGAATACGTCAAGAATACCATTCTTGATTCATCGAAATCAGGTGCAACGGCTACATCAAGTAAGCCACCCTGACCTGCGTTATTTACTTCTGGTGTACCTTCGATTGGTTCTGAAACAGAGCCATCTTCAAGGTTTACAATAAGAAGTTCTGCTTCATCTCTTTGCGTAACAAACAAGCGGTTTGGTTCAAACTCTTCCATACCCCAAGACACACCAAGACCCTCAGCAATAACTTCCACATCATATTCTGTTTCAGTCACCACTGCAGGTGCTCTTGTTTGTTCTGGAAATGCCGGTTCAAACTCAGTAACTTTTGGTTCAGATTCTGCACTTCCATCAGTGCCTTCTTCAGCGCCCTCGCCAGCGTCTTCTTCAGTGCCTTCCTCAGTACCTTCTGCTGTTTCAGGGCTCTCGTCAGCATCCTCATCAGTATTTTCTTCTGTTGTGTCACCCGTTGGTTCTTGGTCTGAAGTTTCATTATTGCCACCACATGCTGCCAAAGCCATTACAAAGATCAGCATCATAAGGAACAGTAATCTTGACCACGAAACTTTCGTCATCGTTTTTCCTCCCTTTCCTAAAATATTAAACTGAAAATATACTAAAATTCAGTCCCCTGAAACCCAGTACCAAAAATTGGTTAAGACCTTCATATCATAACTAAAAATATGAAACTCCTTTGAAAATAATGTTATCATAATTATATGAAAAAAACAAAATAATCTGACTATTTTTCATGATTAATGGAAATTATACTATTAGTGATTGGGATAACGGCCTTGAGAATTATGAGCCGCTTTCAGATATGGCCGTATTGTATGCCTTCTTGGAAGAGCTGAATAACTCAAAACCTCTATCCTATGAACAAAACTCCGACCCGATCGGAGACTCCCAGAATAATGAGGAATACAAAGAGCTGACTGTTCACTTGGATGACGGTTCAAGGATCCGCCTAACTCTACTCAAGGATGGATATATCTATTACGGGTTTATGGGTGTATAATTTGAAATGAATCAAAATGCGTTTGCCATAATGTGGAGCCTACTTCAGCAACAGCACTATGGAATACACGAATGCGTTTCCACACTAAGCGGTCGCATATGTACTTTTTAGGAAAAAATAACAAAGGGAGAGAAGATGTGCCTTATTGGCTTCTTCTCTCCCTTCTATTTTTGTAGTTTCAAATAATCCTTCATATGTAAACTGAAAATTATGAAGCACGTTCAGTATAACGATTTTGGACCTCTGTTTTCATTCCGGGGGTAATCGATTACTAAATTCTTGACAGATGATTTCTAGATAAAATTGAAAATCATTGTATAAAATTCGATTCTTCCTATTGAAATAGTTCTGAATTATAGTTTACTGAATCCTGTTCCAATTATTAGTAGATAAGCTATTCCCAACATAGTAATGTTTGATAAGGTGCCTATAAAAACATACCAAAATTCTTTGGAGGCCAAAGCAAACCCTATCCCTAATAACGAAATTAAACCAATTATGATTGCATCGATTTCATCATCTATTGGTAAAAAGAAGAAAATCACACTTATTACTGCTGCAATTATTGATAAATATCCTAAGATATTTCTTTTATTTTTCTTCATAATGATTTCCCCCTACCAACCCTGACTCCATTATTTTAGGTTAAAGATACCTTTTCCGGATTGTATATCTATTGGCAAGGATGAATGTTCGTGTGTTATAAGCCAAGACTCATTTATTTTTTTCAAACAAAATGTGAACCGGTCGAATTTTCTCTTCAACATTGTCTTTATATGCAGCGTACGTAACAGCACAATGAACAAAAGCAACATCCCTATTTTCCACGATAGTCACGTCGTTAAAATCTACATTCAGTAAATATCCGTCTTCATTCAGTTCATTAAACCAACCTACTACACTTTCTCGCCACAAAGAGATCCCCTGAGACTCCCACCTTCCCCAACAATCGTAAATGTGTACATCGTCAGCATAGGCAGATAAAAATTTTTCAGCATTTTTCTCATGAACAGCATCTTTGTAATTTTTAAGCATGTCCTCAACTCTAAGAATTGCATTTGCCATAAAATCACCCCCTTAATAAAAGTTGCCTATCAGAAAAAAGAAACTATCTGTCAGATTCATTGCATGTACTTCCCGTTAAGTTGGACGTATATTGGTTGGTTTCACAGTTTTACAGCCACACTGACCCACTTCAGAGTCAGTGTGTAAACCATTATGAATGACAAGAGCTACTTTATTAAGCTCACTTATTTATCATTCTTAAAGTAATGAACGGGACGAACCTCGATACGCCATCCCAACTCTTCTCCTTTGTCTACTTGTGTAGTCGGATGAATAGAGGCTAATTCAATCGCCTCATCCATATCCTCGGCTTCAAAAACGAATATACTGCCAATTAGCTCTTTCGTTTCTGTGAACGGTCCATCTGTTACGACAACTTTATCTTTAATACGCTGCAAATTCTTCATTTCTGACTCCAGACCGGCATCAAGCAGTACCTTACCACTCTCATAAAATTTCTGAATATGCGGTTGGCATTCTTCCATCACTGCCTCAATCTCTTCTGTCGGGCGTGCATTCATTTTCTCAGGGTTGAAATACCCCATACATAAAAACTGCATGATCATCTCTCCTTAATTACTCATATTTTGTTTCTATTAATACAACGATCAGCAAAATGAAAAATCGACAAAACTAATTTTCATTCCATACAATTTCTAACTTGTTTCAATAATAATTTTTGTTCTTGAACATTTTGCGTTAGCAAAGAAGCCCGCTGAAATTCTTCCATTGCTTCCCTCTTTCTTCCGAGCTTCAAAAGAAAATTACCTTTTACACTTGGAAGTAAATGATAATTCTTCAACTCTGGTTCCAACAGTAAAGAATCAACAATCTCCAACCCTGCTAATGGTCCATAAACCATTGATACGGCAACTGCTCGATTCAATTCAACGACTGGCGAAGGAGAGATTTCAGAGAGAGCATCGTAAAGAGCAGAAATTCGCTCCCAATTTGTTTTCTCTGGCGTTTCTGCTATTGCATGGCAAGCAGCTATAGAAGCTTGCAATGCATATATACCAAGTGTGCCTCCCGAGTCTTCTGCTTTTTTTAAAGAGTTTACCCCCCTTTTGATGTGTTCCTGATTCCACAAAGAGCGAGTTTGATCCAGCAGCAAAATCATTTCGCCTTCAGTATTCGTTCGTGCTTTAAACCGGGATATTTGTATTTCCATTAGAGCAACAAGACCATAAACTTCCGGTTCTGTATGAATGAGTTTTGCAAGAGCTCTTCCCATTCTTAACGCTTCATTACTAAGATTCATTCGAATTAAATTATCGCCCGAAGAAGCCGAATACCCTTCGTTGAACATAAGGTAGATTACTTCCAACACTGAAGAAAGCCGTTCCGCATAAGCACTCTTTTGCGGGACTTCAAATGGAACATTGGCAGCAACAAGCGTTCGTTTTGCCCGAACTATTCGCTGCGCAACCGTTGGTTCAGGCACGAGAAACGCATTTGCTATTTCTTCCGTCGTCAGGCCCCCAAGAAGTCTCAGCGTAAGAGCAACACGTGCATTTTTAGACAATATCGGATGACATGTCATAAAAATTAGCCGCAATAAATTGTCCTTAATATCTTCATCAAGGTGTTCAATCACATCAGGCTCGTAATGCTCGTTCATTTGATAAGCCATTTGTTCATATTTTTGATCCAGACTTTTTTTCCGACGAAGCGTATCAATAGCTTTCCTTTTTGCCACAGTCATCAACCAGGCACCAGGATTATTTGGAATACCCCTAATTGGCCAGCTTTCAAGCGCTTTAATCAGTGTGTCATGCGCAACATCTTCGGCTATACCGATATCCCCAACTACCCGCGTTATAGAAGCAACTATAATAGCTGATTCTGCTCTCCAAACTGCTTCAATCTTTTGACGGATGAAAAGCTCATTCATATACTTACTCCTCCTGTCTCCGAAGAATTCTCACCTCTATAAAGTCAACGAATGAAATTTGGTTTTATCGACATTTTTTTTGAACTTTTATCTTCTTATTTTTAGAAAAGCCTTTTCTTCTTTTAGGACTAAACCATTCAAATCTAAATTTTTTAAAAAAATTCAAATGCTAAGGCAAGGTCCTGGATATTACAAATAAAACCCTTCGCATACTCGTATTTACTTTAACACAAATGATTAATTATTCTGTTAATTGTTAAAGTGCGAAAGATTTTTTATGGTAAGGAACGAAAGAGCTAGCTTTCTAGAAGAACATTTTAATTAGCATTTTTCTTCATACACCAATCTAATATTTCCGATTTAGTATCTCATTTAAATTTTATTATTTAAGTTTTTAAATCCTTATTCATAAACTTGAACAATGACTGATAGTTAAACTTAGACATTCTACAAGCATGTAATGAAAAGTAAATATTATAAAATTATTTTACTTATTCTAAGTTAGCGTTCATAAGAGTATACTTACACGAACGAAAAGAAGGAGAGGATTCGTTATGAAGTCTCTTCCCTACGATAATCTCATATTATATTACATTCATTTCTAATAAAGTATTCCATTAAAGTTCCTATCTTTTTTTAAAAATGAAACTTTATGAAAATTAAATTGGTATAGTAAGGGCAAGCATGTTCCAGAAGGAGGAATGAAATTGAATCGAGCAATTGATTTTTTATTTATTTCATTATTTGTCCTGGTTTTTTTAAGTGGTTGTATTTCAAATGCGAAAAGTGCAGAAGCTGATTTATTTAGCTATAAAGGTTCATATGTAGGGGATAATAGTGCCGTAGTTAATACGGTTATCCAGTTGAAAGGTGCTGAACACTTTAGTGGAGTTGCACTTCAAACAAAGGAAGAACCATATGGGATAATTATCGATTATGATTGGGCAGCCTCAGAAGAAGATGAGCAAAAAACAGTTATTCATAATGCCTCCTATTTATTTGCATTGATCCAAAACGTGGACTGGGTAGTTCTAAATTTTGAAACAGCAGAAGGTGTGAAAGAGTTTAAAATCACAAGAGAAGAATTGGAAAGCTGGTACAACTTAAAATTAAGCGAAGTTGAGAATGAAGAGAAACTAACAGAGCTTATACAAACTCATTCAGAAGATGCTGAGGAGATAGCGCAGCTTTTAAAGTAAAGGCTCTAGTCCATATACATTAACGAGAAAGCCTTTTAAGCAGAAGGCTTTTATTATGCCTCTTATTATATATTTTACCCAATTTGAAAGTAACTTACTTGCTAATAAGTTACTTTCAAATTCAATAGAGAAATTCCCTTGCATATCTGTATTTCAGAAAAGATAAAACCTCGCTGGAAATAATTTGGTATAGTAGCCACATATAATTTAAAGCAAGGAGAGAGGCCAATGTTCACAGAGAAAATGCATCAGTACGAAACTTTAATTTTGGTTATTAGCGCTGCCTTAGGCGTAATATTGATGAGTTTTTATGAAAATGATTATACTAATACCCTTGCTATTCGACTGGCTTTATTCTCTCTTTTTGTCTTTCTTTTTACCGTTGCATTCAACCGAAGAGAAGGTAAATTGACTGTTTCAGTGGTGACTATTTTATATATTTGCCTTTTTTTATATTGGTTTAAATAAGTTTAATAATTAAAAAAATGCCTTCATAAAGCAAAGTTCTGAATGTAACTTACTTCACATTTAGTTACATTCAAAATTTAAAAAATTTATTCGTTAAGCTCTATAAACTGAGTGAGTTTGTAAAATGCTTCTGATAATTGAAACTCTTCATTTTCAAAAAGGGTTATAAGAGGATTTTCCTGAAGCATGGCGAACTGGTTAGTGAGTCTGAATTGAATATTTGCAACGAACTGCTCACTGCATACATTTGGAGGGACAATTATGAAGCTGAAAATGAACAGAAAAGATTTATTGACCAACGATGATATATGGAATGCTGTTATTACTGTGATTAGTGAAAAGGATTTCCCATTTGAAAGCAAGAGAGTCAATGAAACGTGGGTTGTATATCATTATTATTCAGAGCTTGAAAGCGGCGGTCATGAGATGCTTCTCCATTGGCTAGGAGATTATATCAAGGAAGTTGGGATCCAACAGTATCAGAAAGAACTTATAAACATCCTGGAAAAGATTGGCGCTGCTGATTATGCCGTCGTTGAAATGACTTACCTTGAACAATTGTGGCAACTGTACCAAGCCCTGGAAGAGAATGAAATCGAGGAAGAGAAATTTTACAGCAAGATAGAATCCGCGGATAGTGCGTATTACGCACAGGATGGGAAGTTAGGAACTTTGTTAGAAAGTTACTTTATAGAAATACATACTGACTTGATCAATATAGTGGAAGATTAATGAGTTTATGCAAATGGGAGAAGTATACCAATTATTCAACGGCACGACGACATTTGAAATTTCCAATTCATAGACATAAGAGATTATTCAAAATGATTCGATTGATGAAACAGCCCAATACATTGTAGCGTTTTTAGCTTCCCATGAATTATCGAGTAGCTCCTGATTGTTCAGGAGTTTTTTCTCGGATTAAATGCGCGAGAATTGGGTAAAAATCCTTTAGTTCGACTTGATATACTACTACGTCACTGAAGGAAAGAGCGTGCACGTTATGAAATTGAACTATATTAGAAATTTATTGCAGCTTTCGTGCACCTTCATTTTTTCTTCTATCAGTCATTCCTTCACGATTGGGGTGCAGGAAACGCTAACAGTGAAGTGCCTAAAAGGGACGTTCATACTGGAAGTGACCTCCAGTGAAAATCAGCAAGTCCAACATTATACGCCGGCTGATCAAGCAGCGGAAGCCCTCTATCAACGAATTCGTACCATTAAAGCGAACTGACTTCTTTAGAACAGGGGACAGTTCATTTTTTGCTATATTCGACCACTTATTCCGGCATTTGTAATTAATAGAAAGTGTTTGTAAAAGTAGACTTATACAGACAAAAGGGGAAAAGCAATGCTGATCAGCATTGCTTTTCCCCTTTTGTGTATTGCTATTAGAATACCTACTACTTCTAATAATCCCTCATATGTAAACTATAAAACTATGTTTAATTAACCAAAGGCTTCAAACCTCCGTTTGACTTTAATCTAATACAAAACTGTGCCCCCCAAGGCTAAAGAAAATTCAACTTGTGGGAGGCAGCATTTCTCATGTGCAACTACTAAACACTGTATTAAACAGATTTATGCTTCAGTCTTAATGCCATCGCGTTGACCGCAACGATCACAGTAGACACGGACATCAGAAAAGCGCCGACTGCAGGCGCTAATGTAATACCGATAGAAGCTAAAACACCGGCCGCTATGGGAATGGCAATAAAGTTATAGCCGGCTCCCCAAATTAGATTTTGTTTCATTTTGCTGGTCGTTTTGTTAGCCAGTTCGATAAAGGATGCGATATCTCCCGGATTTGACTGCGTCAATATTACATCAGCGGAATCAATCGCTACTTGTGTTCCGGCTCCAACTGCAACCCCGACGTCTGCCATCGCGAGGGAAGGGGCATCGTTTACTCCATCGCCGACCATAATCACTGTTTTCCCTTGATTCTTCAGTGATTCAACTAGATCATATTTATCTTGCGGGGATTGATTAGCTCTGTATTCTATGCCCAGTTCCTCAGCCACCCCTTGAGCGGCAGTTTCATTGTCACCGGTAGCCATAAACGGCTGTATATCGTTCTGTTTCAATGCTTGTATCAAAGCTTTGCTCGATTCTTTTAATTCATCACCTAATGCAACCGTGCCGATGGGTTTTCCATCTTCCACCAGAATACTTAATGTGGCACCTTTCGGAATTTCAACTGCCAAGTCCTTTCCAAATGCCTTTTGACTGATCAATTCATATTTACGGCCCTTGGCATTCCCTTCCACCCCGGCACCCGTGACAATATCAATCGAATCGAAACGGGCAGGCTGAATCCCCTGATTTTCAGCGTAATGGACAATAGATTGGGCAATCGGGTGGCTTGACCCGCCTTCGATCCCTCCCATAAGCGCTGCGATTTCTGATTCAGTATATTGTTCAGCCAGCGTTTCCATCCTCAATACTTTAAATTCTCCAGTGGTCAATGTGCCTGTTTTATCCAGTATCATGACATCTGCCTTGTTTGCCAGTTCCAACGCTTCCCGGTCTTTTACCAACAGCCCGCGACTTGCACCTAAACTGGTGCTTCGTGCAATCACTAAAGGAATGGCAAGACCGAGCGCATGCGGACAAGCGATAACCAACGTCGTAACCGTAAAAAGAATGGCTGTTTGAATGTCTGCGATGTACAGCCATACGACAAAAGCAATGACGGCCGCTGCAATTGCGATATAAAATAGCCAGCCGGCTACTTTTTGAGCTAGATTTTCAGCTCTGGAAGGCTGATCTTGAGCCTGTCCAATCAAGGCTTGGACTTGGGAAATGAAGGATTGGTCGCCTGTTTCCTGCACTTCCAGATACAAAACCCCTTCTCCGTTCGTAGAACCACCGATTGCTTTGTCTCCGATTCCTTTTTCAATGGGTTTGGATTCGCCTGTCAGCAAGGCTTCATTGATCCGCGAGGCTCCACGTTTGATGATGCCATCGGCAGGGACATTTTCACCGGCCTGGACACGTACAAGGTCTCCAACTTTTAAATTGGTTACCGGACGCGTCTCGATCGAATCGTCTTCCAGCACCACATGCGCATCTTTCGGCACTAATTCAGCGAGCGATTTTTGCGCGTCCCCCGCTTCTCCGACAGCTTTCATTTCAATCCAGTGGCCCAGAAGCATGATTAACAGCAAAGAAGCAAATTCAAAGAAAAAGTCCATGACGTGTGCGCCGGTTACATAGCGTGCTGCCACTGCGTAAATACTATAAACATACGAAACGGAAATCCCTAGAGAAACAAGGGCCATCATACCCGGAGCTTTTTGCTTGAATTCGGCTACTGCACCTTGAAAGAAAGGTTTTCCGCCATAAACCAATAAGATGGTTGCCAGTACAGCGACTAAAATGTCCGAGTACAAAAAAGTGAATTGAAAAGGAAGCCTAACGTCCATCATTGGCGACAATAACAGAATGATGATACCAATTGGCAGCGACTTCAGAAAAATTTCTTTGAAGTTCCCATGGTGCTGATGGTGATTATGTTCACCGTGATCATGGCCCTTCCGCATGTCATGACCACCATGATCTTGGTGATCTTGGTGCTGGGAAGGATTGCTGTAATCATGAATGCCCTCTTCTACTTGCGCTTCATGATAGGCATGTCCAACATGTTTCGAATGGTCCATCTTACTGTGATCTACCTGTTCATGGTGATGATTTTTCCCATTCCTTGCCATTAAGAACGCCTCCTTCGAAATGGTTACTTCCTTATGCCATATATCCCTACTTACATGATCACCTATGAGAATAACCTATGGATTCATTAACACTTGCGTCGCCGTTCTGTAAGTCTTTAGTTTGAAATTTTTTCGCTTCATCTTGATGCATCCTATTGAGTCGATGACTTTTCAAATGCCAAGTTGACATCCTCCTGTACAACGCTTGCCATCTTATTGATGCCTTTTTCAATCCGTTTGGCGCAGGTTAGACGCGTCATTGTGGTAATTTGGAATTTTTCTTCTTTTAACTCAATAGCCATTATAAATCTCCCAGAATACTCCTCGGGGGTATATTTCATTTAAAAGCAAAGAGTGCTGCGAAAGCACTCTTATACAACGTCATACCCTTGGTCTTCGATTGTTTCTTGGATTTCACTTAATGAAGTTTTGCTGGTGTCATACTCTACTGTTACTTCGCCCTGATCAAGGTTCACTTTTACAGAAGAAACTCCTTGAAGTTCGCCAACACTTGATTCAACTGCATTTACACAATGGCCGCAAGACATGCCTTGTACTTTTAATGTTTCATTCATTAGTTTTGCCTCCTCAATTATTATTTGTTCCCACTTTATCATACCCCCTTAGGGTATATCAACTGTTTTGCTTACCTTTTATTTTGTCATGGTTCTCAAAACATCCATCAGTTTATGGATTGCTTCTTCGCCTTTATTTTCTTTGACGGTATTGCAAATGCATATTTGTATTTTTCTATATGTTATGCACATGAAATTTTTATAAAATAAAAAAGAAATACAGATTGCTGGGCAACCTGTATTTCATTTCACTCCTCTTCTATATAAATAAATACTTTATTTTTGTAGCTAATGCTTCTGATAATTCGGGATATGTTAACCTAGTGCATATACCTAATACAAACTATTTAAGTAATTGAATCGATGCTCTTTGCTTTCCATTTTATCGAATATCTGTTATTCTAAAAAAGAATTATTTTTGTTCGTTTTCAGATTGAGAATAAAGTTTGTTTTTCGTCTAAGGTATTTGAGCAAGGGTAGTAACACATTGTGTGGATAGCCGCACTAGGAGGCAACAATTATGGAACAAGGTACAGTTAAGTGGTTTAATGCAGAAAAAGGTTTTGGATTTATCGAGCGTGAAGCAGGAGATGACGTATTCGTACATTTCTCAGCAATCCAAAGTGAAGGTTTCAAATCTTTAGACGAAGGTCAAAATGTAACGTTTGAAATTGAACAAGGACAACGTGGCCTACAAGCTACTAACGTTCAAAAAGCTTAATAATAGCTAAAAAAAAGACCCTACATGTGTAGGGTCTTTTTTTTATGTGCTTAAATTTGGGGTCAACTACTTCCGTGAACTGATTTTATCATATGGAATGAGAGATACTTTATAACTAATACTTAATTAACCGTTCGTAAAAGTACACCTTATCAGACATTTTGATTAATGCATCGCTATAATGAATAAAGAACTGTTGTTAGAGATTTGCTTTATTGAATTAAACTAACAGATAAACAAAAATGTCTCTTGAAATTTATCGGAAAAGGAAGAGTGCCCATGACTTCAACTCAACCAATTGAACCGATACAAGCAAAAGAAATTAGAGCGAGTTTGAAAGCAGATTGTTCTCAGTGTTTCGGTTTGTGCTGTACTGCACTCAACTTGATGGCTTCTAGCGACTTTGCAATCAATAAGCCTGCAGGAGTACCCTGTCCAAATTTACAGGATGATTTTCGTTGTCAAATCCACAGTGAATTGCGTGAAACCGGCTTTAAAGGGTGCACAGTCTTCGATTGCCTTGGCGCCGGCCAAATAATTGCACAATCTACATTTGGTGGACAGAGCTGGCGAACAAAGCCCGAGAACGCCGAGAAGATGTTTATGGCGTTTCCCGTTATGGAACAGCTGTTTGAAATGATCGCCTTTGTCGCAGAAGCGTTATCCTACAAACTCAGCCCCTACCTAAAGCAGGAACTGACAAATCAGTTAGATTTACTGCAAAGACTGACAAAACTCAGTGCTGATGAGTTGCTGAACCTGGATTTGATTTCGTATCGCTTTACAGTCAGTGAGCTCTTAGTAAAGACCAGTACAGAAATTCGAAATCAGGCAGCAAACAAAGCGGCTAAACGGAATGGTAAACGCGAATTGGAGCAACGGGGCGAAGACTGGATGGGTAAGAAATTAGCTGGCCAAGACTTGAGAGGAACAAATCTAAGAGGTGCTTATATGATTGCAGCTGATTTGCAAAAGTCCGATTTAAGAGGTGTCGATTTTATCGGTGCTGATTTACGGGATGCCAATCTAAATGGAGCGAACCTCTCTACAAGTCTTTTCTTGACGCAGATGCAAATCAATTCAGCAAACGGCAATAGGGAAACGCACTTGCCTGATCATTTGGATCTTCCCTCTCATTGGATAGCATAATCAAATGTTCATCAATAAAATGGTTATATTCATACACTACAGGAAGATCAAAAGCTTGCGGAAAAGCTACTTGATCTTCCTTTTGTTTTTGGAATACTCTTAATATGGAATTAAAAATCTATGTTAAATTTTAAAAATATTAAAACAAAACAATAGGATAGAATAAACAGGTCTTGTCATCAAAAAATTAAATTCAGATAGTTTTTTCAAGAGGAGAGGAAAAAGAGTGAAACAGCAACAGAGAGATTCTATATCGGCGGGTCGACGTCATACTGTTGGACTTCGTTCAGATGGCACCGTGACAGCTGCAGGTGATAACAAATACGGCCAATGTGAGGTCAAAGACTGGCACAACATTGTGGCAGTCTCGGCCGGCAGTGTTCACATGGCCCCAAACTCGGGAAATGCCCATACAGTTGGGCTTCGATCGGACGGAATCGTGACAGCAGTGGGATGGAATAACAATGGGCAATGCGACTTAAATCACTGGCGGGGTATTGTAGCGGTTGCTGCGGGTTGGCGTTGTACAATCGGGCTTCGATCGGATGGCACAGTGGTTGCAGTCGGACGAAATAATGAGGGTCAATGCAATGTCAGTGACTGGCAGGGTATTACGGCGATCGCTGCGGGAGATTGGCATACCATCGGTCTTCAATCAGACGGGACAGTGACAGCTGCCGGGACTAATCGGTATCGTCAATGTGAAGTAAGTGAGTGGCGTGACATTGTAGCGGTAGCTGCAGGTTATCTGCACACCATTGGCCTAGAAACGAATGGCACCGTGTTAGCTACGGGTGACAATAAGCTTGGCCAATGCCAGGTCAGCGATTGGCAAGATTTACTAGCGGTAGCTGCAGGCAGTAAACATACCGTTGGTCTTCAAGCAGACGGAACGGTCGTTGCGACTGGGTGGAATAAATATGGCCAATGCAATGTTACGGAGTGGTCTGATATAGTCGCGATAGCTGCAGGCTGTAGCCATACCATCGGAATTAGATCAAATGGGACGGTCGTCGCTGTTGGGGATAATGAGTATGGTCAATGTAATGTTCGTGATTGGAATGGAATCGACCAGATCAATAACCAATGAATCAAAGATTAAAGTACCTTTTTCTAAATAAAGCGTCCTTAAATACACTTAAACGAAAAGAAGGAAGGAAAGAAGCCACAACCTTATGCTTCTTTCCTTCCGATAACCTCATGATATGTAAACCTATTTCGTTTAAAAACTCTTACTTTGAAGCCGTTGAGAATAACCTTTTGAATGTATCTTTTTTCTAGTGAAATCAGTTTTTTTGATTTTCATAAAAAGCCTTTGGAATTAGGGATGTGAATGTAACTTAATTAGGATTATGTTACATTCAAATTAACCAATTCAATTAATTTCAGGTCTTTTTAATATATACCTCGGTGCTGGTCCAAATCCTTGCTCAGCTTCAAAATAGGCTAATTCACCAGGAACGCACAAAATGAGGGAAGGAAAACCAAAACCGACAGCCTGTTCCAAAGCTTCTTGCAGCGGTAGTTCTTTTCCATCTATCTTTTCATTGTAAGACAGGGAGTAGCACTTTTTTTCAGCTCCGTTTTTTATAAGCAGCTTGTAAATGTCTTGTGGGTCGGAGTTAGGCGGTGGAATTTCGACCATGTATTTCCCCTTCAACATTCTATGATATTCATGACAAAGCCGATTTAAAGCATGATCTCTTTTCTTTGATGAAAACAATTCATGAAGCACTCTTTCCCGAACGTTTTTTTCAAAGAAAGATTTCACAATCAGTTCTTCCATTTCCTTCTTCATTTTGCTTCCCTCCTATCCTATTTTTCTTGTTAAGCCTTTTCTAATTCAAGCTCTTCCGAATGTAACTTAATTTTCTATTAAGTTACATTCAGATTGACTAATCAATCTTCCTTTTTATAACTTTTGACTAATCATTTCCTTGAACTTTTTACGTGCAATTGAATTATGTAACACTTTTTTCAGTTTCCTCCTGGAAGTCAAATAGGCTTGTAGTTCATGATCATTTTTAATAAGTTGAACAAGAGATGGAGATTCAGAGACAAGTTGTTCAAACCAATACTTTTTTTGAAGTTGGCTTAAGTTAAATTCGATTTTCTGATCTTTAGAAAGAAGACTATATTTTATTCTCTCAAGAATTGACTTCAAAAGCTCCCAGAGACTTTCTGCACCTACATCTATCATTATTTTTATCTCCATTTTCTATTTATTTTGCTTAAAACTGAATGTAACTTAATTCACAATAAGCTACATTCAATCTCTTACTAAGCTCGTTATATACTAATGAGAAACATCATAGTTAATATTGCGGTAAGTAAAGAGCTGAAAAAATATACATTTTTTGTCCTTTCTCTGAATTCGGTATATTTAAATGGTGAATCTCGTAGTAACAACGAATAGGAGAGTAGAATCAGAAAAATCACGAAGCTTCTCATAGCGTCAGTAGCATTTAAATTAGTGAGAGGCCCGTGAATGTTTTCGGTCAAATAAACTATACAAAGAAAAAATATAGAATTTAAAAAGAAAAGATATAAAAAGTATTTCAAATGTGCCATGTTGGAAATAACTCCCTTAGTTAAAAATTAAATTTTAGCTTTCTTAATTATAATTTTTTGCTATTTCATTCTTAATAAAACCTGAATGTAATTTAACTGCACTTAAGTTACATTCACTTTCAAACATCATCTACATTTAGATTATCATTAATATTCCTAATATGTAGATGGAATAATTACCTTTGCTTTCTCGAATAAAAGCGTTCGTAAAAGTACACTTTTACGAACGCTTCAAAAGAGCTGAAAAGCGGCAAACATAGCGTTTGTAAATGTATCCACACACTTTACGAACGTTCACAAATTCACTGACACTTTTGCGAACGCATTTTATAGAAGGCAAGGGCTATTCCCCATTAATTAAGTTATTTGGAGGCTCAGGATGCGGTGATGATGAATTTAAAAGAAGGCTTCGAATTCCTGTCGTTCTCGCTTTTTCCTGTACAAGGCAAGTAATCAACAGATAAAAAACGCTTGGATCACCAAGCGTTTTTTCTTTTGATATAATGTTGTCTTTCTTGACGAAAAGGCAGTTACTTTCGCTTATCGTAATCCGCTTCGATGTCTTTTTTCCAGTTGCGTTCCAGTGTCGCCCCTTTTCGGATTGAAGAAATGGTTTCGCTCATGACTCTGTAGTTCAGTTCGGTGCCCTTTTCGTCTGCGTGGTAATCGACCGCAAAATCTTCATCTATTCCGAACTTGCCGGCAGTTGAGATGGCATCGATATTCGCGCCCATAAAAATAAATTCCCAATTGTATTTCTCTTTTTGGCTGGCGATCATGGTTTTGATTTTATGGTAATTGAATTCGCGGCTGGCGTTTTCCATGCCGTCTGTCGTAATGACGAAAATCACTTTTTCCGCGCGGTCTTCTTCCCGCGTCCGCTTTTGGGCATTGCCGATCTTTTGGATCGCAGCGCCGATGGCATCAAGCAGCGCCGTCGTGCCGCCCACTTCGTATTCCCTTTCGGTGATCGGCGATACGCTTTTCACCGGGATGCGATCGTGGAGCAGTTCAGATTGATGGTTGAACAATACGGTCGTTACCGTCGCATCGCCTTCCTCGCTTTTCTGCTTTTTCAGAAGTGCGTTGAACCCGCCGATTGTGTCCGCCTCGAGCCCCGCCATCGAGCCGCTTTTGTCGAGAATAAAAACCAGTTCCGTTTTGCTGTTTGCCATTTTGTATTCCTCCTTAAGCAAGTCTTAACACCTTAAGGATAGCTTTTAAAATCGCCTTGCTGGTCGCTTCGAAAGCGACAATTACGCACCAAGAAGCATTTGGTCATAGACAAATAACGCTTCATTGATCTCAAAAATGTTGTAGTTGTTTCTTTCGATGAAATACCGCACGATAACGTCGAATTTGCTGCTGTTGGAAAGCGCATATCCCGCCGTATTGAGCAGTTCGTTTGTTTTGTCAAGGTCCAGTTGGAGTGCGATGGCAAAAGCGACGATGGTCTTTTTTTGCGGCGTGTACGTTTTTGAATTCTTGATTTTATTGAAAAGCTTGCGGTCGATATTCGCTTTTTTGTAAGTTGCGACATCCGTCATCCCTTTTTCATCGATAAAACGGAGCAACCGCTCAGAAAACGATTCATCAATCTGCCCGAGTATATCTTCCAAGCTTCGGTCCTGCAGAACCTCAAGCTGGCTTTTCGGCGCCAGCTCTGATTGCATTTCAGCATACCGGCGGTCCCTTTTTGAAAAAATCATTGTTTGTTCATCGACATAATGCTCATCGATGTATTCATCGATTGAATTGAAAAGTTTTTCACTTAAGCGAAACGCTTTTTTATCGAAAACTACGATGTAGGCGAGCATTTCATGCTCCATCAAAAAAGCGCTGATTGCAGAAACTGCGACCTGCAGCGCCTGTTCTTTCGGATAGCCGTAGATGCCGGAAGAAATAAGCGGAAAAGCGATCGATTCATATCCATTGTCCGATGCAAGCTTCAAAGAGTTTTCGTAGCATGACCGCAAAAGCCTTTCTTCGTTTTGGCTGCCGCCGCGCCATATCGGACCCACTGTGTGGATGATGGATTTCGCGTCTAACCGGAAACCTTCCGTTATTACTGCGCCCCCGACCGGACAATGGCCGATTTTATCGCACGCCGCCTGCAGTTCCCTCGCGCCAGCAGCTTGGAAAATGGCGCCGCATACCCCGCCCCCCATCTGGAGTCCAGAATTTGCAGCATTGACTATGGCATCCACTTTCATTTTCGTGATATCGTTGCGGACAATTTCTAATGGCATGAGAGTTGGCTCCTTCTGATTCGATTTTTCTTGTCAAAGGTTTTTGCGGTTCTTTAAAAAATACTTGAAAAACACTTCATCCGGCCAGGCCAGCCGGTGCTTCAACTCACTCAAAAAAGCCAAAATCCGAAATGGCCCTTCCGTATTCCAGTCGAATTCAATGCCCTTTCTGTGCAAAAAATTCCACAGCGGCTTTACAGCGCCATAGTTCCGATTGCTGTATACATTCCGACTGCTGGCGGCAACCTCTTCTGCGAATTGTTCGATCCCCCGATTTTTCAATGCAGCATATTCAAAATCATCCACTACATAGGCGCACTGAAACAAAAGCCCGATGTCCCGGTTGGTCATTTTTTCAATACCTACAAACAAGAGGTATACTTCCCTTTCAAACTCCCGCAAAAAAGGAACATCTTCATTTCTGTCTTTCAACGCTTCAACGATACTCATGTAATACCACGATTGATCCCGTTTCCCGCGATTGAAGCGTGACCATACTGCATCGCCGTTTTTGTTGACATCCTGCTGAATTGAACGCAAGTTATGTAATTTGTCTGCCAATATCAGGGCGAGTTCTTCTTTTGAACGTCCATCAAGCGCATCCACCGTATGCTGTTTCCGTTCTTCCCAAGGAAGCGCCTTGTCCGGTTCAGATGCAGCACGGACCAAGCGATAGACTTTCTCCCCGAACAATTCCAGCAATTCCTCTTTTGTTGTGTCAGTGTCTTCCAATGTGTCGTGCAGCAGCCCTGCCGCAACCACTTCTTCCGGTTGCCTTTCGGCTTGCAGCATCATTGCCACTGCAAATGGATGAGTGATGTAAGGTATATTTGTCGATTTGCGCACCTGCCCAGCATGCTTGATAGCTGCGAACTGAATCGCATTGTCGGTCAACCGGCTCATTGTTCAGCCTCCCCAGTAACGTTTTGATTGAGATAATTGTAGCATAACCGGCAAGATTTCCGGGCAGATGAAAAGACAGAACAAAAAGTGTGCCCATTTTATGGGCACACTCCTTTCAAAGGGGTATTCAAATGCTGGTTTTTGAAGAAGCAATTTTCTCTCCACCCTCTTCTTTGGTTTTCAATCGAGTGATTAAAAACGCAGTAACCAATAAGAGCATGAAAGCCAGCAGCAGCCATGAGACAAAAGCTGGCATCAGTTGAAATGCCAGTGCTGACCAGGCGAAAAACAAAGCGGTTGGACTAGCTGCACGAAGCACTCTATAAAGGGTTTTAGTAAATCCTGTCTGGTATAAAGGCGTGGCTTCAAGCAGGAAAATAAACGGGTTGCAAAAGGTGCCGAAAGCGAGCGGAATGACAGCGTACAACGGTAGCTTTGCCAGAGTAGCCAGCTCCACCAAAAGGACCAGTCCGATTGAAAAAGCCTGCAAGATAAAATCCAAGTGCGCTGCTTTCAACTTTCTCGCATTCGTGAAAAATTGCTTTACATGCGGATTATTCAAGTAAAAGACGGCTCCGAGTGGCAATGATAAAAGAAGACCGACCATAAACAGGAAGGTTGCCCAATGCACGAGAAAATCATTCATTCTCCATCACTCTCCATTTGCTTTGGATATCTGCAAAGTGTTCAAACACTTCTTAAAGCATCGATCGGGTGCAACTTTGATGCTTTTCTTGCGGGCGCAATCCCGAATACGATTCCGATCACTGTGGAGAAGCCAAGCGCCAGCAAAACCGTTGAAAAAGACAAGGAGAAGCTGACGCCAATCAGTGAACACACAGTAAAGGAAAGCAATGTGCCGCTCAGCAAGCCCAGAATCCCGCCGATTGATGACAGAAATACCGCTTCGAGCAAGAATTGCTGTTGGATTCTTCTCGGTTCCGCGCCCAGCGCTTTCCTCAATCCGATTTCAGTGGTCCGCTCCGTCACAGAGACAAGCATCATGTTCATAATTCCGATGCCCCCCACTATAAGTGAAATGGAAGCAATGCCGCCGAGCATGAGAGAAAGCATAGTCGTCATCTGATTGATGGATGCTAACATGTCTTGCATATTCATGACGGAAAAGCCTTCTTCGTTATAGTTGAACGCTTCATTCAAAGCAGCTTCAATATCACTCGTGATTTTTTGGGATTCTTCCGCATCAGCCATATAAACATCTACATTTTTAATATATCCTGTACCCAGCAATTTCATCGATGCGGTATAGGGCACAATTACCGCATCGTTTGTAGAACTGCCTGAAAAAGAGTTTGATTCTTGCAATGTGCCGATTATGGTAAAGCTGACTCCTCCAATCACCAGCTTCTGGCCGATCGGATCTTCACCAAAAAACAAGTCTTTGGCTATTGCGGATCCAATGAGACCCACTTTGTTTTCACTCTCGATATCCAAAAGGTTGATGCCGCGCCCCGTATCCAGAAGGTCTTCTGTTTTTGAAAAATACACATCGCTTTTCCCTTGTACAGTTATATCTTTTTTTTCAATTCCATCAGCAGCGACAGATGCAACACCAGAAACAGTAGGGGAAACGCCTGCAATATTTTCAATCTCCGAAAGCCTCTGGATATCGCTGTCCAGAAGTCCTTGTTTCAACGGTGTCCCCATAACGGATACAGTGATTTTATCAGCGCCAAAAGAAGCGAATTCACCCGTCATTTCACTGGTGGCCCCTTTGACGATAGTGATGAGCGCGATGATGGAACCGACTCCGATGACAATTCCGAGAATTGTCAATGCCGAACGCATTTTATGATGGATGACATTCGTCCAGCTCATTTTCAGGTTTTCCTTGAACATCAGGCATGCTCCTCTCTCAGCCGGCCGTCGAGAATATGGACAATGCGGTCCGCATTTCTCGCGATATCCTGGTCATGCGTAATCATAATAATCGATTTCCCTTCCTTATTGATTTCATGAAAAAGCTCCATGATTTGCTGCCCCGTTCTTTGGTCGAGAGCTCCAGTCGGTTCATCGGCCAGAAGTATAGTGGGCTCTGTGACCATCGCACGGGCAATCGCCACCCGCTGTTGCTGTCCGCCGGAAAGCTGATTTGGTCGGTTGTCCATTTTTTCCGCTAATCCCACTCTTTCTAACATTTCCTCTGCCCGCTTTTTTCGGTCCTTTTCAGAAATCCCCGCATAAATAAGCGGCAACTCTACATTTTGCCTGGCACTTAAACGAGGCAACAATTGAAATTGCTGGAAAACAAAGCCGATTTCCTTGTTGCGGATTGCTGCCAGTTCGCTTTCATCCAGCTCATCGACTTTTTGACCCGATAAGCTGTAATCACCGCTCGAAGGTGAATCAAGGCAGCCGATCATGTTCATCAAAGTGGATTTTCCGGAACCCGACGGACCTAAAATTGCGATAAAGTCCCCTTTTTTGACAGTCAGGCTGACGTTTTGGAGTACAACTTGTTCCTCATCCCCCAGGAAATACGATTTGCTGATGTTTTGCATATTTAGTATTTGCCCGGCCATTATTGTTCCTCTCCCCGCATAGAAGCTGCCGCCTGCGCTTCCTCGTTGTCTGTATACATTACGCTATCCCCGGCAGAAATACCGCTTTTGATTTCAACTACCGTCCCATCATTGATCCCTGTCGAAATATATTTCTTAGTAGGCAAACTCTGTTCTGACGGCAACAGCACATAAGGTTTGTCGCTGCTGTCAAATTGGATCACTTTTATCGGCAAAGTTGTCACTTTTTTTGCTTCTTCTTTTAATATTTTCGCTTCCGCACTCATTCCTATTCGCAGTTCTTCATCTTTTGCAAGGTCGATAGTCGCTGTAAAATAAGATATGCCATTTTCGTTTGCCGCTTCTTTTGAAAGTTCCGATATGGAGCCTGCTATTTCTTTATCCAGCGCATTAATTGTGACATTGACTTTCCGGCCTTCTTCCAGGAATTTCAAACTATATTCATCGACTTTAACATTTGCCTGCAAATCGGAATAGTCAACAATTTCAAGCAACTCTATGCCAGACATCAATTCCGCGTTTTTCTCCACTAGGACTTTTGAAATTTCCCCATCCACTGACGCCTTTATTTCTTCTCCCATTGCCGTCATCAATAAAACATCTCCTGTTTTGACCTTGTCTCCTTCTTTCACTTGGATCTCACTGATCTGCATCGCTTTTTCGCTCATTACAGTTTCCCTGTTCTTAGCTTCAATCACTCCGGCAAAACTATAAAAAGTGGCAATATCTCCTGTTTCAGCAACCGCTTCTTGGAAAGCCCCTGTCCCCTTTGGCATGAAAACAGCGGCAACTGCTAACGCTGCGACCAAAATTCCGGCAAAACTCCAAACCACCAGCTTCTTTTTGCTTTTGTTCTTCTGCTTTTTGTTCATTTTCTTGCCCTCCTGTGTTTGTTGTAGCCTTACTATAAAATCTCATTGTGAACTGAATATGAACTTTAGGGAGAAATAGCAAAACTTTAAATTTGCGTTGTTTCATGTAAAACTACACATGCTACCATCCCACCTCCATCCAAGTAAGGACCATCAACAAAAAAGAAAAAGCGGCAAATACAGTTATGCTGAGGATTCCGCTCCAGGAGAGTGCGGAATCTTTTAAAAGAATGAAAAACGCATAAAGGATAGCAAGCAGGGCGAAGATGGAAAGGATCCTTCGAACTATCACTTCCATTTCGATCAAGGCTATCAAGCTGGAAAGAATGAGCGACAAAATTATAATCCGTCTAGCATTCATACCTGTTCCCCTTTGGATTTGTTCTATTGAAGCCACTATAATCGGCAAATATGAACTCAGTATGAATCGTGAACAAAAAAAGAGAAAGGGCCGGAGCCCTTTCTCTTCTTAGTTATTCCACTGTACAGGCAACACAACTGTGAATTTCGCCCCGCCCTTTGGCCCTTCTGAAACATGGATTTTCCCATGGTGCAAATCGACGATTTGTTTTACGATCGACAAGCCGAGGCCGTTTCCTTTTACAGCCGCGTCACGGGATCTATTCACTTTATAGAAGGGTTTGAAAATATCCTTCCGTTCTTCTAAAGGGATTCCCATACCGCTATCGGCAAACGATATGGAGATCGAGTTATAGCCGGATGAAGCTTTGATGCTGATTTCCCCATGTGCAGGCGTAAATTTAATGCTGTTGTTTAGGAGATTTGTCCATACTTGTTTGAGCTGGTCAGCATCCGCTTCAATCACAGCCGCCTCCAACTGGATGTTTAAAGCTAAATCCTTTACAGACCATTGCGGTTCGGAACTAATGATAACGTCGCGCAATTGTTCGTCCAACCGGAAAACCGTCAATTTCAATTGATGCTGGGAATGCTGCAAATGGGACAGCCGAAGCAGATTTCTGCCTAAACGCGACAAGCGGTCGCTTTCCTGCTCGATAATGTTCAAGTAACTGATTCTTTTTTCTTCACTTATCTGTTTTTGCTTTAACGCTTTTGAAAATCCGGATATTGATGTCAACGGCGACTGGATTTCATGGGAAACGTTGGCTACAAACTCTTGGCGCATTTGGTCGAATTGCTGGAGCTCCCGCGACATCTCATTGAAACTTGCACTCAATATGCCAATTTCGTCTCTCCGCTTGGTGGGAAGGACAACGTCAAAATTGCCATGCGCCATCTTCTTCGTCGCTTCTGTCAGTTTGATAAGCGGATGTACCACATAGCGGGCAGCAAAGATGATCAATAAGCTTCCAAAAAATAAAATGACAATATACATGATATGAATGGAATCCATGATTTCCGCTTCAACTGCATTTGGCTCCACCGTTAAAAATAGCGCATATTGCTCGCTTTCATCCTGGAAAGGTATTCCTACAATCGGATAATGGCTGTCCCTGTCATGGAGATTATCCGAGATCCCACCGGCAAGCACCGTTTCAATATCGGAATTGCTTACATCCATTTTACTGTCCAGAAGCGCATCACCTTCCAGATTGTAGAGCTGAAGGCGGGTTCCGGCAGTTCCGTTAAAAGCCTCCATATAAGAGTGCGCGTTATCCGCATTGGTAGTACGGTAAATTTCAATCACCTTCTCGGCATTTTCGATCAAGATATTCCGTACTTCATCGTGGATCCGCCCTTGGTACATCATATTGGTTCCGATATAGGCAATAACTAGGCTTAACATAACAATACTGACGAAAATGACGACAATGCGTGTATAAAGTGATTTAATCCTGATACACCTCCAGACGATAGCCAAGGCCGCGGATTGTCACTATTTTAAAATCCGATTCGTGTCCGGCAAACCGTTCCCGGAGCCGTTTGATATGAACATCAACCGTCCGCTCATCACCTTCATAATCCAACCCCCATATTTGCTCGATGAGATGGTCCCGCGTAAACAATTGGTTTGTGTAGCTCCCCAACTTATACAGCAGTTCGAATTCCTTCATTGGAATGGTCACCCGTTTGCCATCTGTGTAAATAACCTGGTATGTTTTGCGGTCCAGCACGATAGATCCGAGCCTGATGACATTGGATGCATTAAGGCGGTAACGTTTTAACAAAGCTTTGACCCTTAATACCAATTCCACTGGATCAAATGGTTTCACCAGATAATCATCAGTTCCCAGCTTGAACCCCTTTATCCTGTCTTGTGCTTCTCCTTTTGCAGTAATCATCAGTATCGGCATCTCATCCAGCTCACGCAGTCCACTGCACAATTCCCAGCCATCCACCTTCGGCATCATGATATCAATAATCGCCAAATCAACCGGCTGGTTCTCTGCGTATGCCAATGCATCTTCTCCATTCGATTTTTCAATAACCTCAAAGCCTTCATCTTCAAGATACAGCCGTACAAGCTCCCGAATATGCGCTTCATCGTCAACCACCAGAATTTTTGGCAATTGACTCCCTCCTTTATCCACAGTAGGATCAAAATCTCTTTTGTCTCCATATTTAATTTCATATTATCATGGTGTTTTTTATTTTCCGTACTTTTCTGAATATTAACACACAGTTTTTATGCGAAGTTTTGCTGTCCAGCCAACCTGCTAAATTTTTTTAATACAAACCTAAGATTTTTCCTGTTTCAGTAAACGATCGGTACTTGACTGAATAGATATGCTAATCGTGCTGTGCATGCAAGGCCTCATTCAACTGCATCTGCCACGGCTTGTTTCACTATATAAAAAAGAGGCCTTTCTGTTGAAAGGCCTCTTTTTCCTAAATACATGGTCCGGGCTATAAAATAGGGGCAACAAGTTTTGCTATTCGCTGTTTGGCATACTCGTAAAACGAACGGCCTTTGAACTCATCCAGCGTCAACTCCCCCGACAATTCTACGTCCTGAAGGAAAATCCGGACCATTTCTTCAGCTGCTTTTTCATCAAATGCAAAAATATTCGTTTCGTAATTCAACGAAAAACTTCGTATATCCATGTTCGCAGAACCAATAGAAAATGCTTTACTGTCTATCACCACTGTTTTAGCATGCAAAAATCCATTTTCATATTCGTATGCTTTGACACCAGCTGATAACAGCTCTTCGACGAATGACAAACTTGCGGTATGGACAAATAAATGGTCGGATTTGTTCGGGATCATGATTCTGACATCCACTCCGCTAAGCGAAGCGGTGCATAGCGCATCTAAAATTGATGGATCCGGAATAAAATAAGGAGTCTGTATATAAACAGAGTTCTCTGCGCGGGAAATCATTTTTAAAAAACCGTTTTTGATCTGATCTATTTTTTCATCCGGGCCGCTTCCGACCACTTGCATCGATATGCCTTCAAAGCCGGGACTGGCCGGGAAAAAGTTCTCGGCATATTTTAACTGATTCTTTTCACAAGCCATATTCCAGTCGGACAAAAATTGATTTTGCAGGGAATGGACAGCATCTCCTTCAATCCTGATATGGGTATCTCGCCAGTAACCGAATTTCCCCTTTTCCCCGAGATATTCGTCTCCAACATTAAAGCCGCCGACATACCCCACTTTGCCGTCTATAACAGCAATTTTCCTATGGTTCCGGTAATTGACGCGCGGATTGCCCATAGGGATTCTTGAAGGTAGCGAAGCAGCCGCTTTTCCTCCCGCTTTAAAAAAGGCGGAAAAGAATGATTTCGACAATGACTTTGAGCCAATGTCGTCATAAAGAACACAGACTTTGACTCCTTGCTTTGCTTTCTCGGTCAGCCGGCCGATCAATTGCCCGCCAATCCCATCGTCTCTCACAATGTAATATTGAAGATGGATATGGTCTGCGGCGGCTTCAATGTCTTTGAACAACGAATCGAATTTTAATTTGCCGTCAGTGTAGATATCCAGGCTGTTGTTGGCAGATAGCGGTGCTGTCGCGGTTTTCAGATTCATCCGGACAGTTTGCCTGAAGGCCTTCACCGCTTCCGGCAAATCCGTAAAAGCGCCTCGATCTATTTCCTGCAGTTGTTGCCGTGATGTTTTTTGCATGTTTTGATTGGAATAGACAGAAGACTGCTTTCCTTTGTTTTTCCTGTGCGGCAGGCCGAAAAACAAGTATAAGATCAGGCCGGCTACCGGCAGGAAAAACAAAAGGAGAACCCACGCCCAAATGGAAGTCGCACGTTTTTGTTCAAAAAAGAGGATGAAAAAAGCCAATGCGGTATTCGCTAACAAAATGATATTGCTGACGGTATTCCACCATTGAACAGAAATCCACCAATCGGAAGAAATGGCGGCCCACTCCTTTCGTTAGTTTTCGATGATTTTCACTTTTAACCCTGGTTCTGCTCCAACTGCTATAAGGACCAGTTGATAAGCAGCCCCGCATGGGTCAAGCCTCCGCCAAATCCATATAACAGCAGCTTATCATCCCTTTGGATTTTCCCTTCCCGCACGCCTTTATCCAGCGACAATGGAATCGTAGCGGCTGAAGTGTTCCCAAAGTGTTCAAGGCTGTAGATGGCGCGTTCAAGCGGAAGCCCGCTTCTGCTGCAGATCGATTCTATAATTCTTAAGTTTGCGCTATGGGGAACAAACCAATCCACTTCATCCAACTTCAACTCGGTTTTCCCCATCAATGCTTCCATGCCTTTCGGGACCGTATTGACAGCCCATTTGTAAACTTCTCGCCCATTCTGGGCAATAAATCCGTTGACGGGAAGTTCTTCGCCGAACATGCTGTCGGAAAGATCTGTACAATATAGATTTTTCCCCAATATTCCATCTGTACCCATATGTGAAGCGATAAAACTTGGCTGCTGCTCATCGTATTCCACGAGCACCGCACCGCCTCCGTCCCCGAATAAGATGCAGGTTGTACGGTCGCTGTAATCGATGATTTTAGAAAATGTCTCAGCACCGATCACCAGCACTTTCCTATGCAATCCGGCACTAACTAAGCCGTTCGCGACATGCAGGCCGTACGCGAAGCCAGCACAGGCAGCATTCAAATCTATAGCGCCTGTATTTTTTATTCCAAGCTTTGCCTGCACCAAAGCGGCTACGCTCGGAGTCTTGAAATCGGGAGTCATTGTGCAGACGATGATCATATCCACATCATCAACCGTTTTTTGATACCGCTCAATTAGATTTTCTACAGCTTTGATGCTGATATCACTTGTGTATTCATTGTCTGCAGCGATACGGCGTTCTTTGATCCCTGTTCGCTGGACAATCCATTCATCATTGGTATCCACCAATGCTTCCAGGTCATTGTTGGTTAATCTCTTTTTTGGAACATACGAACCGATGGCTGTGATTCTTGCGTTTGAAGTGTTCATAAGTTTCGCCCCTTTTTAACATACTAGCCCTATTCTAACACCACATATTAGTATTAGGTACTAATATCTCTAAAAACTTTTTATACCAAACACTATTGCAGGACATATAATAGAAGAAGCTTGAATTTCCATACTAAGGGGCGATGTCCGATGGCAAATGAACAGGCCCATCCTAGCGCTGTTATTTTGTTGCATGAGATATACGGCTTGAATGGCCATATGCGATATTATGAAAAACGCTTTTCCGAAATGGGCCTTCATGTTTTTTGTCCCGATCTGTTGAACCGGGAGCAAAGTTTTTCGTATTCGGAAGAAAAGCAAGCCTACCGGCATTTCACCCAGAATGTCGGTTTTGAAAAAGCGGCCCAACAAGTTTCAGAGCTGATTGATGAGCTTTCCAAACACCATGAGCGCATCTACCTGATAGGTTTCAGCGCGGGAGCCACTATTGCGTGGCTCTGCAGTGTGAAACAAGAGGTAACTGGCATAGTTGGCTATTACGGATCGCGTATCCGTGATTATTTGGAAATCTCGCCTGCTTGTCCTGCTCTTCTGTTTTTTGCTGAGCATGAACCTTCTTCCAGTACTGCTTCACTCTCAGAGCAGCTATCTAAGCGGAACATCGAAACCATCGTATTCGAAGCTGGCCACGGATACAGCGACCCCTATTCCAAGGGCTATGATGAGGAGAAAAGCACAGATTCATTTCGGCGAGCGGCCCGTTTCCTGAATATGCATGAAAAAAACACCTCCATGGACCGTTGATCCATCGGAGGTGTTTCGGCTTTTTTCATTGTCAGTCTAATGCATCAACAGCATCAATCAATCCGAATCCTGATTGCTTGTCATATCCTTGTTTGAATATATCTTCAGAAGAGGATTGGATAATGTGTTTCACTTGCGCTGGAGTCAGTTTGTCTTTGCCATGCTGGGCGATAATAACGCCTGCAAGGCCAGCCACTTTCGGTGCAGCCATGGAAGTTCCGCCTTTATAGCCGTATTTGCCGCCTGGAATTGTAGAATACGCTAAATATGAATTATCGCGCCCTGTCCCGGTTGACGGGTCATAATTCGGTCCCAAATCTCCGCCTGGTGCCATAACGTCGATCTTACCTACACCATAGTTTGAATAGAACGCCAGGTTCTTGTTGGCGCCGCCAGCTGAAACACGGATAAGCGTCTGGCTGCTTGGGCTCCGGTGCGTGGCACCAGCATCATCACCGGACAATTTGCCCGGGCTTGAAATGTCTAGGCCATTGTTGCCGGCAGATCCGACAACCGTAACTCCTTGCTGGATGGCATACTGGATCGCGCGGTTGAACAAGCGCATATCGGCCGCAACATCACTTGTTTCCTGATTTGGATCTTGCATCCAATCATAGCCGCCCAACGACATGTTCACGACGTCAACATTGTCATCCGCAGCAGTTCTCAAAGCTTCCGCAATGTTTGCAGTCGAAGCTCCGCCTGTAGGACCGAAGACGCGGTATGCTGCCACTTTAAGATCCGGCCCGACACCCATGGTCCGCCCGTTTGCCGCAATGGCGCCGGCTACATGTGTGCCGTGGCTGTTTTCATCCATCGCGTCCGGATAGCCTGGAACAAATGATTTTCCGTATGCGTAATTATCTTTCAGGTCCGGATGGTTATAGTCAATCCCAGTGTCCACAACCGCTACGACAATATCCTTTCCATCAACAGATTTCCCTGTTCCGCCAGGCAACTCCCAAGAAGCCCCATTTCCGGTCACTTGTTTGATATCCCATTGATAATCGTTATACAGATCGGCGCCATCCGCGATGCCTTCTTCCGAAGCTTCAACCGCTGCCGCAGGCGTTTCCGGATAAATCACTTTTTCAATGTCGACATCCAAGACAGCAGAGGATTTTTCGACCTCATCCATAAAGTTCGGATTAGCAGAAGACACTTCTACCGCTCCCAGTTTCGCCAATTTGGTTTTGACTTCGCCGCCTGCTTTTGCCAGTACGTTTTCATAGCCGCTTGGCAAGCTATTCTGGTTTTTATAAACTACGATATAATCCTCTTTTGAAGCTGCTTCTTCTGCGCTGACAGTGCTGCCTAACAATGAAGCCGCCCCAAGAGCCAAAGCGAATGTTCCCGCTGTAATTTTCTTTTTCATCGCCATTTCAAATGAACCCCCTGTAATTAGTTATATTTTTCATTCTATTTAAAATATTACAAATGTCAACGTGATATTCCCTTTTTCTGGAACGGATTGCAACTAAAAAATGTTTGTTAATCATTAATTTTATGTCCATAACAATAATATTTTATCTTTAAATTTTAGTAAGCGAAAAATATCTCATCAAAGCCTGACTAGCTGCCTATGGAAACTAAAATAAAAATAAGTGTATTTACCTGCGGTTTAATCCATGCAATTTTAACAGGCTTGTAGAAATCCTTGTAATGAAGCAGATGGAACTTGCATGGTTATTCAAAAGCATCAATTAACTTTTGACAAAAAACAGATTGTTCGAGAAAATAAAGGAAGTTAGTTTAATCATTAAACAAAGAGAGGATGTCAAAAATGGAATCAATCAATATTGGCATGGTCGGCTATAAATTTATGGGCAAAGCCCACAGCAATGCCTACCGCACATTGCCTATGTTCTTCTCGGAAAGCATGCAGCCACGGATGAAAGCAATATGCGGCAGAAATTTGGAAGCGGTTACAGCTGCAGCCGGACAATTTGGGTGGGAAGAAGCCACATCGGATTGGAGAAACCTATTGTCCCGAGCCGATATCGACGTGATCGACATCAATGCACCAAGCAATATCCATAAGGAGATTGCCATCGCTGCAGCAGAAGCCAAAAAACACCTGTACTGTGAGAAACCGCTGGCCCTTTCTCTGGAAGATTCCCGCGAAATGCTGGAAGCCGCTGAAAATGCAGGCGTCAAGCACATGGTCGGCTTCAACTACCGCTTTACTCCGGCCGTCATGCTGGCAAAGAAACTGATCGACGAAGGGCGTTTGGGTGATATCTATCACTTTCGGGCCTGGTTTATGCAGGACTGGATTGTCGATCCGGACTTCCCTCTTGTCTGGCGGCTTCAAGAGGAAATCGCCGGCTCAGGCGCCCATGGAGATTTAGGCGCCCACCTTATAGATTTAGCCCATTACCTCGTTGGCAGCATGGAGGAAGTGATCGGAATGAGTGAAACCTTCATCAAAGAAAGGCCTCTTCCTGAAGAAAGCGGCGGACTGAGCGCGACGGGCGGCCATACAGCCGAAAAAGGCCCTGTTACGGTTGATGATGCCACTTTGTTTTTGGCCCGCTTTACAAACGGTGCCCTTGGCAGCTTTGAAGCCACCCGTTTTGCGACCGGACACCGAAGCACCAATTCATTCGAAATCAATGGCAGCAAAGGCAGCGTCATATTCGACTTTGAACGCATGAACGAGCTGCAAGTGTATTTCACTGACGACCGGGACGATGTCCAAGGATTCCGCCGTGTCTTGGCAACGGATCCGGCACATGCCTATTCGGATGCCTGGTGGCCGGCGGGGCATCCAATTGGATATGAACATACATTCACCCATGCTTTTGTCGAGTTGCTGGAGGCCATCAAGGAAGATCGGCAGCCGATCCCTAATTTCAGCGACGGGGTGAAATGCCAGCAAGTTCTTGAAGCCGTGGAAATATCCATCAAAGAACGGAAATGGATCCAAGTTTCCAGTCTCTGAAAAACGAACATTATCCGAAAGGAATGGATAACTGATGAAGAAAAAGGCATTGATAGTACAAGGCGGATGGGATGGCCATGAACCTGAACAAGTTGCGAGGATATACGAAAACCTGCTGGCAGCAGAAAATTTTGAAGTTGAAATTTCCGATACGCTGGAAGCTTATGCAGATGCAGAAAAGTTGAAGGCGCTCGATTTGATTGTTCCACACTGGACAATGGGTGAAATTGAACCTCAATATGTGCGCAATGTATCTGAAGCCGTCATAAGCGGCGTCGGTCTCGCAGGCAGCCACGGCGGAATGTGCGACAGCTTCCGGAAAAACGTGGACTGGCAATTCATGACAGGCGGAAACTGGGTTGCGCATCCTGGAAACGATGGCATTGAATATCTGGTCAACATAAAATATTCTTCAAGTCCGCTGCTGGAAGGCCTCAATGATTTTAAAGTGGTCAGCGAACAATACTATCTGCATGTCGACCCGGCTGTTGAAGTGCTTGCCACCACACGCTTCCCCATTGCAGATGGTCCGCATGTTCTGAACAAGGCCGTCGATATGCCGGTTGTCTGGACAAAACGCTGGGGCGTCGGCCGGGTATTCTATAATTCTTTGGGCCATGCTGCGGATATTATCGCCATGCCTGAGGTTTCACTTATTATGAAAAGAGGATTCCTATGGGCCGCAGAAGGCAGAACGCTATCTGCCAATGCGGACGGTCTAAACTACTCGGCTGCCGGCAATGGGCAAAACTATACCGGCATGGGCGACAGCCAATGAAAGATGGAGGGATCGAATGAGCACATTAAAGATCGGCATAATCGGCTGTGGATGGATCAGTTCCGTCTATATGGAGAACATCCGCACCTATCCCAATTTATCCCTTGTCGCTTGCGCAGACCTAGACTTGGAAAAGGCGCGCGCTCAAGCCGAACGATACGGAATCCCGAAAGCGTGTACTGTCCAAGAACTGCTTGAGGATCCGGAAATCAGCCTGGTCATCAACTTGACGCTTCCAAAAGCGCATGCGGAAATCTGCCTGCAAGCTCTTGAAGCCGGCAAACATGTGTATGTTGAAAAACCGCTCTCCATCAGCCTTTCAGATGCAAAGCTGGTGTTGGAGAAAGCACAAGAAAAAGGGCTGCTTGTCGGCGGCGCCCCGGATACGTTTTTGGGAGCCGGCATCCAGACTGCCCTGCATCTGATAGAAAGCGGTGAAATCGGCGTTCCGATCGGCGCGTCCGCTTTTATGATAAATCGAGGGCATGAACACTGGCATCCGAATCCTGCCTTTTACTATGAAAAAGGCGGCGGTCCCATGTTTGATATGGGTCCATATTATTTAACCGCATTGATTGCGCTGCTCGGCCCCATCAAGCGGCTAGCCGGGGCTGCGCGGATCAGTTATCCGGAAAGGACGGTATCAAGCGAGCCTCATGCAGGCGAGAAGATTACGGTCTCAACCGAGACCCACATTTCCGGCACTGTTGAGTTCACGGGTGGTGCAATCGGAAGCATCACGACGAGTTTTGACGCGTTTGGCGGTTCTTCCCTTCCGCCGATTGAAATTTACGGCAGCGAAGGCACCCTGCTTGTGCCTGACCCGAACACTTTCGGCGGGCCTGTGCGGCTCCGGAAAAAAGGGGACGACCAATTCAGCGACATCCCATTGATATCCAAACTCGAAGAAAATGGGCGCGGCATCGGCGTAGCGGATATGGCACAGGCGATAGCAAATGGCACAGCCCATCGTGCGAACGGAGTACTCGCATACCATGTGCTCGAAGCTATGCATGGTTTTCATCAATCTGCGAAAACCGGTATATACTACCGGATGGAAAGCACATGTACAAAGCCCGATCCGTTTTCAATTTCAGCCGGGATTTCCACTTGACGTTTTGACGGTGCGGCCGATCCCCTTCAAATAGGTTTCGGCATTTTATGAGCAACGGCATCAAACAAACTTAGCCTAACCAAAAAGGAGGCGACCTCATCATGCCGGTCGCCTCCTTTTTTTCGTTCACTTCTTATTGCGGTACAAGTAAATCGTGACAGGTGCAAATATCGCAGTCATGGCAACAGAGGCGAGCAGAACCCACATCACCTGCCCCGCCGTCAAGCTGCCATGCATAGCCCCCCGTACTGCAGTGGCAAGAACCGAAACGGGATTGACTTCCACAAAACTTTGAAGCCATGATGGCAAGGTTTTCGGATCGACAAATACATTGCTGACAAAAGTTAAAGGAAACAATACCATAAAACTGATCATCATCAATGATTTTTCGGAGCGCACGACCAGCCCGACAGCCGTCCATATCCACGAAAAACTGAAAGAGAACACCAAAATCAGCGTAATGGCAACAAGTATCCCCATCATTCCGCCTTCAGGACGGAAGCCGAGCATAAACCCGAGCGCTATCATGATGACTGAGGCAATGGAGTAGCGGATGACATCGATCAGCAGCGCCCCGACCAATGCGGACGGCAGCCAGATCGGCAGAGTCCGAAAGCGGTCGAAAATGCCTTTGCGGATATCATTGTTCAAATCGATGCCGGTATACATCGTAATCTGCGAAACCGTCATGACGAGAATTCCCGGAAGCAGGAATTGAAGATATTCCGCAGTAGAACCAGCAATAGCGCCGCCGAACAAATACGTAAACATGAGCAGGAAAATAATCGGGAAAACTGTCACATCAAACATTTGTTCAGGAACATGTTTGATGCGCAAGAGTGCGCGTGTTGCAAATGTGAGAGTGGAAGAAAGGGCGCCAGGCGGTTTTGGGCGTTTGCTCGATGCAATGGAATCACGTAATTTGATCTCCTTCGTGCGGCTGCCGCTTTCGGTGAAATCGGTCATGATATTTCCTCCTCACGCTTTGCCTCTTCACCCGCTGCATGTCCGGTCAACGTCAAGAACACTTCATCAAGGCTTGGTCTGCCGAAAGAAAAATCACTGATTGCAATTCCTTCTTTTGCTAAAACACCCAAAGCACCCGCGACAAGCCCAGGATCATTTATCTGTGCGCTCAGCAATGTTGAATCCCGGGTATAGTGGACAGGCACAGAAAGCTGCTGTTCCAGAATTTCCGCTGCAGGCACTTGATCTGCAGCATCGATCAACTGGACATTCAATGTTCCGCTCCCTACCGATGCCTTCAATTCCCCGCTTGTGCCTTCCGCAATAATTTTCCCGTGATTGATTACTGCGATGCGGTCCGCCAATTGGTCTGCTTCATCCAAATATTGTGTCGTAAGCAAAACTGTCGTACCCGAACCGACAAGCGCCCTGATAATAGCCCAGACCTGATTTCGGCTTCTTGGGTCGAGTCCGGTTGTCGGTTCATCCAAAAACAGCAGGTCCGGTATTACCACTATGCTTGCGGCAATATCAATGCGACGGCGCATCCCTCCCGAATAGTTTTTCACCTGGCGTTTTGCTGCCTCCTCCAGCCCGAAAGCCCCCAGCAATTCCTTCGCCCGCACTTTTGCATCTTTGCGGCCATAGCCCATCAGCCTTGCCATCATGACAAGATTCTCCATACCGGTCAAGTCTTCATCAATGGAAGCATACTGTCCCGTCATGCTGATGCGGCTTCTGATCGCATCCCCTTCATCAATCAGGTCATGCCCGAAAATCCGTGCATTTCCGGCGTCGGGCTTTGTCAAGGTCGCTAACATACGGATGGTGGTTGTCTTCCCCGCTCCGTTCGGCCCCAAAAAACCATAAACCGTCCCTTTCCGAATCGCCAAATCCACTCCATCCACGGCCCGCTGCTTGCCGAATATTTTCACGAGCCCTTTCGCTTCAATCGCCAAATCGCCGGTTCCAAGAAACTGCCCTTCTTTTCCCATACCCTTCACCCTTTCCTTTCGGATCACCAAGCGGCGCAACAGGCGGTATCCAAGGTCATAACGGTCAGACAAAAGGAAAACCCCTAACTTTTCAATCACCCCAAAAAGAACGTATGTTCTACAACATTAAAATTCCCTTGTCTCAATGAATTAAACCCGATGCCATTTAAAGTTTTGTTTTTATTTTATTGGGATGCGGCCGACAATTCTTATTGAAAAGAAAAGCGAACATCTCGAATCATGTACAAAAAAGGGAATTCTTAAGCTTTTATCGAAGTTAACTTTATCGATGAAAAGGAGGAGAGGAAATGACTCGGAACTTTACCATATTGGAAGGCGCTGAACCTTATACAGCTGAGGGTGGCCGCATCGGCATTTTGGTTTCACACGGATTTACGGGCACCACCCAGAGCATGAGGCCGCTTGGAGAAGCTTTTGCCAAAGAAGGCTACACGGTATCTGTTCCAAGGCTCAAAGGACATGGCACTCATCACGAAGAAATGGAACAGACGACCTACCATGATTGGGTCGCTTCGATAGAAGAAGCCTATGCTTGGCTGCGCGAACGCTGCGATACCATTTTCATGGCAGGGTTATCGATGGGCGGGACGCTTGCATTGTACATAGCGGAAAATCATCCTGAAATCCAGGCGATTTCTTTGATCAATGCCGCAGTTGACGTACCTTCAATGGTGGCGGTAAACGATATGCAAGATGTCCGCTTCTTGGACGCCATCGGATCTGATATCAAAAAAGCGGGTGTAACGGAACTAGCCTATGAAATGACGCCAGTCGCTTCGGTCAAACAGCTGTTGAAATTCATGTCGGAAGTGCGCGCCGGCTTATCAAAAGTGCAATGCCCGGCGCTGATCTTCGTAGCGCCGGAAGATCATGTAGTGCCTGCGAACAATGCCCAAATTATCTTTGATGAAATCTCCTCCAAAGAAAAAGCCATTATTGAAATGCCGGACAGCTATCACGTTGCCACTCTCGATAACGACCAGCAGCGCATCATCAAAGAGACGCTCGCTTTTTTCCACAAGCATGAACCAGGAGACTCACCGGCAAAGAAAGACCAATAAAAAAGCGGGAGGCGAATTTCACTTTGCCTCCCGCTTTTTCTTTTTTGTCCCTGCTCGCATTTTAGCTGAAGAGACCATCTTAGGGCTTTACAAAAAACGCTCCTGAAAAAACATGCATCTCCATCGCTCCCTTGACTAAAGAATTCTCATTTCACAGGGACGATGCCTTCGGCGAAAAAGGGATTTTCGCACTGAAAATAGAACCTTTTCCGCCTTCACTCTCCACTTTTATTTCGCCTTCATGGGCAGCCGCAATCATTTTTGCAATGGACAAGCCAAGCCCGAATCCCCCTTCCTTTCTGGACCGGACTTTGTCTGTCCGGTAAAACCGTTCGAAAATCTTCAATTGATCTTCCGGAAGAATGCCGATGCCGGTATCCGAAACTGACAAGACAAATTCATCAAGCTTTTTGTTGCTGTGCTTATCCAAGGCCATTTCCACTTGGCCGCCGGCAGGCGTATATTTGATGGCATTATCCATCAGGATATACATCAATTGGGCAAGTTTATCACGGTCTCCGACAACAAAGACCCTCTCCGGTGCCGCCAGAATCAAGTTGATTTGTTTTTCGCTTCCAAGTTTGCTGAAAGATTCTACCACCTGTTCCGCAATCGGGCGAATATCAAAATGTTCTTTCTTCAATTCCACTGATGCCTGTTCTGAATCTGACCGGGCCAGCGCAAGCAATTCCGATATTAGGCTAGACATCCGCTTCACTTCATGTTTCAAAGTTCCCAGCACTTTCGCCGTAAAAGGATTGTCTTTGTCCGCTTCCATACTTAATGCTTCCACTGCCGATAAGATGACACTGAGAGGAGTCCGAAGTTCATGAGAAGCGTTTGAAACAAATTCCCTTTGCAGATTGTAAGCAAATTCAACAGGCTCGAGGGCGCGCTTTGACATCCAGTGGCTCAACACTACTCCGATGACAGCAAAGACAAGCGCAAAACCTACAAAAATAAGCACGATCCATTTGATGATGCTGCTGTAAAATGAATTGTCAATCGCCATATACAACATGGCAACCCGTTCGCCTTCATCCTTAACCGGCCGGGCAAGAAGCAGCAGTTCCATGTCGGTGTCCTGATAATCCACATAAAGCGGGTCATTTTCACTTATCTCGACCGTCGTCCTATTTACTTCAACTTCATCGGTGACCCATTCATCAACTAGGCTTAAGTAATGGTCTTGTAGATCTTCGTTATTGTCTTTATTGATCTTTAGGTCCCCGTCGTTTTCAATAACGTAATAAAACACTTGATTTTCCGCTAACATTCGGCGCTGCTGTTCTTTCCATGCCCCGCGGCTGCCGTCAAGTGCCCGTTCAGCCATATCGACTTCCCGGTCTGACAAGATTCGGAGAGTCTGTTCCTGTTCGTTTGTAATGACAAAGTAGAACACCAGCAATGCAATCCCAACAAAAACCGCAAGGAACAACGTAAGAATGGTGCTATAGAAAAGAGTCAAACGATTACGGGTCTGTGCAAACATGCTTTTTTCACTTTTCCTGAAAACCCTAGATTTTTTCAATTTCATACTCCATTCCCCTAACAGTTTCAATCCCATCCCCTCCTTTTTCACTGTAAACTTTCCCTAATATAACTTAACCGTTACCTCAATGGTTTTCATTGCCGATTCAACGTCATACAATGAGCCACTGGCGAATTCATACGAAGCTTTTTCACCCAGCCGGCCTTTTGGCTCTCTTTCTCTATAATAAATGAATCGCAAGTTCATCAAACGTCTCATCATTTTCAGCCAATAAAATCTTTGCAGTAAAATCCTTTCCACTCAACATTGCAAATCCTCTTCCTAGTTCACCATATGAATGTTAAAACCAGGATAAAAAACAAGTTTTTTAAAGAACAAGCCATTTTCATGACTGATTTTCATTACAAGCCATAATTTTTATACATGTTTTTGTTTAATTTTATAGAGCATTGATATGACTATTAAAAGGCTGCAGTTCCCTTTTAGGGGACTACAGCCTTTTGTTTGCAGTGAGTTCAAAATTATGGAGACAAACAAGATTGCTGCCCCCTTTCCTTTTCAAAGCTCTTTGTTGAAAAGCGAGCTAATATACAGGGATATTGCTTTTTGCTTCCAAGGAAACAACTTCAGTTTCATTAAAGCTTTTAAGGATGAGCCAAACCGCAAAGGTTATTTCATAGACTGCAATCGGCAGCGCCATCAGCCCCCCTGAAATTGAAACTTGCTGGATGGCACCGAATAGGACCAGCAAAGCACAGATAAAAACAAGTATGGCACCCGCCATGCCCAAAAGAGCGATAGCCGTTGGTACAAGTTTCGATCTATAGAAGATGAAGCTGTACATGATCGTATTGATGCCGAGGAAAAAAAGCGGCCATTCGAACACTTCCAACTCTGACTATTTGTGTATTATCGCTTTCTAATTTCATCATAGAATTTAATAAATCTAATTTCTAGCGTTCATAAGCGCAGCCGCTTTTGATTTAATTTCTTTTGTAATTGAAGAGTGCTTCGATGACATAACTTCTCTTAATGCATCTTCTTCCCAACCATTTTAAAAATTAAAAGCCGCTGATTACAGGGAAACATCTGTAATCAGCGGCTTTTTCATACTTCTTAAATGCGGCTCTCCTGAAGAAAATGATCCTTCAATTTCTCTTGCATCGCCGCTTTGTTTTCAGCGAATTGCTTGTGACGATGGCCGTTGCCGCCTGAAGGGTGCGGGAAACCAGACAGGATATTTTCCGTTGCCACTAGTCCTTGATCGCCCAAATAATTCAAGGCGTTCGAAACATTAACTCCTAACCGGTCGTTCTCCGGTTTCATAACGAGCTTGCTTATGAGCTTTTCAATTTTGATGCAGTCCCTCTTTTCTTTTGCGGGCTGAATATGGAAAGAGTAACGCCACTTTTTTTATGGGTTTTGCCAATGATTTGATACAAGTTTTTCTCAATATAACGTAGCTGTTGGTGATTTATTTTTTTTGTAGCAACGATATCGTATCCCCATAGAGGTGGCTTTAAGATATTTACATATTGATTGCTTTCTCTAACGCGCTTGAAGTGACGGTGCGAATGATCCCATACGATATAATGCTTCTCATACGTGCTCTCATGTTCGTTCTTTAGACAGGGCAACACGATATATACGTCTCCCTTTATTCCTTGAGTTCGCTGATGATGTATGTCAGCCGTTGCGGCTTGCCACGTGATATACGCTATACGATTTTTGTAATCCGAATTCGTCTCTTCTGCCATTTTCTTCGGATAAGTTGGTTTTTGTTTTCTCGAAAATAATTCAACAATGATAAAAGAAAAATCCCCCTCAGAATGAGACAAAAATCGCTGCTCCATATGCCTTACATCAATCCACTTTCCCTTCGTGTCTATATCCTTTACCATATCCCGCACAATCAACACAGCGGTGGATTCACTGCTTTTAACATATTCAATATAGGCGGCATCGTATTGTCGACTATTTATCAAGGGCGGTGGTTTAACTATATGTTGACCTTTTTGCTCTGCTTTACACGTAGCATAATCAATATATCTCTCAATGTAATAAGCTCGTGTTTCTCCCAAAGGCCCCTGTTTTCTTTTAGCTTTTCCTAGTTGTTTCTTACGCTTTTTCTGGTTCTCTATTTTTTGTAGAACTTCAGAATTATCTACAAGATTGTCATTCGTATACGATTCACTACAGTCATAACAGATTTTCCATTGTTTAATCCATCGATGCTTTACATCTAGTTCGCTGGTTGTTTTCAAATAATCTTTCACTTTCTTTTGCAACCGATTGTTTTCATTTACTACTTGTTTCCCACAAATGATACAGTCCATCGTACACCTCCAATCGTTGCGTTAGTTGAAGAAGGAAAAAGCTTTACTCCTTGTTCAAGTGAAGCACCCATTCAAAAACCACATTATAAATAATAATTACATCTATCATTAGAAAAGCTAAGAACACTAAGCATTTTAATAAGAGCCCGCTACGAGGCTTTTTTTTATATTATCATTTATTAGTAAATTGTTACATATTCACCAAGGATTCAAGGATTCATCTTTACTTACCTGTTTCTATATCACTAGACGTTTTAGTGCGGCAAACATCATATTTGATCAGTTAAACGTGATGTTTCGCGTTAAAATCGATACTTTTGATGATTTATTTAAATGTTTTTTCTATGGATAATTCTCTATTGTCTATATCAATATTTTAGAACGTAAAAAGCCATCCTCCAAAGAAGATGGCTTTCCTTTTTCCGACTCCTGTATCCTCGGGTCCTCATATATGATGAAGCAATTATTTATTCTTGCCGTGTTAATATCATTGGAACCTAGTTGGATTTTCTTTTCACCAATCCAAATTTCATCTATTTCACTAAAGTGATGCCTCTTTAATACATTACGTACTTGTAATACTGTTTTAAGAGATTCAATTTATTGCTCATATGCTTTCAACTTAGGCTCAATAAATATAGTTGAGTAATTAATTTTCGATTTCAAGAATAGCCTCGATTTCTTCTTGGATCTCTCTATTCACCAAAAGAGAACGTTTTTTTCTCAATTCAAGATCCATTTCTTTGTCAATGAAATTATTCGTATGTTTGTCAAAACAATTAAAACAAATAAAGTAAAAGTCTTTTTTCTCTTTCTTTAAAAAATTAAATTCCCACGTTTCAAGTTCCAAATAACTTACTTTATCTTTCGTTTCTTTTTCACATAATTCGCAAGTTGTTTTCATGATAAAAAAACCCTTTCATACATCTACTTTTTATTTTTTTCTAGCTGGCGATCTGTAATTCTTTTTAAACGCCCATGATATTTCAATATATTCGCTTGTGATTGTTTGGCATCTTCGCTAGTAGGTTGCAAGTTGGCAATATCCCAGTATTTAACAACTACATCTAATACTTGGTCAAAGTATTGTAGTGGTCCATAATTCGTATCTATTGCAATGGTTTTCATTCTCTCGTTAAAGTCTGGCATAACGGCACCTGGCATAGAGAAATTAATAATTACCTTCTCAAAATAAACAATGAAATTCGGATCAAGTTCAAGATGTGCTTTCACTGTATCGCGATAGAATGCATAATGAAGTGCTTCGTCTTTCGCTACACGTCGAAGTAATGTTGCTAAATCTTTGTCGTAAAGACCTGCTACCCTAGCTACATTATTATAAAAAACTAGTGTAGCTAACTCTTGCAAAGTAGTATAGGCCATTGTTGCTAGAGGATTAGTGAAGTCTGGAAACCAGCCACTTTCAACTACTCGTTTTCTTAATTCATGCAATCTTACGGGATTTACGTTTCGTGTCACCAATAAATACGTTTCAAGTAAGTTAGAGTGCTGATCTTCTTCAGCCGTCCAAGTGCGTACGAAATCATTTATTACTTCCATTGAATTTTTAAATGTATAATCCAAATGCGAAGTATACCAAGGTAAATTTACTTCTGTAAGTAATGCTGTTTCTACCGCAATAATTACACCTTCTGGAAGAGTTACTTGACTCTCATCCCAAGGAACTCGTTGGAAGGACATGGCCTTGTCCCATGGAATAAATTCGTGATAGCTCCAGTCAATATTTGCAGAACGTTCCTTGTGTAATTGGTATAATTCTTTAATTCGTGATTCTAAGCGTATATCCAAATCTGAATTTAACATTATCTTTTCTCCTTTAGGTGTTTTCCTAACTTTAAACCATTTGAATTTTTTTAACAATTATAATGTTAGAACGTTAGTGTAACCGCCAAGTAGGATAGATCAATTTTTCACAAATTCGATTTTTTAACTTTTATTATTAAATATAGACATTCCTCTATTGTTTTAACCAATGGAGATTAAATACATCTAACTTTCTTTAGATATTATAGTTTGAACATGCTTATTTTTTTCTTGACAAATACACAAGACAATACTTTTAATTATTCTAGCTTCTTTCAAGCCCGTCAATAATTAAGTAAAAATAGGTAAATCATTTACCTGTGTTTGCCTTGTCAATTAAGCTTTTAAAAACATCTCTGTCAGTTCGGTATGAGCTTGATTGAATGCCAATAGAAGTTGAAGATAACATGAATTGATGCCTACGATATCGTCATTATTGATTGGTGATTTTCCATTTGCCGATAAAATTTTTCAAAATCTCTTCGTCTAGGGTCTGTCTTTCTTCCCGGTCCGTGACAAGAACTCTATGGGAAAGACCGTGTGATAGATGCAGGCAGAAGACCTGATACTTAGCGTCTGGAAAGGCGGCAAAAGTACGATAGGTAATTCAAATGTTACTTCGACTTTCTCATAATCTTTTCAAACTTTGCATCATTATTTAGTCAACTGCCGATCCCTAACCGGCTCAATCCCAAGCGCATCCAACTGCACCCAAAGACTCTCTAAAGCTTTCGCCTTATCAAAATAAAACTCTCTTCCGAGTACCCGCCAGAATTTCCAGCCTGCGCGTTCCAAAGATTCCTGGCGCTTCATGTCTTCTTCGAATTTCTCGGGGCCTTGCCATCTTTCGCCGTCGCATTAGGCGGTCGCGGATGCCTTCGACGACCAAGTCGATCCGGTACTGGCCGCCTTTGACTTGCGGCGTGACTTTATAGCCGCGCGCTAAAAGCATACGCAGCACGTCCACTTCGAACGGCGAATCGCATTGCTCTTCGAGGTTCTGGACTTCCATATTGAAGCGGGTCGGGTTTTGGCAATAGCTCAGCAAACGGTAGCGAAGATCTTCCGGATTCAGCTCTTCCAAATCCACGGAATGGTAGAGCCGCATCTGGTTTTTCGCCCGGCTTACGGCAACGTTGAACCGCTGCATGTCGACATTTTTGGTCAACGCCATAAATCTCCGGTTCGGCGCTGACACCATCGACAGGAAGATGATGTCGCGCTCGTCACCTTGCAGCGTATACGGATTTCCGCAGATGATTTTCCGTTCGACAAATTCGCGGTCGCCGATTTCTTGGCGGATGCAGGATTCTAGCAGCTTGTGCTGATCCTGCCCGAGCAGCGTGATGACGCCGAACGTCTGCCCTTTCAGCTTCGGATCACGAATCATGGCTGCCATATCGGCGACGATTGCATCGATCTCGCCTTCGTTGACATCTTTTCGGTCATCGATGCGGCCGTCATTGACTTTGATCGCTGTGACCGGCGGGTCGATTTTGTCTTCTTCGAGCGGCAGGCGCAGCGGAATCATTTCGCCGCCGTAGCTCATGTCGTTCGAGAACTGGATGATTTCCGGCATGCAGCGGAAATGTTCGCGCAGCATCAATTTCCCTTCTTTCGAGAAAGTCTGTTCGGCAATCTCGTATAGGGAGAGATTGCCGTCAAACAAATCGGCATTCGGTATGCCTTTCAAGTGGCGGCGCAGCAATTCGTATACATCTTCTTGCTTCGTCCCGATGGATTGCGGGCTGATTTGTTCGTCGTCTCCGACAACTACGACCTTTTTCCCGCGGAGCAGCACATTGATCGAAAACAGATCGCATTGGCTGCTTTCATCGAATATGATGACGTCGAATTTCTCATTGGTGTCCGAACTGTTATATCCGCACTTTTCAGCCGCGAACCAGTTAGAAATCCGTTAAAGATTACGAATTGATGGTGTCGATATATGAACTTCTATCCTACTTCTTACTAAATTGCCTAGTGCATAAAATACTGCCTCTATGTACAATAAGAAAATGATTGGAAGTAAGTTCTTTTAAAATGGAAGGTTCGAGGAGGTGCACTATTGGAAGCCCATTTAATTTGTCAGAGCAGCTATTCAAACAAGTTTTGGAAAATAACTGTGGCAAAAAATTCGTTTGCCGTTACATACGGAAGAATAGGAACTGCTGGCACGATGAGAGCGAAAGATTTTTCTTCGCCGGAGGCTTGTCTGAAGGAAGCGCATCGGCTCATTGGATCCAAATTGAAAAAAGGCTACCGGCCGGCTGTGGCTGTTCCACACAAAATAGCAGAAAGTGCAATGACAGACTCCCGCTTCTGGGAGCTTTTAGAGGAATGCAAAGAGCATGGTGGAAATCCTTTCGAACCCTTGGAATGGCTCGTTTCTCATTTATCCGAAAAATCAGTGACAGACATTATCAGTTTCGACTCCTTTTTGCGTGAGCATTATAGCAAGTCGTATACAAAGGATTTATGGGCCGCTGCTACTATTGCCATGGGAGGATGTTCTGAAGAAGGCTTCCATTCATTTCGAGCATGGATGCTTTCCTTAGGGGAAACCATTTATTATGCGGCGATTAGAGACCCAGAATCCCTTCTTCCCTTTCTAAAATTGCTTGAAGAACGAGAAGGAAGTCCCCAGCTGAAAGCGTTGCTACGAGTCGCAAGCAACGCTTACGAAGTGAAAACCGGTTCAGGTTTCGAAGACTATAAGAGATTATACGAACAATTGATGGGTGAAGATTTTAACCTGAATGAGTTTGAAATAGTTTGGGAGGAAGATATGAAGGAAAGTTTACGCAGAACGCTTCCTCGTCTTTGGGCAGTTTTCGGAGAAAATCCGTTATAAATATTAAAAACGCCATGAAAAAATTTTCCCTTTCGTCTCATAAAGTAAATTCAGTCAACTATTGGCCTCTACCATAATGCTTTTACTGGTAATGGCATTTGCGTAGCTTTTATTTTTTAACTTCTCATTTTAATCAAATGAAACAGGGTATACCATATGAACGAGCCTGATTAATTCCAATTGGGAGCAACTTTTTTCAGAGATTTTTACTATTTAATTGAGGTGAATGGGATGCGAAGTGGAAATCCAAGTTTGAAAGCTGAAGCGTTTGAAAGATATAAGGACCAGGGATCGGGCCGAACTATGACCATTATGGGTACTGTCAACAAAACATTCATTTTGTTGTTGTTGCTGCTCGCTACTTTCGTCTATTCGTGGAATCAGTTTCTCGCCAGTCCAACTAGCGCAATGCCGCTAGTTCTTATTGGAGGGATCGGCGGTTTTCTCGTAGCCTTGGTGACGATTTTCCTTCCAAAAGCTTCGCCATTCACAGCTCCTCTCTATGCTTTGTTGGAGGGATTGTTCCTCGGGGCAATATCCGCCCGATATGAACTTCAATACGGCGGCATCGTGTTTCAGGCGGTGCTTCTTACTATTGCGGTGTTGCTGAGTTTGTTGGTCGTCTACAGATCTGGCCTCATTAAGGTCACACATAATTTCAGGCTGGGCGTGGCCGCCGCCACAGGTGCCATCTTTGTTGTGTACCTGGTCTCCTTTATCGGCCGATTTTTCGGGTTCCAGATCCCGCATCTGCACGAAGCGACGCCTCTCAGCATTGCGATTTCGGTCATCATCGTCATTATTGCCGCGCTGAATCTCGTATTGGACTTTGACTTCATTGAGAATGCATCAAAGAAGCGTGTCCCAAAATATTTTGAATGGTACGGCGCGTTCGGATTATTGGTGACATTAGTATGGCTATACCTCGAAATCCTTCGGCTGCTGTCAAAATTGCGCAGATAACAAACCAAACGTCCTTCGGGGCGTTTTTCTTTTTGCGTTTTTTATAAATCTGTATCGAGGATTCGAGAAGTTTAGCTCAGGAATCCTGGAGTATGAAGATTATAGTTTTGACTATTCAGAAGCCAAGTGCTTATATGTTTCAATAAAAAAAGTAAACCTAAATTGTCAAAATATTTGAAATAATTATAGTTTCGAGATAATCTTAAGGTGCTTGCTAAATTGATTGGAGGAATACATATGAGTAAATTACAAGGAAAAGTGGCGATTATTACAGGCGGCGCATCAGGCATCGGTGCGGCAACAGCGAGGCTTTTTGCGGAAAACGGTGCGAAACTGGTGATTGTGGATCTGAACGAAGAAAAAGGGGAAGTTTTCGCCAAAGAACTGCCGGACGCTGTTTTCATCAAGGCGAACATCACGGATGAAGCGCAAGTTCAAAGCGTCTACGAAAAAGCCGTTGAAAAATACGGCCAAATCGATATCGTCTTCAACAATGCAGGCATCGGGAAAGTGACGCCAACCCATGAACTTTCTTATGAAGAATGGAGAAACACAGTGAACGTTGACCTTGATGGCGTTTTCCTAGTGGCGCGCGAAGCGATCCGCGCATTCCAGAAATCTGGCGGGGGCATAATTATCAATACAGCCTCCATGTACGGGTGGGTCGGTTCCCCTGGTTCTGCCGCTTACAATGCAGCAAAAGGCGGGGTCGTCAACTTGACGCGGTCCCTTGCGCTTGAGTATGCCGAGCAAAACATCCGTGTGAATGCCTTGTGCCCTGGATTTATCGATACACCGATCATCCCCGAAGAAATGAAGCAATTCTTGTCTGATGCTACGCCGCTGAAGCGCCTTGGCCAAGCCGAAGAAATGGCAAAAGCGGTTCTGTTCCTCGCTTCGGATGATTCAAGCTTTATGACAGGCAGCAGCTTGATAATAGACGGCGGATATACAGCTCAGTAATGCCAGAGTCCCTGGTATTTGAGTGACGGAAAGAATTGGACAATTTTGCATGGCTAAAGCCTCTTTCTAAGCATTGCATGCCCTTCAAGACAATTTGTGAATTGGCACGAAAAAGCAAGATACTCTTTCAATGAGTGTCTTGCTTTTTTTGCAGACTCATACAACCACCCGTACGAGGTATCTTGAAAATGTAATGGCCAACCCTTGATCTGTCGCATGTTCTTTAAAAATGCAGCTGACTGCATCTGAATTTTCCCTTTGCAGCTCTTCAAAGATAGCGGGTGTCTGGCCGAAGCAGCGATACTTCAAAACATCCAATGGGGACTGCAAGAATTCTTTTGTCTCCACAAAATCGATAGCAGTTTTTGCGAATCCGCTCATATGCAAGCGGTCTTTTAGCAGCTGCAATACAGATGCTCCGGAATGCGGAGTAAAAAGATTTGGGAAAAGCGCATTGAGCTCTTTTCCTGTTGACTCCCCAGGATGAAGCCCTAAAACTTCTCCTCCTTTTCGGACCACCTTTTGAAGATTCGGATAAGCGGAGGTCGGTCCTTTCCGGATATAAGCGCAATCAAAAGTGTCCGAAGCAAACGGCAAGCCGTCCTTAGTGTTCCCTACTACAAAAGAAACGTTCGCCTTTCGTGACTGCAGGCCTTTTGAGACAAATTTGTCAGTAACATCAAGCCCTACAATCCCTTTCGCCTCCCTGGCGCTCTTCAAAGCGAACTCCCCGTGGCCGCATCCGACATCCAGCGCAATTCTGCCTTTGACCATATTCATCACTTCCCGGTCAAATAGCGATTCGCCATTCGGCTCTTCACGAATGGAATTCCATGGATACAAATAAGCGCCTTCTGTTTCGCCGAGCTGCTGGTACCAGGCAAGTGAATGAGGTATAAGCCAGCCGGGAAGGCGGGTTGGGTCGATGAGTTCCATAATATCGCTCCTGTTCTATTCATTTAGAAAAGCATTGTCCGTTATCCCCAAAAGAACCCTATGCCTAGGAAAATCAGCCAAAACCCTTCTGCTGACTTATGCTTCCGTTTTTGTCCTCTTCCATAGCCATATTCCATTGCATTTGGCAGGTTTCTCTCCCGGTAATCAGGAGGATTTGGAGTGCTTTTCTGTTTCCCCTGCATCCAAAATACTCCATGATGCAAACGCTTTTACTGCTCCAGACTATATTTTCAGCGAGTTTTATGCAAATCACAAGGCAAGCAGACAATAAAAGTGTATTATAAAGACTAGTTATTTTTATCAAGTCTTATTAAAAAGGGGCAACCAGATATGCAAAATAAGTTTGCAAAAAGAGCAAGTTCACTCCAACCTTCTGATATGCGCATCATCCTGACTGCAGGAGAGCGCCCAGAATTGATTTCTTTTGCGGGAGGTCTTCCGGCCCCGGATCTGTTTCCAATTGAGGCATTAAAAGCGGCAAGCGAGGCTGTTCTTTCAGAAGAAGGCCCTGCTTCCCTCCAATATAGTGCGACAGAAGGCTATATCCCACTTCGGCAGAAAATCATTGAACGGATGAAAGCTGTCAACATACCGGCGGAGTTGAGCCAGATCATGATCACTTCCGGCTCCCAGCAGGCGATCGACCTGACGGGCAGGCTCTTTTTGGACGAAGGGGATACAATCATTTGCGAAAGCCCTACTTACTTGGCAGCGATCAATGCGTTCAAAACATATGACGCCAATTTTGTGGAAGTGGACATGGATGAAGATGGCATGATCATGGAAGCTTTGGAAAAACGGCTTCAGGAAAATCCCCATACAAAATTCATCTACACCATTCCCGATTTCCAGAATCCGACGGGACGAACACTCAGCCTTGAAAGAAGAAAACGGATGATCGAGCTTGCCAATCGCTATGACGTGCTTGTCCTGGAAGATAATCCGTACGGAGCCATCCGCTTTTCGGGAACTCCAATTCCTCCGGTCAAGCATTTTGATACGGAAGGCCGAGTCATTTACTTGAGCTCGTTTTCTAAAATTTTCGCACCAGGGCTCCGGTTGGGCTGGATTTGCGCGGATCAGGTCTTCATTGAAAAATACATAGCCCTGAAAGAATCGTCGGATATGCATACCGATGGTTTTGCCCAGCGGCTTACATCTAAATATATGGAACAAAACGATATCGAGAAACATATTGCAAATATAAAAGCCGTCTATAAAGCGCGATGCACTACGATGATCCAATGCATCGAGGAGTTTTTCCCTGAAAACATCTCTTTCGTCAAGCCGGAAGGCGGCCTGTTCCTGTGGGTCGAGCTCCCGCCTTTGATGGATTCACGCAAAATCGCTTTGGAGTGCCTGGAAAACAATGTGGCTGTGATCCCCGGCGGCGCCTTTTTCGCCGATAAAGCAAAAACGAACACAGTGCGGCTGAATTTCTCGAACACTTCCGAAGAGCGCATCAAAGAAGGCATGAAACGCATCGGCAAAGTACTGCACCGCGAAATGGCTAGCGAACCGACTCACATCGAAACTGTGACATTGGGAGAAAACTCTCTTTCAACCAGCAGCTGAATGGACAATATAGAAAAGCAGCTTCATTATAAAATGAAGCTGCTTTTTTGTATCAAACACCCTTTTGCTACCGGACGTTTCTTTAAATGAACTGCCAGCTGGCGTTTATCTTTTGAATAAAATCGGTTTGCAGGCAGTTTTTTTCTTGTCTGCGGGTTTTGTTTTTTATATTTCCTTATGTAAATAAATACATTTACAATCTTTAACAAGATTTTCTTCTTATCACTCAAAATCCTTTTCCTAAATAGGACCAGTCGCATAAACGCGATGGCCCTACAGTTTTTAAGCGCTTTTTTTCTTGCAGGCGTTCAATTTCTTCTCAACAAGTTGCAATTCGGTCCCATAAGTCGGAACTGAGCATCTAATAGTTGGAACTCGCGCCTGCTAAGTCGCAACTCACCCCGAATAAGTTGGAACTCGCCTCGCTTCTGCCTTCCGCCCAAAAGGCACTCTTATAAAATCAGTTCATCAAAAGATCAATCCGCTCCACACCAGCAACATATTCAGCCCACCAATTGAAAACGCAATGCAAGCCGGCCACGGAAAGCCAAGGGAATAATGCTGGAGGCCAAAGCCCAAACTGGTTATTGCGACGGCCCATTTGTCGCCTAGGCGTTCGGAAAATCGCCCCAACAAAGCCCCCTCCAAACCAACTCTTCAAGCAGCGCATTCTTTCCGGAAAATGAGAAGGCAAGAAGCCAAAGTTTCTGGATGAGCGGTTCTTCGTTCCAGATGATAAAAGGCGCAAATACCGCTCTATTCACTGCCAATGCAATAACAAAGTTTCTGCGCTTTTCCTTTTTCATCTGACATTACACGCGCTTTTTTATCCCGACTGGGAAAATCGGATTCAGAAGGCCGGTTTCAAAGAAGTCCCTTGATGGGTCGGCCATTCTTCCAGCTTATAGGCCATATCAAAAAAAGCGTATTCATACTGGCAGCTCAAGATAAAATGCTCCTTCATCTTCTGCCTTTCTTGTTCCGATGCTCCTTCAGCCAAAAAATCCATTTTATTGATATAGGCATTCATTCTCGGTTCTTCTTGCGCGCCGTAAAAGCGGATCCAGTCATAAAATGGGTGCGCCGCCTCTGGTTCATAATCTTTGATGATCCGCTCACCGATATAAAGGTAAATCCACGGACAAGGCAGCGAAACAGCAATCGCTTCGCCAAGAGTCCCGGTTTGGGAAACTATCAGCATGTGGTTGATGTAATTGAGCGCTGTCGGTGCCAACGGAAATCCTTGAAGATCTTCATATTGCACTCCGGCAACTTCGCAGAAATTGCGGTGCGGATGCACTTCGCTATTGAGTATGAAACCGATGCTGGCATTGAACATTTCCATGTCTTCACGATTGGTGCATTTTGCCATCGCAAAAGCTTTTGTCTGGATCATCGCGTTCAAATATTCAAAGTCCTGTTTCACATAGTGGACCAGCTGCTCTTTGTCCACTTGGCCTTTTGCAATTCCTTGGACAAAAGGATGCTGGTAGCACGCTTCAAAAATCGGTTCCGCTTCTTGCCATAATTCCTCTGAAAAAGTCATCTTCCAACCTCCTAGTTTTTCTCAACACTTTCCACTGAACCAAACCAAAAAGGCCGCCCCAAATGGAGCGGCCTTCAAACAGGAAAAGAGCCGATCAGAAAAGAACGGGAATCTTTGGATCACTAGTTGAAAGAAATGATTGGACCGGCTCCACTTTCCTACGCTGGTGCTAACCAGATCAGGTTCAAAGGGACAAAGGAAACTCCTTATCTCAGCCATTGCGGCACCCCTAGCGGATTTCGTATCAAGTTGTTTTAACAATACCATAGTTGCCAATAACTGCAAGGGTTCTTTTTCAATCCCATTTATGAGGAATGTTGTTTTGCGCAGCCCAAATAAAAAAAGCAGAAGGCTAATTGAAAGCCTTCTGCCCGTTCTTTCGGTTGTTTGAAAGTCCATGCTTTTCTTAGTTCACCGTTTGTATTTTTTCATTCAATTCTGCAGAGAGCTCGATAAACCATTCTTCATCGCCTGTTGACAGCGCCAGGTCGATCAGGAACTCCAGCTGACCGGCATCTTTCGTATGGCCGGATGGAATGTTTTCGACCTGTTTGACCGACATCGGGATGGTTCTGCCGATCAACTCCTCGTTATCGCTTTTCACGACCGTAACATTCACCGCTTCTTTGGCAACGTTCATGGATTCGACAAACCCGATGATCAGCTCCCCGTGGCGGGAAACGCCTTTTACCCAATCGCTTGTTTTTAAAATGGTCTGATTTGTATTCAACATAGGTTTGCACCTCTTTTTTTAGTATCGTCTTAGCAGAATCCGTCTATTCCACAAGCAATTCCTTCAAAAAGAACTTGCGGTTTTTGCTTTTTCAGTTCTTCTTCGATAATCTGCTCGATCTTTTCTTTCGGGTGGATGCCGGCAATCGCTGTTTCACCGATAACAAATGTCGGCACCGCTGTGATGTTCGCCTCTTCATAAGCGTGCCGGAGGGCTTTCTGATGGGCTTCTTTGTACTTGCGTGTTTCAAGTGCCGACCGGTATTCTTCTTGATCCAGCCCAATTTCTCCAGCAAGCGCCGTCAGTATATCGACATTGCCGATATCAAGCCCTTCCTGGAAAAATGCCCGAAGCATCCGGTCGTTATAGGCTGTCGCTTTCCCGTTTGCCTTGGCGTATTGAAAGCCTTCAAACGCTAAATGGGTGTGCGGCTGGGGTGAAACGTCAGGCAGGACAATATCAATTCCCATGTTTTTCGCCATCGGGTATACCGATTGCGCCCAAGTGGTCTGGAGGTAATTTTCTTCCGGCCGCAAAGTCGGATTTGGCGCTGGGCGAAGTTCGAATGGCATCCATTCCACTTCTACATCTTTTCCTTTGATCGCTTCTTCAAGCGGCTGTTCAGCCAGGAAGCAAAACGGGCAAACATAATCGGAATATATTTTCACTTTTAAAGTCATATCTGAACCGTCCTTTCAAACGCAGAAAAAAGCTATATTTTGTTGCGGAAACCTTCTATTGCAACAAACTGAGGTTTTCCGTCTTTTAACAGAAGTTGTATCAAAAAAACGTTACTATGGCAGTAACTCTCAAACGCCAATCCAAGCAACGGCCGATAGAAATCATCTGTTGCCTGATTAGAATCTTCTTTTTTATTGGTGCTAAATAGAATTTTACGCCCAACAAAGCCTTATTACAATTTATTTGCTCTGAATTCGAGATAAGCTCATCTGTATATTAATATAAAGCTTTCCCTTTTTTTCTTAGACTAAACAAGCTTAAATGATCTTTCATTCAGTTGTAAAAAAACTTCCATAAAGCAGGTGCTATAATGTAAGTAAATGGTATATAATAGGCAAAAAGACACCCAGGAGGAATGTCATGGATAAAGAATTCTTTACGATCACTGAAGCTATGCCGATTTTTGGAGTCAGCCGTACAACAGTTACATACTGGATTACTGAAGAGATCATCAACGCCGAGAAGATAAAAGGGAAATGGATGATTGACGGCCATTCTGTGAAAAACTGGCAGGAATTTCAGGCTTCAGGATTTCCTGCCGGCAATAAAGTGATAAGGAAAAAATTTGAACTTGCTTTTAGAAAGAACAAAACTACCATCTAATGTTTTCCATGAAATTCATATAAACACATTCAACCTCTTCATCGATCTTTCAATAAGATCTTCTGACTAGTCCACTTTATCAATACGCTATGCCGAAAAATCCCTGCAGGTAAAGCTAATGCAAGCACGGCCAGTAAAAAGGAGCCGAAAAGAGCATATACATACTGTGCTATTCGTTTGCAAAAGACCTTATTGGCAATAGAGGATGCCCCGTTTTCCAAAGATATTAGTCGGGTCTCTGCGATATTAAAACTAATTCATTGATGAAATCCTTTTCTATAGAAGAAACCTGGATCCCCCCACTAATCCTCTTTCAACAATAAGTTCAGCAATTCATTCATCTAAATTCCGAATGAACGGAGAATGATTTCATTTTATTGAGATTACTCTCCGCTTATCGGAAGCTATCAAAATCCGGCAAATCTGTTGTCCTTAAAGTTCATCCGAGTTGTATTTCATGTTATCTATAAGTCCTTTATACGGAGTTCAGCATTGGTATAAGATTTCTTCCATGTTCGAAGAAGGAAATAGCACCTTACTAAAAACGTCTAAATAAATTTTCCCGAAACTTAGTTTGATTATTGAACTAACTCAAAAACCATGACATAATGAAAGCGCATACAAAATATTTTTGTTTGCATACTTTTTACTTGTTTAAGAAAATATGCAAACAAATGCGAAAGGTGGGTCGGGCACTCCTTTACACTGGAAACAGCAGATAGTTTATCTACATACCCGCAACAAGAATGGTAGTGAAAACGAATCTAAATGGAAAGGATGATTTTTCATGAAAAATTTACTGGTAGTTCCCCTGCTTCTTTTTTCCCTTTTATTGATGGGTTTCTCCCATCAACCGGCTTCAGCTAAAAAATCAACCGACATTGAAATTCCCGTACTGCTTTATCATGTTGTCTCCCATAATCCAGACCCGAACAATTTTTACCAGTACAGCGTAAAAGAGTTTGAGAAACAAATGGTTTACTTGAAGGAAAACGGCTATCGCACATTGACCATTAAACAATACTTCAACATTCTGGATGGAAAGGCGGCAATGCCGGCTAAACCGATCTTACTAACATTTGATGACAATTCCAGCGATTTTTATCCGAATGTCTATCCGATCCTGGACAAATATGATTTGAAAGCCACACAGTTTACAGTTTCCAATTGGGTGAATGGCAGCTGGAACATGACCGCCGAAGAAATCACAACTGTCATGGATAACGGTGTCGATATCCAAAACCACACAGTAACCCACCCATTCCTTAACCAAATGAGCTACGCTCAGCAATACACAGAAATCAATGATGCAACGGTGGCTCTCAAGTCGCTGACTGGCAAAACGGCCAACGTTTTCGCTTATCCGTACGGAGCTTATAACGCCGATACGATTTCAGTCCTTGAAAACCTAGGATTTGAAGGCGCGTTCACAGTAGCGGGCGGTTTAAGCACCGATGAGGGCAGCCGATTTGAAATTCCACGCATCATGATTCTGAACGGCGATACATTGGAAGATTTTGCACGAAAAATAACAACTGGATATTAAAATTGCCAACAAAAACAGCAGCTGGAGCCCCAGCTGCTGTTTTTGTTCGCCACTATTGTATATTCGTATGAAGGCATCGGTGTTAAAATCTGTCCCTTCTTTCCTTTCGCATTCAAGCAGCTTCTGAAAATTTCTGATATGCAAGCCTCTCTATCCAGTTGCTGGTTCAGATCATTCTTCTGCCCGCAAGAAATAACCTATCACGAAACAAATAAAATCAATTGAAAAATTAGTGAAAGGTGGCTAAATTGGGTGAGGTATATGATTACAAAGTTGCGTGGTGCAAAATATGGGAACAAGGCTGGATCACTATAGGAAAAGATAGCGTAACAGGTCGGTAGTATGTTTTGTATGAAGAGTGTGAAACGGAATGGAATCATTCCCGCATGCTCAATTCAATATAAAGATCAAAGATCCTAATCATCATCCGATAGTAAAGCCTTCGGCCGAAGCTGTTCAGGAAATTGGATGGGACCGATACATTTTCAACGAGTAATAAGGCTAATTTCGTAACCTAATGAATCGTATTGATCTCCTTCTTTACGCAACAATCGTAAAAGTGCATTCGCCAGTAACAGAAGAGAAGAAATTGCCTGGTTACCTACGGCTTCCCCAAAAATCCGACGTCGATGCATCCCTATTCTCTATAGCATGCTCTCTAATCTATCCCTTACCTTCGGCCATTCTCCATCTAGTATGCTGTAATAGACGGAATCCCGCACAAATCCATCGGGCAAGATCCGATGCTGTCGAAGAACCCCTTCTTTAACAGCCCCTAGTCTTTCAATAGCCTGTTGAGACCTTATATTGCGGCCATCTGTTTTGATTTGAACCCGGATGGCCCGAAGAGCCTCAAAGCAGTGTTTCAACAGAAGATACTTGCACTCAGTATTTACCTGGGTTTTCCAAACAACCGGAGACAGCCACGTCCACCCGACTTCCAAACTTTTATCATGGACAGATATATCAAGAAATCGGGTGCTCCCCACTATTTTCCCCAAGATTTTATCGAAGATAACAAAAGGAAACTCGGTCCCTTGCTCTTTCGCTTGAAGCGCTTTTTCTACAAGGCGCTTCATATCTTCGATCGATTCAACTTTCATTGGCATGTATGCCCATATATCGGCACTGTTTCCTGCATTGAACAAGTCCCGGACATGATGGATTTCCATAGGCAGCAAGATCACTCTTTCTCCTGCTAGCTTTACTGGTATGATCTTCATTATTCCCTCTCCTTTTTGATCCATTGCGGATTAAGCAGTCTTTTTATTGCTTTTCTTCCTTAAAAATTTCATCTGCCCGTTGCAAGGACTATACATTGAATTTTGGCTGCCGTAAACCATTCACAATGCCTGTTTGATTTCCGCCGCCATTAAGTTCTGGACATCAAGTTAACATGATCGGCTATATACTCGGAACTATACTGAATCCCTTTTTTAGCAGCCACATCAGGCTGCCTGTTGATGAAGCCACTTTAAAATCACTGGAAACATAATCCGGCGGCAAGGCATCTTCCTTTTCTCTATGCTTGATTCTAGAATTCTATGTATTCCCTTCTTTTCCACAAAAAGAATCTTAAGCAATAAAAATGAAAGTCGTATGATTAGGGATTGGCTTTCAATGGTGTTATGCTGGGTCTAAGTAACACATGGATTCTCTTAGACTTTTTTTAGTCACTTTCCATACGTGGAAAGGAGTGTTCATATGCAAGTGGATCACATCAAAGCGTTTCTGGAAACGATGTGCGAATACAATACGACGAGGATCAATCAGGTCTTCACTTCGGAAGAGGGACACAGCTTATCGATTCGTTGTCTTCCTGATACCCGCACTTTTGAAATAACCGATTCCCAGACCCAAGAAATTCGCTACAACGATTCTGTTGAGGAAACAGCCGAATACGTCATTGCGTTTCTAGCTTCTCATAATTTTTCCAGCAACTCCTGAATGTTCAGGAGTTTTTTTGATTAGCTGCCGGAAAAAAGGGTAAAAACCTTATAAATCGACTTGGAATCACTTACGGTTGAAACCAATACGTCACAAAAGAAGAGAGCGCGATCGTTATGAAGTTGGAACACATTAAAAGCCTTTTGGAGCTTTCGTGCACCTTTAATTTTTCTTTCATAAGCCATTCCTTCACGATTGGGGTGGAAGAGACGCTGACGGTCAAATGTCTAAAAGATACATATATCCTGGAAGTGACATCCACTGAAAACCAGCAGGTTGACTATTACACGTCGATTGATCAGGCGGCTGAAGCCCTCTATTACAAAATACACGGCCATGAAACGGATTGAGCGCGTTCGAAAAAGGCAGCTTTTCGTTTTTATAGTAGCGGGAAATGTATTTCCGTGTTTACTGCAAAAAAAGACCGCCTAAAATGGGGGTCTTTTTTTTGCTGGCTAATCATTGTGCATATTTCTATGAAGGCCCTCTGGTTTCTCTTTCTGATTCTCTTTTGCTAACCGGAACACGGTATACCCCCGGTCTTTCTCAAAGTTCCAGAACAAAAATGTTTCTTCAATGCTGCCCCTCAACACATTTTCCGGCCTTGCTTCTTGAAACGCTCTTCGTTCCAATTGTCGCTTGGATAATTTCAACTCATCCAGGAAGCCGTTTCGGATAAACTCTTTTTCAATTTCAAGCAGAATTCCGGAACGCTGGACCAAAAGCGTCCGGTCATTTAGCCAAAATATATCTGTATGCTCCGGAATTTTCTGTGCAATAAGGCTAGCCCGGTCTAGGTAGTCGCGCAACGCCTGTTCGTCTTCGGAATTTGGCCAGGGCATGGGTTGTTTTTCAAGTTCTTTGTTGATGATACCAATCATGAGGCCTGTCTCTTTCTCGAAATTCCAGTCGGTATAAAATTCTATAACTCCATATCCCGTAAGCTCTTCAATTTGTTGCATAATTTCGGGTGTGAGGTTGCGGATCACCATGTCTCGCGAAGCCAGTACACGTTTCACTTCATTTTGACCCAAGAGGTTTTTCTCCATCCCAGCCAAAAACCCAAGGAAATGAATCGTAATAAACGATTTTTCAATAGTGACATAGACTGCGGTGGGGCCTTTACCAAAATGGGTCCGGAATAAGTTCGAGATATACCCGCCAATTTCAATTTGAACCGTCTTATTATGTGACACGTGAATCCCTCCTGTAAGCCCTTTGCCTTCAATTTACGCAAAGCACATTTATTACCTCATTTTCCCGTTCCAAGATAAGGCTAATCAAATTAGAAGTCCAATAGATTTGAGCTGTCTTTGGGCATGATTTCAACTTCTGAATTAAGAATGGTTTTTGTCTGGTTTCTCTTTTACATCACAATCGATATGTAAAATGTGGATCAGAACCAAAGAAGCACAGGATCTCTAAAAATCAGAGATCCTGTGCTTCTTCTTGAGGTTTTCCATTCAATCTTCATGATCTAGCTTACGGGTTTCCTTCAGGAAGCAGCTTCGCCATTCCAACTCATCATGCCACCTTCGACATTCACAGTTTCAATTCCCTGCGATTCTAAAAATTCACATGCCTTGGCACTACGTTTTCCTGCTTTGCAAATCAAGTAAACAGGCCCAGTGTTTTCTAATTCCACAAAGCGCTCCGGCAATTGACCAAGCGGGATATGCTTTGCACCTGGCACCATTCCTAGTGCCACTTCTTCATCTTCACGGACATCGACCAACTCAATCTTGCGGCCATTCTCCAGAAGTGCCCGCAACTCATCTGTTGTAATGGACTTCATGATTCAATTCCTCCTTCTTAATAAATACTGATATGTATTAAGAAAAAGTATTGTTTTCACCTTGAATTATATACCTATTTTTCTTAATTTCAATGCAAAATTCCATTCCGCTGAACTATATTTTCCGGGAAATTCGACCATACCGCCGCATTTTCAGCAGTCAGACCATAACGCTTGCGCCAATTCTGCTGCCTCAACACCTGCACAAGCACTATCATCTGATACGGACCCTAATCCAATCCATGAAGTCAGAAAGAGACTTTTTAATATAGTTGACTGATGAAATTTTAAAAAACTAGAGAAGTTTTATTAATTTCCTTTTGGATTTTAAGGTTGGTTTAAGGTTGGTTTTTAATACTATAGTTAGAACCGCCATTTCCAGAAAGCATCTTGGTAGGGACCCTCTGCAAATCCCTAATTTGATCGAAGGAGATGCCGGCTCTATATCATGTATTGCTGAAATGAAAATAATCTATTTTAGGAGGAAGAAAAAATGAGAAAAAAATTATTTGCTTATGCTTTATCGGGAGCTTTGACTTTAGGGGCTATTGGAGGAACAATCACATACGCCGCTGAATCGACTGATACGGCAACACCATCCGCGGAAACAACCGGACAAACGAAACATGGTTTTGAAGAACTGGATGAAGCAACGAAAACCAAAGTAAAAGAGATTCAAACCCGCGTAACAGAAGAATTGGAAGCTCTAGGAGTTACAATCCCGGAAAAAGGTGAGGAACAAGACCTTTTTGCAGATCTGGACGCTGCAGCAAAAACGAAAGCACAAGCGATCTTGAAGCAGCTGAAGGAAGACACTCTGTCCCGCGAAGAAGCTCAGGAACAACTTGAGGCATTAGGCGCCGCTCTTCCCGAAAAACGCGGAAAACGTGATTTGTTTGCTGATTTAGACGAAGAAACCAAAACAAAAGCTGAAGCTATCCGGGATCAAGAAAAAGATGGCTCGCTCACCCATGAAGAAGCACAAGCGCAATTGGAAGCGTTAGGAGTAAGCTTGCCGGAAAAAGGTGAAAAACAGGAACTGTTTGCTGATTTGGATGAAGCGACCAAGAAGAAAGCACAGGCAATTGTCGATGAAGCGGAAGCTGAATTAGCGGAGCTGGGTGTTGATCGCCCTGTACTCGGGAAAGGCCATCATCACGGAGTGGGAAGAAAGTAAGATTCCCCTACCCCCAGATTTGAAAAAGTTGACAGGGAAACAAGCGGAAGATGAATAAATCGATAATAGCAAACGGCAGACCGCTTCTGATTGGACGGTCTGCCGGTTTTTTGATACAGAATTAATTCGAATCTAAACCGTTCGGAAAAGTATATATTTTTGAACAAAAGAAGGAAAAGAAACTGATTTTCCAGCTTCTTTTTTTGCGCTATACCATTGCAGCTCGGTTAAATTATCTCTATTTAAAGGTTTTAACGTTATATCTTACAGTAGGAAGCATCTTCTTGATGAAATAATGTAAAGGTAAAGTCAAAAAAACTAATCCCCACGATGTCGCATGAACAACCTGACACTGCTGAATAACCAAAAGTTAACGGATGTTAGATCGATCATGACCATACTCCTGCAAGTTGCCCAACAAAATTCTGCTGAGTACGAGACGAGAAAGATTGAGGCCAAAGTGGAAAAAATTTAAACGCCTCATCGTTATGGAAACGACGGACATCCATCCCTTTATCTCGAAATCAAATACAACAAAAGCTATCCCGCCAAGCCCGAACCCGATACTGTCCCATACGAGCGTAAGCAGCGAAAGCCCCTGCTCCAAAAGAGAATGCCTTGGTTATTCATTTGTAAACCGTTCATCCTTTGTTTTTCCCCTTGCATCATCATTCAAAATAGACCTCCCGTTAATTAGTCCATTAACGGGAGGTCTATTTTAAAAATTTGATCCTTAAAAGGATCTTTTGATTTGCGGGTCATCTAGCCAATTGGATTTTTGAAAGTTTTATTCGCAATATGACTTTTTTTATACCGTAATAAAAAACAACTGCTGAGAAAAGGGCGATTCCAATTTTGAATTCATCAACACCCTGTGATACCAACCCTTCCTGAATAAGGAAGTACAAACCGATAAAAATGAGATTCACTAATGCTGTCGCGATAGTAAAATGAGAAAGCCGGACATTGCTCATACCAGAAACGACATTAAGTATACTTGTCGGAGCAAGAGGAAAGAGCCTCGTACCCAATACGGACCAAAATCCGTTCCGTTCAAACTTGCCCAAAAAAGTCTTACTAGCTTTTTTCATCAGCAAATCTTGAAGGGCATATCGGGCACTTAAAAATACAATTACCGCACAAAGAGTACTAGTTAGAACACTCCACACCAGACCATATTGATAACCCAATAGGCTATTATTTATCAAAACGACTAGAAAAAGCGGAATAACAGGAATAGCATTATGAATTAGCATTATGATCAAAGTGATCATCAAAATGTAAGCTATATTCCCCTCATTCCCCATCTTTAAAGTAAAACCTTCTATATTTCCGGAGATAAGGTTTTGCAATAGTTCTGTATTCAAACCGAGGAAAAGCAAAATTATGAATGCAATTAAAATTATTATGTTCTTGTTCCTTTTCATCAAGAATCTTATCCTTCCTGAAATCCAGTTCAATTTTAGTCCATGCCATAAGCTTTGTTTTTAATTATGAAGAAGAACCCTTAAAAGAACCTTAAAGAAAACGTGAAACATATTGTGTGAAGTAATAAATAAAAAAAGGTTTTCCTATGGATCAGTTCTCAAAAAACACTATGCAAGCTCCAGCAAAGAAACTTCACTGCTTTCCATTTCCAATTGCCTCCATGATTGAAATCCCAGCTCATGTATATGAATTACTTAATCCTAGAGGCAGCTCTTTTTAGTCTTACGGCCCTCTATTTTATAATTTCCCGTTCTTTAGCAATACCAGGTAAACCGATGAGTTTCCCTCACTGAAAGTTATCTATCCTGTTATCAAGTTTGTCCGGTCCCAGTCAGATTCATAGGTTCTTGAAACCTATTATTAGATGCCAACCTTAAACAAACCTTAAAACTTTAGAAGAATAAGAAAAAGAGACCACCATGTTGTGATCTCATACTTGGCAATTCCACTTTGAAGGCTGTTCCTTGCTGCTTGTCGAAGCTGCACTGATTGTTCCTTAATGGCTGGCACCGATCCACTGGTCAATTAAGACATATTTTTTTGCAGGAAAAAACAACACACTTTATTCCTTCAGCCCGGCCTTTTCACTTCAGGCAGACACTTTCTGCGGGCTCGAGCCAAACCAGCTGGACACTGGGAATCAACATAAAACTCACCGACTGCACATTTCTTCCGGTTTTCTATCTAGAGATATTTTGAATGATTTCAAAAAGCGATACTGGAATGATTTCACCATTATCGCTTTTGTAAATATTCATATGCTATTTGATTGGAGAAATATTGAATTCATCTAGATATTTTTGTACTTTTTCCAATTCCTGAGCCCTTATCGTTAAAGCGATGTGACCGTCCGGCCTAATCAGCATTATAGAATTTTCTTTGATGCCAACTTCATCCATCTCTTTTTTCCATTGAAATACATACAAAGGAATCGCTATAGATTCTGCAATTTCACGAAGTTCGAGGATATCCTGTCCATAAACATGAAACTGCCAATCCATAGATTTCAAAGGTTCATGATTATCACTATTTCCGATGGCTACCCATGGCAAGCGATCTCCGCCGTGTATTTTCCCTACTTTTCCTTCACTTAAAACACTGTCTCTATACTTCACTTCGGTTTGTGAGACTTTTTTATACAATTTTTTTCTTAATCGCGAAAAAGTGATCAGTCTTGGCAGCATATAGGGAATGATAGCATTTTTAAAAAGTTTAGTCTCCACCCCTTTGCCTACAACTGAATTGAATGCTCGGTCGGTGGTTGATATCAACATCTTGGCAAACGCCATCCGTTCAGTTTCATACGTATCCAGTACCTTTTCATCCGTTTTTTTCAGTATGACAGCTGCAAGTTTCCAGCCAAGATTCACTGCATCGCCAATCCCGGTGTTCATTCCCTGTCCGCCGGCCGGACTATGGATATGTCCGGCATCACCCGCGAGGAAAATTCTTCCTTTTCTAAAGTGGTCACTTAACCTATGGTGGACTTTATAAGATGAGTACCAATTTACTCGTTCAATTTTTATCCCTACATTGTTCTCTATAAAAGGGATAACCGGGGCTAGTTCTGAAGGGATTCCGTGTTTTACTAGTTCTTCCGGAAAAATACCGATCAATCTCACATTCCCGTTTGGGAGTGGAATTAAGATGCAAAACCCTTCTTCAAACATGTTTCCGCTTATTCCGGCATATGGGACGGAACTTTTCACATCAGCTACATAGAAGGTCTGCGCATATGTCCCTCCTTCGAATCCAAAGCCCAGTTTTTTTCTCACGCTGCTATGCGCACCATCGCAACCGCAAAGGAATTCGAAATTTTCTTCTTCTGGAATTCCTTCTTTATCGATGACCACTTGTACATGATGGTCAATTTCTTCAAAGGATACTAACCGAGTGTTCCACTCTACTTCGACCCCTCTTTCCTTTAGTACGCGCACTAAAATCTCTTCATGTATATCTTGGGGTAAGCTCAGAATATATGGGAAGCGGCTAAGATTCTCACCTATATCCCCGATATTCATTTTTGCCTTTAAGTTCCCTTCCATAAAAATCCGTACGTTTTCGACTTTATTCCCCCGTTCAACTATCTTTTCTACAAAACCCATTTGACGGTAATGCTCCAATATTCGTGAATGTACTATCATTGCTCTAGAGGCAGTTCCTGATCCGCTGTTTTTTTCAATAATCCGAAACGGAATTTCCTGCTTTTGAAGCGCCAGCGCCAATGCTAGCCCAGTTGGACCAGCTCCAACGATCAATACTCGAGCTTTCATGCCATCTCCTCCCTAACTTGATAAATATTCGTCCTACAGAGAATTCTCCTTGAAGTTGACTGCCATAGTTGCTCAATCGAGAGGTCGGATGCTTGAAGCTATTAAAAGTGAAATTTTGGATTTATATTTTTGCTGGAGTTGCTTTAAAATGACAACAACATACCAATTCCAGAATGAGTATCTTTTCTTATTTATATACCCATCTCTTTGCTGATGATTCTTTGAATTACACTTTTACAGACCGAAAGGCAGAGTGGATTCTAACCTTAAGCACTTCTTCTCTACCTTCGTTACTTGATAGCTGATGATAACAGGTGATATGTAAACTATAGCTGCCAAGGCAGTTCATTTAGGAAGGCAAGTATATCTTCGTTCACTGCATTCATATCCTTGCCTACTGTCATTAAATGGATGGAGTTCGGATACCCCTTCACGTTTTTTTGATTCGATGCGACGCTTTGAAAAATTGCTTCGGCGCTCGCTTGATACAACGGTTCATCCAATTCCCCATATAAGATGTGAATCGGCGCGGTTAAACCGGCTAAGTTGTCTCTGATTCCATCAATGAGCTTTTGGAATTCAATCAATGAGTCGAGAGGCAGATGGCGAAGGTTTTCCATTTCCAGCCGGATTTGATCCTCATCCTTCCCTTCCAGTTGTTTGTATCGTTTTGCATAATAGAAGGCACGCTTTTGCAGAAAAGCCGCTTTCCTCTGGATCGGCACGGACATCGTCACCACACCAATCACCTCCAGTTCTTGCCCCGCTTTTAAGGCCAACACTCCGCCAAGTGACAGGCCGGCCACCGCTATTTTTTCAAACCCTTTGTTCTTCAGGAACTGATAACCGTTGCATGCATCCTGCCACCAATCGGAGGGGCCATACGTGAGAAGGTCTTCCGCTGGCAAGCCATGGCCGCTGTATACCGGGGCATAACAGGAATAATGGTTCTTCTGCAAATGCCTTCCCAACTTTTTCATATCGCTCGGATTGCTCGTGAAAGAATGCAGGAGCAGAACGGCTTTCTCGCCGCCTTCATAATAAAAGGGCTTAGGGGGCAGCAGTTTCCTCATCATTTCGAACACCTTCACTTTCCATTTTTTCTCGTTGATCAACTATCTGTACACCAAATTTTCAGCCTTTTCTTCAAGTGTTCCACCCTGTTGGCATTAAACGCATTTGTCCAATCGGTTTAAGCACATCTCTTCTTTATCTAGTAAGACAGATAACAGCTTTCAATCAACAAAAATTCAATTTTTAATTTTGTAGTATAACTAACGTAGCTTCTCGCCGATATTACCTAGTGCTGACAATTTTCATATAAGTGCGCCTCAATCAAGTTTCAATGGTTATCTCTTTGTTAAAGGGGTATAAAAACGCCTATTCGTATAGAATGGCGTTTTTCATTGTAATATGTTGAATGAGCACTTGTTCGGTTTCCAATAGAAGCACTTTTTCAATAGATTTAGTTACCCGGAACTCTTTTCTGTATGATGAACCCTTCTTCGTCTGTTCACCCATACTCGTTCAATGTAACCTGTACCGAACAGAACACCGAATACAATAAATGCAAATCCGATCAATTGTGGTATTGTAATGGATTCACTTAAAAAAAGTGCGGAAAACACAAGGCCGAAAAATGGAACAAAGTTATTGAATATGGCTGTTTGCCCAGCGCCAATTTTTTCGATGGCTGCATTAAAAACCATATATCCCACTCCTGTCGCCACAACTCCTGACACAATAAATAAAAAATAAGTAAAAGGAGAAGCTGAAGTCATCTGGCTGAGTCCCTCAGGCTCGGTGATCAAACTAATAATCAGCAAACCAATCGAGCCGATGAGGTACATGATGGTTGTGATTTGTTTTGAATCCAGTGTCGCTGTTGCCTTTTTCACGAAAATAAAACTAATCGCTTGGACCAACACGGCAAGGAACAAAAGCAATTCTCCTTGAGATAGCTGCATATCACCGAAAGAGCCTCCCTGAATAAAAAAGACACCGATCAAGGCAAGGATAAAACCAATGATCCGTAATTTAGTCAACTGTTCTCCTAGAATAAGGACCGCGAGTATGGCGGTTGTCAACGGTACTAAGGCAAGGATCAAGGAAGCGTTCGAAGCATCGATCATGGTTAACCCGACGGCTATCAGCAGATGATGGAGGACGACTCCGAACAACATCCCCAGCAATGTATAAATCCATTCTCTTTTTGATAAACGGCGAAATGATTTTCCAAGTACGATAATGATAAGTGCTGTGACCCCCGCCATCATAATCCGGAATGCTGTCATGGTTTGAGGCGGCAAATCTTCCACCAATACTTTGATGATGACCATGTTAAGTCCCCAAATAGCAGTGACTAAAAATACTGAGACGTATGTTAGTAATAATTTCTTTTGATTCACAAGGGATCCCCCATTCATTCTTTTTTATGAAGTTTTTTCAATATCCTTCGCCTAGGTTTCTATTAGCGTAGCACGCACAAAAATGCCACACAATAATATAATTGTATGGCATACAAAATAGTATATAAACGATTCGTGTTTTTACACAGCCAGCAATTTTTTTAAGATCACGAGAGCCGTCTCCAGTTCCGCTCTCGTTTCGGGCGTACAAATGGCTAAGCGTACAGCATTTGCCGGAGCAACATTTCCTACTGCAAAACGGCCACCGCTGTATACTTGTACCCCGTGGACTGAGGCAAGCTTTTCAAATTGATCACCTGTAAATGAACTCGGCAAATGTAACCATCGAAAAATCCCGGTGGCTTTTCCTATACAGTTCTCCTTGCCCAAATAATAATCCACTAATTGATTCCGGGCTTTGGTTTCCTCTTTATGGAGAGCAATCACCTGTTCGAATTGCTTCGACACTATGGCTCGTGCTGCCAACTCTGCAAATAGCGGCGACACGGAGATATTCAGATTATAGAGAGCTTTCCGGACCGGATCCAAAAATTTCAGAGGAAGGGCCACATATGCAAGCCGGAGCCCTGGTGCCATTGATTTCGATAAACTAACAACATAAATTGTCTGCTCAGGAGCGTATGATGCTACGGCAGGCAGCACTTCATCCTGAAGCAAGTGAAACATTCCATTCTCGATGATGAATAAATCATGCTGTATCGCAATCTCTGCAATCGCTTTGCGGGTCTCGGCACTCATTGTATACGTCAATGGATTCTGATAATCCGGAATCAGGTATAACCCTTTGATGTTTTCATTTTTGCATGCATATAAAAGAGCTTTCGGACTCATTTCATCTCCTTCCGACCGAATCGGAACAAGCTGGATCCCCAGCATTGCGGCAGCTGTCTTTAATCCCGGATAAGTATGGTGATCGACACCGATCCGATCGCCATGCTGGCAAAGTCCCGCAAGGGTTGCTGTAATGGCGTTTTGTCCGCCATTTGCCATCAAAATATGTTCCTTTTTCGTTTTGATCCTTGCATACTCCATCAGTTTGACTCCTGCATCTTTTTGCCAAACCGTATCGCCAGGCCGGCTGTAATCAAACCATCTGGCATAATCCGGCTCCTGCAGCATTGCTTGCAGCAGCTCGAATAATGGCCTATAGGATACCCGGTCCGTTAACATGGCACCCATTTCAATCAAATGTTTCGGTTTTTCTTCCGCAAGCAAATAGGCGTTGGAAACAGCATCATAGGAAACATACGTGCCGCTGCCGACCGTTGCACTGATGAGCCCTTTCAACTCAGCTACTTTAAACGCTTTCGATATTGTGCTTAAGTTCACTTCTAAATAATCCGCTAATTCCCGTTGCGGCGGCAACTTTGTGCCAGGCACCAGGTGGCCTTCTTTAATATCATCTTCCAGTTGCTTCGCCAATGCCTGATAAATAGGGCGCTCTATTCGAGTAATTGTCGGCTTCCAGCTCATGGGATAATTTTCAAACGAATTTGTTGGCATAGTTCCCATCCTTTTTCATACAATCATATAATTGTATAGCAACAACTTCAAAAACATAATTCCCTTATGAGAATTTCTATCGGAATAGATAACCATTTGTAAAAGTACATTTAGGCAGATAAAAGAGATTCCAAGATATATTTCAATGCTGATGTCCAGATATTTAGATAATACATTTTATCAAAATAAATTATGACTCCCAGCAGGACTATAATTGCTCCACCGAATTTCATTAGAACAGCTGAATATTTAAGAATAGATCGTGTCTTTCCAATAAAAAATGCCATGATAACAAATGGAATACAGAATCCGAGAGAATAAGCAGTGACAACCGCTATCGTGTGGGCTGGATTCACCAAACTGCCGTAGGTAATGATCGCACCGAATATGGGACCAATACAGGGCGTCCACCCAGCCGAAAAAACAAAGCCTACTATAAATGAATTCAAGTAATTGGTTGATTTTTTCTGGTGATTCAGCCGCTTTTCCTTAAACATGAATTCGGGTTTGATGATCCCCATCAAAAATAGGCCCATAAATACCAGGAAAATACCTCCAAGCATCTGAATCAATTTCTGGTTGGCCGCAAATAAGCCACCAATCGTACTGAGTGAAAACCCTAGCACAAAATAAATCACCGAAAATCCAAGTGAAAAGAAAAAAGAATGAAGCAACACTTTTTTTCGGAAAGAAGCCTGCTTGTTTTCTTTTAGTTCATTTACTGAAACCCCTGTGATATAAGAGACAAATGAAGGATATAAGGGCAAACAGCAAGGGGAGATAAAGGCCAGGAAACCGCCAGCCAGCGCTACAAATATCGTCATATTTTCCATAATTTACACCTCAATGATATTCTAGCATAGAGGCAAAATAGATATTCATCTTATTTCCAGCAACTATTACAATCTGATAGACAAGCTATTCATCCAATAAGTTATATTCAGACTTATGAAATCACCTCAAGCCCCCTATTCATAGCATAGGGGGCTTGTTTGATGAGGAACTTATCAAAGAGAAGAAGGGAAATGTTCAGCTCTCATAATCGCATATTCCGAAGTTTCCTGTTTGATACAGCTGAATATTTCTATTGGCACATGGAGCGGTCAAAACCAGTCTCACCTTATCTCCATATAAACAATAGTTCCTTTCAATTCAAGGTCCTGTCATTCTCACGTCTTCAAAATTTCCCATTAGAAAAATGCATGACCTAATATAGTTGCCGGCTTATCGGAATAAACGGCTTACCGAAGTTTCCTTGGCAAATCCAAAGCCAATATTTTATTTCTGTATTTCGACCTCAACAAGATTTACAGTTTTGTCAATACGGCTCTTGTACTGCTGTGGGCAGCTTGTTGGAACTGCTTTGCTTCCTATTTCGTCACAAAGCCCAAAGACAATATGACCTGTTTCTTCTTCGAGATTCCAAGTAACAGACAGGTCAGTTACGAGTATTCCCAAAGTTTTCTTTGCCTGTTTCTTAAGGGTTTTCTCCATAGCACGCATCAGTCCACCTCTTATTTTCAGGACCTGCTCTGTTTCGCTTCGCTTCAACAACGTTTTCTCAAACGGCATCACGAAATCTGAAAGGAAAACCGATAAACAAGAAGGTTCTATAATCGCTTTTACTGACGCAAAGCTGACATCAAAATATGTATGCAAAACATACGAAATATGATGTTCAAATTGGATCGTTCTATTTCTATTCACGGAATCTCTCCCAAATTAGAATTTATTATGAGTTTTTCACAAGCAGAATTATTCAATAAGAAGCCGCAATTTCAAAAAAATATTTGCACTTCGATCAAAAAGCGGCTCTATCTTCCATCAGTTTCCTGCTTACTGGTAGATATCCGTTAGCTGGCATGTTTTAGGTTCAAACCACCCTTCAACACTTTGTAAAGGTGCTTTTTATCATCAGAGAAAAAGGAGAAATGCAATAAGAAGTCCCTCCTCTTTCATCAAGCAAAAAAGTTGGATTCAAGTATTTGTCTATTTTCACCGTTAGCTTGCAAACCTTTTAAATCCATGTATATTCTTTCGGGAATATACATGGATGATTTTTTTTGCGTTTGTCTTATGAAAAGTTGAACGCACCTGGACACTTTATGATTTCCTTAGAATTGGATAAGTTAGGCCTTATGTGCGAAATGCTTTTCCAAAGCATCTACTATTTCTTCCATTAATTCGCTAGTTGTTAAAGGTTTTTTGGATTTTAAGGACAGGAGATGGGCAGAATGCTGCTGTGCTGGAGGATGTTCGATCAAAAGCACTTCGCCTTTTGCTTCCGAGCCATCATCAGAGAGGATGTATACCGAGTAGAGTCCGGTTTCCATGATGGTTTTTTGTATACGGTGGCTTGCAGCCAGTCCATGCAGGCCCATAACTTGAATAACATTATCTTTACAGGTCTTGAAACCTGTTCTCATACCACCACTCCTCCTTTATTTTCTAGTTGGCTACTTTAATGATTTCCCGCTGTACTAAAGACTAACCCTATTTCCCCCTTCAAAAGACACAAAAAGTTATACATATTGGCGGGATAAGCAAATTTGCAATTAAAAGACTTTTCAAGAAAGGGATTAAAAGGAAGAAAGGAGGGTAGTTTACTTAAGGCAAGGACAAAAATTGCAGAGGAGGAAATCAAATGAATCACGTAAAAGCACTTATTTTGAAATTCGTTATGATTGCAGTCGTACTTTTAGTCATCCTAACAGGAATCTACGACGTTGAAATCGAGAAAACCCTTTTGATTAGCCTCTTTTTGACACTGATTGCTTATGTACTAGGCGATTTGATGATCTTTAGAAAAGCCGGCAACGGCGCATCGGATAATCAAACTGGCAACAACCACTCAGCTGGCCACGATCGCCATGAAGACCATAAAAAACGAAACATGATGGCAACCATTGCCGATATCATCCTTTCGTTCCTGGTCATTTGGCTGATGGGCGACGCGTTGATCGAGAACGCGGAAGACATCATTCAAGCAGCTCTTATCTCCGCTTTAGTGATTGGCGTAGGGGAATGGTTCTTCCATAAATACCTGGATAAGAATGTCTTCCCTGAAAAAGATGGACGCGCTGTCTCAGGAAATACACATCGTTAATCAGTCGATAATGATATAGCAAACTGCCCTTCCTCGGTAATTCTTACTTGAGGAGGGCAGTTTTTCCTTTCCTGCTCTTCTTTATCTGCAATCATAGGTGTGGAAGTTTAAGGAGCACAAGATAAAAAGAACTAGGCAAAAAGCGAAATTCCTTATTAGTGGTTTCGCTTTCTTAGTGTGTCTTTTGCCTTTATTTCTGATGGCAAATCGCAAAAAGGACAGGCCTGCAGCCCACTTCATGAAGTGAGGCATTGAAATGAAGCGACAATTTTTGAATCAGTGATGTCAGAAGGAACAAACTATCCTTTCCTTAAGGAGACAAATAAAAAATCCCACTGCTATCATCGGCGGAGGGCTGTAAATTTGAAGACCAAACCAGCGTATCGTTTATACCAAATACACATAAGATGGACAGCAGGCCCACGACGCCAAAGAAAAAAGAAACAATTTGAAGCCGGTAGTGGGCGAATCGAAGAGGATTCCACAACCGGCGAGCGATGCAGCCGCTATCAACAGCAAGAAGCTGTTCTACATTTAATCCTTTATTAACTCATTATATAGGGCTTCATTGCTTGAAGCCCTTTCTCCATTCCGTAAAACTAAAGTATCTTCCAAACCAATCCGGATGCCGTAATTTTTTTTCAAAGCATTATCGACAATTGCCCATGTATTGATCCCTTCTCCATGATGCACCTGCTCCAATGTATTGTTGTGCTCTTTTAAAAAAGCACTAATTTGATTGGCTTGAAAAACTGCTTCTTCTTCCTCTTCAAAAAACATTTCAATCAGCGCACGTTCGCAATACTGATCCAGTTTATTCTTCACAAAAATTCTTGCGTCTTCCATCGTCCATATACCTGCTTCTGGCATAATTTCTTTTTCCTTCAACAGATTCCAAATTTCTAAGCTTCCTGGTTCTGATAGATTCACTGAAACATAATCCGTCTTGAATTTCCATTCGCTAATTTTTTCATGCCTGATCTCCGGGGTCATGCTATCAAACAAATTTGAACTTATGCCAATTTTAACACCTGGATAGCGCTCCCTTAAAACTTGCATTTGCGGTGCAAGCAACTGGTTATCGAACGTTTCTTTCCCATCGCTCCCCCTTAAGTGGACATGAAAATGCTCCACTCCAAATTTTTTCAAGACATGGATCTCTTTTATAATTTCATCGAGCGTAATAGGTATCTGTTCATGTTCTTGTTTAGTCCGGCCGCCATTCAAACAAACTTTAATAACCATTACTCCTACACCCCATATGTGAAAATTTAATTTTCATCCTTTACAAACAATTACTTATCTTACTTTTTATCATAGTCCACAATATTTGGCTCGCAATCAATCCTTTCCTCTCATAGCACAACCACAGTTTTTCTGCTTTTCTCATTACTATGAATAATTAAGGCAATCTTTTAAAGAAAGAGAACTTTCTTTAAATTGATTAAATAAATTTTTTGAAAACAATTCGTAAACGTATAGGTTTACAGACGAAAAGGGAGAGAAGATGTGGCTGTTCCCTCTTCTCTCCCTTCCTATTTAAATAGCTTACGATAACTACATGATATGTAATCTGCATTCTATTAGGATTTTTTCTTATTATGTTATTTGATTTAGCGGTCCTTAAATTTCTAAAATGAAGGATATTCTCTTATAACGAATTAATATTGTGCCAGAAAACACCTAAAATCGTCGATTTCAGAAGCCGCTAATACTTTCAGCTCCCTAGAAAGTTGCAGGAGTCGATTTTCCATCTCTTCCTTGTTGCCATACCGGATTCTTGTTTCCTCAGTTAAGTCTTCCGAAAGCAATTGAGAATGGCTGTATGCTGTTTCAAGCAATTTCAGCAGTTGTTCTCCCCTGACTTCGCTGGCGATTTGCGGGTTTCCTGCAATATATCCTTCTATGAATCCCTTTGCAATCATTTTCAAGTTCTCTTCGCACTCTTTAAACTGATGCTTTTGGTAGCGTTCAGTATGTGCCAAACTAATAAAGAAAGTCTCATAGAGATTCATGAAATTCCCGGCCATCGTTCTGGGATAATTAATGCTGGGGTAAGGATCGATCAAACAAACCCGATTGCCGTTCAGCAGGATATTTTCCGGTGAAGCATCCTGATTAACCAAAAGCGGTTTTGTGAATGTTTTTTTTCTATGAGCCACAGCCAACTGGATCGCTTCGCTGACTCTATTATCTTTGTATTCTGGATGCGCTGCACATAATGCTTGATAATCCGCAATTTGCTCATCACTTTCTTCCTTTAGAAATTCGCTTGCATCTCCTTTTATAGTGCCCTGCAATCCCTTCTCCTGCGACCAGTTCAAATAACCAAAACCATCTACGTTTAGCGGTACCTCTTCGGTCTTTCGGTAAATCTCTCCTATTTCTTTCCCGGTTTGAAAAGCTGTTTTTTCCGTCAATGCATGCAGGTCAATTTGTTTTCCTCCGTAAGATTCTAGTGTGTACGTCAGTTCAGATGACACATGGAATTCAAAAAACTGTGGCGCCGATCCTTCCACCGCTTTATTGACAGATCGGTAATAAAGTTGAGTACCTGCGTATTCTGCTTTTAATGCCTCTTCATTAAACGGGACTGGCTTACGATAGGCTACTGCTTTCGGAATTCGCAGCACTAATTCGTCGCTCCCTTTTAGGACTTTCCAAGCGAAGTGCCAAGCTCCTTCGCCAAGGAACCCTGTTACCTTGACACCTGAATGCTTTTGCACTGCTTCCAATTTTGCTCGATCCATTATAATCCCTTGCTTTCTGCGGTTATTCCCCTCAAGTTTTATTGAAAAATATCCCAATTATATTTTACCATATAATTCCTGAAACTAGATTTAGAATGACAGTTTTCAAGAATAACCTAGATTGAAAAACCGTCCGTAGAAGTACACAATCTCTTTTTCAAGGTCCTCTTGTCTTCCCTATTCACTATGCCCCCATGTTTGAAAAAAACTAACCTCTATGAAAGCGCCGCTGTGTATGTTATCAAAGCGCTGAATAACCGATATCTGGATAAATTTCCCTTCTTTCAAATAAAACTGGAGAACTAGCCGGACTAAGGGAGCATATCGCCCAGAAATTTATTCTAAGCTTTCACATACATAAGCTTCTCTTTGTATACCCTCTTATATCCATAGGTTGTGTTTCATCTCTTCTATAAGTGGTAGATAAACTAAGAACCTTTCAAATACTTAAACGAGGAGAGATAAAATGACGAATCTGCAGAATCCTAAAAGTCATTATACTACTGAAAATTTCCCGAAACAGTATCAAGAGCCTCCTGGCCTGCAAACCCAGATGAGCCCGAAACCTGATTGCGGCGAAACAAGCTATGTAGGGTCAGGCAGATTAAAAGGACGAAAAGCTCTTGTTACCGGCGGTGATTCAGGAATCGGCCGTGCAGCAGCGATTGCATATGCAAGAGAAGGGGCCGATGTTGCCTTAAATTATCTGCCCGAAGAACAACCGGATGCTGACGAGGTAAAAAAACTTATCGAAGCTGAAGGACAAAAGGCTGTTTTAATCCCAGGAGACTTGAGCGACGAGTCATTTTGCAAGGAACTTGTCGAACAGGCGCATTCTGAACTTGGTGGTTTGGACCTTCTTGCACTGGTTGCGGGAAAACAGCAAGCCGTGGAAAGCATCTTGGACTTGCCGACTGAGCAGTTAGAGAAAACATTTCAAATCAACGTCTATTCACTATACTGGACTGTAAAAGCTGCACTTCCCCACCTGCCAGAAGGAGCTTCAATTATCACCACGAGTTCCGTTGAAGGGTTTGATCCAAACCCTATTTTGCTCGATTATGCCGCTACAAAATTCGCTATCATCGGCTTTACTAAAGCTTTATCAAAACAACTGGCAGACAAGGGAATACGTGTAAACTCCGTAGCTCCAGGTCCTATTTGGACGCCTTTACAAATTTCAGGCGGGCAACCGCAGGAAAACATTCCAGAATTCGGAAAGAGCACACCTGCTACCCCGATTGGCCGTGCTGGGCAGCCTATAGAACTTTCTGCAACATATGTTTTCCTAGCTTCAACTGATTCCAGCTATGTTACTGGACAAATATACGGGATTACCGGCGGAATGCCGACAGTTTAATGAAATTTCCGATTTCAAATCAAAAAACGTACTGACCATTTGAAATCGGTCAGTACGTTTTTTCAATAAATTTCATACTAGCAATAAAAGCGGTATTAATAATCGTATTAGGTAGTTTTTGATACCATCTTTCTAAAGGCAGATAACTCCGATTCAATCTGTTCAGGTTGGTTTGATGGACCGGGTGTTAGCTATTCCTTCAATTGCCTATACCTATATACTTCCTTGATTTTATTCCAAGTTGAACTGCAGTCTGAGCAATAACCGGATTGAAACCTGTCAATGCTGTTTGAACTCCGATCATTTTAAGTCGATCAATCAATTGGAAAAGCTGCTGAGCTGCCACCATATCAACAGTGGCCACCCTGAAAGGTCGATAAACAGTTTAATCAACCTATGAAGCAAAGGCGCTGTTTACAAGCTAAAACGAGCAGCGGACACGCCAAATTTTTTTATTTTACCCACTGAACAATGTCACTCATCGGTTTTCTTGTTTTCGGGCGGGGTTCCTGGCTGCGATAGCCAAATGCCACCATTGCTGAAACTGCTAAATGGCCGTCTTCAAGCAAATCCGCTTCCTCAAGCACTTCTTGCACTTTCTCAAACTGGAAGCCTTCGATCGGACAAGAATCGATTCCGATTTGGGCAGCGGCTGTCATCATATTGGCGAGTGCAAGATACGTTTGCTTGCCAGCCCAATCAAGCATAGAGCGCTCACTTTCAAGTAGCTTAAGATCATTTTCCTGGAAGCTTTTATAGCGAACTTTCATTTGACCAAAAATATCTTCCGGAACTTTTTTTACATTCAGCATTAAATTTTCCACATATGCGGAATCATATTTCGTATCTTTTATTGTTCTCGCTAAGATTACCAAAAAATGGCTGGCTGTCGGCAGCTGACCTTGTGCTCCCCACGATACTTCCCGCAATTTCCCCCGAAGTTCTTCATTTTGAACAACAACAAACTTCCATGGCTCATAGCCGACAGAGCTTGGCGATAGCTGTCCTGTTTCCAAAATGAATTCGAAATCTTCATCGGAAATTTTCTTTTCTGGGTCAAATTGTTTTGTTGCATGTCTGAATTGAAAAGCTTCGAGTATTTCCTGCTTTTTTGCTTCTTTGTTGTTCATGGTTTTGCTCCTTCTTAAATTATAAGGTTGATTTATGGCTACTGCTGTTTGGCTGCTTCAAATACATGTGCTTCTAAAGGAGCAACCATAAACTCAGCAGCGTTGCTTACAAACAATTGAAAATGAGCCGATTCTTCATGAACTCGAATCGCTTCTTGGTCTTTCCATTCCTCAACCATCACAAACGAATTAGCTGTTAACGGATCTTCATAAAGATGATAGCTAATGTTGCCAGGTTCGGCTTTGGATTGTTGAATAAGAGTTTTCGCTTCATTTAAAAACAAATCACGTTTTTCCGACGAAATTTTTATATAAGCATGAATAATTTTCATTTTTTCTCTTCCTTTCACTTATGTTTAGTGGAAATTCATTATAGTATAAAAAAGCTTAAAAGTGAAAAATACTGCTTGATGCTGCAAGCATGGAGCAGCCATAGCCAGACAAAGGGACAAAATGGCTTTCAGGGTTTTGAATGTAATATACTAATATAACGAACTATTACTTATATTCCTTTACTGTGGAGCTTTGCTCGAATGAATTTGAGCTTTACCGAGGATATATGAAGTCTGAAAGCAGCATTCAATCAGAAGCACATCAATCAGGCGTGCCGGAATTTGTCACTGTTACGGAGGGAGAACTAGTCTTAGAAGCAGATGAAAAATCATACCCCTTGCTGAGTATGATTCCATTCGTTTTAAGGTGGACCGACCATATGAATACACAAACCCTTCTTTAAAGACAGCCATCCCTCACTTTCTTATTTCATATATAATTTTTAAAATCCCACTCAATAGAGCTAGATGACTAAAATCTAAAGAAGGCAAAGTTGAGAAGAATTTTTGAACGTTCGTAAAAGCACCCTTTTTTAAACGAAAATAGAGAGAAGAGGCTATGAGATCAGCTTTTCTCTCTATTCCTATTCAAGTAGCTTCCGATACGAAATCATATGTTAACTAAAACATAACAATAATAACAGAGCAAAATGTATATTGCCCTGTGCTTAGTTATTATTGTTATAGATAAAGGACAAAGACTACAAACGCTAGAATAGCCAAGCTTCTAGTAAAGCGAGATTCAATGGCATTAACACCAGGTGAATGCCGTGTTATGGCTATGTTCCGATTTGGCAAAACAGACCAATGGTGTCATTTTATCGGTTGATGGAGAATTCGTGGCAGGTAAATTGCAGAAATAAAAATACTATCCCAATAGGTTATACTCATGACCTTTTGGAATAGCTTTGTTTAATTTCATTTAGTATGTTATTGAGCGCCCAGTCCTCCATCAATGACGAACTCAGCTCCAGTGGAATAACTGGATTCGTCTGAAGCAAGATAAACGACGATATTCGTCACTTCATCGGGTTCGCCTGCACGACGAAGTGGGAAACTCGCTTCGAGTTCCGGTGTAACAAGCCCCTCTGTCATCGCTGTTTTGATAAAGCCAGGATGTACAGAGTTGACGCGGATGCCATATTGTCCAAGTTCCAAGGCAGCTGCTTTTGTCATTCCGCGCACAGCGAACTTGGAAGCAGTGTAGGCAATTTTCTGCGGAGCTCCAATAATTCCAGCCAATGAAGAAATATTGACGATTGAGCCGCCGCCATTTTTCCGCATGGAAGTTGTAGCATGTTTCATTCCCAAGAAGACCGAAAGTTGGTTAACATCGATAACTTTTTGATAAGAAGCGGTTTCCACTTTTTCAATTTCTTCGGCCGGCAAGTCGATCCCAGCGTTGTTGACCAATACATCAAGTGGACCAAATGTTTCTTCAGTATGTCGGATGACATCTATCCAGTCTTGTTCGTTTGATACATCTTGTTTGAAAAAACTAATGTTTTCACTGAATTCACTTTCAAGTTGTTTACCTGCTTCTTCGGAAATATCGGTAAATACCACTTTTGCTCCCTCAGATGACAATCTGCGTACTCCTGTTTCTCCCATACCGCGAGCACCACCAGTGATCAAAACGACTTTTCCCTCTAATCTTTTCATTTAAATCTCTCCTCCTTCATTTTTTAAAATACAAAATAATAGATAAGCTATGTCGAAAAGTCAAGCACCCATCAGGTTACTTGTACATATTGTTACGAACGAGAAATCCATCCGCCATCTACGACCAGTTCCAGTCCTGTTACATATTTTGATTCATCAGAAGCTAAGTATAGATACGCGTTCGCAATGTCAAAGGCTTCTCCGGCATAAGGCGCTAAAGCTGATCGGCCTTCATAATGTGTACCCATTTCTTCTTGGGATTTAATACCGGCACTTGCCACCATACCAGTATAAATCGCACCAGGATGCACTGAATTCACTCGGATATTATCTTTTCCAAACCACTGGGCTGCATGTTTAGTCAATGCGCGGACGGCTCCTTTAGAGGCGCTGTATGCTGCACCGTGCCCATCGCCCATGCCGCCGAGGATAGCAGCGATGGAAGAAGTATTGACAATCGAACCTCCTCTATTTTTTTGCATGTGAGGAATAACTGCCTGCATCCCTAACCATACGCCAGTAGAATTAATGGCCATCACTTTATTCCAGTCATCCATCTCGGCTTCCAAAATACCTTTGGCAATATGAATTCCTGCATTATTCACAAGAATATCGATTTTGCCATAAGTCTCAATGGTTTTTTCAATGACATCTTTCCATGAATCAGGTTGTGACACATCTAAACGAATGGCAATTGCTTCTCCGCCATTAGAATTTATTTCGTTAACTTTTTCTTCCAAAGTATCTGTTACGATATCCGTAGCAACAACTTTTGCTCCTTCTTTTGCAAACAAATTGGCACCTGCTAATCCCATCCCGCTTGCAGCCCCTGTAATAATTGCTACTTTCCCCTCTAGTCTTGGCATATTAATCCCCCTAATATATAGATTTTTCAGAATTATGAAAGCGCTTTAAATTCACTCTTATACCTAAGTCTAATATAATGAAAGAAAGGCTCAACCAACAAATCAGGAAGAATTTGTTGGGCAGCGCCAAAAGCTAAGAAAGTGCAGGTGGATGGTTGGATGCAAAGACAACATAGTAGTGCAAAGTCGAAAATTCAAAAAGCTTTGGTCACTTTGATGCTTAAAAAGCCATTTGAAACAATTACCATTTCGGATATTACGCTTCATGCTCGCGTTAATCGCAGTACTTACTATTATCACTATTATAGGAAAGAAGAAATTCTAGAAGAAGTGGTTAAAAAATCAGCCCATGATTTAGTTGCCGCTATGAAAGCTCCTTACCTAAGCGGCTCTGAATTCCTAATTAACGACTCAGTTTTACCATCCACTCAGACGCTGTTCGAACATGTCCATCAATACAGATACTATTATCAAGCATTATTGACCAAGGAAAAAAGTTTGAATTTCCAAAACGAATTCATCAAAATTCTTAAAGAGTTTTTGGAAAATGCAATTACAAATATATATAAAGGGAATGGTGATTCTTTAATCGATCAAGGCATTTTTACCAGCTATCAAGCCTATGCTGTACTCGGTATGCTCAAGCAATGGATTGAAGATGAGTTCCAACAATCCCCACAATATATGGCGGAGCAACTGACAAATATTCTTTACTTGAAAGTTGATAAAGTTCACTTTAATTTCACTTAATAATCGCGTCCCTGTGTCAGACCCAATTCAGTATATTAGCTACAATTGTATTGAGAAAAAGCCGTATCCAGTAACCTCATAGGTTAACGAAAACGGCTTTAGTATTTTTATCTGGGGAGTTAAATATTCATAATTGCTAGTAACAGGGTTGTTACCCATGTATCGTTTGTTCGATAGTTAAAAAATCATCGTAAGATTCTTGGATAGTGCTCAACATGACCACCATTGATTCCAGCAAGAGCTGTACGTGTTCAGACGTTTTTGACTCCATTTTTTCAGGTATAGTCACTTCCAAATATCCGTGATCTACCGTATGTTTTGGAACAATCTTCAACAATGCTTCTATTGAGTTAAATGTTCCAAATGTTACTGCCGATACACCAGCACAAACAATGTCCTTGCCATGCACGTCATAATTCGCATGCCCCATAGATCGATAAGACATGATTTTACCTTCAGGAACGCTTCTCGTAACTTCTACTTTAACCAATTCACTGTACCTCCTTTCATAATGGCAATTATCCTATATTGCCATTCATGAAATACCAGCGATCCCCTTTATTATGAAGGTTCCCTTTTTTCAGGGTCCTTAATTGTTCTAAAATAAAAGCTTGCGAATTCGTTTCTTCCGTTACTAATATATACTTTTTTACGCGTTTCCTGATTAGGGTGAAACCAGAAAGCATCACTGCATCAACTCGTATTTCTATAGCCATTCCTGGACTTGATGACTACTTTTCAAAGCGAACCAAAGAATAACGTCGCATTAATAAAATCTGCTGCGGATCGTCTTTTTAAAACAATCCGTGCCTAGCGGATCTTCGCCTCGATATTCGCTCAATTGCCCCGACCGACCTGCGGAGCGCGCCAGGCATTTTCAGTACCACATACCCGTCCATGAGCGCTGTACCGCAGATAATCTACTGGTCTGTTAACGGGTTTTTCCTGCTGGTCCGGTTGCGATGCGAGGGTCGAGTCCGTACTGCGCTGGCAGGCCCAGGTGGTCACGGAGGGTCTCCCCCTCGTATCCGTCGTGGAGGAGGCCGCGTTCGCGCAGGATCGGGACGACGCGATCGACGAAATCACCGATTCCGGTGTGGAAGTCGTCGAAGTTCGTCACAAACCCGTCCACTGCCTCGGCTTCAAACCATTCCTGAAGATGGTCGGCGATCTGCTCGGCGGTGCCTGCCACGTAAGGATTGGGGTCGAACACACCGTGGGCGAGTATGTCGCGCGGCGACCATCCTGCTTTGGCTAGCTCGACTGCGCGAACGGACCGTGCATCGTGTGGATGCGCCCGGACGGAAGCTAGCTGCGCCGCGGTGAGGGGCTCGTCGGGCCGGACGAGTTCCCCGTGCAGACCAAGATAGGCACTGAGGCGTGACAGCGGCCCATGTACATCTATCTGGTCATCGAGTGCACGACGTGCGTCAAGGGCTTGGCGTTCAGTGTCGCCGACGGTGTAACCGACGAATGCGACGAACTTGATTTCCTCGGGGTCCCGTCCGGCCTGTACTGCGGCCTCTCGCACGGTGTTGCGTAAGGCTCTGCCTTCCTCGATGCTGTTTGGCATGCCGATGACGACGTTCGCGTACATGCCGGCCGCTTGCAGGCCGTATCCGCTGCTGGCGGGCATCATGATGACCGGTTGGCCTTGCTCTGAAGGTGGGACGGGAAGGGGTCCACGTGTTCCGACGTGCTTGCCTTGCAGGTTGACCGGGCGGATATGGGACGGATCGGCGTACATGCCGGCTTGGTCGGGCTCACCCGCCTCATACCCCCAGCTTCCCCAGAGCGCATGGACGACCTGCATTGTTTCGTGGAGACGCTCGTACTTGTTCTCTCTAGGCGGCAGTGCCTTGCCGAAGTTCTCGAAGGCGGCGGATTCGTAGCTCGGCACGGCGTTCCATCCGGCACGGCCACGGCTAATGACGTCGAGGACCTTGAGCTGACGGGCAAGCAGGTATGGTTCGGTAAAAGAGGTCGACGCCGTGCCCATCAGTCCGATTCGTGCGGTCGCCTGTGCCACCGCCGACAGCGTAATGATCGGGTCCATGTTGAACATGGAAGCGGATGTGGGGTCGCCAGCCATGAAGAGACGGTCGGGCATGAAGACAAAATGCAGTCCCCCTCGTTCCGCCGTCCGTGCCTGCTCCACCGTGGCATCGATGTTCGTGTAGGACCGAGGGTCCACGTGCGGCATCCGCCATGTGGCGGGGTGCGTACCAAAGTTGTTCCCCAGGGTCACACCCAGGATCATTTGCTTGTTTTTCGTTTCCGACGTACCTTCGTCTGTTTTTGATTTTTTTCGATTATTCATTGATAAACCTTCTTTCTAATTAGAATACTTCAGAAAAACCTTCATATATATTGTGTTCTGGCACAATTCCCAACCATGCTTCTATTAGTAAGGCTATTGTGACTAGAGCGATTATGCTTTCATCAACTCAGCGAATAATGCATATCCTTTTAGTCGTGTACGCTGATCCGCATACCAATCCGCTATCATAATCTCGTCGATGCGTGCTGTACGTTCAAGTTCTTGAATTTGTGCCTTAACTTGCTCGGGGTTCCCAATAATGAAGCGCCCTTTATTTTGTTCACGGATGGCTAATTCATGCGGAGTAAAATCATAGTTAGCCGCTTCTTCCACCGACAATAATTGCAGTTCCTCTGTTTTTGCACCCATATACATTTTCATCCAGCTAATTTCAGCGGGTAATGCCGCAAACTTTGCCTCTTCCTCAGTGTCTGCTACAAAAATAAATTTCGATAGAATGCTATACGGCTTTTCTTTATGACCTTGCGCTTCAAAGCGCTGTCTATATAGGTTTAATAATTGTACCTCTTGATGCGGGTTTAATTGACCGGCAAAGGCGAATTTCAAACCAAATTTTGTTGCTAAGCTTAAGCCACCATCGGATGATCCCAACATAAACATATTCGGCTTATACGGTGCACCAGCAATTTTTAACGTTTCTAGTGGATGACCAGCCGGGAAGGATTTCGTTAAATGATAGATGATCTCTTGAATCTGATCAGCTGTATTCACCTCAATCATTTTCTCTCTTGTCATTTGGAGGGCAATTTTCGCTAAGAAGTCTGTGCCAGATGCACGTCCCATGCCTAAATCCACACGATTCGGAAACGCTGCTTCCAACAACGCAAAGTTTTCCGCCACTTTATAGGGGCTGTAATTAGGCAACATGATACCGCCTGCCCCGATGTTCATCTTTTTCGTCAATGTCCCTGCGAGCATCATTAATAGATCTGGTGCCATGCTAAATATGGTCGTTGCGTTATGGTGCTCAGTAAACCAGTAGCGTTTATACCCTAAAGAATCAGCTAATTGCAATGTTTCTTTTGTGTTTTCCAGTGCTTGTTGCGGTGTTTCTCCCCTAAAAATATGCACGTAATCAAGTATTGAATAATTCATATCGCCATCTCCTGTTTAACGGCCTTTAGTTAATTTAATAACGTGGCTATTTTTTAAAATTTTTCTGCATAACGATTCGGTATATAACGCAGAATTATTTAGCTAACTCCATAAAGTAATACAGTTGTTTTTTCGTACGTTTTAACGTGTCCACATCAATGATTGGAATTTCTCCCTGTTTATCAATTTGAGCGTCTACGAAATATAACCCTTTCAAGTTATGTGCTTTTAACGAGGCTAAGACTGGTTTTAATGTGTAGTCTAATGCCAGAAGATGTGTAGAACTGCCACCAGTCATTAAAGGAAGAACTGGTTTGTGTTTCAATACATCTTGCGGAAGTACGTCAATCAATGTTTTCAGGACCCCTGAATAGGCACCTTTATATACGGGTGACCCAATAATGACACCTTTCGCATTTTGGATTAAAGTTGCGATACTGCGAATTTCAGGACTGTCATATGCCCCTTCGAACAATATATCTTTTGAAACATCCCTTACTGAAATATGTTTGATTGAAAATCCTTCCTGCTCCACAATGGTCCCCAAATAATCAAGTACTTTCTTCGTTCTGGAAGTATCAGAAGGACTTCCAGAAATAATAATAATGTCACTCATAATTTTTCTATCCTTTCATTTCAGCGATTTTGTACTTCTATGAATAGTTAAATACCTGGTTTTTCTTCTATTTATATAAGAATAATATCCTCGATTTTCGATGATATCTTTTTATCATTTAATGCGATGAGTTGACTATCGCACGGTCGGTTACAACACGCCGGATAAAGAATCCGAAAATTAAACCAATCAAAGCGATAATCATCGTGAACAGGAACACATCATGAGAACCGGACGTCATCGCGTTTGCAAGTTCCGTCGGCTTGCCCGGCGCGGAAGAGCCGTGCAAATAGTTCTCCATCCCGCCCGTAAGAATGCTGATGGCCACCGCTGTCCCCATTGCGCCAACAACCTGTTGCAGCGTGTTCATGACTGCCGTACCGTGGGGATATAATTCCGGCGGCAGTTGATTCAATCCGTTCGTTTGAGAAGGCATCCAAATCATCGCCACCCCAACCATAAGCCCGATATGCAGAGCCACCATAAACGCCACTGACGAAGCAGTGGAAAGCGTGGTAAAAAACCATAACATCGTCGCAACGACAATCAGACCTGGAATAACGAGCCATTTCGGTCCGAATCGATCAAATAACCGGCCAATAAATGGGGAGAGCAGTCCGTTCAGCGCACTTCCGGGCAATAACATAAGCCCAGCAGTAAAGACCGAGAGCCCTGCACCTGTCTGCAGGAACATCGGCAGAATGATCATGCTCGACATAATAACCACCATACAAATCATCACCAAAAGCAGCCCGATAACGTACATCGGAAACTTGAAAACGCTCAGATTCAACATGGGATCGTTCATCGAATTCTGACGTAATACGAAGAAGAACAAAGCGACAAGTCCAATGATGATAGACATCACAACAACCATGCTGCCCCATCCCTCATCTCCTTCGCCTGCCTTACTGAAGCCATAGACCACTCCACCGAATCCGATGGTTGACAACAGGACGGAGAACAGATCGATCCGGGGTTTTGTCACTTCGGTCACGTTTTCCAGATACTTCAGCCCAATCAGCAGTCCGATGATCAGAAATGGCAGCGAGAACCAAAAGATAAAATGCCATGTTAAGTATTCGATGATTAGACCGCCTATCGTCGGTCCGGTTGCTGGTGCAAACATAATGACAAGTCCGACAAACCCCATGGCCGCCCCCCGTTTTTCCGGAGGGTAAATGACCAGAATGGTGTTGAACAGGAGAGGCAGCAATAAGCCCATGCCTGCCGCCTGCAAAACCCTGGCAACCATCAGCATCTCAAAGTTGATTGCAAGTGCCGCAACTAATGTCCCAACAATTAAACTGATAAGTGAACCCACGAACAGCTGCCTCGTCGTAAACATCTGCAGCAGCAAGCCGCTGATCGGCATTATGATGCCAAGCGTTAGCAAAAACCCGGTCGTCAGCCACTGTGCGGTTGCCGCCGAAATTTGGAACACGTCCATTAAATTCACCATGGCGATGTTTAAGGCAGTCTCACTGTACATGCCCACAAACCCGACGATAAGCAGCGACGCCAAAATCGCTTTTGTATTGTATTGTTTCTTCAATTTTCTCTCTCCCAGTAACCTAATTAACTTAATAATGGTTTATTTTTTTGCAAAGCCCTGTTTATTTAAGTACTCGCGCATGAAGGGCAGTTTACTTCTCTCCAAATGCTCTTCAATATGATCTGTCCATCCCTTTACTTTCCTTACACTAAAGGGCGCGCTAATCGGACGATTTTTGTAGTAGTCCCGCATCTGCTGGTCATAAGATGCTAATTTTTCATCATCCAATTTTCGATATTGATTATCAAACATAACCAGCGATTGAGGCAAGCGTGGCTTTAATCCTGGTTTCTCGCCTTTAGGATGACCAATGCATAATCCCACTAAAGGCACTACATACTCCGGCAAGTTCAATACTTCAGATAATTCATTGATATTATTTCTGACGCCGCCGATATATACGCCGCCAAGTCCCATTGATTCAGCTGCAGTCAAAGCATTTTGAGCCATTAATCCCGCATCGAATGAACCGATTAGCAGAAACTCAATATACTCGAGGTCTACATGAGGCGCAATTTGATGATTCCGGTTAAAATCGGCACAAAAAATCCAAAACTCCGCCGCCTCTTCAATGTAAGGTTGGTTGGCCGAGAGGTGCATCACTTTCTTCCGAAGTTCCGGATCGGTAATCCGAATGATTGAAACAGCCTGCAAGAGGCTGAAAGATGAGGTTTGGTTGGCTGCTTTAAAAATGGCTTCCCGTTGTGCCTCAGTCAACGGTTCGCTTGTATACGTTCGAACAGATGTGTGATTATGAAGCAAATCCACGGTATCTGTCATTTACATCCACTCCTTTATTGATTTTCAATCCCAGTTCTTCCGTATTGGTATGGAACGCCCATATGCTCACGCAGTGTTTCTCCTTCATATTCCTTATGGAACAAGCCGCGCTCCTGCAAAATTGGCACCACCTGTTCCACAAAATCGGCCACTCCATCATGTGCGATATCCGGAACAATCGAGAAACCGTCACAGGCGCCGGCCAAAAACCATTCTTCCAGGAAGTCCGCCACTTGCACAGCAGTCCCTGCAACGACAGGATGGTAGTTGATGACACCGTGGGCAAGAACATCACGAACGGACAGCCCTTGTTTCAGAAGCTTTAACGCGATGGCAGAACGTGGATCCTGTGGACTCGGATATGCCCGCTTCAACAAATCAGTTGCTAAAGGCTGGTCAATGTCTACTGAGTTTACTGAAAGATGCAAGCCGACCATGGAACCAAGGTAGCTTACCCGGCTTGGGATCTCATCCGGATTGAAACTCATCAGCTGTCTACGGCGTTCCAGCGCCTCTTCTTCCGTAGAAGCCAAGGAGAACATGAAACCCGCATACATCTTGATGTCATCCGGATTTCTTCCGTAACGAACCGCACTTTGTCGAATCATTTCTCTATGTAAGCGAGCCGACTCGATATCATAGGGATTGGCATAGACACCAGAGGCGTAGCTCCCCGCCAATTCCAACCCTTTCTCTCCCCCGCCAGCTTGGAAAATTACCGGCTGCCCTTGCTCAGATGGCGGGATTGGCAATGGACCACGAGAAGCATAATACTGACCTTGAAGATTGATCGGCTTTATTTTGTCCATGTCGGCAAACTTTCCACCTTCTACATCCAATGTCCAAGCATCTTGTTCCCAGCTTCCCCATAAAGCTTGGACAATCTGGATGGATTCATGAGCCATGTCATATCGTTCTTTGCGGCTGGCAACCTGAGCACCAAAATTTGCTGCCGCTGCTGGATCGGATGTTGTGACCGCATTCCACCCTGCACGTCCATGGCTGATCACATCCAGTGCCTTGAACTGACGCGCTATGTTATAGGGATAATTGAACGTCGTTGAGAGCGTAGCAACAAGCCCGATCCGTTTTGTTTCCCTGGCTACAGCCATTAGTGCCAACATAGGATCCATAGGGAAACTAGGGGTTTGAAGACCTAAATCATTGTTTAAAACCGGGGTATCCGCAATGAAAATCATCTGGAATTTCCCTTTTTCCGCTAATTTAGCCCGCTCTACGTAACTATCCGTGTTGGTGTAGGCTGCAGGATCAGTACCCGGCATCCGCCAAGCGCTGAATTCACCCCCATAGCCTGAAACCATCTGTAACGCTAATGCCATTTGTTTTTCTGTTTTCATGTCTTTTCGCTCCTGCCTTCTTTTTACACTAGAGCTATATTCATCAAAGATCCCTTATCGTCCCATGATGGGTTTAGCTTGTTGATTGTTGAATTCCTATCATATTGCCGCACACATTGAGCCTATTTTGAGAGAACCTCTTCTATTATGATTTCTCTATTTCATTGCGTTTCATGAAGTACCAGCGATCGCCTCTGTTATGAACATTCCTTTTTCTCTTTAGCGCACGCAATTGTTTAAAAATCAATCCTGGAGAGTTAGCTCTTTCTGTACTTAATGAATTGATTATTCCTGAATCCAAGCACGAAACAATCTTCTTGGCGCTGATTCCTGGTTGTTCTTTTATACAAGTAAGGATCATATCCTCCATTTTCATTGTTCACACCTCTTTAATGTAATTGACAGCGAACTTGAAGGTTCAAAGCTAGAGAGAATTTAAAAGCTCTTGTTATTTAGCCTGCTAAATATTTTCTTGGAAATCACGTAACAAAGACTGCCTTTTGGTATCCTTACTAAACTAATGGATATGAATCACTTTATCTTCTGGAAAGATGCAAGAAGTTGAAAAAATTCATATTGACGCTTCCGATATAATATAATTTACTCATTGAGAATAATTATTCTTTGCAGGATATCATGAAGAAAATCTTCTCCATGAAATTAAGAGAATACATGTTAGCCATAATACCGTCCATATTTTAGTGGGATCCCCAGGCTTCAACCGGTGCCCATAACATGTCCTTATCTAATGACCGTCCAAAAACATTTAGCAGGCTAAATATTAACTTGAAGAAAAATCAGAATAAGTTTTTCTCCATCCGCATCATTAGTTCTCTTAAAAATAAGCGTTCTTCCGCTGAAATCGAATGCAATAATTTTTCTTGCTGCTGTTTCCATTTGAAATCAACTGGCTTCTCTAACTGTTTTCCTTTATCTGTAAGGTATATTCGCATCACTCTTGCATCATGTTCATCACGTTTACGGTGTATGAATCCGTTTTGCTCCAGTGATTTGACCATATTCGTTACAGTAGGGGGCTCACATTTTAAATGTTCACATAGTTGCATCTGTGTGATTCCATCACCTGCCCATAGGCGAGAGAGCAAATTGTCCTGGCCTACATAGAGGTCAAGTTCTCTTAGACTTTCACTGTAATCTCGACGCATTCGGGATGAAATTTTATCTAAAGATTGGCGAATATCACAGTCCACCTTATTGTTCATAGATAAACCTCCGCTGCTTAAATATATTTAGCAGACTAAATATATCAAGTTAACATTTAGCTGTCAACTTATTCAGATAAACTTACCGTATTAATTTGCCCTCTTCCGTTAGCAAGGGCAAATATTATAATAAGATAAAGTAGTTTAAAAAGTTCGATTTTACATAAAAAAAGGAAGAATAGGTGCTGATCAAATTGCCTCTTCTCCCCCTTACTAGTTATGCAGCTTCCGATAACACTAATGATATTTTAACTTATCTTTTGTCAGCCCCTTTCTTGAAGAGCCTTTCGAATCACTGGTTCGAATATAACTATTTTATTTTTAAAGACCTAGATAATCACAATCCTGATTACCCAGAACTTCAAGATTCTGCATGTTATTTAATTCTAACAAGTTATATTCAACATCCGATTGATTAGATATTTAAAGATAAGAAGCAACTCAATATACTGATACAAATCCTTAATTCAATCTAGTTAGTAAAAACTTATATGTTCAAAAGTATTTTCACCCTTAATGTCGAATCCTTGATTTTTAATTTAACTGCTTACCCAGCCCCTACCAGTGAATCCCTTATCATTTATAATTCAGGCCTAACGATGATTAGTTTGTTTAGGGCTTATTCGATCGTTCCTGTTATCGGTTTAAAGCTATTTTGCTCTTTCAATTTCGTATCAATAGCTAAAAAACGTATACACTTCCGATGCTTCTATGCAGAAGTAGCCAATTAACATTTATGGCGACCCAATTCCTCCTCTCATAAAATAGTACGGTTAATAAAAATTTTATATAAACCCCAATCAAAAATAAAAATAAGAAAATACAAAAGAAAATTTTGAATGCATTTCTTGACCCTAAAACTGGCGATATATCTGATCATCCCTTCCTTTCTTGCCATTTTGTATGATGGATTTGCTTAACTGGTTATATTTACACGGAAATTTTTATAAAAAAATTACAGCAGAGCTTAAATGTACGTCTATCACTCTTCGGGCTAGTCTATATAGACCAAATTTAGTAAATATTCAAAAAACTATGGTATTTTATTGATATTTATTATAAAATAATCGAGCAAGCATCAAATTCCTATTATTTCTTAAAAATAACTGAAATACCACATTTTTGTTATTTAATTTATTGGAAAGAAAGGGTGATGAGTCTCTTAGAATACATTAATGATGAAAGTTTATACCTCTATATCCCTTGCCTAGAGAATAAACAAAATCCAATAATGAAATGGAGAGACAAAAAATGAAAAAATTCTTAACGATTATAATGGCTGTATTCCTCATGTTTGGCTTCTCAGCTAGTGCCACATTTGCTTCTGGTGATTATTCTGAGAACAAAGACTATTATGGTGATAAAGACTATTATGGTGACAAAGATAAAGATAAACGAAAAGATTATGGTAAAGGCAAAAAAGGTAAAGGTAAAAGCAAAGGGAATTATAAAGGCAAAGGCCATTACGGCGATAAAGATTATAGTAAAGGAAAAGGCAAGGGCAAAGGCAAAGGCAAAGGCAAAGGCAAAGGCAAAGGTAAAGGCAAAGGCAAAGGCAAGGGCCATTACAAAGGCAAAGGCAAAGGACATGAAAAAGGCAAAGGCAAAGGCCATTACTACGACAAATGATTTCAGACATTGAGAAATGAAACAAGGAACAAGCTCCTTTACTAAATAAGGGGTTTGTTCCTTTTCAATGTTTTAAGAATTTCGCATTATTTTTCAAATAACTTGGATCCTAGAACGCAAAATTCAGGTATGTAGAAGCCTATACACGACAACAAATCGATTGGGATGTACAGAGGCATTGTAGATAAATACAACCTTTTTCTCTAATTTAATTCCCTACATAAAGAAACTAAGACCACTACAGGAATCTTAGTTTCTCAAGAGAAAACGAGTGCAGAAGCAGCGGAAGAAACACCTGAAGAGGATTCTTTGGAAGAAAGTTCACCTGAAGCTAAGAACGGTACTGTCCTGATTTATTGTTAAATGGCTTTTTAGCAATGATTAACTTCATCATCTTCATAGAAATAGTAGCTTTGTTGAAATTCTACTTTAGTAGGAAAAAGGAAGAGAGAAGGCTCTGTAATTAGCCTCTTCTCTTCCTTTCTATTTATGTAGATTCCGATTACTGCTGATATGTAAACTATTTTTTCGCAAAGAAAAGCTTTATTAAAAAATATAAAATAATTTTTAATAGAGAAGCAAATCAAATGAGCACTAATTAACTCAAGCCGTTCGTAAAAGTACCCATTTATGAACAAAAAGAAAAAGAGTTAAGATAAAACAAAATAACTCGTTTCGATAAGTTAAAGGACAGACAGCTTTGATAAGCTGTCTGTCCTTTTTTATTGATTAATCTTTCCTATAGGTCGCAATTCATCCTTTTATTTTCATATTTGAAATTAAAAGGATATGGAGTTTCTTACATAACTTTTGACAAACCGACCGTCTTTTCAATGATGAGCAATGCAACGACTGAAAACACAATGAATATAACTGAAATTGCATTGATGCTTGGATCAAAGGTTTGTTCAATATAGCCAAATGTCCGGACTGGTACGGTGATTGTCGACGGAGACGAAACAAACAGGGAAATCGAGATTTCTCCGAACGACGTGACCGCTGCAAATACAGCCCCTGCAATGATTCCTGGCTTGATGAGCGGCAAAGTCACTTTGAAAAACGTTTGCATCGGGGTAGCGCCGAGATTCATCGAAGCGAGTTCCAGCCGCGGATCTAAGTTTGATACACTGACACTGACCGTCCTCACCACATACGGGAAACTGATCAGCATATGCCCGATGACAAGCCCTGTAATGGTGCCGATAATCCCCATTGTCGTAAACAAGTAGAGCAAAGCAATACCCAGAACAATTTGCGGGATCATTAATGGTGAGAGGACAAAGGCTTGAATTAATCCTTTTCCTTTAAACTCGAGCCTTGCAAGTGCATAGGAAGCCATCGTGCCCATGACTACGGTTATCGGCGTTACAATGAACAACAGCAAAATACTGATCCATAAGGAATCCATCCATTGCGGATTCGTGAAAATCGCTGTAAACCATTTGAGCGAGACTGCTTTCGGCGGAAATTCAGGATATTCACTCGGACTGAACGCCGAGATGGCGATGACGAAAACGGGAAGAATCATGAATAGATAAACCAGGATTCCAGAAGTCCAAACGATGAAATCAAGCAGGCTGAACCGTTTTTTACCCATTCATTTTCGCCTCCCAACGCTTAAGGATATACCCCAATAGACCAACAATGATAAATACGAGGACTAAGAGGCTGATTGACATAGCTGCGGCAAGCGGAAGATTGAATACTTGCATCACTTGCTGATAAATAGATAACGGCAATAACGGCTGCATCCGTCCCCCTACAAGAAGTGGGGTGATATAGCTTCCAGCTGCCAAAGAAAAGACTATAATCGCTCCGGTAATGGCTCCCGGTATGGTCAGCGGCAAGGTCACTTTCAAAAATGTCTGGATACGGTTCGCTCCTAGAATCATTGATGCGTTCCGCAGATTCACATGCGTTTCACTAAGCGACGTCGCAATCGGCAATACGGCAAACGGCAGCATGACCTGAACATACGCAATAATAACGGCCTTCATATTCCACAACATCGAAAGCGGTTCTTGGATAACATTCAATTTCAACAGAGAATCATTGATGAGCCCATTTTGCGCCAGCAGCACAATCCATGCGAACGTCCGAATGACCACACTTGTTAAAAGCGGGGATACAAGCAGAATATAAAACAATGCCCGCATCTTGCGGCTCGGTGCACGAACAAGCAAATAGGCTGCCGGATAAGCCAGCAGCAAACAAAAGACAGTCGTCAAGGCAGCAACCCAGATGGTGGACCAAATGGTTCCCAAGTAAACCGGGGAAGAAAACACTTCAATGTATTGAGACAAACTATACGTATTCAAGGTGATTAACATCGCATCTACATCTTGGAAACTCAATTTAATCAATAAGGCGAAAGGCAGGACTAGAAATACGCCGAAAAACAGCAGTGTCGGCAGCAAGAAGAGCCAATGGAACAATTGATTTTTCTTTTTCGTTGAGGTTTTCTTCATTCTACTCGCCCGCTTCCAAAGCGTATAAATCTTCCGGGTTCCAGTATACATAAAGCACATCGCCTGGTTTCGGCAGTTCCGCAAACATCGGATCTGGAGTATGGATGACCAATTCCCCTTTTGCCAACGCTACTTTCAACCGTAAGGCATTTCCTACATAGCTCATTTCCAACAAGCGAGTTTCCGCGTAGTTGGCGGTCAAGTCAAGTGGCACAAAAGCAAGTTGAATACGTTCAGGGCGTAGCATGAACAATGCCTGTCCATTTTTAAATTCCGGTTTCTGCGTTGCAGCTAGTGCTAATGGCTGAATGTTGCCGTCCATGTGGGAAATTGCCTCATAAGAAATTTCCCCGGCAGGAGAGGGCTGGTTCGTCTGGCTTAAAGCAACCTCAAAAAGGTTTACTTGGCCGATAAACTCCGCTACAAACTGATTTGCAGGCGCCCGGTATACTTCAAGCGGAGTGCCCACCTGCTGCAGCCGCCCTTTCCCGAGAATTCCGACCCGGTCCGATAAGCTTAAAGCTTCTTCCTGATCATGTGTCACCAGTATGGTCGTGATACCGACCCGCTGCTGAATATTGCGCAGTTCAAACTGCATTTCTTTCCGCAGCTTCGCGTCCAAATTGCTCAAGGGTTCATCAAGCAACAATACTGAAGGCCGAACGGCAAGCGCTCGTGCAATTGCCACCCGTTGCTGTTGCCCGCCGCTCAATTGATGAGGTCTACGTCCCGCAAACTGCTCAAGCTGTACAAGCGCTAAGCTCTCTTCGACCCGTTCCTTTATTTCTTGGCGGCTCATTTTTTTGATTTTGAGCCCGTAGGCGATGTTTTCAAATACGGTGAGATGCGGAAACAACGCATAGTTTTGAAAGACCATACCCAAATTCCGACGATAAGGAGGGAGATTGGTGACGTCTTTCCCACTTATATGCACTACTCCGTCTGTCGGTTCCAAAAAGCCGGCAATGATATTCAGTAAAGTCGATTTTCCACAGCCGCTTGGACCGAGAAGGGAGAAAAATTCCCCCTCCTTGATCGTCAAGCTCACATCGGCCAATGCGATATTGTCATCGAAATGACGGCTGACATGATCAATATGGATCTCACTCATCAATTACCACCCAGTACTTCTGTCCAGCGGTTTGTCCAATCTCCTAGCTGCTGTGTGGCGGTTTCATAATCCACCCATTTCAATGAGCTATAAGCTTCTTCCCCAACCTGTATTTTTCCTAGCAAAGTCTCGCTGTATTCGACATTTTCATTGGCCATGCCATAAAACGTCAAGTCGGAGAATTCTTTTTGGACTTCCGGACTGCTTAGGTGGTTCAACAAATCATATGCATTTTGTTCGTTCGGACTGCCTGTGGTAACTGCCCAGCTTGCGACTGCTGCCACTGCGCCTTCTTCCGGATAAGCAAATCCAAGATCTAAGCCGCTTTCCTGAAGGGCGAATATTCGACCATCCCAAAATGGTACAACCCACGCATCTCCACGCTCCAATAAAGTCTGGATGGAACCTGGATTATCCGGATACGCCACGATGTTTCCTTTTAACTCTCCAAGCTTTTCAAATGCTTGGTCCACATCTTCCGGATTGCTTTCTTCCCCGCCTTGTGCATTGATCAAGCCAGAAAGAAACTGCAGCCCAGCTGAATAAGTCGGAGAAGAAACCGCTACATGGCCTTTATACTCCGGGTTCCATAAATCAAGCCAAGCAGTCGGCTCAGCAGGCACTAAATCTTTGCGGTAAGCGAGGCCAAGTTGCCCGATACTGAATCCAGCTGCATATTGTTCACCATCAATTGTTAAACGTTCCTGAATGCTCGGATACAAATCTGCTGTATTCGGAGCTTTTTCCGCATCGATCGGCTGGATCAGCTTCGCCGCCACTGCCCGTTGAATTGTATCTGGCTGTAGAATCAGCAAATCGTATTGCGGGTTTTTGCCATTGGACGCTTTTAGTTTCGTAAACCATTCGGAATCGGCGCCCGCTACGATTTCCACATCAATTCCCGCTTCTTCCGCAAATGCTTCGATGCTCGGACGAATATTTTTCTCCCAATCGCCACCGTAAACCCCTACTACTACTTTATCTGTTTTTTCACTTTCTCCGCCTTCAGTAGTCGTGCCGGTTTCAGAAGAACATGCTCCCAGCAGCAACACCGTTGAAAGGGCGCCTGCCAGGAAAGTAGATAATTTTAATTTTCTCATTTGATGATTCACTCCATTTCTAGTTTTTCTAGGTTATTCAATTTTCTCATTCAGTAGCTGATCCAACTGGGTTTCCACTTCTTCTTTGTTCAATGGAGACATTCGATTTTCATTGTTCTTATGCATCAAGTGCTTATAATGCGACCGCTGATTGGCAGGCAGTTCGCGGAGCAGCCGTGCAAGCGTTGAACTGGCTTTCGGGGTCCACACTGCCTCATATGCTTCCCGCGCTTCGCCAAAGTTCCAGCTTGGTTCATAATGAGGTGTTCTTTCTTTCCGTTTTTGTTCTGTAGCTATTTCGTCAACCGACAGTCTGCCATCTGGACCAATAACGACGGAAACGCCATATAAAGATTCTGCGTTTTCCCGGCTCAATAGCCCGGCCTCCACTTCTTCCAAAACGAACCCGCTTTCCCGTTCAAGCGGATTTCCCCAACCACCGCCGCCAGGAGCACTGATGGAAATGACATCCCCTTTTTTCGGTCTCAGAATTTCGATTTTCGGCAACTGCACAGCATCAGGCTGTCCAGGATTCCGAACAACTTTTCCGACCGCTCCAGGTTGGCCGCCAAGCAAGCCCCACGGCTGGAAGCGGAGCCGCTCCATCCCCCGCGCAGTAACGATCGATTCCGGCTTCATGATTTCAAAATCCAGCTGAATCGCATGACCGCCGCGGTGGTAGCCCGCCCCTGCTGTATCGGCAACTAATTCATATTTATGGACAAAAATATCAATGTGCTGCTCCAAGCTTTCGATTGGTGTATTTTTCAAGAAACCGGAAGCATGATCGATGCCATCGACGCCATCCATATCAAATTGGCCGCCACCACCGCCGCCCATCGGTTCCACAACCGCCATTTTCCGCGCGCCCCCTGCACTTTCAGGCGTAGACAGCACCACGATTGCCGACTGGCCGGCCCCTGCAGCAGGAATCATTTCTGGAAGAGCTTGCGCCAGTGCACCCAAAATCACATTATACAGCCTCATCGTGATGGAGTGGCGAATTCCGACGGATGCAGGGTATTCCGGATTCACCAACGTCCCTCTTGGTGCAATTACGTGAACAGGTCTTGTCAATCCACCGTTTACCGGGATGAACGGATCACTGCTAATAATATAGTTGATGAGCCCTTGGAAGAGGAAAGAATGCCGCGAACCGTTGGTGACCAAATTGAATGCCGTCTGGACCTGGGGGTCGCAATCCGAGAAGTCCAGCGTAATCGTGCTGCCTTCGATCGTTACTGTGACTGCCAGACGGATTGGCACCTCGGACACCATATCGTCATCCAGGTAATCGGCAAATGAATACGTACCATTTGGAATTTCACGAATGATATTTTCTGAACGCATCTCGGCCTGTTCCAACAAATCCGTCATGGCATTTTCAACCGGTGTCATACCAAACTTCTCCACCATGCCCATGAAGCGGGTTTCCGCGGTATTGACCGCTGCAATCATGGCATTGATATCCCCGTAATTCAAATCTGGAACCCGGCTGTTGGCGTTTAGGAAAGCCAACACATCCTTATTTTCTTTTCCTGCCCGGTAAAGTTTCACCGGTGGAATTCGCAGACCTTCCTGATGAATATCCGTTGCCGTCGGCGAAATACTTGCAGGAACCAAACCGCCCACATCACTGATGTGAACGAATGCCCATGCATAGCTGGCAATCTTACCATCCACGAAAATAGGTTTGAAAACATGGATGTCCGGAAGATGTGTAGCTAACCCATCTGTTGAATAAGGATCATTGGTAATAATGATATCTCCCGGTTCCAGCTCGCCGCTTTCTTCAATAGCCCGCTTTAGCGTCAGACCCATAAAAATGGTCACACCTACGGTTTTCGGGTAAACGAAAAACTCACCATCCGGCGTTGCAAGAGCTGTTGCAAAATCGGCAGATTCCTTTACAAACGTCGTAAAAGAAGTCCGTTCAATGACATGCCCCATTCCAGACGCAATTGCGTTAAAATAACTTCTCATGATTTCTAATTGTGCCGGATCTGTACGCATCAAGACTCACTCTCCAAACGTTCGATAATCAGATTGCCTGCCAAATCTGTTCTGCCAGTCCATCCTGGAAGGATTACAGTTGTAGTATCGTCCTGTTCCACAATGGCTGGGCCTGCGACCCGATACCCTTGTTTCAGGTCTGTTCTTGCATAGACGTCCGCTTCGTGTTCGACGCCGTTCAATATGACATACCGTTTCGATACAATGTGCGGTTCTTCTTCGCCTGCCGCTTCGACTTGTTTAAAGAAAGGCTTTGGTGTATGGCCAATGATTCGGACGCGCAAATTGATCACTTCAATGTTTGTTTCCGGATCACTATGCCCATATTGACGTTGGTGAATTGCATGGAAGGAGTTTTCAATCTCCTGAATCCCAGCACCGCTTAACCATTCGGCAGAAAGTGGCAATTCGATTTCAAATGCTTGCCCTTTATAGCGCGCATCCATTGAGAACAACAACGTAGTACCTTCCAATATCGAAAGCTGCTGTTTTTTGATCCAGTCCTCGGCTTTATCAGTCAATTGCCCGAATTCCGCTTTCAGTTCATCGCTTGACAGGTTACTCAGCAAATCCTGCCGGGATGAAACAGCATCGTAGAGAAAATCGGCAGTCAAGGCGCCCAAGGCAGACAACGTTCCGGGACTCGGGGGCACCAGAACATTCTTTGCCTGGATTTCTTGCGCAAGGAAATTGGCTGTCACAGGTCCAGCGCCACCGAATGCCAGCATGCTGAAATCCCTTGGGTCGATGCCGTGTTGCTCCATCACATTGCTCAATTCCGTGTACATATTTGCCACAGCCACTTGAATCATCTGATCCGCTGTTTCCCGGACGCCTTTTCCTAAATAATCGGCAATCGGTCGAAGCGCTTGTTCAGATTTCTCTCGGTAAAGCGGAAGCCTTCCCGCAGCAAAACGGTCAGGATTCAAATAGTCGCAAACAAGGAACGCATCTGTCAGCGCCGCTAATTCTCCTTTTCCATAACAAGCCGGCCCTGGATCAGACCCTACCGATTCAGGCCCTATTTTCAAAAGGCCGCCCTTGTCAATCCAGGCGTAAGACCCTCCTCCCGCACCAATTGAATAAATGGAAACGGATGGAATCATAATTGGAATGCCAGCCAGCTGGTTGGTCTGGGTAAATGTCGCTTGCCCTTTTTCAATAATGGAAATATCGGCACTTGTACCGCCAAGATCAAATGTTAGGACGTTTTCAAATCCGGCTGATTCCGCTACCCGGATCGAACCGATAACGCCAGCAGCCGGGCCAGAGAAAAGCGTACGCACAGGGGCACTTGCCGCCGTTTCAATATCCATTAAGCCGCCGTTGGATTGGGTAATAAACGGGGTGGCTGCAATGCCTTCGTCCTGCAGCCGCTCCTTTAATGTGGCAAAGTACTTTTTCACATTCGGCTGAATGTATAGATTGGCAGACGCCATTACTGTACGTTCGTATTCTCTCATCTCGGACCAAAGCTCCGAAGACGTGACAATGTCCAACTGAGGCGCCCGTTGCCTGATGATTTCCGCTGCTTGTTGTTCGTGCATCGGATTTTTGTAACTATGTAAAAACGATACGACAATCCCTTCTATGCCGTTTGCTACAGCTTGATCCACTGCTGTTTCTATAGCCTTCACATCTAGTGGCCACCGTTCGGAACCATCATGGAGCAGTCTTCCATGGATTGGGTAGGTGTTTTTCCGGGGAATCAGTGATTCAGGAAGCCGAGATCTGAAATCATAAGGCACTGGCAAGCGCAGGCGCTGCAAGGATAGGATATCCCTAAAGCCTTCCGTAACGAATAATGCGATATCCGCTCCTCTCCGCTGAAGAAGAGTGTTTAACCCGATTGTCATGCCATGGACAAAATAATTGATTTCTAAAGGCTTGATGCCCTCTTCCTGCAATAGCGCTAATCCATTCGTAATGCCACGCGCGGGATCTTTCGGAACGGTAGGTGTTTTCAGACCCATAAATTCTCCCGTTTCAGTATTGAACAGGGTTAAATCAGTAAATGTTCCGCCAATATCAATTCCTAATCTATATATATTTTTCACCAACTGCTACATCCCCTTACATCATTCACCCATGAGTGATATTTATGTTGTATTGACTTAGTTATAAAAAAAAACAACCCTCTTTCTCAAATTTCGAGTAAAGAGGGTTGTAAATTTCTTAAATCCACTCTTATCTTCAAGAAAAAATTCTTGCAGGAATTAGCACCTTTCTGTGAATTCAGAGGTTGCTGAAGCTTCGACGGGCCTGTCCCTTTGCTTCTCTTGATAAGACTATTCAACTTAATACCAATTGTAATACTAGGTATTTAACGTGTCAACTTTATATTTCTATTGAAAGAGGATCAACTTGTTAATGCTTCTACTCTTCCTATAACCCCACATATGTAGACTTAACTTGGCTAATATTTATTTGTTAAGTTAAATTTTGCGAACAAATAAACCAGATTACTACAAAGGAGGCCAATCTGATATGGCATTGACACCTGAAGAACTCCAGATCCTCCTGCGGAATCAATTAAACCCCAGCAGCATCGAAACTACCTTCCTCTGCACCAAATTGTCCAACAAAGACAGTGAACAGGTCTTATCACGGATGGAAGCAAATCGTTTAACGCAATCGAACAGAGTAAAATAAATACAAGTAAAGGACAGATAGCTTGTTATGCTATCTGCCTTTTTTATTTAATATAAAACAATAATTGAAGTAGATAATGAACGGACTTGAAGAAATCTAAAACCTTTATCACTATACTCTTTTCACTTAATATAGAACATACTTCAAATAAACATCCAGTGCAGGTTATGCACCGCTAATCCTATCAGAAAAAATTCATGGAATTTTCACGTTTGTTTTAGTAACGGTTAATGGAACACGCTTAAAAGTGAACCAGCCATTCATTTTAGCTATTACAAATATGACAAGTCCAAAAGTAAGCGTAATTCCGATGAATAGCCAAGACTGGGAATTTACGATTAATAGCGGTGCAAAGGTGACGATTAAGATTTCTACTGGTGCAATTGGAATATAAGCCATCCCAAAATCATCCAAGGTATTACTCTCTAATTCCGGGTCTACAATCCGTAATAAAGCAATGCCCATAGCGACGGTGCCTGTTGTCCATCCCCATGTGAAAATGCCTTTTTCAAACCAGTGTTGTTGGAAGAAACGGCGAGAAAGGATGTAAAAGAACGTCCAAGCAAAAAACAAGCCAAAGGCAAATAAAATGGAGAGTGGCACAATATATTCAAGAACAACAGGTAAACTGATTGAAGCAATTCCGAATGCCACCAATAGGTCCGTGGCGCTTCCACTTATGCGGTTGATAACGTCCTTGCTGACATAGTGATCCGCCTTAGTTGAAGACAAAACTTTCTTGAAGGCAAGCCCTACTAAAAATGCAACAGAAAAAGCAGGTATTGCCAAATTCGGCAGCAAAGAAGCGACCCAACTGCTGATATAGTAACCAGTCATAGCTACTACAGCAATAATGGAACCATGAAAAATATAAGGATCAATGGAAATTGAAGAAACAGTATCTGTCTGTACATTTTTCCGTAAATGTTTAGGTACTAACCCGGTTTGCAATTCTTTAGGCAAGTCATCGAAGTTCCCGATAAAATTTGTATGACCTTTTGATGCGCCCCGTTTAATGAATACTAATCCGATTAAAATGGCACTAAGAATGCCGACTGTCGCAGATGTCATTGCCAAAGAGGTTGCATCTTCCCATCCTTGTTGAGCAAAAGTAGCGCCAATAGCCGCTGCAGTACCGTGCCCTCCGACAAATCCAGCAGCTAAAATCAATCCGAATCCGTTATGAAGGTCTCCCCAGATAGAGTTAAGCACTAATAAACTGAATAACAGACCACCGCCCCACATTAAAACCATGGCTGCCTGAGAATATGCCCACATCCCACCCACACGTTTCGAAATTTCCTTCCAATTAATTTTTGGAGAGACAAGCGGTAATGCTCCAAAAACGACAGCAATCAGCACTCCTGGATATGTACCTATTTGATCCGAAAAAGGAATTAAATTGAATCCACTCGGTCCGAACGCAAGCCCAATTATACCGGCTATAATGCTCGCTGGCAAAAAAAGCCGTTGGATTAGTGAGACTTTCGCGCGGATAATCGTACCTAACAGCAACAGTCCTGCAATCAATCCTAAATCAGTAAAAAAACCCCATGCAGTCATTCACAACACACTCCTTATATAGTTTTAATACTTTGTATATAGCGTTCCGGATTCAACGTTTCAGTCTGAAAATCCGACTGTTTTTCCATAATTAAATTAGCAGCAAGTTCTCCGAAAGCCGGAGCCATTTTGAAACCATGACCTGAAAACCCACTTAATGTATAAGTATTTGGCATATCAGGTACTTTGCCTACAATCGACTGATTATCTGGAGTAAAAGCATCCATATAAACATCTGCCCTCACAGGATCAGCTCGGACACCTCGGAAGTATTTCTGCACGATTACACTGCTATCCGCTAATTCTTCAAGACTTATAGGGGCTAACTGATCAGGAGACGCAACTTCAGAGCCAGGTTTACTTGTACCTATTTTAATCATAGATCCTTCAAGTGTAGGAGCTCCAAAAAAACGGTATCCTTCTGTTCTCCGAGTGAAGACCGGGAAATTCTTTGGGCCAAACAGCTCTATATCTTTAGCTGGAAACCATGTTAAAAAGATTCTTTTCACTGGTAAATAGGGTTGAAAAGCTGGAAGGAAATTTTTCGCCCAAGGGCCGGCAGTGATAAGCAATTTTCTTACTTTATAAGTTTGCCCCTTTGCTGTCACAGCAACATGATCGTTCTTCGGCTCTATCTTTTCAACAGTCGTATACCGCAAAATTTCTGCACCAAGATCTTCTGCTCGCGTCGCCGCAGTGACTACTGCTAATTCTGGCCGAATGTATCCGGCTTCTTTATCCAAAACCATAATTTCGTCCTTAGATAGCCGGTGCTGTGGATATCTCTTGCTGGCTGAAACATAGTCTAGAATTTCATGTTCTATCGAAAAATCGGTTACTGCCTTCAAGGAATTTTTCACCGTTTCCTCTTCTGGTTGTCCAATCGTCAATCCTCCATTAAGGTGTAACAAATAGCTGCTGGTCTCTTTTTCCAGTTGACGCCATAACTCTTGTGATCTCTTTAAAATCGGTACGTATTCCGGTCCCTCTTTATACGCCGTACGGAACAGCCTTGACTCTCCTCCAGCAGCCGAACGGTCATGCCCTATACCGAACTGCTCAAAACCAATTACGGATTTGCCCTTGCTCGACAGCTGCCATGCTGCCATGCTGCCCATTGTCCCAATTCCTATAATACCGACATCCCACATAGGTTCCTCACCTCACTCAAGATTAATAATGCTAATAATTTTGTAGCTTCTGATGCTTAGTGTTGGTTTAGCTGATTGAGTGTATCATATGCAAGTTCTCTGTTTCTGCGACATATCTTGCCTAGGTTGCTCTATGTTGCTTATTCATCGCATCACACTCCCACCTGATATTTTCAAAGATTCACCTACAATGTTCTTGGCTGCATCAGTCAAGAGAAACGCAATAGAATTCGCTACCTCATACGGTTTCGTCAAACGTCCTGATGGAATACTCTTTTCTGCATTCGCGAATGCTTCCTTATAGGTATTGCCGGAGTTTTCAGCGTTTTTTATAATCAGCATTTTCGCCATATCGGTTTCTACATAGCCTGGACAAACAGCATTAACTCTTATGTTATGTGCAATAGCTTCGACTGCCATGCACTGGCTCCACCCTACAACTGCGAATTTGCTGGCTGCATAGGCGCTATTGCCATAGGTCCCTCTTAACCCTGACAGAGAAGCGACGTTTACAATATCTCCTTCTTGTTGTTTGATCATGTCCGAATAGATGGACTGTGTCAGAAAAAAAGTGGATTTAAAATTTACATTCATCATATTTTCCATAAATTGCTCATCCAGTTCTTCCGTAACTTTAGTTCCTGCAATTCCAGAAGAATTTACCAAACCATTAATGAAGCCTAACTTTTCTTTCGCACCGCTAATTAATTCTTTTCGGCTCGCTTCATTTGTAAGATCAGCCTCTTTTGTAAAAACTTTATCTTCTTCTGTCAGTAGAAAAAGTTCAGTTTCCAGCTCATTAAGCTTTTCCCTATTTCTTCCCGTGATTGTTACTTTAGCTCCCATCTTGACTAACAGCTTTGCCGTTTCATAACCGATTCCACCTGTAGCTCCTGTAATCAACACATGTTTATGATTTAATGCTTCAGCCGAAAAGATACTCATGGGCTCCTCCTTCGGTTCAATATGCTTATTTGAAAAGTAGAGTTTTTTAAAAAGAATACTGTTTGGCATTCTCATTAAGACTACGGATAAATTGTTTGAATAATCTGACAACTAAGAGTACAAAAAGAGTATAAAGTGATTGTCGTCTCACATTTATTTCGTTGGATTTGATGGAAGAACATTACTAACACATTCTTGTTCGGGTCCCAGGATGCGGATCATGCAACTGGCGCCGAACTAAATCTGAAAGCAACTGAAGTGTTTTGTAAAAGCTAGTTTCTTTAGTTCAACTTTTATAGATGCTCATTAGTGGACGCTTCCTTATAGAAACGATTCAACTTTAAAAAAGATATATTAAGGTCTGTTTTACCTTCAATCGCTAAGTCAGTTAATATTTTTCCAATAACACTGGCGAATTTGAATCCGTGTCCAGAAAATCCACCTGCAATAACAAGATTGGAGTGTTCAGGGTGGAAGTCGATGATAAAATCATTATCTGGCGTCATAGAGAACAAGCAAACTTTCCCCTCATTTAATTGACCGTTTGCTTGAGGTAAAAATCGACTTAAAAATGAACGTAGATCATCTTCTTCATGAGAAGTTGTAAAAAAGTCGCGATTCACTTCATCTGGATCAACCACATCTCCTAAATCCATTCGTCCAACTTTCAAACCTTTGCCGTCATAGTCGGGAAAGCCATAATAATGACCGACGTTATGTGTATCAAAAACGAAACAAGGGAATTCGTTACCGTATAAATCTTCCTCTGATGTTTCGAACCATCCAAATGTTTTACGAAGAGGTTCTATATCCAAGTCTAGTTCAGGTAGTAATTTTGGAATCCAGGCACCTGCTGTGATAACAGCTTTGCGAGCTACTAAAGTTGCATCCGCTGTTACAATTTTCACTTCTGCCTCTGAAGTTTGAATATCTTCTACTCGCTGATTTTCAAGAATTGTTACACCTAATTTTATAGATTCTTCTTTATAAGTTTGGACGCATTCTTCGCTATAGAGAAAACCAGAATGCGGATCATAACAGGCTATGTAATCGTCGGGAACCAAAATACCTGGCCATCTGGCCATCAAGCTTTTAGCGTCTAACTTTTCATGAGTTAAATTGTATTGAAGAGAACTTTCAATAGTTTCCTTGACGAAATCGGAGCCAGGATGCCCGACGGAAATTGCACCTGTTTGATTAAATAATATTTTACCTGTTTCTTGTTCAAGGTCTTTCCATAAAACTAGGGCTTCTTTTACTAGAGGTACATAGATTCCGCCGTTTCCGTAACCAAGACGCAAAATTCGTGTTTCTCCGTGATGACTGCCAAAATTATTAGGAATAGAAAATTGATCGATAACTAAGACTTTTTGCTGCGCCTTAGCTAAATAGTACGCTGTTGCAATACCCATCGTTCCGCCTCCGATTATTGCAACATCATAAGTAATATCTTCCATTTCAGTTCCTCCCTTCTAATCTAATGTTACATCCAATTTAAATATTGCCTGCAATAAAACATTCGCTGCTTTTTCAATATCTTCCATTCTGCTATATTCTTCTGGGCAATGGCTTTTCCCATCAATACTTGGAACAAATAACATACCAGCCTTTGTAATAGAAGCTAGATGTGTTGCATCATGACCAGCCATGCTCCCTAAGAGAAGATAGTTTTCTTCAGGTGGAACAGCATTTTCAAATGCCCGGATGATTGTCTCATCCATTTTCGTTGGTGCTTGATCTAAAATGATATTTCTAGCAATTTCAAGAGGCTGTCGGCTCGTTAGTTCCTCAAATACTTTTTCAACTTTTTTAATAATATGTTTAATTTTTTCGGTCGTGTCTCCTCGAACTTCCATCAATAGTTTCACTTCATTTGGGATGATACTTGGAGCTCCAGGTGAAATAGAGAACTGACCAATTGTCCCTACCACTTCATCAGAAGGATCATTACGAACAATTTCTTCGAAAGCTACAACAAATTTTGATGCAGCTACAAGCGCATCGTTTCTCTCTGTCATTAATGTTGTCCCTGCATGATTTGCTTCACCTTTAAAAGTAATTTCTTCTCTATAAATTCCGGTTATAGCTGTAACAACCCCAATAGGAATTGACTGATTTAGGAGACGTTTGCCTTGTTCAATATGAACTTCTAAATATGCTGTTAAATCAAGTGAATTCTTTCTTGCAGTTTCAATTTCCTCAATAGAACCACCTGCTAATGCCAATGCAGTTTTTAGTGAAAGACCATCTTTTGTCTGAACATCTGCAATATCTGACTTTTTGAGTTTACCTGTAACAACTCGACTTCCAAAAGTAGAAAGGTTAAATGGATTAGGCTCTTCGGCGGTGAATGAAACCACCCCAATAGGATGTTGCATTTCAATTCTATTTTCAAGTATGGTCGTTAAAATTTCTAAGCCAATTAAAACTCCTAACGCACCATCATATTTACCACCGTTAGGTACAGTATCAAGATGTGAACCTATCATTATAGGATTTTTATCACTAGAATTAGGTGAGATGGCCCAGATATTTGCTGCAGCATCTATGTCATATCCAAGATTTAATGATTTCAATTGACTAATAAACCACTGTCTTGCTTCTAAATCATAGGAGGAAAAAGTGATACGGTCTAAGCCGTAGGATTCGTTCAATCCAATTTCGCCCAATTTTTCGATGTTAGTTTGTAACCGGGCTCCATTGATGGTTAAGGAAGTATTTCTAGAGATATTCTTCATTAAATTCCACCTAATTTCTTGTCATATTTAGAAAAAACTTGGTTTGTTTTATATGTTTCTTCAAGTTTCGTTAAACGGTCCTTTGTTTCCTCAAACTGTACATTACTCATAATATTTAGAAGGATGGTTAAGAAAGCGAAGGTAGATATATAAGAATCAAATAATGAATTCAATGTAATCGGGGTTACAATTGAGATTTTACCAATCCCTTGTTTCTCCAATAGCTTACTATCTGCAATCGTGACATACTCGAAATTTTCATTTTCTAAATAATGAAGCATAGAAACCATTTCCTTCGGGTAACGAGGAAACAAAAACATTACCACCAGAGCCTGAGAATCCTTAAAATTCTCTAAGACATCATAGGCTTCACTGCCGTCAGTAGTGTGAATAAATACAGATGGCCGAATTTTACGCAAGAAAAAATATAAGTAGTTAACTAATGGTGTTGCAGTTCGCGATCCTATAACGAGTACACTTTTAGCATTCATTATTTTCTTAGAAGTGGTGTCAATTTGGTCTTCATCGATAAATTTAAGCAAGGATTTCAAATTATCAATTTCTTTTTGCAGGAAATTTTCGACTGTCTCTAGTTGAGTAAATGAGTTTATACTTTGGCGTTCTACGGCCGTGATCTCATAATGCGTTAATTGCTTCATCTTATTGTTGAACAAAGAGAAACTTGGATACTCCAAAACATTTGTAACAAAACGAGTAATGGCTGGTTGACTGACGCCAATTTTCTCAGATAACTCCGAAGCTGTCATAAAGGCAATTGATTTATCGTTAAATAACATATATTCTGCAATTTTTCGGTTATTATTAGATAATTTTTTTCGTAAAATTACTTGAAGAATTTTATTAAACTTCTCGAGACTATCAATTTTATCCATAACATCACTCCGCTTTGAATAAAGTTATTCATTAATATTAACTCCAAATAAATTTATTTGATATGTTAGTTAATATAACATAGCATGTAAATATGTAAAGTTATTTTCTGAATATTTTATTTTTTAAAACTAGAATAAAAGGGGAAAACATATGAAATTAATTCAAAAAGACAAATTACATACTATCTACTGGAGCGGAGGGGCATCAACAGAAATAATGATTTATCCAGAATATACTTTCTACGCTGGGAAAAAATTTAAATGGCGAGTGAGCATAGCTACAATTGAGAAAGAGAAAACAATTTTTACACAATTACCGGGCTATAGCAGACGAACAATGGTGCTTGAAGGAAATTTAACATTGGTACACCGAGGTCATCACACTTCGACTTTGGCACCATTTGCTCAGGATAGATACGAAGGTGATTGGTATACAACCAGTGAAGGAATGGTAGTAAATCTCAATCTTATGACTGCACCTTTTATTTCCTCTCTCATGAAAGTGGAATTTTTTCATGAAAGATATGTAACCTATCCATTAAATTGTTTAAAAGAACAGAACAATGAAACTCACCTCTTATTAATAGCCCTAACTTCATTTGAAGTTCAAGGAACTGTAAACGTTTCTTTAAATAATGGAGACACCCTCTATTTTAAAAAAAATGATCTGACAGATAAAGACGAATTGAAGTTATATACAGAGACTAATTTTATTCGATTTGTTTACATAAAAATTATTGAAGAATAATGAACGCATAGACTATAAATATATTCAGATTACAAATATCCTGAGAAGTTATAATCTATATTGAAAACACCAACAATCAGTTTTATTCAAAATGTAAATAATTAAGTTATGAACCCTACTTTATATTCAATCGACTTTATCATGCTGGATATAAAGAAATCATTTTTCTGATTGCTCTGTCTCGGTTTACTTCACTAACTTATGAAGTAGCTGAACACTGTACTGAAAAGAATATTCCTATTTTATTGATTTCTGATAGTATGAAAATTTTATGCTGCCTTTTGCAAATCTAATTTAAGCATTTGCAAAAATACACGTTTACGAACAAAAAGAAAAAGAAGAGGCGCTTGAACCAGCCTCTTCTCTCCATTTAAATGCTTAAATTTATTCATGAAATTAATATTTTGCGAACATATATTAATAACCATCTAAAAGTAAATCTTTGATAACAAGTTATCCTTCCTTCCCCTCCAACCTTATATTTCAATTAAAATCACCTTATTACCAGGACGCCTCAACATAAGAACTGCCAGAAAAATCCTTTTTTCAAATAATATCTAGTGGAAGGAATTCAAGTACGTTAATTTCAACTTGATAAACAACATTCATATCGAGGAGGAAATAATTGAATATAACGCTATGAAAATGAAGATCGAATTGTATAGAAAAATAGGCTACTGATACCCAAAGAATTCAGGGCTCCAGCAGCCTAAGGCAATATTATAGATGGGTCTCAAATCACTAAATCAGTCTCGAGTAATCTGCACTTTTTAAAAGTACGATTGATGAAATTGACCCACCTTATTAAAAAAAATCATTGTTCAAAAGTTTAGACGCAATAGCAGTAAGCTTTAAGTCACTGAGTTACAGTAAGAGAAAAGACATTTAACTATTAATAAAAGAAAGACCGCTTTTTAGATTTGAAAAGAAAGTGGCATGTTTGAACTCCGAATGCAAAGAAATTGCTTTTCGAGCTAAGTCAGGACGCATGCCCGTGAAAACAACTTCAACACCAAGTAATTTTAAAGTTTGCGCTACACTAAGTAAATAAGAAGCTGCATTATGTGAAATGTCTGTAATACCAGATAAATCGATGACTAAATGTTCAAGATCAAGCCTTTTGCTTTCAAATAAAATCGTTTCCATCATTTGATTGCTTCGTTTAGCGTGAATATTTCCTATAACTGGAAGAACACCGACTCGAGCTGAGACCAAAACGACTGGAGTAGAGAGTTTCAATACCTCTTGGTATGCATTATCTACTTCTAGTATGTAGGTAAGCAAGTCAGCCATCCTCTTAAATAAAGAGATGTCTTTTTCTTGAAACTCGAATGGCACATCATCCATCCCGCATAATGTACCAAACTTCTTACCTGTCTTAGAAATGATGGGAATTCCGATCAATGATCCCCCTCCCCATCCTTTCGTGACTTCCATGTTTTTGGTTAAATCGTTTTCATTTAAATTCGGTATAATGAGCGGTTCCCGACCACTCCGAATAATATGTATTCAATAAGATTGATTGAATTCCGTTTGAAATCCTTCTTCCAGCAACAATTTTTCTCGGTTAAAAGCTTTTAGCACATCCACTGTATAGCCATCATTCTTTGCAATAAAGAACGTATTTACTCCAATACTATCTTTTAAAATATGGAATACAGTTTCAGCAGCTTCCTCAACATTTGAATATTCAATATCGAGCGTTGACATATAATCCCCTCCCAACTATTTGATTTTTATTCTATGTATAACTTTTCTTCATTATAGCTTTATAACTTTACCATACTTCTTGTAATATACCCTTGCTACTATACCTTAATCCTTCTTCCGATAAAGCGGTGAAATATAAACTAAATACCGACAAGTTTTCAGAAGCTTTTATAAATAGAATTTATATTTCTGAAAACCAGTTTTTTTTAAGGGTACTGTTTTTTTAGAGGCTGTGCAAATCAAAGTCTCCCTTCCTACTAGTCACTACTAAAAGATGTTTGACTACCGGTAGTTAAAGCAATAACTGTTATTTAATCAAAAGGGGAAATCCAATTGATAAGAAATTCAATTGCTTGTCACTTTAGGCGTTATTTTGCACTATAAGTAAATATAAAAAGCCCAATTTCTCAACATTAATTTGAGAAATCAGGCTTTTTCTGTGCACACTGATATATCAGTGTTTCTATTAACATTTTGAGAACCGTGGTGATTTACGTACTTTCTTAAGACCTGGTTTTTTACGCTCATAAAGAAGCACAGGCCATTATCAGCCTGTGCTCTATATTACTTCTATTAAGATAATCGTTTATCTACACCATATTGATAGGGCACACCAAGATTTTCTCTTAATGTCTCTCCATCATAATCTTCATGGAATACACCACGTTCCTGTAAGATAGGGACCACTTCTTCTACAAAACGTTTAAAGTCGGTTTCATAAGCATCTGGTAGTATCCAAAAGCCATCTGCTGCGCCACTTTCAAACATTTCAGTTAGGTAATCCGCAGTTTCTTTTGCATCACCTAATGTTGCAGGATGGTAATCAATCACAGAATGATAAATGATATCGCGTAATGTCCAACCTTCACGCGCCACCTTTAAAACATTCTCAGCACGAGGATCAGAGTAACGGTCGATTTTTACCTTGTCTAAAAGTTCTGGTGCGATCGGGCGTTCTAAATCTTGAGGAGTTAAGCTGATTCCTAATATCATTCCGATATGAAATGCACGTTGTTGTACTATATTTTCATCCATAAAACTTGCGTGACGATCTATTGCTTCACGTTTAGAATTTGCAACAACCGGCATGAGTCCTGCGATAAATTTAATCTCATCTGGTTTTCGACCCGCGTCTATCGCAGCCTGGCGTAGTGCATTTCTTGTAGCAATACCTTGTTCTTTCGTCCACACTTCACCAATCATTGCACTCGCATAGCGTCCTGCAAACGCAATACTATTTGGAGATCCACCAGAGTGAAAGATGACCGGTTGTCCTTGTGGTGAAGGTGGAATTGGCAAGGCTCCATTTGCCTGTATATGTTTACCAGATATATGAACAGGTTTTACTTGGCTATAATCCGCAAATACACCGGTTTCTTTATCAGCTTTTAGAGCATCTTTTCCCCATGTTGCCCATAAGTGCTGTACAGTTTCTACGAACTCATAATGACTTTCATAACGTGATCTACTATCCATTAGTTTTACACCAAAGTTTTCTGCTGCCTTTGGACTTGATCCCGTAACAGCATTCCAAGCAATACGTCCACCACTCATTAAATCTATCCCTTTAAATTGACGTGCTAAAGTAAAAGGATAATTCCACTGAGTATGTACAGTTGACGCCACACCAATGTGTTTTGTTTGTTGTAATATTGCAGTGGCAGTAATGATAGGTTCAATCGTCATCGCTGGCACCTCCCTGTTATCATCGGGTATTGCTCCAGGGAAATCACCTACAAATATAAATTGAAATTTACCTTTTTCGGCAAGTTGAGCATAGCGAATATCTGCATTAATATCTGGATAAGTAGTCACATTGACACCCTCACTTTTCCAAGCTTTAGCATTTGCACCGAATGCCCCTGTAAATCCTAAACCAAGCAACATTTGTTTTTTTTCAGACATAAATAATTCCCCCTAATTTATTTTCATATGGTATCTACTTGCTAATATGATTCAAAAATCTGAAATATGTTTTATTGAAAATCCTTCCAACTCCAAAATTGTCCCCAAATAGTCAAGAACCTTCTTCGTTTTTGAGATATCAGAAGGACTTCCAGAAATAATAATAATATCACTCATAATTTTTCTATCCTTTCATTTCAGCAATTTAGTATTTCTCTGAATATCTAAATACCTGGTCTTTCTTCTATATCAATTTATCTAAAAAACCGATCTTAAAAAGACCCTTTTTTATTAATTTCTTCAAGCAATTTCGATATTAATAGCTTTAGTGAAGAATTAACCTCATCTTTTATAAATTCCCCGTCTTCGTTCAATCTATTGTTTTCACCGGAAATTAATAAGGCTCCGCCATCGAACACATTCGCATTGACCATAGACAAATTAAGTTGCAAGGCTTGATGAGCATTTTCCCCATCACATGAAGCTGTAATAACCGCTACTGGTTTCGCATAAAGCTCGGCAGACGAAACCAACCATTCAATTGCATTTTTCAAAACTCCCGGCACTCCCTTTATATATTCGGGTGTACAGATAATGACTCCATCTGCTCTAGAAAGTAATTCTCTATATACTTCAACCTCTGCTGGAGGGTTATCATTATCTAATTCACGATTAAAATGTGGAAGTTTTTCAATGCCATCGTATATTTCATAATTAACATTGCTGGGTACGAATTTATTCAGGCTATTGAGCACTTTTAGAGTTGAAGATTTTTTCCGACTACTTCCGGATATGGCGATAATATTAATTTTTGTTTCCATAAGAATCTCTCCTTCGATAAACTGTATTTAAAATCTCTTCAGAATTGTTTGGAAATCGAAGCTTGCGGCTTCGTTTCTTCGGTTACTGTGAAACCGTTTGTTTTTGAATCCAAACATGAAACCACCTTCTTCGCACTCATTCCTGGGTGTTCTTCTATACAAGCGAGGATGATATCTTCTAGTTCCATTGGTCACACCTCTCTTCAATTTATTCAGATAGAATATCTATTTTGGGGATAAGGCAATCCTAAATTTCCTCGTAAGGTATTTGATTCATATTCTGTACGGAAGATGCCTCTATCCTGTAAAATTGGAACGACTAAATCAGCGAAATCTTTTAAAGCTGTTGGATGCTCTTGTTGAACCAGCAACATATCCATGGCACCTGCTTCATACCATTCCTGAATTTGATCGGCGACTTTCTCGGCCGAACCGAAAAATAAAGGTTTTGGAATTCGATACTGAGGGATTAAACTTTCCATTTCCCGGAATTTTTCTTCGGCTTCTTTTTCAGTTCTGCCAACAAGCACTTGCTGTGAAACCGCAACAATAAAGTCCTCAGAGGATCGTCCTTCCAATGCTACCTTTTTTTTAATTTTTGTCACAATTTCTTTTAAATGATCAACTGATTGAGCAAAGGTAAAGACGCCATCCGTATACTTCGCAGCATTATTCATAAAATTATCAGACATACCCGCCGTGAAGAGTACCGGTCTACCTTGGACTGAACGACTAAGATTCAATGGACCATCTACCGAGAAATAATTCCCCCTATAGTTTATGGGATGCATTTTTTGTGGATTTAAATAGATTCCATTTGCTTTATCTCGTATAAAAGCATCATCTTCATATGAATCCCATAAACCTAAGAGAATCTCCATAAATTCTTTTTGCATCGGGTACTGATCTGCTTTTGTTAGATGCCCTCTACTGTAATTCACCATTCCTCCCGGATTAGAGGTAATCGCATTTAGGGAGGCCCGGCCTTTGCTGATTTTGTCGAGGGATAATATCTGTCTTGCAGCAGAAAATGGATCTCCGTACGACGCAGCAATGGTTGCTGAAAGGCCAATATTCTTAGTAACCATGCTGAGCGCAGACATGATGCTGACCCCTTCAAACATACTCAAGTAATGCGGTATGTTTCCCGGCCCAACATGGCTGACATCGATTAAAAACAAAGTATCGAATTTCGCCTTTTCTGCAATTTTTGCTTGTTTTACATAGTAATCGATATTTTCACTCGCATCAGCAGGCATGTCAGGGTGTCGCCACCCCATATGGTTATAGCCCACCCCTTCAATAATAGCCCCCATTTTTAACATTTTTCTATTATCCACTCTTTTACCTTCTCTCTATCGGAATAAAATATGATGATTATCTTAAATTTTAAGTATTTATTTTCTTATGTTGAATGCAAGAATTCTTCTGCAAGCAAATTATAGGCTTTTAAACGCCCTTCTTGTTCCCCATAAAAATCAACAATCATAATTTCATCAACTAAAGTCTCTTTTGCCAGTGCTCTTAATTTTTGTGCGACTAACCTCTCTAACTATCTATTTACACATAATTCTTTAGGGTCTCTGTTAAGAAGATAGAGAGAATCTTTATATTTCTAGACAGTTGTTTAATAAGTTCAATTAAAGTCTTGCATTAAAGTATCAACCACTTCTTTTACGGTTCTGATTTCTTTGATTGGCGTAATTCCAGTACCTATAGAAATATAGCCATCCTCTGTATTGCCTTCCAGCATGCCGATACGCATTCCAATTGAGCCAACCATCGTTTTTGCTATTTCTTCACGACTAACACCTTGGTTATCCATTTCGACTAGTTTATATGCTAATTGAGTTGGTAAAGAACGATAGTATGCCGGCAAAGTACGGAACATCAGTAAATCTTCTGCTGTAGCATCTACAATCATTTGTTTCACGTTTTCTGCAGCTGGGTTTTCTTTTGTTGGAATAAAGACACTCCCAGCAAACACACCTTCAGCGCCTAAAGCAAATGCAGCCCGCACTCCTCTAACGTCTCCAATACCACCAGCTGCCATTACAGGAATATTTATCGCATCTGCAATCATTGGAACAATCGAAAATGTTCCTATGACTTGTTCTGGAACCGTCCCACCTTCATCAAATCCAGTCGCTACATAAACATCTACTCCAAATTCTTCTGCAGCTTTTGCATCTTTAATAGTAGGAGTAAGGGGTCTATAAACAATTTTAATATTGTTTTCTTTTAATGGTTTAAAGATTCTTTCATCCAGTAGACCGTTCACGATAACAACAGGAACTTTCTCCTCAATAACCATTTCTAAAATTGGCCATGTGTAAGCTAAATCAGAATGTACGATTACAGGTATTCCAAATGGCTTATTCGTTAAAGTTTTTATTTTTTGTATTTCAGTTCTCATTCGTTCCGCACTTATTTCAGGTGAACGAGTTGTATCAATCTGACCGGCATTTGGACCTAGAAAACCTAATCCCCCAGCATTGCTTACCGCTGCAACAAATTCGGCATTTGTAATCCAAGACATTGGGCCTTGTACAATTGGTTTTTCTATATTTAATATTTCGCATATCCTATTAGGCATTCTTACTGAAATCATTGACTACACTCCTTATAAAAAGTCAGCATAAGTCCGAGCATGGACCGATACTGACTTCAGAGAATACATGTTTTTTATATAATTGATTTATTCATCCACCAGCTGCGAAGAATTTATGCATTCCGTTCTCCTTTGATGAAATCAATGGATGGATGGCGCCGACTTATGGCTGGCAACTGTGTGACGGATGAAGAACGCGAAGACAATGCCTAGCAATGCAACGAACATTGCAACCAAGAAGACATTTTGTGAACCTGCAGTTATCGCTTTGGCGATTTCGGTTAGCTTTGTCGGATCGGAGGAGCCATGCAGGTACTTCTCCATACCACTCGTCAGGATACTGATGGCGACCGCTGTTCCAATCGCTCCCATAACCTGCTGCAGCGTGTTCAGAACGGCTGTACCGTGCGGGTATAATGCCGGCGGCAATTGGTTCAAACCGTTCGTTTGGGCTGGCATCCAAATCAAGGAGATCCCCACCATGAGCCCGATATGCAATAGTACAATAAAGGCCACGGAAGAAGCTGGGGATAGCGTGGCAAAGAACCAAAGCATAACCGCAACGAGAACAAGGCCTGGAATAACCAGCCATGTCGGTCCATACTTATCGAATAACCGTCCTACTAATGGTGACAGAATACCATTTAGCGCACTGCCCGGCAGAAGCATGAGTCCGGCGATGAATACTGAGAATCCGGCGCCAGTTTGAAGGAACATCGGCAAAATGATCATGCTTGACATAATAATCATCATGCAGATCAGGACCAGAAGCAGCCCAATGACGTACATGGGATACTTGAAAACGCTCAGGTTTAACATGGGATCTTTCATAGAAGTCTGACGCAGGACGAACAAGACTAAAGCAACGAGCCCGACGACAATGGAAGCGACCACCACTGTACTAGTCCAACCTTCCGAGCCTTCGCCTGCTTTGCTGAAGCCAAAGACCACTCCTCCAAAGCCGATGGTTGATAAGGCAATCGATAAGAGATCGATCCGGGGTTTTGTGACCTCGGTGACATTTTCCAAATACTTTAATCCAATCAATAACCCCACGACTAAAAGTGGCAGCGAGAACCAGAAAATGTAATGCCACGTAAAATACTGGATCAGTAAACCGCCGATGGTCGGTCCGGTCGCTGGTGCGAACATAATGACCAATCCGACGAATCCCATAGCTGCTCCCCGCTTTTCAGGGGGATAGATGACAAGAATCGTATTGAACAGGAGGGGAAGCAGCAAGCCCATGCCAACTGCCTGTAAAACCCGGGCAAACATCAACATTTCAAAATTGAACGCGAGCGCCGCAATCAATGTGCCCACAATTGAGCTTATTAGCGAACTTACAAACAGTTGTCTTGTAGTAAACTTCTGCAGCAGCAATCCGCTTACTGGCATCAAGATGCCGAGCGTCAGTAAGAACCCGGTCGTCAGCCACTGGGCAGTTGCAGCCGTAATCTGGAACACGTCCATTAAATTCGTCATGGCAATATTTAGGGCTGTTTCACTAAACATCCCCACAAAACCAACGATCAGCAGCGACGCCAAGATGGCACGCGTATTGTATTGTTTCTTCATCTTTTTCTCTCCCAGTAACCTGATTAACTTAATAACGGTTTATTTTTTGCAAAGCCTTAGTTCTTTAAATCGTTAAGTATGAATTGCTGCTTACTTTTTTCTTGATGAATCCCAATGCTTATTGTTATTAAATTGGTTTATCAATCTTCTCCTTTTCCATCTCGGTTCCCAGGAAATTGAAGAATCGCAAGTAAAGTGTCTCCATCTTCTTTCTACAGATTAAAGAGTATACAAATGTTTATTAAGCTACATAAACGTTTGTAATTCTGCAGGAAAGAAAATTTCTTTCCCTATATCTTTAGATACACCTGAAATTCATCCTTCTCAAGAGAACAAGCGATATAAAGGCATTGAATGTTTAGTTAGCTAAAGGTTGGTTTAGAAAAACCTTAGAATAAGTTTTTTCCATCCGAAGCACGAGTTCCCTTAACACCAAGCGTTCTTCTGATGAAATCGAATGCAGTAATTTTTCCTGCCATTTTTAGTATGAACGCTCTTCATAGACACCGCTAAGGGATTCCTGACGAAACATTAATGTTACGCCTGCACTTCTTTGCGCCGGACTACGCCACGGCGAATGAAGAATGCAGTGACCAAACCAATCAGTGCCAGGATAATCATGTACAAGAACACGTTATGTGATCCTGCCGACATCGCGTTTGCCATTTCAACCTGTCTGGCGGGAACGGAGAAGCTGTGCAGGTATTTATCCATACCACCCGTAAGGATACTGACAGCTACAGCAATTCCAATCGCCCCTGAAACCTGCGGCACTGTGTTGATGACTGCCGTACCGTGCGGATATAATTCTGGCGGTAATTGATTTAGTGCGTGCGTTTGAGCTGGCATTAATATCATGGCTGTCCCAATAGAGAGCCCTATATGCAAAGCCACCATTAAAGCTACTGAAGAAGCAGGAGATAGGGCAGTAAAGAACCATAACATGACTGATACGATCACGAATCCGGGAATAGCGAGCCATTTTGCGCCATATAGATCAAACAAGTGCCCTATTCGCGGGGAAAGAAGACCGAAAAGCGCACTGCCCGGCAACAGCATGAGCCCCGCAGTGAACGGAGATAAACCTGCACCCGTCTGCAGAAACATCGGCAGAATGATCAGGGTCGCCATAAAAATCATCGGGACTATCGCTACTAGAACCAGTCCCACAACGTACATCGGATACTTGAACACGCTCAGGTTCATCAATGGATTGCTCATAACGTTCTGACGCCACACGAACAGTGCCAGACCGACGAGGCCAACAAGAATCGAAGAAATCACAACTGGATTGCCCCAGCCTTCAGATCCTTCGCCCACCTGACTAAAACCATAAACAACTCCTCCGAATCCAATCGTTGACAGTAACACAGACAGTAAATCGATCTTTTGCTTTGTGACAGCGGTAACGTTCTCCAAATACCTTAACCCCATCAACAACCCTATCACTAAAAATGGGAGTGATAACCAGAAGATATACTGCCATGTTAAATATCCGACTACCAGACCACCAAAGGTCGGTCCGATTGCTGGGGCAAACATGGTAACAAGCCCGACTAACCCCATTGCAGCCCCCCGTTTATTCTGTGGATAGATAATGAGAACCGTATTGAACAGGAGTGGGATTAAGGTGCTCATACCTATTGCCTGGAAAATCCGGCCGAACATTAACATTTCAAAATTGAGCGCCAGCGCCGAAATCACTGTACCGACGATTAAGCTTGTGAGCGAAATTGTGAAGAGCTTTCGTGTAGAAAACATCTGCAGCAACATCGCACTTATTGGCGTTAAAATGCCTATAGTCAACATGTACCCAGTTGTTAACCATTGTACAGTTGCCGCTGAAACCTGGAATACTTCCATTAAATTAGTCATTGCAATATTGATGGCCGTTTCGCTCAAATAGCCGGAGAAACCGCAGAGCAGCAGCGCTGCCATAATGATACGTGTATTGTAGTTCTTTTCCATTTATATATATCTCCTTGTAAATCACTTTAAGTAAAAGCGTTTATTTTTTAGCAAATCCTTGCCTGTTCAACTATTCAAGCATGAAGGGCAGTATGTAACTCCATCATGGGCTCTATCCGGAAATTGTTTCAAAGTGAGTATCTATTTTCAGGATAAGGCAAACCCAAATTACCGCGTAAGGTGTTTGATTCATATTCCATACGGAAAATCCCCTTTTCCTGTAAAATAGGAACGACTAAATCAATAAAGTCATCAAATCCGGAAGGATGCTCCTGCCTGATCAGCAACATATCCAACGCCCCTGCCTCGTACCAGTGCTGTATTTGTTCTGCCACCTTTTCGGCTGAACCAAAAAATATCGGCTTCGGTATCCGATAAATCGGCATCAGGACCTGCAGTTCCTGAAATTTTTCTTCAGCCTCTCTTTCTGTTCGGCCGATAATCGGGTTTTGGGAAATGGTAAGCAGAAAATCATCAAACGAACGCCCTTCCAACTCCACCCTCTTCTTTAGCTCCTGACTGAAAGCTTTTGCATCTTCCAAACGTTCAGCCGGGAGAAATACTCCATCGGCATGTTTTGCAGCAAGGTCCATGAATTCCGGAGAGGTGCCCGCCTGGAAGATAACGGGCCTTCCTTGTCTCGAGCGGCTGATGTTGAGCGGACCATCGACGGAAAAATAATTTCCCCTGTAATTGAGTGGATGCATTTTTTGGTGATCAAAGAACACTCCGCTTTCTTTATCCCGTATAAAGGCATCATCCTCGTAGGAATCCCAAAGGCCTTCGACAATCTCTAAAAACTCTTTTTTCATCGGATACAAATCCGCTTTTGAAAGGTGCGTGCGGCTGTAATTCGCCATCCCTCCCGGATTGGACGTGACGGCATTCCATCCGGCTCGGCCATTGCTGATTTTATCAAGAGAAGCCATCTGACGGGCAACCGTAAAAGGATCCGCATAGGAAGTGGCAATTGTGGCAGTCAGCCCAATGGAATGTGTCACCATGCTTAAGGCAGACAGAATACTTACGCCTTCAAACATACTGAGATAATGCGGAATCATTCTTGGTCCGATATGGCTGACATCAGCTAAAAAGATCACGTCAAACTTTCCTTCTTCTAATCTTTTTGCTTTTTCTACATAATAATCAATGCTCTCGCTGGCGTTAGCCGGCATATCCGGGTGACGCCACCCCATATAATTAAAGCCTACTCCATCTATAATGCCGCCGATTTTAAGTCGTTTTTTCTCTGCCATTCACACCTTTCCCTTTCTTTTTGTCTATTTTGGTTAGTTCATTACCCGTAAGGTTAAATTTTCCATCTAGTAATTATTGTGTAACAGTGGAAAGATGGAATAGAATAACCATGTTTCGGCCTTCCACTGCTCCGCTTCTTAGTGCTGTTAAGTTTTGAGACATAACCTTTAACAGCTCAATGTTATGTAATTCTATGTTTCTAAAAATATAGAAATATAAATCAGTTGGATCTATTATTGCTCTAATCTTTATCGCCATACCAAAGTATAAAACAACCCTTCAAACGAATAAGTTCAAATTATTGTAATTTAAAGAGACGTCGTGTTATCAATCCTCCATTCCTTTTAGGATATAACATTTTATATTTCGAAAAAAATAGAAATAACAAACAAAAAAATAATTCCATAGGAATACAGAATTATTGTATTTATGATTTTAGTTTACCTGGTTTAATGGATATCGTATAGGTCAGGTACAAATTTCTTTGCAATATCCTCATTTAAACTATAAAAAATATAAGTTCCTCGCTTCTCAGGAATTAAAATTCCACAATCTGATAATTGCTTTAAATGATGAGATAATGTGGATAAAGGAATACCATCAAGACGGCCTTCAAGCTGTGCTGGACACAAACTATTTTCCTCACCGATAATTTGGATAACTTTGTATCGGGTACTATCCCCCAATGCTTTATAAACTTTAACAATTTGATCATTATCCATTTTTTATGCAGCCCTTTCTCAAATATAAAATGTTTTACCATAAAGTATTTCGATATAACTCGAATTAAACATTATCATGAAATAAATGTGATGTAAAGGATTCGGGTTTCCGACTATTGGATATCCATTTGTTCCTCATAACGCATAGGTGTTCTGATAACTGGAAGAAATCTATGTTTCCGTATCCGGACAGGAAATGTAATTAGACTATCTATTACATGACCAAAGTAGACACATAACGGAAATAACTTTGGAGGAGCATCTATCCTTTCACCAATAATTATCATTTTACTGTCTCCTTTTCTCCCTTGTATTCAAGGACCTTTTGATAATCTGATGATATATAAACCTTTATTCTGCTTATAAACAGCATCGCTGTTAATGTAAAATTGGATTTTCAGAAAACTCGATGATTGGAAATTCCGGGTTTTCCAACTCTTCATAATACTTCATGACAGCTTTTTCTTCTGTCGTTAACTCGGTTGTTGCATGCTTCATGTTCTGAATGGCTGTATCATCCTGCAAATAGACCCCATACCAATTTTCCTGATCTGCATCTTCCAATTCAACTGACACTGTCCTGTATTCTTCTTTTAGCAAAGCAAAAGAATCTGCAATTGATTTCTTCGCATCTTCTTCTCCTGAGCCTTCTGTCATAAGCTTGACTGCAATTAGGCTCTTATTAGCCCCTTCTTGTCTTTCCGTTTCATTAAATGGAGGGATGTTGTTTTCGTCCACACCCATTTCCTCATAGACTGAATTATTGCAGGCGGAAAGAAACAACACAGTTACAAATAAAACAGCGATTAATCTCTTTTTTTTAATAAACATTTATTTCCCTCTCCCTATAGTTAATGGCAACTATACAAAAACAACTTTCCATTTAATTACCATACCATAAACACCTCTTCTCTTCCTTCTCGATAATAAACCTTGAAAAATATCCAGTTGTGACCTTATTCGATACCCTACTATTGTAACCGTTCGTAAAAGTACAGGTAAGCAGACACATGAGGGCAAGCAATGCTGTCAGCACTGCTTGCCCCTTTGTGTTTTGCTATCAGAATAATAACTACTGATAATCCCTCATATATAAACTTAATTAAGATTGAGCAATAAACAACTTATAATCTAAGAGCGTAGGAAATCCCTTAGATTCCTTTTTAGACATTAGTTAAATGTTTCTTTTAATAGTAAGTTAATGCTCAAGCTTCCTGTTCTCTCTTTGCCTTCACATTTCTAAAGTCTGCGTAAATATTTCTATTGACAGATTCTCGTGATAATCTATCGGCTCGTATTGATATCACATACGCCTTATTTCTCCCTTGTCTAAATAAGTTTTCTTTAGCATACTAAAAAATATGCCATCTTCAATTTTCCACATAAATTTACTGGCATTCAAGGGTTTTTGTATTTGAAATAGTCTTTTTGCATACACGAGAGAATACAAAAGGAAAGCGATAGTAAAATCGCAAGACTCAGGTTGCTGAACCCTTCGAAAATAGTTTACACAGTATGTACAGAAAAAAACCAGCTATCTTCCTAAAGGAAGATAGCTGGTTTTTGCACGATTAAAAAGATGAAATGAAGTTTTTCAGCCACTAAAAATCTTGCTTTTACTTGCTCCTTAATCGCAGAGTCTGAAGGTAATTCAACTGATCAGTGACGCAATAACTCATGAATTTTTCCTTCGTTCACACTATTTGCCGCTTCAGGTTCAAATATATGGCTTCTAGTATCCAAACCCTTTATAGCATTCACTTCTTTATGGATCCTTTCCATATTTTTATCTAACGCTAAAGCAGAAAGTGCTGCTTCCTTAAGTTCTCTAGTAAATTTTTCTGGAATCGCTTCATTAAATTTATAATAGATTTTGTGCTCAAGACTCGCCCAAAAATCCATCGCAATCGTCCTGATTTGAACCTCTACATAAGTATGTTCCACGCTGTCAGACATGAAAACAGGAATTTTAATGATCATATGGAGACTTTGATACCCATTCGGTTTTGGATACTTGATATAGTCTTTATACTCAATTACCTCAATATCTTTTTGTTTTTGCAGCATTTCACAAACTGCATATACATCGGAAATAAATGAACAGGTAATGCGGATTCCCGCTATGTCTTTAATATTCTCTTTTATTGTTTCCAATGACAGCTCGCATTTCTTTCGCTTCGCCTTCTGCAGTATACTCTCTGACGACTTTACCCGTGAGCTGATATTTTCAATTGGGTTGTAGTCGTGGATATATTTAAACTCTTCATTCAAAATGTTGATCTTTGTATTAACTTCATCGATCGCGAATTTGTATATCATGAGAAACTTCAGCAGATCATTCCGTGTTAATTGCATTTTAAGGTCATCTAAAGAAGCCGTAGTCATTTTAATCCCCTCCCCACATCCATCTATTAATAGCATCTGCTTTCCACAAATAAAGAACTTACAGCATCAAAACAAGTTGAGGCCTTTTACAGGTTTGGGCATTCACACCCTTTTCTTGAAGCTTTTGTACAATGGCATATAGATTTATCCTTTTTTCTTTCTTAGATTCTTTAGGCTTCATTTTTTAGCACTCCTTAAGAATAGTGTTCTTTAAAAGACTGAGTAACGCGCATGCTTTCCAATTTTCTTCTATCAGGTTTCTGCCCGTGAAAATGAGCGTGGATAATCAAAAATCTCTTCCATACCCCAAGGTATATTCCTGTTCAGCAACAAGAGATTTTTTCTCTCCTTTATGCTTCTTGAAACTTTATATTTTTATGATTATTAGTGCTTTCTATAAAACCCTTTTGAAAGGAAGTAAGGGTAACCGATGATAATAAAGGGAGCTGCCAAAGCCAAGAGCCCTTTACAGTCTTTGCGTCCCGTATCCTTCACTACCCATCCAAAGACGATCAACCCCAAAAGCAAGTAACTTAAAATGCTGAATCCTACTACCATAACACCCCTCCTCCCTTTCAAAATGAGTCTTTATAGGCTTTTCTTTGACATGATGCTGTTTTTACAAGACTCAATGTCCGCTTTTTTTACACAAGATCTTCCGATGGCTGCTTTTGCACCATTGGTTTCTTTTCCTTTTCTGTCATAAGTGTCGTGCCTTCAATGTCAATATTAGGAAGTATGCGGTCTAACCATTTTGGCAAATACCACGAAGATTTGCCCATCAATGTCATTACGGCCGGAACAATGGTCAATCTGACAACGAATGCATCAAATAATACACCGAATGTAAGCGCTAAGCCCATCTGTTTGATAATGGGATCGCTGGCCAGGATAAAGCCTGCAAATACCACGGCCATAATCAATCCTGCTGCTGTGACAATTGGTCCGTTTTCTTTCATCCCAACAAAAATGGCTTTTTTTGCATCTCCTGTATGCGTATAGACTTCGCGCATCTTACTAACCAGGAATACTTCATAATCCATTGCCAAACCGAACAGAATTCCGATGCTTAAGATTGGCAATAGGAATAAAATAGCTGTAGGTCCAGGAAGTCCGAATAGATCCTGCAGATAACCATCCTGTACGACCAAGACGGTAAATCCGAACGTGGCCGCCATGGATAGAACAAAACCAAGAACTGCCTTTAATGGGATTAACAACGATCTGAACACGACCATCAATAATAAATAAGCGAACAGGATGATCAAAGCCGCAAATATAGGCAGTGCGTCCATAATTTTTTGGGAAATATCAATGTTAATGGCTGTAGAGCCGGTGACCATTAATTCTGCATTCCCGGATTTGGAAAGTTCACGGATTTCTTTGACCAAATCCTTGGTTTCGGCATGGTTTGGCCCGTGTGTAGGTGTGACACTGATGATGAACATGTCCCCAGATTCATTTGGCATTGCCGGAGATACGCTTTTCACATGAGTCAAACCGCCAATATCTTCAACCACTTGGTTTATCTTGTCCGGGAATTCTTGCGCAGCGCCTTCCGGTTCTGCCAATACCGCTAGTGTCGCATGGACCCCATCCCCGTATCCTTCGGTCATCAACTCATAGCCTTGTCTTTCTGTTTTATCGAGCGTCTTATCTCCTTTGTTTGGCAGCCCAAGTTCCATATGGAAGAAAGGAACACTCATGACCACCAGAAGTACGATACCGAGAATCGCTACAGTTAACGGTTTGCTTGTAACAAATCTCCCCCATTTATTGCTGGAGGCGGCTTTTTTCTTATCTGTTCTTGTAATCAAGTTGATCACTCTGTTCTTTCTTGTCGCTGCCATTTTATGGCCGAATAAACCCAAAATCGCTGGCAGTAAGGTAAGCGAGACGAAAATCGTCCCTAGTACTACCGCAGCTGCTGCAATTCCCATCGAACCAATGAATGGGATTTCCATGACAACCAGCCCTAACAATCCAATTATGACGGTTACGCCGGCAAAGACCACTGCGCTTCCCGCAGTTCCAGTTGCGATGGCAACCGATTCTGTTACGGAATTCTCTTTTTTCATTTCCAGTCTAAATCGTGAAATAATGAATAATGCATAATCGATTCCTACTGCTATTCCTAACATTGCTGCCAAGGTAAGCGAAATCGAAGGAACATCAAAGAAATTTGTTCCAATGAGGACCAGTAAAACACCCATTCCTAAACCGAAAAGCGCCATAATGATCGGCATTCCAGCTACCAGCAACGAAGTAAAGGTAATAGCTAACACTACGTATGCAGCGATGATACCCATCACTTCTGAACCGCCGCCTGTTGTCACATCAAATTCCACTGTTCCACCGAGTTCTGTCTGAATGCCGGCATCACGGGTAATCTGCAAATTGTCTTCGACAATCCCCTTGGACTCATCAGACACTTCTGCCGCTGGCGTGTCATATGTAATCACAGCATAGCCGATTTGTTTGTCCGGGTTGATGTTCTTTAGTTCTGCCGGTGTCGCAACTGAGGTTACTGCCTGATCTTCCTGTATTTTTTCAAGAGCCTCCTGGATCAGTTTATTGTTTTCTGCTGAATCCAACGTTTCATTTTCCGGAGCTTTCATCACCAGATAAGCTTGCCCTCCGCTATCTCCACTTTGAAATTCCTTTTCCAATACCTTCATCGCTTCTTCAGATTCTGTTCCTGGAATTGCCAAATCATCATTAAAGGATATTCCCATGCCAAGAGCGGCAGCTCCCAAACCTCCCAAGATCAGCAGCGTCATCAATATGACTTTTATGCCGTTTAAACTCGACCACTTTCCGATATTATATAAAATTTTCGCCATTTTCCTCTTCCTCCTTTTGATTTCTTTTTTTCGTCAATACTTGTCCAGAAATTACTGAAAACACTAATGCTGTTGTTAAAAAACCTGCTATTAATTTCATTATTGCCGTCATCTCATTTCTCCTTTACTTAGTGGGTTTCCTAAATTCACCTTTCTTTGCGTTTGATTATTTCTTCAACCACTAGGATTATCGCGTCAATTTGTTTGTGGAATGTCAAAGAAATGTTTATGAAATGTTAAATGATACGCTTTTAAAAGTATTTTTATAAAACGAATTTGAATGGTTAATCTCTTTGACTCTTCGATTATGTCTCTCAGTTGTTTGTAAGATGTCAAAGATATGTGTGGGAAATGTTAATTGGTTTTTTTAAAAAATCATGACAACAAAATAAAAAGCAGTTCCAATCCCTGTTTTTCTAGGGTCTGAAACTGCTTAGCATCTGGTAAGCCTAATCAATACTCTTTTTTGTCTTTAGAACAATTGTAAATGCTGTTCCCGATCCTGGAAGGTTCTTCACTGATATCCGGCCGGCCAGTAAATCAATCACCTTCAAAGATAGCGCGAGGCCGAGCCCATTGCCTTTTTTCGAATGGAAACTGTCGGCCCTGATAAAATTTATCGAAAATGTGCTTGATTGTCTCTTCGCTCATTCCCGGTCCATTATCTTCTATTATAACCGTTACCTTATCAGCATCTGATGTCTGCGTTAGTTTGAGTGTGCCGCCAGGGTCAATAAACTTCACGGCATTGGCAAGCAAGTTGTTCCAGACAATTTCTTACATCTCCTCATCTGCATGAATCATTGCCCGCTCTTCAACTTCTGCGATAAATGCATTGTTCTTTTGCTCCCATGACTCTTCAAAGGACAATGCACAATCGATAAGTTGCCGGCATACATTATAAGGGTTTGCTGACGATATGATTTCCTTATTCTCCACCTTATTAAACTTGAGAATATTAGTCACCAATGTAGTCAACTTTTTAGAGGGTGTTATGATCGTCTCCATATATTCCTTTTCCTTTGTCAGATCTTTTTTGCAATGCTACAGCATAGCATTGGACTCTTCAATCATCACTTCCACATAATCCTTTTTGCCATCCTTGCGAAGAGGCGAAATCCGGACAGAACAATCGCCTTCCGCCATTTTTTCCGCCTTGCTAAGGATCGACATTGGCTTGTCATAAGCCACATGCCGCTGACTTGCACTTATCCGAGAAAAACCAAGGAAATGATGACCCAGTATGCAACTGTTCGCCTCTTCCATGTAATTTTGTTCTTCCATATAACAATGCGATAAATTTTAAATTCATTAGGTAACGGACTTTATCTTATCTATAAAAACTATGTTAATAGACTGAATATCACATTTAACATTTCAAAAACATTTTTTTGACATTTCTCAAACAAAATCAAGAAATAATACAATTATTAAAGAAACTATAGTCAAGAGATAACTATTGATGTGTTTTTAGCAGAAAAGAAAGCATAAGTGCCATCGATTTTTTTAATGGAAAGTGTAAAAAGCCTTTTTGAAAACATAAAATGATGAAGGAGATGGAGTGTATGTTAATCAAATACAAAAAATCATATGAAAAAATCGCTATGGGCTTGCTGTCATTTATGCCAAAAGAGCGGACGCTTAAAAATCTTCTGCAAACGATGAAACAATATAATCTTGCTCCGGACTGGCAGTTTTACCTATGGAAATACCAAGAAGATATTATTGGATTGATCGGTGTTGAAGTAAAGGAAGACTTTGTCACGGTCCAACATGCTTCTGTTAATCCTTCCCATCGCGGAGAAGGAGTCGGCCGGACTATGGTGGAAGAAATTCATCGTCTCATGCCTCATCATAAAATGCGAGCAACCAAAGAGACGGAATCGTTCCTTCTAAAGTGCTATAAGTAAACAATTTGCTGTTAAGTCAATGGAAGTAATTCAGAACGCTCATGAAATAAACCAGGAATGGATGTGTATACGATGAACCAAATGGAGACAATTGCAGAAAAAGTAACTTTTCTCTTAAAAGCAAATATGATCTTGTGTGAAGAAAAATGCATCCTTAAAAAGAAAAGAACCATTTCAATCCATGATGGCCATGTCTGCATCAATTGTCAGCTTAATCATCACATGTCATTTGAACGGCTACAGGAGAATGGTTTTGCCTTTAACCAGGCAGAAATCCTTCTTCTTCCCGAAGAATTTCCAACATTCGCTTACGCTCTCCAAGACCATCAACTTCCATTTCCGAGCACCTACAGACAATCGCAAGGAAACCATCCTCATCTTATCGTATTTTTCATAGAATCAATAGAGCCCCCGGATCAATTTGCTGAAAGGCTTTCAACCGCCCTGCACACTCTTGAACAATGCTCCACCTCTCATCTAAGCTAGAACGGACCTATATCCCCTTTTGCTTCATTACTATACGCATTTTGCTACATTTATCTATTATGAAAACTAGTCGTTCTATATGAAAATCCAATACAGAACCATTTTAGTCGTGAGTTTGTTTACGATGATCGCTGGATTCTTTTTGTTCTGACTATTTCGGCTGACAGCTCTCTTGTTCTCTTTGGCGTTTGTGCTGGTATTTTAGGGGCAGGCATGGGAATGTTGATGCCTACTTTAACTACATTAACGCAAGAACTCGTTCCCAAAGAGGATATCGGTTCTGCAACAGCTTCCATCAACCTGTTCCGTTCACTAGGAGCTACAATTGGAGTGAGTGTTTTGGGAGCTGTCCTGAACAATCGATTGGCAACGAACTTGCAAGCAACGATAGATGAAAATCCGGAATATGCTTCCGCCTTATCGCTGAATATACAAGAATTATTACGCAATGGAAGCGGCCTCTCTCCTGAAGTTTATAGTGATTTGCTGAATTTGTTTATCGATAGTCTGAATGTATTATTTGTTCTTTCAGCAGCCTTACTTGCTGTGGCTGTTTTTGCCTCTCTTTTTGTCGGGAATGGAAAACTTGCTACTCAAAATCCGAATGATTGAGAAATAGTTGAGCGTTCTATTTTGAACTTACAGATACGCATGCACTTCGAATCGAATAGTAAGGAAACTGATAGAATGTCCAGTATTTTTATTACTTGATAAACAACTAAGCTTCCATCCCCCTTTCAGACTTCTATAAATTTTTTAAGAGCCAAAGATGCTGAACCCTTATTTATAAAGGTTCAGCATCTTTGGCTCTTTGACATTTCCGGCCGATCTGTAGGGCTGTATTTTAAAATTTATCCTCACTGTAATAAATTCACCTGTCGAAATCTTACAGACCACGCATTATCATAAGGTGCACTGCTTGCCACCTTACCTATTCTCCATTAACAATTTGCAAACATTTCACTGACAACTCCTAAACATCTATTCCATATAATCCGAATGTAAAAATAAAAAATATGAATAAACTTTAGATTCTTATAGTCAAATTACATGGAGGTGATATGCGTTGAGAGCTACAACTGACTTAACTATCGATAATCATCAAGATGACCGAATCTCTAAACCAAGAGGTTTATTTGCAATATCAATTTCTGTGAGTTTACATCTCTTAGTCGGCACCACATTGATCCATGCCGCGGTGCAAGGGAACTCAAATGATGTGGCAACTTGTCTTAAAATCTTGTTCTTGTTCAACTTACCTTTACTAATTGAAAACTTTTTAAAATTTAAACTATCAGCTCTCTTATTTGTAACAATTCAATTATTTATATTCGCATCGATGCTGCTTGGTGAAATCAATGCCTTTTACATAAAATTCCCTTACTGGGATACGATGCTGCATACTGTAAACGGATTTCTATTTGCTGCGTTAGGATATATACTGCTGAAATTAATTAGTGAACAAAATCATTCTGGTAGGCAGGCTGCCAAATCGATCTATTTTATTATCACAGCATTTTGTTTCTCTATGACTGTGGGTGTTTTATGGGAGTTCTATGAAATTACGATGGACACCTTTTTTGGAAGAGATATGCAGAAGGACACGATTATACAGACGATCAATTCCATGAAAATCAATGAATCCACACAAGCAATGACCGTCTTTAACAATATAAATGATGTATCTGTAAATGGACAAAATCTTGCTCTTGATGGTTATCTTGATATAGGCCTCTACGATACCATGAGCGACCTTTTTGTTAACTTGGTCGGAGCATCCTTCTTCTGCCTTTTAAGCTACCTTGAATACCAACTATCTCCTAAATTCAAGATCTTCAGTAATCTAATTAATTGTTCTAAAATCAAATGAAGTTCATGCTGTTAAAAAGATTTCTTAATGCAGCCAATGGACTGGTATAAACCCAAAAACCTGCTTATACCAATCAATTTTTAATCGATGCGCTCGTGGATGCGGCAAGCAATACACCTTTCATATTCAAGCTTCATTTCTTCACAAGAGTTGTTTACTTTCTCTTTGAAATCTTATTTTTGATGATTCCGCTCCCCCCTTAGAATCTTCTCAAAATATGCATTATTTTTTACTGTTTATAAAACTAATACAAATCAGAAGTCATTGGTAAGCCAACTTTCATTTTTATTGAACGAGGATAAGAAAATAAAAAATTGGTTTAATCATAGTAAAAGCCACCTAATCGTAAAGATAAGGTGGCTACATCAGCTTACAGCTCTTATTGAATATTTTGATCGGTTGTGCCGGCTTACTTTTGATTCATCAATTCATTGCTCAACTCCATAATTTGAGGAGCTAGTTTTTCCCGCCGTTTCATCGTCATTTTTGTGTAAACGGGATAGGCTGCTGCCATAGAAGCTATTCCGATTACTCCGATAGCTACTCCAAGAGCAAATAAATCTGACCAGATCAAGATACAGCATAATCCTAAGCCTAATAAAACGGAACCCATTAAGCCAATAATCAATGCCGCAATCATTCCAGGCCGTTCTGCTCTTTTGTCCAACTTCTTTAACTGGGTCATTTTATTTTCTTCTAGAGGCGCATATTTTTTAATGATATGTTTGATTTCTTCCTGCTGTTTTCCTGAATACGTATATGAGAAAAATTCATTTTTATTATCCATTTGCTCTCCTCCTTTGATTCATAACTATAGTATGCCTGCTTATTGTTCATGAAATGATTGTATTATGTTTTCGAACTGTTAATCATGATCGTTTTTAGTTTTTTATTTGCTTGGAGAACCATATAAGCTGCCATGTAAATGACAATAAAGCAGATGATGGCGCCCGTAAGTGCATTCATAACTCTTCGAAAAATATCTCCACCACCAAATTCAGCAAACATAGCGGTTTGTAAAACAAAAAGCGACATCAAAGCAGATACAAAATTCATCATTTTTACGGCTGTAAGTATCGGACTATTTTTTTTACGAAATTTTACCATATTCACAATCACGATAAACAAGCGACAAAATGTAAACCCTGCTGCCCCATAAATTACCAAACCTACATATACATAGCTTTTGTCCTGCCATATTATTTGAAAAACGATTCCTGTCATTGTGAGGTTAAGCAAGAATAAAAGAAACCCGCATAACCGATAGCTATAAAGTTCCTGTATTTGCCGTCCAACACCTTGTTCCTGACTGAATATCTTCCGAGACTTTCTTATGAGGACAAAATAGATCAAGCTGAGAACCATGTAATAGATTGCTACAGCCCCGTACCAAATAGAATGATATATAAAGCAAGTCACCACGTTGAATAAGACATACAATAAATTGATTGCCATTCCGGAGTACATAAAAAGCATGGCCCGATAGTTTACTTCAGTTAAAAAACGCGAGCCAAAAGGATTGTTGTAAACTAGCAGTTTCCCGCTTTTGATTACAGAGGGAATGCCGACAACCATTATTATGAGTGTATATGCCGACACTACATAGCCCATATAAGCAACAGGCGAAAATTGGTTTCCCCATAAAAAAATATATACAAGGACTGATGCCGACAATAACGTCAAAAGAACTTTGAAAACATTGCTAGGAAAAAGAAATTTATCTGTCGTTTTCTTGGCCCGCTCCATCTGTTCTTCTCCTTAATCGCACTATGAAAGTACTGCCTTCCCCCAATTTGCTTTGTACAGAAATTTCACCTTTCATAATGTCTATGACCCGTTTTACGAGTGCAAGACCCAGACCATTCCCTTGTGTTGCGTGAGAAGTATCACCTTGATAAAATCTTTCAAAGATATGCGCACCAACTTCGGCGCTCATTCCACAACCGGTATCCGATATTTGAACAACAGCTGTATCATTGTCGCTTTTCAAGCTTACCGAAATTCTGCCTCCCGGTTTTGTGAATTTAATTGCATTTGAAAGCAGGTTATTCCATACAAGGCTCATTAATTCGGGATCAGCGTTTATGGCTATATCCTCTGCAATATCGGTTTCGATTTCAAGATTCTTCTTTTCCCATATGCTTTCAAAAGAAAGAAAGCATTCGCAAAGTTGTTCACCCAAATCATATTTTTGCTCTTCAGGAAAAATTTGCTGGTTTTCAAGTCGATTCAGTTTAAGAATATTGGTTATTAAATCCGCCAAACGACGAGAAGCTTCTGTCAGTCCTTTTGCATATTCCAGCCGTTTTTCATCAGCCAAATCAGGCGCTTGCAGCATGGTCCCGTAATTTTGTATGATCGCCAGTGGTGTTTTTAATTCATGGGATACATTGGCGACAAAATCCGTTCTTAGCGTCTCTATGCCGGATAACTCTTTTGCCATTTTGTTAAAATTTTCAATAATAAGATCAAACTCATTTCCCTTTCCAGACGTTCGAAAAGGCTCGTTATTTATATTAAAATCTCCTTCAGAGATTCTGTGTGTCATTTCCAAAATTCGTTTGACCGGGCGTTCCACAGTGATTTTTCTGCGGAGACCGTCTATTAATGTGAAAACCAAGGTCAAAAACAAAATATTGAAAAAGGTAGTACTAGCGTTATCTATTATCAATTCCTCTTTAATATCTATTGAATTTAAAAATAAAAAAAAGCTGCAGGTGACAACAAAGGCAATTAGAAGAAAGAAGATCAAATATCGATAAAAAGAAAATAAACTTTTACGCAGGAGCCTCCTCCCTGCTGTTTTGTCTTTCGTCACTTTAGCACCGCCTTATATCCCATACCGTGAACCGTAACAATCTCAAAATCGTCACACTCAGAGAACTTATCACGGATCTTTGTTATATAAACGTCTACAGCTCTCGACCCTGTAGAGGTTTCTACATCCCAAAATTCATCCATTAACTGAGAACGGGTAAAAGTCTTTTTTGGGTAAGAAAGCAATTTGTATAATATGTTAAATTCCCGAACGGTCAAGGGAATTTCTGTTTCGTTCAAATAGGCGATGTGCTCATCAGCATCCAGTAACAGACTACCAACAGCCAGCCTTTTGCTTGTTGCAATTTTTGCACGGCGAAGCAGTGCACCAATTCTCAAGAGAAGTTCATCCAAATCAACGGGTTTTACAAGATAATCATCGATACCGGCACGAAATCCTTTTTGTTTAGCTGAAAAGTCATTTCGAGCGGTCATGAATAGAATTGGAATCTCTTTATTGAGATCACGAACGGTTTGCGCAAATTCAAACCCATCAATATTGGGCATCATAATATCGGAGATTATTAAATCAAACAGATTGCCGTACATGGTATTATAAGCATCGTTGGCATCCAGACAGCCGATTGCTTCATAGCCGTTCTGATTTAAAAAAGTGCACACGGTGCGATTTAGTTCTATATCATCTTCTACGAGTAATATTTTTAGCATAAGCAATTCTCCTTGGAATTTTTGTTTATTATACTATAGAATTGTTAAAGTTTTGTTTCTGTTTCCTCGTCTTGAACAGGTTTTCTAATTAAAAAAAAGGAGCGGCTGATGCCACTCCCTCCTGTTTTTCTAGCGATAGTTCCAGTTGCGCGCTCGATTGCATTTCTAAATATTCTTTCTGTTGCATTTGAAATATTGATTTTTGCCATTTAGCAAACAACTGTCATAAATATTTTAATTTGTTCAGTTTAACTTGTTCACTTTTTAACGTATATTTTTTAATAGAATAACAGTTATGGCAATTGTAGATACCATACCGGCAGCTTTGATAAATTTTTTCACTTTATTGGCCTCCTTCTACTAATTCAAGTTTTTTATAGACAGGAATTGAGCAAATCGAAATCAAAATGCCAACAACGCCGACAACAATGCCTGCTACTATCATATCTTCCCATAGCATCACCATACACATGCCAACCCCTAATGCTAATGCCCCAGCTATGCCAAAGGTGAATGTCGCAATCACTTTTGGATTGAGGCGAATTGCCGGTTTCCCTTCCATTTTGCGACGAACAATCAGCATAGCCAGTAGAACCACTATACCGGCACAGGCAACTCCTATCCCTTCGTTGAAGACATCCCATTCCGGAAGCAGGGTCATGCACATGCCGATGGCAAACAGGATCCCTCCAACGGTGCCAGAAATCAGCGATACAAAATTTTTCTTTTCCATAATAAACGACCTCCTTATTTAGTTGATAGTTGTATTCTGCATGTCATTTGTTCAGAAGATTTTAAAGAAATGTTTGAAACTTGTTAATCCTTAAACTTTGCTCTACATTTCAAAAGTCCTTTGGTTGCATATCTAAATTGTTTTATTTAAAAACAGTTTTTGGGAGCAAAAGATAATCATATTTGTGCTGTTATGAAATAAGTTGTCGCTCTTTCCCTTAAAAAGAAAATGAATTTCCACTTTTAATGGAAGCATCATTTTCTTTTTGTGGGTAAACTTATAAGATGTCTTTTCGCTTTAACGCTTTAGCGCCTAATGCGGAGCAGACAGCCGCCCAAAGAACACTGCCGATAAGTATGGTAATAAATACAGATCCTTGGAACTCCAGATTGGCTTGTCCGGAAAGCCCAGAAATTGTGTATTTGGATACGTCAGTAATAAAACTAAACTCTAGATATTCACCGAGTACACTAAGGAGACTGCTAATAGTGCCTGTTGCTACAAGAACGCCTATTATCATTGCAAGAGCAATATGGCGAGTGAAAAGGTATACCATTAGAATCAGTGCTGCAAGTGCTCCTGCTACAAATATCTTTTCAATCAAATACGCAAACAGTCCAAGGTAACCGCCTGTCAAGCTAACGCCCGTTCCGGTGAATTCAAACAGGAGCATGGAAACTGCCGTATGGGCAATGATGGCGATCGCTCCAATAACGGTTAAGGAAAGTAGTTTTCCGCCAATGTAGCGGATAGGATTTGTGTGCCGGGAGAATATGTTTTTTGAGAATCCACTGGAAAAGTCAGTCGAAATGCCGATCGCAAACAAGATGCTCAATATAATAAACACCATTCCAACACCCATCATGGTGCTCATCATATCCGTTTCACCGCCAACACTTCCCGTAGCTGCAGCAAAATCCGGAAGCATACCAAAAAGTATCATCGTTCCTGAAACAGTAAGCAGAAAGGCAATACAGCTATAGAGTGCCTTTGAGCGAAATAAGCGTCGCATATCCATGTTAAATATATTAAGCAAGCTGAAAACCTCCCATTTGGGCGAGAAAATATTCTTCTAAATCTTGCTGATGCCGGTAAATTTCATCTACGGCCAACCCGTTTTTCCAGAGCATCTCGTTTACCGCTCTGGAGTTGTCAACACCAAACACACGCACACTATCCTCAAGAACAGTACATTCAGTTGGATTCATCTTTTCCATTATCAAACGATGAGCCTCTTGGCTATCACTCACCCGGATTTGCAGATAGTCGCGGCTTTTTTCTGCCAGTTCTTTTGCGCTCAACTGCTGGATAAGCTTTCCATCGTGAAGGATGCCATAATGTGTGGCTATGCGGCTCAATTCTCCAAGAATGTGTGAACTGATAAAGATGGTGATCCCCATTTCCTTGTTTAGCCGTTCAAAGACTCCGCGCATCTCAATGATCCCCTCCGGATCAAGCCCATTGATTGGTTCATCCAAGATAAGAAGGTTCGGAGAAGCCATCATAGCAACTGCTACGCCCAGCCGCTGCCTCATGCCCAAAGAAAGCTGCTTTGCTTTTTTATTTGCCGCTTTGGTCAGGTCTACTAACTCAAGGCTTTTCTTTGCCTGTTCTTTTGGATTTTTAATTCCCGTATTATGCCCTTGCAGTATTAGGTTTTCGTATGCGGATAACTCTGCGAACAATGCAGGTTCTTCAATTAATACACCAATCTGATCCCGTACATCCTGTGACTCAACTGATTTACCAAACAGCTTGATTGAGCCGGAAGTTGGGCGGGCAAGCCCGCTGATCATTTTCTGCGTTGTTGTCTTACCGGAACCGTTGCGGCCGATAAAACCATAGATGGAACCCTTAGGCACAACAAGGTCAATATTGTCCACCACTGGTTTGTTTCCATAATGCTTGGTTAAACTTACTGTTTCAATGGCATTCATAAAATTCCCCTCGCTTCAAAAGTATTGCCCTTAGGATATAAAAGGTATGTATCTGAAATGTTAGGGAACTGTTTCTAAGATGTTAATGGAATCTCTTATCTCAAATAACGGATTTGTAGGTTGCGTTAGAAGGTTCGATAAAGTCTTTGGCCTTGAATTGAAGAAGGGAAAAAGCAGGTGTAATTATCAGTTAACAGTAGAGATATTCTTGAAACTATTAATCAAAAAGTGCCTGTCACTCCTAGTTTCCTCTTGCTTCCTATTAAATTCAGCAAAAAACTTTTTAATTAATGAAACGTTTAACTAAAGGGAAAAAAGAAGCTTCTTGTATCTACCTTTACATCTTTTTCTCTATTTGGATAACAGTTTGTAAAAGTATACTTTTACAGACAAAAGAGGAAGACGGACACTAATCAGCATCTACCTTCCTCTTTTGTGTTTTGCTATTGTAACTCCTACTTCCGATAATTCGGGATATGTAAACTAATAGCCTAGTCGAAAATATCTTCTTAAACTTATCATTTGAAAGAAGGATACCCTTGCCTCTGTTTATTCATTTTCTACTATTGTACCTTTAGGCAACTGGCTAATGAGTCTTTCCAATGTTTTGTATCGTTCATTACTCGTATAAAGATTAAACCCTTGTCCATCATGCCAAGTCGTTTTAACTGTAGAATCTTCCTCCATCTGAAAGTAAGGCAACATATAAGGCTTCTCTTTTCTCCCTAGTATTTTTTTCATGATCAATTTGTACGTGCAGTTATCGGTAAAGGAAAAGGCGAAAAATTGATTGGCAGCTGCCATCCAAAACGTCTCTTCTAAGACAAGCTGCAAATCTTGTTTATTCTTCAGCGTGATTGTGAAAACGGGAAACGTTCTGTTTCCAATACCTTCTACACGAGAGGTATAAGAAATCGTATTGTCGTTAAGCAACTTTTCAAATTTCACTGATTGATCACTGTAAGGTTCAAAGGTGAGAAAAACGGGGAACGAATCCTGCGTGCAAATAAAGTCAGACAAGAATTCACGGGTTCTATCATCATAGTCTTCATATTCTGAAGGTCCAATATACCATTTCGAAACCTTCTGAAAATCATTAAATATAATAAACTCTTCTTCCGAGCCCCATTCTTCCTGACTTATGTAAATCTTGCCCATAGTCTATCACCTCTTTAGATTTTCTAACGCCTTTGAACCACAAAGAGCTCTATTCTGCTTTTTAACAATTCCAGTACTTTACCGTTTAACTTTATGCCATGTGTACATATTATTTAATTCACCTAAATATCTCGAATTCCTTTTTCAAAAACTTCTATTTCACTTTTCAAAGCGTTCGTAAAAGTACACGTTTCCGAACTCTTCAAATAGGCCAGAAACCAATAAAAAATACGTTCGCAAACGTGCAAGTGCACTTTACGAACGTTCATCTTCCTCAATCCACTTTTACGAACAGCTGCAAGCCTTTTCTTTATCTCTGCACAATCAAAACCACAGAATTACCGTCTGACTCTCTGGAATATATTCGTTTCCATGTCGCGAAATGGAACGGACCCGAGGTTATTGGTTTAAAAAATCAGGCCATTGAAAACCCCGCTCCTTGTAGACCAAAGAACGGGGTTTTTCTCTGAAACTATGAGGTCCTTCACACCACAACCAGCCTTGCCGGTTTCTTCTTCCAATGGTTCATAAAAAGGCTTGGCCTTACTTTACCAGCATCAACTCCTCGAGCTCTCTCATGGCCGCAGCCACTTTTTCCGCTGTGACAGGCTCTTCTTGCAGCACATGGATGGTCTCGTTCTCGCGCGTCGATTGAACCGCTATCGCCTCGATCCAAGTGGAAGGAATGTTCAGGTCCTCCAAAGAGACCGGCAAACCGATTTTCTTGTAGAATGCCGCCAATTTCTCTATTTCATCGAATTTCCTTTCCAACACCAATTGAACGAGAACTCCGTACGCAACTTTGTCACCATGGAGCGCATGGTGCGATTCCGGGGAGAGGGTCATGCCGTTATGGATGGCGTGTGCTCCAGCAACCCTGCCGTATTTATCGCCGAATCCGCCGACCATGCCGCCAAGCATGATGATGGTTTCAACAACCTTGATAAATGGCTGCGACAGCTTGCCTTGTTCGGCGTCCGCAATCGCTGATTCCGCGTTCTGGAACATTTCATCGGCGCAAAGTTTCGCGGTGTAATGGGAAACCTTCAAGGCAATTGGCGGATCTTCAAAGCGGCTGATTTGCACGTCCGCTTCGTACCATTTGGCGATTGTGTCCCCGATGCCGGCGACAAGGAGCGAAACCGGCGCGTCAAGCAAAATTCGCGGCTCGACCAGCAACAGATCGACGCTTTCAGGATAGACCGTAAAATGGGTCATCGTCCCTTCTTCCGAATAGACCACACTAAGCGGCGTCCACGGTGCGCAATTGGATGCGAGCGTCGGGACCAGCACCGATCTGATGCTGTTGTCATGGGCGACTCCTTTGGCAATGTCGAGCACCTTGCCGCCGCCGGCCCCGATAATGGCATCGGCCTCTACAGCTTTGGCAATTTGGCCTATCCTCGCAATTTCAGCCAGTGAACTTTCCCCGCAATATTTTACGATCGTCAGGTCCACCGCCTCCAGGACAGGGAAATAAGGCTGCAGCGCTTTCCACGATTTATCGCCAGTCAGGAGCAGCGCTTTACGGATGCCCCTGGCGGACAGTTTTTCTTCGAGTTCTCCAAGGACGCCGACTTTGCAGATGTATTCAGCCGGTGCTCCTTTTACTACGATTCCTTCCATAATGACCCTTCTTTCCTAGCGAGATTTCATCCATTCCGGTTTTCCGAATCCTTCGAATTCCGCATCGATCAATTCTTCAAATTCCGGCGACTCGACAATTTCCACCAAGTCTTTTGCCAGCTCTGAATCTTTGTTTTCTGTCTTCACCGCAACCAGATTGCGGTACTGGTCCGGCATATCTTCCAGCACCAAGGCATCAAGCAGATCCATTTCCGCCGCCAAAGCGAAGTTTCCTGGAACAGCTGCTAAATCAGAGCTTTCAACAGCACGCGGCAAACCGCCGGCTTCGATCGGCTGGAACACCAGGTTCTTTGAATTTGATTGGATGTCTTTTTCTGAAACTGTCAGTTCTTCAGCTGCCGGGTCTAATGTGATCAATCCATGGTCCTGCAAAATCAGGAAAGTGCGTGCAGCGTTGACCGGATCGTTCGGAATGGCGATTGTCGCACCGTCTTTCACTTCTTCGATCGATTTGAATACGTTGGAATAGATGCCCATCGGCGCAGTCGGTACGGTGATAAGCCCCGTCAAGTCCATATTGTTCTCTTTCGAGAAATTCTCCAAGTATACAGAGTGCTGGAACAGGTTCGCGTCAAGGTCGCCGTTGTTCAGCGCATTGTTCGGCTGGATGTAATCGCTGAATTCAGTGATTTCCACCGTGTAGCCTTTTTCTTCCAAAGCCGGTTTGAACGCTTTGTTCAGCATGTCGCTATAAGGTCCGGCAGTTCCTCCGAGCTTCACCGTTTTGCTGTCGGCGCTGGATTCCTCTCCGCCGCAAGCGGCAAGCAGTGCAAGTAAGACGAGTAAGATGGCTGGCAAAAAGAATTTTTTCATGTGTTTTTCTCCCCTTTTTATCGTTTGTCTATTGCTTTTGACGTCCAGTCCCCAAGTTGCTGGAGAATCTGGACGAGAACAATCAAGATGATGACCGTGACAATCATGATGGTGTTGTCATAGCGGTAATAGCCGAAACGGATCGCCAAATCGCCGATGCCGCCGCCTCCGACAACTCCTGCCATGGCCGAGTAGGCGACCAATGATATGATGGTGATGGTGATGCCCTGGACGATGCCCGTTTTCGCTTCCGGAAGCAGCACATCTTTGATGATCATCCAAGGAGTGGCGCCGACCGCCACTGCGGCTTCAATGACCCCTTTGTCGATTTCCCGGAGCGATGTCTCGACGATGCGGGCAAAAAACGGAATCGCTGCAACAGACAGCGACACGCTTGCCGCCGCGGGACCGATTGTCGAGTCCACCAACAGCTTTGTCAGCGGAATAAGCGCAACCAATAGAATGATGAACGGGATCGAACGCACCATATTCACAACGAACCCGAGAACAGATTTGACAAAACGGTTTTCCAGGAACAATCCCTTGTCCGTTACAAAAAGCACAATGCCCAGCGGCAAGCCGATGACAATGGCAATCGCCAAAGAGATTCCGATCATATACAAGGTCTCGCCGAACGCCTTTGATATGTCCGGCCAAAGTTCCATCATATGCTGAAAATCAAAGCCCATTTTGCATCACCTCCACATTTGCTCCCCGGCCTTCCATATATGTGATGGCCCGGTTGATATTCGCCGGATCCCCCTGGATTTCCATCAAAAACAGTCCAAGCGGCTTTTCTTGTATGTATTCGATAGACCCATGGAGGAAGTTGCCTTTCACGTCGAAATGCTGGACGGTATCGGTGATGACCCCTTCTCCCGCTACAGCCCCTTTGAACTGCACTTTGATGATGCTGCCTGTGCAAGCGGCCAGGATCGGTTGGGGCACGTCGAACGACACAACAGACGAAATGAATTCTTTCGTCAAATCGGCTTTTGGCTCCGAGAAGATATCGTAGACCTCCCCTTCTTCTATGACACGGCCCCTTTGCATGATCGCCATGCGGTCGCATATTTCTTTTACGACATTCATTTCATGGGTGATGAGGACGATTGTGATATTCAGCTCCCGGTTGATTTTCTTTAACAGGCGCAGTATGGACAAAGTCGTATTTGGGTCGAGTGCGGACGTCGCTTCGTCGCAGAGCAGGACGGACGGGTTATTGGCAAGCGCCCGCGCAATGCCGACGCGCTGCTTTTGCCCGCCGCTGAGTTGTGCCGGATAGACGTTTTTCTTGTCTGATAGCCCGACCATTTCAAGAAGCTCATCGACCCGCTTCGCAGTTTGCTCTTTCGGCAGTCTGGCCGCTTTCAGGGCAAAGGCCACATTTTCCGCAACGGTCTTTTGGCTGATCAAGTAGAAATGCTGGAATATCATGCCGATCTTCAATCGGGCTTGCCGCAGTTTCTCGCCTTTCAAGCCAGTCAAATCCAATCCATCCACTTGGATTTCGCCGCTCGTCGGCCGCTCCAGCAAATTGATGCAGCGAAGCAGCGAGCTTTTGCCGGCACCGGAATAGCCGACAATGCCGAAAATTTCGCCTTCATTGACCGTCAGTGTTACATCATCGACGCCCTTGACTGTGCCGGTTTTCGTCTTGTAGTCTTTCGATAGATTTTTGATGCTGATCATAATGCGCTCTCCTCTTTCCAATAAAAAATGCCCCTTTCATTCTGAAAGAGGCACCGAAAGTGGATTTGGTTTATCTCCCAGAATGAAATCATCCTGCAGGAATTAGCACCTTTCCAGATTGCTCTGGAGGTTGCTGGACGTCTTAGGGCCTGTCCCTCGGTCTCTCTTGATAAGTTTCCATATGTAGTTGTTTGAAGCATGTACCAAACTTTATATGAAAACCGAAGAGCCGTCAATCATTTTTTGAAAAAATTTTATTTTCCCGCTTTTTTTGCAACTGCCCTCAAAAAAGTGCCAGATTATGAACTGGCACGCGCCGCCTGAATGGGGCCGTGCAACTGCCGGTCCTCAATCTTCCCTTTACTTCCCGCTTTCCATCCGCTACACTGAAGCTATCGGGACCACCCGTTACACAAAAAACTGCATACCGTTTTCTGCACTAGGGGTGCCCATTTTGGCTGAGATGCAAGCGCAAGCTTCGATCCCTTATGACTCGATCCAGGTAATACTGGCGTGAGGAAGTGCGGCGCATTTCTTGGATAAATCCTTTTTGAATTTATTGGCATAGAGATAGTGGCTGCTTCTTCGCGGATGCAGCCTTTTTTTGTGCAAATTTTTAAGGAGGAAGATAGATATGGAACCATTGCAATGCGGCACGAGCCCGATTGTGGGATTTCGCTTTTCCCTGCACCCTATGACCGGGGATTTTATCAAAGTAATCAAAGGAGCACTCCAGGAGACGGACACTTCGAACGTCTGGATGCATACGGATGATGTGTCGACGGTTATCCGCGGCAAACAGAATCATGTTTTCAATGTGGCAAAAGCGCTAACTCTGCACGCAGCGAAAACCGGCGAACACGTTGCCCTTTCAGGCACTTTCTCAATCGGCTGCCCGGGAGATTCAGCGGGGGATGTGTATTTGGATAAAGACGATAGGCTGTTGAATACAGATTCCACCAAGCAATACGTATCATCCCAGTTTGCGCTTTATCCGATGAACAACCCTGATTACATGGCGGTCATTTACCGAGAAGTCGACCGGGCGAAACAGCGCGGCGTCTTTAACGAATCAATGCATTACGCGAGCGGCATCCACGGGGATATCCATGATGTGTTCGCATTTTATGAAGAGGCTTTTACCAATGCACGGTCGGACGAGCACCGCCATTTGGTGATGACTGTCTCGATGAGCATCAACAGCCCATCGCACCGAGGTGCTTGACATGCTGAAAACCTGGAAATTGAAAGAGATCGTATTAATGTCCTTGTTTGGCGTAGTCTTCGGCATCGTATACTTGCTTGCTGTCCACTTGGGCAATATTTGGGCCGCCGCAATCGGGCCGATTGCCTATGAATGGATGTTCGGCATTTGGTTTATCGTCTCGATCATCTCGATGCACATTATCCGTAAACCCGGGGCCGCGGTGCTTCCGGAAACGCTCGCTGCGATAATCGAAGTGATGCTTGGGAACGCGGCGGGCCCAAGGCTCATCCTATCCGGCGTTATCCAAGGTCTGGGTGCGGAAGCCGCCTTTGCTTTGACCGGCTACAAGCGCTTCAACTTGGCCATCTTCATGCTTGCTGGTGCAGGTTCGGCCGTGTTCAGTTTTGTCTATGGCTACTTCGTGTCCGGCTATGCAGCGCTCGACCCTTCTTTTGTGGCATTGATGTTCACGCTCCGGGTGCTTAGCGGGATGATCATCGCGGGAATTGGCGGCAAATATCTGGCCGATAGCCTGCTTGCGACCGGATCGCTCCGCGGCTACGCTATTGCCCGCGCGAAAAAAGGTGATGCGGGTGCATGAAGACCTCTTTTTGCTGCAGAATGCATCATTCCGTTTTCCGGAAGATGCCAAAAATACGCTGAATGGCGTTTCCTTTAGTGTTCGCCAAGGGGAGAAACTTGTGATTTCCGGTCCAAGCGGCAGCGGCAAAAGCACATTGCTGTATTTGCTGAACCGCTTGTATCCGGCAAACTGCGACGGCATCGTTGGAGGTGAAATCCGCCTCTTCGGCAAGCAGGCCGATGAATACATGCCCGGTGAAATAAACCACCGGGTGGCGACCGTCTTCCAGGATCCGGATTCGCAGTTTTGCATGCCGACGGTCGAAGAAGAACTGGCTTTTACATTGGAGAATCTTCACATTCCCCGTATCGCGATGGAAGGAAGGATTGCAGAAGTATTGGAATTGACCGGCTTGTCGGCCCTTCGGCATTCTATTATCCAGTCACTTTCCAGCGGCATGAAACAGCGTGTGGCAACAGCCTGCGCTCTTGCCATGAAACCGGAAGTGCTGCTGCTGGATGAACCGCTGTCACACCTTGATCCTTTCACGGCCCAGCAATTCATCATCTGGCTCGACGGGCTGCAAAAAAAGGCCGGCTTGACAGTCATAGCAGTAGAACACCGCCTGGATTTATGGGACGCTTTTTTCGACCGAGAACTGTCAATGGGTCGCTCCGGCCGCATAACAGCAGATGAACTTTTCCAGCCAAAAAATCCGGTCCTTTTTCCTGAACGGGTTTCAGCCGTTGAATCTTCAACCGCATTAGCTGTAGACCAAGTTTCAGTGGAGATCAAAAACAAAAAGCTCCTTTCCTCCCTATCGTTTGAGGCGAAACGCGGCGAAGTGCTGGTCATCGCCGGCCCGAACGGCAGCGGAAAATCGACGCTGTTGAAAGCGCTGTGCGGGATTTACAAGCGCTCATCCGGCACCATCCAATCCTCCGGAATCGGCTACGTGCCTCAGTCGCCAGAGTTTTTATTTTTAGCGCAGACTGTCGAAAAAGAGCTGGCTTTTTCCGGCACCAGCTCTCCATCAGAAGTCGCAGAATTGCTGGACCGCTTGGCGCTCGTACAGCTGAAGGATGCACACCCATTTTCAGTAAGCCATGGCCAAAAACGGCGTGTCGCAATTGGGGCGATGCTTGCCGACAACCATCCGGTGCTCTTGATGGATGAACCGACTTCCGGCCAGGATTCCGCAGCGTTACAGGAGTTGTTTGCATTGATCCATGAACGGGTGCAAGAAGGCCTTACCTTTTTAATTGTCACCCATGATATGGAATTTGCAGCTGCAGTGGCGGATTCCGTCTTGCTCATCAAAGACGGCAAAATGACAGGCAAGTTTTCGGCAAGCGAAGTCTGGGGCGATGAACAGCTCCTTGCTTCCCACCAACTTTTGCCGCCAAAAGGAGCTGATCGCTATGCAGGATCTTTTGCATGAAATGAATCCGTCAATAAAATTCGTCCTTGTGACAGGATCCATGTTGACGCTGGCGTTTTTCTTTGATCCTTGGACACCGGCCATCTTCTGGCTCGCCATCGTGTTGATGCAGCTGTTCTTAAGCCGCGTGAACTGGAAACTCTGGTGCTTGATGATGCTGCCTTTTACTCTCGGGTCTTTCGGTTATTTATGGACCACTTTAGTATTTGGCGCAGACGACACCAGTGAAATCCTTTGGACGTTCGCCGGAATTTCGGTGACTGAAGAGCAGTGGAAACACGCTTTGTCGTTGTCTTTCCGTGTAATGGCCTTGTCGACCCTTTCACTGTTGTTCGCCCTGACGACAGATCCGGTGAAATTTGTCATGAGCTTGATGCAGCAATTGAAACTTCCACCTAAACTTGCATACAGTGTAATGGTCAGTTATCAATTTTTGCCCGTCCTGAAAGACGAATTCATCCAAATCCAGCAAGCCCAGCGCCTTCGCGGCGTCCTTGTCGAAAAGCACTGGTGGCAGCGGCTTTTGAACCTACGCCGCCTTCTCCTGCCGATGCTTGCCGGCGCTGTCCGCAAAGCGGAACGCGCGGCATTCGCCATGGAAGCTCGTGGTTTTACGGGTGCTGCCCGGACAGAATTTTTTCGTCCGGTCACGGTGACCCGGACAGATCTTTTCATGGCCATTCTTTTTTCATCAGTCCTGGTCGGCAGCTGTGCCGCAGGCATAGTTCTAAGCAACTGATTTTTTCCGTCTGCTTTTGCAGACGGTTTTTTCTTGTTTGCTTGTTTTGTTTTTCAATATTACCTTATGTAATTTATTACATTTATTTCTCCGAACAAACTTTTCCTCCAACCAATGATTTTTGAACGGCCTGGCCCTGAAATCCATCCACCCCTTCAGCTATCGGACAGAAATCTGTTTTCCATGAAAGGCCTTCGCTGATCCAAGTAAAAGCGCCAGTAGTTCCTGTTAAAACTTCATTTCTGCATGAAGCGATTTTATTATCTCTCTTTCTGAAGTTTCCATCCTTTTTCCGTCCATGAAAAAAAGAGGGCTGGAATCAGCCCTCCCCTTTTCCGTATGTAATTTCATCTTCGTCTTCAACATCTATGCCGTTGTCGATATGGACTATTGTACGTACAATAAGCTTCGTTTTTTCGTTGTTGAAAAGCCAGCGTTCATCCGGGACAATCTCAAACTGCCTCATGATGGTTTCTTTTGATTTGACGGATCCCGCAAATTCTATCGACTGCTTGCCGACCACGGTTTCGATATAGTCGAAATCACTGTCTTCACGGTAATCCTCCACCAATTTGATCACTTTCAATTCGACGTATTCGACATCTTGTTCTCCATCGCCGCCATGGAAGTAAATCGTGCCATTCAAGGTTTCCCCTTCATCCAGATGCGGCCTTTCAATTACCGTTTCAACTTTCATGGAACCAAAACCTATGCTTGTTAAAAACTCGCGGAACTTCATATAGTGACAACCTCCAAGTATAAGTAATCAATATTTACCACAACACAGGCTTCTTTAAACCGTCAAAGAAGCTCTGTGTAGTCGTAATGATTTTCCAGATTGGCTTCATGTTTGTTATAGCGGCGCTTGAACAACTTATACATATGGGCCACCAGTACTTTGACCAGCGCATATGCCGGTATACCGAATATTACACCGACAATGCCAAACAATGAGCCTGCTGTCAGGAGCACAAAAATGATGGTGATCGGGTGGATAATCATCGTTTTCCCCATGACTTGAGGGGAAATGATGTTGCTTTCCAGTATTTGGACAATGGTCCATACAATACCGACCTTCACGAGCATGAAGGGGGAAATGACGATCGCCACAATGGCAGCTGGCGCAAACGCAATGGCTGGGCCGATATATGGCACAATGCTCGTCACCCCTGCGATAAAACCGAACAGCAGCGCATAATCCAGGCCAATGATCAGGAACCCTATATACACCATGACGCCGATAAAAGCACCGACGATCAGTTTTCCTTGTATATAAGCACCGATTTGCTTGTCCGCCTCTTTCAGCACCACCCGAGTGTCCTGGCGGAAACGGGGCGGCAACGCGTGAATGAAAGTTTCAGGCAGTTTTTCACCGTCTTTCAGCAAATAGAACAAGATGAACGGCACGATGATAATCGATAGGATCACGCCCGTCACAGTGGAAATAAATCCTGTAATGCCTGTCAGCACCGTAGTCGCTGTCGTCTCGAACGTTTCATTGATCGTGTCCGGCAGCGTTGTCAGCAGCTCCTCGATATTGAAGCTCGAATTGACATAATACTCGCCGATATATGCATTATTGCGCAAGAATGCATCCGTATCTGTCAGCAGCTGCATGAAATAGGTTGGAAACTCCATGATCAGCGTCTGGGTCTGCTCCCTTAAAAAAGGCACCACCAGTACGATCAATAAGGTCAACATGCCTGTCACCCCAACAAATATGATGACTATCCCCCAGATTCTCGGGATTTTCAGGCCTTCAAGCAACCGCAGCACCGGACGGAGCAAGTAATACAAAACGAGCGCCAATATGACTGGCAGCACGATTGTCTTCATGAACACGAGCAGTGGATTGAAAATAAATGACACTTCACGGAAGATGAAAATGACCAAACCGATCAAAACAAGCGCAATCAAGGCAAATAACGTGTTTGTGCCACCGAGAAAACGAATGAAATTAGTTGAGAAGAAAGATTGTTTTTCCGGCTCCATTCCACTCCTACTTTCTATGTCTGTTGTAACCCCAATCTAATTTTAACATATTATCAGACTCTTTAATCAAGCGGTTGTGATAAAAATCCGCTCAAAGCCTGCTTGTTTTGCTCGATATCCATGTCAATGACAGAACCGGCATGCGCATAATTCGTGAACGTATAGCTGTTTTCAACCGGAAGCGTCAAGCGCTCCACGCCTGTCCCGCCGTTCATCGCGATGCTCGTCGCCATTTTGATCTGGTCGGCGGCGGTCAAATCCGTCTGGATATAGCCTTGGGCAGCTCCCGCCAGTTTCGGGTATTTCGGAATTGCCGAAACGGAAATCAGTTCGTCTTTCATGGCTGAGACTACTTGCTGCTGGCGCCGCACACGGCCAAAGTCGCCTTCATCATCAGCACGGAAACGCGCATAGCCAAGAAGTTCTTTGCCGTTCAATTTTTGGACGCCTGGAGTTAACGTCACGCCGATGTTTTTGGACATCTCCTTTTCGACATCAATTTCTACGCCATCCGGTGCCGAGATATCGACCAGCTTTTCAAAACTCTTGAAGTCGATCAGCGCAAAATGCTGAATCTCCAGCCCGAACATCGTGCGCAAAGTGTCGGCCAGCAAATCCACTCCGCCTTCCATTCCGCCTTCGACTGCCCCCAGATAATAAGCTGTGTTCAATTTGTATGATTGATAGCCGGGAATGGTCGCATAAATATCGCGCATGAAGGAAGTGACTATCACTTCGTCTGTTTTTTTATTGTGCGATACGAGCATCATCGTATCCGTGCGGGAAGTTTCTTCGCCGCGGGCATCTACACCCAGCACCAGGATGTTTGAATAATCTTCATTTTCAGGATCCCCATCAAATGCGATGGTCGGCAATTCCGAATTTTCTTCAGCAAGTTTATGGCCGCTTTGGAATTGCAAAAATACATAAGCGCCTATCGCCAAAAAGGCAATCAGCAGCAAGAAAAGCAATCCGCGCAGACGAAATCTTTTTTTCTTGCGCCGGTTTCTTCTTATTTGTTGTTCTTGTTCCATTGGATGACATTCCTTTCTACAATTCCTATAGCCATAAGACGTCCATTCGCACCAGGAAGTTTCTTTTTTTTGTTTAAAACATTTTGTTTGTCGGAAAACCACGGTAATGATAAAATTCACCTTATACAGGCGAGAGGAGACAACCATTCATGACAGAAAAAGCGACATTCGCAGGCGGCTGTTTTTGGTGCATGGTCAAACCGTTCGACCAGTTTGACGGCATCGAAAAGGTGGTTTCAGGCTATACAGGCGGACATGTTGAAAACCCGACTTACGAACAGGTGAAAACCGGAACAACTGGACATTTGGAAGCAGTGGAAATCACATTCCAGCCAGACGTTTTTCCATATGAGCAATTGCTTGAGATATTCTGGCAGCAAATCGATCCGACCGACAACGAAGGCCAATTCCAGGACCGGGGGCTGCAGTACCGTCCCGCCATATTCGTCCACAGCGAAAAGCAGCGCGAACTGGCGGAACAATCGAAACAGGCGCTGGCTGACAGCGGCCGCTTCCAAAAGCCGGTTGTCACGGAAATATTGGACGCCGCTCCATTCTATGATGCAGAAGATTACCATCAGGACTTCTACAAGAAAAGTCCCGAAGAATACAAAGAAGATTTGGCGAAATCCGGCAGAGTGGAATTCATCGAAGAGAATTGGAAAAAAGTTGACGCGTGATGCGTCAGCTTTTTTCTTTTGTCCCGGAAATGATTTCCGCAAGTTCTGAAAGATGTTGGATTTCATAAGTCGGTGAGAATGCCGTCAGATTTTCCTTTTGCAGAGGATTGAACCAGCAAGTGTCGATGCCGTAATTTATGCCTCCCTGGATGTCCGATTGAAGCGAATCGCCCACCATCAGCACTTTGCTCTTATCCGTAAGCTGCAGTTTTTTGAATGCGTAATCGAAAATTCCTTGGTGCGGTTTTTGATAGCCGGTTTCTTCCGATACGATGATATGCTCAAAGAAATTGCAAAGCGGCGAATTTCGAATCCGGGCATGCTGCACTTCGCCGAAGCCGTTTGTGATGATCGCCAGCCGATACCCGGAGAGCTGTCTGCAGAGTTCAGACGCCCCCGGCATCAAATGAGATTCATTGCCCAGATTTCCAAGATAGGAACGGTTGAAAAGCAAAGCATCCGTTTCCAGTTGGTGTTCCAGGAACAGGCGTTTGAAGCGTTCGATGCCAAGGTCTCTCAGACCGATTTCCCCGTTTTCCAGATCACTCCACAGCTTGTGGCTGATTTGCCGGTAGCTCTCATGATAGTCGGATAATCCTTCAGGCATTTTGTATTCCATAAAAGTATTATGTAAAGCATTAATCTCTGATTTTTTAAAGTCAAATAATGTATCGTCCACATCAAACAATATCGTGTTGTATTTATCCATTTTTTTCTCTCCCATACAAATTTCCTGTTCTATTTTAGCTGAAAAACACTCTAAAGAAGAGCAATTTATCAATTTAGAAAATATAACCATTGACAGACATTTCTGTTTATTTAAAATCAAATTAGGAGAATATAGCTTCCCCTCTTCTATATATCATTTTAGGCATCCAGGAGGAGTTTTTGTGAACCTAATTGAAACCATCGATCCGTTCATCATGCAAGTCGTGTTTGTTCCGCTTGTAGTTATTGGCATTGGAATCTTCGCTGCAGCGGCCAGCAAAAAAATATACATGGGGCCGATAACAACGCTTGCGGTGACTTTGGCTTACAACAGCTGGTATTTCCCGCATACGTTTCCTGGAGCTCCGATCCCGATTGCCATGATTTTTTCCTGGTGCATCATCTTCCCTTTTTTTTCGCTAGTTCTTTCCTGGTTTTTCGTTTCTTATGCAAGGGCCTTCAGAGATTTTTTGATTCTGGTTGCTAGGGAAAAGAGTTTCTATTCGAAATGAACAGGCGCTGCGCTTTGCAGCGCTTTTCTTATTGGCGTTTTTGATAAAGCAGGAATGCAAAGATTCCCAATATGGCGATGAATCCTAAAAACAGGGCAAGGGTGATGCTGTGCGTAGCATAGTGGTCGTACAGCACTCCGATTGCGAAAGGCATCACACTGGAAACAAGATAGCCGCCCGTTTGGATCATGGCTGTCCAGCTGTTGACCCCTTCCGCTGAAGTGTTTTCATCAAGCGGCATAAGCAGAGCCAACGGGAACAAGCCCCCCAGCATCAGCCCAAGCAGAGCCGCAGCAATCCAGACGGAGGCTGTTCCGCCGGCTAACAGCAGGATGGTCCCGGCTGCACCGGCAGCAAGGCTGAGCCCGATCCATAACAGGCGGCCCGGAAACCTTTCAAGCAGCAGCGGAATGGATAGATTGCCCAAAAGCTGGACAGCGGACATCAATGTCAAAACGGCTCCCGCAGCGAGCACCGACAACCCTTTGTCTATAGCAATGGGAGCAAGCCACGTGATCGCCGAGAAAAAAAGCGATGATTGAAACGCGAAAAAGATAAGCATAAGCCATGCCCGTCTGCTTTTCCATGGTGACCTTGCAGCCGGCACTTCTCCCATTTCTTCTTTTCCCGCCTGCTGCTCAGGGGGGTTGACGCGGAGCCATAAACTGATGGCGGCAATCGCCAGCAAGCTCCAGACCGCCAATGCGAACGGCCAACCTGCCCCAGCATAAAAGATGCCGGTAAGCCCCGCAGCCAATGTCGCGCCAAAACCGAGGCCGAATGAATAAACTCCGATCAGCGGAGCTGTCCGCGTCGGGAAATTCCGTTTGATCATGGCGGAAAGCAGCGGACCGATGACCGCAATCGAAAGGCCGATGAAAAAAGAGCTGATAAACAAGACAGTATAGGATGGAACAAGCCCACGGAGCAAAGTGGACAAGCCGATCGCTGCCAACAAAATCGTGATGCCGCTTTTGATGCCGAACTTTCGATTGACCCATACCGCAAACGGCGCAAAAAGCCCCATGCAAAAAACCGGAATCGACGTCAGCAGGCTCACTTCGCTGTTGGTCAACTCCAAGTCGCTCCGTATCGTTTCCAGAAGCGGACCGATGGATGAAATGGCCGGGCGCAGGTTCAGTGAAATGAGAAATATAGCCGCAACCATCAAGCCTAAAGCTGATTTTCGGGGTTGAACTGCCACGTGGAATTCCCTCCAGACATATGTATATATACAAACTTGTGTTCCCCGCCGCTTTTGATTAAGATAGAGGTGTGAAAGGCAGGTAACCCGATGAAACTGATAAATTGGAGCTATGCGAAACGCTACAATATTAAAGCTGTTTTCGATGAATTTCCGCACGTAGTGGTGCTGTTCCGCCAGATCGGCGGCTATTATTTCATCTTTTCCATGAAAGGTTTGACAAAGGAGCATATTCCAAATCGCAAAGACTATGTCCGGATGGAATATTTGTTGAACAAAGACCTTGGCTTGCTCGATGCTTACAAAGAGAGAAAATATAAATAGAAAAAAACATTCTGCTTAAGTTTATCCCAGACGACGGTCGATTGCTATCGATTTCCCGCCGTTTCGTGGTATACTCTTCTTATTGTGAAATTTAGGAGGTACGTAAAAATGATAGCAGTAAATGATGTAAGTCTTCGCTTTGGCGACCGCAAATTGTTTGAAGACGTGAACATTCAATTCAACCCAGGAAATTGCTACGGTTTGATCGGTGCAAACGGCGCCGGGAAATCGACGTTCATCAAAATCTTGTCCGGTGATATTGAAGCACAATCCGGAAATGTTACGATGGGTTCCGGCGAACGCTTGGCCGTATTGAAGCAGGACCACTTTGAGTACGAAGAACATGCTGTCCTTGAAACGGTCATCATGGGCCATAAGAAGCTTTACGAGATTATGTCCGAAAAAAATGCCATCTATATGAAAGAAGATTTCTCAGATGAAGACGGCATGCGCGCTGCTGAACTTGAAGGCGAATTCGCGGAACTGAACGGCTGGGAAGCTGAATCGGAAGCGGCAATCCTCTTGCAGGGCCTTGGGATAACCGAGGATCTGCACGACAAGAAAATGGCCGAATTGTCCGGTTCTGACAAAGTGAAAGTGTTGCTTGCCCAAGCCCTGTTCGGCAAACCGGATGTTCTTTTGCTGGATGAGCCAACCAACCATCTGGACTTGAATGCCATCAAATGGCTTGAAGAATTCCTGATCAACTTTGAAAACACCGTTATCGTCGTATCCCATGACCGCCACTTCCTAAACAAAGTGTGCACGCACATTGCGGATTTGGATTTCGGTAAAATCCAGCTATATGTCGGAAACTACGACTTCTGGTACGAATCCAGCCAGTTAGCGACACGCTTGGCTTCTGACCAAAACTCGAAAAAAGAAGAAAAGATCAAAGAGCTTCAGGCGTTTATCGCCCGTTTCTCGGCGAACGCTTCCAAATCGAAGCAAGCAACATCCCGGAAGAAAATGCTTGATAAAATCCAATTGGATGATATCCGCCCTTCTTCCCGGAAATACCCGTTCGTCAATTTCACGATCGGCCGTGAAATCGGCAACGACGTACTGGCGGTAAAAGACTTGAGCCAGCAAGTTGACGGCAATCAGCTGTTGAACAACATCAACTTCAATATGAACAAAGACGATAAAATCGTTTTGCTCGGCGATCCATTGGCGAAATCGGCGCTTCTCCGCATACTCGCTGAAGAAGACGAGCCGGCTGCAGGGTCTATCCGCTGGGGTGTCACAACTTCCCGCGCATACTTGCCGATCGACAATACCGCTTACTTCGAAGGCAATGAATTATCGCTAGTGGACTGGCTGCGCCAGTATTCCCCTGAAGATGAAAGCGAAACTTTCCTTCGCGGATTCCTTGGAAGAATGCTGTTCTCCGGCGAAGAAGTGAAAAAGAAACCATCTGTCCTGTCAGGCGGCGAAAAAGTCCGCTGCATGCTGTCGAGAATGATGCTATCCCATGCCAACGTCTTGTTGCTGGATGAGCCGACCAACCACTTGGATCTGGAATCCATCCAAGCCTTGAACAACGGCTTGATCGCCTTCAAAGGCGCCATGGTCTTCACTTCCCATGACCATCAATTTATCCAGACCATTGCCAACCGAGTGATTGAAATCCGTGAAGACGGATCGATCCTTGACAAGCAATTGACTTATGATGAATTTTTGGAGTGGAAAGAAACACAAGGCATCACCAACTAAACACTTTCAAAAGCCTTCACTTCCCATATGGATCTGAAGGCTTTTGATTTTCCCTGGTCAAACAAAGGTGGAATCCCCTGTTCTAAAGTCGGAACCCATCTTCTTTCCATTCCGGGTTCCCATAACAAAACCCGCGGCTTTGCTAGCCGCGGGTTTTTCATTATTTCAAGAATCGTTTGACCAGCCGTCCTGCAGGCAGTTTTGAAACGAATTTGCTGCCTGAATCCGAAATGCCTCGGACAACGCTTAGCAGTTCTTCATCCCCTGCCCAATGTTCTTCGATGATTTCACTCGGGAACTTGTTAAGGAGCGTATTGACGATATAGACCGCAACCACTACGTCATCGGCAAATCCTCCAGGTCCAACCAGAATCTCCGGAAGGAAATCCAATGGAGCGAAAAAGTATAAAATACCGGCGCCGACCATGCCTTTGCTTTTTGCGTCGATCCGGTTATCGAACATCATTTTTGTCAACAGATGAAACAAGTCAGGCGCAAACAGCACATACTTGCCCAGTTTTCCTACCATACCTGATTTATTGTCAAGCCATGTCTGCACTTTTGCGCGCAGTTTCTGGTAGAAGTCCTGCTGTTCTTCTACGCTTGGCAGCGGCTTGCTTAAATATTCGTTCGTCATCTTATCTCCCCTCTCAATTTCTATAAGCTTCTATACCTTTTTTCCTAACAATCAAAACTTCTGATATGCGGAACGGCAGCGTCTTTGAAAAATCGGAAAAGACCGCCTTTTTCAAAAGGAAGCCGCAGTTCTTCAGAAGGCCATATTAACATTCGTGGCGATCCGTTCCTTTTCAGGCGTTCCTTGGATAATGGTGAAAGTGACTTGCTGACCAGGCATCAGCACTTCCAAATCCATATCGATATTGATTTTTTCGACGAAGAGCAACTCCCCGTCCTCTCCTTCGATAAAGCCATTTCCTATGTCTGCATCAAATGATTTCACATGCCCTCTCCCGTTGTTCAACCATAAAACCTCCGATTTGTACTTTTCAATGTCTTTCTTTATACCCTGAACGGAACATCCGTCAAACTTAGGAGCAGGGAGGCGTCAAAATCACCCGCTTGCTGTCTTCGCCCTCTTCCCGTCCCCCTTGTTTCTGCCCATAAAAGAAAAGAACCGTCCAAAAACGGTTCTTTTCCAGCCCAATTCACTTTAACCCGACCGCTGCAAAGGCCGCTTTCACACTGGCAACTTCTTTGCTCGATGCTCCGTACAAATCGGTTGCCGCTTGGACGGCTGCAGCCTGATATTGCCGGTATGTCGTATTGGGAGTCAAATATTGGGACAGTGTACGGTAAAGGACCTTTCCAGTTTTGCCTGCGCCGATCCCTTCTACGGTCACGCTGTAATGGGTCCCGCCATTGGCCATCAAAAACGCAGCTTTGTTGCCGATCCCTGAATTGATGTGGACACCCCCGTAATCATCCGTTCCTCTGTAGATTTTTGTGTAATGGTCCGGCTGTCCTTGCACGGTGGGGTCAGCCAGTGAACGAAGCGCATCGCCTTTCTGTTTTGGCGTATAGATGTCCTCGCCGATCAACCAGTCAGGACGTTTGCCGTAATGGCCTTCCACCAACGCGCCGAACACATCGGAAATCGACTCGTTGATCGCCCCTGAATCCCCTTGGTAAACCAGATTTGCTGTCGAAGCGGTGACTGCATGGGTCAACTCATGGGCGACCACGTCAAGAGAGCCTGACAGCGGGCTGAAAAGTATGCCATCCCCATCTCCGTAAACCATCTGCGATCCGCTCCAAAAAGCATTGTTGTAATCCGTTCCATAATGTACAGTCGAAATCACGCGGGCGCCTTTGCCATCGTAGCTCGTACGGCCATGTAGAGTCTTGAAATAATCATATGTCTGGCCAGCGTATACATGGGCATCAACTGCCGCACCGTCATAAGCTTTGTTGAAAACACCATCCCCGTCTTTCCAGAGCTTGCCCGGCAATTCAAGCAGATTAGCGCCATCATATGTCAGTATGCCTTTGCCGCGCGTCCGGTCCATCAAAAATGTCCCTTCACCATTTTTAACAGTTTGAACGGATTTTTTATCGCCCCTTAGCCCTTTTCCGGCCGCAACGGCATCTTTTCCTACCGGATCCACTTGATGGATTTGGTTATAGGCTGTTAGAATTCCGGCGTTCTCCGCGTCTATAAAATAACGCATATTTCCTGGTTCAGGATCCAGAAATTCAACTTCGCTGCTATAGGCCAGCCTCGCTTTGCCAGCCTCGACAAAGATGACAAGGGATGGATTTTCCGCCTGGACGATTTTGGGAGCAGAACCCAGCTTTGCCGCCAAATCCGCTGAAACCGCTGCCGCTGCCTTTGCAGGCGGCAAAAAAGCGCTTGTACCAACTGTCTCGAGCAGCGAAACCGGAACCAGGTTTCCTGAAACGGCAGTCAATACCCCTGTTTTATCGATATGCGCAGATAAAACTGAACCGGCTACAGGAATGCCATTATACAGCTGCTGCAGCTTAAGATTGGTGAAACCCAACTCGTCTGTCGTTTCGCTGATGATTTCAAACGACTCTGCCCGGGGATTTTCAATGGAATAGAGTTTCGCTTTCTCTGCCAAATAAGAACGGACAATTTCATCCGGTTTGTCTTGTGAAGGAACTGTCAATTTCCCGGCGATGAAATTTGGCAGGCCTGTTTCGGAATCGATGATGGCCTTTTCGGAGATGCTGCTGGCAGATGCGGCTGCTGCAGATGGAAAGTTCAATAACGTCAAAACAACTACAAAACAAAAGCTAATTGTCCGGTTCTTTTTCACAGGGCTTCTCTCCTTCGCTTTATTCAAAATGATAACTAATTATATCCATAATAAAGCTCCGAATAGTCAGAATATATAGTTTCCTTCGGCTGTTTTTATCTTTTTTGAGCGGGTATAAATACCTGAACTGCTTCTTTAAAACGCAAAAGAAGGCATCTGCGGCCTTCTCTTGTATTGGGATCTGACAGATTCAGCAAACCATTGCAGCGGATTGCATAAAAAAAGACCCGCTCATGGATGAGCGGGTCTTGGAGATTAGATTTTAGTTACATTTGTAGCTTGAGGTCCGCGGTTGCCTTCCTCTACTTCAAATTCTACTTTTTGTCCTTCATCAAGCGTTTTAAAGCCTTCGCCTTGGATCGCTGAGAAGTGAACGAATACGTCATCTCCGCCTTCAACTTCAATAAATCCGAAACCTTTTTCTGAATTGAACCATTTTACTGTACCTTGTTGCATGTGAACAACCTCCTGAGAATAAAAAATTTGCAATATGGAATTCCCATAAAAAAATTCACATATTCAAAAAAGTACCAACACGTGCTGATCACTTTTTTGAATAGGTGAATAGCTCTTTGTGGTGCGTGTTTTTAATTCTTAATTGAATTATATCAATTTTTCATAAAAAGTCAAATAAATCTAAAAACTTACTAAAATTTTAACTTTTCTGCACATTTTTGAAATTCTTTTAGTCTTTTGGACTCAAACTTATTAAAAAAAACGTTTTTTATCAATATCTCCTCATCTCTTTCTACTATAAATTGTCTCAAAAAGCGATTTGATTGTCCACCTTTTTTTAAATTTTCTGATAGTCCGCAAGTTTGTATTGGCCTTCCCTTTCCCGTAAAATAAGAATATGCAAGCAGATCGACGAAACTTTTTATTCGGCGAAACGTATAAAGAGTAAGCAGAGAAGGAGGACCTTTTCATGAAGCCATTTGAAAAATTCGTCATTCGGCATGGAGTCAGCCTGCCAATCATGACAGCCGTTTTTCCTGTTCTTTATTTGGGGGCTGAAATAGGCATAATCGCATCCGGGGCTGTGGCAGCCGGTTCTTATATCGCAAGCACCTCCACCATAAAGCAATTTCAGTTTTCTTCCGACTCAAAAAGGTTTCATATGACACGAAGCGAATATAAACATGTACGGACACAACTCAAAGAAGCAAAAACGAAAATCAAACAACTGCAAGGAACTTATTATCGGGTCCGTTCGATTTCTTATTACAAGCAGATCAGGGAAATGGTCCGCTTGGGACAAAAGATCATCACGCATGTCCAGCACAACCCGCGAAAGTTTTATCTTGTAGAGCCGTTTTTCTATTCCCATTTGGATTCGGCGCTTGAATTGACAGAGAAGTACTCGCTTCTTGTCGGGCAGCCGGTCAAAGACAAAGAATTGAAAATCGCCCTGCAGGATACCCGGGATACGCTCGGTTCAATGATCGGCGTCATGGAGAAGGATTTGAAAAAAGTCTTGTCCACAGACGTTGAACAGCTGCGGATGGAATTGGAATATGCACAAATGACCCTCGGCAAGCAGGAAACCCCGCCGCTCAATATGCCAGCTCAAACAGACAGTGAAGGAGACATGGACCATGACAGAAAATCGATCAACACAAAGTGAACTGGATGATTTGCTCGGATCGCCTTTCGGCAATCAGCCCCAAAAAACGGAAGCGAATATTGCAGAAAAAAACAACGGACAGCCTGTCGCTTTGATGGAACGCCTGTCAAAAGACGAACAAGAAAAAGCGCGCAACCTGGCCAAGCAGATTCCTGCGGGAAATTACGAAGCGATTTTGACGTACGGTGCCAACGCCCAAAATCAGTTGGGCCAGTTTTCCCATAAAATGCTGGACCATGTCCAATCGAAGGATATTGGACCGGTCGGCGATGTGCTGCACGATTTGATGAAAAAACTACAAGAACTGAATCCGGAAGAATTGTCCCAGAAAAAGAAATCCGGCCTTCGCAAAATGTTCGCGAAAGCGAAATACTCTGTCCAGGAAATGATGACCAAATACCAGAAGTTGAGCACCCAGGTCGACCGCATCAGCATTCAGCTTGACCATGCCAAGCGCGGGCTGCTTGAAGATGTCCAAATGCTGGATCAGCTGTATGACCAGAACAAGACTTATTTCCAGGCACTTAATGTCTATATAGCAGCTGCTGAACTCAAGCGAGACGAAATCATGAATGAGACCATTCCGGCCCTCCGCAAAAAAGCGGAAGCTTCGAACGACCAGATGGCTTATCAGGAAGTCAACGATATGGCACAATTTTTAGACCGGCTGGAAAAACGCCTGTACGACCTGCAGCTGTCGCGCCAAATCACCATCCAGAGCGCGCCGCAAATCCGCATGATCCAACAAACGAACCAAACACTTGCCGAAAAAATCCAATCGTCTATCATGACTTCCATTCCGTTATGGAAAAACCAGATTGCTATCGCTTTAACGCTTAACCGCCAAATGAAGGCTGTGGAAGCCCAAAAGCAAGTGACTGCTACAACCAATGAATTGTTATTGAAAAACTCCGAAATGCTGAAAATGAATTCGATTGAAACAGCCAAAGAAAATGAACGGGGCATCGTTGAAATCGAGACATTGAAACAAACCCAGGAGAACTTGCTGACAACAATCGAAGAAACGCTCCGCATCCAGGCGGAAGGCCGCAGGAACCGCAAAGCTGCAGAAGTGGAAATTGGCAAAATGGAAGAAGACCTTAAGCAACGACTGCTCGCCATACATGACGGCCAAGAAGAAAAAACTCCCTATTAAAAGCGAGACCCCGGAAAGCATAAGCTTTCCGGGGTTTTCTTTGAACAAGCCAAAGCCGATTCTTTTCTTTTGAAACAATTTGGCTTTTGCCGCCCCCAGCCGCGTCATCCAGATTGGATCACCAGATGCAGCGTCCGCTTCAGCAGCCTTAGCGTTTGTTCGACAAACTGTTCCAGTGAATCGGCGCTGACGGATTTATTGCCATACATCATGCGGTAGAAAGCGGCTTGCTCATCGGAAATCGGATCGCTGCTCAAAAACAAATGCAGCACTTCAATCCCATGTTTTTTTGCTTCCGCTACTGCATTTGCCGTGTCGACAATGCCATTTTCCGCATAATTGTAGGCAGACGGCTCCCCGTCGGAAAACACCAGCATGAACCGGTGCTTTTCTTCCCTTCTTTTCATGCGTTGGGACATCCAGCGGATAGCAAAGCCATCCCGATTGTCCTCATGTGCTTCCATGGAAAAGATGGCCTGTGAATGATCGCGATTTCCATCTTCCAATTTGTGAAGCCATTCAAAATAATTCGGCTGGCTGGCGTCGCTCGCTTCAAAAGCATCTTCGTAGAATAGCACAATTTCATGCGGCACGTTCAAGCCCCTCAGCACATCGTGGAACAGGAGGACCGCTTGTTTTGTTTCATCAAGCTTGTCGATCATCGATGCAGAGCCGTCAATTAACAGGCAAAACACTGCATCCAGTTCTTTTGACGGCGCAGTTTTCCTATAAAATGGCTTTGGGCGCTCGTCAATGAGAAGAGGCATCAAGTTTTTTGATAAGCGGCCCGCGTTCAAATTTTGGCGGACGCTTTCCTGCCGCTGATTCATTCGTTTTTTTAATTCCTTCAACAATGCCTTTACGAACGGCGCCTGCTTTTTACGCCAACTGTCGATAAGCGGCTGTCCATCGGGCTTGATATGGATGCGGCTTTCGCTATAGACAACCTGGTCATTGGCCGAGCCGAATTTGCCATTCGCTGTTTTCGGGGCCTTGTCCATCTGGCGGTCTTCTTCCTCGTTCTCTTCCAAATGGTCGCCTTGTGATGCGCCACGGGCCGTTTGCTGCACTTCCGCATCGCCTTGCTCTTCCCTGCCGCCTTCTGCAAACTGGGAATCTCCACGCTCAAGCTCAAATTCCATTGCAGGCGCTTCTGAAAGTTCTGTTTCACGATGCCAGGATTGAAACCATTCTTCTATCGTTTCTATTTCCTCTTCCTTTTCCGTTTGCTCGGCCTCGACGCCTTCATGATAATGGAAAGGCGGCACCTTTTCAGCAGATTCTCCGAAAGTGTAATAAGTATGGATCATATCCGTTTCCATCTGATACTCGAGCTTCATCATCAACTGTTCGACAACCCGGACCGAATCGCTGGTCGATCGGCTGTCGAACAAATGGGTCCACGTATAAAATAACGGCTCCAGCGCATCACTCACGACAGCTTCTTCTCCGCGCAGCCGCAAATAGGCGGCATTCAAGAAAGCATCCGCCGCAAAGCCTTTCTGCCGGTTCTGCTGAAACTGGTTTTTGTGGTAGTCGGCATAGACAGTTTCCCTTACTGAAAAAGCGCCCGCCGTTCCCGGCCGCTCTTTGGCAACTTTCTCCGTCAGCCGGAATTCTTCTGCACATAACAGCAATTGTTCCTTAAGTTCGGGAAGCCTGGATTCTGCCCGGGCAAAATTGCGCCAAGCTTTCAAGTCAAAATGGCGCCAATAGCCTGCTCCCAGCAAATACACATCCGATTTGTACCCCATGCGTTCAACATGCTTCGGGCGGTGCTTCCAAAAGACACTAATGGAAATGGCCGATTCGGAAGGGCGCACTTCCATCAATTTCCGGGTGGTCACTTTAAGATATGGGGCATCTGCCAACGCACCGGCAAGCATTTCCATTTGATGAAGCATTTTTGTATCCAATGTTTCGTTATTGAATTGAATAAAGCGGTTTACCGAAGCCATTCTTATCACCTACTTTTTCCAAGTATGGGCCAAGTCCATAAACAATTCGCGTTCGCTTTCGTCTTCCAGTTTTTCTGCTATCGCGTACTGGACTGCGCGCAGGGGATCCATATGCATGGACAATGCCGTAGCGTCCAGCAAACTGCGAATTGAAGCCGCCTCTTCAGACAGCAAACCGTTTTCCACTTGTTTCATCAGGTCTGCCGCAAGTTCAAGCATGAACCCTTTCAATTGGCGTGGAGCTTCCGGGAACTCCCGATCCCATAATTCAGCCAGCTGGCTGCCGGACAGATAAGGAATCGGGTACGCGATAAAACGGTTTTTCAACGCTTCATTCATCGGCGTCGTGCCGATATACCCTTCATTGATGGCGGCGATCACTCCGAAGTCCGGATGTGCCTGGATGACTTCTCCTGTGAACGGATTGGTCATCATGCGGCGATGGTCCAAGGCGCTGTGTAAAATCGGCAATGTTTCAGCTTTTGCCATATTGATTTCATCAATATAAAGGAAGTGGCCGTTTTTCATCGCGGTCACCACAGGCCCTTCAACAAATTCGATGGCGCTTTGGCCGTCTCGTTGAACGAGTGTCTTAAACCCAAGCAATGCTTCCGCATCCAGATCAACAGAGCAATTGATGCTTTGCATCGGCTGGGAAAAAGCTGCGGAAATGCTTTCCGCAAGCTTTGTTTTGCCTGCACCGGTGGGCCCTTTCAAAAGGACAGGTTTGCGCAAGACGACTGCTGACATTATATCCTGCCATAAATATTCGTCCGGCGCGATATAGCCTCCTTCTCCGATCAATGTGCTGTATTCCCCGTGGACACGGCCACTTCTTGTTTCGATATCTTTTTCGATTAACGACATTTCTGTCCCCTCTTTTCCATAGAAAAAACCGATGAACAGTCATCGGTTTTTTGTTTTTCGGCTTGGACCAGTCAGCTCCGGCACCCAGCTCCTCGAGGTCGCTTCGGTCTGGCTGCTAATGGCTCAAAACCGCCATTATCTTCCAGTCCTCCAGCGCTTGTCGGAGCTTCCTCAAGTGCCTCCGCTTTTCTTATTCAAAATATGTTTTGTAGTAGCCGCCGACTTTTCCTGTGTTGTCTACAACAAAGATGAATTCTTCGGTTTCGTTTTTCACTTCGTAGGTGTTTCCTTCAGTCAATACATTAGAGACCAGAAATTTTGAAGCGTTTGTATGTTTGCAGGTTACCATTTTGATGGTTTCTCTTTCTTGCCATTCGTTGTGAATCACAGTCCTCATCCTTTGCTATCTGTTTATCCTTCTAGTATAAGGAAAAAAGCGGTGAATATCAAACAAGCTATTTGCGGGCAATTTTGGATTGGTATAAATAGCGGACCAGAAAAAACAAAATAATCAAGCCCGATAATGAGACAAGAACCGCTTGCAAATTTCCTAGGATTTTTTCATATGCAAAAGGAAAGGCCCTCCCTATATTAAAATATATAAGCAGCCAGAGGCTTCCTGCTGGATAGGCATATAGAACATAACGGAAAAAAGGGAACCGATTGGCACCTACAACATAGGGCATCGCCCAGCGGATGCCCGGCAGGAAAAAACTGAATGAAATCGCCCAACGCCCGTGCTTTTCCAAAAAAGCGCTAAAACGTTCAACCGATTTTTTCAACAATGTTTGATCCAGGCGGACGAGCAATCGATGCCCGAACACTTGACCGATAAAGAACGCAAATGTATTGCTTGATATCAACCCGAGGTAAGCTGCAATATAGGCATAAACTGGATTGAAAGATCTGATCTCCGTCAGAACACCGGAAAAAGCAGCAGCCAATTCGTTTGGAAGCGGTACTCCCAAAACGAGGATCCAATTGAACAGGAACATGGCAAAATAGCCGAATTTGTCTGCCAGTTTCACCAATATGTCTATATCCATCGCTCCACCCGCCTTTCGCCGATACCCATACTTATATCTATAATGGCAAAAAAAAGAAAGCCCTGCAACACAGGGCTTTCTTCAGTCGATATTTTAAGACTCAAGCAGCAAGTCTTCCGGGTTTTCAATCAAATCTTTAACCATTTTCAAGAAACCGACAGAATCGCTTCCGTCAATTACGCGGTGGTCGTAGGAAAGCGCCACATACATCATTGGACGGATTTCGATCGAATCCCCAACTGCTACCGGACGTTTTTGAATGGTATGCATGCCAAGGATTCCGACTTGTGTACCATTCAAGATTGGAGTGGACATCAATGAACCGAAAACTCCACCGTTTGTGATTGTGAAAGAACCGCCTGTCATATCAGCGATCGACAATTTTTTGTCGCGTGCTTTTTTAGCAAGATCCGCGATGCTTGCTTCAATTTCAGCGAAGTTTTTCTTGTCGGTATCGCGGACGATCGGAACAACAAGTCCTTCTTCAGTTGATACCGCAACGCCAACATCGTAGAATTGCTTCAGCAATACATCATTGCCGTCAAGCTCAGCATTGACGTATGGATATTTTTTAAGTGCAGCAGTTACTGCTTTCGTAAAGAATGACATAAAGCCTAAACGTGTGCCATTGTGATCTTGTTGGAACTTGTCTTTTTTGCGGCTGCGAAGCGCCATCACGTTCGTCATATCGATTTCGTTGAACGTAGTCAACATTGCTGTCGATTGTTTCACTTCAAGCAATCGTTTGGCAATTGTTTGGCGGCGTCTTGACATTTTCTCGCGTACGATGCGGCCGTTTTCTTCATCAGAAGATGGAGCGGCAGCGGCTTTTGGAGCTTCAGCTTTAGCTGCAGGTGCGCTTGCTGCTGCAGGCTGTGCACTGTGAGCTTCCACGTCTTGAACACGTACTCGGCCCATCGGGTCTACAGGTGAAATCGCCGCAAGGTCGATGCCTTTTTCGCGCGCCAATTTACGGGCTGCCGGGCTGGCGATTGTGCGGTCAGCAGAAGTCTGTTCTTCTGCAGCCACATCTTTTGCGACCGGCTCCATTGTAGCTGGAGCTTCCGCTTTAGCTGTTGGTTCTGCAGGCGCCTCTTCAGCTTTTGAAGCTGGAGCAGAGCTTGCGCCAGAAGCAGCACCGACAATTGCAATCACTTGTCCGACTTCAACTGTGTCGCCTTCTTTAGCCAGGTGTTCTTGAACAACTCCCGCTTCTTCCGAGATGACTTCAACGTTCACTTTGTCTGTTTCCAGTTCAACGATGAATTCACCTTTCTCCACTGTTTCACCCGGCTGTTTAAGCCACTGGGCGATTGTTCCTTCAGTAATCGATTCCGCTAATTCAGGTACTTTGATTTCTGCCACAAAAAATTCCTCCTTAGATTATCCCGCTTCAAGCAGCAACCGCTTCCCGCATTTCGAGGAGGAAACCGGTTGTCCTTTAAAGCCCGATTGCTTCAATTAACAAATGCTTTTTATCCATCCGGGAGCCTTCCCGGCGAATGATGATGTTTTTAAATGATCAAGATTGCGCCAAAGCCCCATCAAGGATTCTTGCCTGTTCAGCTTTGTGCGCTTCTCCGTCGCCTTCCGCAGGGCTTGAGCGTTTGATGCGTCCATGGTAATTCACCGGCTTGCCGTTTGCGATTTCACGCAGATACGGTTCAGCGAATGACCATGATCCCATGTTTTGCGGCTCTTCTTGAACCCATGCAAGTTCTTTGGCGTTAGGATAACGATCCACGATCGCCTGGATTTTTTCAGCCGGGAAAGGATACAGCTGCTCGACGCGGACGATATGCGCCCACTCAAAACCAGCTCCATCTTTTACGCGCTCAGCCAAATCGATCGCCATTTTCCCGCTTGCGAAAAGGATGCGCTCCACTTTCTCCGCTTCTTGGCCCATTCCCGGCTGTTCGATAACAGTCTGGAAATGTCCTTGGGCCAAATCGTCAACTTCCGCCCCCACTAGAGGATGGCGAAGCAAGGATTTCGGCGTCACGATAATCAGCGGGCGGATTGAATCTTCCCCAAGCATCTTCGCTTGTCTGCGCATGATGTGGAAATAGTTTGCCGCGCTGGAAAGGTTGGCCACAGTCCAGTTGTTTTCGCCGCCCATTTGCAGGAATCTTTCCAACCGGGCGCTCGAGTGCTCTGGCCCTTGCCCTTCGTATGCATGCGGCAGGAGCATAACCAAACCGGATTTCTGGCCCCATTTTGCATGGCTTGCAGAAATAAACTGGTCAAACATCATTTGCGCCATGTTCGCGAAGTCGCCATATTGCGCTTCCCAAACAACGAGCGCTTTTTCGTTTTCCACATTATAGCCGTACTCATAACCAAGAATTGCGGCTTCGCTAAGCGGGCTGTTGTAGACGACGAATGAGGCTTTTGCGTCTGAGATATGGTGAAGCGGAACAAGTTCAGCCCCTGTTTTGTCATCATGCAGCACAAGATGGCGATGAGCGAAAGTACCGCGCTGTGCATCTTGTCCGGTAAGGCGGATCGGATTTCCTTCTTGGAGGATCGAGCCGAACGCTAATACTTCAGCATGCGCCCAGTCAATTTTCCCTTTGCCGGTAAACGGTTCTTCCCGGCGTTTCAAAATACGCGCCAATTTCGAGAACACGCTGAAATCGGCCGGCCATGAAAGCAACTCTTCGTTCAGTTTTGTTAAAACGGCTTTGTCTATGCCTGTTGGAACTTCAGGGAAGCCGTTCAATACTGCTTCTGGAATTTGGTTGTTGGCGTCATGCGAGCTATTTTCCTTCACTCGGTCATACGCTTCCTGCATTTCTTTTTGCGTATCCGCATCAAGTTTTTTAACATCATCTTCAGCTAAGATGTTCTCGCCTGTCAATTGGCGGCCATACAATTCGCGCACGGTCGGGTGCTTATGGATGCCGTGGTACATCAACGGGTTCGTGACCAAAGGCTCGTCCATTTCATTATGGCCGTAGCGGCGGTAGCCGATCAAGTCGATCAAAATGTCCTTGCCGAATTTTTCACGGTATTCAAATGCCAGACGCGCAACTGCTACTACCGCTTCCGGATCGTCCGCGTTCACATGGATAACCGGAATTTCATAGCCTTTCGCTGGATCTGAAGAATAGTGGGTGGATCTCGAGTCGTATTGCTCAGTCGTAAATCCGATCAGGTTGTTGGCGATCACGTGGATGGATCCGCCGGTCTGATATCCCGGAATGCGGCTGAAGTTCAAGGTTTCCGTTACAACGCCCTGTCCCGGGAATGCAGCATCACCATGCACAAGAATCGCATATGCTTTTTTCGAATCGATGGCAGGCTTGCCTTTTTGGTTTGTCAGCTCTTGTGCCGCACGCGTTTGCCCCGCGACAACCGGGCTGACAACTTCCAGGTGGGAAGGGTTGTATGCAAGTTTAATGGTAGGGCCGGCAGGCGAAGTGTACGCTGCACCCATATGGTACTTCACATCGCCAAACCAGCCTTTTGTGATTTTCAGCGAGCCGTCTTCCGGCAGAAATGCTTCGTCGCCTACATGGGCGAATCCGGCGAACATCATCTCATACGGTTTGTTCAATACATGTGTAAGCACATTTAAACGACCGCGATGCGCCATCCCGATCATGATGTTTTCTTTTGATTCGGACAAACGGACAAGTTCATCCATCAATACCACCAAAGTATCGAGCCCTTCGATAGAAAAGCGTTTTTGGCCGACGAATGTGCGGTGGATGAATTTCTCAAAGCCTTCGACATGCGTCAGCAGGTTTAAGAGTTCTTTCTTCTTTTCCGCTGAAAGCGGCAGCTTGACTTGGCCTGATTCGATTTTCGATTGGATCCAGCTGCGTTCCTGCGGCTGTACGATATGTGAAAATTCATATGCAACTTTATCGGTATAAAGAGAACGCAAATACGTGATAGCTTCTAAACCGTCTTTGACCGAGCTTGGTGCATCAGGCAACAAAAGTGAAACAGGCACTTCTTTCAAGTCCTGTTCTGTCAATCCATATGCAGATGGCTCTAAACGTGAAGCGTCTTTCGGCCGGTCGTTCAATGGATAGATATTCGAAGCAAGATGGCCGTGCGCGCGGATGGCATCTGCCAATTGAACCGCTGCCAGCACTTTTCCGAATTTGTCTGCAGACACATCAGCAGTCGCTGAAGGCGCTGCAGCTGCCGGTTGTTCAACTATTTCAAGGGGTGATCCATACTGTCTGAAAAGCTCAGCAAATTCCGGGTCGATTGCTTCCGGAGATTCCTGAAAAATGTCATACATTTCCATTACATATCCAAGGTTGGGGCCAGTAATGGAACTCCATGGGGAGTTTGCATCTGTAAACTTGCTAGACATAAAAAAACCTCCAACTATTTGCCTACTGGCATTTACTTGTACTATACTGAGTCCTCTATATTTTATCACGCATTCCGCTAGACATAAAGCAGAAGGCGCTTCTACAATGAAGAACGAATTTCCCTATCAATCTTACTACTTCCCTGAAAAAAAACAAACCTTTTTCGTGAAAATATTCACACACATCGCTTTTGACGCTTTTTGCCCGTTCCATTTCCGGAAACACTGCTCCATTTACACTCTTCAACGCAATATCCGCTGAATTTCATGCAATCTCTTCTGCCCAAGCTTGGAAGTGGCGCCCATCCAAAATTTGCAGCGGCCTGCTTGATAAGAACCCGCATTACTGGGGTTCCAATACGGCAAAGCCGCCTGCTGCCCCTTTGCTACTGCACAAATTGGCCGGACACAGAAGAAGTCTGTTCGATAAACTTCTCGTACAGCGCCTGTTCATCAAGTTCTTCCACTGACTTGAAGGTGCTGTCGTCCACTTTTTCTTCCCAAAGGAATTGATGGACGGATAAAACGGTCGCATTGCCAGTCAGCAGAAGTTTGATCTCTTCTTCATTTTTCTCAACTTGGCACTGGACCATGCCGCCTGGATTATAAACGTAGACATTGCCATATGGCACAAGCCCCGCCATGCAGCTGATCAAAGCGGAAGCCGTCATTGCAGTCCCGCAGGCGTTGGTGAAACCGACACCGCGCTCGAAAGTCCGCACAAAAATTCCTTCTTTGACTTTGGTGACGTAGCTGACATTGACGCCATCCGAAAAATGTTCATTGGGGCCGTTAAACCGTTCAGCCCATTTCTGCTGGTGGCTTTGGTCGGCTTGGTATGCTGCCGGCACAATGCCGATCAGATGCGGATTCGGTACAGCTACTGCCGAATAGACGATGTCCTCAGAAATGAACGGCAATGGCTTGAGGAGCCACTCCTCGTTGCCTTCATATTCCATCGGCAAATCTGCCAGTTTGAACGAAACCGGCGAAATTTCAACTGAATATCTCGCAATGCCGTCCATCAAAGTTTTTTCCTTTTTCACTTGAAGCGGAGCTTTCATCGTCTCGATGACTCCTTCTTCAATTCCGTCCCGCTCACAAACATACCTTGCCACACAGCGAAGCCCGTTGCCGCACATGGACGCTTCGGAACCGTCCCGGTTGAAGACGCGCATCTTGGCATCCGCATCAGCTGCGGGCAAAACGACAAGCAATCCATCAATATCCGGATCAATTGCTGCCAACTGCAGTGCCAGCTGGTCATAATCATCGCGTTCTGGCCCGTCGACCATATAAAATGTGTTCATCGAACCATGAACTTTCTGTAAAGTTATTTCCATCATTGTCACCTCTTATATCGGATTTACCGTTTTTTTGTATGGGCCGCCACCAATTTGGCCATTTCATATGCCGTTTTCGGCGGTTCCGCGCCGATCATATTCTCTACCAGAAGTTCTTCATCAGCACGCAGCTGATCCATAGCCTTCATAAAACTTTCCGGTGTTAAATCCTCTTCTTCAATCACATGGGCAAAGCCCTGCCGGCGGAACAATTCCGCATTCAACAGCTGATCCCCCCGGCTTTTGAGTTTCGAAAGCGGAATCAGCAGCATCGGTTTTTTTAATGCAAGAAACTCGAAAATCGAGTTTGAACCCGCCCGGGAAACCACAAAATCTGTCATGTGAAGCAAATGGGAAAGTTCATCAGTAACATACTCGAACTGGCAATAATTCTCTTTGCTGCGCAGTGCTTCATCAAAATTGCCTTTGCCGCATAAATGGATAATGTTGAATTGCCCGCTCAATTCGGGAAGGTTTGCCCGGATTGCATCGTTGATGACAGCAGAACCTTGGCTGCCGCCCATAACCATTAATACAGGCATGTCGTTTTCAAAGCTGCAAATCTCTTTGCCTTTGGCAGCAGATCCGTCCATAAGCTCGCTTCGGATGACTGATCCTGTGCACGTGGATTTTTCAGCCGGAACATATTTCATCGTTTCTTTGAAAACCGTGAAGATATGGTCAGCAAACGGCATTGCGATTTTATTGGCCAGCCCCGGCGTCACATCCGATTCATGGATGATGACCGGAACCGACATCAGTTTGCCTGCCATCGCAACTGGAACCGATACAAAACCGCCTTTTGAAAAAATGGCGGCAGGTTTTGTTTTGCGGATGATGTTCAGCGCCTGCATCAACCCTGCCCCTACACGGAAAGGATCCGTGAAGTTTTTCATCGAGAAGTAGCGGCGCAGCTTGCCGCTCGGGATGGCATGGTATTTCACATCAGGAAACGCCTCTGAAATGATCTCGTATTCTATGCCGCCTTTCGAGCCGATATATTCGACATTGTAATTCATGTTCTTCAATTCCGGAATCAGCGCCTGGTTCAACGATACGTGCCCAGCGGTACCGCCTCCGGTCAACAGAATGGTTCTTTTATTCATGTACTGTCCTACTCTCTCATGTATATATTCACTTTTACCAGCCGCTTTAAAGCGATATTTTCTATGCTATACTTGTTTTTGTTGTTTAAAGGGATATTGGAGGATGAAACATGTACGAAACCGAAACAAAAAAAAAGAAAATGAAATTATTATTGAAAATCGTTTTCCCTATTTTAGTTACCCAAGTGGCAATGTATTTGGTGACCTTTTTTGACATTTACATGACCGCACGCTACGGAACCGACGATCTCGCCGGAGTTTCCATCGGTTCGTCTTTTTGGGTTCCCGTCTACATCGGCCTTGCCGGCATTTTGATGTCCATCACTCCAATTGTAGCACAATTGATGGGCGCTAAGAAAAAAGATCGAGTAAAAGATACAGTCCAGCAAGGGATTTATCTGGCGCTCCTGCTCGCCATCGCCGTATTTTTCTTTTTCGTATTCGGCATTGGTTTTCTGCTTGGATTTATGGAGCTGGAGCCTGCAGTCGCTGATGTGGCGACCGAGTATATTTTAGCGATGAGCCTCGGCCTGATTCCGTTGTTTGCATACAACGCTTTGCGTTCTTATATGGACGCTCTTGGTTCAACCCGCATCACAATGTTCATATCGCTCATTTCCGCTCCGATCAACGTCTTCTTCAACTACTTGCTGATCTTCGGGAATTTCGGCTTCCCTGAACTCGGCGGCGCGGGTGCCGGTTACGCTTCAGCCATCACTTATTGGCTGGTTTTGTTTATAACGGTATGGATCATCCGCACGAAAAAACCGTTTGCGTCTTTTGCTATCTTCAAAGGCTGGCCAAAACCTTCCTTATCAAAAATCGGCGAAATCAGCCGTATTGGCGTCCCGATCGGCATTTCGATATTTGCCGAGACCAGCATCTTTTCTGCCGTCACGCTGATGATGAGCACATACGGGACTATCACCATCGCCGCCCACCAGATTGCCATCAACTTCACGTCGCTCTTATACATGCTGCCGCTCAGCATTTCGATGGGCGCAACCATTCTAGTAGGATTTGAAGTCGGCGCCAGACGCTACCGCGACGCAAAACAGTACAGTTGGCTGGGTGTCGGTGCAGCGGTCGCATTCAGTTTCATCTCTGCCTGCATCCTGTTTTTCATGCGCGAACATATTGCCGGCCTGTATTCGAATGATCCTGCTGTCATTGAACTTGCCGTGCAATTCTTGGTCTTCGCGGCGCTTTTCCAGCTGTCGGACGCCATCCAAGCTCCGGTCCAAGGGGCTCTGCGCGGCTACAAAGATGTGAACATCACTTTCATAATGGCCTTGATCTCTTATTGGGTCATCGGATTGCCTGTAGGCTACCTGCTTGCCGGATTCACCGGCTTCGGAGCGTTCGGCTTCTGGATCGGGCTCATCGCTGGCCTTACAGCCGGCGCGGTCACTTTATCCATCCGCCTCATCACTATACAAAAAAAGATTGCGGCTCAATGAGCCGCAATCTTTTTATATAGTTCAGCCAATTCTTTTTTCTCGTCATCGGCCAAGTCCGATTGCCTGATCCGCTCCAGCGCCAGCCCGAGTTTTTCTTCCTTGGTTTTCCTTACCCGCGGGTGCGTCAATTCGTCGTTCAATTCAACTCTCACATACCTTTCGAGTTCTTCCATGCTGCGGATCCCATCCACAGCCGCTCGCTGCGGCCACAGCTTTTTGAACGCTTCGATCATGGCAGCTCCACCCCTTCCAGCCCTTCCCCGATGACGACAATTTGCGGCTGCATCTTCATATATTCAGGCAGCCACTGGGCCATGCCGTATGCATATTGGAAAGCGTGGGGGTATTTGTCCCCGTCCAATGGCACATATCCCTTGATGCGGTAGACGGTTTCCGGAAGCGCACGCAGCCATTCTTCAAAACGCTCCCTTTTAACGCCTGACTGGAAACGCAATACTTTGGTATCCAGGTTCAATTTCGCCACCGGCGCTTTTACGGCCTCACCGGATTTTTTCGCCGCAGTCTTTTCCAATTGTTTGAAAGGCACTTTCGAGTGGACCGTCTGGATGATTTGGGCAGTGGGGTTCAGCGATTGAAGCTCAAACACCGTTTTCGCTTGTTCACCTTCCGTCAGCAAATCCGATTTGTTTGCCAGAATCAGATCGGCATGGCGGATTTGCTCCAGAAACAGGGAACGGATTTGCGGGGACAATTCATCCCGGCTCATCCAGCGTTTGCTGTCGGCGACGGTGACAATGCCTTTGAAATTCAATCGGTCCGCAAAAAGCGGAGAAAAAACAGCATCCAGGGCTTCAACAGGGTGAGCGGCCCCCGTCGTCTCGATCAGTAAGACATCGAATGTCTCCTCGGCAAGCAATGTCTGGATCTGGGCTTCCGACTTTTCCGACCCCGAGCAGCATATACAGCCGTCAAGAAGCTCTTTTAGCGGCACCCCGTCCTCCACTGCATCCGAATCGAAATTCATTTGCCCCAGCTCATTCATAAAAACAGCCGGTTTTAATCCTTGGTCCTTCACTTGTTGAATCATATGTTTCAATAAGGTCGTTTTGCCGCTTCCTAAAAAGCCGCTGAACAAGTAAACGTCAATCATCCAATCATCCTTTGCTGTTCAGGCTAAGAAAAGGCCCGCAAATGCGGGCCTTTTCGCTTTCTTCACTATTGCTGATTGAAGCTTGTGTTATTCCGCTTCTTTCAAGATGATCTCTTGCGCTTCCTGCAGCATCGGATCATCTTTTTCAATTTTTTCGCGGAGGGCTGTCATAACCGCATACGTGCTGTCGCCTGTTAAAACGCCATCCGCTTCTAATTCTTTGTCTTCTTGGAAAGCCTTGACGGCCGTTTCCATTTCCTCTTCAAAGACCCCATCAACTTCTCCAACTTCATAGCCCAGCGCTTCCAGCATTTTTTCTGCTGTGCGCACTTGTTCCGATATTGTGCCATCTTTCAATTCGACACTCGGATCCAGCACAGGCAATGATGCATATTCAGGATATTCCACTTTCACATCAGGTTCGATGCCTTTTTCATGGATCCAGTTTCCATCAGGAGTCAGCCATTTGGCAGTCGTGAATTTCAGATTGGATCCATCCGACATATTGTTCGCTGTTTGCACAGTCCCTTTGCCGAAAGTTTTTTCTCCGATCAGTTGGACATCTCCTGATTCGCTGACTGCACCTGCCAAAATTTCCGCCGCAGAGGCGCTTCCGCCGTCGATCAGCAGCGTCACCGGAACTTCCACTTTTGTATCAGAAGTAGCTGTATAAATTTCCGGTTCCTGGCCTTTTGCCTGCACTTCGAACAAGGTCTTCCCTTCTTCCACAAACAGATTGGAAATGTCCAGTGCAGAAGTCAGCAAGCCTCCCGGGTTTTGGCGGACGTCCAGGACCATCGCTTTCATGCCCTGTTTTTCCAAATCCTCGATTGCCGCAAGCAGCTCATCGTATGTCTTTTCCGCAAAGCTGGTGATTTGAATATGCGCGACCTTGTCATCGCCCATTTCGGAATAAACCGTTTCTATCGGAATTTCGTCACGGACAATTTCAATTTCGATCGGTTCTGAGTTTTCTCCGCGCCGGATGGTCAAAGTGACCTTCGTGCCTTTTTCCCCCCGGATTAGCATAACCGCTTCGGAAGAACTGAAGCCTTGAATGCTCTTTCCATCCACTTCAAGAATCAAGTCATTCGGCAAGATCCCCGCTTTTTCAGCAGGTGAGTTTTTGATTGGAGACACGACAGCCACATAGCCGCTGCGCTCTTGCACTTCCGCTCCGATTCCTTCAAAGCTGGAAGAAATGCCTTCTGTAAACTGGGCCGCTTCCTCTTCGTTCATGTAATCGGAATAAGGATCTCCGAGGGCCTCGATCATGCCGTTGATTGCGCCATTGACCAATGTATCGCTTTCAACTTCTTCGTAATATTCGCTTTCAATCTGGTCATATGCCGCATATAGCTTTTGAAACTCTTGCCGTTCAGGCGAATTCACCTGGACCGCTTTATCATCGCCGAAAGTCAACGCAAAAATCGTTACCCCGGCCGTCAGCAATATCACTGTAAAGACGAGCATGATAAATGAGAAAGTCTTCATCCGGATAAAATGAGACGGAGTTTCTTCAACAGGAGGGATTTGTTCCTGATTTTCATCAGGACGCTTTTCGTCCATTTTCTTCACCACTTTCATTATTGCCTTGCTTGTTCTTGCTAAAATCCCATTTCCAAAGCCTTAAAAGAAAAAGACTGGCTAAGCAGTCTTTTCCCTTATTCTTGAATTGCAGCGTCCAAAGCAACTACGATCATGTCGTTGAACGTCGTCTGGCGTTCTTCGGCAGTCGTTACTTCACCAGTCAACAGATGGTCGCTGACTGTCAAAATGGCCAATGCTTGGCGTCCGAATTTCGCAGCCAGCGTATAAAGGGCTGCTGATTCCATTTCCAAGCCAAGAACACCATATTGTGCCCATTTTTCATGTTCTGCAAATTCGTTATAGAATACATCTTCAGTGAAAACATTTCCGACACGCAAGTTCAATCCTTTTTCAACCCCTGCATTGTAGGCTTTCAGAAGCAAATCGAAATTCGCTGTCGGTGCGTAAGAAATGCCATTGAAAATAAGTTCGTTCATTTTTGAGTTTGTAGAGGCGCTTTGAGCGATAATGACATCACGCAATTTCACATCTTTGTGGATAGAGCCGCATGTGCCGACACGGATCAATTTTTGGACACCGTATTCCTGCATCAATTCTGTTACATAAATAGAAATGGATGGTACGCCCATGCCGGTTCCTTGAACAGAAATGCGTTTTCCTTTATATGTACCCGTATAGCCGAACATATTGCGCACTTCGTTATAGCACGTCACATCTTCCAAAAATGTTTCCGCGATGTATTTTGCGCGAAGCGGATCTCCTGGCAATAAGATTGTATCTGCAATATCGCCTTGTTTTGCATTGATATGAACACTCATTTAAAAAACCTCACTTTAATATAGTCGGTATAATCATACTGGTTTTTCAACCGGAGTGCAATGACTAGCCCTATTGGCCAGAATAGTCTTCCCATATTTGGTCGAACGTCGAAGCCCTCATGACCGGATGGGCTTTTTCTTCAATGTACCGCGACAGTTTTTCAAAATCCTGTGATGCTTTCGGGAAACTTGGGTCCATAAACATTGCATCCGCAAAACGCGAAAAATCATCGGGATTGATCTTGCCGCGATAATTCAAAGCGAAATGGTAAAATGAACGGTCCATAGCAATCTCCTTTCTTAATCGGCGAACAAAAAACCCGGACTCTGGTCCGGGTTTCCATCACTCAAACAATTGTTTGTATTCGGACAAACCTTCTGCATCCAATTGGTCTTTCGGCACGAAACGGAGCGCTGCAGAATTGATGCAATAGCGGAGTCCGCCAAGTGATGACGGGCCGTCCGGGAACAAATGCCCCAAATGGGAATCAGCGGTTGCCGACCGGACCTCTGTGCGCCTCATGCCATGGCTTGTATCAAAGTTTTCTTTGATTTCTTCACTTTCCAGCGGCTTTGCAAAACTCGGCCAGCCGCAATGCGAGTCGAATTTGTCTTTAGAGCTGAAAAGCGGCTTTCCGGATACGATATCCACGTAGATGCCTTCTTCAAAATGCTGGTCATACTCGTTGCGGAATGGAGGTTCTGTACCATTCTCCTGTGTAACGTGATACTGCATCGGCGTCAATTTTGCTTTCAATTCGTCTTTCATTGTCCCACGCCCCAATTCTTTTCGATAAATCCGGCTCGACCGGAACCGACAGAATAACGGTTATAATGAGCCGGGTTTTTCTTATAGTAATCCTGATGGTATTCCTCTGCCAAATAGAACGGCTTGGCTTCCAGAATCTGCGTAGCCACCGGCTTTGAAAACTTGCCGGAATTGTCCAATTCCTGCCTGGATTTTTCTGCCGCTATACGCTGTTCTTCAGTATGGTAGAAAATTGCCGTCTGATAAGAAGCTCCGCGGTCAAAAAACTGTCCGCCGGCATCCGTTGGATCGATTTGTGTCCAAAACACATCCAGCAGTTTCTCATAAGGAAAAACGTCAGGCTGGAACGTGATTTGGACAGCTTCTACGTGCCCTGTCGCGTTCGAACAGACTTGCTCATAGGTCGGGTTCTGCAAATCGCCTCCCGTATAGCCGCTTACCACTTCTTCAATTCCCGGAAGCGTATCGAAAGGTTTGACCATGCACCAAAAACATCCTCCGGCAAATGTAGCTTTTTCAGTCTTCATGCTCCCACTCCCATCTTTATGGCCGGACGGTCACTTCAAGGCGGATATCATCTTCTTCCAGATCAAAAGAAGAGGCTCTCACTGAAATGCCGTCTTCCAACGGTATTTCCGTCAATTTCAGCAATACTTGTTTTTCTCCTGGATTCACTTCCATAAAATCGGGAAGCTCAACTGAATCTCTTAACAACTTTAACGCAGATTCGGGTGGAATATCCAGCATTCCGATTTCCACTGATCGCTGCTCAAGCAACAAATTCCCATCTTCTTGCACATGGGGTTCGAATTTCATCAATATCGGCAAAGCTTGTGAAAACACCACCAACTCCGTGGAAAGGTTCACTTCGCCATTCAAAGTCAGCGTTAACGGCACTGGTGAATCTGCCATTTCTTTTCGGATATACGTATTGGCGATCCCTTCAAAATCCGCTTTTGTCGTGCGGACCATGAGAGAATTCCCTTCAATCTGGTCTCTCTTGACAGCCTCGAACGCACTGTAATCAGTGGCCGGAGTCGTTACGTACAGAAAGAACCCAACTATCGCTACTATGTTTATTGCAAGCAGTGCGAAAAAAGCGATTTGCCATTTTTTCACTCGCTTACACCCCCTCCCTACTCTTGGAAGCTGAATCCGCATTCTTCCATGCGTTCAAAAATGCGTTCTGCCATCAAATCATAACCTTTGCTGTTCGGATGAAAAAAATCAGTATGATAAACCAAATTATCGTTGCCCATAAACAAATCGTTGACGGGTACAAAACACGCTTGCGGATCGGTTTCGGCCACTTCTTGCATTGAACTGTTGTACTCTGCAATGATTTCCTCAAATTCCTTGACGTCCCGGGTAATCAAAGAAAATGGGTTGTAGATGCCTAATACGATAACCGGGACAGTGGGATTGATGGAGCGGATGGATGAGAAAATTGTTCGATACCGATTTTCGTATAGGATCAATTCGTCTTTGAAAGCTTCAACGGTCAACGAAAACAAATCGCGTTTCACAATCCGCATCACATCATTTCCGCCAATCGTCATCACCACGTAATCCGCTTGCGCTACCGGCCCCGTCAATTCCCCTTGCTGGAACATTGCGAGCAATTGGTCGCTGCGCCGGCCGCGCTTGGCCGTGTTTTCCACGACCGCTCCCTGTACGCCGGGCCATTCCCTCATTTCCTGGGTCAGCCTGCCGACATAGCCGCCGATGTTTTTTTCATCTCCGACTCCCTGTGACAACGAATCCCCGATAGCTGTCACAAGCAATGCCTGTGGCACAAAGTTGGGCGGAACTGTATAAGCCGAAAAAGCAGATGGAATTCTCGGTTCCGCTTCTTCATTTCCGAAAATGAAAGGTGAATTGCATCCCGCCAAGAAAACCATGACTGCTATTAAGATAAACAGGATGCGTTTCACATCATTCTCCCCTTTTGGACATCAATCCGTGTAATACATAAAACCGACAGCGCCAACCCCTGTATGAGTGGAGATGACCGGCGTCGTAAAATCATACTTTATGTTGGAGTATCCCGCTTCTAGGAGCTGCTGGCGAAGCGGCTCTGCCATTGCCTGTCCGCCGGCATGGGCAATGCCGATGCCTTTGACCGTTTTGCCTGCTGTTTTCTCCTTTATATCGTGCATCAAATACTGCACTGCCTGTTTATGGCTTCTCGCCTTAGCGACAGGCGTGTATTCCCCGTCGTCAAGCGAAGCAATCGGCTTGATCTTCAGGAAAGAACCAACCATGGCCCGGCCTTTCCCGATACGGCCGCCTTTCACAAGGTTGTCGAGCGTATCCACCACTACATACAGCTTTGTATGCTGCCGGATCTTTTCAATCCGGGCAGTGATTTCCTCCACCGATTTTCCCTCCATCGCCATTTCAGCAGCTTCTATCACTTGGAAACCTAGTGCATGGGTAATATAACGGGAATCGATTACAGTAACATCCGAATCCGACAGCTCCGCAGCGGTGCGTGCCGATTCGACAGTGCCGCTCATACCGCCAGTCATATGGATTGATATGATTTTATCTCCATTTCCGCCAAGCTTGTCATATAGGTTTTTGAATACGCCAGGTGCAGGCTGGGAACTTTTCGGCAACTCCGGAGACTTCTCCATCAATTGCAAAAAGGATTCCGGCTCCAAGTCCACACGGTCCAAATAAGTTTTCCCTTCTATTTGTATCGTCAGCGGAACAACATGCAAATTGTATTTGCTGATGATGTCATCTTTCAAATCTGCTGTAGAGTCTGTCACAATGTGAATCTTCGGCATTTCTTCACTTCCTTTTATCTTTAATCCTATTGTAAAAATTATTGATATATGCCGCAAACGATATGTGCTTTTCTGTAAATCCTATAAAAAACAGACCTTTTCAGATCTGTTTTTCGTCTAACGGCCATTTTCTTTATGGGACCGTTCATAGATCAAATACGAAAAAGGAATTCCATTTGAAACCAATTCTTCGGATTCCGACACCGCTTGCCATTCGGTTCCATACTCGGGGAAGAAAGTGTCCCCCTCGAACGGTTTTTTGATCATTGTGATATAAAGGCGGTCCGCACGCGGCAAAACCGACCGGAAAACTTCTTCTCCGCCAATGACCATAATTTC